>CAWCGA010000053.1:0-31382 GCA_963794775.1 uncultured Alphaproteobacteria bacterium | reverse complement strand
CTCGATGACTTTGGCGTTCTTGCCATCCATTACGGCGACGCACGAATTCGTGGTGCCGAGATCGATCCCAATGACCTTTCCCATGGTCCTCATACCCTTTTGTTTTGCGGCAGGTTGGCTGGGCCCAGAAGGCGCCCTGTCCGAACCCCCTTGATCAAATGCTCGCGATTTCGCGAATTGTGAGCCTCATATAGGAGAGGGGCAGGTGCCTGCAAGGACCGGGCCGCAGTGGAGGCCCATGAAAATGCTTGCCGCTGAACGATAATATCCGTTCCGCCTGCGTTCGACGGCAGGCCCATGTGTTAACGGAAGCAGATCTCCGGACAACCACGGCCTACCCTGTTGCCGGCCCCGCAAACCCGTTAAAAGGCGGCGGTTCGAAGCACCCCTGCCTCACGGGCGGCGACGGTCGCTTGTCGTACCGCCAATAAGCCAGACAGGTCTATCATGAAGCCATTCCGACTCTTCACCGCTTTCGCGCTGCTTACGGCGGTGATGCGGCCGTCTCTCGCGGCGGACGCGATCTTCCCGCAGGGCGTGCGGGTCGGATTGGCGCCGCTGGTCGGCCTGACCAAATCGAACACCTTTCCCGGCTTCGAATCCGAAGATGGAAACGTCAAGGTGCTGGTGACCGAGCTGCCGTCCGACGCCTATGGCGAGATCAAGAAGGCGTTCACGGAAAATCCCCAAGGCGCCGGCGGCATCAAGCCGCACAGCATGGAGACGCCGGCAGGGACCGCCTACTATACCGCCGAGACTGGCAAGGAGGGCGCCAATACCATGCGGCGCTATTCGATGATCGTCTCGGGCGGCACGTTCTCCGGCTACGTCGCCGTGCAGGTCCCTGAGAACGCCACCAAGATCTACACCGACGATGCCGTTCAACAGATGTTCGCCACCGTCGCGCTGCGCAAGGATGTGCCGGTCGAGGAACAGCTCGGGCTGATGCCGTTCAAGCTCACCGACCTCGGCAATTTCAAGAACGTCCGCACGCTGGCGCCCGGCGCCGCGATGATCCTCGCTGACGGCAATGAGGATACCGGATTCGAGCCGTCGCCGTTCATGATCATCGGCCTGATCGGTGCGACCCCGCCCGAGCCCGACGATCGCGCACGGTTTGCGCAGCAGACCGCGACCCAGATCCCCGGCGTGCGCGAGGCGCGGCTCACCATGTCGGAGCCGATCAGGATCGACGGCATGCCTGCCTATGAAACCCGGGTCGAGGCCATCAGCGGCAAGGATAATACGCCGGTCACCGTGGTGCAGTGGCTGCGGTTCGGCGGACCGCAGATGCTGCGCATCGTCGGCAGCGCGCCGCGCGACCAGTGGCCGGCGGCGTTCCCGCGCTTTCGCGCCGTGCGCGACGGCATCAAGCCGAAGGGCTGACTGCGGAATAAGCAGCGTGGCCGCTGATTCGGACTTTCGCTGGAAGTTGGCCCTCATTAGGCTCTCCTCGTCTCGGAACCAGAGGAGAGCATCATGTTCGATCGACGGCAGGTTTTGACGGGGCTTGGCGCTTGCGCCATGACCGCGACCTTCTCGAACAAAGTCTGGGCTGCGGCAACGATCAAGCAGCCGGATGACGCGTCGGCGCTGCTTGTTATCGACGTCCAGAACTGTTTCCTTCCCGGCGGCAGTCTCGCGGTGAAGGAAGGCGAGCAGGTCGTGGCGGTCATCAACACAATCGCCAAGGGATTCGCCAACGTCGTGATGACGCAGGATTGGCACACGCCGGGGCATGTTTCGTTCGCCTCGACGCATTCGGGCAAGAAGCCGTTCGAAACGGTCGATCTCAGTTACGGCAAGCAGGTGCTGTGGCCCGACCATTGCGTCCAGGGCACGGACGGCGCCGCGCTTTCGAAGGACCTCGCGATCCCGCAGGCGGAACTCATCATCCGCAAGGGATTCCACAAGGACGTCGACAGCTACTCGGCCTTTACCGAGGCGGATGGCAAGACGACGACCGGGCTTGCGGCCTACCTCAAGGCTCGCAACATCGAGCGCGTTTTCGTCGTCGGCCTCGCGACCGATTTCTGCGTGGCCTGGACCGCGCTGGACGCCCGCAAGGCTGCGTTCGAAACCTATGTCGTGGAAGACGCCTGCCGCGGGATCGACACGCAGGGCTCACTCGCCAAGGCCTGGGACGACATGACCAAGGCCGGCGTCAAGCGCATCCAGTCTGCCGACATCGCGGCATAGTTCAGGCCGCGTCGTTGCCGTTGGCCGGAGCCGGCGCGGGCTTCGCCCCACCCTTGGAGACGCCGACGAGAGCCGGGCGCAACACGCGCTCGCCGATCATGTAACCCGCCTGTACCACCTGCACCACGGTGCCGGCGGGCACCGACGGGTCAGGCACCTCGTACATCGCCTGCTGGAAATTCGGGTCGAACCGCTCGCCGGATGGATCGAACTTCCTGACGCCGTTCTTCTCCAGCGTGTTGAGCAGCGAACGTTCGGTGAGCTCGACGCCCTCCATCAACGCTTTCATGCCGGGATCCGCGGATGCCTTCGCTTCGGCCGGAACCGCGTCAAGCGCGCGCTGCAGATTGTCGGCGATGTCGAGAATGTCTCGCGCGAAGCCGGTGATGCCGTAGATCTTGGAATCGGCAACCTCGCGCCGGGTGCGCTGCCGCAGGTTCTCCATCTCGGCCAGCGTACGCAGCATCTTGTCGCGCGAGTCGGCGGCTTCCTTCACCAGCAGCTCGATCGATCCTTCCTCGGGATCGTCAGGCATGATGTAGGGCTTCGAGACGACGGGCTCGCCGGCCTCGGCCGGGTACGCCGGATCGTTCTTGCGGTCGGAATCGGTCATCAAGGGCCTTCTCGGACAATCGGACTAACTGAGCAATGCTGTCGGCCGCCATATCGTGCTTTGGGAGCCGAAAATCAAGCGCCCGTGATCGCGCCCCGCACGACCTCAGCCGCCGAGCAGGCGGCTCACGATACGCGCGGCATAGTCCACCGTCGGGATTACGCGGGCATAGTTGAGCCGCGTCGGCCCGATCACCCCGAGCACGCCGACGATATGGCCGGCCGCGTCGCGGTAGGGCGAGATGATGGTGGAGGAGCCCGACAAGGAGAACAACTTGTTCTCCGAACCGATAAAGATGCGTACGCCCTCGGCGCTTTCGGCGCGGCCGAGCAGATCGATCACGCCGCGCTTGGTTTCGAGATCATCGAAAAGCGACCGGACCCGTTCCAGGTCTTCAAGCGCATGCAAGTCTTCGAGCAAGTTGGCATGACCGCGCACGATCAGCTGCCGCTGCTCGCTCTCGCCGCCCGACCAGCTCGCAAGGCCAGCCGTGATCACCTTCTGCGTCAGTTGATCGAGCTCGGCGTGCCCCTCAGTCAGCGCCGTCTCTAGTTCGAGCCGCGCTTCCGCCAGCGTGCGGCCGCGGATGCGCGAGTTGAGGAAGTTGGTCGCTTCGGTCAGCGCCGAAGGGGGAACACCCGGCGGCAACGGCAGCACGCGATTCTCGACCTGGCCGTCCTCGCCGACCAGCACGGCCAGCGCACGCTCGGGTTCCAGACGCACGAACTCGATATGCTTGAGGCGCGAATTGGATTTGGCGGTCAGAACGACGGCCGCAGCGCGGGTCAGGCCGGACAATCGCGTCAAGGCTTCACCAAGCGCCGCTTCGACCGACTGCGCACGACCGACGGACGTGAGCTGGCTCTGGATCGACTGCCGCTCGGCCTCAGTGAGATCGCCGACCTGCATCAAGGCATCGACAAAGAAACGTAGGCCGCGCTCCGTCGGCAACCGGCCGGCGGAGGTATGCGGCGCATAGATCAGGCCGGCCTGTTCGAGATCGGCCATCACATTGCGCACCGAGGCGGGCGACAGCGGAACGGCGATCAGGCGGGAGATGTTCCGCGAACCGACGGGCTCGCCGGTCGCCAGATAACTCTCGACGATTTGCCGAAAAATGTCGCGCGAGCGCTCATTGAGCTGAGCCAGCCCGGATTGCGGCGCGATCAGGGGAATCGGGTCGTGTTGGGCCACTGAGGACTCCGTTACAACGACCTCTAATGTGTCCGCCCTTGGCGTCCCTGACAAGGCGCGTGAGGCCGCTTCAAAAGCATGGTTAAGGGCCTTGCCGCGCTCCGCCCACGCTCCTACAAGCTCCCGCGAGTTCCCCTTCCCAATGTCCTGGAGAATGTCCATGCGGCCAAGCCGCCGTGCCCCCGACGAACTGCGCGCCGTGACGCTCGAGCGCGGCGTCGTCAAATATGCGGAAGGCTCCTGCCTGGTGAAGTTCGGCGACACCCATGTGCTGGTCACCGCCACTCTGGAAGAACGGCTGCCGCCCTGGCTGAAGGGGCAAGGCCGCGGCTGGGTCACGGCTGAATACGGCATGTTGCCGCGCGCCACGCTGGAGCGCACGCGCCGCGAAGCGTCGGCCGGCAAGCAGGGCGGTCGCACCGTCGAAATCCAGCGATTGATCGGTCGTTCGCTCCGCGCCGTCGTCGACCTCCAGGCGCTCGGCGAACGGCAGATCACCGTCGACTGCGACGTGCTGCAGGCCGATGGCGGCACGCGCACGGCGTCGATCACCGGCGGATGGGTCGCGCTCGCCGATTGTCTGAACTGGATGAAGTCGCGCAACATGATCAAGGCCAATGTGCTGCGCGACAACGTCGCCGCGATCTCCTGCGGCATCTATGGCGGCACGCCGGTGCTCGATCTCGATTATGCCGAGGACTCGGAAGCCGACACCGACGCCAATTTCGTCATGACCGGTGACGGCCGCATCGTCGAGGTGCAGGGCACCGCGGAGAAGACGCCGTTCTCGCAGGACGAGTTGTTGGCGCTGATCGCGCTGGCCAGGAAGGGCGTGGCGCGGCTGGTCGATCTGCAGAAGATTGCCGTCGCCTGACCATGCATCGGAAAATCTCCGGCAAGCTCGTGATCGCGACCCACAATCCCGGCAAGCTCGCCGAGATGCGCGAGCTGCTGGCGCCGCATGGCATCGAGGCCGTCTCTGCGGGCGAACTGGGCCTCGAGGAGCCCGACGAGACCGGCAAGACTTTCCACGCCAATGCGAGGATCAAAGCGGTTGCTGCGGCCCAAGCCGCAAAACTGCCGGCCTTTGCCGATGATTCCGGTCTCGTAGTCGATGCACTCGACGGCGCGCCGGGGATATACAGCGCGCGCTGGGCCGGCCCGAAAAAAGATTTCAACGAGGCGATGGCGCGGATCGAGCGGCTGTTGCGCGAGCGCGGCGCGACCGCACCGGACGCGCGAACTGCACATTTCGTTTCCGCGCTGTGCGTGGCCTGGCCCGACGATCATCTGGAAGAGGTCGAGGCGCGCGCCGATGGCACGCTGGTGTGGCCGCCGCGCGGCACCGCTGGCTTCGGCTATGACCCGATGTTCCAGCCGGATGGTTTTGCGCGCACGTTCGGCGAGATGACCAGCATCGAAAAGCACGGCCTGCCGCCGCTCGGACTCGGCCTGTCGCACCGCGCCCGCGCTTTCGTCAAGCTTGCGGAGATCTGCCTCTGATGACGAGCGCCGACCAGCAAGCCTTCGGCGTCTATGTGCACTGGCCGTTCTGCCTGTCGAAATGCCCATATTGCGATTTCAACAGCCATGTCCGCCATGCCGCGATCGACGAAGAGCGCTTTGCCCGCGCCTTTGCGCGCGAGATCGAAACCACGGCCGCTCGTGTGCCTGGTCGCGAGGTGACCTCGATCTTTCTCGGCGGCGGCACGCCGTCATTAATGCAGCCGAAAACCGTCGGCGCGATTCTGGATGCGATCGGCGAGCATTGGCGCGTCGCGGCGGATGCGGAGGTTACGTTAGAGGCCAATCCGACCAGCGTCGAGGCGACGCGCTTTGCCGGCTATCGCACGGCCGGCGTCAATCGCGTCTCGCTCGGCGTGCAGGCGCTCAATGATGTCTCGCTCAAAGAACTCGGTCGGCTGCACAGCGCGCGCGAGGCGCTCGATGCGGTGGCGATCGCGCGGAAATCCTTTGACCGTTATTCGTTCGATCTGATCTATGCTCGCCCGGATCAGACGCCCGCGCTATGGGCCGACGAATTGAAGCTCGCGATCTCGGAAGCCGCCGAGCATCTCTCGCTCTACCAACTCACCATCGAAGAGGGCACGCCGTTCTTCGGCTTGCATGCCGCCGGCAAGTTGAAGACGCCGGACGAGGCGATAGCGCGCGCACTCTATGACGTGACGCAGGATGTGTGCGCGAAGCACGATCTGCCGGCCTATGAGATTTCCAACCACGCCCGCGCAGGCGCGGAGTGCCGACACAATCTGGTCTACTGGCGCGGCCAGGAATATGCCGGCATCGGGCCGGGCGCGCATGGCCGGCTCGACATCGGCGGCCTCAGGCACGCCACTGCGACCGAGAAACGCCCCGAGGCATGGCTGATGCGGGTCGAGGCCAACGGGCACGGCGTCGTCACCGACGACGTTCTCAACCGCGAGGAGCGCGCAGACGAGTTTCTGCTGATGGGGTTGCGATTGAAGGAAGGCATCGACCCCGAACGCTACGCCGCGCTCTCCGGCCGCGCGATCGACCCGCGGCGCATCGCCGTGCTTCGTGAGGAGGGCGCAATCGTTGTCGACGCCGATGGACGCCTGCGGGTGACGCAGGCCGGGTTCCCCGTGCTCGATGCGGTGGTGGCGGATTTGGCGGCTTAGCGCATGATCCGGAAAAGTGTGAAGCGGTTTTCCGAAAAGATCATGCGCAAAAAATAAGAGCTAAGCCCCAAAACTCTTCGGCGAGCCCGCAACAGCCACGCCACCGGTGCTGCCGACGCGCATTACCGCAAGTCCACGCTCATTGGTGCCGTCGGGGCGGAAACGAAAGAGCCCGTCGATACCGGCAAAGCCGGACGAGTTTGTCAGCACATCCTGCGAAAATTTCTGTCCGCCTTGCCGCGCCAGCGCCGCAACCAGCGCCACCGCATCATATGCGAGCGTCGCGGTGCGTACCGGCTCGTTGCCATAGCGCGTGCGATAGCGGCCGGAGAAGGCGCGGAAGCCGGCCGGGTCCGGTGCGGCATAGAGACCGCCCTGCAGGTTGGGATTGGAGAACACGCGCGGGTTATCCCACAGCCCGGTACCGAGCAGCTGGATGTTGCGCAAATTGGCGCCGGCGGCCGTTAGCGCTTCCGCGGTGGCAACGACGGAGTCGCCATCATCGGCGATCATCAGCGCGTCCGCGCTTCCGAGTGCCGCCGCCACCGTGCGTGCCGGCGCGGCGCGGTCCCCGCCATATTTTTCGAAGGCCGCGATGCGGCCGCCGCGGCGGCTGACCGCGGTCTTGAAGGCGGCCTCCACCACATTGCCATAGGCGTTCTCGGGCAATAGCGCGGCGAACGACTTTTTGCCGATGCCCGCCGAATATTCGACGATGCGGCTGACATCGGACTCCGGCAGGAAGCTCAAGAGATAGACGCCGCGGCCGGCGATGCTGGAATCGGTGGAGAACGCGATCACGGAAATGCCGCGCGTGCGCGCGACCTGCGCCACTGCCGGCACCGAGGCGGCGAACAGCGGCCCCAAAAGGATTTCGGCGCCTTCATCGACCGCCTGCTGTGCGCCGGCCTGCGCGCCCGAGGGCGAGCCACCGTCGTCCTTGATCAGGATCTGGATGTTCGGATTCTGGAACTCGGCGAGCGCCATTTCCGCGGCGTTCTTCATCGACTGCGCGGCAACCGCGGCATTGCCCGAGCCGGACAATGGCAGGATCAGGCCGACCTTGACCTGGCCGTTGCCGGCGACGAGGGGCTGTTGCGCCGGGCCGGCCGGTGCGGATGACGAACCGCCGAACTGGCTAAGGCTCTGCTGAACGCCGGCGCAGGCCGACAGCAGCGGCGCGCCGAGCACGAGAGCGATCGCCGTCCGCCGGGTCGTTGTTTGCGGCTTCGGCGATTGACCGGAAAGGTTTCCGGGTTTGAGCGGGCCCACCATCACATCTCTTCATTCGACCGACCGCGAGGTCAGCCAAAACGCGCCTCCAAAAAGAGCAGGAGGGGCCAATTCAGGCATATTGTCGGCGATTAGTTAACCAAAACAAAAGGTTTATGGCCCCGCCGATCGACAGTCATTGCGCCATCCTGACTGTTCGCCGTTGTACGCCGCATGAACGGCCGGACACGGCTGGCTTGATGTGGCGCCGGGATCATCTGCCCCTTAAGGTGGCATTATGCGCGCAAAAGCTGCCCCGATAAATACCGAAGGCCGTGGGGAACCCGCCCAACGCACTTATACGATGGGTGGGCACGTGTTCCCCGCGCCCAAGGCAGCAGCGGGCCTGCATCTGGTGGCGACCCCGATCGGCAATCTCGGCGACATCACCCTGCGCGCGCTGGAGACGCTGGCCGGCGTCGACGCGATCGCCTGCGAGGACACACGGATTACGCGCCGCCTGACCGAGCGCTACGGCATTGCGGCGGAACTCACACCCTATCACGAGCACAATGCCGCAAGCGCGCGGCCGAAGCTCCTTGCGCGTCTGTCCGAAGGCGCATCCATCGCATTGGTCTCCGATGCCGGCACGCCGCTGATTTCCGATCCCGGCTTCAAGCTGGTGCGCGAGGCCTGCGCCACAGGCCATGCCGTGACCGCCCTGCCGGGACCGTCATCGGTCTTGACGGCGCTCTCGGTCGCAGCACTGCCGACCGACCGGTTTTTCTTCGAAGGATTCTTGCCGGCGAAGGAGACCGCGCGACGCACGCGGCTCTCCGAGCTCGCACGGATCGAGGCAACGCTGGTGCTGTTCGAGTCAGGCAATCGCGTACAGGCCACACTCGCCGACCTCGGAGAAATCATGGGCGCGCGCGAGGCTGCGATCTGTCGCGAGCTCACCAAGCTGCACGAGGAGGTGACGCGCGGCACGCTCGCCGAATTGGCGGGACAAGCCGACACTCTGGAAACGCGCGGCGAGTTCGTGCTGGTGATCGGCCCGCCCGCAGCGGATGCACGAACGTTCTCAGATGATGCCCTCGACAATCTCCTGCGCGAACAGCTCAGAGATCACAGCGTGAAAGATGCCGTGGCCGTGGCGAGCGAGTTGTCAGGCCGGCCGCGCCGCGAGGTCTATGCCCGCGCGCTCGAACTTGCGAAAGAAAAGAGCGGCGATGGCGAAAACTGACCGTGCCCCACCGAAAGAAGCCTCGCCCGAACGCGTTGCCGCGTTCCAGACCGGCATTTCAGGGGAAAGCCGCGCCGCCGCTTTCCTGTTCGCCAAGGGCTACCGCATCCTCGCAAAGCGCTTCCGCTCGCCCCACGGCGAGATCGACCTGATCGTAAGACGGCGCAATCTGCTCGCCTTTGTCGAGGTCAAAGCGCGCGCTACACTCGACGATGCCGCATTTGCCGTGACGCCGCGGCAGCAGGCGCGCATCATCGATGCCGCGCAGGCCTGGCTTGCCGCGCATCCCGAATATGCCGAATTCGAGCTGCGTTTTGACGCCGTCCTGATTGCGCCGCGGCGCCTGCCGCGCCATCTGTTAGCGGCATTTGACGCCTCGCCTTAAATCCTCCCCTTCCAGCCCGGGCCTTTCCATGACATTGAACGTCGCCGTCCAGATGGACCCCATCGCGCGCATCAACATCCGCGGCGATTCCACCTTTGCGCTGCTGCTGGAGGCGCAAAAGCGCGGCCACGGGGTGTCATACTACACGCCCGACAAGCTGTCGCAGGTCGGCGACGACATCGTCGCCCCCGTGCAATCGCTCACCGTGCGCGACGACCCCGCCAATCATTTCACGCTTGGCGAGCCGAAGCGCACCTCAATCCGCTCATTCGATGTCGTATTGTTGCGGCAGGATCCGCCATTCGATCTCGCTTACATCACCTCGACGCACATGCTCGAGCGCATCCATCCGAAGACATTGGTGGTGAACGATCCGGCCAGCGTGCGCAACGCGCCGGAAAAGCTGTTCGTGATGAACTTTCCGCAGTTAATGCCGCCGACCCTGATCTCGCGCGACCTCGACGAGATCAATGCCTTCCGCGACACCCATGGCGCGGTCGTCATGAAGCCGCTGCACGGCCATGGCGGCGCGGCTGTCTTTCGCATCATGCCTCAGGACATGAATTTCGGCTCGCTGTTCGACATGTTCTCGGTCACGTTCAGGGAGCCCTGGGTGATCCAGCGCTTCCTCCCCGAGGTCAAGCATGGCGACAAGCGCATCATCCTGGTCGACGGTGAGTTTGCAGGCGCGGTCAATCGCGTGCCGGCGGCGGACGATCTGCGCTCCAATATGGTGCGCGGCGGTGCTGCGCAGGCGACCGAACTCACGCCGCGCGAGCGCGAAATCTGCAGCACGCTTGCCCCCGAATTGAAGAAACGCGGGCTTTTGTTTGTCGGCATCGACGTGATCGACGGCAATCTCACTGAAATCAATGTGACGTCGCCGACCGGCATTCGGGCGATTGCGCGGCTCAATGGTCCCGACGTCGCCGCAAAGATCTGGGACGCTATCGAGAAGAAACGGGGTTAGGGGATGCGTGATGAGGTGGCGGCTGGTTCTGTCGTCTGCGGTGTTGCTGTTGTCTCAGTCTCCGCTTCAGGCCGCCTGCATCGCGCCGATTCATTTCCACCTCACCAGTGAAGGTCCGTGGAAGGGCCATGGCGACATCAAGCAGGGCCGGACCTGCGACGGCTATTATCGCAGGCCGGATCGCGACGTTCCGGCGGCTGTATTTGACCGAGCCGCCCGCCCACGGAACACTGCGTTTGCGTGAAGGCGGCACCTATTCCTACACCGCGCCGACTGGTTTCACCGGGAGCGACCCATTCATGCTTCGCGTTTGCGGCAGGGAAGGTCCCATCACCGGCTGCAGCAAGATCGTCTACGACATGACGGTGGAATGAGGCGGCAGGCGAGTTTTCCCGCCGAGGTCGTGGCTGTCCACCTATGTTCTCTTAATGTTCTTGCTTCTTTCGTAGGGTTCCGCTACCTTCGATTGCCGACAATAAGGACGGGCTATGGTTGCGCGGGTTTCCACCGTTGCCTTTGAGGGGATCGAGGCTCGCGCGGTCGACGTGCAAGTCCAGGTCTCGCCGGGGCTGCCCGCCTTTCATGTGGTCGGCCTTGCCGACAAAGCCGTCTCGGAGGCGCGCGAGCGGGTGCGCTCGGCACTGATCGCCTCGGGTCTCGCGCTGCCGGCACGCCGGATCACGGTCAACCTCGCGCCCGCCGACCTGCCGAAGGAAGGCAGCCATTACGATCTGCCGATTGCGCTCGGCCTGATGGCCGCCATCGGCGCAATTCCATCAGATGCTCTGACCGGCTTCACCGTGCTCGGCGAACTCGGCCTGGACGGGTCGATCGCGCCGGTCGCGGGCGTGTTGCCCGCTGCGATCGGCGCCAACGCGCGCGACGAAGGCCTGATTTGCCCGGCGGCCTGCGGCGCGGAAGCTGCCTGGGCCAGTCCCGACATCCAGATCATCGCGGCCAATTCGCTGATCCAGATCGCCAACCATTTTCGCGGCACGCAGGTGCTGTCGCGTCCACAGCCGAAGGTGCGGCAGGCGCCAGCGGCGCAGCTAGACCTCCGCGACATCAAGGGCCAGGAGAGCGCCAAGCGCGCGCTCGAGATCGCCGCTGCCGGCGGTCATCATCTTCTCATGATCGGCGCGCCCGGCGCGGGCAAGTCGATGCTCGCGGCGAGGCTGCCCTCGATCCTGCCGCCGCTGTCACCATCGGAGCTTCTGGAAGTCTCGATGATCGCTTCGGTTGCCGGTGAGATCGAAGGCGGCGCGCTGACGTCGCAGCGGCCGTTCCGCAGCCCGCATCATTCCGCCAGCATGGCCGCGCTGACCGGCGGCGGCATTCGCGCAAAACCCGGCGAGATCTCGCTCGCCCATCATGGCGTGCTGTTCCTCGACGAATTGCCCGAGTTCGATCCACGCGTGCTGGATTCGCTGCGCCAGCCACTGGAGAACGGTGAAGTCGCGGTGTCCCGCGCCAATCACCGCGTCACCTATCCCGCGCGTTTCATGCTGATCGCGGCGATGAACCCGTGCCGCTGCGGTCACGCCTTCGAACCCGGCTATGCCTGCAGGCGCGGTCCGATCGACCGCTGCACCTCGGACTATCAGATGCGGATTTCCGGTCCGCTGATGGATCGCATCGATCTGCGCATCGAGGTGCCCGCGGTCACCGCCGCCGATCTGATCCTGCCGCCGCCGGCTGAAGGGTCCGCCGAGGTGGCCGCCCGCGTCGCGGCCGCGCGCGATATTCAGCTGACGCGCTACGCCGCCGCCGGCCTCACTGACGTGCGCACCAATGCGGAAGCACCGGCGGCGCTATTGGAAGAGATCGCAAAGCCGGATGCGCAGGGGCAAAAGCTGCTGCGCGATGCCGCGGAGACCATGCGGCTGTCGGCGCGCGGCTATCACCGCGTGCTCCGCGTCGCGCGCACGCTTGCCGACCTCGACGGCGCCGAGAAGATCGGCCGGCTGCATCTGGCCGAAGCGCTGTCCTATCGTGCGCTCGCCGAAGACGTCCGCCACGCCGCCTGAGGCGCCCGTCAACTCGCCGGTAACGAGTTTTCTTTACGATCCGCCAACCATAAGGCCGCTGTGTGTTGCGGAACTTATCAAGCGGGTGCGTTTCATGCTGCGTTTCAAGGTCCTGGTTTCGGTCGTCCCGTTGATTGCCGCCGCGATCCTTGCCCGCATCGAGCTCTTCCCTGCGGACCGTCCCTGCATCGCGGTTGCGACCGGAACCGTGCAGCTCGCCAGCGCGCCCTGGCACGCCGATCTCCGCGTCAGCTTCACCGATGATCCCAGGCTTGCAACCGTCCGGGTCGCAGTCTCCGACAATGCTGCGGCTGCTGACTTCGCCGTGATCGACGGCGCGGATGCCGCTGAAGAGAATGCCTGCGCGGCGGCAGCGGATACGCAGTTCGTCGCGATCTCGAGCCGACCGAGCGCCGCGTCTCCCGTCATCTTCCTGTCGCATGACGACGGCCCGGCCGACTACCACATCTTCGTGCAGTCGACGCGTTTCACCGAGCGCGACGCCGCCGCCCTGATCGTCGGCGCCCACGGCGATCGCCGCCATCTCGCCTTCCTGAACCAGCCGTTAACGCTTCGCTAACCCTGTTCGCAGGGCGCGGCAACAAGCGGCATCGCCTCAAACACTTCGCAAGATCGACAAAGCATCGTCACGCCATCGCGGCATCTAGTTTGTGAGTACTGGAATGGGACGGATTTTCCGGATCAAACTAAGCCTACGCCGCTTCGGCCGTCGCCATCCCTGGCTGATCGCCGCGATCCGCTCCTTCATGATTTTCTCGGCCGCCTTCGGCGGCGCCTACGGGTTCATCGCCGGCAGCCGCTCCCCGAACTCCGGTTACAACGCGCATGCCTTTGCGATCGGCGCGAGCTTCCTGTTCGCGATCGCCTGCGTCGCACTGGCGACATTGAGCATCCGTCTGCGTCTGCAGCGCAGGAAGATGCACAAGATCGTGCTGCACAATGAAGCGCTCGCCGACCGCAATTGGGAGCTGCAGGAAGCCGCCGAACGCGCCCGCAGTCTCTTTGAACAACAAGGCGATTTGATCGTGATGCGCGATGCGCGCAGCCATATCACCTTCGCCAACGACGCGTATTGCCAGTTGGCCGAGAAGCCGCGTGAAACGCTGATCGGCACGCGCTTCAACTTCGAGGTTCTGGAGCAGGGCGACAGCGCAATCGAGAGCAACGGCACCCGCATCCACGACCAGAGGATCGCAACACGACTCGGACCGAAATGGATCGCCTGGCGCGAGGGACTGGTGCGTTCCGACGCCGGTCAGCCGGCCGAGCTGCAATGCGTCGGCCGCGACGTCACCGACCGCACCGAAACCGAGCGGGCGCTGTCGGAGGCGCGTGACCAGGCCGATGCCGCCAATCGCGCCAAGTCGCGCTTTCTCGCGATGGCGAGCCACGAAATCCGCACGCCACTGAACGGCATCATCGGCATGAGCTCGCTGCTGCTCGACACGCCTTTGACCGCGGAACAGAACACCTACGCCAAAGCCGTGAAAACCTCGGGCGATGCGCTGCTGTCGCTGATCGAGGAGCTGCTTGACTATTCCAAGATCGAGGCCGGCAAGATCGACCTCGAACAGCGCCCGTTCAGCCTGACCGCGCTGATCGAGGACATCACCGAATTGCTGGCGCCGCGCGCCCAGGCAAAGAACCTCGAGATCGCGGCCTATGTCGACGAGCGGCTGCCACTGGACGTGATCGGCGATGCGGCGCGGCTTCGTCAGGTGCTGCTGAATCTCAGCCGGCAATGCCATCAAGTTCACCGCGCAAGGCGGCGTCGCCCTGATCGTCGAGCCCGGCATCTGGCCGAACGAGATCAGCTTTCAGGTGCGCGACACCGGCATCGGCGTTGCGCCGGAGGCGCGCGAACGGATTTTCCGCGAGTTCGAGCAGGCCGACGAGCGCGTCGCGCGCAACTATGGCGGCACGGGTCTGGGCTTGAGCATCTCCGAGCGCATCGTCAAGCGCATGGGCGGGCGCATCACGCTGGAGAGTCAGCCCGGCGCAGGCTCGACCTTCGAGGCCGCGATCCCGTTGATGCCGCAGGCCAGCGAGCCGCGTAAATTCGCTGCGCCCGATCTGAGCGGTCAATCCGTGATGCTGGTGTCGCAGCAAGGCATCGAAGCCTCGCTGGTGGCGCGGCGACTGCAGCGCTGGGGCGCACAAACCTGCGAGGCCGCCGGTCTCGATGTTGCGCTGGCGCTACTGCCGGAGCGCGCATGGCATGCCGTGCTGATCGATCATGCGCTTGGAGCTGATACTGCCGAGGCGCTGGGCCATGCCGCGCGAAAACATGCGACGCAACGGATCGTGATGTTCACGCCGGCAGCGCGGCAGGAGATCAAGCCGTCATCCGCCTTCACCGGCTATCTCGTGAAACCGCTGCGCGCGGCCTCGCTCGCCGCACGCCTGACGGCCGCCCCGGAAGTGGCGTCACCAGGCCTTGCCGCTGACGCTATGATCGTGATCGACGATCCCGTCGAGATGGTTGCGGCGAAGCCGGCGCGCGGTCTGTCGGTGCTGGTCGCCGAGGACAACGAGATCAACGCGCTGCTGATGCGCTCACTGCTGACGCGATCAGGCCATCACGCCGTGATCGCGACCAATGGCGAAGCGGCGCTGGAATCCTGGTTTGCCGCGAAAAGTGCTGGCGCGCCCTATGATTTGGTCTTGATGGACATCCAGATGCCCGAGCTTGACGGCATCGAGACCGCCAAACGTATCCGTGCCAGCGAGGCCGGCGAGCCCGGCCGCCGTACGCCCATTCTGGCGCTGACCGCCAACACGCTGGTGGAGGACCGCTATGCCTGCTTCGAAGCCGGCATGGACGGATTCTTGATCAAGCCGCTCGATCGCGAAAAGCTCGCCGAGGCATTGGCGGGACTGGTCGGCGCGAAGTATCTGGCGGCGTAGACGCTCCGTCGTCGTCGCGAGCTGCGTAGGGTGGGCAAAGCGAAGCGTGCCCACCATTCACGAGCGATCATGTTGATAGATGGTGGGCACGGCGCTTCGCGCCTTTGCCCACCCTACAAGAGCTACAGCCTTCGCAACGCTACCGACTCGATGACGTGACTGGCGCCCTTCTTCAAAATCAGCGTCGCGCGCGGCCGGGTCGGCAGGATGTTGTCCTCGAGATTGGCGAGGTTGGTGCGTTCCCAGATCGCAGTTGCGGTGGCGATCGCCTCGTCGTCCGACAACAGCGCATAACGATGGAAGTAGGATTTCGGATCGGCGAATGCGGTGTCGCGCAAGGTCAACCAGCGTGTCACATACCATTGCCGCAGCACCGACTCGTCAGCATCGATATAGACCGAGAAGTCGAAGAAGTCGGAGACGACGGGAATCGCCTTGCCGTCACGCGGCAACGGACCGGTCTGCAGCACATTGACGCCCTCGACGATCAGGATGTCGGGTTGGTCGACCTCCTGCCACTGGTTCGGCACGATATCCCAGCTCAGATGCGAATAGACCGGCGCGCGCACTTTCCGCCGCCCGGCCTTGATGTCGCTGAGGAACGACAGCAGCAGCGGCAGATCGTAGCTCGCCGGGAAACCCTTCTTCTGGATCAGTCCCAACCGCTCAAGCACCGCGTTGGGATAGAGGAAGCCGTCAGTCGTCACCAGTTCGACCTTGGGTCGCGGCGACCATCGCGCCAATAGCGCCTGCAGCACGCGCGCGGTGGTCGACTTGCCGCCCGCAACCGAGCCGGCGATGCCGATGATGTAAGGCATCTTGCGATCGCGGATGCTGAGAAATTGTCGCTGCGAATAATACAGCCGCTGCGCGGCATCGACATAGATCGACAGCAGGCGTGACAGCGGCAGATAGATCTCCTCGACCTCCCTGAGGTCGAGGCGGTCGTGCAACGAACGAATCCGGTCGAACTCGCCGGGCTCCAACGTCATCGGCGTATCGTCACGCAAATGCGCCCACTGTTCACGCGTGAAGACCCGATACGGATTATATTGCTGGTCTGGAGCCCGGACATCCATGAGCATGTTCCGCTTATTGTTCGCGCTTGCGCGCGGCCTTTTCTTCAAGTCCGGACATCGACGTGCGCTCTGCCAGCGCCGCCTCGACATCCGTAAGACTGATCCCGCGCGCCTTCAGCAGTACAAGCAGGTGAAACAGGACATCGGCGCTTTCGGCGATCAGATGCGCGCGATCGTTCTCGATCGCCGCGATCACGGTTTCCACCGCCTCTTCGCCAAATTTCTTGGCGCAGTGCTCGGCGCCCTTGTCGAGCAGCTTCTTCGTATACGAGGCATCGCCGCCCGCCGCGGCGCGGGCATCGATGGTGGCGGCAAGATCATGAACGGTGAAACGCGACATCACAGAGAACTCGGAACAAACACGCCGACGACTGTCGGCAGATGTAGCAGCTTTATGACGAAGAGTTCAGGGATCGATCCGCATCGGCAGGCCGGCGCGGACCATGTGGTCCTTGGCCTGACGGATGGTGAACTCGCCGAAGTGGAAGATCGAGGCGGCGAGCACCGCGGTAGCATGCCCCTTGCTGATCCCTTCGACCAGATGATCGAGATTGCCGACCCCGCCGGACGCGATGACCGGCACCGGGATACTGTCGGCGATCGCCTGGGTCAGCGGAATGTCGAACCCCTGCCGGGTGCCGTCGCGGTCCATCGAAGTCAGCAGGATTTCGCCGGCGCCAAGCCCCACCACCTCCTGGGCATATTCGATGGCATCAATGCCGGTCGACTTGCGTCCGCCATGGGTGAATATCTCCCAGCGGCTGGCGCCGCCGGAACGCTGCACCCGTTTGGCATCGATCGCGACCACGATGCACTGTTCGCCGAACTTTTCCGCGGCTTCCTTGACGAATTCGCGGCGGGCGACCGCTGCCGAATTGATCGAGACCTTGTCGGCGCCCGAGCGCAGCAACGTCCTGATGTCGTCGATGGTGCGCACGCCGCCGCCGACCGTGAGCGGCATGAAGCAGGCTTCCGCGGTGCGCCGGACAACGTCGAGCATGATGCCGCGGTTCTCATGGGTCGCGGTGATGTCGAGGAAGCAGAGCTCGTCCGCGCCAGCGGCGTCATAGGCGATCGCGGCTTCGACGGGATCGCCGGCGTCGCGCAGGTTGACGAAATTGATGCCCTTGACGACGCGGCCGTCCTTGACGTCGAGGCAGGGAATGACGCGGACCTTGAACATTGGGAACCTCTATGCGGCGGCGCGCGCGTTGCGGATCAGCGCCAGCGCGGCCTTCGGATCGAGCCTGCCGTCATAGAGCGCGCGGCCGGCGATGGCGCCGGCAAGCTTCCCCGCGCGCGGGGTCAGCATCGCCTCTATGTCGTCGATCGAGGCGAGGCCGCCCGAGGCGACGACGGGAATCGATATGCGATCGGCCAGCGCAATGGTGGCGTCGAGATTGAGGCCCTTCAGCAGACCGTCGCGGGCGATGTCGGTGAAGATGATGGCGGCTACGCCAGCATCCTCGAAGCGCTGCGCGATCTCCAGCGCGGTGACTTGCGAGGTCTCGGCCCAGCCCTCGACCGCGACCTTGCCGTCGCGCGCGTCGAGGCCGACCGCGACGCGGCCGGGAAATTGTTTTGCAGCGCTCTCCACCAATGCGGGATCGCGCACCGCGGCTGTACCAATGATCACCCGCGCGACCCCCTTGGCGAGCCAGGCTTCCACCGTCCGGAGATCGCGGATGCCACCGCCGAGCTGCACCGGCATGTTGACGGCCTTCAGCATCGACTCGACGGCTAACGCATTCACCGGCTTGCCGGCAAAGGCGCCATCGAGATCGACCACATGCAGATATTCGAAACCCTGCGCGGCGAAGCTCCTGGCTTGCGCGGCGGGATCGAGGTTGAACACGGTCGCGCGCGCCATGTCGCCCTGTTCGAGCCGCACGCACTGGCCGTTCTTCAGATCGATCGCGGGAAAGAGGATCACGGCTTCCACTTCAGGAAGTTCGAGATCAGCGCCAAACCGAAACGCTGGCTCTTCTCAGGGTGGAACTGCGTGCCGACCGCGGTGTCCTTGCCGACGATCGCGGTCACCGGCCCGCCGTAGTCGGCGCGCGCCAGCACATCCGCGTCGTTGGCGGGCGCCAGGTGATAGGAATGTACGAAATAGGCGTGACGGCCCTTCGGCCCGAGATCGAGCCGATCCAGCACCGGGTGCTCGCGCAGCACTTCCAGCGTATTCCAGCCCATGTGCGGGATCTTCAAATTCTCCTCGCGCGGCGTGATCTTGACGACGTCGCCTTCGATCCAGTTGAAGCCGTCGGTGGTGACGTGCTCCTTGCCGCGGGTCGCCATCAGCTGCATGCCGACGCAGATGCCGAAGAATGGCCGCGCTTTCTTGCGCACGGCTTCGGTCAGCGCCTCGAGCATGCCGTCGAGAGCATCCAGCCCCCTGCGGCAGTCGGCAAAAGCGCCGACGCCGGGCAGTACGATCCGGTCGGCGCGATAGACCGCCTCGGGATCGCTTGTGACCATGATCTTCTGCGGGTCCGCGGACGCGCGTGTCGCGCGTTCGAAGGCTTTCGCCGCCGAATGCAGATTGCCCGAACCGTAATCAATGATGGCAACACTCATCGCTGACCTCCCGGTTCTGGAAACAGACCAATGATGCCGCCCTGCGGCAGCGGCGGCGGCTTGGAGAAGGGTTGCCCGGGAATGTCGCGGGTCGGCGGCGGCCCGCCGCGCTCGACCGTCAGCGGATCGAAAGCGTTGTTGCGCCTGCCGCCGGTCCAGCGATCGAAGAAGCGCCGCTCGGCCGTTTCCTCGTCATCGCCAACGACCGTGTCGAGCTGACGCCAACGGCTGCGCGACAGCGTCCAGCGCTGCAAGCTCGCGGCTTCCAGTCCCATCAGGATTGCAACGAGCACGTTTGCCCCGAAAATTCCCATGCTACCGACGCCGAGTTTCGCCAGCGCGATGTCGAGCGCGATGACAGCGATGATCCAGCCGATGGTCGCGAGCCACAGCCGGTTCCAGACCAGCCAGAACGGGCCGAAGATCATCGCCCAGAAATGGAAACCGTCGCGCACGAAGACGAACTTGTCCGTGGCGCCGAGGTCAGCGCCATTGGCGATGGGAGCGTGGACCGTATAGACCGGCATTGTCGTTCTCCGACGCGACTTAAACTTAGCCGCCGAGCGAACCCTTGGTGGACGGCACCTCGCCCGCGGCGCGCGGATCGATCGCAACCGCCGTGCGCAGCGCCCGCGCCAGACCCTTGAAGCAGGATTCGGCGATATGGTGGCTGTTCTCGCCATATAGGGTCTCGACGTGCAAAGTCACGCTGGCGTTCATGGCAAAGGCGTTGAACCATTCGCGCACCAGTTCAGTGTCGAACTGCCCGACCTTGTCGCGCGGAAACTCGGCCTTGAACACCAGCACCGGCCGGCCCGAGATGTCGATCACGACGCGCGACAGCGTCTCGTCCATCGGCATGTGGATCGAGGCATAGCGGGTGATGCCGGCCATGCTGCCGAGCGCCTGCTTCACGGCCTGTCCCAGCGCAATGCCGACGTCTTCGGTGGTGTGGTGATGGTCGACATGCAGATCGCCATTCGCCTTTACGGTGATGTCGATGCGGGAATGCCGGGCCAGGAGATCGAGCATATGGTCGAAGAAGCCGATGCCGGTTGCGACATTGGCCACGCCCGATCCGTCGAGGTTGACCGCAACCTCGATGTCGGTCTCCTTGGTCTTGCGCTTGATCGTCGCGCTGCGCATGGAAGCTGCCTTATCCAAGCCGAAAACGGCGGTCTTTTAACAGGCCGATGACGCCTTCGCTACTGCGGTATGGCCCGATCAGGCCTGAACTTCTGCCTATGGTGAGCGAATTGGCCCGATTGTAACGGCTCTCCCAACCCCCTAAATGGGGCGGACACGAGGGTCCCCATGCAAGCTTCTCCGAATGAGCCGGCGGTCTGGCACGGCACCACCATTTTGACCGTCCGCAAGGGCGGCAAGGTCGTGATCGGCGGCGACGGCCAGGTTTCGATCGGCCAGACCGTAATCAAGTCCAACGCCAAAAAGGTTCGTAAGCTCGGCAAGGGCGACGTGATCGGCGGCTTTGCCGGCGCCACCGCCGACGCCTTCACGCTGTTCGAGCGGCTGGAGAGCAAGCTCGAGCAATATCCGGGGCAATTGACCCGCGCTGCGGTCGAGCTCGCCAAGGATTGGCGCACCGACCGTTACTTGCGGCGGCTGGAGGCGATGATGATCGTCGCCGACAAGGACGTCTCGCTGGTGCTGACCGGCACCGGCGACGTGCTGGAGCCGGAGGCCGGCGTGATGGCGATCGGCTCGGGCGGCAACTACGCGCTGGCCGCGGCCCGCGCGCTGATCGACTCCGAAAAAGACGCCGAGGCCATCGTGCGCCGCGCGCTCGATATCGCCGCCGACATCTGCGTCTTCACCAACCGCAACATCACCATCGAGACGCTCTGACCGATGGTCCGATACGCCTTCCGGGATATGACCTCGGACGACCTGCCCGTGATCAAGCGCTGGCTCGCCGAGCCGCATGTCAGGGAATGGTGGGGCGATCCGGCCGAGCAATATGCGCTGGTCAGCGGCGATCTCGATGAGCCGGCGATGGATCAGTATATCGTGTCGGCCGATGGCAGGGACTTTAGCTATCTGCAATGCTATGACCTGACCGCTTGGAATTCCGGGTTTGGCGAGCAACCGAAGGGCACGCGTGGTATCGATCTTTTCATCGGCGACGCCGGCATGATCGAACAGGGCCATGGGTCGGCGATGATCCGCGCCTTTGTCGATGAGCGCCTGATGCGCGGCGCGCCTCGCGTCGTCACCGATCCCGATCCGAAAAATCTCCGTGCGAAGCGCGCCTATGAGAATGCGGGCTTCACGCCCGTAGGCCTGGTCGATACGCCGGACGGACCGTCGCTGCTGATGGTGCGCGACGCATGACGGCCGAGGGCAGATCGGTTTCGACACCACAGTGGCTGGCGATCGGTCTTTGCCTGCTGGTGTTGCAGGCCTCGATCCTGTTCGCGATGGGCCGACTGCCGATTTGCGCCTGCGGCTATGTGAAATTCTGGCATGGCGTGGTGCAGAGCTCGGAGAACTCGCAGCACATCACCGACTGGTACACGTTCTCTCATATCATCCATGGCTTCATCTTCTATTGTGTTACCTGGTTGATCCTGCCGCGGGCGCCGTGGGCGGGCCGGCTCGTGGTCGCGATGGGGATTGAGGGCTGCTGGGAACTGGTCGAGAACTCCAGCTTCATCATCGATCGCTATCGCGCCGCGACCGTCTCGCTGGATTATTACGGCGACAGCATCGTCAATTCGGTTTCCGACACGCTTTCGATGGTTACGGGCTTCCTGCTGGCGAAGACGCTGCCCGTATGGGCCGCGGTCGCGATCGCGATTGCCTTCGAGGTGCTGGTCGGGCTGCACATCCGCGACAATCTGACCCTCAACATCATCATGCTGCTGTATCCGCTCGATGCCATCAAGCAGTGGCAGACAGGCCCGCCTCTCATCTAGGATTTGCATCTGAAATTTGACTTGTCCTCCCCGTGCTCCACCCCTAGCTAGTGCCCATGACAGACTTCTCCCCCCGCGAAATTGTTTCCGAACTTGACCGCTTCATCGTCGGCCAGGCCGATGCCAAGCGCGCGGTGTCCATCGCGCTGCGCAACCGCTGGCGGCGGCTGCAGCTCGACGGGGGGTTGCGCGAAGAAGTGCTGCCCAAGAACATCCTGATGATCGGGCCGACCGGCGTCGGCAAGACCGAAATCGCGCGCCGCCTGGCAAGGCTTGCCGGCGCGCCGTTCATCAAGGTGGAAGCCACCAAGTTTACCGAAGTCGGCTATGTTGGCCGCGACGTCGAGCAGATCGTGCGTGATCTCGTCGAGGTCGCCATCGCCCAGACCCGCGAGCGCAAACGAAAAGACGTGCAGGCGCGCGCGCAACACGCCGCCGAGGAACGCGTGCTCGATGCGCTGGTCGGGCCCAACTCGAGCGCGGCAACCCGCGATTCCTTCCGCCGCAAACTCCGCGCCGGCGAGCTCAATGACAAGGAAATCGAGATCGAGACGCAGTCCTCCGGCGGCATGCCGATGTTCGAGATTCCGGGCATGCCGGGCGCGCAGATGGGCGCGGTCTCGATCGGCGACATTTTTGGCAAGCTCGGCGGCCGCACCAAGACGCGGCGGCTGACGGTGGAAAGCTCGCATGAAATCCTGGTCAACGAGGAATCCGACAAGCTGCTCGACGACGATCAGTTGACGCAGGAATCCATCAGCGCGGTCGAGAACAACGGCATCGTGTTCCTCGATGAAATCGACAAGATCTGCGTGCGCGAAAATCGTCATGGCGGCGATGTCTCGCGCGAGGGCGTGCAGCGCGACCTGTTGCCGCTGATCGAGGGCACCACGGTCTCGACCAAGCACGGCGCGGTCAAGACCGACCACATCCTGTTCATCGCATCGGGCGCGTTCCATATCGCCAAACCGTCCGACCTGCTGCCGGAGCTGCAGGGCCGGCTGCCGATCCGGGTCGAGCTGCAGGCGCTGACCCGCGACGACATGCGCCGCATCCTGACCGAGCCGGAGGCCTCGCTGATCAAGCAATATATCGCGCTGATGAAGACCGAGGGCGTCACGCTCGACATCACCGACGCCGCGATCGACGCGCTCGCCGATGTCGCGGTCGCCGTCAACTCGACGGTCGAGAATATCGGCGCGCGGCGGCTACAGACCGTGATGGAACGCGTGCTCGACGAAATCTCCTTCACCGCGCCCGACCGCAATGGCGAGACCATCCGGGTCGACGCCGATTATGTGAACAAGCATGTCGGCGACCTCGCCAAGAATGCCGACTTGAGCCGGTTCATCCTCTAATCTACGGTCGTCCCCGCTTTAGCGGGGACGAATACCTGATGGATTGGCGCGTTTGGCAAAGCCCCTGGCGGTTGATGCTCGCCGTCAACCTTGCCGTCGTGATCGGGGTCTTCCTGCACAAGATCGCGCTGCCGCCTTACGTCCCCTACATCCATCTGCTGGTCGACTACCATTTCGGCTTCATCAAGCGCGCGCTGATCGGTACCGTCGTCGCGCTGTTCACTGCGAAGGTGCCGGTATGGCTGGTGTTCGCGCTGGCCGGTGCGGTATGGCTGATCACGCTCGGCCTGTTCCTGAAACTGTTCCGGCGAACCTTCGGTTTCGATACGAAGCAGCTGCCGCTGTTCGTGCTGATCGCGGGCTCGCCATTCTTCTTCAAGAACTTCATGCACACGCTCGGCCATTTCGACATCTATGGCTGCCTGTTCGCAATCGTACTGCTGCTGGTGCCGGCGCGCTCTATGCTGTACGTGCTGCTCGCCGCCGCTTTCTCGATCGTCCTGATCCTGATCCACCACATCCATCTCCTGATGTATGTGCCGACCATCATCGTGATCGCGGTCATCAGGCATTATTTGGTTGAAGGATTCTCCCGGCAAAACACCGCCGTCGGCGCCGCGAGCATGCTGGCGCTCGGCGCGCTGTTCTTTGCCGCGCAGTTCTGGGGAACGATGCCGATCCCGGAAGCGGAGTTCGTACGCTATTTGCAGAGCCGGATGGCTGATCCCTCGCAGACCAGCCTGCTGAGTTTCAGCTACATCTGGTACCAGCCGCTGTCGAAGGAGATCAGCGATACCTGGGCGCGGCTGCCTCACAATAGTCTGGGCTTGCCCGTGTTCGCGCTGCTGATCTGGCTGCATATGCCGGTGTGGCGCATTTTCGCGGCGTTGATCCGTGCACTGAACAATGACTGGCATCGGCGCATCGTCATTGCGGCGCTGATCGGTGTCAGCCTCGGCTATCTCATCATGTTCGGCATCGTGTTCGACTATTCGCGCTGGGTGTCGAACTGGGCGGTGTGCATGTTCCTGCTGTTGCATGCGGTGAAGACGCTGCCCGCCGCTGAAGTGCCGCCGCTCGCCGCGAACGACCGCAAGACGCAGGCCTTCGGCTGGATTGTGACATTGATCCCGCGCGTCGGAATTGTGCGACCGTTTTAGGACCGCGCCCGCCTGATCCGGACGTAAAGCGCGCCCTCGCCGCCATGCCCGATATGGGCTTCCTCGAAGCCGACGACCAGTGTGCGAAACTCAGGCAGGGCCAGCCATTGCGGCACCTGACGGCGCAGCACACCGCGTTCGGAATTGCCGGCAACGCCCTTGCCGGTGATGACGAGCACGAAGGTCAGGCCGTCATGGTGCGCGCGCTGCAGGAAAGTCGAGCAGCGTCCGATGCGCGCGCGTTTGCGTCATGCCGTGCAGATCGAGCCGTGCATCGATCTCGCTGCGGCCTTTCGAAAGCCGCGAGCGTTCGCGCCGTCCGAGCGGCGCCAGAGGCGGCACCGCCGGCTTGCTCGGCTTCGGCGCAGTGATCGAAGGAACGGGCCTGGGGGAAGCGACAGGTTTCGCGGCCGCCGGTTCCGGCATCGACGCTGCGATCTTTGCGACGCGTCGCTTCTTCCTCAGCGGTTTGACCTGCCGCGCTACGTGCTCCCAGAGCGTGCGCTCTTCCTCGCTGAGGTGACGCCGCCCGCGCGAGGGCGCCGACAGGTCGGGCATGATCGGCGGCCGTTTCATCTGACGCCGCGATCGCGCCTGATGGGACGCAGGGGGCGCACCGGCGCGGTCGCCGGTCTCGCTTCGGGAAGCGGCACATGCGGGGCAATCGCCGCACCGGTCGTGCGAGGCCTGCGCCACCGCCGACGGCGCGGCGGTTGGGGCGGGCGGGGTCACCGCCTGATCCTTTGCAGCAGGCAGCGTCTGCGGAAACAGCTTTGCGATCTCGACCGACGGCCGCGGATCCGGCACCGGCAGCTTGCGCGCGCGATCTGCTGGATCGAGGCTCTTCGGCACCAGCATAACGAACCGCACATTGTGCTTCAGCCGACCGGACACTTTGCCGGCCTCAGCGCCCGCGCCGAAATAAAGGTCTGCGCGCGCGGGTCCAACGATCGCCGAGCCCGTGTCCTGCGCGATCATCAGCCGGTGGAACGGCGTCTTTGATGTCGCCGAATCGATCGGCAGCTCGCCCTGGATGAAGAACGGCGTGCCATAGACATGCAACGACCTGTCGACCGCGATCGAGCGACCGGGCGTCAGCGGCACGCCCTGCCCACCGACCGCCTCGTCCTTGTCGGAGAGCGGCACCTCGCGGAAGAAGATGTAGGAGCGGTTCTGCCGCCGCACCTCGTCCGCTGCGGCAGGATTGCCTTCCATCCACTCCCTGATCTTCTGCATCGACATCTGATCTTTCGGGATGATGTTCCGATCGACCAGGATGCGTCCGACCGCTGTGTAAGGGTAGCCGTTGTAGGAATCGTAATTGATGCGGACGGTCGAGCCATCTTCGAGCTGCACCCGCGCCGAACCCTGGATTTGCGCGAACAGCAGGTCGGTCTGGCTCTTCAGCCAGACGATCTCGAGGCCGCGTTGCTCGATTGCGCCATCCTCGATTTGCGCGCGATCATAGTAAGGCACGAGCTTGCGGCGGCCGATCTTGCGATAGACCGGCCCCTTGTTCGGCAGATCGGGCGAGGCCTGGTTAAACCCCTTCACGAACAGGTTCGAAGGACGGCGGTAGACCGGGATGTTGAAGACCTCGTTCGCCTCGCGCGATCCATCGATGACCGGCTCGTAATAGCCGGTGACGAAGCCGTCGCCCTCGCCAAGCCGCGAGATTTTCAGCGGCGTGAAATTCTGCTCGAAGAAGGCGCGCGCCCTGGCAGCATCGGCGATCTCGGTCGCCCTCGCCTCGCGGCAGGGATCGCGCAAGGACGCGCCGAGCGGACGCGAGTCCGGAGGCAACGATGCCGCATCCTGCGCCGCGATCGGCTTGCAGCTCGCGCGAAAGGTCTGGAAGGCGGCGAGATGGTCGTCTTCGCTCCAGCCGGGAATGTCGGACCAGGCGAGCGGAAGATACTGGCTGCCATTGATGGCGAGCGGCAGCTCAAGCTGCGGATACGGAATGGCGCGAGGCGCGATCGCAAGCGGAGGGGGCGGAGCAGCGTGACGGGTGCGGTAAGTCCGCGCCGCCAATTCGGCAAGCGGAATCAGCGACAGCACGCCTACGGTGACACATAAGGCCGCGACGAACCGCCTGCGAAATCTCAAATCAGTGGGCGCTTCCCGTGCCAACCAACTTCCAGTTCGGATCGCGTGAGGTGGCGTCGCGGGCAAACGTCCAGACGTCGGTGATGTCGGCCACCTTGTCCGGATTGCCATCGACAATCGTGCCGTTCTTGTCGCGGGTGACGGAGATCATCTGCGATACGAATCGCACGGTGAGCTGCGCCATGCGGTCGCGCATCTCGGCGCCGACCAACTCCGCCTTGTCGATCGAGACGAAGCGTGTCTCGGTCTTCTGCTCGTATTTTTCGCGATCCTTGATGACCGTCTCGAAGCTCTCGAATACTTCGGAGGACAGCAGGTCGCGTAGCGCGCGGCGATCGCCATTGGCGAAGGCGAGCACGATCATCTCATAGGCGCTGCGCGCGCCCGACAGGAAATGCTTGGGATCGAACGAGGAGTCGCGGGCGACGATGGCATCCAGCCCCTGCGCCAGCGCCGAACCGGGCTCGGCGAGGCCCTTCCAGCGGTCGGACGGCGGCGCGACATCGGCAGTCGGCGCCAGCGGCGCCTGATCGATCACCTTCCCCGGAATCGGCACGACATTGTTGTCGGCCCCGCCGGGGACCGCGTTGCGCGCGGCGCGATCGAACGGCGGCCGCTCGCTGCCGGTGCGCTGACCCAGCACGTTGCGCAGGCGCAGGAAAATAAAGACCGCCAACGCAAGGAAGATGATGGTGTAAATATCCACGTGTCTGCTTTCTGGTCTCAGCCGGCAACGGGTCCGGTGGTCGAGCGTTCCCTTTTCCTCGGGGAGCGGCTGAATACTACATCATCGATTTAAGTCCGCAGGATGTAGGCACGAAATCTTGCCCGGCCAATGGCATCTTTCGGCTGCGGTGAAGTGTAGCGCCTTTTTGGGTTAAGGGGAAACCCGGCACAGCCGGAAAACGCCCATAATCAATCATTTACGATGATGAATCCGGCCCGATGGCGCTGATTTCGGCGTTCGCCCCGAGGTTGGGCCTCAGCCAGTGGCCGACGCCTTGTAGAACGAGGCGGGGCTATGTTAGCCACTCGCCCCAACACAAGGCTTTTTGGCGAGGAGACATTTGATGACCAACGGCAACGGCAGCCCGCCCGAGGGCGCTCCTCCCCAGCTCAACGTGCTGGCGCAATATACCAAGGACCTGTCGTTCGAGAATCCGAACGCTCCGGGTTCGCTGGCCCCGCAAGCCCAGCCGCCGCAGATCAACATCCAGATCAATGTCGGCGCCAACAAGGTCGGCGACAATGATTTCGAGGTGACGATTACCATCGAGGGCAAGGCCGAGAATGCCGGCAAGAAGATGTTCCAGTTCGAACTGGCCTATGGCGGCGTTTTCCGCCTGCTCAACATCCCGCAGGAGCAACTCTCGCCAATGCTGCTGATCGAATGTCCGCGGCTGCTGTTCCCGTTCGCGCGGGAGATCATTGCAACTGCCGTGCGCGATGGCGGCTTCCCGCCCTTGATGCTCGATCCCGTCGATTTCGTCGGGCTGTACCGGCAGAACCTGGCGCGGCAGGCGGCCGCCAATCAGGCTGCGCCAGCCGTTGAGCCAGCGCCAGCGCCGGCTGCGTCGACAAAGGGTAAGACCAAGCCGAGCTAAACGCTCAGGCTCCCTGGCTCGCGGCCAGATATTCGTTCCAGATCGGCTTGTCGCCGAGCGTGGCGATAAAGGCGCGGTGCGCCTCGCGGTCGGCATCCGTCACGCGCGGGGTCAAGGCTACCGGCCGTTGCCGCCGCAGCATTTCGCCCGAGACGCCCACGCGGATCTCCGCCGCCTCAGTCGCGAGGACCAGCACGGACTGCCGCGCGCCAATCAGGTCGACATAGACCTCGGCCAGCAGCTCGGCGTCGAGCAGCGCACCATGTTTGGTACGGCGGGAATTATCGATCGCATAACGCGAGCAGAGATCGTCCAGCCGGTTCGAGACGCCGGGGTGCTTGCGCCGCGCCAGCAGCAACGTGTCGACCAAGCGGTCGCGCGGGATGGCCGACCGCTTGATACGATCGAGCTCGGCATTGATGAAGCTGATGTCGAAGGACGCGTTGTGGATCACCAGCGGCGCGTCGCCGATGAACTCCAGGAACTCGTCGACGACTTCGTGGAAGAACGGCTTGTCCGCGAGGAACTGGGTCGAGAGCCCGTGGACCGCGAAGGCCTCCGCCGACATCTCCCGCTCGGGATTCATGTAGCGGTGAAAGGTCTGCCCCGTCGGCATGCGATTAAGCAGCTCGACGCAGCCGACTTCCACCAGGCGATCGCCGCGCAGCGGATCGAGGCCGGTGGTTTCGGTATCGAGGACGATTTCGCGCATGAGCTCGTTGCCAAAGAGTTTTAGGCGAATCAGGTTCGCCGCTGCGGCATCTTAACGACCACGGCCAGAATGTCCTTGATTTGCGCGCGCACGGGGTCGAGTCCATTGGACGTATCCACGACGAAATCGGCGCGCTTGCGCTTTTCTGCGTCGGGCATCTGCCGCGCGAGGATGGAATTGAGTTTTTCGTCATCCATGGTCCCGCGCGCCAGCACTCGCTGCCGCTGAAGTTCCGGTGACGTTGTCACGACAACGACGGCATCGACGCGTTTCTCACCGCCGGTCTCGAACAGCAACGGCACATCGACGACCACAACCGGCGCGCCGGCTGCCTCCGCATCCGCAAAGAATTTCTGGCGGGACGCACCGAGCATCGGATGAACGATCTGCTCCAGCTGTCTCATGGCCGCGGGATCGTGCACGACGCGCGCGGACAATTTGGCGCGGTCGACCTTGCCGCCCGACGTGGTGCCGGGAAATGCCGCTTCGATCGCCGGCGCCGCCTCACCCTCATAGAGTTTGTGGACGGTCGCGTCGGCGTCATAGACAGGCACGCCGGCCTCCGCAAACAGGCTTGCGGTGGTGGACTTCCCCATTCCGATCGAGCCGGTCAAACCAAGGATGAGCATTTGCGGATGGTCCGTGCTCACAACGTGAGCAGATGGTGGCTACGCAGAAAGTCGAGCAGGGGCAAGAGCGGCAAACCCAGAATGGTGGAATGGTCACCCTCGATGCGCTCGAACAGATGCACGCCCAGGCCTTCGAGCTGGTAGGCGCCGACGCTTTCGGTCACCGCCTCTCCGGCCGCGTCCAGATAGGCCGCGATGTCGGCATCCCCCAGGGATCGCATCGTCATCCCTGCGAGTGCGACGGTCTCGAATACAATCTGGCCATCGCGCGCGACGGCAATCGCCGAGTGCAGGGTGTGAGTCTGCCCGGACAGGCTACGGATTTGCTCGGCGGCCGCTGCCCGGCTGCCGGGCTTATTGAAGAGACGATCTCCGAGCGCGAGAGTCTGGTCGGCGCCGATGACGTAATGTCCGGCCGCGCGCCGCGAGGCCCATAACGCTTTCTCCCGCGCAAGCAGGCTTGCGACCTTATCTGGTGCCGACACCTTTGATCTCTGCTGGATCGCGCGCTCGTCGATGTCAGCTGGAACCACCTCGAAATCGATCCCGGCGTTGGCCAGCAGCATTTTCCGCGCACGGCTTTGCGACGCCAGGATCAACATTTTCGGTCCGCGCCAAAGCGTCATGCTACTCCGCGAACCGGTGCCGTTGCCGGTCGGTATAGAGCTTCAAGATCGCGGCCGCGGTCTCCTCGATCGAGCGACGCGTCACGTCGAGCTGCGGCCAATTGAATTTCGCGGCAAGCCGCTTTGCGTGGGCAACCTCATCCGTCACCGACTGGCGATCGATATAGTCCTCGTTGCTCGGGCCCGCACCGATACTCAAGAGCCGGTTTTGCCGGACCTGGATCAGACGCTCCGGCGTCGCATGCAGGCTCACGACTAATGGTTTTGTCAGATGCTCGAGCTGATGCGGCAAGGGAATGCCGGGCACCAGCGGAACATTGGCGGTGCGGATGCCGCGATTGGCGAGATAGATCGAGGTCGGCGTCTTGGAAGTTCTGGATACGCCGACCAGGACGACGTCAGCATCATCAAGTCCTTCGACGTGCTGACCGTCGTCATGCAGCATCGTGTAGTTCAGCGCATCGATGCGCTTGAAATATTCGGCATTGAGCACGTGCTGGGCGCCGACTCGCCCCGTGGTCGACGCGCCGAGATAGGCTTGGAACAGATGCATGACGGGCCCGATGATCGACAGGCTGGGAACGTTGATGTCCTTGCACTTGGTCTCGAGCTTCTGAACCAGGTCCTTTTCCAGCAGGGTGAACAGCACGATTCCCGGCGATTCCTCGATCTCGTCGAGCACCCGATCGAGCTGCTTCTGGCTGCGCACCAGGGGATAGACGTGTTCCACCGGCGTCACATTGGCGTATTGAGCGGCAACGGCGCGCGCAACCGTGATCAGGGTTTCACCCGTCGAGTCGGAAACCAGATGAAGGTGAAAGTAATTACCTGACGTGGGCACCGTGTATGTCCTGTGAATCCCTGTGTAACTCGGTGATGGAAATGGCGACCGGTTTGGCCGATCCGGGATAAGCCACCATTTCTTCACATTGCCTCAAGAAAGGAAAACTCCGGCTCTCGTTTCCGATGTTACTGGGGTTATGTGGACTTGTCTCTGCATAAGCTGACGGCGTCATCATCCAAGCTTCTGAATTAGATTACATTATCGGGTTGAGTGGATACTGCCGAAACAATGTTGAAGGATGTGAACAAGCGCCTGCCTTCGCAAGGACTATCTTGTGAGCACAATCCACCGCCAAGAAGACTCAAACCATA
>CAWCGA010000052.1:0-24000 GCA_963794775.1 uncultured Alphaproteobacteria bacterium | reverse complement strand
TCAAGGTGGCGACGCAGACATTGCCGCTGGCTTCCACCGCAAGCGAGTCGAACATCTGGTAACCGCCGAGTCCGACGATCGGTTTGCCCCGCTCGCCGCGATAGATCACGTCGCGCGGCTTGATCGTGCCGGGCTCCGAGACCTCGTAGGCCCACAGCCGCGCCGTCGGCGTTTCCGCGACATAGACCGTCTTCTCGTCCGGCGAGAGACCGATGCCGTTGGCCGGCAGCACGCCGTGCACGGCCTCGACGACCTCCTTCATGCCGGGCTTGATGTAATAGAATCCGGCGACATCCATCTCGCGCGCGCGGCGCTTGCCGAGATCGGAGAACCATAAGCCGCCCTGCCGATCGAACACCAGATCGTTCGGCCCGCGCAGACCATGCTCGCCGCATTTGTCGGCGACGGTCTCGACCTTGCCGCTTTGCAAGTCGACGCGCTGGATCGAGCCGCCGCGATAATCTTCCGGCTGCGGGCCCGGCATGATCATGTTGCGGGTCGGTACCCAGGTGAAGCCGCCATTGTTGCAGACATACATCTTGCCGTCGGGGCCGAGGGCGGCGCCGTTCGGGCCGCCCGGGATTTGCGCGACGATCTCGTTGCGCCCGTCGGGATAGACCCGCGTGAGCGTTTGCCTGCGGATTTCGACCAGCACCACCGATCCGTCCGGCATCACCACCGGCCCTTCCGGAAACTCGAGGCCGGTTGCGAGCACGCGAATATTGGCCATAAAAAATCCTCCCGCTTGTTTTGGCGACAGGCGGGCGATCCCGCACAAGCAATTGTTGCCTGAAATTATGGCAAAGCCGCCCGCGCTTGCCAAGCAAGCGCGAGCACGCGCAGGGCTGAATTGCGGTCAGGACTTTATCGGCACCCAGATTTCGAGCCCGCCGTTTCCGGTAACGGAATCGAACTTCTCGTCATAGCGCTCGAAACTCGGCGCATCGGCGAGCTTATGGCCGGATGCCGGCAGCCAGTGATTCCAGATGGCGCTGATGGTACGCCGGATGGTCGAGATGTGGTCGGTGTGGGAGAACACCGCGTAGCGCTGCTCGGGGATGCGCACGCGGCTGAAGTCGCGCGGCAGGTCGGAGAAGTCGGCGACTTCGACGGCGGCGATGTAATCGAAATATCCGGTGTCATCGCCATTGGTGCAGACGCCATAGGCGACCTGCCCGATCCGGCCGGGAAGGTCATGGACGTCTCGATGAAAGCGATTCCACAAAGCGGGAATGCCGGCACCGTTGTCGAAGCTGATGCGCTCGCCGACGCCGGCGACCAGCATCGCCTTGCCGGTCTCGAAACGCGGCGGCGCGATGGTATCGAATGCGGTTGATGCCATGAGGATCGGCTCCTGCAGCTTGAGCGTGGTAAGACACGTCGTGGCGCGGACCGTCTCGGGCGTGACGCCGAAATGGTCGCGGAACGCGCGGGTGAATGCCTCGTGGGAGCCGTAATCCGCATTTAGCGCGACCTGGAGAATGTCGGGCGCACCGGCTGCCAGCGTGCGCGCCGCCTCGGACAGGCGGCGTGCGCGGACATAGCGCATCACCGAGAAGCCGGTCGCGGCGGCGAATGCCCGCACCATGTGAAAGCGCGAGATGCCGGCCATGGCCGAGATCTCGTCAAGCGTCAGCGGCCTGGCGAGATGGCTTTCGATGTACCAGAGCGCTTTTTGCGCGGCGTTCATGGGGCTTTCCTTCGAAGCGCAATCATGATGCACGCCTTGCGGCGCCCGCGCTTGACAGTCCTTGCGCTTATACTTCCCGCATTGCGGAAAATGGCAGCGAAGCGATTGCTGGCAAGACGGTTCCAATCGTGCATACTGATACCGCATTCGGTCCGACGGCTCGACAAGCCAACAAACTGAGCCGCGGCATCAGGGAGGAACGATAAATGCACGACCGTGTCTTCAGGGACGCCAAGAAAATCGCGCTCGCTGCCATCATCGCAGGCGCACTTGCATCTACTGCTCAGGCGCAAAAGAAATACGATCCTGGCGCGACCGATGCCGAGATCAAGGTCGGCAACATCATGCCGTATTCGGGACCGGCCTCCGCCTACGCCACCATCGGCAAGACCGAGGCCGCCTATTTCAACAAGATCAACTCGGAAGGCGGCATCAACGGCCGCAAGATCAACTTCATCTCCTATGACGACGGCTACTCCCCACCGAAGGCGGTGGAGCAGGCGCGCAAGCTCGTCGAATCCGACGAGGTGCTGCTGATCTTCAACTCGCTCGGTACGCCGTCGAACAGCGCGATCCAGAAATACATGAACGCCAAGAAGGTGCCGCAGCTGTTCGTCTCCACGGGTGCGGCGAAATGGAACGACCCGAAGAATTTTCCATGGACCATGGGCTGGCAACCGAACTACCAGACCGAGGCGCGCATCTACGCCGCCTACATCCTGAAGGAATTTCCCGGCAAGACCATCGCCATCCTTTATCAGAACGACGATTTCGGGAAGGACTACGTGATCGGCCTGCGCGAGGGCCTCGGCGACCAGGCCAACAAGCTGATCGTGATCGAATTGTCTTACGAGACTTCGGCGCCCACGGTTGATTCCCAGGTGGTGCAGATCAAGGGCAGCAATCCCGACATCTTCCTCAATATCGCAACGCCGAAATTTGCAGCCCAGGCGATCAAGAAGATCGCCGAGCTGAACTGGCATCCGGTGCACTTTCTCACCAACGTGTCGGGCTCGATCGGCAGCGTGATGAAGCCGGCCGGCTACGAAAACGATCAGGGCATTCTCACCACCGCCTATTTGAAGGACCCCAAGGATCCCGACTGGAAGAACGATGCGGCCATGAACGAATGGCGGGCGTTCATGACCAAATGGTACCCCGAGGGCGATCAGGACGATGCGTCCACCGTGTTCGCTTATGGCGTCGCCAAGGGCCTCGAACAGGTCCTGAAGCAGTGCGGCGACGATCTCACCCGTGAGAACGTCATGAAGCAGGCCGCCAACCTCAACTTCGAGATCGGCATCTATCTGCCGGGCACGAAGATCAAGACCAGCCCGACCGACTTTGCACCACTCGAGCAGTTGCAGATGATGCGCTTCAAGGGCGAGACCTGGGAACGTTTTGGACCGGTGATGTCCGGCGAGAAGGGGTCGTAAGCCTCTTCGTCATTGCGAGTCGTAGGGTGGGCAAAGCGCAAGCGTGCCCACCATCGCGAGCACAAAGTAAATGGTGGGCGCGGCCTAACGCCTTTGCCCACCCTACTTCTTTTCCCTCGCTGGCAGGGACACTCATGAAAATCACCGACGTCCGCGCCCATCACATCCGCATTCCCTATGACGCGGGACCTGCGAGCTTCCGCCAGGGCGCCTCCGCCATTTCCGCGCTCGACATGGTCGTGGTCGAGGTCGCAACCGATTCCGGCCTCACTGGCTGGGGCGACGCGTTCGCTTATGTCTGTCCGCGCACCACCTGCACGGCGGTTGCGGAGATGATCGCGCCGCAGGCGCGCGGCCAGGAGGTACCCGACGACGCCGGCATCCCGGCCTTCATGGAACAGGTGCAGCGCAACCTGCATCTGTTCGGCCGCTACGGCATCACGATGTTTGCGATCTCGGGGCTCGACATCGCGTTGTGGGATCTCGCCGGCAAGATCAAGGGCGCGCCGCTGCATCAATTGATCGGCGGCGCGAAGCGCGCACAGATTCCGGCCTATGCCAGCCTGCTGCGGATCGGCAAGCCCGAGCAGGTCGCGGGCGAATGCCGGACGGCGCGAAGCCTCGGCTATTCCGCGATCAAGCTGCACGAGACCACCGTGCCTGCCGTGTCTGCCGCTCGCGAGGCGATCGGCCCCGGCGTGCCACTGATGGTCGACATGAATTGCCCGCTCTCGGGCGCGGAGGCGATCGCCTTCGCGCATGCCTGCCGCGACGCCGCGCCGACCTTCCTGGAAGAGCCGGTGTGGCCGCCGGAGGATTTCGCGACCTTGGCAGCTGTGCGCAAGCAGGGCGGCCTCGACATCGCGGCCGGCGAGAACGCCTGCACCGCCTATCAGTTCCGCCAGATGATGGAGGCCGGCGCGGTCAGCCACGCGCAACCGTCGGTGATCAAGGTCGGCGGCGTCACCGAGTTCATGAAGGTGGCCGCGCTCGGCGACCGGCTCGGCGTCAAGATCATTCCGCATTCGCCCTATTTCGGGCCCGGCTTCCTGGCGACGCTGCATTTGATGTCGGTCCGCGATCAAGGTTTGATCGAGGTGTTCTACATGAAGCGTGCCGCTTCGCTCTGGGGCAATCGCATCGACGCCGACGCCAATGGCGAGATCGCCGTGCCGCAAGGACCAGGGCTCGGCTATGAGCCGGACCGCGACGTCATGGAGAAATACCGCGTGTCGTGAACCACGCTGTCATTTGTCTTTCTTCGCCGGAGCAGCTTCACCACCCGGCGCATTCGCGCCCTTTGCCGGTTGCGCCTTGATGTCCTCGGCCATCTGCTTGTGCGCGGCCTGCAAATCCACGATTGCCTTCTGCAGGCCGGCGACCATTGCCTTCAGCGCCTCGATCTGCCGGTTCGCGGCGTCGATTTTCTGTTGATGGTCGATCGTCAGCTTGGTGACCGTCTTCTGCAGGAAATCGACATTGCTCTGCAGGCAGGAGGTCCGCCGTTCCATGGTCTTCTCGACCGTGCAGATTTCGATTCCTGGAATGTCCTGCGCCAAGGCGCTCAACGGCACCTGCGCCAGCAAGGCCAGCGCCGCCAGCACGGCAACGAAAATGCGTCCGGTCATCGAAATCTCCAGCCGAAACAGGCTTATCACGGCAAATTGCTCGCGGAACGCGCGCCGCGCCCACGCGATCACATTGATACCTTATTCCCGCGTTGTCATTTTGGACAATGCGGGCGGGGGCTAACATGCGGCGTGGGCGCGCCGCTTCAGACGGGGAACTTGCCATGGCAACGCGCGATCGACGACTGGCTGAATTCGATGGGGCCGGGGAGCCGCCGCCGGGAACGCCGGTCCAGGTGTTATGCGAGGACCAGAGCGGCACCTATCAACTGCCGTTCGCTTGCTCCTTTGCCGATGGCCAATGGCACAATCACCAATCCGGCGGCGCGTTGGAAGCGACCGTGGTCGCCTGGCGGCTTCCGCGGCTGCAGAGCGCGAAATAGCCCCTGTCTGTTTCAAAATGCGACGGCATGCATCGCGTTTTTAACGTTCGGAACGCGGTGCGAACGAATCGCGCCCGAATCAGTGGTTTTGATTCGTACTCACTTGTTCACGGCTAGATCTCGGCGCCGTTGTCAGACGGCGCACCACACTTAGAACGAAGACGATCGGACCGAGCCAGCGGCCGAACACAAGAGTTAATTCCTCCGCCGAAGACATGATCGTCACTTCCACGGTGTGACCGGCGGCACCTTTTCGGTGGCCGGCGGCATGTCGACGGTCTTGAAGTCGGCCGGGCTGACGATCTCGAGATACTCCATGTCCGGCGAGTAGTCGTAGAGATAGTGCGTGATGCCCGGGCGCTGATGCACGACGTCACCGGCCTGCACCAGGGTCGGCTTGTCCTCGTACATGAAGCGCGCCCAGCCCTTCATCATGATGACGATCTGGAATTCGCAGTCGTGGCGATGCCAGCCGGTGCCGTCGACCGGCGGACAATCCGGATTGGCCTTGACCAGATGACAAATCACCTGACCGCCGGTCGCCTTGGCGATGCCGAGGTCGCGATAGAGAAAGAACTCGCGCAGGCCTTCGCCCGTGAAGTCGGTATCGCCGGGTTTGACGTGGGAGAATGTTTTGACGACGGCGTGCTGATTCATGACGGTCTCCACCTCTTGTTGGGTGCGATTACGATCGTCACGAGCGTCCAAATTTTCGGCAGCGTCGCATCGTCGCGTTCGCGCTTGATTGTGCTATGCGAAAATCGCGCCAGCCGCGCTGCGATGCGGCAACCGGTCCGCGGCCGCGAAAGCCGGGCGCCAGGATGAAACGTCGAAGCGCGGGCGCACGACGGCCGGCGCTGCCGCCCGTCAAACAGGCAAGCGCCTGCCTAATATTCGACCTCGAGCTCCTCGATCTCTTCCGGTTCTTCCTTGGCTGCGGTGGTCCATTCCACCATCTCCGGCATCTTCATGATGGCGTCGGCATAGGTCTGGAGACGCGGCTCGAGCTTCACGCTGTAGGTCGCAAAGCGCGTCACGACGGGCGCATACATCGCATCAGCCATGGTGCGTTCGCCAAACAGGAAAGGTCCGCCCGACGTCGCCAGACACTCGCGCCAGATGGTGCAGACGCGGTCGATGTCGGCCTGCGCGCGCGTCCAGATCTTGAAGTTCGGAAAATGCCCCTTGATGTTGACCGGAAGCGAGGCGCGCAGGGTGGTGAAGCCGGAATGGATTTCGCCGCAAATCGAGCGGCAATGCGCGCGTTCGATGCGGTCGGCCGGCAACAGCCCGGCGTCCGGCATGGCCTCGTTGAGGTATTCGCCAATCGCCAGCGTATCCCAGATGGTAGCGCCGTCGTGCCGCAGGCACGGCACCAGAATGGTCGGCGACAGCAGCAGGATTTCGGCGCGCGCGGAAGCGTCGTCCGGCGAGGTCGTGATCTCGTCGAATGGGAGCCCTGAGAATTTGGTCAGAAGCCAGCCGCGCAGGGACCAGGACGAGTAGTTCTTGCTGCTGATGGTCAGTGTTGCCTTCGCCATTGGCTCTCCCTCAACCCGAACGCAATTTTGGCCATCCCGGCCGCTGCCTATTGCCTGTGCTTCCGGCATTCCGCAGCAAGTGACATGCCAATTTGCTGGGCGGACCGGCGCCGCTTTGGCTCTGATATTGCATGGCCGTCCCCGGGCAAGCCGGGCGGACCTGAATGATGTCAATGATGTACCAGGCCTATCAGAACCACATGGACCTGACGGCGCCATGGCGGACGGGGGCGGCATCCGCACTGCGCTATCTCAACATGGTGCCGCAGGGCGTCTCCGACAAAGTGTTCACGCGGCTTGCGGCGGCGCTCGAACTGATCTCGCGCTCGTCGCTGACCTATGCGCGCCCGGCCTATGGCATCGACAGCGTGATGGTGGGAAACCGCGAACTCGCGGTGAAGGAAGAGGTCGTCTGCGCCACGCCGTTCGGCTCGCTGCTGCGCTTCAAGAAAGAGGACGCACCCGAGCAGCCGAAGCTGCTGCTGGTGGCGCCGATGTCCGGGCATTTCGCGACTCTGCTTCGTGGCACCGTGAAGACGCTACTCGGGGATCACGACGTCCACATCACCGACTGGCACAATCCGCGCGACATCCCCGTCGGCGCGGGACGGTTCGGCCTCGATGACTACACCGAGCATGTCATCAATTTCCTCGGACACCTCGGCTCGAGACCTCATCTCGTCGCGATCTGCCAGCCCTCGGTATCCGCGCTCGCGGCGGCCGCGATCATGTGCGAGGACGATCATCCTTCGCGGCCCGCCACGCTGACCTTGATGGCGGGACCGATCGATACGCGGATTTCGCCGACTAAAGTGAACGAACTCGCCAAGGCAAAGCCGCTGAGCTGGTTCGAGGACAATCTGATCAATTACGTACCGCTGCAGTGCAAGGGCGCGTTGCGAAAAGTCTATCCCGGCTTCGTGCAGCTCACGGCCTTCGTCTCGATGAATCTGGAGCGGCACATCAAGCAGCATCTCGACCTGCATAATCATCTCGTGAAGGGTGAGACCGAGAAGGCCGAGCAGATCAAGTCGTTCTATGACGAGTATTTCGCCGTCATGGACCTGCCGGCGGAGTTTTACATTGAGACCGTGCGCGACGTGTTCCAGGAGCATCTCCTGCCGCAGGGCAAGCTGACCTATCGCGGGCGGAAGGTCGATCCTGCCGCGATCAGACGGCTCGGCCTGTTGACGGTCGAAGGCGAGAAGGACGACATCTGCTCGATCGGGCAGACGCTCGCCGCCCAGGAGCTCTGCACCAGCGTGCGCGCCTATCGCCGGGTACATCACATGCAGGCCGGCGTCGGGCATTACGGCGTGTTTTCCGGCAAGAAGTGGAATAACGAGATCTATCCGCTCTTACGCGATTTCGTGCACGTCAATTCGTGAGCCATCACTCCGTCCTGATCGGCTCGTCCTTCAAGCCGTTGCTGTCGTAGGCCTTGCGCATCGTGCCGTTAGCGATTGCCTCTTTCACGAATTTGCTGGCAAAGGCCAACGACTGCGGATGGCCAAGCGGCACGGCGACTGCCGCAACCCTTCTCCTGAAGGCCTCGTCAAGCACCTTCGTGCCCGGAATCTTCTTGGACAAATCTTCGAGCAGATTGCGCGACAGTGCAAAGGCGTCGATCTCGCCATTCTTCAGAAGATTGGAGATCTCGTCAAAGGTCTGATAGCCCGTGACCTTGGCATTCTTCAGATGCGCCTGTGCGCCGCGCATTGTGGTGGTATCGTTAACCGCGGCGACCTTGACGCCTGGCTGATCGAGCGAGGCGAAATCCTTGATCGGCGATCCCGCCTTGATGATGTAGGTCGAGTCCGCCACGTCATAGACAGTGCCGAATGACATTCTCGTTTCCCGCTCGGAGTCTCTCGGCAGAAAGGTGACATCCCAGGCGCCGCTGGAGGCAGCGTCGGTGATCTTACCCGAGTTCGGATAGGCAATATATTCGACGGGTACACCAAGTTGAGATGCCATCTCCTTGCCGAGATCGACCGGCACTCCGGCGTAAGCGCCAGACTCGGTCTTGTTCGACCAGAACGGACCGCCGGCGGCGCTGACCCCGATGGCCACGCGGAGCTTTCCGGTCGGCGCGATCTCGTCCTTCAAGCCGTCGGCAAAAGCGGGCGCCGCCATCAGCACGGCCCCGAGCACAAACGCCGCGGCGCGCGGCAAGATTCGACTGGACATGGAATTTCCTCCCGGCTCGTCTTGTTGTTGGCCTTGTATGCCACATTCTGGCCGATCAAGCCGTACGCAGAAAGTTCGAAATCACGCGCGAAACGATAAAATTGTCACGACAGTGATGCGCAGATTGCGCTGCAATGAAGTCGCAGGGCCGGCCTCCGCTTCTGGGTTCCAAGGGACGCGGATTGTTGCTATTCAGACCGCGGGAAAAGAACAATGGGGCCGCGCGATGAAGCTTGCACCCGATCCTGAATATGCCGGGCGCGTTGCGCATGTCAGCCGGATTGCCATCACGGCACTTGCGCTCCCCCTTCTCGCCGGATGCGAGCAAAACACTTATGTCGCGCCGCCGCCGCCCAAGGTGGAGGTCGCAAATCCACTGCAGCGCCCGATCACCCGCTATCTGGAAGCGACCGGCAACACCGCGGCCATCAAGCAGGTCGATCTGGTCGCGCGGGTGCAGGGCTTCCTTGCCTCGATCGATTACAAGGATGGCACCTTCGTCAAGGAAGGCACCAAGCTGTTCACGATCGAGCCCGAGACCTACAAGCTGAAGCTCGATCAGGCGAAGTCTGCGGAAGCGGGTGCGCAGGCCACCGTCAAGCAGGCAGAGGCCGACTTCAAGCGCCAGACCGATCTGGTCGCGAAACAAGCGGTGTCGGTTGCCACGCTGGATACCTCGACCTCGACGCGCGACAACGCGCAAGCCAGTCTGCAGCAGGCGCAGGCCAGCACCAGGCTCGCCGAGATCAATTACGGCTACTCTACGGTCAGCGCGCCGTTCGACGGCGTCGCCACCGCGCATCAGGTGTCGGTCGGCGAGGTCGTTGGCGTAACCTCGCCGACGCAGCTCGCGACCATCGTCGCGCTCGATCCGATTTATGTGAACTTCAACGTCAACGAACAGGACGTGCTGAAGGTGCGCGCCGAGGCCCGCCGCCGCGGCATGACGGCCACCGACCTGACGCACCTTCCGGTGCAGGTCGGCCTGCAGACCGAGGGCGGCTATCCGCATGCAGGCAATCTCGACTACGCCTCGCCCACCATCAACCAATCGACGGGCACGCTCTCGGTGCGCGGCGTGATCCCCAATCCCGACCGCGTGCTGCTGCCCGGCTTCTTCGTGCGCGTTCGCGTCCCCGTCGATCAGGAACAGAACGCCGTGCTCATCCCCGATACCGCGCAGGGCAGCGACCAGGGCGGCCGCTACGTGCTGGTCGTGAACAAGGACAATGTGGTCGAGCAGCGCAGGGTCCGGCCCGGCCAGCTCGAGGGCACGCTGCGCGTGATCGAGGAAGGGTTGAAGCCCGACGATCGCGTGGTGATCGCCGGAATCCTGCGCGCCATTCCCGGCCAGAAGGTCGATCCGCAGTTGCAGACGATCGAGCTGCCGAAGGCCGGCGATAAGCCGGACGCCAAGATGCCTGACAAGGCTTCGAAATAGGCCGGGCCCATGATCTCCAAATTCTTCATCGAGCGGCCGGTCCTCTCCAACGTCATCGCGATCCTGATGATCCTGATCGGCGGCGTGTCGCTGTTCAATCTCGCCGTCGCGCAATATCCCGATGTGGTGCCGCCGACCGTGCAGGTGACCACGCGCTATCCCGGCGCCAGCGCCAAGACCGTGATCGATACCGTGGCGCTGCCGATCGAGCAGCAGGTCAACGGCGTCGAGGACATGATCTACATGCAGTCCTACAGCGGCGCCGACGGCAGCTACAGCCTGACCGTGACCTTCAAGATCGGCACCGATCTCAACTTCGCGCAGGTGCTGGTGCAGAACCGCGTCTCCAGCGCGCTCTCGCAACTGCCGTCCTCGGTGCAGAACCAGGGCGTCACGGTTCAGAAGAAATCGACCTCGATCCTGCTGTTCGTGACGCTGACCTCGCCGGATTCGCGATTCGACAGCCTTTATCTCAGCAACTACGCCACGCTCAATTTGAAGGACGAGCTGTCGCGCCTGCCGGGCGTCGGCAACGTCACCGTGTTCGGCGCCGGGCAATATTCGATGCGGATCTGGCTCGATCCGAACAAGCTGCAGACGCGCGGGCTGATGCCCTCGGACGTGGTGCAGGCGATCCAGCAGCAGAGCCAGCAGGTCACCTCGGGCCAGATCGGCACGCCGCCGACGCCGGCGGGTCAGGCTTTCCAGATCACGCTCAACGTCAACGGCCGGCTCGACGATGCCAGCGAGTTCGAGAACATCATCGTCAAGACCGGCAATAATGGCGACGTGTCGCGCGTGCGCGACGTCGGCTGGGTCGAGCTGGGCGCACAGACCTACAGCCAGATTTTCTCGCTGAACAAGCAGCCGGCGACCGGCATCGGCGTGTTCCAGTCGCCGGGCGCCAATGCGCTGGAGGTCGAGCACGCCGTCGAGAAGAAGATGGCGGAGCTGGCGAAGGCTTTCCCGCAAGGCATCAAATACGACACGCCGTTCGACACCACCAAGTTCGTCAACGCTTCGATCAAGGAGGTCTACAAGACCCTGATCGAGGCTGGCCTGCTGGTGCTGATCGTGATCCTGGTATTCCTGCAGGACTGGCGCGCCATGCTGGTGCCGGCGACCACCGTTCCGGTGACGATCATCGGCGCATTCGCCGCGATGGCCGCGCTCGGCTTCACCATCAACCTGTCGACGCTGTTTGCGATCGTGCTGGCGATCGGCATCGTGGTCGACGACGCCATCGTCGTGGTCGAGGGCGCCGCGCACAATATCGAGCAGGGCATGTCCGGCCACGATGCCGCGATCAAGGCGATGGACGCGCTGTTTGCCCCGATTGTCGGCATTACGCTGGTGCTGATCTCGGTGTTCCTGCCGGCCTCGTTCCTGCCGGGACTGACGGGGCGCATCTATTCGCAATTCGCGCTGGTGATCGCCGCGACCGCCCTGCTCTCCGCGATCAACGCCGCGACCTTGAAGCCGACGCAATGCGCGCTGTGGCTGCGCCGGCCGGTGCCGCCGGAGCAGCGCAATGTCTTCTACCGCGGCTTCAACAATGTCTATGACCGGATGGAGCGCGGCTACACGCGGCTGATCGGCTCGCTCGCGCGGCACGCCGGGATCGCGGTGACCGCGGCGCTGATCGTGATCGCGGTCGCCGGCTACGGACTGTCGAAAGTGCCCACCGGTTTCCTGCCGATCGAGGACCAGGGCTATCTGATCGCCGCGGTGCAACTGCCCGACGGCGCCTCGCTCGACCGAACCCAGAAGGTGCTCGACAAGGTCAGCGACATCGTGGGCAAGGCGCCGGGCGTCGCCCAGGTCATCACCATTGCCGGCATCTCCGCGCTCGACAACAGCGCGAGCCTCGCCAATGCCGGCGTCGCCTACATCATCCTGAAGGACTGGGACTGCGCGCGGCCCCGGCGAGGATTTGCGCTCGCTGGTCTACGGGCTGAACGACAAGGTCGCGACCATCATGGAGGCGCGCACGCTGGTGCTGCCGCCGCCGCCGATCCAGGGCATCGGCAACGCCGCCGGCTTTGCCATGCAGGTCGAACTGCGCGACGGCAACACGCGACTTTGCCAAGCTGCAGGCGATCACCGGCGCGATGGTGCGAAGCGCGCAGAGCCAGAGCGCGCTGCAGCGCGTGCAGTCGCCGTTCCGCGCCACCGTGCCGCAATTCGACGTCGAGATCGACCGCATCAAGACCCAGACCCTGCACGTCACCACCGACCAGATCTTCTCGGCGCTGTCGACCTATATGGGCTCGTCCTATGTCAACCAGTTCAACAAGTTCGGCCGCGTGTTCCAGGTCTACACCCAGGCCGACGCGCAGTATCGCCTGACCCTGCGCGACATCGAGAACATGACGGTCCGCAACTCGAACGGCGACATGATCCCGATCGGCACGGTCGCCAAGATCACGCCATCGGTCGGACCGTCGCTGATCAGCCTCTACAATCTCTATCCGGCCGCGACCATCGTCGGCCTGCCGGCGCAGGGCTACAGCTCTGGGCAATCGCTGAACCTGATGGAGCAGATCGCAGAGAAGACGCTGCCGCCCGGCACCGGCTATGAATGGACGGCGATGTCGTATCAGGAGAAGGCGGTCGGCAGCCAGATCTACTACACGTTCGGGCTTGCGATGCTGCTGGTCTATCTCGTGCTCGCCGGCCAGTATGAGAGCTGGTACGCGCCGATCTCGGTGATTCTCGCGGTGCCGCTGTCGCTGCTGGGCCCGATGGCGGTGCTGGAAGGCCTGAAGATCGACAACAACCTCTACGTCCAGATCGGCCTGATCCTGCTGATCGCGCTGTCGGCCAAGAACGCCATCCTGATCGTCGAGGTCGCGCTCGAATTGCACGCGAAAGGCAAGTCGGTCGTGGAGTCCGCGATCGAGGCGGGCCGCGCGCGCTTCCGTCCGATCCTGATGACGTCGTTCGCCTTCATCCTCGGCGTGCTGCCGCTGGTGCTCGCCACCGGCGCCGGCGCCAATGCGCGCAAGTCGATCGGCATCACCGTGTTCTCGGGCATGCTGGCCTCGACCTGCCTCGCCGTGCTGTTCGTGCCGGCGTTCTTCGTCGTGGTGCAGAGTTTCGAGAACCGCCGGGCCGCGAAGAAGGCAGCGGCTGGGGCGAAGGCGGCGCCGCAGACCTAGCTCAATTGGACTGTGCAACCGGCACGGTGATCTCCCGTGGCAGGATCAGCGCGGCGACGATCGCGAGCACACATAGCGCGCCGAACGCATGCAGCATGGTGACGAACCCGCCCTGCTCGTAAAGCCACGCGACCAGGCCGACCGAGGCGCCGGCCGCGGTGAAGCCGACGAAATAGCGCACCGAATAGGCGCGCGAGCGCCATTCTTCCGACGTGTACTTGCCGACCATGGCGTCGTTGACCGTGACTTGCCCGAAAGCACCCATCACGATGCCGATCGAGACCAGGATCAGCGGCACGTTGTCCAGCGTCGCGGCCAGATACAGGAACGGCGCCAGCACGAACGACAGCGGCAGCGCCACCGTCTTCAGCGAATGCTTATCCAGGAGCTTGCCGATGGTATATTGCGTCATCGCGCCGAACACGTAGACACAGGCCGCGATCACGCCGAGCAGCGCCGGGCTCTTGGTAAATTCGAGCCGCTCCGCGAACAGTTTTGGCAGCGCCACCGTCACCGCGTTGAAGGTGGTGGAGATCGCGATCACCACGATCAGCAGCGACAGGATCACCCGCCACATGTCCTTTTTCGCAACGCGCGCCTGCGCCGCCGCCTGTTTGGTGCCCTTGCGATCCTCGTGAACGACCGTCATCGCAAAGGCGATGCCGAGCAGGATGGTCGCGACACCCGGAATGATGAAGGCGTAACGCCAGCCGAGATATTGCCCGATCACACCGGTGACCAGCGCCGACGACGCCACCCCGAGATTGCCCCAGACGCCGTTCAGGCCCATCTCGCGGCCGAGCTTGTCGGCATAGGACACGATCATCGCGGTGCCGACGGGATGATAGATCGAGGCGAAGATGCCGATCGCGAGCAACGCTGCGCCCAATTGCACCGGCGTCTGCACGAAGCCGACCGAAATCATCGCGCAGCCGATGCCGACGAAGAAGATCACCATCATGTGGCGCCGGCTCCAGCGGTCGCCGAGCCAGCCGGTGATCAGCGAGCCCGCGCCGAAGGCGACGAAGCCGGGCGTCGCGTAGGGCAGCAATTCCGAATAGGCCATGCCGAGCGCCGGCCCCATCACGATGACGGCAGCGGCGAAGATCAGCATCGCATAATGATCGATGAAATGGGCTGAATTGACGAAAGCAATCACCCGGCTGGGGCTGTTCATGGACGTTTCCCGTGATTTGGTTGCTATGTTATAGGTGCTTCTCCTGACGGGATGTCGCCAATGACTGTCGCCGAGAGGCCACTCGCCATTATCCCCGGACGCCACCGCGCGAGCGGCGACGGCGTGCATCTGGTTGCGGTTCAATACAGGAAAGGCACCCGCCTCGAACCGCATCTGCATCGCGAGGCGCAGCTGGTCTATGCGGCGCGCGGCACCATGCAGGTGACGACGCCGAAGGGGCGCTGGCTGGTGCCGCCGGACCGCGCGGTCTGGGTCCCCGCCCGCTTCGAACACGCCATCGACGTGCTCGCCGACATCGAGATGCGCACGCTGTATTTCGACCCGGCCTGGCTGAAGCGCGAGCGCCACGGCGCGAGCCTCGCCAACGAGTTCGTGGTGCGGGTCTCGCCGCTGCTGCATCAGGCGATCCTCGCGCTGTTCGACGACGGCAAGAGCCGCGAGCGGATGGCGCTGCTTGATCAAGCTCGTGATGCTCGAGCTCGACCGCGCCGAGGATTCCGCGACCTTCATCCCGCTGCCGCAGGAGGCGCGCTGCCGCCGCGCCGCCGACATCGTGCTGCGCGCGCCGGCGGACGCGCATGAAATCGACGACCTCGCGCGCAAAAAGTCGGCACCTCGGCGCGGACCCTGTCGCGGTTGTTTTCGGCGGAAACTCAATTCAGCTTCAAGAGCTGGTGCCAGCGCGCGCGAATTGCGTCCGCCATCGAGCGGCTGTCGACGCAACCCAACGCCTCGGTGAAGCAGATCGCGGCCGATCTCGGTTATGCCAGTATCCCCGCGTTTTCCCATGCCTTCCGGCAGGTGACGGGCAAGACCCCGACGGAATTTGTGGAAAGCAGGCCCGCCGCTTGATCGGGCGCAACTTAGCCCTAAATCCAATGTTGGATTCGGCGCCTCCCGGACTAGATTGAACATCATGGCCAACGCCTTCTTCTCCGACCTGCTGTCGACCATTTCCGAGCGCGGCCGCAGCCTGTTGCGGCGGGGCGATCCCGCCGACGGCAAGGAAGACGCCTCCGACCTCATCGAATTGTGCGAGGCGCTGCTGTCCGGCCGCGGCGAGGCCACGGGCACGGCGATGGCGCGCGAGGTGCTCGACCGCTATCACGAGCTCGACGCTACCGGGCCGCGTTGCTTTCTTCGAGGCGCTGGCGCGCGATTTCGGCCCCGACCGCGCGATGCTCACCAAGGCGATCGAGGCGTGGCAGGCGCAGCCCGGCGACGGCAATGGCAGCCTGGTGCATTTTGCATCCGAACCGCGGCGGCAGGAACTGATCCGCCGCCTCAATCGCGCGCCGCATGGCACCAGCGATCTGGTCGCGATGCGCGCCGATCTGCTCACGCATATGGATGGCCGCAAGGATCTCGCCGCGCTCGACCGCGACGTGGCGCATCTGCTCGGCTCGTGGTTCAACAGGGGGTTTCTCGTGCTGCGCAGGATCGACTGGTCGACGCCGGCGAACATTCTCGAACAGATCATCCGCTACGAGGCCGTGCATGAAATCCGCGACTGGGACGATCTGCGCCGCCGCATCGATCCCGTCGACCGCCGCTGCTACGCCTTCTTCCATCCGGCGCTCGCCGATGCGCCGCTGATCTTCGTCGAGGTGGCGCTGACCGAGACGATCCCGAATGCGATCGCGCCGCTGCTCGCGGTCGATCGCAAGGGCGTCGCCATCGAGCGCGCGCGCACCGCCGTGTTCTACTCGATCTCCAACACCCAGCGCGGGCTCGGCGGCATCTCCTTCGGCAATTTCCTGATCAAGCAGGTGGTCGAGGAACTGCGCCGCGAACTGCCGAAGCTCGACACCTTCGTGACGCTGTCGCCGGTGCCGAACTTCATGCAATGGCTGAAGACGGCCGACGACGTGCCGGTGACCGAGGAGGAGCGCGAGCTGTTGAAGCAGCTCGACGATCCCAACTGGTTCGAGCACGAGGAGGTCACCGCGCAGCTGCGCGGCGTGCTCGAGCCGCTGGCCGCGCATTATTTCCTGCGCGCGCGCAACCCGAAGGGCCGCATGATCGACCCGGTGGCGCGCTTCCATCTCGGCAACGGCGCGCGGCTGGAGCGGATCGACTGGCTCGGCGATCTCTCGCGCAAAAGGCCTGCGCGAATCCGCAGGCATCATGGTCAACTATCTCTATCGCCTCGACGACATCGAGGAGAACCACGAGGCCTATGCCAACAATGGCGAGGTGGTCGCCTCCAGCGCGGTGAAGAAACTGCTCAAGGGCGAGCGCCGGCTTCTGGATAGTGCGGCTGGGGTAGCGGCTAGGTTTCTGATTCAAGATTTCAAACGTCGCGGTCGTCATTCCCGCGGCGCGAGTTGCGTCCGATTGATCAAGCGGCCAACGCGTAACGGCGGCAGTGTTCGAGATAGGCCGTCTCGTGCGAGGCCACGAGCGCGACGACGCTGCTCCAGAGCCAGCTCGGGGCATCGAGTGATCGGGATTTTGACGACGCCAGCGTGCGAAGCCAGCCCTTCCGGTCCGAACTGTCCATCTGGCGGCCGTGCGCCTTGCCGACCACGGTCGCCAGATATCTGGCGACATCGATGGCCTCGTCACGCGCCATGGAATCGAAATCGAACTTCAGGTCCTGCGGCAGAAGCTCGCGAATGAAACCCGAGCTGCCGCCGAGGTCGGCGGCCACCATCCGCTCACCCAGATTGGGCGAGAGATGCCGCGCGCCTTCGATGACCCGCTCCCCGTTCGAACGGGGCATGCGCGCATTACGGTATCGCGGCGCCGATGCGGCGACCGCTTCCTTGATGTCCATCAGCGCATAGTCGGCGGATTTTCCCGAACCGACCTTGACCAGCACAGCGTAGCGCAACAGGCCGAGAGAGCTGCACCCTTTCATCCAGAAAGCCGCATCGGCAATTTTGATCGCACAATCGCTTTCGCGCGACTTGAACTTCGTCACGAGCTTGCGGAGCGCTTCTGTCTCGAACAAACGCTCAATCCGGCTCCGTTCCTGATCGGAGATCGCAAAGAACTTCTTGCCGATTGGAATTGTCGGTTTGGCGTCGCGAATGCGCTCTTTCGCCAGGTGCTTCCAGGTTCGGCGCGCGGATTCGCGCATGACGAGGCCAATCGTTTTGGGCATGTCGCGCAGATCGTCCTGCGACCGCAGCGCGTCCTCATAGCCTTCGATCATGGCTTCCATCATCTTCGCCGCGGTCACCCCCGGGAGGTTCGATCCCCGCGAAGCCGTTGCAAGGGACAGGGCGAGGCGGATCAGGTCATGCGATGGATTGCCGATCACCGTCTGATCGAGATCGCGTATCTGAACGCGGATGTTGCCGTCGGCATCGGCAAGCGGCCCCAGATTTCCGGCGTGGCAATCGCCGCAGATCCACACCGCAGGTCCTTCCGGAAGCGTGCCTCGCTTCTGCGCTTCCAGCCATTCGTAGAATTTCACCGTGCTTCCGCGAACATAGGCGTGGGCCGATCGCGCCATCTTCAGCACCTGCCGGGATTTCAGCATTGTCGACCGATGCCCTGAACCACTGACTTTGCTGACACCTCGCACTTTGCTCACACGTCGCCCTCAGCTCCACCCGCCAACGTTCCGGTCATGGAACCCTGATGGTGAGTGAAAGTTCCTTGGTGAGGAATAGCGCTGCATATTTCGAGGCATCCATTTGAAATGTCTCAAAAATTCTTCCCTCTTTGCTTGCTCATTATTTTTTGATATTAAAAAATATCAGCAATTGTGCTGGCTGTTCCCGGGGGAGTGACCCATGTCCGACGTATCGCCTTCGACCCCGTCCACCATCAAGGTCAACACCAGGGTGGAAGACCGCCCGGCCTGGCTCGCCGGAAGCGGCTATCTCGCCATCCTGATCGCGCTGGTGTTCGTCACATTTGCCGGCCTCATAGCCTGGGGCGCGATATCCAAGCCTTCCGCTGACGACGTCGTTCATCCCGTTTGGACCGTGCTCGGCATCCTCGGCTGCCTGGCGATCGCGGCGCTGATCTGCATCTCGATCTATTCGCTGCAGCCGAACGAGAGCGCGGTGCTGACGCTGTTCGGTTCCTATGCCGGCACCGACTCGACGCCGGGCCTGCGCGCCACCATTCCGCTGTTCCGGCCGAAGAAAGTGTCGCAGCGCGTCCGCTATCACGAGTGCGGCAAGCTGAAGGTCAACGACCTGATCGGCAATCCGATCGAGATCGGCGCCGTAGTGGTGTGGCGCGTGGTGGACTGCGCCAAGGCGACCTTCCAGATCGACAATTATGCCGACTTCGTCGGCGCCCAGACCGAATCCGCGCTGCGCCATATCGCCGGCCGCCATCCCTATGATTTCGACGAAGCCGGCGCACATCCCGGCAGCGACGATGGCGCAAAACCGGCGGAAGGCCGCACGCTGTCGCTGCGCGAAAGCGGCGACCAGGTCACCAACGAGGTCATCGCCAAACTCAGGGAACGTCTCGTGATCGCCGGCGTGACCATCGACGAAGCCTGGATCAACCATCTCGCCTATGCGCCGGAGATCGCACCCGTGATGCTGCGCCGCCAGCAGGCGAGCGCGGTGATCGCCGCGCGCAAGCTCGTCGTGTCCGGCGCGGTCGACATCGTCAAGGAAGCACTCGAGAAACTGAAGGAGGCCACCTACATCGACCTCGATCCCGAACGCAAGGCGTCGATGGTATCGAACCTGCTTGTGGTGCTGGTGTCCGACAAGGATGCCACGCCGGTCATCAACACCGGAACGCTGTATGCCTAAACGCGGGCGCCCGAAGGGCCCGGACAAGGAGCCGGTCCTGCTGCGCTCGGTGGCCCCCTGCTCGATGTTCTCGACAGGCTGGCCTCCGCCGAGCTGCGCTCGCGGCAAGGGCAGATCGAGAAGCTGCTGCATGAAGCGCTGATCCGGCGCGGCGCCTGGCCGCCGAAGGTCGCGCCGGAAGAGGATGCGACAGAGGAAGAGACTCAGGAGGCCGAGGGGAGCTGACATGCGACGGCGTCTCGTCTGGATCATCATCGCTGTGCCGCTTGCGTTGATCGCCGTCGCCGCAGGCGCGGCGTTGTCGATGCCGGCGGTGCGGCACGTGATCACCGGTTATCTCAACCTGCCCGACCGGCTGCCCGCGCTCGCTGATAATCCTCTGGTGCACTACGAAGCGGGCGCCGAGGATTTTGCGCGCGATGTCGCGGACCTGCTACCGCAAGCGATCGCGCGGGTCGAAGCCGTGCATGGCCGGCCCTTTGCGCATCCTGTCACGGTCGGCGCCTATGCGACACCGGAAGCGTTCGCGGCGGCCAACGGCCTCGGCTCCAATGTTCCCGTCGGCGTGACTTTCGCCGGGCGAGTCAACCTGTCGCCGAAACTTTACCGGCCGCAGCACTGGCGCCTGCGTGCCATCCTCACCCACGAGATGTCGCACGCACACATTGCGGGATGGATCGGTGGAAGCAGTTATTTCCGCTTGCCCCCATGGTTCAAGGAAGGCCTCGCCGTGATGATCTCGCAGGGCGGCGGCGCAGAGCTGGTGAAGGAAGACGAGGCATGGGCTGCGATTTAACGGGGCGAGCAGATCGCCATCGACGATGCAAGCAGTCCGCAGACCACGATCGACATACGCTTTGCCAAGGCGCCGGAGAAGCAAAGCCCGTCCTGGTACCCAATCGTGCTGGCCTACCGGGAAGCCGGCATGTTCGTGAACTACCTTCACGAGTTGGACAAGCCGGCCTTCGACCGCATGATGAAGGCCGTTCTCGACGGCCGTAGCTTCGCGGAAGCGGTGAACACCGGCTACCACGATGACGTGCATTCGCTCTGGGAGAAATTCGTTGCGGCGGGCGGCAATCGAGGCTGACCTTATTCGATCACTTCATCGGCGGTGGCGAGCAGCGAGGCGGGTATGGTGAGGTCGAGCGCCTTGGCCGTCTTCAGGTTGATCCACAATTCGATTTTTGACGGCTGCTCGACGGGGAGATCACCGGGGTTGGCTCCCTCGAGGATTTGCTTCACATACCAGGTCGATCGCAGATAAAGCTTCTCGCGCGAGGCGCCATACGCAATCAGGCCGCCAAATCTGGTGAAGTCGGAACTTGTCGAAAAAGTGGGCAGCCGGTGCATGAGAGCCAAAGCGGCGATGCGGTCGCTCAGATCGAGCAAACCCGAATTCCGAAATGACCTGAAGCAAATCCGGCCGCTGCGCGGCGAGGGTGACGAACGCGGCTTCGAGGTCGTCCCGCGAACGCACTTCGAAGCGGGACCGCCGAAATTCCCAGCGAACCCGCGCGTTGCTTCAGATCCTTGAAGAACGCCGGGCTCGTCGGGTTTGCCGGGTTGTAAAGCACGGCGATCGACGTCGCCTTCGGAAGAATTGCGCGCTGAAATTCGAGCAACTTCGGCGTCAGGTCTTCGGCCAGGGTCGCGATGCCGGTAGTGTGACCGCCCGGCCTTGCGAGGCTTGCAATGAGGCCCATTCCGATCGGATCGTTGATCGACATCATGACCACAGGCACGTGCGGAACGAGACTTTGCGCGGCCCGCACCGAGGCAATGGTGTTGACGAGGATCACGCTGACGCCGGCCTGCGCCAGCTCGCGCGCCATCTCCGGAAATTTCTCGTAGCGCCCGGCCGAGAAACGCGCGTCGAAAATGTAGTCGCGGCCTTCGACGAGGCCGTTGGTTTCAAGACCCCGCTTGATCGTTCGGACCTGAACTTCGCTGTTGATCGACGCAGCTGCGCCACTCGCCAGGAATCCGACGCGCGGCAGCGGCTTCTGCGCCGGCGCCCTGCAAGGCAGGCCGATCGCCGCAGCACCGAGAACGCCCAGGAATTGCCGCCGCTTCATTTCTGGTTACGCCCCTGTCACGCGCCAGATCACGTCGCCGACATCGTCGGCCACCAGCAGCGATTTGTCGGGCCCGAGCGTGACGCCGACCGGCCGGCCATAGGACTCGCGCTCGTCGGGCGCGAGGAAGCCAGAGAGAATATCGCGCGCGGGGCCGGACGGACGGCCGTTCTCGAACGGCACGAACACCACCTTGTAGCCCGATAGCGTCGAGCGATTCCACGAGCCGTGCTGGCCGATCGCCATGCCATCGGGAAAGCCGGGCAAGGTGCCTGATGGCATCCAGCACAGTCCGAGCGAGGCGGTGTGGCCGCCGAGCGCATAATCCGGCGTGATCGCCTTCGCCACCATCGCCGCATCCTGCGGCACGCGATCGTCGACCGTCTGCCCCCAGTAGCAATAAGGCCAGCCGTAGAAGCCGCCGTCGCGTACCGAGGTGAGATAATCCGGCGGCGTCTCGTCGCCGAGGCCATCGCGCTCGTTGACGACGGTCCAGAGCACGCCTGACTTCGGCTCCCAGGCCATGCCGACCGCATTGCGCAGGCCGGACGCAAAGATGCGGCTGGTGCCGCTGGCGAGATCGAGTTCGTAGATCGCGGCGCGGCCCTGCTCCACCTTCATGCCCATCTCGGCGATGTTGCTGAGCGAGCCGACGCCGGCATAGAGTTTCTTGCCGTCCGGGCTCGGCAACAGGCTGCGGGTCCAGTGCCCCATCGGCCTGAAGCTGACGAGCTTCTTGCCCTGCGCGTCGATGCGGTCGGGCGAATAGGGAAACGCCACCACGCCGTCGGTGTTGCCGACATAGAAGGTGTCGCCGATCAGTGCCATGCCGAACGGCTGGCTCAGTCCTTCCATGAAGGCGCTGCGATGCTCGGCGACGCCGTCGCCGTCCTGGTCACGCAACAGCGTGATGCGGTTGGCGCTGATGCCGAGCGCACGCGCGCGGCGCATCGTCGCCTGCATCGCCAGATGGAATACGCTGCGCGGCTTGACCGGGATCTGGTTCGACTCCGCGACCAGCACGTCGCCATTGGGCAGCGTCTCGATCCAGCGCGGATGATCGAGCCCTGTTGCAAAGGCGTTGACCTTGAGCCCGGGCGCCGCGGTCGGCAGTTGCCCCTTGTCCCAGCCTCGCGCGCTCGGCATCTTCAAGGTCGGGATCGCGCCTTGCGGTTTCGCCTCGGGGATCGCGGGCGCACGCCCCACGCCGCCACCTGCGGCACGCCCTGCATCTTGCGCACCGTGAGCGCAACGCTGCCGATGACAGCGACAAGTTTCGCAAACAGGCTGGAGAAATCCATGGAACCCGATCCTTCAATGCACTGTAGCGAGCATTCGCATGCCGCCAATGACAGTAGTTTTACGATCTATCGCAACGCTATCGAATCGGCGAGACACTCCTCAGCGCTTCATCGATAGCGCTTCCTCCCTTAAACTTGTTGCCCGCCGTCACCGGCGGGCTTTTTTTCTGGCGTGTATCACGCGGCCAGCGCCTTCATCTCCTTGTAGAGATCGGACTTGCCCTCGAAACCGATACCGGGAAGCTCGGGCATCACGATGTGGCCCTGCTCGACACGCACGCCGTCGGGGAATCCGCCATAGGGCTGGAACAGGTCGGGATAGCTCTCGTTGCCGCCGAGGCCGAGGCCGGCTGCGATATTCAGCGACATCTGGTGGCCGCCATGCGGGATGCAGCGGCTCGGCGACCAGCCATGCGTGTGCAGCACCGCGAGTGTGCGCTGATATTCGCAGAGCCATACGACAGCGCGCAATCGAATTGCAGCCAGTCGCGATCGGAGCGCATGCCGCCATAGCGGATCAGGTTGCGCGCATCCTGATAGCTAAACAGATTCTCGCCGGTCGCCATCGGCGCGGGATAGAATTCGGCGAGCGCGGCCTGCAGCGCGTAGTCGAGGGGATCGCCGGCCTCCTCGTACCAGAACAAGGGATAGTCGCGCAGCATCTTCGCGTAGGCGATCGCGGTCTCGAGATCGAAGCGGCCGTTGGCATCGACCGCAAGCTGCGCGTCGTTGCCGATCTCTTTCAGCACCGATTCGATGCGCTCGCGATCTTCCGCGATCGGCGCGCCGCCGATCTTCATCTTCACCACGTTGTAGCCGCGGTCGAGATAGCCGCGCATTTCGTGCGCAACGCCGAGAGGTCCTTGCCGGGATAGTAGTAGCCGCCGGCGGCATAGACGAAGACTCGCGGGTTCGCCTCCGCTTGTGACGCTCGGCGAGCAGGCGAAACAGCGGCTTGCCCGCGATCTTGGCGACCGCGTCCCACACCGCCATGTCGATGGTACCGACCGCAACCGAGCGCTCGCCATGGCCCCCCGGCTTCTCGTTCGACATCATGGTGGCCCAGACCTTGTCGGGATCGAGATTGTCGCCGGCCGCATTCAGCAGCGACTTCGGCTCGGCCTCCGTCAGGCGCGGCGCAAAGCGCTCTCGGATCAGCCCGCCTTGCCCGTAGCGGCCGTTGGAATTGAAGCCGTAGCCGACCACCCGCTTGCCGTCGC
>CAWCGA010000051.1:0-72455 GCA_963794775.1 uncultured Alphaproteobacteria bacterium | reverse complement strand
GGGTACGCAATTCGCCAAAACCATTGAGGAATCGGTCGGTGACGCGCTCGAGATGATCCACCGATCCCGACAGCATCGGATCGGACGAGGCGCGATTGGTCAATGTACCCAGCACCGCTTCACGCGACAGCAATATTTCCGCAAACAAATCCGGACTCGGCTGGTTGAAGTAACGGTGAATCAGGTTCTGCAGCCGGCTGGTCTCGCTTTCCAGCACCGCAAGGATCTTGTCGGACTCGCGGACCTGCCGCACGTCGTCCCAGGCCGTACCCAGCACCTTGGCGCCGTTCCAGATCAACGCCGCCAGCACGATCACCACGGCGGAATTGAGCAGCGCAATCGACAGGATGCGCCAGCGGATCGGCACCGCGCGCAACAGGCCGACGACGCGCGCGCGGAATTGCGCCGAAAAACTCGCCGGCCGGTCTGCAGCTGTTCTGGTCAGCAGTGCGGCCAAGCCTTACTCCACCTTCCTGATGCGGTCGATCAGCGCCGCGGAGGCGGGGTCGCTCCTGGCCTTGTCGTAGAGCGCCGCCATCGCGGCCTCGAACGGCTTGCGGTCGATATCCTTGACGATGGTGACGCCGGCGGATTCCGCCCGTGCCCGCGACTGATCCTCGAGGTCGCGCCATTTCTCGCGCATGAACTGGCCGGAGCGCAGCGCGCTCTCGCGGAAAATCCTCTGGTCCTCAGGCGGCAGGCTCGACCAGGCCTTGTGCGACATCACGAGCACTTCGGGGCTCATCGTGTGCTCGGTCAGGGTATAGAAGCCAGCGAATTTGTAGTGATCGGTGGTGACGAAGGAAGGCCAGTTGTTCTCCGCGCCGTCGATCAGGTGCGTGGCGAGGCCGGTCAGCACCTGACCGTAAGGCAGCTCGACCGGGTCGGCGCCGAGCGCCTTGATCATGGTCGACATTTGTTCCGATTGCTGCACGCGAATACGAAGTCCCTTGAGGTCGGCGAGCGAACGCACCGGGCGGACGCTGTTGTAGATCGAGCGCGCGCCCGAATCGTAGAAGGCGAGGCCGACGAATCCGAACGGCTCGAAGCTGCCCAGGATCTCGCTGCCGATCGGGCCGTCCAGCACCTTCTGCATATGCTCGATCGAGCGGAACAGGAACGGCATCGCGAGCACATTCATCGCCGGCACGAAGTTCCCGATCAGCGCAACATTGGTGCGATTGAGATCGATCGCGCCGGCGCGGGTCTGCTCGATGGTCTCCTTTTCCTCGCCGAGCTGGCGCGAGTGGAAAACGCGGATTTGCAGCCGTCCGCCGCTGCGTTCCTCGATCAGACGGCCCATGAAGCGCAGCGCCTGGACGGTCGGGTAGTCCTCGCTCTGGGTATCGGCGGCACGAAATTCGCGCGCAAAAACGCTCGTCGGCGCCACCACCATCAGCAACAGCGCAGCAACGAGGGTTAAGGTCCGCGGAAGGTAGGCGCGGTACACAGGCAACGTTTCCCCTTATGGATGGTGTCTGCAGCCGGTGGAAAAGGTTCAACGGCTTTTTGGCAGAGGCGGGCGAGATCGCTATTGTGCTGACCGTGGAATGATCGTCAATGGCGGGATCGGCGCACGGGGCTTTTACGGAATAAATCCGGAAACGAACATCGCTGCGCGCAATAAATCGAATGGTTCCAAGGTGAAATCGGCACTCAGAGTCCTGCAGTTTGCGGCGTTAACCACCGCAATGATTTGTGTGGGCCGCCCCGCGTCCGCGGCCACCGACATTCAGTGGTGGCACGCGATGTCGGGCGAACTCGGCAAGCAGCTGGAGAAGCTGGCCGCCGATTTCAACGCCTCGCAGTCCGACTACCGGATCGTACCGACCTACAAGGGCAATTACACCGAGACCGTGACCGCGGCGATCTTCGCGTTTCGTTCTCGCAGCCAGCCGGCGATCGTGCAGGTGAATGAAATCGCGACCGCGACCATGACGGCGGCCAAGGGCGCGATCTATCCGGTCTACGAGTTGATGCGGGACGAGCACGAGCCGTTTACGTCGGACGCTTATCTCCCCGCCGTGTCCGGCTATTACGCGGATGCGCGCGGCAATCTGCTGTCGTTCCCGTTCAACGCCTCGACGCCGATCCTCTATTACAACAAGAACATGTTCCGCGACGCAGGCCTCGATCCCAATGTCGCGCCGCGGACATGGCCGGAGCTCGGCGCTGCGGCGAAGAAGCTGCGCGATCGCGGCGTGGTCTGCGGCTTCACCACCTCATGGCCGTCCTGGATCAATGTCGAGAATCTGTCGGCGTTCCACAATCTGCCGCTGGCGACGCAGTCCAACGGCTACAGCGGTCTCGATGCGGTCCTCGACTTCAACAATTCGGTGGTGGTGCGCCACGTCGCGCAGCTGGCGGAATGGCAGACGACCAAGGTGTTCGATTATAGCGGCCGCGCGCAATCGGCCGAGCCGCGCTTCCAGAACGGCGAATGCGGCATCTTCATCGGTTCGTCGGCGACGCGCGCCGACATCAAGGCCAATTCGAAGTTCGATGTCGGTTACGGCATGATGCCGTATTGGCCCGATGTGGCGGGCGCGCCGCAGAACACCATCATCGGCGGCGCCACGTTGTGGGTGCTGCGCGACCGGCCGCGCGCCGAATACAAGGGCGTGGCGAAATTCTTCTCGTTCCTGTCGAAGCCCGAAGTGCAGGCGGCCTGGCACCAGAACACCGGCTATCTGCCGATCACCCGCGCCGCGTTCGAGCTGACGCGCAAGCAGGGTTTTTACGATCGCAATCCCGGCGCCGACATCTCGATCGAGCAGATCACGCTGAAACCGCCGACCGAAAACTCGAAGGGTCTTCGGCTCGGCTCCTTCGTGCTGATCCGCGACGTGATCGACGACGAGCTCGAGCAGGCATTTTCCGGCAGGAAGCCGGCGCAGGCGGCGATGGATTCCGCGGTCGAGCGCGGCAACCGGCTGCTCCGCCAGTTCGAGCGCGCCAGCCCGGATCGGTAGTGACGCGTCAGCGCGTGCCGCTCTCGAGTTTCGCAAGCGCCTTGTCGATCTGCTCGATCGCGTAGCGCTCGATCTCGCGCTGGGTCATCGCAGCGCCGATGCTCATCGTTTTTTTGTACGCGTCGGCTCCCATTTCCCGCTGCAGCATGTCGACGCCTTCCAGGACCAGTTCGGGTAGCGACTTTACGTCGAACCGCGGCGATACAAATCCGAACACGGTCGCGGCCGCTGTCGGCTCACCAGCGCGTTGCAGCGCCACGACGAGGCCGCTCAGGCCGGTTAGCGCGAAGCCGAGGTCGGCGGAGCGACCACTCGCATGAAAGGTCTGACGGAAGCTCTGCAATGCCTCGACGGGAGCGCCGGCCTGCACGTGAAGCGAAGCCATCCAGGACGAAGCCATCAACGCCCAAAACCGGTTGCCCGAACCGGAGGCGACCGTCACGGCGTGTTCGCAAGCCTTCAATGCAGCTGTGGGATTGGAGGGCGCCAGCGCCCAGGATTTGCCGAAGTAGGCGAGGCTGATCGAACTTGGGATGCCCGTCGCCTCCGCGGCGGCCGTCACGGAGTCCATGATCGCCAACGCCTCATCGTGCCGACCGGTGACGGCAAGCGTGAAGACCAGGAATCCCAGGCAAAACCGGTCGGCGCGATCGACCGGATGTTCGGCTCCTTTTCGCATCAAGGCGACGGCCTGCTCGCGATCGCCTTCGAGCAGGGCGGTCGACGAGAGGTCGGCGAAAACCCACACGAACGGATCGAACTCCGGGCGTTCGAGCAGCGCCACGGCTTCATTGCCAAATCGCTTGGCATCTTCCATCCGGCCGATGCTCCAGGCGCTGCTGCCCGCCCAGGTCAGCAGATAAATCAGCCGCCGATGTCCTGCCGCGCGCGCTGCGTCGACCACCTCTTCGGCCCAGAGCATGGCTTCCTCACGCATCCGGAAGCGTCCCATGTCTCCGATGCTGGAGGCGATGCGCGCGGCGATATCAATGTCGGCATGGTCGATGCCCCGGCGAAACGCGGCACGCAAATTATCGACCTCCCGGTCGAGCCACTCATAGGCCATGAGCTGATCCTTGCTCAGCCACAGCCGGAACTTGGCGTCGGCGTCGTCGGCAAAGTAGCGCGCATGGCGGGCGCGCACGCTTTCGGCCTCGGACATCGCGACCAGTTGCTCCTCGGCAAATTGCCTGATCGTCTCCAGCAGGCCGTAGCGAATGCCGGTTCCCGATCGTTCAACATTGATCAGCGACTTGCGCACCAGCGAATCGCAGATGTCGAGAATATCGGACCCGTCGATCTCGCCACCGGCGCAAACGCTCTCGGCGGCTTCGAGCGAGAAGCCGCCGTAGAATGCCGAGGCGCGCGCCAGCACCGCCCGCTCGGCCGGAGCGAGCAGGTCGTAGGACCATTGCACGGCATGGCGCAGCGTCTGGTGACGCTCCAGCGCGCGCCGTGCGCCGCCGGTCAGCAGCCGAAAACGTTCGTTGAGGCGGTCACGGATTTGCGCCGGACTCATGGCACGGACGCGCGCGGCGGCGAGTTCGATCGCAAGTGGAATGCCGTCGAGCCGCCGGCAAATCTCGACGGTCGCCGCGATATCGCTCGCCGCATCGAATTGCGGCGCGACCGCACGCGCTCGATCGATAAAAAGGGCCACAGCCGGCGATTGCGCGCCGTCGACGAAGGCGAGCGACGGAACCGGCCAGATGCGCTCGCCATCGACCATCAGCGCCTCGCGGCTGGTGGCGAGCAAGCGGGCATCCTTGCAATGCGTCAGCAGCAGACCGGCAAAACCGGCGCTGGCCTCGATCAGATGTTCGCAATTGTCCAGCACGATGAGAACTTGCCGGCCGGTGAGCGCGCCGACGATGCTGTCCTCGATGCTTTTGCCCTGCGTTTGCGCGATGCCCAGCACCGCCGCGACGGCGTGACCGATGACGGCTGGATCGGTGACGCCGGCAAGCTCGACCAGCCAGACGCCATCCTTGTAGCCAGCTGCGGCATCGGCGGCGGATTGCACGGCCAGCCGCGTCTTGCCGACGCCGCCGACGCCGGTCAGCGTTACCAGCCGCGACTCGCGCAACAGCTTCCTGACCTCGACAAGATCGCTGTCGCGGCCGAAGAAGCTCGTCGCCTGCGCCGGCAGATTGCCGGGTAGCGAATCCAGCGTGCGTAGCGGCGGGAAGTTCTGCCTGAGACCCTCGGCCTTCACCTGGAATAGCCGCTGCGGCTGGGAGAGATCGCGAAGCCTAAACTCGCCGAGATCGTCGAGCGCGATGCCATCGGCGACGGCTGCCGTCGAGGCCGCGATGATGATCTGCCCGCCATGTGCGGCGGCCATTGTGCGTGCCGCGCGGTTCATCACCGGTCCGAAGTAATCGTCGCCGTGCGGCTCCGCCTCGCCGGTCAGGACGCCCATACGCACCGGCAGTTCGAGCGCGCGCTGAGCTTCGATCGCGGCGGCGATCGCCGGCTTTGCCAGCGCGAAGGCGGCAAGCACGCCGTCGCCGGTGTGCTTGAACATCCAGCCGCCATGCCGTTCGATCGCATCCCGCAGCGTGGCATCGTGCTTGGCCAGCGCCGTGCGCATCGTCTCCGGCTCTTCTTCCCATCGCCGGGTCGATTGTTCGATATCGGTGACCAAAAAAGTGACCGTGCCGGCCGGCCGCGCTGTCATCGGGGGATCGGTCTTTGGGGGATCATTGCCGCTACTGTATCAGTTTTGCGGTTCCACACAGGTCCGGCCACCAAACGGGCCTTCAAGGATTTGCACTGCAAACAGGCAATCCTGCCGCTTTGTATGCAATCCCGGCCGCGGGATTTGTGTTGTCTTATGTGATGATTTCACTCGCGATATCAGTAGTTTAATAGCTCGTTAAGCAATCATTAACGCTTGGCACGAACCTTGCGACATCGGCTCCAAAACCCCGTTGTGTTGGAGCCCAGCATGAAGCGCCGCGATTTCCTGAAATCCGTCTCCGGTCTGGCGGTGGGCGCTCTCGCGCCGACCGCGCCCGCGATCTGGTCGCCGGCGAAAGCCGATGCCCGTTCCGAGACGCTGCTGATCGTCAGCGAGGGCGGACCCAACAATCTCGATATCCACGGCGTCGGCACCAATGTGCCCGGCTATGAAGTGTCGTGGAATTGTTACGACCGCCTCATCAGCCACGAGATGAAGAGCGGTCCGGGCGGCGTGCCCTATTACGACCGCGACAAGTTCAAGGGCGAACTCGCCGAAGACATGAACATCTCCGACATGTCGGTGACGTTCAAGCTGAAGAAGAACGCCAAATTCCACGACGGCACGCCGGTCGCGGCGAAAGACGTGAAATGGTCGCTCGATCGCGCGGTGAGCGTCGGCGGCTTCCCGACCTTCCAGATGAGCGCGGGCTCGCTGACCAAGCCCGAGCAGTTCGTCATCGTCGACGACAACACTGTGCGCGTCGACTTCGCCAGGAAAGACAAGCTGACTGTCCCCGATCTCGCGGTGATCGTGCCCTGCGTGGTCAATTCCGAGTTGGTGAAGAAGAACGCCAGCGAAAAGGATCCGTGGGGCCTCGAATACACCAAGCAGCAGACCGCGGGCTCCGGCGCCTACAAGGTGACGAAGTGGACCGCCGGCACCGAAGTGGTGATGGAGCGCAATGACGATTGGGCCGGCGGGCCGGCGCCGAAGATCAAGCGCGTGATCTGGCGCATGGTGCCACAGGCCGGCAACCGCCGCGCGCTGCTGGAACGCGGCGACGCCGACATCTCCTATGAGCTTCCCTACAAGGATTTCCAGGAGATGAAGGCGAACGGCAAGCTCGACGTGGTGTCGCTGCCGTTCTCCAACGGCATCCAGTATATCGGCATGAACGTTACCAAGCCGCCGTTCGACAATCCCAAGGTGCGGCAGGCCATGGCTTACGCCATGCCGTACCAGAAGATCATGGACGCGGTGCTGTTCGGGCTCGCAAATCCGATGTTCGGTGCCGCCGCGGACAAGCCGACCGAAGTGGCGTGGCCGCAGCCGACCAAATACATGACGGACATGGCCAAGGCGAAGGCGCTGCTCACCGAGGCTGGTTTCGCCGACGGGTTCGAAACCACGATCTCGTTCGATCTCAACTTTGCCGGCGTCAATGAGCCGCTCTGCGTGCTGGTGCAGGAGAGCCTCGCCCAACTCGGCATCAAGACCACGATCAACAAGGTGCCCGGCGCCAATTGGCGCACCGAGTTGAACAAGAAGGAGATGCCGCTTTACACCAACGTGTTCTCGGGCTGGCTCGATTACCCCGAATACTTCTTCTACTGGTGCTATCACGGCAACAATTCCGTCTTCAACACCATGAGCTACAAGTCGCCGGAGATGGACAAGCTCATTGACGGCGCGCGCACCGCGGCCGCGAGCGGCGACAAGGCGACCTACGACACCGACGTGAAAGGCTTCGTCGATCTCGCCTTCACCGATATCCCGCGCATCCCGCTGTATCAGCCGTTCGTCAACGTCGCGATGCAGAAGAATATCTCGGGCTATCAGTACTGGTTCCACCGGCGACTCGATTATCGCGCACTGGTCAAGGCGTGATCCGTCATGAGGACGCGCGAAGCCGGCCTCAGTAACGCGATCTCCGCTCTCTCATTCCCTCCCCCCTTGCGGGGGAGGGTCAGGGAGGGGGGTAGTCACGGGCTCCGGCGTCTGTGGTCACCCCCACCCCCAACCCCTCCCCGCAAGGGGGAGGGGAGCGAAGCAGCGCAAGCTGCCAAAGCTTCTCGCGGAAGGAGCACGCCATGCTGACCATGATCGGCAAGCGGCTGATGTTCGCGATCCCGAGCCTGATCGGGGTCGTCATCGTCACGTTCCTGTTGACGCGTGCGCTGCCCGGTGATCCCGCCGCCTATTTCGCCGGACCCGCCGCGACCAAGGAAGCGATCGAGCAGATCAGGAAGAAGCTCGGCTTCGACAAGCCGCTGGTCGAGCAGTTCTTCCGATACACCAATGATCTCGCCCATGGCGATCTCGGCAGCTCGCTCACGACGGGCCAGCCTGTCGCCGCCGAAATCCGCAACCGCCTGCCGGCCTCCGCCGAGCTGACACTGCTCGGTCTCTTCATCTCGATTGCGATCGCGCTGCCGCTCGGCGTGCTTGCGGCGACACGGCCGGGCAGCTGGGTCGATCATCTCTGCCGCATCACCACCACGGCCGGCGTGTCGCTGCCGGTGTTCTTCACCGGGCTCGTGCTGGTCTATGTCTTCTATTTCCTGCTCGGCTGGTCGCCGGCGCCGCTCGGCCGGCTCGACGTATTCACCAGCGCGCCGCCGACGGTGACCGGCTTCTATTTGATAGACACCCTGATCGCGCGCGACTTCGAGGCGTTTCGCTCGGCGCTGAGCCAGTTGATCCTGCCGGCAGCGACCCTTGCGATCTTCTCGCTGGCGCCGATCGCGCGCATGACCCGCGCCTCGATGCTGTCGGTACTCGCCTCCGACTTCGTGCGCACCGCGCGCGCCAGCGGGCTGTCGCCGTCGACCGTGATCGTCACCTACGCCTTCCGCAACGCCATGCTGCCGGTCATCACCACGTTGTCGATGGTGTTTTCGTTCCTGCTCGGCGCCAATGTGCTGGTGGAGAAAGTGTTCGCCTGGCCCGGCATCGGCTCGTATGCGGTGGAAGCGCTGATCTCCTCGGACTTCGCGCCGGTGCAGGGCTTCGTACTGACCATGGCGGTGATGTACGTGCTGCTGAATCTCATGATCGACATTCTCTACGGCGTCATCGACCCCCGCGTGAGGTTGGAAGGATGAGCACCGTCGCCCCCACTGCCGAGCCCGTCGCGTCCGCGCGCCAAAGCTCGGGTCTGTCGGCCATGATCGAGCAGACCCGCTATGTGCTCGGCGAGAACAAGGTCACCGGCTTCGCCTTTGCGTTGCTCGTTGTCATCTTGCTTGCAGCGCTGATCGGGCCTTACGTCGTGCCTTACAGTCCTCTAGCCTCCGACACCGCTGTCGCGCTGAAGCCGCCATCGCGGCTGCACTGGTTTGGCACCGACCAGCTCGGCCGCGACATCTTCAGCCGCGTCGTGGTGGCGACCCGGCTCGATACCTTCATCGCGGTTGCCTCGGTCGTGCTGGTCTTCCTGATGGGCGGCCTTGCCGGCATCGCCGCCGGCTATTTCGGCGGATGGACCGACCGCATCGTTGGCCGTATCGCCGACACCATCATGGCGTTTCCGCTGTTCGTGCTCGCGATGGGCATCGTCGCCGCACTCGGTAACACCGTGCAGAACATTATCCTGGCGACCGCGATCGTGAATTTCCCGCTCTATGCGCGCGTCGCTCGTGCGGAAGCCAATGTCCGCCGCAACGCCGGCTTCGTGATGGCGGCGCGACTGTCGGGCAATGGCGAGTTCCGAATTCTGCTCGGCCATATCCTGCCCAACATCATGCCGATCATGATCGTGCAGATGTCGCTGACCATGGGCTATGCGATCCTCAATGCCGCGGGCCTGTCGTTCATTGGACTCGGCGTGCGGCCGCCAACGGCTGAATGGGGCATTATGGTCGCGGAAGGCGCGGGCTTCATGGTGTCGGGCGAATGGTGGATCGCGCTTTTCCCGGGGCTAGCGCTGATGATCGCGGTGTTCTGCTTCAACCTGCTCGGCGACGGCTTGCGCGATATCGTCGATCCGCAGCGGAGGACATGAGGATGGTCGCGCAGCCCTTGCTCGACGTTCACGATCTCACGGTCGAGTTCACCACCCGCCGCGGCATCGTCAAGGCGGTGCAGCATGTCGATATCAGCGTCGCCAAGGGCGAGACGCTCGGCATCGTCGGCGAATCCGGCTCCGGCAAGTCGGTGACGTCCTATGCTGTGATGCGCATCCTCGACCGCGCCGGCAAGATCGCCGAAGGTTCGGTTGTCTTCTCGGGCATCGACGTCAAGAAGGCCAGCGAGGACGAGATGCGCGACTTGCGCGGCCGCGAAATCTCGATGATCTTCCAGAACCCGCGCGCCGCGCTCAATCCGATCCGCAAGGTCGGCGACCAGATCGAGGACGTGCTGCGCCAGCATGTGCAGCAGGCTCAGGTCGGCGACCGCGGCGAGAAGGCGATCGAAGCGCTGGAGCAGGTCAAGATCGCGCGTCCGCGCGAGCGCTATCACGCCTATCCGTTCGAGCTGTCCGGCGGCATGTGCCAGCGCGTGGTGATCGCACTCGCACTGGCCTGCAATCCGCAGCTCTTGATCGCGGACGAGCCGACCACCGGCCTCGACGTCACCACGCAAAAGGCGGTGATGGACTTGATAGTCGAACTCACCAAACGGCGCGGCATGTCGACCATCCTGATCACGCACGATCTGGGATTGGCCGCCGCCTATTGCGATCGCGTGGTGGTGATGGAGAAGGGCAGGGTGGTCGAGACCGCGAAGTCCGCGGATATCTTTGCCAGGCCCGAGCATCCCTATACGCGCAAGCTGATGCGCGCCACGCCGCGGATCGGCGTCTCCTTGCGCGATCTGTTGCCGGAGGAAGAGGCGGCGGCATTCTCTTCCACCTCTCCCCGCGTGCGGGGAGAGGTCGGATCGCGAAGCGATCCGGGTGAGGGGGACTCTCCGAATACTCCGCTCGTGGATACAGCCCCTCACCCCGACCCTCTCCCCGTGAAGGACGGGGAGAGGGAGAAGAAACCACTGCTCCTTGTCGAAAAACTGGTGAAGGAATATCCGCGCCAGGGCGCCACCGCCGTGCTCGGCAAGCTGTTCAGCCGTAAGCCACCGGTCGAGCAGGAGATGTTCCGCGCGGTCGACGGCATCAGTTTCTCGGTGGGCAATAGCGAAAGCGTCGGCCTCGTCGGCGAATCCGGCTGCGGCAAGTCGACGACGTCGATGATGGTGATGCGGCTGCTGGATCAGACTTCCGGCCGGATCGCCTTTGACGGCGAGGAGATCGGCGCCATCATGCCGCACGCCTTTGCGCGGCTGCCGCTGCGCAGCCGCATCCAGATGGTGTTCCAGGATCCGACCGACAGCCTCAACCCGCGTTTCACCGCGGCGCGCGCCATTGCCGATCCGATGCTCCAACTCGGCGACATCAGGGGACGCGACGCCGTGCGCGCCCGCTGCGAGGAACTCGCCGGCATGGTTGGCCTTCCCGTCAATCTGCTGGATCGCTTTCCGCATCAGCTCTCAGGCGGGCAGAAGGCCCGCGTCGGCATCGCGCGAGCCATCGCGCTGCACCCGAAGCTCGTCGTCCTGGATGAGCCGACCGCCGCGCTCGACGTTTCCGTGCAGGCCGTGGTGCTGAACCTGCTGCAGGACCTCAAAGCGCGGCTCGGCATGAGCTATCTCTTCGTCTCCCATGATTTGAATGTGGTGCGCCTGCTGTGCGATCGTGTCATTGTGATGCGCTCCGGGCGGATCGTGGAGCAGGGGTCGGCCGAAGCCGTGCTTGGCAATCCGCAGGACACCTATACAAAGGAGCTGCTGACGGCGATTCCTCATCCGCCGTTGCCGGTCTGAATAAAAAGAGAAGCGGGAGAGACATGGCCGAAGGAAGCATCGACGAATACATCGCATCCGTCGCAAAGGCGCTGGCGTTGCCGATCGAGGACGCCTGGTGGCCCGGCGTACGCGTGAACCTGGACGTGTCGCTGCGGCTGGCGAAACTCGTCGACGAGTTCCCGCTGCCCGACGAGACCGAGCCCGCCAGTGTCTTTGTCGCCTGATCTCGCCATGTCTGCTCCGATCATGGCTGCTCCGATCATGGCTGCTCCGATCCCGTCGGCCTCCGATATCGCCAAGGCCGTTTCCTCCGGCAAGCTTTCTGCGTTGCAGGCGACCGAAGATGCGCTGGCGCGTATCGCGCAGCATGATGGCATCCTCAATTCCTTCACCGACGTCACCGCCGAGCGCGCGCGGGCCAAGGCGCGCGCGGTCGATGCGGCGATTGCCGCCGGCAAGAATCCAGGCCCGCTTGCAGGCGTGCCGTTCGCGGTGAAGAACCTGTTCGACGTGAAGGGTCTTGCCACCCGCGCCGGCTCCAAGATCAACCGCGATCTCAAGCCCGCTACGCGTGACGCGACTCTGATCGAACGCTTGGAAAGTGCCGGCGCCGTTCTGGTCGGCGCGCTCAACATGGGCGAATACGCCTACGACTTCACCGGCGAGAACGTGCACGACGGCCCCTCGCGCAATCCGCACGATCCGACGCGGATGACGGGCGGCTCCTCCGGCGGCTCGGGCGCTGCGGTCGGCGGCGCGTTGGTGCCGATCGCGCTGGGATCGGACACCAACGGTTCAATTCGTGTGCCGTCGTCGTTCTGCGGCATTTTCGGATTGAAGCCGACCTATGGCCGGCTGTCGCGGGCGCGCTCGTTTCCGTTCGTCGCAAGCCTCGATCATCTCGGCCCGTTCGCGCGCAGCGTTCGCGATCTCGCGCTGGCCTATGACGCCATGCAGGGAGGCGATGCCGACGATGCCGCCTGCACCACGCGCGCGGGCGAGCCGGCGACACCGGTGCTGGCCGAGAACATCGCGGGGTTACGGATTGCGCTGGCCGGCGGATACTTTCAGCAAAACCTTTTTCCCGAGGCGATTGAAGCGGTCGCCCATGTCGCGAAGGCGCTCGGCGTGACGCGCACGGTCGACATCCCCGAAGCCGGGCGCGCCCGCGCCGCCGCCTATGTCATCACCACCACGGAAGGCGCTTCGCTGCATCTCGATCGCTTGCGCAAACGGCCTGGCGATTTCGACCCGGCGGTGCGCGACCGCCTGATCGCGGGCGCGATGGTGCCGGCGGCGCTGGTCGACCGTGCGCAGAAATTCCGCCGCTGGTATCGCGCGCAACTCGCCGAGATCTTCAAATCGGTCGACGTGTTGATCGCACCCGCGACGCCCTGTGTCGCGCCGAAACTCGGCCAGGTCAATTTCACACTCGGCGGCGTCGAGATGCCGGTGCGCGCCAATATCGGCCTGCATACCCAGCCGATCTCCTTCATTGGCCTGCCGGTGGTTGCGGTGCCCGTGCCGCTCGAACCGATGCCGATCGGCGTGCAGATCATCGCAGCCCCCTGGCGCGAGGACATCGCGCTCCGCGTCGCCTATGCACTGGAGCGGATGGGCGCGGTCGCGGCGCCGCCGCCGAGAGGATTGTGATGGACATCGACATCCCCGCCGTGCTCGCCGAAGTCACCGCGCAATTCCAGCGCTACGAGAAGGCGCTGGTGTCCAACGATGTCGCCATGCTCGACGAGCTCTTCCACAAGGATGCGCGCACCCTGCGCTATGGCATCGCTGAAAATCTCTATGGCTATAGCGAGATCGCCTCGTTTCGCGCGGCGCGCTCGCCGGTCGGATTGATGCGCCGGACCGCGCGAACGATCGTGACGAGCTATGGCCACGACATGGCCGTGGCCTCGACATTGTTTTATCGCGACACGCTGCCCGGCAAGGTGGGGCGGCAGATGCAGACCTGGGCGCGCTTTGCCGAGGGATGGCGCATCGTCGCTGCCCACGTCAGCATCATCGATGAGAAGGCGGCGACATGAGCCTCGACGATCTCCCCATCAAGGCGCCGCCCACCGACGCCGTCGTGAGGCGCATCGATCGCGCGTCGCCGCAGGTCGTGAAGATCACCCGCGCCGAGGAGTTGCGGCTGCAACTCGCCGACGAGATCGTGCGCGGCGTTCTGCCGCCGGGCGCAGCATTGGATGAAACGGACATCGCGCGGCGCTTTTCCGTGTCGCGTACGCCGGTGCGCGAGGCGTTGCGCCAACTAGTCGCCTCCGGCCTGGTCGATGCGCGGCCGCATCGCGGCGCTGTGGTCGCGCAGCCGAGTCTCGAGCGGCTGACCGGCATGTTCGAGGCGATGGCCGAGTTGGAGGCGCTGTGCGCGGGCCTTGCGGCCGAGCGGATGACGCCGCTGGAGCGTCACAAGCTGGAAGCCGTCCACGAGGAGCTGCGCGTGTTGAGCTATGCTGGGAATCCCGACCGCTTCCATGAAGTCAACGAGCGCTTCCACAACACGATTTATGCGGGGTCGCAGAACGCCTATATCGCCGAGATGACCCTGGCGACGCGGGTGCGCGTGCAGCCGTTCCGCCGTGCTCAGTTCCGCAATCTCGGCCGGCTCGCGAAGTCGCATGCCGAGCACGACCGCGTCGTGGTCGCGATCATGCGCGGCGACAAGCCTGGCGCGTCGGCAGCCATGCGCGCGCATATCGAGCTGGTGCGCGACGAGTACGAGCTTTACGCGGTGTCGGTGTAGCCTTCTTCACCTCTCCCCGCTTGCGGGGAGAGGTCGGATTGCGAAGCAATCCGGGTGAGGGGGTACAGGTCTTCCAACAAGTCTTACTCGTGAGGGATGCCCCTCACCCCAACCCTCTCCCGCAAGCGCGGGGAGAGGGAGCCGACCTTCCGATCCGCTTGCAGCGGGAGTCACTCCGCCGCCCGCTGTAGCTCCTTCATATAAGCGCGCCACCCCCCGAATGCGGAAATGTCGCGCGCGCCGTCGACGCCAGCGGCTTCGACCAAAAATCCCTTTACGCCGCGGCCGTCCGACAATTTGATAGTGCCGATCGACAGCGGCGGCGGGATCGCCGCAACGAATTGGCCGAAGGCCGCCGCCGACAGCGCCCACACCTCCAGCTCGATCGCAGCCCCCTTGCCGGGTTCGACGCGGAGCATGCCGGGCTTGGGCGGCGTGGTGGCGAGCGCATAGAGCTGATAGTCGGGCGCGGTGTGGGCGGCTTCCAACAGCCGGCCGCCGAGCGCCTTCAACTCGCCGTTCAGCGCCATGCCGGAGAGATGCGCGCCGACCACGCCGATGGCGAGATCGTCGCCCGCGCTGGCGCGGAGCGGCGCCAGCGGCGGCTGGGTCAGGCCCTTGGCGCCCATCTTCAAGCTGGTGTCGGCATGGAAAGCGCGTCCGATGCTCGCGAGGAGCGCATCGTTTCCTGCGGGTGCAAGCAGCGTGATGCCGAACGGAATGTCGTCGTTGCGAATTGCCGCCGGCAGCGCCAGTCCGCAGAGATCGAGCAAGTTGACGAAATTGGTGTAGGTGCCGAGCCGGCTGTTGAGCTCGATCGGATTGGCGAGCACCTGCGCGGTCGAATAGGCCGTCGGCGCGGTCGGCAGCACGATCGCGTCCATGTTGGCGAAGGCACGCTCGGCGATCTTGCGTAAGCCTTGCAAGCGATACAACGCCGAAAAGGTTTCGGCAGCGGTGAGCCGGCTGCCTGCCGCTGTGATCTCGCGCGTGACGGGATGGATCGCGTCGGGCGATGAGGCCAGCATGTTGCGGATCACGAGATAACGCTCGGCGACCCACGGTCCCTCATAAAGCAGCCGCGCGGTCTCGTAGAACGGCTCCATATCGAATTCGACCAGTTCGGCGCCGAGCGTGCTCCAGCGCTTCAGCGCCTCGGCGTAAGCCGCCTCAGAAGCGCGATCGCCGAAGAAGATCAGCTGGCCGTTGCGGGGCACGCCGAGTCGAACTTTTGCCGGAAACGGCGTGAGGTCGCGCAGCGGCCGGTCGCGCGAAAACGGATCGGCGAGATCGGGGCCGGCCATCGCGGCAAGCGCGGTCACCGCATCATCGACGTTAAGTGAAAACACCGAGACGCAATCGAGCGTGCGGCAGGCCGGCACCACGCCCGCGGTCGAGACCATGCCGAGGCTCGGCTTCAGCCCAACGATATTGTTGAGCATCGCCGGCACGCGGCCGCTGCCCGCCGTATCGGTGCCGAGCGCGAGCGGCACCAGGCCTGCGGAGACCGCAACCGCCGAGCCCGAGCTCGAGCCGCCCGGAATGAGATCGGCGCGCATCGGATTGACGGGTGTGCCGTAAGGCGAGCGCACACCGACGAGGCCGGTCGCGAACTGATCGAGATTGGTCTTGCCGATCATGATGGCGCCGGCGGCGCGCAGCCGCGCCACCGATGTCGCATCATGCGACGGAGCATACGAGAAGGCCGGGCAGGCCGCCGTGGTCGGTAATCCCTTGACGTCGATATTGTCCTTGACCGCGACCGGCACGCCGAACAGCGGCAGCGTGTTCGCGTCCTTGGTCGCGAGACTTTCGGCCTCGGCGATCGCGTCCTTTTCGTCGCGCAGGCTGATGAAGACCGCAGGATCGTTGTAGCTGCGAATGCGCGCAAAACTGCGCGCCACGGTTTCGGCCGGCGAGCTGGTCCGCGCGCGATGCGCGGCGACGATCGCGGCAACCGTTTCAGTCACGCCAAACTCCAATCCCTGCGTCCGCTCCATCCTCATTGAAGCAAGCGGTATGCCATTGTGTACAAAGGCAGCAGCGCCGGACAGGCCCGAATTGGCTTTTACTCTCAATTATTTGGGTGAGCTTTACGGCGTGCATGCGCCGCGCTCTTCGCCATCGTTGCCCAAATTCTAGACAGGTCAGCTCGCGACCTTGCTGCTGCCTTGCGTGATCAGCCGCGCCGCGCGCTGATCACGGGCGTGAATCCACAGCCAGCTCATCGCGACGCTGAGGCGGTTGCGCAGGCCGATCAGGAAATAGATGTGCGCGATGCCCCAGATCCACCATGCGAGCGCGCCGCGCAGCTTGATACCGCGGCCGAAGTCGATGACCGCGAGCCGCTTGCCGATCTGCGCCAGACTGCCGGCGTGCTTGTAGCGGAACGGCGGCAAGGTGCGCCCGGCAAGCCGCGCCCTGATCAGATCGGCAACGTAGCGTCCCTGTTGCTTGGCGGCCGGTGCGATCCCCGGCACCGGGTTGCCGTCGGGTCCCGCAATGACAGTGGTGTCGCCGACCGCGAAGATGTCGGGATGGCCGGGCACGGTGAGATCAGGTTCGACCTTGAGGCGGAAGGCGCGATCGGCCGGCGCGTCGAGCCACTCGGCCGCGCGCGAGGCGCGTACGCCCGCCGCCCAGATGATGGTGCGCGCGTCCAGTTTGTTACCGCCATAGACCACGCCGTCGGCGGAGCAATCGGTGACGGGTGCGCCGAACATCACCTCGACGCCGAGGCGTTGCAGCGATTCGAGCGCATAGGCCGAGAGATCGTCGGGAAAGCCTGCGAGCACGCGGTTGCCCGCCTCGATCAGTACCACACGCGCCTTGCGGGTATCGATGTGACGGAAGTCGCGCGGCAGCGTGTCGTTGGCGAGATCGGCGATGGTGCCTGCCATCTCGACGCCGGTCGGACCGGCGCCGATGACGACGAAGGTCAAAAGCGCATCGCGCGTTTGCGGATCCTCTTCGCGCTCGGCGCGTTCGAACGCGACCAGGATACGCCGCCGCAAGGTGGTGGCGTCCTCCAGCGTCTTCAGTCCCGGCGCAAACGGCTCCCACTCGTCATGGCCGAAATAGGCGTGACGCGCTCCGGTCGCGAGCACCAGCGTGTCGTAGGCAATGCTGCCGCCATCATCGAGAAGCACACGCTTGTTCGCAGCATCGACGCCGCTCGCATTGGCGAACAGCGTCGTCACGTCGTGGCGATCGCGCAGCAGATAGCGGATCGGCCAGGCGATCTCGCTTGTCGCGAGCGATGCGGTCGCGACCTGATACAGCAGCGGCTGAAACAGATGATGGTTGCGGCGGTCGATCAGCGTGATCTCGACACCTGCGCCGGCGAGCCGATGAGTCGTCTCGAGGCCGCCGAAGCCGGCGCCGACGATGACCACGCGGAGGGGAGAAGCAGTCGCCATGAGATGGACTCGCTTTCGGAATGGTCGATCACCCCTCTAAGCTACGCCTCCCGCGATCCGGGCCAAGGCCACTCTCCTTATCGTTCGATAGGCGCTGCTGATGGCGGCGGAGCCCAAGCTGCCCAAAGTCGGGGGCCTGCGACATCAAAACCGGCACTATAGTTCTTGATATCGGCGATCAACACGAATTATGGTGCAGGAAAGCGGGTGATCGGGGGCATTGAGCCGAAGGTTCTAGGGCTTCCCGCTTGCTGGCGGCCGGGATTTCGCGAGAAAACGCCTGCAACAGGCGCTTCGCCTTTGCCGGCGGACGTTTTGAAAGTGAATGGGAGGGGAAACACATATGAAGACAGCTTACCTGCTCGCGGGCGCTGCCGCGCTGGCACTCGCAAGTCCGGCGTTTGCGGGCGACACCATCAAGATCGGCTTTGTGTCGACCTTCAGCGGCCCGACCGCTGTGATCGGCAACGACATGCGCAATTCCTTCGAGCTCGCGCTCGACCATCTCGGCCGCAAGATGGGCGGCAAACCGGTCGAAGTGATCTACGAGGATGACGGCCAGAAGCCTGACGTCGGCAAGCAGAAGACCGAGAAACTGGTGCAGTCGGACAAGGTCGACTTCATCGCCGGCTATATCTGGTCGAACGTGCTCTTGGCCTCGCTGAAGACCGCGGTCGAACTCGCAGACCTTCATGATCTCGGCCAATGCCGGTCCGAACCAGCTCGCGGGCGAGCTATGCTCGCCTTACGTATTCTCGACCTCATGGCAGAACGACCAGACGCCGCAGGCGATGGGCCTCTACATGAACCAGAAAGGCGTCAAGTCGGTGTTCCTGATCGGCCCGAACTACGCGGCCGGCAAGGACATGCTCGCGGGCGTCAAGAGCACGTTCAAGGGCCAGGTGGTCGGCGAGGAATATACGGTGTGGCCGACCCAGCTCGATTTCTCGGCCGAACTGACCAAGGCAAAGGCGTCGGGCGCGGAGTTCGATCTTCGTGTTCTATCCGGGCGCGGCCGGCGTGCAGTTCCTCAATCAATATGCGCAGGCCGGCATCAAGGACAAGATGCCGCTCTACACCGCCTTCACCATCGACGAACTGTCGCTGCCGCTGCAGAAGGACAATGCGATCGGCGTGCCCGGCGCGCAGGAATGGGTCAACGACCTGCCGAACGAGCAGAACAAGAAGTTCGTCGAGGACTATCGCAAGAAGTACACCGGGCTGCGTCCGACCTATTACGGCGCACAGGCCTATGACGCGGCCCAGCTGATCAATAGCGCGGTGGTCGCGGCCGGCGGCGACACCTCGAAGAAAGATGCGATGAAGTCCGAGATGGAGAAGGCCAACTTCAAGTCGCTGCGCGGCAGCTTCAAATACGGCAACAACCACATCCCGATCCAGAACTTCTACCTGCAGGATGTGGTCAAGGACGCCGATGGCGGGCTGTCGCTGAAGACGGTCGCCACCATCGTCAAGGACGATCAGGATCGCTTCCACGACAAATGTCCGATGAAGTGATCGCGGATTTTGTCTAAACCAAGCGGTAGCGCCGAATAACAACAAGAGCGGCAGCGCCAACCACGCTGCCGCTTTTTGCTATCTTGCGAGAACCATGCTCCTCGTCGTCGAACAGATCTTGAACGGACTGCAGTTCGGCCTGCTGCTGTTCCTGCTCGCGGCTGGATTGACGCTGGTGTTCGGCATCATGGATTTCGTCAATCTCGCGCACGGCTCGCTCTACATGATGGGCGCTTATTTCGCCGCGACCTTCATCGTCTGGACCGGCAACTTCCTGCTTAGTGCAGCGCTCGCGCTCGGCGCGACGCTTCTCCTCGGCATTGTCCTTGAATTCGTCGCGCTACGACACCTCTATGGGCGCGATCATCTCGACCATGTGCTCGCGACCTTCGGCCTGATCCTGTTCTTCAACGAAGCCGTGCGGCTGATCTGGGGCCCGGCGGGTCTCGCGCTGCCGCTGCCGTCCTGGCTCACCGTGCCCGTGCAGATTCTGCCCGGCATTCAATATCCCGCCTATCGGCTCGCCATCATCGTGGTCGCGCTCGCGGTGGCGCTGTTGCTCTATCTCGGCGTGATGCGTACCCGCGTCGGCATGCTGATCCGCGCCGGCGCCTCCAACCGCGAGATGATCGGCGCGCTCGGCATCAACATCAAGCTGCTCTACACCCTGGTGTTCGGCCTCGGCGCGGCGCTCGCGGGCCTTGCCGGCTTGATGCAGGCGCCGATCCTCACCGTGCAGATCGGCATGGGAGAGAACATCCTGATTCTCGCCTTCGTCGTCATCGTGATCGGCGGCATCGGTTCGATCCGCGGCGCGTTCCTCGCCGCGATCTTCGTCGGCCTGATCGATACGCTGGGCCGCGCTTTCCTGCCTCAACTGCTGCGGCAGGTGCTGAGTGGTGCAGCGGCCTCGACCGCGGCACCTGCGATATCCTCGATGCTGATTTATCTGTTGATGGCGATCGTGCTGGTGGTGCGGCCGGAGGGGCTGTTTCCGGCCACCAAACGATGAAGGCTTTCGCGACCGTTCCGAACATCGTCGCGGCGCTGGTCGTCGCCGGCCTCGTGCTGCTGCCGCTCTATTCGCACCTGTCGGGCAATATCTTCATCCTCACGCTGTTCACCCGCATCGTCATTCTCGCGCTCGCCGCGGCGAGCCTGAACCTGATCATGGGCTATGGCGGCATGATGAGTTTTGGTCACGCCGCCTATCTCGGCATCGGCGGCTATGCGGTCGGCATGCTCGCGCAGGAAGGTGTCGGTTCCGGCTTCCTGCAGTTTCCGGTCGCGCTCGCGGCCTCCGCGCTCTACGCGTTGGTGATCGGCGCGTTGTCGCTTCGCACCCGCGGCGTCTATTTCATCATGATCACGCTCGCCTTTGCGCAGATGGCCTATTACGTCGCCTCGGGCCTGGCACGTTACGGCGGTGACGACGGACTGACCATCTACAAGCGCAGCGATTTCGCCGGCCTCATCAACCTCTCCAACCGCGTGCAGTTCTATTATCTCTGCCTCGCCTGCCTGCTCGGCGTGATCTTTTTGATCTGGCGCATCATCAATTCACGCTTCGGCCTCGTGGTGCAAGGCTTGCGCTCCAACGAGCAGCGCATGCAGGCGATCGGCTTCCCGGCCAAGCGCTTTCAATTGGTCTGCTTCGTCATATCAGGCACCATGTGCGGGCTCGCCGGTGCGCTGCTTGCCGACAATACCGACTTCGTCAGTCCGGCCGTGATGTACTGGACCCGCTCCGGCGATCTCATGGTGATGGTGATCCTCGGCGGCATGGGCTCGCTGTTTGGTCCTGTGATCGGCGCCGTGGTCTATCTCCTGCTGGAAGAGTTTTTGTCGCAGCTCACCGAATACTGGGCACTGATCATGGGGCCGCTGCTGCTGCTGATCGTGCTGTTCGGCCGCGGCGGCATCATGGGTCTGCTCGGGAGATTGTCCCGTGGCTGAACCGCTGCTCCGCGTGAAAGATCTCGTCCGCCGTTTCGGCGGCATCGTCGCGACCGACAACGTAACACTCGATGTCGCGCAGGGCGAACTGCACGCGATCATCGGTCCCAACGGCGCCGGCAAGACCACGCTGATCAGCCAGCTCACGGGGCATCTTGCGCCGGATGCCGGCAGCATCTTCCTCGGTGGGCGCGATATCACGGCGATGCCCGCCTGGCGCCGCAGCGCACTCGGACTGGCGCGCTCGTTCCAGATCACCTCGCTGCTGCTCGATTTTACAGCGGCCGACAATGTCGCGCTGGCGGCGCAAGCCCACAGCGGCCACTCGTTCCGGTTCTTCGGCGACGCGCGGAAAGAAAGTGGGCTGCGCGCGTCGGCGCAAACGGCGTTGTCGCGCGTCGGGCTTGCCGATCGCGCCAACGTGCTGGTCTCGAAGCTGAGTCATGGCGAGCAGCGTCAGCTCGAGCTTGCGGTTGCGCTCGCGACCAGGCCGCAGCTGTTGCTGCTGGACGAGCCGATGGCGGGCCTCGGCGTCACCGAATCCGCGCGGATGGTCAAGCTGCTGCAGGAGTTGCGCAAGGAAGTGACCGTCGTGCTGGTCGAGCACGACATGGAGGCGGTGTTCGCGCTCGCCGACCGCATCTCGGTGCTGGTCTATGGCCGGGTCATCGCGTCAGGCGCGCCGTCGGCGATCCGGCAGAACGAAGAGGTCAAGCGCGCCTATCTCGGCGATCAGCATGTGGTGACGCGTCATGGCTGATGCGCTGCTCGAAGTCGACGGGATCGAAACCTGCTACGGGCTGAGCCAGGTGCTGTTCGGCCTCTCGCTCTCGATCCGATCAGGCGAGATGGTCTCGCTGATGGGCCGCAACGGCATGGGCAAGACCACCACCATCCGCTCCATCATGGGACTGACGCGCGCACGCGCCGGTGCGATCCGTTTCAGCGGCGCTGATGTGCGCGAACTGCCGTCCTATCGCATCGCCAAGCTCGGCATCGGTCTCGTGCCGGAGGGCCGGCAGATCTTCCCGAACCTCACGGTGCGCGAGAACCTGGTCGCGGCGGCCGCCAACCGTCTCAACGCAAGCGATCCCTGGACGCTGGAAAAAATCCACGCGCTGTTTCCGCGGCTCGCCGAGCGCGGCGGAAACATGGGCAACACGCTGTCCGGCGGCGAGCAGCAGATGCTCGCGATCGGCCGCGCGCTGATGACCAACCCCAAATTGTTGATCCTCGACGAGGCGACCGAGGGGCTGGCGCCGCTGATCCGCGAGGAAATCTGGAACTGCCTCTCCATGCTGAAGGCGCGCGGGCAGTCCATTCTGGTGATCGACAAGAACGTCGAGAATCTCACCCGGATCTGTGACCGGCATTACATGATCGAGCGCGGCCGCACGGTATGGAGTGGAACGTCGGAGCAATTGGTCGCGGAACCCGAATTACAGCACCGTTATCTCGGGATTTGACGCGCGTCGCGCACTAAATCTTGATTATTCCCGAGTTTTACGGAAAGCTGCCTTGCATTGCGAACCCGTTCAAAAGGCGAACCTTTCGACGGTCAAATAGACCTATATTGATGGGACCGGCATCATCATTCATGCGTTTGCTGGCCTCGCGTGGAGCCCTGATGAAGCGTCTCGTCGTTGCTGTCGTGTGCGGAGCCACCCTGCTGGCAAATGCCGGTGGTGCAGTAGCCGATTCCGCCTCCGATCAGGCGATGGCCAGTCGCTACTTGCAGGCGGCGCAATCCGGCAGCGACGATGCTCAATTCTATCTGGCTGCGCTCTACTCGGCGGGTGTCGGTGTACCGCGCTCGGACGAGGAAGCGGTGCGCTGGTTTTCGCGCGCCGCCGAGCAGGGCCATTCCCATGCCATGCTGATCCTCGCCGGCCTCTATGCCACCGGCCGCGGCGTGCCGAAGGACAACGTCAAGGCCTACAAATGGGCCTGGATCGTCGGCGCCGGCTCGCGCGTCGAGGAGTTCCGCAACGGCGCGAAACAATTGACGAGCCTGCTCGAGACCCGGAATGACTCCCGATGACGTCAACCGGGCGAAGAGCGATGCCGGCCGCTGGCGCGCCACGGCAAGTACCGGGCCGGCCCAAACGACGGCACCTGCGCCGGTAGTAGCCGCTCCGCCTGCGCCGGCACCGGCTGTGTCAGCCGCGCCGGCTGCGCCGCAGCCGCCTGCTCCGCAAGCGGACAAGAAGAGCGATACCGACGATCTGATGAATCAAATCCCGGCCTTGCGCAAGAAACTTGGCCTCTAGATAGCGGCGTCGCCATGAAGCTCATCCGTATCCTTGCAATTGTAATTATCCTGATCGCCGCGGGCGGTGGCGGCTACTACGCCTGGACCCATTTCATCCATGTCGAGACGGTGGCGACCGCGATCGCGACACAGGCGCCGGTGTCGGAAGCGATCTACGGCACCGGCACGGTCGAGCCGGCGCGTTGGGCCAAGGTGGTGCCGCTGCAACGCAGGCGGCTGGTCGATCTCTGCCTTTGCGAGGGCCAGCAGGTGAAGGCAGGCCAGTCGCTCGGCCGCATGGATGATGCGGAGGAGCGCAGCGCGCTGAACGAGCTGCAGATCAGCTACCAGCAGGCGCAGCGCGATCTCGATCGCGCCGAGAAGGACCGCACAAAGAACGACCTCGCGCAGAAGGAATATGAGCAGCGATGGACCCAGGTCGAGGAAACCAAGTCGCGTATGGCCGCACAGCAGGTGCGGATCGACCAGCTCGTGCTGCGCGCGCCGCTCGACGGCATGGTGCTGCGGCGCGACGGTGAGGTCGGCGAAATCGCAGGCCCCACCGACGTGCTGTTCTGGGTCGGGCCTCCACTGCCGATGCATGTCGTCGCCGAGGTCAATGAGGAAGAGATCAACCGCCTCGCCGTCGGCCAGAAGGCGTTCCTGCGCAGCGAGGCGTTCCCCGGACAGGCGCTGCGCGCCTCGGTGTCGCAGATCACGCCAAAGGGCGACCCCACCCGCAAGACCTTCCGCATCTATCTCCTGCTGCCGAATGACACGCCGTTGCGCATCGGCATGTCTGTCGAAGCCAACATCATCGTGCGCGAGAAGCCTTCGGCGATCGTCGTGCCGGCCGAGGCTGTTGCCGGCGACATGGTGCAGATCGTGAGCGACGGCCGGGTCACGCGTGTGCCGGTGAAGGTCGGCATTCGCGGCAGCCGCAATGTCGAGGTTATCGGCGATGTCGCCAAGGGTACGGCGGTGCTGTCGCCAGCGCGCGCCGATCTTGCCGAGGGCACGCGCGTCCGTGAGGACAAAAGTGTGATCAGGCCGGCTGCACCGGATGCGACGCCCGATCAACCGCAGGACCAGCCGATGGATCGCAACGCCGCTGGACCTTTACCTCCGCCAGTTGCCGCACCCGCGCTTGCCTCGTCCGATCCCGATACAGTCGTGATCTCGTCGGCGATCTCGGCCCATATCGATTCGGTCGTCAACGACGCGCGGCGCAACGTCAACAAATTCTCTCCCCGCTGATGTCTGCGTGAGACCATGGCCGCCAAGCTCATCCTCGACATCGCCTGGACCCACGTCACCGCACGCGTGCGTCAGACGCTGGTCGGCATGGCCGGCGTCGCCATGGGTGTCGGCTTCACCATCATGATGGCCGGCCTGATGGAGGGATCGCAGATCGATTTCCTGCGCCAACTGGTCGACACCATGCCGCATGTCACGGTGCAGGATGAGCGCCGCGCCGCGCCGCCGCAAGCCGCCGATCAGGAATATGGCGCGGTGCAGATGTCCGGCGTCGCCAATGTCGGCAGCCGGCCCGGCATCAAATATCCGGAGACGGCGATGGCCTCGCTGCGGTCATGGCTTCCCGGCGACGTCGCGCCGCAAGTCAAGACCACTGCTATCATAGATCACGGCGGTCGCATCGGCGTCACGCTGGTCGGCATCGATCCGCGTCAGGAAATCCATGTGTCGAAGCTCGCCACGCAGATGCGCGAGGGCCAGATATCAGATCTCAATCGCGCCCCGAACGCCCTCATCATCGGCGAGGCACTGGCCGAGAAGCTTGCGGTCAAGGCCGGCAACAGCGTCACTCTGATCGGCGGGCAAGGCACCGAGGTCTCCGCGACCGTGGCCGGTATCTTCCGCTCCGGGATGAAGCGCGTCGATGAAGGGCAAATTTATACATTGCTTTCGACCGCGCAGTTGATGATGGGCCAAAGCGGCATCGTCAACGAGCTGCGGCTGCGGCTGAACGATCCGCTGATCGCGGACAAGGTCGCAAAGCAGGTGGAGGCGCAGACCGGTTACAAGTCGGTGTCGTGGCAGGAGGCCAACTCCGATCTGCTGTCGAGCTTCGCCGTGCGCGATTTCATCGTGCTGACCGTGATGGGCGCGATGCTGCTGACCTCGTCGTTCGCCACCTACAACATCATCTCCACCATCACCCATGAAAAGCGCACGGACATTGCGATCATGAAGTCGCTCGGCATGCACGAGGTGTCGGTGCGGCGCATCTTCATCATCGAGGCGGCGATCATCGGCGTGGTCGGTATCATCGCCGGCTGGCTGATCGGCTATCTGCTCTGCTACGGCTGGTCGAAGATCACGATCTTCAATCCGCTGACCGGCACCACCGTGCCGCTGTCGATCTATTATTCGCTGAAGCATTACATCATCGTCGGCGGCATCTCGCTGCTGTGCTGTACCGGCGCCGCCTTCTTCCCGGCCCGCAAGGCCACGCGCGTGCATCCGGTCGAGATCATCCGGGGCGCGTCATGAGCGAGGTCGCGCTGCAGGCGGTCGGTCTGGTGCGGCGCCTCGACGGCGCGGTGTCGCACACGCTGGTCAACGGCATCGACCTCGCGGTCAATAAGGGCGAGTTCCTTGCCATCACCGGGCCGTCCGGCTCCGGCAAATCCTCGCTGCTCTATCTGCTCGGCTTGCTCGATGCGCCGACCGAGGGCGACGTGATCATCTGCGGCCAGCCGACCTCGAAACTGTCGGAGGCCGAGCGCGCCGACGTCCGTCTCACGCGATGCGGCTTCGTGTTCCAGTTTCACTTCCTGCTGCCGGAGTTCACCTCGCTGGACAATGTGATGCTGCCGATGCGCGCCGCGGGGAAGATGCCGGAAGCCGCGATGCGCGAGCGCGCCCTCGAATTGCTGGCCTCGCTTGGACTGCAGGAGCACGCGAACAAGCGGCCGAACCAGCTCTCCGGCGGCCAGCGTCAGCGCGTCGCGATCGCACGCGCGCTGTCGAACCGGCCGGAGATCATCGTTGCCGACGAGCCGACCGGCGCGCTCGATACGACGTCGACTGAACAGGTGTTCGGCATCTTGCGTGAGATCGCCGATTCTGGCCGCACCGTGGTCGTCGTCACCCACGATCCCGCACTCGCGGCGCGTGCCGACCGGCGGCTGCACATCGTCGACGGCAAGATTCATCAGGCCTCTTCCGGCACAGAACCTGCGCAAGCGCCTCCGCTGGCTCCGGCGACGCCGTCGTAAGCTCGGCCAAGTCGCTTCCGAACCGAGATTCCCATTGTGTGGCCTCACGCCGCGTGCCAGATTTTTTGCCGTTGGCAGAGCAGGGGAGAGTTCATGTCGCTCAGGACAGTCGTCGCCGCCGTGATTTTCGCAAGCCTCGCCGCGTTCGGCGCGCGGGCCGAAGACCAGGTGCTGAAAGTCGGCTCGACGCCGACCGGCATTCCCTTCACCTTTCTCGACACCAAGACCAACACCATCGAAGGCGTGATGGTCGATTTGATCAAGGAGATCGGCAAGGATGCCGGCTTCAAGGTCGAGATCGAGGGCATGTCGTTCGCGACCCTGATCCCGTCGCTGACATCGAACAAGATCGACATCATTGCAGCTGCGATGTTCATCACCGCGCCGCGCAAGGAGGTGATCGACTTCTCCGGTCCCGTCTACACCTACGGCGAAGGGTTGATCGTACCGAAGTCAGATGCGAAGGACTACAAGGAATTCGCCGATCTCAAGGGCGAGACCGTGGGTGCGCAGAAGGGCACCGCGTTCGTCGAGCCCTTGCAGAAGAGCGGGCTGTTCTCCGACGTGAAGATCTACGACAACATTCCGGCGATCCTCGCCGACGTCAACACCGGGCGGCTCAAGGCCGGCTTCGCCGACAAGCCGATCCTGGCCTACAACATCAAGCAGGGCCTGTTCCCTGAGGTGCGGCTGGTGAACAGCTATGTTGCGACCATTCCGGGTTCAGTCGGCATCGGCGTGCGCAAGAGCGATCCTGACTTGCTCGCCAAGATCAATACATCGCTTGCCAACCTGACCAGGGACGGCACGGTGAAGAAAATCCTCGCGAAATGGGGTCTCGACTAGTTTTATCCCCTCATCCTGAGGAGCTTGCGTGAGCAAGCGTCTCGAAGGATGTGGCCCCGAAATAGTTGCGGTGGCCTCATGGTTCGAGACGGCGCTTTCGCGCCTCCTCACCATGAGGGTCTAGCGGCGCAGTGAGATTGAAGTGACAAAGTTCTTCGCCGATACGCGCGAGTTCCTGCCGATCCTGCTGCAGGGCGTCTGGCTCACCATCGTCGTCACCTTCGGTTCGTTGATTCTATCGACCCTGCTCGGCACGGTCTGGGCACTGATGCGCGTGTCGCGCGTTCGCGCGCTGCAGCAGCTTGCGAAGGGAATCGTCAACGGCATCCGCGGCATCCCGATCCTCGTACAGCTGTTCTACATTTACTTCGTGATGCCGGAGTTCGGCGTGACGCTGAGCGCGCTGCAGGCCTCGATCATCGAACTCGGCATCGCTTATTCCGCCTATCAGGCCGAGAATTTCCGCGCCGGCATCGAGGCGATCGACAAGGGCCAGATCGAGGCCTCCGAGTCGCTCGGCATGGGCTGGGCGCTGATGATGCGCCGCGTAATCCTGCCGCAGGCGGTGAAAATCATCCTGCCGCCCTACGGCAACATCATGATCATGATGCTGAAGGATTCATCGCAAGCCTCCACCATCACGGTCGCGGAGTTGACGCTGAAGGGTCAGCTGATCGCATCCTCGACCTTCAAATACACCAGCGTGCTGAGCATGGTTGCGGTGCTCTATCTCGTGATGAGCGTGCCGCTGATCCTGTTCGTCGGCTGGCTGGAGCGGCGCATGCAGCGGGCGCGGTCATGATCGAGCTGGTCGACGTGCACAAGAGTTTTGGCGACGTCGAGGTGTTGCGCGGCGTTTCGGGCAGTATCGGCCGCGGCGAAGTCGTGTGTATCGTCGGCCCGTCCGGTTCGGGCAAGTCGACGATTCTGCGCTGTATCAACGGACTTGAGGCCTATGACGCCGGCAGCGTGACCATCGACGGCGTTCGCGTCGACCGGCAGTCGCCTGGCATCAAGATGATCCGGACGCAGATTTCGATGGTGTTCCAGCGCTTCAATTTGTTTCCGCATCGGACCGCGCTGGAGAACGTCATCGAGGGGCCGGTGTATGTCAAAGGCGTGAAGCGCGAGGAGGCGATTCCGCGTGCGAAGGACTTGCTGGCGCGGGTTGGACTTGCCGGCAAGGCCGACGCCTATCCGGCCGAGCTGTCGGGCGGCCAGATGCAGCGCGTCGCAATCGCGCGGGCGCTCGCCATGCAGCCCAAGGCGATCTTGTTCGACGAGCCGACCTCGTCGCTCGATCCGGAGCTGGTCGGCGAGGTGCTGGCCGTGATGCGCGCACTCGCCGAGGACGGCATGACCATGGTCGTGGTGACGCACGAGATCCGCTTTGCCCAGGAAGTGGCCGATCGCGTGCTGTTCCTCGATCACGGCACCATTCTGGAAGAGGGACCGGCAAAGCAGGTGCTGACCACGCCGCAACATGCGCGCACGCAAGAATTTCTGCGGCGCGTGCTGCGCCCGATCTAGGAGAGCGTCGATGGCCGATCCATTTCCCCTAGCGCCGTCGCTGTGGGCAGCCACCGCGCCGCCGGCGCCACCAACGCCGCCGCTCGAAGGCAGCGTCACTGCTGATGTCGTCGTGATCGGCGCCGGCTATTGCGGAATGTCGACTGCGCTGCACCTCGCGGAGCGCGGGACGAAGGTTGTCGTGCTGGAAGCGCATGAGCCGGGCTGGGGCGGCTCGGGCCGCAATGGCGGCCAGGTGATTCCCGGCCTGAAATACGATCCGGACGAGCTAGAGGACAAATTTGGCCCCGAAAGCGGCAAGCGGCTGGTCGATTTCATCGGCCAGTCGGCCGATGTCGTGTTCGATCTGATCGGCAAGCACAGCATGAATGTGCCGCATACGCGTCAGGGGTGGATCCAGGGTGCGCACACCGAAGCCGGGCTCGACATCGTCAAGAAGCGCAGCGCGCAATGGGCGGAGCGCGGCGTCGAAGGCGCGCGCGAATTGTCCGCCGACGATGTCGGTCATCTCGTCGGCACCGACAAATATCTGGGCGGCTGGGTCGATCCGCGTGGCGGCGCGATTCAGCCGCTCGCCTATGCGCGCGAGATGGCGCGGGTCGCGATCGCCGCGGGCGCTGGCATCCACGGCCAGAGCCCGGTCGTGAAGCTCGATCGCATTGGAGGCAAATGGGTCGCCGGGACTGCGTCTGGCGCAAGTGTCACGGCCGATCGCGCGGTGGTCTGCACAAATGGCTACACCGGCAACCTCGTGCCGGGCTTGCGCACGTCGGCGATCGCACCGAACTCGTTTCAGGTCGCGACGGCGCCATTATCCGACAATGTCGCCCGCTCGATCCTGCCCGAGGGCCACGTCACCTCGGACACGCGGCAGCTGCTGTTCTATTTCCGCAGGGATCACACCAATCGCTTCATCATGGGCGGGCGCGGACCGTTCCGCGAACCCAGGGGACCACAGGACTGGGAGCATCTCGAACGCATCGCGGTGAAACTGTTTCCGCAGCTCAAGGACGTGCCGATCGAGCACCGCTGGTGCGGCCGCGTGACCCTCACGCGCGACTTCCTGCCGCATCTGCATGAGCCGGCGCCGGGGTTGCTGGTCGATATCGGGTGCATGGGCCGCGGCGTCGGGCTGCAATCGGCGATGGGCCGCGCCATGGCCGACTACATCGCAACGGGCGACCAGGCTGCGCTGCCGCTGCCACTGGTGCCGATCAAGGCGATGCCGCTGCATGCGCTGCATCGCGCCTGGATGGCCGGGATCATCGCCTGGTACCGCCTGCAGGACGGCGGGCTGGCCTAAAAAGTTTCGAAGTATTCGCGGTGCTCCCAGTCCGAGACCTCGGCCTGAAAGCGCTCGATCTCCATCTTCTTGATGTGGACGTAGTAATCGACAAAGCCCGCGCCGAGCGCTTCGCGGAAGAATGGATCGGCGTCGAGCGCGGCCACGGCTTCATTCAGCGACTTCGGCAGGAAGTCGGCCTTGGTCTCGTAAGGCGTGTCCGCCGACGGGCCGGGATCGAGCTTGCGGTCGACGCCGTCGAGCCCCGAGAGGATTTGCGAGGCCATGTAGAGATAAGGATTGGCGGCGGGTTCGCCGATCCGGTTCTCCAGCCGCGTCGCGGGATCGCCGGCTCCCCCGAGCACGCGGATCATGACGCCGCGATTGTCGCGCGCCCAAATCGCGCGATCCGGCGCCAGCGAGAAGGTGCGATAGCGCTTGTAGCCGTTGATGGTCGGCGTCGTGAACACGGTCGAAGCCCGCGCATGCGCGAGCAGCCCGGCGAGATAGTTTTTGGCGAACGGGCTCAGCAGCGCGTCCTTTGCCACGAAGGCGTTCGCGCCGTTCGCGCGCGATACCAGCGATTGGTGCAGGTGCCAGCCGGAGGCGAACAGGTTCGGCAGCTTCGGCCGGCACATGAAGGTGGCGTGATAGCCATGGCGCCGCGCGATCTGCTTCACCGCCGAGCGGAACAACACCATGTTGTCGGCGGGTTCGATGCCTTTTTTGGGCGAGAAGGTGAACTCGCACTGGCTCGGGCCGAACTCGACCTCGACCGAACGCAAGGGCAGGCCGAGCGCGAGGATGTCGCGGCGGAGGATGTCCACGATCGGTTCGATCTGATCGAAGCGCTGCTCGGACAAATATTGATAGCCGTGCGAGAGCAGGCTGACCGACGGCGGCCGTCCGGGCTGGCCCGCATCTTCCGGCGCCATATGCGCGTCGTCGAGCTTGAACAGGTGGAATTCCACTTCCAGCCCCGCGACGAAATCATAGCCGCGCTCGCCGAGCCTGTTCACCACCGAGCGATAAAGCTGCCGCGTCGAGAACGGCACCGGCTTGCCGTTTCCGAAATAGAGATCGCACAGCACCCAGCCTGTGCCCGGCGACCATGGCAGCATGCGGAACGTCGTGGGATCAGGCACCATCAGTGCGTCGGCGGCGCCTTCCATCTCCTTCAAGCCGAAGCCGCCACCGGCGGTGAACACCGGGAAGACGGTTTTATGCGAGGTGTCCTTGGCGAGCAGCGAGGTGGTGATGCCAAGGCCGCTTTCCAGCGAGGCCAGCGCTTCACTTGCGATCAGCGTCTTGCCGCGCAGGAGGCCGTGCTGGTCGGCAAAGGAGAGGCGGATGGTTTCGAGCTTTTTCTCCTCGACGATCTTGCGTAAGGAGCGCGCCGCCTCGCGCTGCTCGTCCGACCACAGCCCGTGACGCTCGACAAAAGTCACCACCAACTATCCCCCATTCGTCATTGCGAGCGAAGCGAAGCAATCCATACCTCAACTTGCGGCACTATGGATTGCTTCGTCGCTGCGCTCCTCGCAATGACGATACACTATTCCGCCGCCGTCAGATGCCGCACCTTGTCCGCGATCTCGGCTGGCACCGCCGACCCCCAGGGCGCGCCGCGCCGCCGCTTCACGTCGACCTCCATCCAGTAGATTTCCCAGCCTACCGTCGGCCCGATGCCGTCCATCGTGCCCGGGCCCTGAATGCTCTTCGCATGCGCCTCGTCCAGGCACATGATCGGTTTCTCGCCCGAAGCCGTCCGCTCGATCTGCTCGCGCAGCATGCGGCGATATTGCACGATCGCCTTATCGGCCGTCCCGAGATGCTCTTTGGTGCGATCCTGGATCGGCCCCATTGACTCGATCGCCCACTGGTCGTGCACGTTGATGTCCATGCCCATGCCGGTAAAGGTCGCGGTCGCCTGCTCGTGCGGATCGAAGCCGTAATCGTTGCGCTTGTTGCGGCGCGACTTGTAGTCGGGCAACTCATAGGTCGCGAGCCGCTGGTCGCGCATCATCTTTTTGTCGACCGGTTTCGTGAAGCTCGTGAAGATCGAGTACCAGTAGCAATTCTCGTCGTCGATCGGCACGTGGTACTGCGTGATCGTCATCTCCTGGTTCATCGGAATGACGAAGGCGTGCGGAAAGATCTGGTTGGTGACGCGCACATGGGTGCGCTCGGCGTCGATCTCGCGCAGCGTGATCAGGCGCATGCCGTATTCGGTGTGCTCGACATTGATGATCGGGCGATCGTACTCGCGCATGATCTTCGTCATCGGCATGTCGGAGCTGGCCGATGCACCGCGAAACTGGCGGCCATAAGTGTTGCTCGCGGAGGTGTCCTCATCCTCGAAGAAGCGGTGCAAATAGGATGCGTGCGAGGGATCGACGCCGACCTCCAGCGCCTGCAGCCAGTTGCATTCCCAGTGACCCTTGAACGCGAAGACGTGGCTGTCGGGCGCGACGAAGCAATCGAGCTCCGGAAAAGCAGGCGGCTCGCCTTCGCCGAGATAAGCCCAGAGGATGCCGCTCTTCTCCACCACGGGATAGGCGCGCTGCTTGATGCCCTGGCAGAGTTTGGAGTCCTTCGGCTCGGCCGGCGTCTGCAGGCACTGGCCCGACACATCGAACAGCCAGCCATGGAAGGCGCAACGCAGTCCGCCTTGCTCCAGCCGGCCGAAGGCGAGGTCGGCGCCGCGGTGCGCGCAATGGCGGTCGATCAGGCCATAGCGGCCCTGCTCGTCGCGGAACATCACCAGCTCTTCGCCCAGCAGTTTGACCGGGCGGATCGCGCGCGGCCCCTGCAGTTCGTCGACAAGCGCCGCTGGCTGCCAGTACATCCGCATCATCTTGCCGCAAGGGTCTTTCGGGCCGATGCGGGTGATCAGGTCGTTCTGCTCCTGGCTCATCATGGCGCGTCACCTCTCGAAGGGCTTGCAGCGTGTTCGTCTATTGAACAAATGTTCAAATATGCTAACACCATCTCTCAACTTGGCAAGCGGCTTTCATGGTCAAACCGAAGCGTAACGCCGGCAGCGCCCCTCGCGCCACCGACTTTGTCGAGAGCCTCGACCGCGGTTTGCGGCTGCTGCAGGCGTTTGCCACGCGGCCTTCGGCGATGACGCTGAGCGAAATCGCGGCGGCCGCCGATCTGCCGCGTGCGACCGCGCGGCGCATCTTGTTCACCCTGCAGCACGGCGGCTATGTCGCCAGCGACGGCAAGCTGTTCGCACTGACGCCGCATGTGCTGACCTTGGCGGGCGCTTATCTGCGTTCGAACCAGGTGGTGGCAGTGCTGCAGCCGGTGCTGGACCACATCGCGGTCGCCGCGCAGGAGATCAGCTCACTCGCCGTGCTCGACGGCGACGACGTCGTGTTCATCGCGCGCGGCAGCCCGACGCGAATCTTCTCCGGCGGCGTGGAGATCGGCTATCGCCTGCCGTCGTTCTGCACGGCGGTCGGTCGCGCGATGCTCGGCCGGTTCGGCGATGCCGAGTTGAAGGCGAAACTGGCTGCGATGAAGCGCGCGGCGCTGACGCCGCAGACCGTTACCGATCCGAAGCGGCTGCTGACCGCAATCGCCGCCGATCGCAGCCGTGGTTACGCCCTTGTCGACCGCGAGGCCGAGCCGCATTTCCGTTCGATCGCGGTACCGGTCCGCCGCTACGACGGCGCCATCGTCGCCGCCATCAATATCGGCGCGCACGTTGATCGCATCTCGATGGAGGAGATGGTGAAGCGGTTCCTGCCGCTGCTGCGCGAGGGTGCGGAGGGTGTGAGGGCGCGGCTGCTGTAGCGACAGCTCAAGAAGTCCGCGCCGCCCACTCCGTCTCCAAAATCGACATTAGCCGCATCGAGCGGAAGCTGCCGTCCGCGTTGCGGTGAAGGTCGCGCAGGATGCCTTCCTCGGTGAAGCCGATGTTCGCGTAGACCCTGCGCGCGCGCTCGTTGTTGAGGTGGCAAAACAAGTCGACGCGATGCGCGGCCAGTTCGTTGAAGCAGACGTCCAGCACCGATCGCAGGAATTTCGAACCTGTCCCGCGTTCGGGACTGCGCGCGATGATGCGCTTCAGGCGGATGCTGCGGTTCGGAGCTGCAAGGCCTTGCAGGATGGCGAAGGCGACGATCTCGTTATTCTCGCGCGCGACCAGATATTTGCTCGCCGGATTTTTGATCTCGGCGGCGTGCTGCTCATGCTCCCACCGGCCAACGAAGCGCTCGTAGCCGTCGATGCGCTCCAGCGTCATGATGACGGGGATATCGGCTTCGGCCCCGGTGCTGACGTCCATCGCCACTTTCCTAACCTGCAAGCCCGAGTCGGCCGACGATCTCGCGCGCGACGGCGTCGGGCGGCATCGCGCCCGTATCGAACTTGATGCAATCCGAGCGCGGCACCGCTGTGAAATTGCGGCCGCCGACATAGTCGATCAGGCCTTCCGCCGAGCTCAGCTTGCCCCGCTCGATCCGGTCGGGATTGCTGACCCGTCGCAGCGCCTCTTGCTGCGGGCAATGCAGGTACACCGGACAGATCTCGCCGCCATACTGGTGCACGATCGCTTCGAACTCTTCGTAGTTGGCCCGATCGGCCGGCTCGATATAGCAGTACGTCGTGATTAACAACGGCACGCCGTTTTGTCCCGCCGCGTTCAGGGCGACACAGCGCGAGGTGTGCACCAGCTCCCAGAAGCCCGGCGCGCCGAAATCGAAGATGGTGCGCGCCAGATCGACATTGGCGTGATTGTCCATCAACCGCGCAGGCACCAGGCGCAGCAGCGCTTTCGCAACCGTCAGCTTGCCGACAGCGGGCGAACCATGGAGGAAGACCAGCTTCATGGGTGGCAGTATTATCGGTTGGGCGGGCCGTGCGGCAAGCTTTCAGACCGTGCCTCTTTCGCGGCGGCCGTATACCGCCTATTATTCAGCTATGACCAAATTGCTCGAACACGCGATTGAAACGGTACGCGGCCTGCCTCCCGAGGTGCAGGACGACTTGGCGCGCATTCTCCTGCAATTGGCAGGCAAGGATCAGCCTGTGATCCAACTGAGCGACGCCGAGGAAGCCTCGTTCGCGGAATCCCTGGCACAGGCTGATCGCGGCGAGTTTGCGACTGACGAGCGTGTTCGCGCCATCTGGGCAAAATACGACCTGTGAAGCTGCGCTACACCCACCGCGCTGCAGCCGAACTCGAGGAAATATTGGCATACATTGAGGAGCGCTCGCCGACCGGCGCCCGCCATGTGCAAGCGCGCATCAAGACGATTACGGATCTCTTGTTGCTGCATCCAAAGGCCGGTCAGATCACTAGCAATTATCGCTTGCGGCGGATGGTCACCTCTCCCTATCCGTACCTGATTTTCTACGAGGTGACCCAAGACGACATTGTCATTCACGGCGTGCGTCACGCGGCGCGCCGTCCATTTTCCGAATGACGAAGCTAAACCGCTACGCTCCGCAGTCCGAACGCGCGCGCCTCGTTCTGCAGCACCGGGCGCACGGTGTCGACCAGCCGGGCAGCTGCGGCATCGACCGACAGCCCCGCGGTATCGACCACGGCTGATGCCCGCGCGTAGAGCGGCTCGCGGCTGACGAGGATGTTGCGCAGCTCCGCCATCGCAGAGCGGTCGTCGGCCATCGGCCGCAGATCGCCCTGCTTGCGCACGCGCCCCATATGCTCTTCCGGATCGGCCTTGATCCAGATCGTATAGAACGATGACAGGATCAACTCGAAGGTCAGCGGCTCCGAGACGATGCCGCCGCCGGTCGCAAGCACCATCAGCTCCTTGCGCGCCAGCAGTTGATTGAGCGCGGCCTGCTCCATGCGCCGAAAACCTTCCTGGCCGTACAGCGCGATGATCTCGGCAACGGAGAGTCCGTTCTGCGCCTCGATCTCCTTGTTGAGCTCGACGAAATTCCAGCCGATTCGCTTCGCCAGGATCTTGCCGAGCGTCGACTTGCCGGCGCCGCGCAGTCCGATCAGCGCGATGCCGCAGAACGAGGCGTGCGATGACGCGCCGCCGTGACCGGCAAGCGCGTCCTTGGCTTGCGCGATCTGCGCAGGCGTCGCCTTGCGCAGGAGATCGCGGATCACCTGCCACTCCGGCGCGTGATCGTCTGACGGGATCAGGTCTTCAAGATGCGCGCCCATCGCGCCTGCGACGCGGCGCAGCAGCACGATCGAGACGTTGCCGCGGCCAGCTTCGAGCTGCGCGATGTAGCGTTCGGATATGCCGGAGACCTTTGCGAGAACCTTGCGCGACATGCCGCGCAGCGCCCGCATGGTGCGGACACGCTGGCCGAGCTGTTCGAGGAAGCTGGATTCGCCGGATTCGCTCATATTCCGGCAACATAATGCCGGAGAGGATTGACAGCAAGCCGACGGGGTGGCTTTCTATGAACTATAATTCAAGAAATTAGGGGAAGACGCCGTGACAACGTACAATGCGGTGACGTGGCTGCTCGACCGCAATGTCGAGGAGGGGCGCGGCAACAAGCTCGCCTATACCGACGGCGCGTCCGAACTCACCTACGGCAATCTGCAGAAACAAAGCTGCCGCGCCGCCAACATGCTGCGCCGGCTCGGCGTCCGCCGCGAAGAGCGCGTCGCCATGATCATGCTCGACACGACAGATTTCCCGGTCGTGTTTCTGGGCGCGATCCGCGCCGGAATCGTACCGGTGCCGCTCAACACGCTGCTGACCGCGGAGCAATACGCCTACATCCTCGCCGACTGCCGCGCGCGCGTGCTGTTCATTTCGGAAGCGTTGTTTCCGGTGGTGAAAGACGTCGTTGGGCGCATGAGCGATCTCGATTGCGTCGTCGTGTCAGGCAAGAACGCGTTCGGGCATAAGCTGCTGTCGGACGAACTGAAAAGTGAGAGCGACAGCTTCAAGACCGTCGAGACCCATGCCGAGGAGCCGGCGTTCTGGCTCTACTCGTCGGGCTCGACCGGCATGCCCAAGGGCGTGCGGCATTTGCATGCGAGTTTGCAGGCCACCGCCGACACCTATGCGAAACAGGTGCTCGGCATCCGCGAGGACGACGTCTGTCTCTCGGCGGCGAAACTGTTCTTCGCCTACGGCCTCGGCAACGCGCTGACATTCCCGCTTGCCGTCGGCGCCAGCACGGTGCTCAACCCCGACAGGCCGACGCCGGCGCTGATGTTTTCGCTGCTCAACAAGCACAATCCGACGATCTTCTACGGCGCACCGACGCTGTTTGCGGCGATGCTCAACGACGAGCCGAGCAAGAGCGCGAAGGCAGGGACGCGGCTGCGTATCTGCACGTCCGCAGGCGAGGCGCTGCCGGAATCGGTTGGACTATCCTGGAAGTCGCGCTTCGGCGTCGACATCCTCGACGGCATCGGCTCGACCGAGCTGCTGCACATCTTCATGTCGAACGCGCCCGGCGACATCAAATACGGCACATCGGGCCGCGCCGTTCCCGGCTACAGGGTGCGGCTGGTCAGCGATGACGGCGACGACGTGCCTGACGGCGAGGTCGGCGAGCTGCTGGTGGAGGCGCCGTCAGCCGGCGAAGGTTACTGGAACCAGCGCAGCAAGAGCCGCCACACTTTTCAGGGTCACTGGACGCGCACCGGCGACAAGTACATCCGCGATGCCGACGGACGCTACACTTTCTGCGGCCGCGCCGACGACATGTTCAAGGTGTCGGGCATCTGGGTCTCGCCGTTCGAGGTCGAGAGCGCGCTGATCACGCACCCTGCCGTGCTGGAAGCCGCCGTCGTGCCCGAGGCCGATCCGGAAGGGCTGTTGAAGCCGAAGGCGTTCGTTGTGCTGCGCGAAGGCCACCAGACCGACCAGCTCTATGAATCGCTGAAGGAGCACGTCAAGCAGAAGATCGGCGCTTGGAAATATCCGCGCTGGATCGAGACGGTAGACACATTGCCAAAGACCGCGACCGGAAAGATCCAGCGCTACAAGCTGCGGGATGGTGACGCGGCGAAGCCATGACGCGCGTCTACTTGCTCCGTCGTTCCCTCCCCCCTTGCGGGGGAGGGTTAGGGAGGGGGGTGACACGGACACATTTCCATCGGGGACCCCCACCCCCGACCCCTCCCCGCAAGGGGGAGGGGAGCGCCGTGCCGCGAGAGCGGAGCCACACATGACGACTCTCGCGCCCTCCGGCTTCCTCCGCATCGGCGACAGCGAACTCGAATACCGTATGATCGGCCCGGCGCCGGACGCCGCGCCGACCATCGTCATGCTGCATGAAGGGCTCGGCTCGGCCGCGCTGTGGGGCGACTTCCCGGACCAGCTGCAAGAGGCGACCGGCGCCGGCGTGTTCGTCTATTCCCGCGCGGGCTATGGCAACTCCTCGCCTGTCACGCTGCCGCGCCCAATCGATTACATGCATCGCGAAGCACTCGACGTCTTGCCGAAACTCCTGGCGCAAATCGGCTTCCAGCGCGGCATCCTCGTCGGCCATTCCGACGGCGCCTCGATCGCGGCGATCTATGCCGGCGGCGTGCAGGATCACCGCATCCGCGCCATTGCGCTGATCGCGCCGCACTTCATCGTCGAGGATATTTCGGTGACGTCGATCGCCGGGATCAAGACGGCGTATGAGACCACCAATCTGCGCGAAAAACTCGCGCGCTGGCACAAAGACGTCGACAACGCCTTTTACGGGTGGAACGGAGCCTGGCTCGACCAAAGGTTTCGCAGCTGGGACATCTCGGAATACCTCGCCTATATCCGCGTGCCCGTTGCGATCATCCAGGGCGCCGACGACCAATATGGAACTATCCGACAGGTCGAGATCGCGCAGGAAGAGTGCTATTGTCCGGTCGACGTGACGATGCTGGAGGCCGGACATTCGCCGCATCGTGAAGCGCCGGGGGCGACGCTGAATGCGATCTCTGATTTCGCAAACGCCATACTGCACACGCACGAGGAAGGCCGTGCGGCGTAATGGTTTGGTGCGCCGGCAATGAACAATCTTCCGCTGCCGCGATGGGCCTTCGTGCCCGGTGAAACCATACCGGGCGAGACCTATGAGGCCGACGCCGATTACGAGGCGCTGGCGCAGGTGAAGCTGCTGGTGCCCGCGGCGTTCCGCGGTTACGTCCCGGCGCGGCACCCGGCGCTGCGTTACGGCATCATGCTCAACGACCGCGGCTACTTCTGGGAAGCGCGCGAGATCCTGGAGGCGGTGTGGGCGGCTGCTCCCCAAAACGGCCGCGAGCGCATCCTGCTCCGCGCCTGCATCCTGATCGCCAACGGCAATCTGCGGCTGCGCATGGAAAAGCCCGGCTCGGCCGGGCGGCTGTTCAACGAGGCGCTGCAGGAATTGCGCGTGCTCGGCCAGCGCAAGGCGGTGAACTCCGGCGACGGTTTTGCCGACGGCTTTCCGATCGACGCGTTGGCCACCCTGCTCAAGGCGCGGATGGAGAAGCCGGCCCTGACCAAGGCCGACTGGCTCCGCCTGACCCTCGAAAAGACATGAAACAAAATGCATGTTTGGCGATTGTGGGCTAGACGGGCCGATGAACATGCATTATAGTGCATGTATCAGAACCAGCAAAAGCTCAGGGGTGACCCATGGCCGGGGACGACCGCGTGCTCGCGGGAGGCGCGACCTACATTGATTTCCAGACCGACCCGTCGCGCTACCGTCATTGGAAGCTCGCGGTCGACGGTGACGTCGCGACGCTCACGATGGACGTCGACGAGAATGGCGGCCTGTTCGAAGGCTACCAGCTGAAACTCAATTCCTACGATCTCGGCGTCGATATCGAGCTGGCGGACGCCGTGCAGCGGCTGCGCTTCGAACATCCCGGCGTCAAGGTCGTTGTGATCCGCTCCGGCAAGAACCGCGTGTTCTGCGCCGGCGCCAATATCCGCATGCTCGCGGGCTCGACCCATGCCCACAAGGTGAATTTTTGCAAGTTCACCAACGAGACCCGCAACGGCATTGAGGACTCTTCCGAAAACAGCGGCCAGCGCTACATCTCCGTGGTCAACGGCACCGCGGCCGGCGGCGGCTACGAGCTGGCGCTAGCGACCGACCACATCATCCTCGCCGACGATGGCGCGGCATCCGTGGCGCTGCCGGAAGTTCCGCTGCTTGCGGTGCTGCCGGGCACCGGCGGGCTGACGCGCGTCGTCGACAAGCGGAAGGTGCGCCGCGACCACGCCGATTTCTTCTGCACCATCGAGGAAGGTATCAAGGGCAAGCGCGCGGTGGCCTGGCGGCTGGTCGACGAGATCGCGCCCAACAGCAAGCTGGAAGGCAAGATCACCGAGCGCACAAAAGAATTCGCCGCGGCCTCCAAGCGCAACGGTAACGGCAAGGGCATCGCGCTTGGCCCGCTGAAGCGCGAGATCGACGCGAGCGGCCTGCGTTACGACTTCGTCACCGTCGACATCGACCGTGCCGCGCGTACCGCGACCATTTCCATCAAGGCGCCGGAGACAGTACCCCCGACCGATATCGATGGCATGGTTGCGCAGGGTGCTTCCTTCTGGCCGATGCAGGTCGCGCGCGAGCTTGACGACGCGATCCTTCACTTACGCATCAACGAGCTCGACGTTGCGATGCTGGTGTTCAAGTCGCATGGCGACCCCGCGCAAGTCATCGCCCATGACGAATTCCTCGAGGCCAACAAAGCACACTGGCTGGTTAACGAGATCAGGCAATATTTCAAGCGCGTGCTGAAGCGCATCGACGTCACCTCGCGCACCCTGGTGGCCTTGGTCGAGCCGGGCTCATGCTTTGCCGGGACACTCGCCGAACTCGTGTTCGCCGCCGACCGCTCCTACATGCTGATCGGCTCGCGGCAGGGCGACAACCGCCCGCCGCCGGCGATCCAGTTGTCCGCAATGAATTTCGGTCCCTATCCGATGAGCCACGGCCTGACGCGACTGGCCTCGCGCTTCCAGGCCGATCCGGGCGATGTCGACCGCGCCCGCGACAAGATCGGCAGCGCACTCGATGCCGAGGAGGCGGAAGAACTTGGCCTCGTCACCTTTGCGCTCGACGACATCGACTGGGATGACGAGGTCCGCGTCTTCATGGAAGAGCGCGCCTCCTTCTCGCCCGACAGCCTCACCGGCATGGAAGCCAATCTGCGCTTCGTAGGTCCAGAGACCATGGAATCGAAAATCTTTTCGCGCCTGACCGCGTGGCAGAACTGGATCTTCCAGCGTCCCAACGCGGTTGGCGAGGAGGGCGCGCTGCGCCGCTACGGATCAGGCCAGAAGCCGAAATTCGATATGACAAGAGTTTAACTATCGTGTCCCGGGCGCTGCGCGGCACGTCAGTGACGCGCTGCAGACCCGGGACCCACAACGGACTGTCAAATGGGTCCCGGCTCTGCGGCGCACCGCTTCGCGATGCACCGCGTCCGGGACAAGAGACCGAAGGAGCCTGCCCATGAACGTCAACGTCATGAACGTCGATTATTCCACCAAGATTCCCAACAACGTGAATCTTGCCGAGGATCGCCAGGTGCTCAAGGCGCTGGAAGGCTGGCACCCCGGCTATATCGACTGGTGGAACGACATGGGGCCTGACGGCTTCCAGCAGTCGCTGGTCTATCTGCGCACGGCCTATTCAGTCGATCCGCGCGGCTGGGCCAAATTCGATTACGTCAAGATGCCGGACTATCGCTGGGGCATCTTGCTGGCGCCACAGGAAGAGAACCGCACCATTCCGTTCGGCGAGAATTATGGTCAGCCCGCGTGGCAAGAGGTGCCCGGCGAGCATCGCGCAACGCTCCGCCGGTTGATCGTGATCCAGGGCGACACCGAGCCCGCGTCAGTGGAGCAGCAGCGCCACCTCGGCAAGACTGCGCCCTCGCTCTACGATTTGCGCAATTTGTTCCAGGTCAATGTCGAGGAAGGCCGCCATCTCTGGGCGATGGTCTACCTCTTGCAGAAATATTTCGGCCGCGACGGCCGCGAGGAGGCCGACGAGTTGTTGCGCCGCCGCTCCGGCGACGCCGACTCGCCGCGCATGCTGGGCGCCTTCAACGAGGCGACGCCTGACTGGCTGTCGTTCTTCATGTTCACCTACTTTACCGACCGCGACGGCAAGATGCAGCTGCACTCGCTGGCGCAGTCCGGCTTCGATCCGCTGTCGCGGACCTGCCGGTTCATGCTGACCGAGGAAGCACACCACATGTTCGTCGGCGAGACCGGCATTACGCGTGTCGTGCAGCGGACGGTCGATGCCATGCGCGAAGCCGGCATCGACGATCCCAATGATGTCGCGAAAGTCCGCGCACTCGGCGTCATCGACCTGCCGACCATCCAGAAGAAGCTGAACCTGCATTACTCGCTGTCGCTCGATTTGTTCGGCTCGGAGGTCTCGACCAATGCGGCGAACGCCTTCAACGCCGGCATCAAGGGCCGTTACCGCGAAACCCAGATCGAGGACGATCATCGCCTGCAAAACGACACCTATCCGGTGCTGAAGCTCGTCAATGGCGAGATCAAGCGCGTCGACGAGCCGGCGCTGACCGCGCTCAACATGCGGCTGCGCGACGATTACACGCTGGACTGCGTCAAGGGCCTGTTGCGCTGGAACAAGGTGATCTCGACCGCTGGCTACGACTACAAGCTGACCTTGCCGAATGTCGCCTTCCATCGCGCCATCGGCGAGTTCAGGGATGTGCACGCCACGCCCGACGGCTTGCTGATCGACGACGCCACCTGGAGCAAGCGCAAGGGTGAGTGGATTCCCTCCACCGATGACGGCGATTTCATCGCCTCGCTGATGACGCCGGTGACCGAGGCCGGCGAGTTCGCGTCCTGGATCTCACCGCCGAAGGTCGGCATCGACAACAAGCCCGGCGACTTCGAATATGTGAAGATCGAGACGTGATGACGGTGTCGTCCCGGCCTAGTGCGCAATTGCGCACGGGCGCTGGGACCCATACCGCGGAATCTCTCCGTTTGATTCGGTGGCCGACCACCTTCGCACAACGAAGGCCTGTGGTTATGGGTCCCGGCTAGCGCTTCGCTTGGCCGGGACGACAAAGATACTACCCCGCAATCTCCAGCCCCGCGCTGGCGTAGGTCACGCCGCCGTCGATCGCAATCGCGTTGCCGACCACATAGTCGCCCGCGCGCGAGGCGAGATAGATCGCGAGTCCTGCCAGGTCTTCGTTGGTGCCGACGCGCCCGGCCGGAATGCGCTCGGACAGCACGTCGCCATGATCGCGTGCCGCCTTGTTCATGTCGGAGGCGAACGCTCCCGGCGCGATCGCGGTGACGTTGATGTGCTCCTTGATCAGCCTGGACGCCAACTGCCGCGTCAGATGGATCACCGCGGCCTTGCTCGTTCCATAGGAATAGTTCTCCAGCGGATCGACGAGCATGCCAAGGATCGAGGCGATGTTGATCACCTTGGCCGGCCGCTCCGCGCTCGCAGCTGCCGCTAACTGCTTGTGCAGCGCCTTGGTGAGGAAGAACATCGACTTCACATTCAAGTTCATCACCTTGTCCCAGCCGTTCTCCGGAAACTCGTCAAGCTCGGCGCCCCAGGCCGCACCGGCATTGTTGACGAGGATGTCGAGCTTCGGTTCGCGTTTGATGATCTCGCTAGCGAGCAGTTCGCAGCCGGCATTGGTGGAGATATCGATCGGCAGCGCGATGCATTCGCCGTCATAGGCTGATGTGAGCTCCTTCGCCGTTGCTTCGCAGGGACCCGCCTTGCGCGCGCTGATGTAGACCTTAGCCGCGCCCTGCGCGAGAAATCCCGCCGCGATCATCTTGCCGATGCCGCGCGAGCCGCCGGTCACGACCGCGATGCGCCCTCTGAGCGAGAACAGATCCTTGAACATGGTGCCTCCCGTTGTTGCCCTTGGTTCTGAGGGCAGCGAGGAGGGGAGTCAAGAAACGACGGTCAGGCCGCATCCACGCGGCGAAAACCGTTCCACATCGCGGTCGCCGCACCGGAGGTCAGCACCGGCAGGATGCGCGCGTCCTGGTAATTGCCGTTGAGCGAGACCCGCGGCAGCGCGGTCATGTGGCCGGCGCTCTCCGGAAACACCATGCCGGGCCGCGTCGTCACCGCGGTCTTGTAGCCGGCGGCGCGGGCGAGCGCGAATTCGCGAGGGCCCGCGGCGGGCTTGTCGCCATAGGGATAGGCGAGATGGATCGCGGGGCGCTGCAGCGCGTCTTCAATTCGTGCCCGGCTTAGTGTCAGCTCTTCGCGCGCGACGGCCTCGCTCTGCTGTGCAAGATTGCAGTGTGTGATCGAGTGCGCGCCGACGGTCACCAAGGGATCAGCGGCGAACGCCTTCAGCTCATCCCAGGACATGCAGCGGTCGCGGCAGATCGCAGCCTGATCGATGCGATGGCGCGCGCAGAGTGCCGCGATCTCGCGCTGCAGATCATGCTCTTGCAGCGTCCGCAGCCAGTCGTGCAGCCGATCGAAGGTAGCCTGCTTGGCGTGCGCCGTCGCGGTGTCGAGACGGGTGGCCACCCCGCCCATGGTCACGTCGATCGCATCGGCCTTGGCGACCGCCATCTCCAGCGCGATCCACCACAGCCGGCCGCTGCCAGATGCGAAGTCGCTCGCAACATAGACCGTGAACGGCGCGTCGAACTCGCGCATCACGGCCAACGCGTGGTCGCGGTTGTCGCGATAGCCGTCGTCGAGGGTGAAGCAGGCGAACCGGCGCGTGAAATTGCGCTCGATCAGCCGCTGATGCACCTCGTCCATGGTGACAATGTCGATGCCGCGAGCGCGCAGGTGGCCGAGCATCGCGCGCAGGAAGTCGGGCGTGATTTCCAGATGGCGGTTGGGCTGGAAGGCGCCTTCGCGCTGCGGCCGCACATGGTGCAGCATGAAGATCGCGCCGACCCCGGAGAAGATCGGGCGCAGCAGGACATGCGCGCCGGAGAAGTAAAGCGCTTCCAGTCCAGCACGGATAACGGTGTTGCGAAGCTGCTTCATTTCCAACGGGGCTTTCGGCCTTAAGGCCTATTGCAAGGAGGTTAACGAAAAACCGCTGAAGAAACGGTTAGTCTCCGGGCGGTTGTGGGCCATAAAACCGCTCACCCATTTCCGGGTTTGACAGTCCCTCAAGGGTTTGTTTTCTCTCTGCTTCCCGGCGCCGCCGGCTTTTGAAGGGTTCCTGGATCGCCGCGGCACAGCCGCACAGGCGATTTAGGGGCGAAAGCGGCCCGGAAATCAGTGTGTTGGTGCGCCCTTCGGCCATGACGGCCCGTAAAATGGGGCTGCCGCTGGGATATCGAATGCGCGGACTTTTCAGATGGAGCAGCAAATGGTGGCCGGGTGTGATCCCCCTGGTCGTCCTTTGGGGCTTCGCCGCCTGGTATAGCACCGCGCCGCTGGAGGCCGATCTCGCCGGGCGCAGCGGTGCGGCGCTCAAGGACATCACCCTCGACAAGACCCGGATCGCGGTGGCCGGCCGCGATGTCACGCTGGGCGCCGAAGCGTTTTCGGTCGACGGCCGGCAGACCGCGGTCGCCTCCGTCGACGCCGTGCCGGGCGTGCGGCTGGTCAATGACGAGACGCGCCTCGTTCCCGAGGCCAGGCCATTCGTCTGGTCGGCGGAGCGCGACGTGGTGCGGGTGACGCTCGCCGGCAGCGCGCCGTTGCCGGCGGTCAAGGGCCGGCTGGTGGAGGCGGCGAAGGCGGCGCTCGGCAATGTCGAGGTCGCCGACCAGATGGGACTGGCGCGCGGCGCGCCGCCGCGTTTCGAGAACGCCGCGGTCCTGCTGCTCGATCAGATCGCCAAATTGAAGGACGGCAAGATTACGATCACGGATGACAAGGTGCAGCTCACGGGCATGGCGCGCGATCTCGGCGGCCGCGAGGCCATCGCGGCCGCGCTGAAGACCCTGCCCGAGAGCTTTACGGTCGCCAACGAGATCAAGGCGCCGCCTTACATCTTCCAGGCCTACAAGGATCCGGTTGCGGTGACGGTCACGCTGTCGGGCTATGTGCCCGACAACAACGTTCACGCCGCGATCGTCCAGGCGGCAACGCGCAAATTCTTCAGCGAAAAGGTGGTCGACAACCTCAAGGAGAGCATCGGTGCTCCGTCCGGATTCGCTGCCGCGGTAGTTCCGGCGCTGGGCGCGCTGTCGCGGCTGTCGACCGGCACGCTTGTTGTCGCCGATCGCGAGGTGAAACTGTCGGGCGATGCCTTCTATGACGGCGCCGCCACGCAGCTCCGTACCGGTTTGGCCAAGGAGTTTCCGCAAACCTTCCAGTACAAGGCCGAGGTCACGGTGAAACCGGCCGCGGCGCCCGTCGATTCGACCGTGTGCCAGCAGCTGTTCGCCGATTTGCTCGGCAAGGGAAAAATCCGCTTCGACTCCGGCCGCACCAATATCGATCTGGATTCCGCCGGCCTGCTCGATCGGTTGATCGAGACCGCGTTGCGCTGTCCGACTACAGCAATCGAGATCGCAGGCCACACCGATTCCGACGGCGAGGACGTGGCCAATCAGGCGCTGTCGGAAAAGCGCGCGCAGGCGGTGGTCGACTATCTCGTTAAGGCCGGCCTGCCGGCCGCCCGCTTCACCGCGGTCGGCTATGGCAGCACGCAGCCGGTTGCCGACAACGAGTTGGACGAAGGCAAGGCGCAGAACCGCCGCATCGAGTTCATGGTGAGGTGAGGGCGATGGTCTATCTCGTGACGTTTCACTGGGGCTGGCTCTTGGCATCGCTGCTGCTTGGGCTTGCGATGGGATGGATCGCGGTGGTGCAGCGCGGCGACGGTGTTTCCCGGATGATGATGCGCTGGCTCGCGGCGCTGGCCGCCGCACTCGTGGCGGCCTCCATCGCCCGGATCGTGCCGGGTCGTTTCGGCTACTGGCTCGACCTGCTGATTGCGATGTTCGCCTGCTATCTGGTGGGCTGCGCGGTCGGATCGGCTTTGCGCGACTGGGTGGTCTCGCGCAGCGCCCCGGCGGCGCCGCCTACCCCCTAAAGTCGTGCCCTTTGGCCTATCGGGCAGGCAGAATCCGGGTTCTTACGGATGTGATGCAGTAATTCTGTGCACTCGCCGTCATTGATTCCGCCTAATATATTGAAGGCGCGCGCTTTTTATTCACATCAGACGAATTCCATCCCGGCCCAAAACAGGCTACGACTTGGGTAGGGAGCGACGTCCTTTCGAGGTCTAGATGCTGGAAGCCACCCGCAGAGCGATTTTGTATCTGCGACAGAAGCAAGTCCTGCATAAAGTGGGCGTCTTGATCAGCGTGACCGTGATCGGGATCGCGTGCTACGTGCTGTTCCACATGCTTCGCGGCATCGAAGTCAATGAGGTGATCGAGGCGATCCGGGACACCGAACCGCACCAGATCGCGCTGGCCGCTTTGTTCGTCGCCGCCGGTTATTTCACCCTGACCTTCTACGACCTGTTCGCAACCCGCGCGATCGGCCACAACGTCCCTTACAAGATCAACGCGCTCGCCGCCTTCACCTCCTATTCGATCGGCCACAATGTCGGCGCCAGCGTCTTCACCGGCGGCGCGGTGCGCTACCGCATCTATTCGGCCTATGGCCTGAACGCGATCGACGTCGCGAAAATCTGCTTTCTCGCCGGTCTCACCTTCTGGCTCGGCAACGCCGCGGTGCTGGGGCTCGGCATCACCTATCATCCGGAGGCCGCCGCCTCGATCGATCAGCTACCGGTCTGGCTCAACCGGGCGGTCGCGATCGCGATCATCCTTGGGTTGTTCGCTTATGTGGGCTGGGTCTGGAGCCAGCCGCGCAATGTCGGGCGCGGACCCTGGAGCGTGACGCTGCCGGGCGGCCCGCTGACCTTGCTGCAGATCATGATCGGCATCATCGATCTCGGTTTCTGCGCGCTCGCCATGTACGTGCTGGTGCCGGACGAGCCCAATCTCGGCTTCGTCGTGGTGGCCGTGATCTTCGTCTCAGCCACGCTGCTCGGCTTTGCCAGTCACTCGCCGGGCGGGCTCGGGGTGTTCGACGCCGCGATGCTGGTCGGGCTCTGGCAGATGGACCGCGAGGACCTGCTGGCCGGCATGCTGCTGTTCCGCATGCTGTATTATATTGCGCCCTTCGTCATATCTGTAATCTTGCTGACGTTTCGCGAGGTTATCATCGGCGCTCGATCGAAGCGATTGCGTCAGGCAGCCCTTCACCTCGAGCCCGGCCCCCGGCCCACTCCTGAAGCCGCTTATGTGAGAGAGCGTGGAGACAAGGGCGGCTGAAAAGGAAGAAGCCGTTTCTGATGGCCATCGAAGCGCCCCCGTCATCGTCCTCGCTGTTTGCGCCATGGTCCGACCGGCTGCGTCATTCGGCCATCATCCTGGCGGCTGCCGCGCTCGCGCTCGCCGTCCTCGTCGTATTCGATGAATTGTCGCTGCTGCGCGCCGGCGCCGTATTCGTCTGCATCGCCGCTGCGGCCCTGATTCCATGGCGGCTGCACCACGCGGCTGCCACGCGCGAGGATGTGCGCAGGATCGATCCGGTGGAGGCCGCCGCCGTCAGCGCGGTCGTCGCCGGGATGCCCGATCCCGCGGTGCTGCTCGACCGCGCCGGCCGCGTCGTCCATCTCAATGCCGCCGCCGCCGAGCTCGCGCCGGCACTGCGCAAGAACGAACTCGCGCAGTTTGCGCTGCGCTCGCCCGAGATCATCACCGCGCTGCGCGAGGCGATCGCCACCACCGAGCCGCGGCGCGCGATGTATCTCGATCACGCCCCGATCGACCGCTGGATGGAGCTGATGATCACGCCGGTGCCGGTGCCGACCAATTATGGCGGCGTCGACAAATGCATGCTGATGACCTTCCACGACCAGACGCCGCTGCGCCGGGTCGAGGAGATGCGCGCCGACTTCGTCGCCAATGCAAGTCATGAATTGCGCACGCCGCTCGCCGCGCTGTCTGGCTTCATCGACACGCTGCAGGGCCCCGCCAAGGACGACGCCAAGGCGCGCGAGCGTTTCCTCTCCATCATGCACGCCCAGGCCACCCGCATGGCGCGGCTGATCGACGATCTGCTGTCACTGTCGCGCGTCGAACTCTCGGCGCATGTGCGGCCCGACACCATGGTCGACATCGTGCCGATCATCCGCCAGGTCACCGACGGGCTCGAGCCGCTGGCAAGCGAGCGCCAGGTCGAGGTCGAGATCGATCTGCCGCAGACGCCGGTGACGATCGCGGGCGATCGCGAGGAACTGCTGCGGCTGTTCGAGAACCTGATCGAGAACGCGCTGAAATACGGCGCCTCCGGCGGCCGTGTCATCGTGTCGCTGAGCCAGGCCGTGTCGGGGGAGGGGACCCCGGAAGTCCGGGTCATGGTCCGCGATTTCGGTCCCGGCATTGCGCCCGAGCACCTGCCGCGGCTGACCGAGCGCTTCTACCGGGTCGACGTCGGCGACAGCCGTTCCCAGGGTGGAACCGGACTCGGTTTATCGCTGGTGAAACATATTCTTAACCGCCACAGAGGCCGGCTTTTGATCGAGAGCGTGCCGAAAAACGGCGCGACTTTTACCGCCGCTTTTCCCCAGTCCAAAACCCCCATCGCGGCCTGAACTTCAGTCGGATCAATACTTTAGTACTGTCATCTGACTGTCATCGAACCTTCGTAAAAGCAAAACCGAGGGCTCCTAAAGGGGACCCGCGTGAGCGCGCTCAGGCGCTGATAGCGCTTCGCTCACCACGAGGAGATCAGCATGAATTTTGTGAAAACCATCGTCGCTGCCGGCATGGTCGCGGCGTCGACCTCGGCCTTTGCTGCCGACATTACCGGAGCGGGCGCGACCTTCCCGTTCCCGATCTATTCGAAATGGGCTGACGCCTACAAGAAAGAGACAGGCAACGGCCTGAACTATCAGTCGATCGGCTCGGGCGGCGGCATCAAGCAGATTGAAGCCAAGACCGTGACCTTCGGCGCCTCCGACATGCCGCTCAAGGTCGAGCAACTCGACAAGGACGGCCTGCTGCAATGGCCGATGGTGATGGGTGCGATCGTCGCCGTGGTCAACATCGACGGCGTCAAGCCGGGCGAGTTGGTGTTCGACGGTTCGACGCTCGCCGACATCTTCCTCGGCAAGATCGCCAAGTGGGATGATCCGGCGATCAAGAAACTCAATCCGAATGTGAAGCTGCCTTCGGATGCGATCCAGGTGGTGCGCCGCTCCGACGGATCGGGCACGACCTTCAACTTCACCGACTATCTGTCGAAGGCGAGCGCGGACTGGAAGAGCAAGGTTGGTTCCGGCACCGCCGTCGAATGGCCGGTCGGCGTCGGCGCCAAGGGTAACGAAGGCGTCTCCGGCAACATCAGCCAGACCAAGAACTCGATCGGTTATGTCGAGTATGCCTACGCCAAGCAGAACAAGCTGACCTACACCGGCATGGTCAACAAGGCCGGCAAGACGGTGCAGCCGACTGTCGAGGCGTTCCAGGCGGCCGCGTCCAACGCCGACTGGGCCAAGGCGCCCGGCTACTACGTGATCCTCACCGACCAGCCCGGCGAGAAGTCGTGGCCGATCACCGCCTCGACCTTCATCCTGATGCATCGCGAGCCGGCCGATAAGGCCGCGTCCGCCGAGGCCATCAAGTTCTTCAAATGGGCTTTTGCCAATGGCGGCAAGATGGCCGAAGAGCTCGACTACATTCCGATGCCGGACAACGTCGTCAAGCTGATCGAGAAGACCTGGTCGGCCGACATCAAGAGCTGAGTTGGTTGCGTGATCTCGTGCCCCGGGCGCGATGCAGCGTGTCAAAAGCGCGTTTACGCGCGTCTTCGACGCGCTATGGCTTCGCAGACCCGGGACCCACACAAAGATGGGCCCCGGATCAGCGTCGCACCGCTCCCGCGTTGCGCCGCGTCCGGGGCACAAGACTGACCAGACAAAAATCAGTAGAATAAGTCAGGGGAATTGGGCGTGGCAGACATGGCCGTTCAGAGCGACTTGCTTGAAGCCGCCGGACCTTACGATCGCGCCAAGGCGCTGAGCGCTTTCAAGCTTGGCGACGCCACCTTCTACTGGATCACGCGGCTGTCCGCGATTTCGGTGCTGCTGATCCTCGGCGGCATCATCCTGTCGCTGATCGTCGGCGCATGGCCGGCGATGCGCGAATACGGCTTCTCCTTTCTCACCACCCTGCGCTGGGCGCCCTCGGCCGATCCGCCCGTGCTCGGCGCCGTCGGTCCGATCTACGGCACGCTGATCACCTCCTTCATCGCCATGGTGATCGCGATTCCGGTCGGGCTCGGCGTGGCGATCTTCCTGACCGAGCTTTGCCCGCAATGGGCGCGCCGGCCGATCGGCATCGCCATCGAGCTGCTCGCCGGCATCCCCTCGATTATTTACGGCATGTGGGGCTTCTTCGTGCTCGGGCCGTTCCTGGCCTACACGTTCCAGCCCTTCATGATCGCCCTGTTCGCCCACGTGCCCGTGCTCAACGTGATCTTCGGTGGGCCGCCGTCTTATTTGAGCCTGTTCAACGCCTCGCTGATCCTCGCGATCATGGTGCTGCCCTTCATCACCGCGATCTCGGTCGACGTGTTCAAGACGGTGCCGCCGGTGCTGAAGGAAGCCGCCTACGGCGTCGGCTGCACCACCTGGGAAGTCGTGCGCAGCGTGGTCATCCCCTACACCCGCGTCGGCGTGATCGGCGGTGTCATGCTCGCGCTCGGCCGCGCACTCGGCGAGACCATGGCGGTCACCTTCATCATCGGCAATTCCTTCCGCATCACCGGTTCGATCTTCTCACCTGGAACGACGATCTCAGCGGCGATCGCATCCGAATTCGCCGAAAGCGACGGCCTGCACCAGTCGGGCCTGATCCTGCTCGGTCTGCTGCTGTTCGTGCTGACCTTCTTCGTGCTGGCCGCGGCGCGGCTGATGTTGCTGCGCCTCGAACGGAAGGCGGGGAAGTAGAATGGATATCAACCCGATCTACGCTCGCCGCCGCCGCAATGATCTCGTTGTTCGCGTGCTCTGCGTCGGCGCCGCCCTGTTCGGCGTCACCTGGCTGGCGCTGATCCTGTTCACGCTGCTCTACAACGGTCTGTTCGGCCTCACTTTGCAGCTCTTCACCGAGAACACGCCGCCGCCGGGATCGACCTCGGGCGGCCTCCTGAACGCCATCACCGGCTCGATCATCATGACGGTGATCGGGGTCGGCATCGGCGCGCCGCTCGGCCTGTTCGCCGGCACCTATCTCGCCGAATACGGCAGGAATGACAGGCTGACCTCGGTGATCCGCTTCATCAACGACATCCTGCTCAGCGCGCCCTCGATTATCATCGGCCTGTTCATCTATGGCGCGGTGGTGGTGCCGATGCGCGGCTTCTCGGCGATCGCCGGCGCGCTGGCGCTGGCCGTGATCGTCATCCCGGTGGTGCTGCGCACCACCGAGGACATGCTGCTGCTGGTGCCGAACCCGCTCCGCGAGGCGGCAAGCGCGCTCGGCCTGCCGCGTTCGCTGGTCATCAAGCGGATCGCTTATCGTGCTGCCCGTTCCGGTCTGATCACCGGCGTGCTGCTCGCCACCGCGCGCGTCGCCGGCGAGACTGCGCCCTTGCTGTTCACCGCGCTGTCGAACCAGTTCTTCAGCCTGAGCCTGACCAAGACGATGGCCAACCTGCCGGTGACCATCAACAACTTCGTGCAGAGCCCTTATGCCTACTGGAAGCAGCTCGCCTGGAGCGGCGCGCTGCTGATCACGCTCACCGTGCTCGCCCTCAACATCGTCGCGCGCGTCCTGGCCGCCGAGAAAGCTGCAAAATGAACGATCTTTCCGTTTCAGTAAGTCACTCGGCCGGGCACGCTCCTCTCAAGGCATTGCCCGATGCCGCGCCGAAAGTCACCGCGCGCAACCTCAATTTCTACTACGGCGACCATCACGCGCTGAAGAACATCAACCTGACGCTCGGCACCAACCGGGTCACCGCTTTCATCGGCCCGTCCGGTTGCGGCAAGTCGACGCTGCTGCGCATCTTCAACCGCATGTATGACCTCTATCCCGGCCAGCGCGCCGAAGGCCAGTTGATGCTGGATAGCACCAACATTCTCGATCCGAAGCTCGATCTCAATCTGCTGCGGGCGCGGGTCGGCATGGTGTTCCAGAAGCCGACGCCGTTTCCGATGACGATCTACGAGAACATCGCCTTCGGCATCCGCCTCTACGAAAAGATTTCCAAGTCCGAGATGGACGGCCGTGTCGAGGCGGCGCTGCGCGGCGGCGCGCTGTGGAACGAGGTCAAGGACAAGCTCAACGCGTCCGGCCTGTCGCTGTCCGGCGGCCAGCAGCAGCGGCTCTGCATCGCCCGCACGGTCGCGGTGCGGCCCGAGGTGATCCTGTTCGACGAACCCTGCTCGGCGCTCGATCCGATCTCGACCGCCAAGGTCGAGGAGTTGATCCAGGAGCTGGCCGAGAACTACACGATCGCGATCGTTACCCACAACATGCAGCAGGCGGCGCGCGTCTCCGACAAGACCGCCTTCATGTATCTGGGCGAGCTGATCGAGTTCGACGAGACCAGCAGGATATTCACCACGCCGAGCGATCGCCGCACCCAGGACTACATCACCGGCCGGTTTGGCTGACGCGCAAACGCGGAAGGATTTTGACAATGGCTTCTGAACATACCGCCAAGGCTTTCGACAGCGACCTGCAGGAACTGACCCGGCTGGTCGCCGAGATGGGCGGACTTGCCGAACGCATGATCGTCGATTCCATCGATGCGCTGATCCGTCGCGACATCCCGCTCGGCCAGCGCGTGGTGGCGTCCGATTCCGAGATCGACAACCTCCAGCGCACGATCGAGGAGCGCGCGGTGCTGACCATTGCGCGGCGCCAGCCGATGGCGGTCGACCTGCGCGAGATCGTCGGCGCCATGCGCGTTGCGACCGATCTCGAGCGGATCGGCGACCTCGCCAAGAACATGGGTAAGCGCGTCTCGGCGATCGACAGCGATTTCCATCCCCTGAAACTGATCCGCGGGCTGGAGCACATGACCGATCTCGTGCAGTCGCAGGTCAAGTCGGTGCTCGACGCCTATGCCGCGCACGATTTGCCGAGCGCGATGGCGGTGTGGAAGGGCGACGAGGAGGTCGACGCCATCTGCACCTCGCTGTTCCGCGAGCTCCTGACCTATATGATGGAAGACCCGCGCAACATCTCCTTCTGCATCCATCTGATGTTCTGCGCCAAGAATATCGAGCGGATCGGCGACCATGCCACCAACATCGCCGAAACCGTGTTCTACATGATCGAGGGCCAGCCGATGATGGACAAGCGGCCGAAGGGCGACATGACGACCTTTGCGACCACGGTGCCTGGTAACTAGATGAGACGGACGGAGAACTTCAGGACATGACCGCGCGCATTCTGGTGGTGGAAGACGAGGAAGCGCTGACCACGCTGCTGCGCTACAACCTCGATGCCGAAGGCTACGACGTCGAAACCGTGGCGCGCGGCGACGACGCCGACACGCGGCTCAAGGAGCGCGTGCCCGACCTGATCGTGCTCGACTGGATGCTGCCGGGGCTATCAGGCATCGAGCTGTGCCGCCGCCTGCGCGCGCGGCCCGAAACCAGGCAGCTGCCGATCATCATGCTGACCGCCCGCGGCGAGGAGAGCGAGCGCGTCCGCGGCCTTGCGACCGGCGCCGACGATTACATCGTCAAGCCGTTCTCGGTGCCGGAGCTGCTGGCGCGGGTGAAGGGCCTGCTCAGGCGCGCCAGCCCCGAGCGGCTCGCCACCGTGCTCGCCTATGGCGACATCGAGCTCGACCGCGAGAAGCGCCGCGTCGCGCGCTCGGGCCGGCCGATCGATCTCGGCCCGACCGAATATCGCCTGCTGGAATTTTTCCTCGAACATCCCGGCCGGGTGTTCTCGCGCGAGCAATTGCTCGACAGCGTCTGGGGCCGCGACATCTATATCGATGAGCGCACCGTCGACGTGCACATCGGCCGGCTGCGCAAGCTGCTCAATCCCGGCCGCGAACAGGATCCGATCCGCACCGTGCGCGGCGCCGGCTACGCGCTCGACGACCGCTTTGCGAAGGTGGAGAGCTAATCACAACCATCCCCGCGCAAGCGGGGATTTTTTTCTGCCCCAAGGCCGGCGTTCCAGACTTGGCTTCAGCCGTGATGCCAGATCATTTCGAAGTGGTGCATCACGCGCCCCTGATCATGAGGACTGAACGCGTTTTCGGCGACATGATGCAAGCCGTGCGACCCTTGATCGTCGGAAGCGCTGCCATGGCCGCAGCCGTTGGTATCGCCGCCGGGATTGCCGGCGATCGGGCCGCCGCCTTGTCCGGCTTGCCCACCTTGACCGCCCTGACCGTTTTGTCCGCCCTGGCCTCCGTGACCGCCATTGGCGACACCCGTCGCGGTCCCGGCGACCGGAATGGTCCCCTGCGCGATGCCGGCAACTGAGGTCGCACCCGCGACCGTGGTCGCCGTGTCGACATAGGTCCCGCCACCCAACGGAATGTTGTTGCCGGAGACATCGGCCGCGTCCGCAACAAAGCCGGCGCCCGCGGCTACGATTTGCGCCTGATCCGCCGTGAGTGCATCGCCGGTGTCGCCGTTCAAAATGCCCTGGAGTCCGTGGACGGCGTTCGCGGTGTCGGCGTTGAGGGTGCCGCCGAGCAGCTCGTTGTCGAAGCGTGCGCCGAAGATTCCACCCTGGCTGTGATCGAACGCCGCACCGAATTTCTGGTAGTTCTGGATCTCGGTGATCAGCGCCTGCAACTCGCCGGGTGTCGCATTGTTGCCGGCTGCGACATTGTTGAGCTGGTTATTGATGACGTTGCCTTCGGCGAGGAACTTGGCCCAGAAATTGGTCTGCGCCTGATCGTCCTGGAACTTCGTGATGGTACCGGAAAGATAGGACGGCATTTCGGAAAAGCCGCCGGCATTGCCCGGATCGCCATTGCCGCCGGCCGCGACGTTGAGTGCGCCGTCGCCCTGAATGATGTCGATGATGTCGAGCAGATTGTCGTTGGTCGATCTGGCCGCTACGTTCGGATTGGTCGCGTATTCCTTGTCAAACGTGTTGATCTGCAAGCTGATCTGGTCGAGCACGGTATCAAGATGAAGGGTGCTTGTCGCTGCATCGACGCCGTTCAGGCCCTGCTCGATTCCGGCAAGCGCGGTCGGGTTGTTGACGAGATTGGTCAGCCCGGCTGCGATAGCCTTCATGTCGGTGTCGAACTGGCCGAGGTTGGTCTTGTTGAGGCCGCCGACGGCAAGATCGGCCGCCGCATTGAACACTGAGCCGATATCGGCCAGCGTCGCGTTGGCGCCGGAGGCGGCGGTGAGCGCGGCGGCATTGTCTGAGCCGGTCGGCAGCGCCTGGAAGCCCACATTGTTCGCGCCGGTCGCGGTGGGATAGGACACGGCGGCCAGCGCGGTCGCCAGTGCGCCGTCGCCATTGATCTCGTTGAGGATGGTGGTCTGCGTCGTATGCAGCAATTCCTGCGCGGTCGCTGCTGCGTGACTGGTGCCGACCGATTGGTTGGCTTCCGTGATCAGGGTCTGCAGCTGGCCCTGAACCAGCGACAGCACGGACTTGTCCTGATCGGAAAAAGCATAGGCGTTGCCGCCGACGGTGACGCCGCCTGGATTGCCCAGCGCGCCATTGATGTCATTGAGCACGGCAGCGACGTCGGTCGTGTACATGCCGAGATAGGCGATCTGGTTATTGCTGTCGGCAGGATTGTTCCACAAGCCGCCGTCGAGCAGACGCGTTGCGTCGTTGAATACGGCACCCGCCTGCGCGAGGTCGGTCGAGAGCCCGAGTGCGTCGTTGCGCACGGTCGTCGGTAATGTGGCCATCTGCGTGTCCTCCAACTCTACTACCGCGCTCGTCACAAACTCTCGTCTGCGAGGGTGTCGCAATGATGTCTGCAGTTTGGCCCGGCGATTATATCAATGCGGCAACTCTCTGAATGCGTGCGAAACGGTCATTGCTCGACGAAGGCGCGCCGCATCTGGTCGGCGATCGGCTTGAACAGATAGCTCATCATCGTCCTGCTGCCGGTTTGCATGAAGACTTCGGCTGGCATTCCAGGAACGAGCTGCTGTCCGGCGAGTCGGCGCCGCTCTTCGTCGGGCAGCACGACGCGAACCGTGAAGTAGGGCGCGCTGGTCTGCTGATCATGGCTGGTATCTGCGGAAACATAGGATACCGAGCCGGTGAGCTGTGGCGTCGTGCGCTGGTTGAAGGCCGAGAAACGGACGAAGGCCGGCTGACCCGGATGAACGTGGTCGATGTCCTGCGGCTGCAGTCGCGCCTCGATCTGCAAATCCTCGGTGTCCGGTACGATCTCCATGATCGTATCGCCGGGACGGATCACGCCGCCGATTGTGTGCGCGGCCAGCTGATGGACGAGGCCCGAAGTCGGAGCGCGGATTTCAATACGGTCGAGCAGGTCGCGTGCGGCCACGGCGCGCTCGACAAGCTCGGCCTCCTTGCCCTGCGCCTCGCCGAGATCCTTGACGACCTCGCCGCGAAAGTCCTGGTCGAGCCGCACGATCTGAAGTTCGGCCTCGCCGATCTTGGATCTGGTTTCGGCAATCGAGGACACGAGTTGCCCGCGCTCGCCGTCGATCCGCGCGGATTCGCGCTGCAATGCCGTCAGCCGTGCCAGCGGAACCAGATGCTTGTCGTAGAGGTCCTGCACGCCGACGAGCTCGCCCTGGATCAGTTCGATCTGCTTCGCTCGCGACGCCACCTGCGTTTCGAGGCCGGAAATCTCCTCGGTCAGTTGCGCGATCCTGCCTTGCTGCAGCTCGCGTTGGCTCTGTCGGGTGCTCGCGCGCGCCTTGAACAGGGCGTCTTCCGAGACCAGCAGCGTCTGCACGGTCCCGTCGCTCGAACGGGCCGCAAGTTCACCGGGAAACTCCATCCTCGCGCGACCGTCGCGCTCGGCGGCGAGCCGCGCGATCCGCGCGCGCAGCTCGTCAAGTTGCTTGCTGACCACTTGCAGGCTGGCCCGCGCCTGTGTCGCGTCGAGCCGTACCAGCAAGTCGCCGGCTTCGACCCGCTTGCCGTTGGCGACCTTGATGTCGGCGACGACGCCGCCTGTGGGGTGTTGGATGGTCTTGACGTTGGACTCTACCACCAGGTTGCCGGGCACCACGACGGCAGCGGCGAGCGGCATGAAGAAGAACCAACCGCCTCCCAGCACCGCGGCGATGACGAGCACGCGCAGCCCAGTGCGCAGTTCGTTGTCCAGCGCCCAGCGTGTCCGGAACGCCAGCCCGATGTCGGGCGGTGGTCCTGCGTCGTCGTGGCCAAGGACAAACGCGACGCTCGTCGTCGCGTGACGACGGCAGGTTTCGATGAAGGTCCCAAAACTCGTCGCGGTTTCGCCCTGATGGGTCGGCGCAAGACCGGGCGCGGCGAGATTAATCTTTAGTCCGGCTGGCGCGGCCATTTCGGGGGCGAGTGCCGACAAATCCATGTTGAGAGGATCGTGCGGCGCGAGCGTGGGACTGGGACGGTTCGGCGGCGCGACGTCCGGGCCACGTGGCGCAGGCGCAGGTCTTTCTGCGCTTGCCGAAACCTTGAGGCCGACATGTTCAAGGCAGACATCGATCGCCTTGCTCATCCGGCTCTTGCGCAAGCGCTTCTTCGGAGGCCTTCGGCGCGCATGTGACTGTGATTGATGGCCGTGGTGCTCGGCCTCAAGCGTGCGCCGGAGTCGTTGCAATTCAAGGATCAGGGCCTCGCCCTGCAATCCCCAGTCCTGGTTATGCGAATCGTCACACCATTGCGGCGCGCCACGCGAACGGCCGGTGCGTCCAGATGGCCTCATGGGTTGACACCCTCCGCAAGCGCAGCACGTCGCGCCGTGTCGGTCGCCGTCTTCGCCGGCGGTTTGGCGGCGCCGACGCGCGCAAATATCTCCTGGCTCGGGCCGAATGCGATAGCTCTGCCGTCATAGAGTACCAGCGCCATGTCGAGCATGGCCAATGCATTCGGTCGGTGCGAGACTACGATCACGATGCTCTCGTTCCGGCGCAGGACCTGGATCGCGCGGCCGAGCGCATTTTCTCCCTCCGCGTCGAGATTGGCATTCGGTTCGTCGAGGACGACGAGGAAGGGATCGCCGTAGACCGCGCGCGCAAGACCGATACGCTGCCGTTGACCCGCGGACAGCGACGCGCCGCCCTGACCGACCCGCGTGGAATAGCCTTCGGGCAGCCGCAGGATGATGTCGTGCACGCCCGCGATGCACGCAGCCTTGAGGACCGCCTCGGATGTTGCCGCATCATCGAAGCGGCAGATGTTTTCGGCGACCGTACCGTCGAACAACGCCACGTCCTGTGGCAGATAACCGATGTGGCGTCCGAGATCCTCGTCGCGCCACTGATCGATCGCCGCGCCGTCGAGCCGCACGACACCGTGTTGCGTCGGCCAGATTCCGACCAGCGCCTTGGAGAGCGAAGTCTTTCCCGAAGCGCTGGCCCCGAGCAGCGCCAATCCCATCCCGGCTCTGAGCGAGAAGGATACGCTCGAGATGATCGGCCTCTCGCTGCCCGGCGCGGTGACGGAGATATCCTGGACGGCGAGTTCGCGGCAGGGTCGCGGCAGGGCGACCGGCGGAGCCGGCTTTCTCGCCGTGACCTTGCAGATATCGCGGAGCCGCGCGATCCCCTGGCGCGCGGCGACAAGCTGTTTCCAGCTGCCGAGTGCGACTTCGACCGGCGCAAGCGCCCGGCCCATCATGATCGACGATGCGATCATCACGCCGCCCGATGCCTTGTCGGAGACGACGAGATATGCGCCGACCCCGAGCATGCCCGATTGCAGGACGTAGCGCAGGACTTTCGCGCCAGAGCCAAGGTTCGCGGAAACGTCAGTCGCGCGGATATTTTCGCGCAGGTAACGCTCGTTGACCTGTGCCCAACGCGCGCGAAAGCGCTCCATCATGCCCAGCGCGCAAATGACCTCGGCGTTGCGCTGCATCGTGTCAGCGAGCACCTGACGTTGCGCGCCGCCGTCCATCGCGGCCCTAGCGGCGCCGCGCGACATCCGCTCGGTCAGCATTGTCATGGCCACGATCGCAAATGTCCCGAGCAGCGCCGTCATGCCGATTGCCGGATGAAACAGGAAAAGCGCGATCAGGAAGATCGGAATCCAGGGCATGTCGAGGAAGGCCGTCGGACCCATGCTCGCCATGAAGGCGCGCACCTGGTCGAGGTCCCGCAGCGGCTGCTGCATCTGCATCGGCTTGACGCCGCGCAGCGGCAGCGTCGCAAGCGCGGTCTGTATCGAATCCTGCAGGCCGGCGTCAAACAGGGTTGCGACCCGGCACAGCATGCGCGCGCGCAACGCATCCAGATATCCCTGTATCAAATAGGCAAGCAGCACCATCAGCGACAAGCCGGTCAGCGTTGCGAGGTTGCGGCTCGGAATGACCCGGTCGTAGACCTGCAACATATAGAGAGAGCCAGCGAGCATCAGCAGATTGATGACGCCGCTGAACAGCGCGATGCTGATCATCCGCCGCGCGCTGTCGCGTAGTCCGCTGGTCACGGGATCGTCGACCGCGGCCGCACGGGAAGTGTCAGGTGCGGTAGATGTCCGCGGGCGCTCTTGAGCAACACTCATCCAGTGTCTCTCGCAAGATGATGTCGCTGGTCGAACTGAGGCTCGCAGCCGATGCCGACCATTTTCCGGCGACAATGGGACGCTGACCAATTCTCTTCATGGCAGGCGCCTGAGGTTGACAATCATCCGTGTCATCAAATCGTCCGGCTATCACCTTGCTTGGACGCGTATCGGCCGTTGTCACGCCACGAAGCGCGGATGAAGTTTCCTGCGGCTGGTCGAATGTGCCGATCAGTTCTCTGACAACAAGCAGGGGAACAACATGAAAAACACCGCACAAGGCGCGCATCGCCGGCTCGATCTTCGGTCCGGTCGATAGATCCTGCAATCACGCAAACAGATCGGCGGATTGGGCGCGGTAACGGCGTGCTCGCAAGAGGAGACTTCCGTTCGCCCTGAGGCGAGCCGACATTTGGGGAACAGGTAGTTGCGTAAGAGTGTTCGCTGCTTGACGAGTATCGCGCGCTTCGCCGGCAGTGCCTCTCCAACGGGGAGGCGCCGGTGAGACCGCGCAAGACCGACTACGGAACCATTGTCCTGCACTGGCTGCTCGTCGGCGCCGTCGGTGTAGCCTTTGTCAGCGGGCTGCGTATTGCGACGGAGACGCCGGACCGCACCTGGCTCAATGTATTCGACGCGATATTGCCGCGCGCAAATGTGTGGACGGCACATATCGAGGCGGCCGTGGTGCTGGTCGCGGTGGCGATCGCACATGCCGTCTATCTCTTGCGAAGCGGCCTCAGCCGTCGCGTTCGGCTCGACGAGGCGCGGCTGCGCGGACTGTTCGGTCCGAAACAGCCGCGGCTGGGTGCGCTGAGCGTGTTGCTGACCTGGTCCTTCTTTATCGCAATCGCGGCGCTGATCGTCAGCGGTGCGATGCTGTATTTCGGCGTGTTGGCCGGCTACGAGGCCGCGACGGTGCATTGGTATGCGACCTGGGTCGTCCCGGCCTTTGCCGTGCTCCACATTCTCGTCCATGTCCGGATCGGCGGCGTCTCACAGCTGTTTCGCGTCTTCCGGCCGGAGCGCCTGCCGCCACCGCCAGCAAGGCTTGATGCGGTCGAACTGCTGGCATTGCTGGTCGAGAAATCACCGCCGGCGATGCGATCGCATGATGGCGGGGAGATGACGCTTCAGCCGGACCCGCCGCAGCATGACAAGGCGCGGGGGCGACGCGAGGCGCGCAGGCCTCCCGCAAATCCGTCGCCGCGCGGGGGTGTCCGCCGCAACAACGCCACGCTTCAAGCAAATCCATTCGTCGTGGCGGTTGCGGTTGCAATCGCAGGCACCTCGGCTCTGGTTGCCACGGATTGGCTCAGCGTCGACAGTCTGCGCATTCATCGCGTCGCCAGTCACAATACGCCCATCCTCGATGGCGACGCCTCTGACCGGGTCTGGCGAAATATCCGGCCGTTTTCGGTGATGACCAATCAGGGCGGAAATTTCGATGGGCGAGGCGAGTCGAAGGTCGACATCCGTGCGGTGCACGACGGCACGTGGGCTTATTTCCTGTTCGTCTGGGAAGACCCGACGCGCTCGTTGAAGCAACTGCCGTTGATCAAGGAAATCGACGGATGGCACCTGCTGCACGATGGCTACGAGCTCGGCGATGAACATGCCTACAACGAAGACAAGTTCTCGGTGCTGCTAACGACGCTCGACGTCGACCTGGCGGGCGACCGGACTTTTCACGCCAGTCCCCAGCCGATCCCCGGTGCGCCTCCGACCATGACCGGCCGCGGCCTGCACTTCACGGCCGCCGGAGTCCTCGCCGATGTCTGGCAATGGAAGGCGACAAGCGGCGGCCCGACGGGATGGATGGATGACGACTATTTCGGTCCGCCGCGCGAGCCGACACCAATGCAGGTGAACAACGCCGCGCCGTATCGCGGCGGCTTTGCGTCCGATCCGGGCATGGCCAACTACAGCGACAACTTCACCATGCAGCCCGATCCCACCGGTGAAGGCGTGATGTTCGTGCCACGGCGGCTTCCGCGCGATCTCGCGGCGATCCAGGCTGCGATGGGGCAGGTCACGCGCGAGCCCGATGTCGGAGAGAGCGACGGCGCGCGCTGGTTCATGACGGAGGCGGAGTCCGCGCCGTTCACACCGGAGCTGGATCGCTTTGTTCCAGTCGGAACCATCGTGCCCGGCGTCATCATCTCAGGCGATTTCTCCGGCGACCGCGCCGATGTGCGTTGCGCCGCACGCTGGGCATCCGGCCATTGGGCGCTCGAAGTGGCGCGCCGCCTCGACACGCGCAGCACCTATGACGTGCCGTTGAGGAGCGGGACCTTCATGCGGGTGGCCGCATTCGACCACAGCCAGATCCGGCACACCCGGCACGTCCGGCCCATTCGTCTCGAGGTGGAGTGATGCGCAAACCCTGCAAGGTCACTCTCGACGGAGACACCTTCTATGTGAATTACGGTGACCCGCTTCTGGATGGCGCGCTCTCGAGCGGCGTGGAGCTGCGTCACGATTGCCGGAGCGGCGTTTGCGGGACGTGCCGGCTGCGCCTGGTCGGGGGCAGGGTGTTCGGCGGCACGGACGAGGGCAGCGACGGAGTCCTTGCCTGCCAGGCGCGGATCGTCTCTGACGTCAGGCTTGAAACGGAGTTCGTTCCGGAAACGCTCTCGTTATCCGCACACGTCGCCGCGGTGGATCGCCTCGCACCCGACGTGATCGGGGTGACCCTGAAGCTGCAAGAGCCGTTCGACCACTTCCCCGGTCAATATTGCAAGCTGCAGTTTCGCGGCTATCCCGAACGCAGCTATAGCCCGACCTGCCCGCTCGAACGGGCGCCGCGGAGCAATATGCTCTACTTCCATATCAGGCGATTTGCGGATGGTGCGGTATCCTCCGCGCTCGGCGCCGACATCAAGGTCGGCCACCGCGTCAGGGTCTCTGGGCCGTTCGGCAGCGCTTTCCTGCGAAGAGACCATCACGACCGCATCGTGCTCGTTGCAAGCGGTACCGGGTTTGCGCCGATGTGGTCGATCGCGGCCTCCGCGATCGCCGAGCAGCCGAAGCGCGAGCTGGTCTTCGTGGCGGCAGCGCGCAGCCTGCAGTCATTCTACATGCACCCCGCCTTGTGCCGGCTCGCCTTGTTTCCGAACGTCAGGATCGTGCCGGTGGTGTCGGAAGCGCAGAGTGTGACATCAGCCATTCGCTGCGGCCTGCCGACGGATTACCTGCCAAAGCTGTCGCAAGATGATTTGGTCTATGCGTCCGGCGCGCCGGCCATGACGGCCGCCGTGGCACGCATTGCGGCTGCAACCGGCGCCGTCCTCTATACCGATCCGTTCGTGCCGAGCGTAAGGGCCGGCCTGCTTCGGTCGTCGCACTTCGCCGGATGGGCCAGCGCAGCCCGGAAATCGGCAGGTGGCGTGAGCTATTGAGGCCGCTGCTACGAGGCGAAACGCGTGTCCTGCCCTCAACGCCCCGGCGGCTTGCTCGGACGCCGCCGATCCGAGGCCGGTTGATAGGCCACGCGCGAGTGATGCGCGCAATAGGGTAGCCCCGCGAGCGCCTTGCCGCCGCAGAAGAAGAAGTCCGGGCTTGCGGGATCGCCGACCGGCCAGTGGCAGGTGGCTTCGTTGAGCTCCAGCAGTGACAGGCGCTGGCTCATCGGCACGACATTGTCAAAAGCGATCGGGTCGGGCTCGAGCTCGACCTCGAAGGCGTGCGCCAGCGCCGTGTTGCCGCGCGACACCGGACGCGACACCCGCATCATGTGCTGGGCGGGACGCGCCTTGCGCTGGCGCGGGGCGGCCGACGACGGGCTCTTGGCGCGGCCGGACAGGCCGAGACGATGCACTTTGCCGATCACCGCGTTCCGCGTCACACTGCCAAGCTCGGCCGCGATCTGGCTGGCCGAAAGCCCGGCCTCCCAGAGCTTTTTCAGCTGCTCGACGCGATCATCGGACCAGGTCATTACCGTCATCGCACTCTTCCCTTCGCGCTGCCGCCGCAGGCGCGCGCGCCGTGCTGCGATGCCGCATATCGAAAATCCCAGTGCGCAGAATCCCTTAGCCCTCGCCGGACGCGAAAAGCGCGCCCGAACGTGTACGCAGGACATCAGAACTCAGGGGGTTAAGACTGCCACACGAGATGTCGTACCCGACAGCGAGAACGCTACAATATGCCGTGACTCCCGCGCAGAGTTCGGGTCCACAGTCCACATGTTCCATCAGTCGAGTGTTGCAATCATGTTTTCCACCGTACCGGAATCGTACGGGTTTACAGGACCGAGAAACCGCTGCTGCGCAGCATTGACAGGCCCTTTCGCACGCCTAAGATACCTTCACGCGCCGCCTGAAAAGGCGGCCGTTTTGTTTTCGCTCCGAGGGCTTGCGAAGCGACCGCGCCAATGCGCGCATCGCGGCCTGCCTCCAACTCACAAGTGATATCAGCCATGAGCACCAGCGCCACGTCGCATCTGCTTCCCGTCTTCGCCCGGGTCGATCTCGGTTTTTCGAGCGGCGAAGGCTGCTGGCTCACCGCCACCAATGGTGACCGCTATCTCGATTTCACCTCCGGGGTCGCGGTCAACGCGCTCGGCCATTGCCATCCCGCGCTGGTCGCGGCGCTGCAGGAGCAGGCGACCAAACTCTGGCACATGTCGAACCTGTTCAAGAGCCCGGACGGCGACAAGCTCGCCGCGCGGCTGTGTGAGGAGAGCTTTGCCGACTTCGTGTTCTTCTGCAATTCCGGCGCGGAAGCGATGGAAGGCGTCATCAAGCTGGTGCGCCATTATCAGTTCTCGAAAGGCGCGCCCGAGCGCAATCGCATCATCACCTTCGAAGGCGCGTTCCACGGCCGTACGCTCGCGACGCTCGCCGCCACGGGCTCGGCGAAATATCTCGAAGGCTTCGGCCCGGTGATGGACGGCTTCGACCAGGTGCCGCATGGCGACCTCGAAGCGGTCAAGAAGGCGATCGGCCCGCACACCGCCGGCATCCTGATCGAGCCGGTGCAGGGCGAGGGCGGCGTGCGCAGTGCGCCCGTGTCGTTCTTCAAGGCGCTGCGCCAGCTCTGCGACGAGCACGGCCTGCTGCTCGCCTTCGACGAGGTGCAGACCGGCATGGGCCGTTGTGGCGATCTCTTTGCCTATCGCCGTCTCGGCGTGACGCCCGACATCATGTCGCTGGCGAAAGCGCTCGGCGGCGGCTTCCCGATCGGTGCGGTGCTGGCGAGCGCCGAAGCCGCCAAGGGCATGGCGCCCGGCTCGCACGGCTCGACCTTCGGCGGCAATCCGCTCGCGGTCGCCGCGGCGAATGCCGTGCTCGACGTCATGCTCAAGCCCGGCTTCTTCGATCACGTGCAGAAGATGTCGTTGTTGATCAAGCAGAAGCTCGCCTCCGTGGTCGACCGCTATCCGACCATCCTGTCGGAGGTGCGCGGCGAAGGCCTCCTGGTCGGCGTCAAGGCCGTGGTGCCCTCGGGCGATCTCGTCGCCGCGCTGCGCGACCAAAAACTGCTCACCGTCGGCGCCGGCGACAATGTCGTGCGTTTCCTCGCGCCGCTCATCGTCAACGAATCCGAGATCGATCATTCCGTGCAGTGCCTGGAGCGCGCCTGCGCCGATCTCGCCGGCAAGGTCAAGCAGGCAGCCGCGCAATGAGCAAGCCGCGGCATTTCCTTGATATCGGCGAACTTCCGCTGAGGGATTTGCGCACGATCCTCGACGCCTCCAACGCCATGAAGGCGAAGCTGAAGGCGCATGAGAAGGGCAGGAAGCCGCTCGAGGGCAAGACGCTGGCGATGATCTTCGAGCGGCCGTCGACCCGTACGCGGGTCTCGTTCGATGTCGGCATGCGCCAGCTCGGCGGCGAGTCCATCATGCTGACCGGCACCGAGATGCAGCTCGGCCGTGGTGAGACTATCGCCGATACCGCGCGCGTGCTGTCGCGCTATGTCGACGCCATCATGATCCGCATCCTCAATCACGAGGCGCTGCTCGAGCTCGCCGCGCACGCCACCGTTCCCGTCATCAACGGCCTGACGCGGCGCTCGCATCCCTGCCAGGTGATGGCCGATCTGATGACTTTCGAGGAGCATCGCGGCGCGATCGCCGGCAAGACCGTGGCCTGGACCGGCGACGACAACAACGTGCTGTTGTCCTGGGCGCAGGCCGCCGAGCGTTTCAAGTTCAAACTCAACATCGCGACCCCGCCGGAGCTCGCGCCGAAGAAGCCGATGCGCGACTGGATCAAGGAAACATCCGCGCCGATCATGATCGGCAACGATCCGGAAGCCGCCGTCCGCGGCGCCGACTGCGTCGTTACCGACACCTGGGTGTCGATGGGCGACAAGGACGGCGAGCATCGCCACAACCTGCTGCAGCCCTATCAGGTCAACGCCAAGCTGATGTCGCTGGCGAAGAAAGACGCGATCTTCATGCACTGCCTGCCGGCGCATCGCGGCGAGGAGGTCACCGATGAGGTGATCGACGGCCCGCAATCTGTCGTCTTCGACGAGGCCGAGAACCGCCTGCATGCGCAAAAGGGGATTCTCGCCTGGTGCTTCGACGCGGTGGGGTGAGGCGAGCCAAATACTCCAACGTCGTCCCCGCCTAGCGCGCAATTGCGCGCGGGGAGCGGGGACCCATAACCACAGGCAGGCGCGTTGATTAGGCAAGCGGCCCCAGCGTCGCTCAACAATGAATTGCGGTGCTTATGGGTCCCGGCTCGCGCTCGCAAGTGCTCGCTTGGCCGGGACGACAGGATGAATAACCCCTTTCGAATCTCGCCTCGCGACCCCAGATAAAGCGCCATGTCTTCCGAATCCCCCGACACCAAAACCACCTTCACCAGCCCGATCCGAGCACCGTCGGCGGTCCCCGTCGACGACGCCGTGATTCCGTTCGAGGTCAACGCGCTCGATCTGCGCGGCCGCATGACCCGGATGGGTCCGGCGCTCGACCAGCTCTTGCACAAGCACGATTATCCGCCCGCCGTCGGCAAGCTGCTCGGGGAAGCCATCGTGCTCACGACGTTGCTCGGCTCGTCCCTGAAATTCGAGGGCCGCTTCATCCTGCAGACCCAGAGCGACGGCCCGGTGTCGTTCCTGATCGTCGACTTTCAGGCGCCGGATCGCCTGCGCGCCTATGCGCGCTACGACAGGACGCGGCTGAAAGACGCGAAAGATTCAGGCAGCCTGCTCGGCAAGGGTCATCTCGCCATGACCATCGACCAGGGGCCGGACATGAGCCGCTATCAGGGCCTGGTGGCGCTCGACGGCGGAGGGCTGGAAGAAGCCGCCCACGAATATTTCCTGCGCTCGGAGCAGATCCCGACCCGCGTGCGGATCGCGGTCGGCGAGGAGTTTCGCGGCGGCGAGGGCGGCAAGCATCGCTGGCGCGCCGGCGGCATTCTCATGCAGTTTTTGCCGAAGGCGCCGGAGCGCGCGCGACAGCCCGATCTCGATCCGGGCGATGCGCCCGAAGGCCACGTGCCGCACACGGTCGCCGAGGACGACGCCTGGGTCGAGGGCCAGTCGCTGATCGCAACGGTCGAGGACGTCGAGCTGATCGATCCTGATTTGTCCGGCGAGCGGCTGCTCTATCGCCTGTTCCACGAGCGCGGCGTGCGCGTGTTCAAGCCGCTGCCGTTGCAGGCGCGCTGCTCCTGCTCGCGCGAGGCGGTGTCGTCGATGCTGAAGAGTTTCGCCCCACAGGATCGCGCCGACATGGTCAAGGACGGCAAGGTCGTCGTCACCTGCGAGTTCTGCAGTTCGGTGTACGAGTTCACGCCGGAGCAAGCGGGGGTGGAAGATGCGTCGTGATTTTTGGATGTTTCGTAGGGTGGGTTAGGCGCGAAGCGCCGTAACCCACCTCTTCTGTTTCCGCTGATAGAGAAGTGGTGGGTTACGCTGAGTTTATCATCGGGCGCGCATTCGCGCGACCCGTTGGCTAACTCACCCTACGAAGTCACCAAGGCGCGCGCTCGTCGCCGCTCAATTCAACACCCTCTTGTAATGCGGGCTGTCCAGCGAGAACGTCGGGATATCGACCTCGAAGCGTTCGCCGGCTTCGGTGACCATCTGGTAGCGCCCGGTCATGAAGCCCGACGCGGTCGGCAGCGGCACGCCGCTGGTATATTCGAAGCGCTCGCCGGGCGCGAGCACCGGCTCCTCGCCGATCACGCCGCGGCCCTTCACTTCCTGCTTGTGTCCGGTCGCGTCCGTGATGATCCAGTGCCGCGTGCGCAGCTGCACCGTCTCGGTCCCAGCGTTGGTGATGACGATGTTATAGGACCAGAAGAACTCGCTCTTCTCCACCGAGGAGCGCTCCGGCAGGTAGTTCGGCTGGACGGTGACTTCGATCTGGCGGGTGATGGCGCGATACATGCGCTCAGTGTAGCCAAAAGCTCTGCGGGAACCAACTGGCCCGCTTTCGACACAGTTCCGCTCCAAAAGCCGTGCCGGCGGCTGACGGGCACGGCTCTTGCCTGTCAAGACATCGTAACTTGCGACGCCGTTTGCTGCCGCTATACCCATGGGAACTGCGGCTTGCGATTTTCGCTCGCCCCAACACGGTGCCCGATGACAATTGCCGATGGCTTGACCGGTCCAAGCGCCGACACCGCGACCGCAGCGCCGGCCGCCGCCGCGCCCGCGGCAAAGGCGCCGGCGATCTCGCTGCCGGTGATCGGCGAGCGCGAGCTGCGGCTCGACCTGTTCCGCGGGCTGGCACTGTGGCTGATCTTCATCGACCATCTGCCGCCGAGCCTTTTGACCTGGTTCACCATCCGCAATTACGGCTTCTCGGACGCCACCGAAATCTTCATCTTCATCTCCGGCTATACCGCGGCCTTCGTCTATGGCCGCGCCATGCTGGAGTCCGGCTTCGTGGTCGCGACCGCGCGCATCCTGCGCCGCGCCTGGCAGATCTATGTCGCCCACGTCTTCCTGTTCACGATCTTCCTTGCGGAAATTTCCTACGTCGCCAACAGTTTCGAGAACCCGCTCTACACCGAAGAGATGGGGATCATGGATTTCCTCAAGCAGCCCGACGTCACCATCTTCCAGGCGTTGATCCTGCGCTTCAAGCCCGTCAACATGGACGTGCTGCCGCTTTACATCGTGCTCATGCTGTCGCTGCCCTTGATCCTCGCGCTGATGCGCTGGAAGCCGGACGTGACGCTGGCGCTGTCGGCGCTGCTCTACGCCGCCACCTGGCACTTCGATCTCTATCTCTCGGCCTATCCGAACGGCTACTGGAGCTTCAACCCGCTCGCCTGGCAATTGCTGTTCGTGTTCGGCGCCTGGTGCGCGCTCGGCGGCGCCAAACGCATGTCGGCGATATTGTCCTCGAACGTCACGCTGTGGATCTGCGTCGTCTATCTCGCCGCGGCGTTCTACGTCACGCTGACCTGGAATGTGCCGCTCATGAACCATTGGCTGCCGCGGCGGCTGGAACTGTGGATGTATCCGATCGACAAGACCGACCTCGACGTGCTGCGCTTTGCGCATTTCCTTGCGCTCGCCGCTATCACGGTGCGCTTCCTGCCGCGCGATTGGCCGGGCCTGAAATCGCGCTGGCTGAAGCCGCTCATCCTGTGCGGCCAGCATTCCCTCGAAATCTTCTGCCTCGGCGTGTTCCTCGCCTTTGCCGGCCACTTCATCCTGGCCGAGGTCGGCGGCGGCGCCGGCATGCACGCATTAATCAGCCTTTGCGGAATCCTCATTATGTGCGCCGTCGCGTGGCTGATTTCGTGGTACAAGCATGTTGCCGACAAGAGCGCGCCGAAGAAGAGCGCGATCGGTAACGCCGATATGGCGGGAGGGAGTCTATGAGGCCGAGGTTTCTCCTCGTGCTCGCTTGTGTGACCGCGGCTCTCGGCGCGCAACCCCTGCGCGCGGAAGATGCAGCGCCAAGTTGCGACGTGCCCGACAACCTGCTCACCACCGAAAGCACGCTGCCGAAGGTCGCCGACGCGCTCAAGGCCGGCAAGCTCGATATCCTCGTGATCGGCAGCCGTTCTTCGACCATCGTCAGTGCCGATTCCAGCGCCTGGCCGGCGCGGCTGCAGGCCGCGCTGCAGGCCGCGGTGCCGAAGCTGAACGTCGCGCTATCCGTAGAAATACAGGTCAAGAAGACCGCCGAGGAGGCCGCCACAAGCTTCCCGAAACTGCTGGAGGCCAAAAAGCCGACTTTGGTTATCTGGCAGACCGGCACGGTGGATGCTATGCGGTCGATCGATCCCGACGATTTTCGCAGCGCTGTCGACGAAGGCGTTGTTGCGTTGCAAAAGGCGGGAGCCGACGTGGTCCTGATCAATCCGCAATATAGTCCGCGCACCGAAACGATGATTTCCGTGCCGCCCTATATCGATAATATGCGTGCGGTGGCGCAGGAGCACGAAGTTCCGTTGTTCGATCGCTTCGGCATCATGCATCAGTGGAATGACCAGGGTGATTTCGATCTTTTCAGCACGACGCACGGTATCGATCTCGCCAAGCGCGTGCACGATTGCCTCGGCCGCGCGCTGTCGAAATTCATCATCGATGCCGCGCATCAGCCGCCGGCGCAGCAGAATTAGGGTTTTTGGTTAATGACGTTGCCGTGCTTCCGCCGCTCCTTTTGCGCGCTCGTCACGCTTGCGCTGGCGCTGGCCGGTTCCACGTCGTTCGGTCCTGCGCGCGCCGAGACCGCGCAGCCGGTGCAGACCGCTGCAGCGCCGACCGCGACTCCGCCTGCCGCGCAGCCGGCGACGCCAGCACAGCCAGTAACCCCACCTGAGCAATCCGCCGCGCCTGCCGCATCCACGACCGGCACCGCTGCGAGCGGCACCCCCGCCAATCCGCCGGCGCAAAAGACCATCGCCGCGCGCGCGGTCGACACCGTGAAGCAGGTGGCGAAGTCCGCCAGCGACATTTTCAGCCGCGTGCCGTGCTCGGCCCCGAAGGGCGGTGTGCAGCCGATGGGATCGCTGCCGCATGTCGCAAGCAAGCTCGTCGCCGGCCAACCGGTCGTGATCGTCGCCTTCGGCTCGTCGTCGACGCAAGGCTGGGGCTCGAGCTCGCCGGACTTTTCCTACCCGAGCCGGCTGCTTGCGCAACTGAAACGGCAATATCCGACCGCCGACATCACCGTGCTCAATCGCGGCAAGGGCGGCGAGGATGCGCCTGAGATGATGAAGCGGCTGCAGGCCGCGGTGCTCGATGCCAACCCCGATCTCGTGATCTGGCAGGTCGGCACCAATGCGGTGCTGCGCGGCTTCGATCCCGCGGTGACCGAGAACCAGGTGGACGAGGGGATTGCGCAGATTCAGGCCGCCGGCAGCGACGTCGTGCTGGTCGATCCGCAATATTCGCCGCGCGTCAACGAGCGTCCGGAAAACGCGGGCCGCATGGTCAATCTGCTGCACCGGGTCGCCCGGCTCCGTCACGTCGGCATCTTCCCGCGCTTCGAGGTGATGCGCGACTGGCATGAGAAGCAGGAGCTGCCGGTCGAGACCTTCGTCATCGCCGACGGCCTGCACATGAACGACTGGGGCTACGCCTGCTTCGCGCAGCTGCTCGGCGACGACATCATCCGCTCGGTCGGCCAGATCAAGCTCGGCGTCGCGGTGCCGAGCGAGGTGTTGAAGTACAAGCCGATGTGA
>CAWCGA010000050.1:0-19346 GCA_963794775.1 uncultured Alphaproteobacteria bacterium | reverse complement strand
CCGTCTTCCAGCGAGGTGCGCGCGCGCCAGCCGAGCTTCGCAAGCCTGGCGACATCGAGCAGCTTCTGCGGCGTGCCGTCGGGACGCGAGGTGTCGTAGCTGATGGTGCCCTTGTAGCCGACAGTGGCCGCGACCACGCGGGCGAAATCCGCAATCGCGATGTCCTCGCCGGTGCCGATATTGACCATCTCGGCATGCGAATAGCCCTTCATCAGGTGCACGCAGGCGTCCGCCATTCGTCGACATAGAGGAATTCGCGGCGCGGCTTGCCGGTGCCCCAGACCACGACATTGGGAACGCCGGCGGCCTTCGCCTCATGGAAGCGGCGGATCAGCGCCGCGACCACGTGGCTGTATTCGGGATGATAATTGTCGCCGGGCCCGTAGAGATTGGTCGGCATCACGCTGATGAAGTCGCTGCCATACTGGGCGCGATAGGCCTCGGCCATCTTGATCCCGGCGATCTTGGCGATCGCATAGGGCTCGTTGGTCGGCTCCAGCGGGCCGGTGAGCATCACATCCTCGCGCATCGGCTGGGCTGCAAGTTTCGGATAGATGCAGGTCGAGCCGAGGAACATCAGCTTCTCGGTGCCGTTGAGATGCGCCGCGTGGATCACATTGGCCGCGATTGCCAGATTCTCGTAGAGAACTCCGCGCGCAGCGTGTTGTTGGCGACGATGCCCCCGACCTTGGCGGCCGCGAGAAACACCACTTGCGGCTTCTTGCTCGCAAACCACTGGAAGACTGCGGCCTGATCGCAGAGATCGAGCTCGCGGCGGCCTGCCGTCAGCAATTCGACGTTCTCGCTCGCCAGCCGCCGCACCAACGCGCTTCCGACCATGCCGCGATGGCCGGCGACGAAAACCGTCTTGCCTTTCAGCTCAAACGGAACGCTTGCCATTGGCAGCCTCGTGCTTGGCCTCTTCGAGGTCGCTCGCAACCATGTCCTTCACTAGCTGGGCAAAGCTGGTCTTCGGCTTCCAGCCGAGCTTTTGCCGCGCCTTGCTGGCGTCTCCAACCAGCAGATCGACCTCGGTCGGGCGGAAATAGGAGGGATCGATGCGGACCACGATCTTGCCGGATTTCCTGTCGACGCCGGTTTCCTCGACGCCCTTGCCGCGCCACTCGACCTTGCGGCCGACCTCGGCAAACGCCAGCTCGATAAACTCGCGCACCGAACGGGTCTCGCCGGTTGCGAGCACGAAATCGTCGGGCGTGTCCGCCTGCAGGATCGCATGCATCCCCTCGACATAGTCGCGCGCGTGGCCCCAGTCGCGCTTGGCTTCGAGATTGCCGAGATAGATGGTGTCTTCCAGACCGACATCGATGCGGGCGACGCCGCGGGTGATCTTGCGGGTGACGAAGGTTTCGCCGCGGATCGGGCTCTCGTGGTTGAACAGGATGCCGTTACTGGCAAACATGCCGTAGGCCTCACGGTAGTTCACCGTGATCCAGTAGCCGTAGAGTTTGGCGACGCCATAGGGCGAGCGCGGATAGAACGGCGTGGTCTCTTTCTGGGGAACTTCCTGCACTAGGCCATACAGCTCCGAGGTCGAGGCCTGATAGAACCGCGTCTCCTTTTCCATGCCGAGGATGCGGATCGCTTCCAAGAGCCGCAGCACGCCGATCGCGTCGGCATTGGCGGTGTATTCCGGGCTCTCGAACGAGACCTGCACGTGGCTCTGGGCGGCGAGATTGTAGATCTCGGTCGGCCTGATCTGCTGCACCAGCCGAATCAGGTTGGTGGAGTCAGTCATATCGCCGTAATGCATCAGGAACGGAACGTTGCCGTGATGCGGATCCTCATAGAGGTGATCGACGCGCGCGGTGTTGAACGAGGACGAACGCCGCTTGATGCCGTGCACGGTATAACCCAAGCCGAGCAGATATTCGGCGAGGTAAGCGCCGTCCTGTCCGGTCACGCCGGTGATCAGCGCCACGCGCTTTTTGGTATCGGAAGCCGCCATGGGGTCTCCAGTTGCAGGCCGGAGGCCCTTAGCACCCGTCCCCCGCCAAGTCTAACGCAAAGGCGGTGGGAAATCAGACCCATAGGCGCGATTTCCGGGACGGTTTACGACCCGCCTGGCCACCTATTCCGCGGCCTGCCGCGTCTCCCCGATCGGAGCAGGACCGAGCGCGCTCCTCATCGACTGATGGTAGTGGATCATCGCCGGCTCGTTGCGGCCGTAGACGGTGTGCGTCTGCGCCCCGGAAGAAAATCCGATCTGCATGGTGCGTCCGGTCGGAAAATCCTCGCCGGTGACCACGTCGAGCACGAGCTGCATGTTCTTGTCCCAATGGGTGCGCTCTTCGTCGGTCGCGGGAGCCTTGGGCACATATAGGCCGAGCTCCATGACGGAGCGATCCACCCGACCCTCGCACGGAAACACCCGCGCAAGCTCGACGTGGTCGCCTTGAACGATCAGGAGGGTGTTGGGGAACAGCGAATAGACCAGCGTCGTGTTCCACATCAGGTCCCACTTCTCTTCCGGCTCCGCCTTCAGCCGCTCGAGCTTCTTGCGCGGGAAGATCAGGCGATGGTTGAGACCGAAGGCCTCGAAATCGTTGACATTGCCGTGCAGGACCTCGCTGAGCGTTTCCCGATGCAGGAAGCCGACGTGATAGCCTTCCTGGAAGGTATCGACGATGATCTTCCAGTTCATGGTCTCGGGGATCACGCGCCGGTCATAGTACGACCAGGATGCGAGATCGTATGAGGCGATCTCGCCTGCGAGCCCGCCGAGCCACGGGTCGATATCGAAATCGGTCGCGCCATCGGCGGCAGCCGTGGGGATCACCCAGACGAGCCCGTGTTTCTCGCACAGTGGAAGCTCGGCAAGCGACGATCGCGTCGGGCGCACGTCCGGAAAGCTGCGTTCGTCGGGAATGCCGGTCACCTGGCCTGCGAGATTGTATGTCCAGGCGTGATACGGGCAAGAAAACACGCGCGCAGTGCCGCAGCCCTGGGCCACCTTGGCGCCGCGGTGCCGGCACACATTCAGGAACGCGCGCAGCTTGTTGTCGCGTCCCCGCACGACCAGGATCGGGACGCCGGCATAGTCATCGGTCCGGAAGCTGCCGGCCGCGGACCACTCCGAAGCAAAGCCCATCAGGATCGGGTGCTGGCGGAACAGCACGCGCTGTTCGTTGGCCAGACGTTCGGGATCGGTGTAGGCGGACACCTCGTTGCACCAAGGCTGATCGGCCATCGCCGTTGTCCTGGTGTCGACGTAGTGCAACAGCCGCTTCAAGAGGCTGATCTGATTCTGCCTGCTCATCGGAAACCTCCCGGTTTTCGTGGACCGCGGCCTTCATCAACACGATACGGCACCGTATCAATACCACCAATACGTTCGGGTTTCAATGTGGTTCGATGCTTACTCGCCATAGCTGCGAAGGCGGTCGAGGTCGACGATGGTGACCCCGCCATATTCAAGCTTCAGGAGACCTTCTTTCTCCAACCGCTTCAGGCACTGATTGGCATTCTGCCGGGAGATGCCTGACAACGCTCCGATTTCCTCTTGCGTAATCTCCAGGTGACGCGTCGGATCGGGATAGAGCAGCGGGTTGAACAGCGAGGCGATCGAGCGCGCCAGCCGCCCGGTCGCATCCAGGGTGCGGCCGTATTCGACGAGCCCGATGAACTGGCCGAGCCGCTCGTTGAGCTGCGCCACCAGGAAGCGGTTGAACGCCACGCTGTTCTCGTAAAGCCAGAAGAAGGTGGCGCGGTCCATCAGCGCCAGCCGGGAGTCGCGCAGCGCCACCATGTCGTAGCGCCGCGGTTCCTTTTTGAGCACGCTTCCCTCGCCGAACCACGCGCCCGCGGTCAACCCGGCAAAGCTCATGGCCTTGCCGCCGCGCGATACCGTTCCCATCCGCAGCAGCCCCGAGACGACGCCGCACCAGAAATCAAACTGGTCACCGCGCATGAACACCAGCTCATCGGCGCGGTAGGATTTCTCGACGATACCGGCGCGCGCCCGCTCCAGGTCGCGCTCGCTGAGGTCGCGCGACCAGATCGCGATGCGCTTGAGATGGTCAGGCGCGATCATGATCAGGGTTGCCAACCGGCATTTTGCGGCGCAGCAATGCCTGCTATCGCGGCACCGGTCTCGGCTAGGCGCGCGCCGACCAAAATTACCGGCCAATTGTCGGACGCAAGACATTCCATGATGCGGCTTTACTCTATTGAGGCCGCTCGCCCAACGGCGACGTTGGGTGCATGGCGCCAAGCGTGGCATCTCGTGTGCCAGCGGCGCAAAACATCAATGGTCGCATGGTCTTGGCGGTTTGGCCGGGTTAGGATCGGCAAAACGATCGCGGTCACAACAGCAAGAGCGCACCAGCGCCGCTTTTCCGGGAGGGTTTTGGTGGACACCACATTGGACGTGCGCGGAGTCTCGCTGCGGTTTGGCGGCGTGCGCGCGCTTACCGATGTCAGCTTCACCATCCGTGACGGCGAGCTGTTCTCGATCATCGGCCCCAACGGCGCCGGCAAGACCTCGATGGTCAACTGCATCTCCGGCCGCTACCACCCGACCGAGGGCCAGCTGTTCTACCGCGGCAAGGATATCACCTCGCTCAATCCCAATGCGCGCGCTTCGCTCGGCATCGGCCGCACCTTCCAGAACCTCGCGCTGTTCCACCATATGAGCGTGCTCGACAACATCATGGTCGGGCGGCATCACCTCCTGAAAAACAACTTCATCACGGGATCGCTGTACTGGCTGACCGGCGCGCGGCGCGAGGAGCTCGAGCATCGCCGCAAGGTCGAGGAGATCATCGACTTCCTCGACCTGCAGGCGGTGCGCAAGGCGACCGCGGGCACCCTGCCCTACGGCCTGCGCAAGCGCGTCGAACTGGCGCGCGCCATGGCGCTGGAGCCGAAACTGATCCTGCTCGACGAGCCGATGGCCGGCATGAACTTCGAAGAGAAGGAGGACATGGCGCGCTACATCGTCGACCTCAACGAGGAGTTCGGCATGACGGTCGTCATGATCGAGCACGACATGGGCGTGGTGATGGACATCTCCCACCGCGTCATGGTGCTCGATTTCGGCATCAAGATCGCCGAGGGCGATCCGGCCTCGGTGCTCGCCGATCCCCACGTTAAACGCGCTTATCTCGGCGAAGAGGACGAGGCGCTGGTCGATCCCGACGACAAGCCTGAAGTCGCGGAGAACGCGGCATGATGGATTACGCCGCCCGCGTCGCGCAGGCCGACACCTATCCAAAACTGCTTCGCTTGAATGCGAGAGAGCACGGCACCGAGATCGCGCTGCGCGAAAAGGACTTTGGCCTGTGGCGCACCTTCACCTGGACCGACTACCAGATGCGCGTGCATGATTTCGCGCTCGGCATGGTCGCGCTGGGTCTCGGCCGCGACGACGTCGTCGGCATCATCGGCGACAACCGGCCGGACTGGGTTGCGGCCGAAGTTGCGACCCACGCCATCGGCGGATTGAGCCTTGGGCTTTATCGCGACGTACTGGATGAGGAAGCCGCGTATTTGCTGAACTACGGCGAAGCGCGGCTGGTGTTTGCCGAGGACGAGGAGCAGGTCGACAAGCTGCTCACCCTCGCCAACCGCGTGCCGCACCTGAAACACATCGTCTATTCCGATCCGCGCGGCATGCGCAAATACGACGACCCGCGGCTGATGGAAGCCGACAAGCTCGCCGCGATGGGGCGCGAACGCGCCGCGCGCGAGCCCGGTCTCTACGATCGGCTTGCCGATGCGACCAAGGGTGAAGACGTCGCGATCCTCTGCACCACTTCGGGCACGACCTCCAATCCGAAGCTCGCGATGCTCTCGGCGGGGCGCGTGCTCAAGCACTGCGCGACCTATCTTTCATTCGATCCCAAGGGACCTGACGACGAATACGTCTCGGTGCTGCCGCTGCCCTGGATCATGGAGCAGGTCTACGTGCTCGGCAAAGGCCTGCTGTGCCGGATGAAGGTCAACTTCGTCGAGCAGGCCGACACCATGATGAGCGATTTCCGCGAGATCGCGCCGACCTTCGTGCTGTTCGCGCCGCGCGTCTGGGAAGCGATCGCTGCCGACGTCCGCGCGCGCGTCATGGATGCCTCGCCCCTGAAGCAGCGGCTCTACGACCTCGGCATGAAGACGGGGCTGGCGGCGTTGGAAAAAGGCCAGCGCTCGACGGTGGCCGACATGCTGCTGTTTCGCTCGCTGCGCGACCGGCTCGGCTTCACGCGGCTGCGCTCGGCGGCGACCGGCGGCGCGGCGCTCGGCCCCGACACCTTCAAATTCTTCCGGGCGATGGGCGTGCCGCTCCGTACGCTGTACGGCCAGACAGAATTGCTCGGCGCCTACACCCTGCACCCGGAGGGCAAGGTCGATCCCGATACCAGCGGCGTCGTCATGGGCGACGAGATCGAGATCAAGATCGAAACGCCGGACAGCCAGGGCGTCGGCGAGATCGTGGTGCGCCATCCCAACATGTTCCACGGCTACTACAAGAACCCGGAAGCCTCGGCCGCCGACATCAGGGACGGCTGGATGCATTCCGGCGATGCCGGCTATTTCGACGAGACGAAACAGCTCGTCGTCATCGACCGCATCAAGGATCTCGCCGAGACCTCGGGCGGCGCGCGCTTCTCGCCGCAATATATCGAGAACAAGCTGAAGTTCTCGCCGTACGTCGCGGAAGCCGTGCTGCTCGGCGCCGGCCGCGAAACGCTCTCTGCGATGATCTGCATCCGCTATTCCATCATCTCGAAATGGGCTGAGAAGAAGCGTATCGCGTTCACCACCTACAGCGATCTCGCCTCGCGCCCGGAGGTCTACGATCTCCTCCGCAAGGAGGTCGAAATCGTCAACGCGACCTTGCCGCCGGCGCAGCGCGTCTCGCGCTTCCTGCTGCTCTACAAGGAGCTCGACGCCGACGACGGCGAGCTGACGCGCACGCGAAAGGTCCGCCGCGGCGTCATCAACGAGAAGTATGGCGAGATCATCGACGCGATCTATCGCGGCGCGCAGATGATCCCGGTCGACACCGTGATCAAGTTCCAGGATGGCTCGACGCAGCGCGTGCGCACCTCGCTGCGGGTGATTGATCTTGGCGCGCCGCAACTCGCGGAGGCCGCGGAGTGATGGTGTCCAGCTGCAAACTTCTTTTCCTTCGTCGTCCCGGACAAGCGAGCGGCTTGTCCGCCGAAGCTCGCAGAGCGAAGGCGGAAGCGAGCGCCGATCCGGGACCCATAACCACAGGGAGTGGTTGTCTGGCACGCTGGCGCCCCCAGCTTCGCGCAACAACGACGTCCTGTGGTTATGGGTCCCCGCCTTCGCGGGGACGACACCGAATTTTTGGACGCAGCTGCGCATGAACACCGCCTTCCTCATCCAGCTCCTCGTCAACGGCCTCGTGGTCGGCACGCTCTATGGCGTCGTCGCGATGTCGTTCGTGCTGATCTACAAGGCCACGCAAGTCGTCAACTTCGCGCAGGGGGAACTCCTGCTGATCGGCGCCTGGGTCTGCCTCGTGCTGCTCAACAAGTTTCAGATCCCGTTCTGGCTCGGCATGCCCTTGACGCTGGTGTTCATGTTCGCGTTCGGCATAGCGATCCAGATCGTGATCCTGCGCCCGATGATCGGCGAGCCCATCATTTCCGTCATCATGGTCACGATCGGGCTGTCGACGGTGTTCCAGGCGGCGCTGAAATGGATCTTCGGCGTCGATGCGCAACCCTTCCCGCGCGTGTTCCAGAGCCAGAGCGTGAACCTCTTCGGCGCGCCGATCCAGACCGTCTATATCATGAGCCTGATCGTCTCGCTCGCGATGATGATCGGCATGGCCTGGTTCTTCCGCTCCTCGAAATATGGCCTCGCGATGCGCGCCACCGCCTTCAACCAGCAGGTGGCGCAGTCGCTCGGCATTTCCGTCAAGAACGTATTCGCGATGGCCTGGGCGATTTCGGCGACGGTCTCGGCGGTCGCCGGTGTCGTCGTCGCCGTCGTCAACGGCGTGTCGTCGGGCCTCTCCTCCTATGGCATCAAGGTGTTTCCGGCGGCGATCCTCGGCGGACTCGACTCGATCGGCGGCGCCGTGCTCGGCGGCATCATCATCGGGCTGCTCGAGAACATCGCCCAATATGTCGACAGCCAGTATCTGCACTGGGGCAATCTCTATGAGGTCGCGCCGTTCTATGTGCTGATCATCATCCTGATGATCAAGCCTTATGGCCTGTTCGGCACCGCCGACATCGAGAGGGTCTGATCATGGCCGGTCCCTCGCTCATCCCCTCCGGCGACTTCCGCAGCTCCTACGCGGCGGACACCACGATCTTTCCGACGACGACGAGCCGCAACTTCGCAATTCTCGGCATCATCCTGCTCTGCTTTGCGCCAAAATTCTTCAGTGAGTACTGGCTGACGGTCTCGATCCAGATTGGCATCTTCTCGATCGCCGCACTCGGCCTCAACATCCTGGTCGGCTTCACCGGACAGATCTCGATCGGGCACGCCGCGTTCTTCCTGTTCGGTGCATTCTCATCGGCCTACATCAACAACAACTTCCCGATCCCCGCGTTCTTCGCAATTCCGCTCGCCGGTGTCGCTACCGCACTGGTTGGCCTGATCTTCGGGGTGCCGGCGGCGCGGCTAAAGGGGCTCTACCTCGTCATCGCGACGCTCGCCGCGCAATACATTTTGCTGGATTTCTTCTCCCGCGCCGAATGGTTCTCCGGCGGCTCGGTGCCGGCAAGCGCCAATCCGTTCTCGATCTTCGGCTATACGCTGCGCGGCGACCGGCAATATTTCTACGTAGTGCTCGCCTATGTCGTCGTCAGCTACGTCCTGGTCACCAACCTGATGCGCACCCGCGACGGCCGCGCACTGGTTGCGATCCGCGACCATTATCTCTCCGCCGAGATCATGGGCATCAACCTCACCAAATACCGCACGCTGTCGTTTGGCCTTGCCGCGTTCTTCGCCGGCATCGCTGGCGCGCTCTACGCGCACTATCAGCTCGTGATCTCGCAGGAAGGCTTCGGCATCGAGCGCTCGATCCTGTTCCTGGCCATGATCATCATCGGCGGCACCGGCTCGATCATGGGCTCGCTGATGGGCACCGCCTTCGTGGTGTTGCTGCCGGAATTCATGGAATGGATCAGCCTCGGCCTGAAAGGCGGCGCGATCGATCGCGCGCTCGCGCTCAACAACAACATCACCTTCCTGCGCGAGATCGCGATCGGATCGATCATCATTGCCTTCCTGATGTTCGAACCCGACGGACTCGCGCATCGCTGGCGGCAGATCAAAACCTACTGGAAGCTCTACCCGTTCTCGCATTGAGGCCGGGACACACGACCATCGACATCAACGAACAACAGGAGGAAACGACCCATGAAACTGAGATCACTTTTGAGCACGGTCCCGCTCGCGCTTGTCATCGCGGGTGCATCAGTGAGCGCGCAGGCGCAGATCGCGATCGGTCATCTCGAGGACCTCTCCGGCGGCACCGCCGACGTCGGAACGCCCTACGGCCAAGGCGTCGTCGACACCTTTGCCTGGGTCAACAAGAACGGTGGCGTCGGCGGCAAGCAACTTTCCGTCGACAGTAACGATTACGGCTACCAGGTGCCGCGCGCGATCGCGCTCTACAAGAAATGGTCGGCGCCCGACAACAAGGTCGCGGCGATCATGGGCTGGGGCACCGCCGACACCGAGGCGCTGACCGGCTTCCTCGCGCAGGACAAGATCCCCGACATCTCCGGCTCCTATGCCGCAGCGTTGACCGACCCGGAAGGCACCAGCGGCAAGGCAAAGCCCGCGCCGTATAATTTCTTCTACGGACCGAGCTATTCTGACGCGATGCGCGCGATGCTGATGTGGGCCGCCGACGACTGGAAAACCAAGGGCAAGCCCGGCAAGGCAAAGTTCGTCCACATGGGCGCCAACCATCCCTATCCCAACGCGCCGAAGGCCGCGGGCGAGGCGCTCGCCACCGAGCTCGGCTTCGAGGTGCTGCCGCCGCTTGTGTTCGCGCTCACCCCCGGCGACTATTCGAGCCAGTGTCTCAGCCTCAAGAGCTCGGGCGCCAACTACGCCTATCTCGGCAATACCGCGGGCTCGAACATCTCGGTGATGAAGGCCTGCAAGGCTGCCGGCGTCGACGTGCAGTTCCTCGGCAATGTCTGGGGCATGGACGAAAACGCGGCGAAGACCGCGGGCGACGCCGCCGACGGCGTGATCTTCCCGCTGCGCACGGCGGTGAGCTGGGGCGGCAACGCGCCCGGCATGAAGACGCTGATGGAAATCTCGAAGATGTCGGACCCATCAGGCAAGGTCTATCGTCCGGTGCACTACATCGCCGCTGTCTGCTCGTCACTGTATCTGAAGGAAGCGCTCGACTGGGCCGCAGCGAACGGCGGCGCCACGGGCGAGAACGTCGCGAAAGGCTTTTACCAGAAGAAGGATTGGGTGCCGGCCGGCATGGAGGGCGTCTGCAATCCTTCGACCTGGACCGAGAAGGACCATCGTGGAAGCATGAAGGTCGACCTCTACCGCTCCAAGGTGTCGGGGCCGACCGACGGCGACATCAACGATTTGACGGCCAAGGGCACCATCAAGCTCGAGAAGGTCAAGACGGTGGAGCTGCCGCGCAAGCCGGAATGGTTTGGGTGGTGAGCTCGCTCGAAGCCTGACCAACACACACATGTCATCCCCCGCGAATGCGGGGGATCCAGTACGCCGCGGCTTCTCGGTGAATCTCCGGCGCCTCTAGAATACTGGGTCGCCCGGTCAAGCCGGGCGACGACAGCGAGAGGATGACAGAGTGAGCGTCGCAACTGACATCGAACCAAAGCCGGCGGCGTCGACCACGATCGCCCCGCTCCTGTCCGTGCGCAACATCGAGGTCGTCTATGACGACGTCATCCTGGTGCTGCGCGGGTTGAGCCTCGAGGTGCCTAAGGGTGCGACCGTCGCATTGCTCGGGGCCAACGGCGCCGGCAAGTCGACCACGCTGAAGGCGATCTCCGGCCTGCTCAAGACCGAAGATGGCGAGGTCACGCGCGGCGAGATCGTGTTCGACGGCGAACGCATCGACGGCATCGATCCCGACAAGATCGTCCGCCGCGGCATCTTCCAGGTGATGGAGGGCCGGCGCATCGTCGCCGACATGACGTCGCTGGAGAACTTGAGGCTCGGCGCCTTCACCCGCAGCGACGGCGAGGTGAACGCCGACATCGACATGGTCTACAGATATTTCCCGCGGCTGAAGGAACGCACGGGCCTTGCCGGCTATCTCTCCGGCGGCGAGCAGCAGATGCTCGCGATCGGCCGCGCGCTGATGGCGCGCCCGAAGATGATCCTGATGGACGAGCCGTCGATGGGGCTGTCGCCGCTGCTCGTGAAAGAGGTGTTCTCGATCATCCGGGACATCAACCGCGATCTCGGTGTCACCATCCTCCTGGTCGAGCAGAACGCGCGCGCCGCGCTTTCGGTCGCAAGCCACGGCTACATCATGGAGCAGGGCAAGGTCGTGCTCGACGGCTCGGCCGATGAGCTGCGCGACAACGAGGACGTCAAGGAGTTCTATCTCGGCGGCGCCGGCGACCAGCGCAGAAGTTTCAAGAACCTGAAAAGCTTCAAACGGCGGAAGCGATGGCTGTGAGTGATCATTACGACATCAGCGAAACCCGCGAGCCCGCCGCACGCGAGGCCGACCTGTTCGCGCGGCTGCCCGGCGTGTTGCGCAAGGCGATGGCCGCGCCCGCTTATGCCGAGCGGATGAAGGGCGTCGATCCCGCGACGATCACATCAAGGGCCGCGCTTGCGCGCCTGCCCGTGCTGCGCAAGTCGGAGCTCCCTGCCATGCACAAGGCGGCGCCGCCGTTCGGTGGCTTCGTCGCGGATGCGCCGGGATCGTTCGCGCGTCTGTTCACCTCGCCGGGTCCGATCTTCGAACCCGAAGGCCGACATGACGACCCCTGGCGCGGCGCGCGCGCGCTGTTCGCCGTCGGTTTCCGCCCCGGCGACGTCGTGCTCAACACCTTCAGCTATCATTTGACGCCCGGCGGCTTCATCTTCGACACGTCCGCGCGCGCGCTCGGTTGCGCGGTGATCCCCGCGGGACCCGGCAATACCGAACAACAATTCGAGTTGATCGACGCCTACCGGCCGGTCGGCTACAGCGGCACGCCGGACTTCTTGAAGATCCTGCTCGACGCGGCGGCTACCGCGGGCCGCGACGTCTCCTCGATCAAGCGCGCGCTGGTGTCGGGCGCCGCGTTCCCGCCATCGCTGCAGCAGGAGATCAAGTCGCGCGGTATCGACGCCTATCAGGCGTTCGGCACCGCCGATCTCGGCATGGTGGCGTTCGAGACCCCGGCGCGCGACGGCATGGTGGTCAACGAGGATCTGATCCTCGAAATCGTCAAGCCCGGCACCGGCGATCCCGTCAATGACGGCGACGTCGGCGAGATCGTGGTGACCTCGCTCGATCCACACCATCCCTGGATCAGGCTTGCGCTCGGCGATCTCACGGCGGCGCTACAAGGCGAAAGCCCGTGCGGCCGCACTAACATGCGCATCAAGGGCTGGATGGGCCGCGCCGACCAAACGACTAAAGTGAAGGGCATGTTCGTGCGTCCCGAGCAGATCGCCGAGATCGGCAAGCGTCACGGCGAACTCGGACGGCTGCGGCTTGTCGTGATCCGCGATGGCGAGGCCGACGCCATGACGCTGAAAGCCGAATGCGCCTCGCCGAGCGATGCGCTTCGCGATCAACTCGCTTCGACATTGCGCTCGGTCGCGAAGCTCGGCGGCAAGGTCGAGCTGGTGGATGCTGGGTCACTTCCCAATGACGGCAAGGTGATATCGGACGAGCGAACCGCGTAGTCGACATACGATCCGGTCGGTCGCGGGACCGCCGTCGACTCGCCGTCTTCGAGGTTCATGGACGTGCAACTGCGAGGCTATGCCATCTGCACCCAGCCCCGGTCGGGGAGCAATCTGCTGGGCCAGTATTTGTCCAGCACGGAGCGATTGGGCAACCCGCTCGAATATTTCAACGGGCCGGGCCGGCGTGCGCTCGGATTGGCGGACTATCCCGACGATCCGAGATTGCAGATCGACGCCATCCTGCGGCTTGGCGCGTCGCCGAACGGCGTCTACGCTGTAAAGCTGTTTGCGAGCCAGCTCGCGTCGCTCAATCGGCGTGTGCGCTGGACGGAGCGGCTGCCGAACCTTCACTTCATCTATCTCTGCCGCGACGACTTGCTCGGCCAGGCGATTTCGTGGGCTCGTGCGTTGCAGACCGAGCAGTTTCGCTCGACACAGCCATCGAGGGGTACCGCGTACTACGACGGCGGACTTATCAGGAACCAGTTGATGGCGATCGTGCGCGAACGCTCCCGGTGGGAGGCCTTCTTTGCCCGGACGGGAATCGCTCCCTTGAGGATCACGTACGAGCGTTTTCTGGGGGATCCGTCCGGTCAGGTCGACCTCATTGCCGACCTCGTCAATGTCGATGATGCGGAGATCGACGACAGAAGGATCACACTCACCATTCAGCGCGACGCGGTCACGGACAGGTGGCGAGAGCGCTTTCGCGCGGAATACGGCGATCCCAATCTGATCGAAGACCCGCTGCCGGACCTATCCTGGCTGCACCGGAAAATCCGTGCCGGGCTGAGACGAGCCCGGTTCCACCTCAGGCGCGGCGGCAAGGCCTGACCTCAGCGCGTCGCGCCCGGACGGGACCACGCTGTTGCCCAGCAACGCCTTCGCTATCGGCAGTACATGGTCGCGATAACTGATAGGCGTGACGAAACGGCCCTCTTGCACACGCTTGCGGCCGTAGGTTTCCCATTGCGGTTCCCAACTTTCCGGCCAGTCGAAAACAGGAAGCAGAAGCTGTTCCCTACGCAGGGCATCCGGCGCTTCGGCAAGCAGCCGTGTCGACTCTTCCGCAAGCGGTGTATAGGCCAGCACCGCGGCATACTTGCGTTGCACCGCCTGTTCCTCAAGCATCCAGCAGAGGTGTTCCGTCCCCTGGGCGACGGCGGTAGCCGGCGACACCAGAAGCTCCGGTCGGCTCGGCATCCTCGTGGCCACCGCAACGGCCATTGCCTGGCAAAGGTCGTGCAGCGGATTATAACCGTCAACCGCATCCGCGACGATAAGCCGCGCATGTGTCGCAGCAGCCGCAATGATGTCGGCAGCCTCGGCAAACGTCGCAGTGTCGCCTGCGATCATCGCTGCATACCAGTCACGGTCAGACTTCCGCCCGGAGCCCTCGATCAGGGTCGCTCCGGCGGCGGCGATGCTGGAGGCGGAATATGCGATGCGGGAGGTTTGCGCGCTACCTGACCCGTCGCTTAGGATGAATACCCGCGGACGCTCCCGCTCCATCCAGTTGAACAGTCGCAGCTCGTGCCCGGGGTGCGCGACAATCAGGACAGGTGGTGCGGGATTCATAACGGCAGTACCTGTGCCCTGTGGTTCAAGAATTAGTCACCGCATCATGCCATCGGTTGCAAATTGAAGATACTGATAACGAACTTGTCGGTCGCGAACTTTTCAGGTTCCGAATCGGTGGTCGAATTGCTCGCCCACGCGCTGAGGCGGGCGGGACATGAACCCATGGTCTTCGCGCCGACTCTCGGCATGCAGGCAAAACAGATGCAAATTCGCGGATGCGTTGTAGTCGACCGTCTGTCGAGTCTTCCGGCGCGTCCCGATGTGTTGCACCTGCAGCATGTTACGCCGGCGTTGATGGCACTCGCGGCTTTTCCCGACGTGCCGGCCGTATTCACCACCCACAGTGCGACATACGAGATCGAGGCGCCACGACCGCATTCCCAGATCAGAAGGTACGTGGCCGTCGACGACCTGTGCCGGGCTCGCGCGCTGGACCGAAAGATTCCCTCGGAACGGCTCTCTGTCATACTGAATGCAGTGGATTTGACGCGCTTCTTGCCGCGGCCGCCCCTGCCGGCAAAGCCGAAGACCGCGCTGATGCTGACGAAAACCTGGGAGCAGCAAGACCTCGTGCGTGCGTCGTGCGCCAAGGCCGGTCTCATCTTCGATGAGCTTGGCCCTGCGACCGGCGAGGTGACGGACCGGCTCGAGACGGTGCTGCCGCGCTACGATATCGTGTTCGCTACCGCACGCATGGCGCTCGAGGCCGCCGTGGTCGGTTGCGCCGTCGTGGTTGTGGACGGTCGCGGCTTCGCCGGCATGCTGCGGAGTGAAAATCTGGCGGCCTGGCGACGCCTCAATCTCGGCGTCGGCCTCTTGACCGCGCCGGTGACTTCGGCGGCCCTCAATGCCGCGATCGCGTCATACGATGCGGCCGACGCAACCGAGGTAAGCACGCAGCTTCGCAAGGGCGTTTCGTCCGACGATTATGCCGCCGCTTATCTCGGGCTTTATGAGCAGGCGATCGCCGAAGGAGCGCCGCAGGATGGCTCGCAGTCGGCTGCGACGGCGGCATGGTTGGAAGACCTGCTCCCGAGTTCGGCTGCTCGCGCCTGGCTCGACGTTGCCGGAGAAACAGGTCTGTTTGACGGGCTGGAGAGCTTGTTCGGTCGGCGGGCCGCTCGTCTGCGTGCCTGGTTGCGCGCCTTGCCAGCTCCGCTTCGCGCGCGATTGCGACGCTGGCGTCGCACGGGAGCTTAAGTGCCCCTGCTGAGCGGCATGATAGTCGCGGTCGACAGAGAGGTGACGGTCGATCTCGTATTGCTGCCCTAACATAGGGCGCCGTAGACGCCTTCTTGGACATATTTAGTACCCTCTGCGCTGTGGTGGCGCCGAATACACAAAGCGACGGGATGCTATATGTGCAACGATTTTTCCTACAATCACCCCAACACGTATTTCTGCCAGATACGGATCGTCGAAGCTCAGTCAGGTGTCACTAGCGAGCTCTCCTTACCGTCATGATAGCGATGACCTTTGGGCTGGATGACATCACCGGCTCGTGCTTGCGATCGAGGGCATTGCATCGGTGGGCGTGATTGCGCCATTCGCCGTGTTCATTTGTGGTACCGCAATCTCGATGTGCGCTTCTGTTCCTGCTTGCTAGGTTATTCCACGACGAACTATATGCAACTTTGAGAAGCCGCTCGTTCAAAGCTGAAAGGCGATCAAGAACCAACCAGCTCAATCCGATGATCATTGCGCACGGACCTAAAACGCTAATATAGTGAGTCCATCGAAACGACATCCTTAAGCGCGTTTGCATGAACAAATTAATCACCGTACTGGTCACCGGCTCGCACGGCTTTATTGGACGTCATCTCGTCAGTTATTTGGCGGAGCGCGGATATTCGGTTAGAGCTGCTTCCAGATCAAACCTCCAATTCGATGGTGCGAACGTCGTTTCTGTCGCGCTCGGCGACTTGCGTCAACCCTTTGATTGGCGACCAATGTTGACCAAATGTGACGCAGTGGTCCATCTGGCTGGAATTGCTCACACCTACGCGGATGCGGCCCTGTACGATCTGGTCAACCATCAAGCTACCGAAGCACTTGCGCAAAGCGCAGCCGACTTCGGTATCCATATGATTCTCATGTCGTCAATTGCAGCGCAGTCCGGTTCGTTTGTGGAGCATGAATTGACCGAAACCGATCAGGCAAATCCCGACAGCGCGTACGGGCGGTCTAAGCTTGCGGCCGAACACGCTGTTCGCGCAGCAGGTCACAATTTCACGATATTACGTCCCGTCGCAGTCTACGGCGACGGCGCAAAGGGCAATTTTGCGACTCTCAATGCTCTGGCAAAGCTCCGAATCCCCCTGCCGCTAGGCGGACTGACGGCCACGCGGTCGATCCTCTCTGTCAAAAATCTGGCCTCGGCGGTAGAACTCGTCCTGACCGATCCTCGCGCTCGCGGAGAGACCTTTATCGTGTCGGATCCGGAGCCGCTCGCAATTTCCGAAATCATCAAGCGTTCGAGACAACGTTTGGGAAGGCCAAGCTGGCTCGTCCGAGTACCGGAGAACTGGATCGAAATTGTTCTCAAAGTTATGGGTAAAAATTCTTTGTGGCAGGGGATTGGGCGTTCACTGGTTGCACGGCCCAAGAAGTTACTGGCTCTTGGGTGGAAGCCTATGGAATAACGCTTGGCGCGCTACGCCTCGACACACTGGCACCGACATCGATCTTTTTTTGTCATCGGTCGTTCTACTTTTGGTTAGCTCTTGCGCGATCAGGGCCAGTGTTGCGGCATCGCGTGCCGATTTCAAGTGCGGCCGTCGTCTTTTCGCGGCAGTTCCCTGTCTTGCCTGAGGCTGGGCCATAGGCTATCCACCGCGCGAACTTCGCGGCGGGAGAAGACAGCGATGTCGGGCACGGGTCAAACGCTTTACCGGCGCGCTCGGAAAGTGATGCCGGGCGGCACCCAGCTGTTGTCCAAGCGTCCGGAAATGTTCCTTCCCGAACAATGGCCGACCTATTTCAAGTCTGCCAAGGGCGCCGAAATCGTCGACCTCGACGGCCGGACCTATCTCGACATGAGCTATTGCGGCATCGGCGCCACTATTCTCGGCTTCGCCGATCCCGACGTGGACGCCGCGGTGAAGCGCGCGATCGACATGGGCTCGATGTCGACGCTCAATTGCGCCGAGGACATCGAGCTCGCCGAGCTGCTGGTCGAGCTGCATCCATGGGCCGACATGGTGCGGTTCGGGCGCGCTGGCGGCGAGGCGATGGCGATTGCGGTGCGCATCGCGCGCGCCGCGACCGGCCGCGACATGGTGGCCTTCTGCGGTTATCACGGCTGGCACGACTGGTATCTTTCCGCCAATCTCGGCGCCACGACCGCGCTCGACGGCCACCTGCTGCCGGGCCTCGACACCAAGGGCGTCCCGCGCGGCCTTGCCGGACTGATGCATCCGTTCCACTTCAACAAACTGGACGAGATCGAGGCGATCGTCGCCGAACACGGCGAGCGCCTTGCGGCAATTGTGATGGAGCCGGTGCGCTCGAGCGAGCCGGAGCCGGAGTTCATCAAGGGCATACGCGCGCTCGCCGACCGCTGCGGCGCAGTCCTCATCTTCGACGAGGTGACGTCGGGCTTCCGCATCAATTCCGGCGGCGCGCATCTCGCCTACGGCGTCGACCCCGACATGGCCGTGTTCGCCAAGGCGATCGCCAACGGCTACCCGATGGCGGCGATCGTCGGCCGGGCATCGGTGATGGACGCGGCGCAAGAGACCTTCGTCAGCTCTACCGCCTGGACCGAACGCGTCGGCCCGGTGGCGGCGCTTGCCACGCTGCATAAGCATCGCGAGCAGAACGTCGCAAGACATCTGATGCGGATCGGCACGCGGGTGCAAAAGGGCTGGACCGCGGCCTCGCAGGCGACCGGCCTGCCCTTGCAGGTCTCGGGCATCTCGCCGCTCGGGCATTTTGCATTCGATCTGCCGGAGGCGCAGGAAGTGCGCACGCTGTTCACGCAGATGATGCTCGACCGCGGCATCTTCGCCACCGGCTCGTTCTACGCGATGTGGTCCCACACCGATGCGCATGTCGACCGCTATCTGGAAGCGGTCAACGACGTGTTCCGCGACCTGCGGACCGCGGTCGATCAGATGGCGGTCAGGCAATTGCTGCGCGGCCCGGTCGCCCATTCCGGTTTCAAGCGGTTGACCTGATCATGCGCTGACGCCGAAAACGTCGCGCATCACGTTGCGCCTCGTTTGCGAGCGGCGGGCGTTGGGATAGGTGCCGTGCAGCACGCTGTCCGGCTCGCACTTGCCGCCATCGATCACGATCGTTCCGGTCGAGACGAAGCTGTTGTCGCCGATGATGGTCTTTCCGATTACCCGGCTGCCCCCGTACATCACGACGCCGCGGCCGAATGCCGGATAGTCGTTGTCGAGGTTCGCGCCGACCGTGCAGTTGTGATAACAGATGAAATAGTCGGAATAGGTCGCTCGCCCGAGCACGGTGCCGACGGGGTGCTGAACCGCAAACACGTCAGGCAATTCCACTTCATAGAACGCGTCGAGCGCATGCAGCGCCTTGTTCAACGCGTAGGCCTTGTCGGCGACCGGGTGGCCCGGCCGTTCGCGGAACGCGCTGTTGGCCAGGTAATAGAGAAAGATCGCATATTGATCGCAATGCCAGTGCGAGAAGCGCGCCTCGCCGTTGGCGAAAAATCCCTTCAGCCTGACCCGCGAGAAGCAATGCTCGATCCGGCCCAGCGCCAAGTCCACCAGCCTCGGCAGGTCGCCGAGATCGGTCCCGTCAGGAAACAGGTTCTCGAACTGCTTGCGCACATAAAGCGCCAGGTCGGTGCGGGGAAGCGAGAGCTGCACGTCCCTAATTCCTGCTCGAGGAGCTTACGCGCACGTCGAGGCCGCGCGAGAACA
>CAWCGA010000049.1:0-176095 GCA_963794775.1 uncultured Alphaproteobacteria bacterium | reverse complement strand
ACCGCGATCACCCGCCCCGACGGCGCCAGCACCCGCCACACTTCGCGCAGCAACCCTTCCGGATCGTCGGACATTTCCAGCGCATGGACCAGCAGCACGCGGTCGACGGCAGATCCGGCAGCGGCATCGCGAACTCGTCGACCAGGGTCGCCAGGGTCGGCCGCGCGGTCGGCCATTTCAGCACGCCTTGGGCCGCCGGCATGAAAGCGATGCAGCGCTCCAAAATCTTCACGAAAAAGTCCGAGATAAGGCGTCGGATAGCCGACGCCGAGGATGCAATGACCCTGCGCATTGGGCCAACGCTCCCTGATGCCGCGATTGATCAATTGCCGCGCCACGATGCCGAGGCGCTGCGATCGAAATCACGGAGATCGATGACGTCGATGCTCATGGCAGTAATCTAACATGCTCAACGCCTTAGCGGCGCGTGGATTATTGCGTTGCCCGATCAGCGTTAACGCCATATCTGTAGCGAAAAAGCCGAAATGAAATGGAGACTTCATGGCCGCCGATATCAGAACCTTCCCCTGCCTCAACGACAATTTGGACGGCTATCTGATCCACGATCCCGCCACGAAGGCGACCGCCTCGATCGACGCGCCGGGAGCCCGGTCCCATCATCAAGGCGCTGGAGCGCGAGGGCTGGAAGCTCACAGACATCCTGATCACCCATCATCATGGCGACCATGTCGGCGGCGTCGCCGAGTTGAAGCAGAAATATGCCTGCAAGGTCGTGGCGCCGCACGACAAGAAAGCTAAAATCGCCGACGTCGACCAGCGCGTCGGCAATGGCGATTTGGTCAAGGTCGGTGGTCTGCTGGCGCGCGTGCTGGAGACGCCCGGCCACACGCTCGACCATATCTCCTATGTGTTCGACACGGAAAAGGCGCTGTTTGCCGCCGACACGCTGTTCTCGATCGGCTGCGGCCGGGTGTTCGAGGGCGACTATCCCATGATGTGGGACTCGCTCTTGAAGCTGCGCGCGCTGCCCGACGATTTCAGGCTCTATTGCGGCCATGAATACACGGCTTCCAATGTGAAATTCGCGTTGACCGTCGATGGCGACAATCCGGCGCTGCAGGCGCGCGCCGCGGAGGTGACGAAGCTACGCGCCCGAGCAACAAGCCGACAATTCCTTCGCTGCTCGGCGAGGAGAAGAAGGCCAACGTGTTCCTGCGCGCCGACGATCCATCTGTCGCTCAGAAACTGCACATGAAGGGCGCAAGCGCCGCGACGTTTTCGGCGAGCTGCGCGAACGCAAGAACAAGTCCTGATGCTGTCCGCTGCCGACATCGTCGCGCGCCTCGAACTCCGGCCACATCCGGAGGGCGGCTATTATCGCGAGACGTTTCGCGACAAGCGCATCGATAACAATGGCCGCGCGCATTCGACCGCGATCTATTACCTCTGGCGCGCGGCGACCGCTCGCACTGGCACCGCGTCGATGCGGTGGAGGTCTGGCACTATTATGCCGGCGCGCCGCTGACCCTGCAGATCGCCCATGAGGGCTGCAAGCCGCATATTGTGAGGCTCGGGCCGGATGTCGCCGCGGGCGAACGGCCGCAGGCCATCGTGCCGGCGGACGCCTGGCAATGCGCAGAGAGTACCGGCGACTGGACACTGGTCGGCTGCACGGTCGCGCCGGGATTTGAATTTGCGGGCTTCGAGATGGCGAAGCCCGATTTCGAGCCGGCAGATTGAGCTGTCGCTTTTGTAGGGTGGGGCGACTACGTCCGCCGTAGCTCAACGAGCGAAGGCGGAAGCGTGCCCACCCTCGCGAGCGCGACGCGTGAAGGTGGGCACGGCGCAAGAGCGCCTTTGCCCACCCTACTTCTTCGCAATCATATCTTTCGCTGCAATCAGCCCGCCGCCTGCGATCAGTATCGCCGCGAGCGCGATGTTGGCGCTGGCCTTGGCAAAGCCGGCAAGGATCAGGAACGCGGTCGAAAGCAACGGCGTCGCATAGGACGCTGCACCCAGCACGCGGATGTCGCCGCGCTTCATGCCGATGTCCCAGGCATAGAACGCCGCGCCCACCGGGCCAACGCCGAGGGCGACGATCGCGGCCCATTGCAGCGCCGTCTCCGGCCACACCGTGGTTTCGACCAGCGCATGCACGAGCGCGGCGAGCAGCGCGGTGACGGCGCAAAAACCTGCGACCGCATCGGTCGGCACCGATTTCAGTCGGCGCGACAGCACCGAATAGGTCGACCAGACGAAGGCGGCGACGAAGGCGGCGATCAGGCCCGGCACCTGGCCGGCCTCGAAGCTGGCATTGCCGGCGAACAATAACACCGTGCCGGAAAGGCCCAGCACCGCGCCGACGATGTGATGTGCCGCGAGCCGCTCGCCCGGCAGCAGCGAGGAGAACAGCACGATCAGCAGCGGCCAGAGATAGTTCAGCAGCCCCGCTTCGGCCGGCGGCGCGAAGCGCAGCGCCAGGAAATACAGTGCGTGATAGCCGAACAGCCCGCCGACGCCGACGATCCACGCAACGAGCGGCTGGCGCAGCGCCTTGAATGCATCGGCGCGGCCGATCCAGGTCAGCGCGCAGGTCACCGCGCCGATCGCAAAAGTCATGGCAGCGAGCTGGAAAGCGGGGATTTTTCCGGTCGCGACCGTCATGACCGCAAGCAGCGACCACATCAGGATCGCAGTCAGTCCGATCAGCGTCGCGGTACGGGGAGTCATGCGTCGTCATTGCGAGCGAAGCGAGCAATCCAGTCTTCGGAAATCAAGTACTGGATTGCTTCGTCGCAATCGCTCCTCGCAATGACGAGGCATCACACCATATACTGGCCGCCATTGATCGAGAGGGTCGATCCGGTGATGGCGCCGGCATCGTCGGCGGCGAGGAACACCACCGCGCGGGCGATTTCCTCGGGCTCGCCGAGACGATTGACCGGAATCTGCGGCAGGATGTTTTTCTCCAGCACGTCCTTCGGCACCGCCTGCACCATCTCGGTGTTGATATAGCCGGGACAGATCACGTTCACGGTGATGCCGCCCCTCGCATTCTCCAGCGCCAGCGCCTTGGTGAAGCCGATGTCGCCGGCCTTGGCCGCGGAATAATTGACCTGGCCGAACTGGCCTTTCTGGCCGTTGATCGAGGAGATGTTGATGATGCGGCCGAACTTGCGCGAGCGCATGCCCTCGATGACCGGCCGCGTCATGTTGAACAGCGAGCCGAGATTGGTGTTGATGACCGCACTCCACTGCTCCAGCGTCATCTTGTGGAAGGCGCCGTCCTTGGTGATGCCGGCATTGTTGACGAGCACGTCGACTGGACCGACCTCGGCCTCGACCTTCTTGATGCCGGCAGCGCAGGCGTCGAACGAGGAGACATCCCATTTGTAGACGGGAATGCCGGTCTCGGCCTTGAACTTCTCGGCGGCGGCGTCATTGCCCGCATAGCTCGCCGCAACCTTGTATCCCGCCGCTTTCAGCGCCTTGCTGATCGCAGCGCCAATGCCGCGCGTACCGCCCGTCACCAATGCAACACGTGCCATTTGTCTCCTCCTCACTCGTCTTTTATGAGCCGGAATTTTTCCGGTCTTGTAACAACGCCTCCGTTTGGGAGCGTTTCAGATAAAAATGCCCGGCGCGAGACCGGGCATTTTCTTTTTATCAGTTTGCGATGCCGCTGACAGACGAAGTTTTCATCATCAACGCACTCCGCCGTGTCTCGTTCAGTCGCGTGCGATGCACATCGCAATGCCCATGCCGCCGCCGATGCACAGCGTGGCAAGGCCCTTCTTGGAATCGCGCTTCTGCATCTCGTGCAGCAGGGTGACCAGCACCCGCGCGCCGGACGCACCGACGGGATGACCGATCGCGATCGCGCCGCCATTGACGTTGACCTTGCCGGTATCCCAGCCGAGGTCCTTGTTCACAGCACAGGCCTGCGCGGCGAATGCTTCGTTGGCTTCGATCAGATCGAGATCGCCGATGTTCCAGCCCGCCTTCTTCAGCGCAGCGCGTGACGCGGGGATCGGCCCGGTGCCCATGATCTTGGGATCGACGCCGGCCTGGCCCCAGGAGACGATACGGCCGAGCACCTTCTTGCCTTCCTTGGCGGCCTGCTTGGCGGTCATCAGCACCACGGCGGCGGCGCCGTCATTGATGCCGGACGCACTGCCGGCGGTGACGGTGCCGTCCTTCTCGAAGGCCGGCCGGAGCTTCGCCATCGCATCGAGGGTTGCGCCATGACGCGGATATTCGTCGTCGGCGACGACGATATCGCCCTTGCGGGTCTTGATGGTGACGGGGACGATCTCGTCCTTGAACTTGCCGGCCTTCTGCGCGGCCTCGGCCTTGTTCTGCGAGGCGACCGCGAACTCGTCCTGCTGCGCGCGCGTGATCTGGTACTGCCGCGCGACGTTCTCGGCAGTGTTGCCCATGTGGTAGCCGTTGAAGGCATCCCACAACCCATCCTTGATCATGGTGTCGACGAATTCGAGCGCGCCCATCTTGGTGCCGCCACGCAGATATTGCGCATGCGGGGCCATGCTCATGGATTCCTGGCCGCCGGCCACGACGATTTCGGAATTGCCGTTGAGCAGCGCCTGATAGCCGAGCGCGACCGTGCGCAGGCCCGAGCCGCAGAGCTGGTTCACGCCCCAGGCCGGGCTCTCGACGGGAATGCCGGCCGCGATCGAGGCCTGCCGCGCCGGGTTCTGGCCCTGCGCCGCAGTGAGGATCTGGCCCATGATGACTTCGGAGACGCGGCCCGGCTCGATGCCCGCGCGCTTAAGTGCCTCCTTGATGGCGACGGCGCCGAGATCGTGCGCTGGCATGGTGGCAAATGCACCGTTGAAACTTCCGACCGGGGTGCGGGCGGCGGCGACGATGACGACATCGTCTGACATAGGCATCTCCTGAGGCTTGAGGGTCTTTTTGAAGTGGCGGGCGCCGGATGGCAGGCCAGTCTCTCGCCGCCATCCTGTTAACGTCATTGCAGCATGTCAACGGTTGCACAATCGATTTGCTCCCGGCCATCTTCAAATCGACGCGCTCGAATTGGTCAGCCGGCTCCGGAGGTTGCCAACTACCCGCGCGTGACCTTCACGCGCGAGACGGCCACCTCCTTCTCCCCGCCCCGCGGCCTCTTCGCAAAAATTGCTGCGCAATAAAAAATGCCTCCGGTTTAACCGTGCTGCACAAAACGGTAGCCGAACCCCTTTGAAAATGCTTAGTTTGTTGCAATGCGTCCCACATTGCCTTGCGGCATAGCCGCCGGGTTCCCTTCATCCCTCGGTTTGCAGCGTGAGCCCATGGCGAAAACAGACACTCCGACCACCATCAAGAAATACGCGAACCGGCGGCTCTATAATACCGGCACGAGCACCTATGTGACGCTCGAAGATCTCGCGGCGATGGTGAAAGCGGGCGAGGACTTCCTGGTCTACGACGCCAAGACCGGCGAGGACATTACGCGCTCGGTGCTGGCGCAGATCATCTTCGAGCAGGAGAACAAGGCGGGGCAGAACCTGCTGCCGACCACCTTCCTGCGGCAGCTGATCCGCTTCTACGGCGACAGCATGCAGATGGTGGTGCCGAAATATCTGGAGCAATCGATCGACACGCTGACGCGCGAGCAGGAGAAATTCCGCAGGCAGCTCACGGACACCTTCAGCGGCACGCCATTTGCGCCGCTCGAGGAGCATGTCCGCCGCAACATGGAACTGTTCCAGCAGACCTTCTCGATGTTCAAGCCATTCACGCCGTCGCGCGGCGGCGACGCCCCGAAGTCTTCCGAGCCACCGCACGATGACGGCAACATCGACGATCTGCGCAAGCAGATGAAGGAAATGCAGGAGCGGCTCGAGCGCATGTCGAAAGAGCCGAAGAAGGAAGAGTAACTCCTCTGTCGTCCCCGCCTAGCGCACAATTGCGCGCGGGAAGCGGGGACCCGTAACCACAGGGTGGAGTTGTTGCGACGCGCAGCGGCTCTAGCCTTCGCCAAACGATATCTTGTGGTTATGGGTCCCGGCTCTGCGCTCACTGCGTTCGCTTGTCCGGGACGACAGCGGAGTTGTTTACTTTCAGCGCAGCTGAGCTACCCCACCTTCGGCAGCGCCTTTCCTTCAGCGGCCCACGGCCGCTCTGAGGTCGCAAGCCCGATCAACCGGCCCTGGATGTAATCGCAGCCCCAGCCGCGCAAGAGCCCAGCCGCCTCCTCGTCCTGCACCCATTCCGCGACGGTTTTGAGATCGAGTTGGCGCGCCAGATCGATCAGCGTCTGCACGAAGGCGCGGTCGTCGGCCGAGCGCACGATGTTCTGCACGAAGGCGCCGTCGATCTTCACGATATCCACGCCCAGCTTGCGTAAGTTCCGGAACGAAGTGTAGCCCGCGCCGAAATCGTCGATCGCGATCCGACTGCCGAAATTCTTCAGCCTTGTGACGAAGCTGCGCAAATCGTCCACGTCCTGGATCGCGACCGTCTCGGTGATCTCGACGATCAGCCGCTCGCCGATGCCGGGATTGGCGCGCATGACGGACTTGATGGTGCCCCACCAGTCCGGATCCATGGTCGTGTCGGGCGAAATGTTGAGGCTGAGCACCACATCGGGAGAGGCGGCGAGCTCTGCTATCACGAGCTCGAGCACGCGATGGTCGACCAGCCGGATCAGGCCGAGTCGTTCGGCGACGGGCACGATATCGGGGGCGAGCAGCACGCGGCCGTCGTCCTGCTCCATCCGCACCAGGCATTCATAGAACCCACTCGCTCGCGCATCCGCCGTGACCACCGGCTCATAGGCCATCACGATCCGCCGCTCGTTGAGCGCGGTGACGATCTCGTCGGTGACGCGGATGTTGACCTTGCGCTGGGCGTCGCGCTCGACATTCGGTCGCCAGGCGAGATAGGAGCCGGCGCGGCGGCGCTTGGCGCTGTCGAGCGTTTCATGCGCGCGGTTGATTGCCTCATCGGCCGAGCGCGCGTAACGCGGCAGGCTCACCGCGCCGACGCTCGCCGTGACCGAGACCGGGCCCGACCGCGTCGGCACCACCTCGTCGCGTACCCCGGCCAGGAAGCGCTCGGCGGCGATGTTCATGTCCTCGACGGTGCAGTTCTTCAGGATCAGCCCGAACTTGTTGCCGGAGAAGCGGCCGAGCACGTCGCCGCCGCGCAGGCGGGCGCGGATGCGCTTGGCGACATCCGAGATCACGGCGTCCGCCACGTCGAAGCCGAAGGCGTCGTTGACCCGCGCCAGATGATCGATGCCGATCAGCATGAAGGCGCAGGAGGAGCGGAAGCGCTGCGCCTCCTCGATCGCCTCCGCCAGCGACGCGATCAGGTGGGTACGATTGAGCTCGCCGGTGAGGGGATCGTGCTGCGACAGTTTGATGAGCTGCTCGGCGCGGGCGTGACCTTCATTGTTGATGCGGACGATGCCCTGCACACGCGCGGGCTTGCCGTCGGGACCGGCGAACCAGCAGCCGGTCTCCTCGATCCAGAGCAGCGGAGCCGAGGTCGCGGCGCGCACGCCATATTCGATGCGGTATGGCACCCCGTTGCCGCGATACGCCGCTGATGACAGCACCAACGCCTCGCTGCGGACCGAGCGCTTCGGCTCGATCAGCTTGGCGAACTCGGCCCCGCTCGCCAGCGCCTCGGGTGGGATATCGGCGAAAACCAAGCCGGCGTGGTCGCTCCAGGCGATCGTGTCGGTCGCGAGATCCCAGACGAAGGCAGCCTGGCCGAGACAGGCCAGGATGGTCGAGGTTTGCGGCAGGCCAGCTGTCAAGTTCGCCTCGTTTCGGGACAGGCGCAAGTGATTCCCGGACCTCAGGATAAAGCCTGTTCGGTCCAAATCCCTAAACGAAGTTCATAAACATTCCGGAAACCACGATTCACAATCCCGCTGAACCCCTAGCCTCGCCGCGGCATACTACTTGCGAGTGACAAACCGTAACGGGACCAGATGTCCCAGATTGTGACGGTTTGCGGTGTCCAGCGTTAACGAACAGGAAATAGAAGACGGCGTCTTCGAGGACGTTGAGCCGCCTTGTGTCGCGCTGGTACCGCTCGCCCAGGAGCTCACATGGGCGCGCAAGATGACGCTGCCCCGCCCCGACCCGAGCTTTGTCACGCAACTGATCGCGACCGCCGAGCAGGCGCCGCAGACCCGCAACTTGCGGCGCGCGACGCCCGCGGACGCGCTGTCGGCCTACAGCACGCCGCAGCGCACCGTCCGCGAAACCGGCCTTCGCACACGTCAGATGATCTAGAAATCAGGGCTTGTCGGGCGCCCGCGACGAGCCGGAGCTCGGCTGCAGGTCGGGCGAGGTGATCGTCGGGCTCGGCTCACCGGTCGGCCTGGTTTCGGCGTGATCGACGGACGCCGGCGGCGCCGGGGCCGGTTCGACCACGGCGGGTGCGGCCTGCCGCGCGACACGGCCGCGCCGCGTGTGCAGCGAGATGCCGGAGAGAAACTCGACCAGCGCAAGCAAGGTCAGCAGGAAATAGATCGATGAGCCGAATTTCGGCCACAGCCCGAACTCGGCCGCCGCGGCGCCGAACACCACCAGCGACAGCAAATGATCGGTGAGATATTTGCCAGTGGGACGCGCGCTCTTCATCACCTCGAGCCAGAGCAGCACCATGCTCAGCGCGAGCAGGATGTCGCCGAGCGTGATCGGCCACACCGCGCCGGAAGGGAGCGTCAGCTTCACAAGCGGATCGGCAAAGGAAACGTCCGGCATCAGCCAGACGATGATGTTGTAGATCGTAAGCGGAATCAGAAGTAGCGGAAATCGGACCATCGACCGGCGCCCTCAAGAAGAGGAATTAGCGCACTCCAAGGCGTGCGAGCGCAACTCACTTCGCTGCGACGAGCCCCGCTGTCCCCACCCGTCGCATGAACCGGCGGGCAAGAGCCCGCCGCAAAGCCTCAGGCTTCCTTCTTCGGCTTCAGCACCTGCCGGCCCTTGTACATGCCGGTCTTGAGGTCGAGGTGATGCGGACGGCGCAGTTCGCCGGAATCCTTGTCCTCGACATAGATGGGCTTCTTGATCGCGTCGGCCGAGCGGCGCATGCCGCGGCGCGAGGGCGAAGTTTTTCGTCTGGGAACGGCCATGTCGGTATCCTCTAGGGGTGTTCTTTGGGGCATCGCCGCGAAACGCGGACGGCGCAAGCGCCGGATGCCGGTCAAGGCCGGGCTTATAGATGATGGGGTGCGGCAATGCTAGGGTCCCTGACCGGAAATCTGGCCGAAAATCCGCTCAAAAGCCGCGTTTTTCGCCCCAGCAGGTCGTCACGACATTGGCCCGCGCGGTGTAGACCCCGGCCAGCCGCGATACGCCAGATTTGGGGTTTCGGGCGCTGCGTTTGATCGGGTTGGGCAGGGTGGCGGCGAGCAAAGCCGCTTCCCGCGGCGACAGGCTGGCCGCTGAATGCCCGAAGGCATAGGCCGAGCCGGCCTCCGCCCCGAACTGGCCGGACGGCCCCATCTCGGCGATGTTCAGATAGATTTCCAGGATGCGCTGCTTCGGCAGCACGAGGTCGATCCACATCGCCAGCGGAAACTCGAACAGCTTGCGGATCGGGTCCAGCACCCGGCGGAGCGCGCGCGGCGCCTGCCACAGGAACAGGTTCTTCGCGACCTGCTGGGTGATGGTGGAGGCGCCACGCAGCGCCTCGCCTTCCTGCGCGTCCTGCATCGCCTCGCGCAACGCGCCGAAATCGATGCCGTGATGCTTGCAGAAATGCGCATCTTCGGAGGCAACCACCGAGCGCGGCAAATAAGGTGACATCGCCGCAAGATCGATCCACTGCCGCGACATCGGCGCGCCCGTGAGCTTGCGCCAGGCCATCAGGGTCGAGACCGGATGGCCGGTGCGATAGAACGGCGTCACGATGTAGGGCACGAGCAGCGCGACCAGCAGGATCAGGAGCAGGGTTTTGACGATGCGCAAATCGAGGGCTTCTGCGGTCGGGGAAATCGCCGGGACTGACAACCAAGTCACGATGGTTCCTGAACTTTTCAAGCCCTTTTAAGGCCGCCTGACCCGATTGGGTGCAATTGACGCAGGGCTCGGCATCGAGGATTGTCCGGCCGATTTTCGGCCTGGAAGTCCCTTTGGAGCCCCTTTGATGACTGCCCCCGACTTTGCCAAACGCCTGGACAAGACCGCTGACGACACCGAGGCGCTGTTGGCGAAGCTGTTGTCGGATGCGCTTTTGCCCGACGAGATCGCGCGGCCGAAGCGGCTGATGGACGCCATGCGCTATTCCAGCCTCGGCGGCGGCAAGCGCCTGCGGCCGTTCCTGGTGGTCGAGAGCGCGGCGGTGTTCGGCGTCGACCGCAATGCCGCGCTGCTGGTCGGCGCGGCGCTGGAATGCATCCACTGCTACTCGCTGATCCATGACGACCTGCCCGCGATGGACAACAGCGACCTGCGCCGCGGCCGCCCCACCCTGCACAAGACCACCGACGACGCCACCGCGATCCTGGCCGGCGACGGCCTCCTCACGCTCGCCTTCGACATCGTCACGCGCGACGAGATCCACCGCGACGCCATGGTGCGGCTGTTGCTCACCCGCGCGCTGGCGCGCGCGGCCGGAATCGGCGGCATGGTCGGCGGCCAGATGCTCGATCTCGCCGGCGAAGGCCGCTTCGGCGATCGCGAGCCGGTCGATGTCGCGCGCCTGCAGCAGATGAAGACCGGCGCGCTGTTGCGTTTTGGCTGCATCGCGGGTGCGCTGCTCGGACAGGCCTCGCAGGCCGAGTACGCGGCGCTCGACGATTACGGCAAGGCACTGGGCGAGGCCTTCCAGATCGCCGACGATCTGCTCGACGTCGAGGGCGATGCCGCCGCATTGGGTAAGCCGGCCGGCGCCGATGCGGCGCTCGGCAAGACCACCTTCGTCACTCAACTGGGCATCGACGGCGCCAAACAGCGCGTGCGCGATCTGCTGGCGCGCAGCGACAAGGCGCTGTCGATCTTCGGCGACCGCGCCGACGTGCTGCGCGCGGCCGCGCGCTTCGTCGCCGAACGCAAGAGCTAGCGGGTTTCGACCGTGACCAAGGCACCGAAGCGCGGCAACGATCTCGAGGAGCTGCTGCTTCGGTTCCGCAAGCTGCCGAAGCCGGTCCGCGTCATCTATTCGCGGCCGCGCACCTTCATCGCGGTCGCAGTCGGGATCGTCGCTTTCCTGTGTCTTTACCTGACCAGACTCGAACTGGTGACGCGGGCGTTGATCGGCTGGGACGCGTTCGCCGCGTCTTATCTCGTCCTCGTCTACGCGATGATGCTGCAGAGCGAGCACCAGAGTATCCGCAAGCACTCGATCATGCAGGATGACGGGCGCTTTCTGATCCTGCTCATGACCGGGCTCGGCGCCTTTGCCAGCATCGTCGCCATCGTGTTCGAGCTCGGGGCGCGCCACGGCGTAGCCGCGCTGTTGCTTGTGATGCTGACCATCTCGCTGTCCTGGGCGACCGTACACACCGCCTTCGCCCTGCATTATGCGCACGACTATTACGGCGACAACACGCCGGGCGGCCTGCAATTTCCGAGCGGCGACAAGACCGAACACGCCGACTACTGGGACTTCGTGTACTTCTCCTTCGTGATCGGCATGACCGCGCAGGTCTCCGACGTCGGCATCACCGACAAGGTCATCCGCCGCACGGCCACGGTGCACGGCATCATCTCGTTCGTGTTCAACACGGCGTTGCTCGCGCTCACCGTCAACATCGCGGCCAGCGCGATTTCGAATTGAAACCGTCGGCGCAAGCGAACTTTGTAGGGTGGGCAAAGGCGCGCTTGCGCCGTGCCCACCATCACGAGCACACCGCGGATGGTGGGCACGCTTCCAGCTTCGCGCGCTGATGGATTTGCGTGCTGGAGTCGCTTTGCCCACCCTACGATTTCGCAGTCAGCCTCACGGGCACACCCCCGACATGATGGCGCTATAGCCGTTGCAACCCTGCTGGCGCTCCACCCCGGTGAGCGGACGGCCATTCGCCCCGACGCTCGGATCGCGCGACTGGGTACGCCCGGCCTGTCGCGCCGGCGGCGTCTGCGCGCCATAGGGCGCCGACCCGCCATACGGAGCCTGCACGGCTGCGGGCGCCTGTCGCGGTTGCGGAGCCGGCTTTCTGTCAGGCGCTTCGCGCGTGGCGACCGGCTTCTTGGCGCTGCGCTTCTCGCACTCATTGTCGTCGTTGAGCACCGCGCCTTCGGCGCAGACGATCTTCACGCAAGTGTCGCCGTCGGCCTTGAAGCCGTGCTCGCACACCAGCGGACAGACCCGTGACGGCTTCTGCTTGATCGCATCGAGTGTATCGGCATTCGCCGTCTTGACGTCGAGCTTGGTGCCGGCGTTGCGATTGAACGCCGACAGCGAGCGCTGAGCGGATGCGTTCCAGTCGCCATTGGCCTCGCCCGTGAGACAGCCGACGCGACGCAACTCAGATTGCACCGACTTGGTGAGATCGGCCTGCGTGGGGGCGGCCGGATTGAGCGCGGCGATCTTCTCGGACGCCGGCGCGGGCGCAGCGGCAGGCGCAGGCGCCGCTGCGGCTGCTTCAGCACGCTTGCGCTCCGCCTCGGCCGCCTGATCCTGCGCGACCTGCTTGGCTTTCTCGGCGGCAAGGCGCGCGGCCTCGGCGGCTTTCGCATTGGCGTCGGCCCTGGCTTGCGCATCCTTCTGCGCGCCTTCGGCGGCAAGCCGCGCGCGTTGATCCTCGGCTTCTTTCGCTTTCGCAATGGCCGCAACATGCGCCTCTTCGGTCGTAAGCTTCTCGAGCTGCAGCTTGGCGAGATTCGTGTAAAAGCCGTCCGGATGCTGCGCGATGAAAGCGCTGAAGGCGGATTTGTTGCCGACCTGGAGCGCCAGCTCGTAGTCGCGGCGCTGATCTGCCTGCGGATTGGGCGCCGCCGCGGCCGGCGCGGCAATTGCGGGCGCCGGCACCAGCGGCACGTCGTCGCCGCCGAGCGAGCCATAGACGAACGGCTCCTGCCGGTTGGCGGTCGACTTGAGCACGTCGTCGCGCACGAAGCCGAACGCCTTGCGCACGTCGAGACCCGGCGTGGTCAGACGCTGGGACAGGGCAATGGTGAACGGGCTGTCCTTGCCGTCGCCGTCCTGCGCGGTCGAACCGGCCTTGGCGGCATAGGCGATCAGCGTGTTCGAACCCGCCGGCTCGACCTGGGCAAGGCCGCGGCCGATTGCGCGCAGCGCCACTGTGCGCTTCATGGTCTTTGAAAACGGATTGTCGCGGCAGGCATCGAGGATCACCAGCCGCAGCTTCTTCGCCGGCTCGACCGCCAGCATCACGCGCTCCAGCGAGAACGCTTCGTCGAACACGTCATTGTCGCGCTCGAGCTTCGCATCCACCGGGATCAGATAGTTGACGCCGTCGACCTCGATGCCGTGGCCGGCATAATAGATCACGGCGATATCGGCATCGGCCGCACTGTCGGAGAAATCGCGCAGCACGCGCCGCGTGTCCAGCGCACCGAGGTCCTGCTTCGACACCACGACGTCGAAACCGGCCTTCTTGAAGGTGTCGGCCATCAGCGCCGCGTCGTTGACGGGATTGGTCAGCCGCGGCACGTTTTGATAGGCGGAGTTGCCGAGCACCAGCGCGACGCGCTTGCCGGCAAAGGCTGGCCCGGTGGCGAACAGCAGCAGGGCGGCGAGGAGGATCTTGTAAAATCCGCGCAAACTCATGATGGCGTCTCCAAAACGACGGCCCTACCCCCTCGGGGACTGTCTAGCAGAGCTTCCCCTTGTGCGGTTGTGAGGCAGATCACCGAGGAACTGCCGCAACCGTAACGAAACCGGGATTCCCGAGGATGCTCCTGATGTTAGGTCTGACCAGCAAGCCTATCGGTTCGGCCTTTGCGTTATCGGCGGTTTCCGTTCAAAATCGCGGCAACGAAGATGCCAATTTGTCGCAGGGAGGATTCCGTGAGTCAAAACCATTCCACCGTGGAAGCGGTCGTGAAGACCTATTTCGACGGCCTCTATGAGGGCGATGCCGACAAGCTCGGCGCCGCGTTCCATCCCTCGGCCGACCTGCGCTGGGTGGAAAAGGGCGAACTGAAAGTCCTCACCGTGCCGGACTGGCTCGCCTGGGTGCGCAAGCGGCCGTCGGCGAAAGTCGAAGGCAAGCCGCGCGAGGATGTGATCGTCACCATCGACCGCTCGGACGAGCAGACCGCCTTCATCAAGGTGCGCTGCCAGCTGCCGCCGCGCTATTTCACCGACTATCTGGTGGCGATGAAGCTCGGCGACGGCTGGCGCATCGTGTCGAAGTCGTATCGCTACGACACGCGGGAGTGATACCGGCTGCACTGACGCCACTCTCCAAGTACATCGTCATTGCGAGGAGCGAAGCGACGAAGCAATCCAGACTGCGTCCGCGGAGATAGTCTGGATTGCTTCGCTTCGCTCGCAATGACGACATGACTCCGCATTCTCGCGGCGCGGATTCGCCCGAGTTTTGCACTTGTCGCGCCGAAGCTCGAAGAGCGAAGGCGGAACGTGCCCTCCTGAACTGCAGAGGGCGCAGGGAATGCCGGGCGCCGGCCGCGCCCGCAGCCTCGTGGGCAGAAAAGGGTAGAAGGCCCTTGGTGATCGAAAGCATCATAGCTTTAACGCGCACGGCTGGAAGTTACGCTCGAGCAGTAGAGCTCTTTGAGGAAGGGGCCGGCGAAGACGTCAGAAGGTACGTATTCCAACGCGAATGGAACTCACTGTCTCCGACAAATCACGGTCGTTATGTACTAGCCGTGCTGGCTCTAAACAACGAACCTATGGCGTTCTCCGATCTCGTTGCTCTTACTCGTTACGAAGAAAGTCGGGTCAGAGATGCGCTCGCCGATGTTCGAGAAATGTTTCTTCTCGTCAACGAGATAGGAGAAGAGGCCACGTACCAGCTGGGGGAGATGACCCGTTCCTTTGTACTCGAGCAATCCAAGCTGTTGGATCAATACGCAGCGATTAAGGAGAGGGTCGCAAAATATCGCAGCAGTTTCTTCCCGGACAACCCGATTCTCTCACGATTGAGAGAGCGAGTAGAGACTCTCGTTTACAGAGGGAAATTCTCTGACAAAGACGCACTCAGAAAAGCGCTTGAACTTATTTCCGACAAATCGCTATCTCCAAAGATAACCGAAGATCCCCGGTTCAATTGTCTCCAAGCATATGTGTACTCTATCCACCGACCTTGGCCATGTGATGCTCCCGTCCGTGTGGTCGCGGCCGGTACGGGCCTGCGGCGGATGCGGTTTTGCGACGTTTGGGCGCAAGGCTTCACGAATTTGTCAGCAAGCCGACTGAAACCGGCGTGATGGCTGATCCCTCCCCCCGCATTGACGCGAAGCGCCGATCCCTGCCAAATCTGACCCCGTGGAAGGCTATTTCCAGATCTTTCTGATCCTGCTCGCGGTGCTGTCCGGCACTGCCTATCTGGCGCGCAAGGTCGACATCGCGCCGGCGATCCTGCTGCTGCTGGCCGGCATCGCGCTCGCCTTCGTGCCGGGCATGCCGACGCTGCAGCTGCCGCCCGAGGTCGTGCTGCTGCTGGTGCTGCCGCCGCTGATCTATTCGGCCGCGGTCGCCATGAGCTGGCGCGAGTTCAAGCACAGCCTGCGCGCGATCAGCCTGCTAGCGGTCGGCTGCGTGATCTTCAGCGCCGCCGCGGTCGCCGCCGCCACGCACTATCTGATCGGGCTGCGCTGGGACGTCGGCTTCCTGTTAGGGGCGATCGTGTCCCCGCCGGACGCGGTGGCGCCGCTGGCGATCGCGCGCAAGCTCGGCATTCCCCGCCGCGTGCTGGTGATCCTCGAAGGCGAAGGGCTCGGCAACGACGCCACCGCGCTGATCCTCTACCGCTTCGCGGTGGTCGCCATCACCACGGGCGCGTTCTCGCTGTCGAAAGCGACCGGCATGTTTGCCGGCGTCGTCATTGGCGAGCTGCTGTTCGGCGTCGCGGTCGGCTGGCTCACCCTGCGCGCCCGCCATTACGCGAAAGACCCGCAGGTCGAAATCACGCTGTCGCTGATCACGCCCTACATCGCCTATTGGGTGCCCGAGCATCTCGGCGGAAGCGGCGTGATCGCAACCGTCGCCTGCGGTCTTTACGTGAGCTGGAACGGCCCGCTGTGGATCTCCTATGCGACGCGGCTGCAGGGCGTCTTCTTCTGGAATTTGCTGATCTACCTGATCGAGGGCCTGCTGTTCCTGCTCACGGGCTTCCAGATGCGGCTGCTCTACGAAAAATCAAAGGCGTTTCCGCTCGATGACATCCTGCTCGCAACCGCGCTGGTGACTGCGATCATCATCGTCGCGCGGTTCGTCTGGGTTTATCCCGCGGTCTATCTGCCGCGGATGATGAGCAAGGCGTTGCGCGCGCGCGATCCGTCGCCGCCCTGGCAGTGGGCGTTCATCCTCGCCTTTGCCGGCGTGCGCGGCGCGGTGTCGCTGGCGGCCGCGCTCGCGCTGCCGCTCGCGCTCGACAGCGGCGCACCGTTTCCCAACCGCGACCTGATCCAGTTCGTCGCCTTCGGCGTCATCTTCATCACGCTGGTCGGGCTCGGCCTGTTCCTGCCCATGGTCGTTCGCGCGCTCGGCGTCGCCGACACCGCCCGCGACGAGATCGTCCGGGAACACGAGCGGGAGATCGCGGCGCGGCGCGAGGCGCTGGATGTGGGGTTGAAGTCGCTCGATGCCATCATGGAGAAGCGCGACCTTTCCGACAGCGTGGTCGGCCTGATGCGCGCGCGACATGAAGTGCGCGCCAGCCAGTTGCCGGACTCGCTCGATCCCGACAAGCACGATGTCTCGGCCGCCGGCACCGGACTGACGCGCGAATTGATCGCGGCCGAGCGTAAGTTCATCCACACGCTGTTGCGCGACGGCAAGATCACCGACGAAACGCGGCGCCGGATCGAGCGCGACCTCGATCTTGAGGAGGCGAGCCTCGCCAATCGCGAATATCGGGGCACGCCGCTGTGAGGCGCTGGTCACCTCTCCCCGCTCTTTGCGGGGAGAGGTCGACGCCGAAGCGTAGCGAAGGCGGCGGGTGAGGGGCGAAGCACGCTCAAGCCCCACCTCCAATCTATCCGATTCGGAAGCGGACGTTCTTCGAGTCGGGACCAGCGTTGTTCGCACTTCAATTGTGCTCGGCCCCTCACCCGGATCGCTGCGCGATCCGACCTCTCCCCGCAAAGGGCGGGGAGAGGTGAACTGCGGACGCGTCAGTTCTTCTTCTCGCTCGCGGCCGTCTCGGGCTCGACGCCGCAGAACTTCTTGAACGCTGATGCGACCGAGCCCGTGATCATGTCCTGCCGCTCGGGCGAGGTCATCTGCACTTCCTCGTCGCGGTTGATGATCGAGCCGGCCTCGAGCAGCACCGCCGGCATGTGGGTGGTCATCAGCACGACCAGATGATCGTAGCGGTAGACGCCGACATCCTTGTCGAGCAGGTCGTGGCGGTATTTTCCCATGATGGCCGAGGCATATTGATCGGCGTATTTGAGCTTCCTGGCCTTCAACTCGCGGCCGATCAATTGCGCGAGGTGGAAGCTGGTTTCGAAAAACGGATTGTCCTTTGAGACGAACAGCGAATGGCCGCTGAAGCGGTCGCTGTATTCGATCTTCTTGCCCTCGAACTCCCATTTCGACTTGAACTGGTCGGGCACGGAATCGTGGTGGATCGACAGGAAGATATCCGCCTTCATGCCATTGGCCGTGGCGACGCGCCGGATCAGGCTCGGCCGCGCCTTGCCTTCGGTGATCATCAGCCGGGTGTCGGCAAAACCTTCCGATTTCAATTTCTCCACCACGCGCCGCGCGAGGTTCAGGTTGAAATTGTATTCGGGAACGTCGCGCGCGCTCATCGCGCCGTCCGACTCCTTGGTGTGTCCGACATCGACGGCGATCCGCAGTTTCGCCGGATCGCATTTCGCGGCGGCGGGTTGCGCGGGCTTCTCGGGTTTCTCGACCACGGGCTTGTCGGCGATGTTCGGCTTCGATGGCGCCGCGGGTCTCGAGGGCGCCGGCTTTTGCGCGCTGTCTTTCGAATCCTTGCCCTTGAAGAGGTCAGACCAGAAGCCGGCGTGGCTCACGCCCCCCGGCAACAGCGCAAACGCGACCAACGCGACGATGAGCGTGCGGCGACGTGGCACGGCAGGCATTCCCCTGAACAATGGCTACTCCGCCGCCGCGATCCGCGGCCGGCCGACGAAACCGGCCGGATCGCCAAAGCGCTCGACCATCACGGCCGGCAGGTCCTTGGCCTTGTTGGTGACGCAGGCGCCCGCGCGCACCGCGTAGCGGTCCTGATGTCTCGCATGCGACGGCGGCGTGCCTTGCTGCAGGGCGCGCGCCGCCTCCAGCACCAGCTTGCGGAAATGCATGATGCCGAGATCGGTCGGGCCGAGATGCTCGCGGGTGCGGTCGGCGATCGGGCCCTGGCTGTCCTGCACCGCGGCGTCCTGCTCGGAGACGCCCTTGATGCCGGTGTAGCTGCGTGTCTTCTGCAGCTTGCGGTCGATCAGATAGTCGTTGCCCTTGCGGCGCAGCGGCACGTAGTTCTCATCGACCACGGCCATCACGCCATTGCCATTGCGGTAGCCGTCGCGCTCTCCTTCCGTCAGCGGCCGCTCCGGATTCCAGGCATAGGTGTAGATCCAGCAATTGGTGTCGCTCACCGGCACGAAGGTCTGGCCAAAAATGTTCTCGCCGGGCATCGCGCTCGGCGCGTAGGAATGGAACGGCATCAGGAACTGGGCGATGCGCCAATAGATGTTGTCGCTGCCGGTGAGCCGGCCGCCGGCGACGGTCAGGCCGGCCTCATGCGGATTGATCTTGATGACGGGGCGCGGGTCTTCCGCAATCCAGCGCATCTGATCGCTCGACATCCGCGCCAGCGGATTGACGAAGTGTTTCTTGATGTCGAGGATCTCGTTCTCCTCCTTGTCGAAGGAGAGATGCGCGAAGGTGAAATGCGCGGTATCGATCGAGCCTTCGGCGGCCTGCACCCAGTTGCAGTCCTGCCATTTCTTGGTGACGAAGCGGTGGGAGGCCGGCACCAGCGCCATTTCGAGATCGGGCAGATCGGGCATTGCGTCGGCCGGGCCCATATAGGCCCAGATCATCTCGCCCCATTCGCGCACCGGATAGGATTTGATGCGGATCTTGTCCTTGGCGTTGAGGTCGGGATAGGAGGTCGGCATGTCGACGCAAGCGCCTGACGTGTCGAACTTCCAGCCGTGATAGACGCAGCGGATGCCGCATTCCTCGTTGCGGCCGAGCCAGAGATTGGCGCCGCGATGCGGGCAATACTGGTCGATGACGCCGACGACGCCGCGTGAGTCGCGGAAGGCGAGCAGCTCCTCGCCCATGACGACGATCTTCTTCGGCGTGCCGTCGGCGTCCGGCAGCTCTTCGGAAAGCAGCACGGGAATCCAGAACCGGCGCAGCAACTCGCCCATTCCGGTTCCGGCACCGGATTCGGTCAGGAATTTGTTGTCCTCGGCGCGGAGCATGGCGAACCTCCGGAGCAAATCGATTTGGCGCAAGCTTGGCGCGGGCGGAAGCAAGCGTCAACGCCGAAGGTGCGCGAATTGACGTACATAATGTCGTCATTGCGAGCGAAGCGAAGCAATCCACTTATGCGCTTGCGGAAGCATGGATTGCTTCGTCGCGGAGCCTGTCATCGGGCCGGCCCAAGCGGGCCGGACCCGTTGGCTCCTCGCAATGACGAACCCTCACCGATGCCAGGTCGCCATATGCGCCGCATGCTGCGGGCCATAGGCGTCACTGCCGAAGAAGCGGTCGTAATAATCGGTATCGATGTGATGCGCCTGCATCACCCACATCAGATGCATCGCATCCGTGGTGCCGGGAAAGCGGCCGTAGGTGTCGTAAATGTAGTTGCAGACCGCCTTGGTGCAGGCGAGCCCTTCGGCGCTGAGGCGGATCGCGCCAGCGCGATGCGCCTCGCTCGACATGCGATGCGGCACGGCGTCTCCGGCCTCGCGGATTCGCGAAAACACCGCGTCGACCGCCGCATCCATGGTCGGATACCAGGGCGGACAGCTTGCCGTGACGACGCCGTCGCGCCCGATCGGATTGCCGAACGGCCCGTCGCCCGCCAAGCGGAAACCCATGCGCTGCAAAATCTCCAGCGACAGGAACCCGCAATGCTTCCAGCCGCCGAGCCCGAGCGCCTCGGTTGCGAGGAACATGTTCTGGCAGATCGCCGCCGGCTCGCTGAACACGTAATAGCAGGCCTGGCGCTCGAGGATCGACAGCGGCAGGACCAGCTCGGCGTCGAGCAACCCGCTCTTGAGCCAGGGCTCGGTACCGGCGGGACGATTGCCGTGCCGGTCGTCGACGATATTGAAGCCACCGCTCGCGGGCGCATAGCGGCGCAGCGCCGGGTCGACGAACTGTGCGATCAATGAGATCACCTCGGCGCTGACATCGCAGACCGGCAGAAACAGCGTCGAGCCCGGCTGGTTGGAATCCCAGAGGTCGTGCCCGCTCATCGGCAGCACATGTCGGGGAATGTCGAGCCGGCCCTGGCCAAGCGTGCGGCGCTGGGTGCGGTAGATGTCGAGCAGCTTGCCGCGCTCTTCCGCGGTTTCGATCTCGCGCAGCTTTGTCGGCTCGACGTTGTCGTCGAGCACATAAAATCCGTCATCGTTGGTCCAGAACAGCGTGGTGTGGCCGCCGGGGCGCGTGGTCGGGAAAGTGCGGCCGCTCACGCGAGGCTGAGAGTGAGAATGAGGGTAATGTGTCGAGGTCGGCAGGTCCCAGAAGGCGAACCCGGAAAATCCGGCGCCGGCGCCGAGCAGCAGCGCTTCCTCTAGCTCGCTCAGCGGAAGGGGCGCATGCGCGGACTTGTACTTGAACGGCCCCTCCGGCATCTCGAAGCCGAGGCCGAAACGCCGCGAGCGGCGGCGGTAAAGCGCCTCGAACAGCGGGTAGTTCCAGGCCTGGTCGAGTGGTGCGGAGGCGGTCATCTTTTCCATTCCGATTGAGGCCCGAAGCTAGCGCTTTACTGGTCCGTCGGAATGGTCCAATTTCCTCCGTTGTAGCAGACCACTTTGTTTCGATGATGACGACGACCTCACAAGGATGGGCCGATCTCTACGCCTGGCAGCTTGAGCGGGCGAGCGGCACTCCGCTGTCGCGGCAGATCTACATGCAGGTGCGCGCCGCCGTGCTGTCGGGCGCGCTGCGCGCGGGCACGCGCGTGCCGTCGTCACGCGTGATGGCTGCGCGGCTCGGCGTGGCGCGCGCCTCCGTGGTGTCCGCCTACGAGCAGTTGCTGGCCGAAGGCTACCTCGAGAGCCGCGCGGGCTCCGGCACCTTCATCTCGGACGAGGTGGCCGGACTTACGCAAAAACGGCATCGTGCCCCGCGTGCGACGCGTGCGGCGGTCGTGACGTCGGCGCGGGCCTTTCCCGATTTCGAGCGATCGGCGATGCAGGGCGAGGCGCGCGCCTTCAACACCGGCCGTACGCTGATCGACGCACGCACCGCGGAGACCTGGCGCAGCCTGACCCATCGCGCGGTGCGCCGGCTCGGGCCCGACGATCTCGGTTATGCCGATCCCGCCGGACTGATCGCGCTGCGCACCAACATCTGCGAATATCTGCGGGCGGCGCGCGCGGTACGTTGCGAGCCCGATCAAATCGTCATCACGGCGGGAACGCAGCAGGCGCTCGATATTGCGATCCGCGTGCTGCTTGCGCCCGATGACGACGTCTGGGTCGAGGATCCCGGCTATCCGCTCACGCATGCACAGCTGTTGCTTGCCAAGGTGCGGCCGCACGCGATTCCTGTAGACGCGGAGGGGCTGATCGTCGATGCCGGCCGGCGCAGCGCACCGCGGGCACGCGCGGCGTTCGTGACGCCCTCGCATCAGTTTCCGACCGGCGTTGCGATGTCGATGACGCGACGGCTGGAGCTGCTGGCGTGGGCGAGAGAAAGCGGCGCAATCATCATCGAAGATGATTACACCAGCGAGTTTCGCTATTCGGGGCCGCCGCTGGCATCCTTGCAGGGCCTCGCCGATTCCGAGCAGGTGATCTATGTCGGCACGCTCAACAAGGCGCTGTTTCCCGGATTGCGGCTCGGCTACGCCGTGGTGCCACCGTCGCTGCTGCGGGCCTTTGTCGGCGCGCGCTACCTGATCGACCGCCAGCCGGCGACGCTGCAGCAGCAGGTCGTCGCGGAGTTCATGGCGCAAGGCCATTTCGCCGCGCATATCCGCCGCATGCGCGCACTGTATCGCGAGCAACGCGATGCGCTGGTTGAAACGCTGACGCGCCGCGCGGGAAATCGATTGGACGTGACGCCGCCCGATCAGGGCATGCATCTGATCGCCTGGTTGCGCGACGGGTCGTCCGACATCGACGTCGAGGCCAAGGCGAGGGACGCTGGCATCGTCGTTCGCGCGATCAGCCGCTTCTACCGCAAGGCGCGCGCCCGTCCCGGCTTGATGCTCGGCTTCTCGGGCTTTCCCCGGCAGCTGATCGTGCCGGCCGCTGCGCGGCTTGCGACGCTGGTCAATCGCGGCCCGTAGGGCGGATTAGCCGAAGGCGTAATCCGCCGAATCCCGGGAGACATGGCGGATTACGCTTACGCTAATCCGCCCTACGCAACTTACACCGGCCGCTCGCCCTTCACGGTGACGCGCGTGCCGGCGCGGGTGTGCGGCCAATAATCCCACATCGCGCGATGCTGGGCGCAGCGATTGTCCCAGAACGCGATCGCGTTCTCGCTCCAGCGGAAGCGGCACTGGAACAGCGGGTTTTCCATGTGCTGGTAGAGATAGGCCAGCATCGCGTCGCTCTCGTCGCGGGGAACGCCGATGATGAAACGCGTGAAGCCGCGATTGACATAGAGCGACTTCCTGCCGGTCACCGGATGAGTGCGGATGATCGGGTGCTCGGCGCGCGGATAGGCCTGCTTGTCGGCAACGCCGTAATTTGCGTAGAGGCCGCGATAAGCCTGCTCGCCGTCATGCAGCGCGGTCAGCCCGTCGAGATAGGCCTTCATGCGATCCGACAGCGCCTCATAGGCCGCGTACATGTTCGCGAACAGCGTGTCGCCGCCGCGCGGCGGGCACTGCTTGATGTAGAGGATCGAGCCCATCGGCGGCTCCTGATCGCAGGAAACGTCGGTGTGCCAGCCCTCGCCATTGGCGCGCGGCGAATCCTTGTCGGCATAGATTCGCATCAGGCCGGGATCGCCCTCGTTGGGCGCGGCGGGATGAATATGCAGGTCGCCGAACTTGCGGCCGAAGGCGAGATGTTGTTGCGGCGAGATGTGCTGGTCGCGGAAGAAGATCACGAGATTTTCCGCCAGCGCGCGATGGATCTCGTCCATCTGGCGGTTGGAGGTGCCGCCATCGACGAGCTTGCCGATGTCGACGCCTGATATCTCCGCGCCGATGATCGGCGTGAGCTTCTCGACGCCGATGGTCTCATAGGGCTCGGACTCACCAGCGGTGTGCCGATAGCGCGGTCCGTGCTTGCCTGACAGCGAGCTCATGGGGTTCCTCCGGATTACTTTTGCCGCATCGTAGCATCGTAGGGCGGGTTAGCGAAGCGTAACCCGCCGCTTCGCTCACGCAAAAAGAAGGCGGATTACGCTTGCGCTAATCCGCCCTACAAATCCTGTACTTCGAGATTCCGGGTTCGCGCTAACGCGCGCCCCGGAATGACGCTTCGCGTCACTCCGCCGCTGATGTCTCCGGTGCCTTCGCGCCCGCACCATACTTCTGGTCGATGTAGTCGATGACAAGCGCCTTGAAGTCGGCGGCGATCGTCGGACCGCGAAGCGTGCGGAACTTTTTGCCGTCGACGAACACGGGTGCGGCCGGCGCCTCGCCGGTGCCGGGCAGCGAGATGCCGATATTGGCGTGCTTGGATTCGCCGGGGCCGTTGACGATGCAGCCCATGACGGCGACGTTGAGCGTCTCGACGCCAGGAAACTTCGTCTTCCAGCCCGGCATCTCCGTGCGGATGAAATCCTGGATCGAGCGCGCCAACTCCTGGAAGGTGGTCGAGGTGGTGCGGCCGCAGCCGGGGCAGGCCGCAACCAACGGCACGAAGGTGCGGAAGCCCATAGTCTGCAGCAGCTCTTGCGCGACCTGCACCTCGAGCGTGCGGTCACCGCCGGGCTCCGGGGTCAGCGAGATGCGGATGGTGTCGCCGATGCCCTCCTGCAGGAGGATGCCGAGCGCGGCGGAGGAAGCGACGATGCCCTTCGAGCCCATGCCGGCCTCGGTGAGGCCGAGATGGATGGCGTAGTCGGAGCGGCGCGCCAGTTCCTGATAGACGGCGATCAGATCCTGCACGGCCGAGACCTTCGCCGACAGGATCATCTTGTTCTTGGGCATGCCGAGCTCTTGCGCCCGCGCCGCTGACAGAAGCGCCGACTGCACCATCGCCTCGCGCGTCACCGCGCGCGCATCCTTCGGATTGGGCGAGGCCGTGTTCTCGTCCATCAGCTTGGTGAGCAGCTCCTGATCGAGCGAGCCCCAATTGGCGCCGATCCGCACCGGCTTGTCGTTCTTGTTGGCGATCTCGATGATGTCGGCAAATTGGGTGTCGCGCTTGTTCTTGAAACCGACATTGCCGGGATTGATGCGATACTTGTCGAGCGCCTCGGCACAATCAGGATAGTCGGCGAGCAGCTTGTGGCCGATGTAATGGAAATCGCCAATCAGCGGCGTGGTGATGCCCTGCTTGCGCAGCCCGTCGCGGATGCGCGGCACGGCGGCGGCGGCTTCCTCGCGGTCGACGGTGATGCGCACCATCTCCGAGCCGGCGCGCGACAGCGCTGCGACCTGCGCGATGGTGCCCGCGACATCGGCGGTGTCGGTGTTGGTCATCGACTGCACCACGATCGGCGCGCCGCCGCCGACGGCGACATTGCCGACCATGACTTGCGTGGTCCTGTGCCGGGCGCTCGGGCCGGCAATATCAGTCTCGATTTTTTCGGGCTTGTTCATGGGGAACCGAATATCAGGTTTTGGTGACATTCACCAAGGGGGCGCCTATCCGTCAGGCGGGTGATGGATCGGACATTTTCCGAAGTTATTTCAATTGGTTAATGCTAAGGCCCCGCTTGGGCGAAGGCATTTTGCATGACCGCTATATTGGACCGATCAGGCCGGAATCAAAGGGCAAAGGGTCAGCTTTTCATGTGGTCCACCGCGCCCTAGCATGGGTTCAACAGAACATCGGGAGGCGATCATGGCGCACAGCGAACTGATCTCAACGGCGGAACTCGCCGGCATTCTCACGCAGCCCGATCTTCGCCTCTACGATTGCACGACCTATCTGGAGCCGGCGCCCGCGGGCAGCGGCGTCCCTTATCTCGTCGTGCCGGGCCGTCAGACGTTCGAGGCCGGGCATATTCCGGGCGCGAATTTCCTGGATCTGCAGGGCGAGTTCTCCGACAAGACCACCGAGCTTCGCTTCATGATGGCGCCCGTCGCGCAACTCGAAGCGGCCTTCGGCCGCCACGGCATTTCGCCGAACAGCCGCGTGGTGCTCTATTCGATCGGGACGGCGATGTGGGCGACGCGATTCTGGTGGATGCTGCGCGCGCTCGGCTTCGACAACGTCGCCGTGCTCGACGGCGGCATCGACAAGTGGACCGCGGAAGGTCGCGACATCGAGACCGGGTTGACCGGCGACTATCCGCCCGCGACCTTCCAGGCGAAGCCTCGGCCCGGTTTCTTCGTCGGCAAGGACGAGGTGCTCGCTTCGAGCGGCGACTCTCACACGGTCACCGTCAACGCGCTCGGCCCGCAATTCTACAAGGGACTGGAGCCGAGCCGCTACGGCCGGCCCGGGCGCATTCCCGGCAGCGTCAGCGTTCCGGCGGCAACGCTGATCGATCCCGCGACAAAAACTTTCGTGCCGCTCGCAGACGCCGAGAAAAAATTCGCCGACCAGGGTTTCTCCCGCGACAAGCGCGTGGTCGCCTATTGCGGCGGCGGCATCTCGGCGACCATCGACCTCTTCATGCTGCACCGGCTCGGCTACGACAAGCTGACGCTCTATGACGCCTCGATGGGCGAATGGGCTGTCGACGACAAGCTGCCGATCGAAGTGGGTTGATCTTTCTTCTCCCTCTCCCCGTTCTTACGGGGAGAGGGTTGGGGTGAGGGGCTGCGTCCACGAGCACGGCATGTGGAAAGTCCCCCTCACCCGCGCCTTTGGCGCGACCTCTCCCCGCACGCGGGGAGAGGTGGAATCTACGCCGGCACGTTCGGATCGGGCACCACCTCTCGCCCGATCGTCTCGGGACGATTCACAAGCCACAGTCCCGCGATCACCAGCAACGCTGCCGCGCCAAACGTCGGCGTCAGCTGGTCGTGCAGGATGAAATAGCTCGCGACCACGCCGAACAGCGGCGTGATGAAGGTGAAGGCCGAGAGCTTGCTCGCCGAATAGGTCTGGATCAGCGCAAACCACATGGTGAAGGTCAGACCGACCACCCAGATCGCCTGATAGGCGACGACGGAGATCGCGAGCGGCCCGGGGATGTGATCCAGCGTTTCGCCGAACATCCAGGCTGCCAGGGCAAGGATCGGAATCGAGATCGCGACCTGATAGCCCAGCGCCTTCTCCGGCGCAGCGAGCCGCAGCTTTGTTCCCTTGGCGATCACAGTGGTGGCGCCCCACATCGCGCCGCCGCCGACGATCAGGAGATCGCCGAGCAGAACATTCGAATCGACATTGGGCTGCGGCACGCCGATCGCCAGCGCTACCCCGGCAAAGCTCAGCGCGAGCCCGGCCCATTGCGAGGCGCGTAGCCGCTCGCCGAGGATGCGGTATGAGCCGAGCGCGACAAAGAACGGCGCGGTGTAGAGGAAAACGACGGCGCGCGAGGCGGTGGTGAGACGCAGGCCCTGATAGATCAGCACGAACTCGAGGCCGAACAGAATGCCGGCAACAATGCCGGGGCCGAGCGAGCCGTCGCGCAGCGAGAAATCGACCTTGCGCAGCCAGCCTATGATCAGCAGCACCGGCAGCGCGCCGACCGAACGGAAGGTCGCCTGCATCATCGCCGGCATGTCCGGTAGCGCGAGCTTCACCGCGATCTGGTTGAAACCCCAGGACAGGCAGAGCAACAGCATCAGCGCGATGGCGCCCGGGCTGAGCGGCCGCCCGTTGGATGGGTTCGAGTTGTTGGCAGACATCATTCCTCGTGACCGGCTTGCCGCCGTGTTGTTGATTTAGTGGTGGTGAGATTGGATCGCGCTGCGTCCGCCTGGAAGATGTGCTCCCTCTCCCCGTTCTTCGCGGGGAGAGGGTTGGGGTGAGGGGCCGCTTCCGAGAAAATGGTGAGAGACGGATCCGCGGAGAATCCCCCTCACCCGGAATTCAAGCTGCGCTTGAATTCCGACCTCTCCCCGCACGCGGGGCGAGGTGCATCGAGTGCGCTGCTCGATTTGGTGAAACAACGTCATGCCTTACGCCGCCTTCTGGCAGTGCGCGCAGGTGCCAGTGATCTCGACCACGGACAATTTCGGCGCAAAGCCGGTTGCCCGTGCCGCGGCGCCGAGCGACTGCGCCACGGGCGCGGCGGGAATTTCGCCAACCGAACCGCAGCGCTCGCAGATCAGGAAGGCGACCGCCGCGGCCGCGTCATGATCATGCGCGCAGGCAAGATAGGCGTTGCGGCTTTCGATCCGATGCACCAGGCCATTCGCCATCAGGAAATCGAGCGCGCGATAGACCGTGATCGGCGCCGGCCGCGGCATCGACTTGGCGAGTTCGTCGATCACCTCATAGGCGCCGAGCGGCCGGTGGCTCGACAAGAGCGCCTGCAGCACATGCCGCCTGATCGGGGTGAATTTCTGCGCCCGTTCCCGGCACACGGTTTCGGCGTGGCGGATCGCATCCGCCGCACAGCGGTTGTGGTCATGATCGGGCGCGGGAAAAGCCGGCTTGGTCGGGGTCATTGCCGCGATTTGTAGCATTTTGCCCTGCGATTCCAAAGCCGAAGGGCCGAGCCATGCCGCAGGCGCGGGGCAGGTCCCAAATTAACTTGCCATGAAAAAATCATAAGCTAGCTTATAATATCCCAAGCTTAGGAGATGGGGATAATCATGCGCGGTTCCGTGGATATGAACTTCTTGTTCACGCTCGGCGAGGTGCAGCGCCTGGTGCGCGCCTACGCCGACAAGGAAGCCTCGCGTTTCAGCATCACCCGCGCGCAGTGGGCTGTTCTGGCCAAGGTCGAACGCAACGAGGGCATGACGCAGACCGAGCTCGCCGAGCAGATGGAGATGCAGCCGATCACGCTGACGCGGCTGATCGACAAGCTCTGCGAGAACGACTGGATCGAGCGTCGTGGCGATACCTCTGACCGGCGCGTCAACCGGCTGTATCTGCTCAAGGCCGGGCGCGCGCTGCTCGGCAAGCTCTCCGGCCTGCGCTCCGAACTGACCGCGACCGCGCTCGAGGGCATTCATCCGGCCGATGCGCATCAACTGCTCACGCAATTGGAACTCGTCAAAGAAAATGTACGAAACGCCATCCAGACCGCCGCAGGTGAATCACGAAAGGAGCAGCGCTATGGCTGATCCTGTCCTGAAATTCCCACCCGAACAGAAGGGCGCCCCACCCGCAAAGCCGCGCGTGAAACTCGCCGCGGAGCCGCGCCGCCGCCTGATGGCCGGCATGCGGCGCTATCGCCGCGTCTTGCTTTTGGTGGTGCTGCCGCTTGCGGTCGCGATCGGCGGATTCTGGTTCTATCTGGCCGGTGGCCGCTACGTGACCACTGACGACGCCTATGTCGGCGCCCAGAAGGTGCTGATCACGCCCGACATCTCCGGCAAGATCATCAAGGTCACGGTGAAAGAAGGCCAGAACGTCAAGGAGGGCGACGAGCTTTTCACGATCGATCCCGAGCCGTTCCAGCTCGCGGTCAACCAGGCCAAGGCGCAGCTCGCGCAGGCCAAGACCACCTATGACAATCTCGTCGCCAACGTCAAAATCTACGGCCAGATGGCCGACCTCGCGCAGCAGGGTGTCGACCTGAAGCAGCGCGACGTCGAACGCAAGCAGCAGCTGGTCAACCAGAAGGTCGGGTCGCAACTCGATCTCGACAATTCCGGCACCGGCCTCGTCACCGCGGGCGCGCAATTGCAATTCGTCAAGCAGAACCTCTCCAACGCCAAGGCACAGCTGCTCGGCAATCCCGATTTGCCGATCGCGGAGTTTCCGCCCTATGCGCAGGCCAAGGCCGCGCTCGACATGGCGCAGCGCAACCTCGACCACACCGTGCTGCGCGCGCCGATGGCGGGCGTTGCCACGCAAGTCGAGCAGATCCAGCTCGGCCGCTTCGTCGCCGCCGGCACGCCGGTGTTCTCGGTGATCGATGTCGCCAATCCCTGGGTCGATGCCAATCCGAAGGAGAGCGATTTCACCTATGTCGTCGAAGGCCAGCCGGTCACGCTCGATGTCGATGCGTTCCCGAACCACGTATTCAAGGGTTACATCGGCTCGCTGTCGCCCGGCACCGGCGCGCAATTCGCGATCCTGCCGCCGCAGAACGCCACCGGCAATTTCGTCAAGGTCGTGCAGCGCGTACCGGTGCGGATCTATTTCGACAAGGACGATCCGTTCGTCAAACGGCTGAAGGCCGGCATGAGCGTCTATGCCACCATCGACACCGGCCACAAGCGCACGCTGGCCGGCCTGCTCGGCCTCTCGGCAACGGCGCACCAGGAATAAACGGCGATGTCGCCGACCACCCTGCCCTCGCCGTCTTTGGCTCCCGGCTTGCGCCGGAACATGGTGACGATCTGCGCCATGACGGCGACAATCATGCAGGCGCTGGACACCACGATCGCCAATGTGGCGCTGCCCTACATGCAGGGCACGCTGTCGGCCTCGCAGGACCAGATCAACTGGGTGCTGACCTCCTACATCGTTGCGGCCGCGATCATGACCGCGCCGGTCGGCTGGGTCGCCAACCGCTTCGGCCGCAAGCGCATCTTCATCATCTGCTCAGCCGGCTTCACCGTGGCGTCGGTGTTTTGCGGACTGGCGCAAGACATCAACCAGATGGTGCTGTTTCGCCTGCTGCAGGGTGTGTTCGGCGCAGCACTGGTGCCGCTGTCGCAGGCGGTCATGCTCGATTCCTACACCTTGCAGGAACGCGCCAAGGCCATGTCGATCTGGGGCATGGGCGTGATGATGGGCCCGATCATGGGACCCTCGCTCGGGGCGTGGCTGACCGAGACCTATTCCTGGCACTGGGTGTTCTTCGTCAATTTGCCGTTCGGCTTCTTCACCGTGCTTGGCCTCATGGTGTTCATGGACGAGACCAAGAAGGATCTGAACCTGCGCTTTGACTGGTTCGGCTTCTCAGCGCTTGCAATCGGCATCGGCTCGCTGCAGCTCGCGCTCGACCGCGGCGAGCAGCTCGGTTGGCTGGAATCGAACGAGATTCTGGCCGAGTTCATCATCTCCGGCATCGGCTTCTACTATTTCTTCGCGCATTCGCTGACGACGTCGCGTCCGTTCATCCAGTTTTCGCTGTTTCGGGATCGCAACTTCCTCACCGGCTGCGTGTTCATGGCCGTGATGGGGCTGGTGCTGTACTCGACCATGGCGCTGTCCTCGCCTTATCTGCAGAACGTCATCGGCTACCCCATCATCACCGCCGGCGTGCTGCTCGCAAGCCGCGGCTGCGGCACCTTCGTCGCCATGATGCTGGTCGGCCGCTTGATGCGTTATATCGAGGCGCGCACCCTGATCATCACCGGGCTCGGCATCACCGCGCTATCGCTGTATTACATGTCGGCATGGACCGATCAGACCGGCGTGCAGGAGATCGTCACGCTCAGCATCTTCCAGGGCTTCGGCTTCGGCCTGGTGTTCGTGCCGCTGTCGACGGTGGCGTTCATGACACTGCCCAATCATCTGCGCACCGACGGCACCTCGATGCTGACCCTGATGCGCAATGTCGCCAGCTCGATCGGCATCTCCATCGTGATCGCGCAGCTCACCGAAGGCTCGCGGCGCGTCTATGCGGTCCTCAACAACCATGTGAACCCGTTCAATCACGCCATGCAGATGCCCGATGTGGCCGGCATGATCGACATGACGACCGACAAGGGCCGCGCCATGATGGACGTGATGACCGGCCTGCAGGCGCAGATCATCGCCTTCTCGCAGGACTACCAGCTGGTGATGCTGTTCATCCTGGTCTCGATCCCGCTGGCGCTGATGATCGGCTCGACCAAGGCCGCGCTGCGCGCGCAGGCGGGCGCGCCGGAACATGCGGTGATGGAGTAGTTCTCTTCTTCACCTCTCCCCGTCCTTTACGGGGAGAGGTCGAAGCCGAGCGCAGCGAGGTTTCGGGTGAGGGGCAAGGCACACTGGTGCCGCAATCGCAAATCTATCCGACTCGCACGTTCTTCGAATCCGGAACAGTCCAGCTCAGTCTTCGAGTGTGCCCGGCCCCTCACCCGGCGCTGCGCGCCGACCTCTCCCCGCAAGGCGGGGAGAGGTGAAGAGCCTCACACGTCAAAAAACACCGTCTCCGCGCCGCCCTGCAGCCGCAGGTCGAGGGTGTAAACTGCACCGCCGGCCTTGCGCTGCGCGATCAAGGTCGCGCGGCGATCGGCGGGGACTTGCACCAGCACGGGATCGCTGCTGTTGCCCTTCTCGTCGCCGAAATAGATCCGGGTATAGAGATGGCGCAGCATGCCGCGCGCGAACACCGCGAGCAGTAGATGCGGCGCCTGCGCCTTGCCGTCGGGATCGGGAACCGAGCCTGGCTTGATGGTGTCGAAGAAATAGCGGCCCTCGCCGTCGGTGCCGGTGCGGCCGAAGCCGCGAAACTTCGTGTTCGGCAGCGCGCGATTGTCCTGCGGATCGGCGTAACGGCCCTGCGCATCGGCCTGCCATACTTCCAGCATGCAGTCCGGCACGATCGCGCCGTCGCCATCATAGACCATGCCCTCGACGCGGATGCGCTCGCCGGTCGCGTCCGGCGTCACCAGATTGCTGGTGAAGGCGTCGTTCCAGGCGTACTGGCGGTTCGGCGTCAGCCCATACTTGAAGAAAGGCCCGACGGTCTGCGATGGCGTGATGCCGCTCACTTCTTGTTCTCCATGGGAGTCGCGTTCTTGCCGCGCAGCACGATGTCGAAACGGTAGCACAGCGCCCATTCCGGCTGGGTGCCGGCAAGGTCGAAGCTCGAAACCATCCGCATCCGCGCGTTGGCGTCGGGCACCGAATTGAAGATCGGATCGAACTCGAACAGGGGATCGCCGGGGAAATACATCTGCGTCACAAGTCGCGAGACGAAGGAGTGGCCGAACACCGAGAAGTGGATGTGCGCGGGGCGCCACGCGTTGTGGTGATTGCCCCAGGGATAGGCGCCGGGCTTGATGGTGACGAACTTGTAGTAGCCCTTGGCATCGGATTGCGCGCGGCCGGCACCCGTAAAGTTCGGATCGAGCGGCGCCGGATGCTGGTCGCGGACATGGATGTAGCGGCCGCAGGCATTGGCCTGCCAGATTTCGAGCAGCGTGTTGGGCACGCCGCGGCCGTCCTCGTCGAGCACATGGCCGTGCACGAGGATGCGCTCGCCGAGCGGCTCGCCGGCATGCTGGCGCGTCAGGTCGCTGTCATGCTCACGCACGGTCTCGTGGCCGTAAACAGGCCCGGTCAATTCCGAGAGCGTGTGACGCATCGGGATCAGCGGCTTCGTGGGCGCACGCTTGATCGAGCTCTTGTAGCCCGGCGACAGCGGCAAGGGGTGGGCTTTGTTGCTATCGACCGGATAGATGAGGGTCATTGTTTGTTTCCCGAGAGTACATCGTCATTGCGAGGAGCGAAGCGACGAAGCAATCCATAGCTCCACAAGTGGAGGGATGGATTGCTTCGCTGCGCTCGCAATGACGATCAATTCAGTTTCTCGATTGCGACCGCGACGCCCTGGCCGACGCCGACGCACATGGTGGCGAGCGCGCGCTTTCCGCCGCGCACTTCCATGCCGTGCATCGCGGTCATCGCGAGCCGCGCACCGCTCATCCCCAGAGGATGGCCGAGCGCGATCGCGCCGCCATGCGGATTGACGAAGTCGGCATCGTCCTTGACGCCGAGCTGGCGCAGACAAGCGATACCCTGCGACGCGAAGGCTTCATTGAGCTCGATCAAATCGAAGTCGCTGATCTTCAGACCCAGCCGCTCCATCAGCTTGCGGGTCGCCGGCACCGGACCGATGCCCATGATGCGCGGCGGCACCGCGGCTGACGCCAAGCCCGAGAATTTTCGCACGCGGGGTCAGGCCATGTTTCTTCACCGCGGCCTCGGAGGCGAGGATCATCGCGGCGGCGCCGTCATTAACGCCCGACGCATTGCCGGCGGTCACCGTGCCGGGATTGCGCACGATCGGCTTCAGCTTGGCGAGCCCTTCCAGCGTGGTCTCAGGGCGCGGATGCTCGTCCTTGTCGACCGTCACGGGACCGGCCTTGCCGCCGGGGATCGTGATCGGCGTAATCTCGGCGGCGAAGTAACCAGAGGCGATCGCCTTGCCGGCGCGCTGCTGCGAGCGGATCGCGAAGGCGTCCTGGTCGGCGCGCGACACCTGGAATTCCTCGGCGACGTTCTCGCCGGTCTCCGGCATCGCGTCGACGCCATACTGCGCCTTCATCAAGGGATTGATGAAGCGCCAGCCGATGGTGGTGTCGAAAATATCGGCGGAGCGGGAGAACGCTTCCGGCGCCTTGCCCATCACGAACGGCGCCCGCGTCATCGATTCGACGCCGCCGGCAATCGCGAGATCGATCTCGCCGGCACGGATCGCGCGCCCGGCCGCGCCGACCGCATCGAGCCCGGAGGCGCAGAGGCGGTTGAGGGTCTGGCCGGGAACCGATTCCGGCAGGCCCGCCAGCAGCAGCGCCATGCGCGCGACATTGCGGTTGTCCTCGCCGGCCTGGTTGGCGCAGCCGAAAAAGACTTCGTCGACCTGCGACCAGTCGAGCTTGGGATGCTTGGCCATCAGGGCCTTGATCGGCGCCGCCGCCAGATCGTCGGCACGGACCTTGGCCAGCGATCCGCCGAAACGGCCGATCGGAGTTCGCACGGCATCGCAAATGAACACGTCACCCATCGGCGTTCTCCCTGAAGGCACGATTTTGATGGCGAGTTGTAGGAGTGCGCCTGAAAGAGGTCAATTGACGCTTTGGGTTCGGCCTCGGCTTTCGTGCATGGCCGGTCGTGGAAAACCGTATTCCCCACGGCAAACCGATAGGATGGGGTGGGGAAATTCGCTAGGTTGCGCCGCCCATGACGATGCAGCAGCCCGTGTCCGTTCCACCACCCCCGCCCGACGCCACGCCGCAGGAAGCGAATGCGCGCGTCACGCCGATGATGGAGCAGTACCTCGAAATCAAGGCGGCCCATCCGGGCCTCTTGCTGTTCTACCGGATGGGCGATTTCTACGAGCTGTTCTTCGAGGACGCCGAGATCGCATCCAAGGCGCTCGGCATCATGCTGACCAAGCGCGGCAAGCATCAAGGCGCCGACATCCCGATGTGCGGCGTGCCGGTCGAACGCTCCGACGATTACCTGCATCGGCTGATCGCGCAGGGGTTTCGCGTCGCGGTCTGCGAGCAGATGGAAGACCCGGCCGCCGCGAAGGCGCGCGGCAACAAGAGCGTGGTCAAACGCGGCGTGGTGCGGGTGGTGACGCCGGGCACGCTGACCGAGGACACCCTGCTCGATGCCCGCGCCAACAATTATCTGCTGGCGATCGCGCGCACGCGCTCTTCCGCAGGCGGCGATCGCTTTGGTCTCGCCTGGATCGACATCTCGACCTCCGAATTCATGGTGACGGAGTGCGGCGGCGGCGAGCTGCAGGCGGCGCTGGCGCGGATCAACCCGAACGAGGCCATCGTCGCCGACGCGCTTTATGGCGACAGCGAGTTGGCGCCGCTGCTGAATGAATTGCCGGCGGTGACGCCGCTGACCCGCGACGTGTTCGATAGCGCCACCGCCGAACGGCGGCTGTGCGACTATTTCGCGGTCGCGACCATGGATGGACTGGCCGCGATGTCGCGGCTGGAAGCCACCGCCGCGGCCGCCGCCGTCACCTATATCGACCGAACGCAAGTGGGCAAGCGCCCGCCGCTGTCGCCGCCCGCGCGCGAGGCCACCGGCTCGACCATGGCGATCGATCCCGCGACCCGCGCCAATCTCGAACTGACGCGTACGCTCGCCGGCGAGCGGCGCGGCTCGCTGCTCGACGCCATCGACTGCACGGTGACCTCGGCGGGCTCACGGCTGCTCGCGCAACGCCTTGCCGCGCCGCTGACCGACAGCGCGCAGATCGTGCGCCGGCTGGACGCTATCAGCGCTTTCGTCGCCGACAGCGCGGCACGCGAAGACATCCGCTCCATCCTGCGCGGCGCACCCGATATGTCGCGTGCACTGGCGCGGCTGTCGGTCGGACGCGGCGGGCCGCGCGATCTCGCCGGCCTGCGCGACGGCATCCTCGCCGCCGACCAGGCGCTGGCACGACTGGACGAGCTGGAGCAGCCGCCGCAGGAAATCACCGCCGTGATCGCGGCACTCCGCCAGCCGTCGCGAGAGTTGGCGCGTGAATATGACCGCGCGCTGTCGGAACAATTGCCGCTGATCAAGCGCGACGGCGGCTTCGTTCGCGAAGGCTATGAGCCGGCGCTCGACGAGGCCCGCAGCCTGCGCGATGCCTCGCGGCTGGTGGTCGCGGCGATGCAGGCGCGCTACGCCGACGACACCGGCGTCAAAGGCCTCAAAATCCGGCACAACAATGTGCTCGGCTATTTCGTCGAGGTCACCGCGCAGCACGGCGACAAATTGATGTCGCCGCCTTTGAATGCGACCTTCATCCATCGCCAGACGCTAGCCGGGCAAGTTCGCTTCACTACGTCGGAGCTTGGCGAGATCGAGGCCAAGATCGCCAACGCCGGCGATCGCGCGCTCAATCTCGAACTGGAAATTTTCGAACGGCTGTGCGCTCGCGCGCTCGAAGCCAGCGACGATCTGCGCGCCGCCGCCCATGCCTTTGCACTGCTCGATGTCGCCACCGCGCTGGCGAAACTTGCGGTCGACGACAATTATGTGCGGCCCGAGGTCGACGCCTCGCTCGGCTTTGCCATCGAGGCCGGCCGCCATCCGGTGGTCGAGCAGGCCTTGAAGCGCGCCGGCCAGCCCTTCATCGCCAACAACTGCGACCTCTCTCCCGCACCGAGCCAGAAATCCGGCCAGCTCTGGCTGCTGACCGGTCCGAACATGGCGGGCAAGTCGACCTTCCTGCGCCAGAACGCGCTGATTGCGCTCCTTGCTCAAATTGGGTCGTTCGTGCCGGCCGCACGGGCGCGGATCGGCATCGTCGACCGGCTGTTCTCGCGGGTCGGCGCGGCCGACGATCTCGCCCGCGGCCGCTCCACCTTCATGGTCGAGATGGTCGAGACCGCCGTCATCCTCAATCAGGCGAGCGAACGCTCGCTTGTGATCCTCGACGAGATCGGACGAGGCACCGCGACCTTCGACGGGCTCTCGATTGCCTGGGCCGCGATCGAGCATCTGCATGAGGCCAACCGCTGCCGCACGCTGTTCGCCACGCATTATCATGAGCTGACCGCGCTGTCGGCAAAACTGCCACGCATGTTCAATGCCACGGTACGGGTGAAGGAATGGCAGGGCGACGTGGTGTTCCTGCACGAGGTGCTGCCGGGCTCAGCCGACCGCTCTTATGGCATCCAGGTCGCCAAGCTCGCCGGCCTGCCGCCGCCGGTGATCGCGCGGGCGAAAGCGGTGCTTGCCAAACTTGAGGCGCAGGACCGCGGCCAGACCGCCCGCGCACTGGCCGATGACCTGCCGCTGTTCGCGGTCCCCTCGCGCGCCGCCGCCGAGCCCGCGCCGCCGAGCGAAGCCGAGCAGATGTTAGAGGCGGTGAAAGCGCTGCATCCCGACGAGATGTCGCCGCGCGAGGCGCTCGAGGCGCTGTATGCGCTGAAGGGGAAGCTGCCGAAGGCGTAAGCGCCTCGTCATTGCGAAATTGTAGGGTGGGCAAAGCGAAGCGTGCCCACCTTTGCGAGCACGGCGCTTGACGGTGGGCACGGCGCAAGAGCGCCTTTGCCTACCCTACGCTTTTGAAATCGCCCTCATCCGCCCGATCTGCCACAGCCCAAGATTCCAGAACACACAGGTCGCAAGCGCGAGGCTCAGTCCCACGGCCGAGCCGAAATGCGATGCGCCGAGATGCAGCACAACGAAGGCGAGGCCAAATCCCATCAGCCCCCAGGCCGAGTTGGCGATCACGGCCGCGGTCGCCTTGCCGCCGATGCGCGGATGCAGGATCAGCATCATGCTGGAGAACACGCCCGGAAACAGCGCGAGGATGCCGCTCATGCTGGGACCGACCTTGCCCGACAGCGTTACCACGCTTGCGACCAGCACTGCCACGAGTGAAGCGCGGAACGGCACGTCGTACCAGCGCCGCGCCACCGGCGGCATCCTGGCGTGGCGATAGCGCTGCATCAACGGCGTGCAGATCGCAAAGGCAATCGCGTTGAGCAGAAGGCCGCCCCAGATCGACCACTGCAGCGCGGCGATGAAGCTTGCGATCGCGATCCAGACCGCGGCGGCAGGGAGGAAGCTGACCGCGAGATTGTGGCGCTGCGCGAGCAGCACATAGACGCATCCAAGCGAGAGCGTCGCGGCGTTGATCGGCAGGCTGGTCAGCGCGCCCTGAGCGATGAAGGCCGCGTCGTGATCGAGTGCGAGAAACACGTAAGCCGGTCCCGCCGAGATCGGCAAGGTCGCGACCAGCGCGCCGATCGCGGGGCCCGAACGCTCCGCGATGAACGACGCCGTCACCACGAAGGCAGCGGCAACCGCCATGCGTAAGGCCAGGATCAGGAAGAAGGTGAGATCGGGGGACATATTGTCGTCGCGAATGCGGTGGGCTCCCTCCCCCTTGCGGGGGAGGGTTGGGGAGGGGGGTCCACAATGATAGTCTGTCGGAAAACTTTCCCCCCACCCATAGCCGAAGCTCCGCTTCGGCGTCTCTTTTTAAAGACGGCCGCCGGAGGCGGCCTTTCGCCCTCCCCGCAAGGGGGAGGGGAGCACAGCGGAGCGTTAGACTCGCCTCATGCTCACCGAAATCTTCGGGCCGTTCTTGATGGTCTGATAGACCACGCAATAGCGCTCGGTGAGCTTGAGCAGCAGGTCGAGCTTGTCCTGCGGCGCAGGGGTATCGACCTCGAAGCGCAGGCGTATCTCGGCAAAGCCGACCGGCGCTTCCTTGTCGACGCCGAGCGTGCCGCGGAAATCGAGATCGCCCTCGGCGAATACCAGGCCCTGCTTCAAGGGCACGTCGACCGCGGTTGCGACCGATTTCAGGGTCACGCCGGCGCAGGCGACCAGCGCTTCCAGCAGCATGTCGCCGGAGCAGAGCTCGAGGCCGGATCCGCCGGTTGCCGGATGAAGACCGGCGACCGCGAGCGCGCGTCCGGTCTCGACCTTGCAGGTCAGGCCTTCGGTATCGGTTGAGCCTTTGGCTTTCAGCGTGATGACCGCGGCGGAAGGGTCCTGCTTGTAGCGCTCCTTGATCGGGGCCTGCATCGCGCGAAGTTCGACGGCATCCATTGTTATTCTCCGTTCTTTCGACGCCGGATTTACCGGGGAATCGGCCCGCTGTCACCACCACATCGATTCACCGACGCGCGATCTGGCGTCGCGGTCGGGCACACTGCGGTCGAGCGAACGGTCCAGCGCGGTCAGCACATGGCGCTTGAAATTGTCGAACAATTGCGAGCCCCGATCGCGCGGCCGCGACAGATTGACATTGATCTCCTCGAACAGCCGGCCCGGCCGCGGCCGCATCACCAGCACGCGGTCCGCGAGCACCACCGCCTCGTCGACGTCATGGGTGACAAGAACAAGGGTTGGCCGCGTGTCGGCCCAGAGGTCAAGCAGATGATCCTGCAGGTCGCGCCGGGTGAAGGCGTCAAGCGCGGAGAACGGCTCGTCCAACAGCAGCACTTCGGGCTGCGGCACCAGCGCGCGCGCAATCGCCACCCGTTGCGCTTGCCCGCCCGACAGTTCGCGCGGCCAGGCACCGGCCTTGTCTGACAGACCGACGCGATCGAGCGCACGCGCCACCCGTTCGCGCCGCTCGCTCGCGGGCAGGCCGGACAACCCGAAGCCGATATTGTCGGCGACGGTGAGCCACGGCAGCAGCCGCGGCTCCTGAAAGATGATGCCGATCTTCTCATGCGGCGCCGAAATCGCGATGTCATCGAGCGTGACCGTGCCCGAAGTGGCGCGGTCGAGACCCGCGATGGCGCGGAGAAGAGTGGACTTGCCACAACCGGAGCCGCCGATGATGGCGACGATCTCGCCCGGCGCGATCTCGGCGGAGAAGCGCGCCAGCGCGTTGACGCCGTTCGGATAGATCTTTCCGACCCTGTCGAGCGCCAACATTAACCCGTCCCGCTTTGCTTGAACGCGTCCTGCCAGCGCAGCAGCGGCGCGAAGCCGATCTCGATCAGCCAGTCGGTGGTCTTGCCGAGAATCGCGAAGATGACGATGGCCGCCAGAATCTGCGCGGGCTTGCCGAGCTGCTGGCCGTCGATCAGGAGATAGCCGAGACCTTCTGACGCGCCCATGAATTCGGCGGCGACCACGAACATCCAGCCCAGACCCAGGCCGACGCGCAACGACACCACATAGGCCGGCAGCACCGCGGGCAGCAGAATACGGCGGATCATGGCGGGTCCTGAGAGGCGGAAGGTGCGCCCAACCTCGACGATCTTGCGGTCGACGGACAGGATCGCGCCCATCACGCCGAGATAGACCGGAAAGAACACGCCGACCGCGATCAGCGCGACCTTGGAGGTTTCGAAAATGCCGAGCCACAGGATGAACAGCGGCACCCAGGCGATCGAGGGAATCGCGCGCAGCGCCTGCACGGTGGGATCGAGCATTCGCCGCGCCAGTCCCCAATAGCCTGAGATCGCGCCGAGCAGCGTGCCGGCGATGACGCCGAAGCCGAAGCCGAGCACGACGCGCGTCAGCGTCGCCCTGATATGCAGCCAGAGTTCGCCGCTGCGGGCCAGCGCGAGGATGGTTTCAAAAATCTTGCTCGGCGGCGGCACCAGCCGCCCGTTCGACCAGCCGCGCCAGACGACGAGCTCCCAGACCAGCGCGAGGCCGACCGGCAGCAGCAAGCCGAGCGCAGGTCCCGCGAGCGTCGACCAGCGCGACCGCGCACGCGGCGCGTCGATTGCAGGCGCAGCATGGCCCGCCTGCGGCATCGCGTGACTTGGTTGCTCGAGGGGCAGTTCGACCGTCATGGCCATAGAAAGACGCTTGTCGTGGAGAATTGCAAGGTTGTGGTGACGGCACGCTTTATACATTCGTCGTCCCCGCCTAGTGCGCAATTGCGCACGGGAGCCGGGACCCATAACCACAGGCCATCATGATCACGATAACTCGCGGCCCCAGCCGTCGCACAACTTGGCCTTGGGGTTATGGGTCCCGGCTCAGCGCTCGCATACGCTCGCTTGGCCGGGACGACAGCTTTGTTATTTGCGCCAGTCGAGACTCAATTCGTCGGCAGCGGAACCTGATCGTCGATCAGCGAATCCAGCGCCGCCTTGACGTCGGTCTTGCTGTCGATGACGCCGGCCTGCTGCAGCGCCATGCCCGCGGCCAGGATCGACTCGCGCTGCGGCGCGCCGATCCGGTTATGCGTCAGCTCGGTGCGCTCCTTGAGCTGCTTGTCGACGACATTATCCGGCAGCTTGGTGACACCGATGAAGGTCTTCTTCAGCTCGTCGTAATTGGCCAACGAATATTTGCGCGCTTCTTCGTAAGTCGCGAGCACGCGGCGGACGATGTCCGGATAATCCTTCAGAAACTGCTCGCGCACATTGAGGATGCCCCAGGTGTTGGCGTCAGCCTTGCGATAGAACAGTTTTGCGCCGTCCTCGATTTCGGCCTGCGCCATCATCGGATCGAGACCGGCCCAGGCATCGACGTCACCGCGGATCAGCGCGGTCTTGCCGTCGGCGTGCTGCAGCAGCACCGGGGTGATGTCTTTTTCGGAGAGGCCCGCGCCAAGCAACGCGCGCACCAGAAAGATGTGTGGATCGGTGCCGCGGGTCACCGCGACGCGCTTGCCTTTGAGGTCGGCGACCGATGCGATCTTCGAATCTTTCGCCGTGACCAGCGCAGTCCATTCCGGTCGCGAATAGACGTAGATCGACTTGATCGGATTGCCGTTGATTTTCGCAACCAGCGCCGCCGAGCCCGCGGTCGAACCGAAATCGATCGAGCCGGCGTTGAGGAATTCCAGCGCCTTGTTGGAGCCGGCGGACTGCACCCAGACGATGCTGATGCCGTCCTTGGCGAACTCCTTCTCCAGCAGTCCCTTCTGCTTCAGCACCATGGAGACCGGATTGTAGGTCGCCCAATCGATGTGGATTTCCTTGAGCGCGTCGGCCGCGAACGCGCCCGTCGACATCGCAAGGCCAAAGGCGGCCGCGAACGCTAACCTTACAAAAGATTTCATCACCCAGATCTCCCGGAAAAATCGACCGTATTTCAATGCGTTATTGTCCGAGGTCAACTGGAAAAAAGCATATATCGAGGGGCACCTGGTGAGAACAGCCTTGCCCAAATGAAGGGGAATGCAGCATGGGAGCGCTGTTGCCCTACAATCAGCCGTGACAGCGCTCCCATCGTCCGATATCGGATTGAGCCATGGACAGCATCGTCGCTCAGGCCAGCGCAGGCACCGAAACCGACTTCGACAGCGCGCGCATCACCGCCGCGGTCAATGCGCTCGCCGAAAAGCATGCCGGCCGCGAGGACGTGTTCCGCTCGACGCTTGCGCAAATGCTCAAGGCCGAGTTGATCGCCGCGCGCGCCGCCGCGCAGACGCAGCTGCTGAAGGACCGCCACGGCCGGCACTGCGCCGAACGACTTTGTTTCGTGCAGGACGAGATCATCCGCATCCTGTTCACGGCGGCGACCCAACACCTTTACCGTTCGCCGATTCCATCGCGCGCCGAGCGCATGGCCGTGGTGGCAACCGGCGGCTATGGCCGCGGACTGATGGCGCCGGAGTCCGACATCGACCTGCTGTTCATCCTGCCCTACAAGCAGACCGCCTGGGGCGAGCAGGTCGCCGAAGCCATTCTCTATTGCCTGTGGGACATGGGGTTGAAGGTCGGCCACGCCACCCGCTCGGTCGATGAATCGATCCGGCAAGCGCGCAACGACATGACCATCCGCACCGCGATCCTGGAGACGCGGTTCCTGACCGGCGACCAGGAACTCTATGACGAGCTGGTCGCGCGCTTCGACAAGGAGGTCGTGCAGGGTTCCGCATCGGATTTCGTCACCGCCAAGCTTGCCGAGCGCGAGGAGCGTCACCGCCGCGCCGGCCAATCGCGCTATCTGGTCGAACCCAATGTCAAGGACGGCAAGGGCGGCCTGCGCGACCTGCACACGCTGTTCTGGATCGCGAAATACGTCTATCGCGTGCGCGACACCGACGAGCTCGCCGAGCGCGGCGTGTTCGATGCGCAGGAGTATCGCATCTTCCGCCGCTGCGCCGACTTCCTGTGGTCGGTGCGCTGCAACCTGCATTTCCATGCGGGCCGCGCCGAGGAGCGGCTGTCCTTCGACATGCAGCGCGAGATCGCGGTCCGGCTCGGCTACACCAGCCATCCCGGCATGCAGGACGTGGAGCGCTTCATGAAGCACTACTTCCTGGTAGCAAAGGATGTCGGCGACCTCACCGCGATCCTGTGCGCCAAGCTGGAGGACCAGCAGGCCAAACCCGCGCCGGTGCTGAGCCGCATGATGGCGCGATTGCGGCCGAGCACGGTGCGCCGGCGCGTGCCCGACAGCGACGATTTCATCGTCGACAACAACCGCATCAACCTCGCCGCCCCCGACGTGTTCAAGCACGATCCGGTCAACCTGATCCGCATCTTTCGCCTCGCGCAGAAGAACAACCTCGCCTTTCACCCGGACGCGATGCGCACGGTGACGCGCTCGCTGAAGCTGATCAACACGGAGCTGCGCGACGATCCCGAAGCCAACCGGCTGTTCATGGAGATCCTCACCTCCAACGACGCCGAGACGGTGCTCCGGCGGATGAACGAGACCGGCGTGCTCGGTCATTTCATCCGCGCCTTCGGCAAGATCGTGTCGATGATGCAGTTCAACATGTACCACCACTATACGGTGGACGAGCATCTGATCCGATGCGTCGGCTTCCTGCAGGACATCGAGCGCGGCGGCCACGAGGAGTTCGCGGTCGCAAGCGACCTGATGCGCAAGATAAGACCGGAGCATCGCGCGGTGCTCTACATCACCGTGCTGCTGCACGACGTCGCCAAGGGCCGCCCCGAGGATCACTCTATCGCGGGCGCCAAGGTGGCGCGGCGGCTCTGCCCGCGGCTCGGCTTCTCGCCGGCCGACACCGAGTTGGTCGCCTGGTTGATCGAACAACATCTCACCATGTCGACGGTGGCGCAGTCGCGCGACCTCTCCGACCGCAAGACAATCGAGAATTTTGCCGCCGTGGTGCAGACGGTCGAGCAGATGAAGCTCCTGACCATCCTCACCACCGCCGACATCCGCGGCGTCGGGCCGGGCGTGTGGAATGGCTGGAAGGCGCAGCTGATCCGCACGCTCTATTATGAAACGGAGCCGGTCTTGACCGGTGGCTTCTCGGAAGTGAACCGCGCCAAGCGCATCACCGCTGCCCAGGGCGAGTTCCGCGCGGCCTTCACCGAATGGCCGGAAGCCGACGTGTCAGCCTATCTCGCGCGGCACTATCCCGCCTACTGGCTCAAGGTGGAGCTGCCGCGAAAAATCCGCCACGCGCGCTTCCTCAAAGCCAGCGAAGAAGCCGGCCACAAGCTTGCGATCAATGTCGGTTTCGACGAGGCGCGCAGCGTCACCGAGCTGACGATCCTGGCGATCGATCATCCCTGGCTGTTGTCGATCATCGCGGGCGCCTGTGCGTCGGCGGGCGCCAACATCGTCGACGCGCAGATCTACACCACGACTGACGGCCGTGCGCTGGACACCATCGCGATCTCAAGGGAATACGACCGCGACGAGGACGAAGGCCGCCGCGCCACCCGCATCGGCGAGATGATCGAACAGGTGCTGGAGGGCAAGTTGCGCCTGCCGGATGCGGTGGCCAAGCGTGCTGCCGTGCGCGGCAGGAACCGCCCGTTCACGGTCGAGCCGGAAGTGATCATCAACAACCAGTGGTCGGAGCTTTACACCGTGATCGAGGTCTCCGGCCTCGACCGCCCGGGCCTGCTCTATCAGCTGACCACCGCGATCTCGAAGCTCAACCTCAATATCGCCTCGGCGCATGTCGCGACCTTCGGCGAGCGCGCCCGCGACGTGTTCTATGTCACCGATTTGCTCGGCGCGCAGATCAACGCGCCGACGCGGCAGGCCGCGATCAAGAGCGCGCTGCTGCATCTGCTCGCCAGCGAAGACGCGGTGGCGAAGCCCGCGGCGTAGCCTTTGCTTCTCTTCACCTCTCCCCGCGTGCGGGGAGAGGTCGGATTGCGAAGCAATCCGGGTGAGGGGGACTCTCCACGAACTCGTCTCTCACCAATTTTCACGAAGTGCCCCTCACCCCACCCCTCTCCCCGTAAGAACGGGGAGAGGGAGATGAGAGACCGTCACTGCCTCAGATTTCGACGCCCTCGTGCCGCAGCAGCCACGCCTTGCGGTGCAGCCCGCCGCCATATTTGACCAGCGAACCGTTGGCGCCGATCAGGCGATGGCAGGGAATGACGACGCTGATCGGATTCGATCCGTTGGCATGACCGACCGCGCGCATCGCGTTGGGCACACCAAGCCTCAAAGCGAGCGCGCCATAGCTCATGGTATTGCCGGCCGGAATCTTCGGCAGCGCGGTCCAGACCTTGCGCTGGAACGGCGTGCCCGCGACGCGCCATTCAATCGTCTTGAGCGCGGCGAAATCGCCATCGAAATAAGCCGACAGCGCCGAGCGCATCGTCTTCGGCGCGCGGCCCTTCCCCAACGTCACGCTACCGTACTGCAATCGCAGCAGCTCCTTCATCCGCGCCTCGTAATCCTCGAAGTCGAGCGCGCGCAGTGCGCCGTCGTCATCGGTCACGAGCAGCATCGTCCCGATCGGCGTCTTCAGACGGTCGAGGGTGAAGCGCATCGATTGCGCGGCTTTGGCGATCATCGTGTCATCCGGCGTCAAGGTATCTTCGTACTTTCACACTGACGCGTGGTAACTTCCACCCGAAATCAGACTTCGGGGGAGCGCCATGATCTGGATTGCCAATGCGCTGACGGCGCTGGTCGCGTTGCTGCACGTCTATTTCCTTACGCTGGAGATGTTTCTCTGGACCAAGCCGCATGGGCTCAAGACCTTCGGCCTCACGCCTGAGAAAGCCGTCGATACCAAGGTGCTGGCTGGCAATCAGGGGCTTTACAACGGCTTCCTCGCCGCCGGCCTCATCTGGGGTCTGGTACACAATGCGCCAGCCTTTGCATTCCAGATCAAGGTGTTCTTCCTCGTCTGCGTGATTATCGCCGGCGTCTATGGCACCGCGACCGTCAGTCGCAGGATTCTCTATGTGCAGGCGGCGCCCGCAGCGCTGGCCTTGATCCTGCTCATCCTTTCGTAAATCGCGATCCCGCACGCATTGCCTTGCCATGCCGCATCGAGTAATGCGGCCGCGGAAATTCACACAACCTAGGGAATGCAGACGACATGAGGAACGGCTTTTTCCATCTGGCCACGGGAACCGCGCTCGCCATCGCGCTGGCGGCCTCGCCCGCTCTGGCGCAGAAGAAATACGACACCGGCGCGACCGATACCGAGATCAAGATCGGCCAGACCAACCCCTTCAGCGGGCCGGCGTCGGCCTATGCCACCATCGGCAAGACCCAGGCCGCCTACATCAAGATGATCAACGATCAGGGCGGCGTGAACGGCCGCAAGATCAACCTGATCCAGTATGACGACGCCTACTCGCCGCCGAAGGCCGTCGAGCAGGTGCGCAAGCTGGTCGAGAGCGACGAAGTGCTCCTGACCTTCCAGCTGCTCGGCACGCCGTCGAACGCCGCCGTGCAGAAATATCTCAATGGCAAGAAGGTGCCGCAGCTGTTCGCCGCGACCGGCGCCTCGCGCTTCACCGACCCGAAGAATTTTCCGTGGACGATGGGCTTCAACCCGAACTACTTCGTCGAGGGGCGCATCTACGGCCAGTACATCATCAAGAACCATCCCAACGCCAAGATCGGCATCCTCTATCAGAACGACGACCTCGGCAAAGACTACCTCAACGGGATCAAGGCCGGCCTCGGCGACAAGGCGGCCAGCATGATCGTGGCGGAAGCGTCCTACGAAGTCTCCGATCCGACCATCAACTCGCAGATCCTCAAGATCAAGGACGCCGGCGCGGACCTGTTCTACTCGGCCACCACGCCGAAGCAGGCCGCTCAGGCGATCAAGAAGATCTATGAGCTCGGCTGGCATCCCGTGCACATCCTCGACATCAACGCGACGTCGGTCGGCGCCGTGATGAAGCCGGCTGGGCTGGACGCCTCCAAGGGCGTGATCAGCGTGAACTACGGCAAAGATCCGCTCGATCCGACCTGGAAGGACGATGCCGGCATGAAGAAGTATTTCGAGTTCATGACGAAGTACTATCCGGACGGCGACAAGGATTCGAGCTTCAACTCCTACGGCTACTCGACCACGCAGCTGCTGATCCATGTGCTGAAGGCCTGCGGCGACGACCTGACCCGCGAGAACATCATGAAGCAGGCGACCAGCCTGAAGAATGTCCAGCTCGATCTGTCGCTGCCGGGCATCGTCAACAACACCACGCCCGAGGACTATCGGGTCAACAAGCAGTTGCAGATGATGAAGTTCAACGGCGAGCGCTGGGAGCTGTTCGGCCCGATCCTCGAGGACACGGGTGCCGCGGGCTGACCACTAGCGCATGACGGAAACGTATCGGCGGCCTCCGGGCCGCCGATTTTTTTGCGACTGCGCCACGTATTGTAGGGTGGGCAAAGCGGGTCGCGTCTTCGGTTGACCAACCTGCGACGGCGGCAGCGTGCCCACCATCCTCGGCGTGCTCGTGAAGGTGGGCACGGCGCGAAGACGCGCCTTTGCCCACCCTACGATTCTTCGATGCGTCGACTACTTCGGAATCTCCCCGAAATTCTTCCCGACCGGCAACACCGCGTGGCGGATCAGGCGGGAATCCTCGACCGCCGCCTGGCGATGCTTCACCGCCTCGCGGTAGACAGGGTCGCGGATCATTTCCACGAATGCCGCGACGCTGGGATACTCCGCGATGAAGCAGTGGTCCCAGCGCTCCTCTTGCGGGCCGATCAGCATCAGCTCGAATTTGCCCTGCCAGACGATGCGGCCGCCGAGCCGCTCGAACACCGGACCGCTCTCGCGGCCATAGGCCGCATAGGCTTCCGCGCCGGTCGCCTTGCGACCGTCGGGATAGGCGGCCCGCGCGCGCAACCGGACCAAATTGAGCATGTGGATCGGCCCCGGCCGGTCGCTGTCCCGAAACTGCGCAAAAACTTCCTTGGTCGGATCGATATGCCCCATGCGGCGCTCCTTTATTTCAGGGTGAGCTAATCACGAATTAACCTCTCCGTAACCGGCCCTTAAACCCTGCGGCGTTAGCGTGCGCCAGCAAAGTTGGGCGGCGTATTGCGCATGGCGTGGGGACGGAAAAAGAGCGGCGGACGCAAGGAGCCGCGGTTTGGCCTCGCGGCGGCGCTTGCCGATCTGCGGCTCGATCCCAAGGACCGCATTTCCGCCGCCAGCGACAAGCCGAAGAAGTCCGCAAAACGACGCACGGAGGCGGACAACGACGAGCCGCCGCCTCCGCCGCCGCCGCGAGAGCGCAAGGTGAAAGAGAAACCGGGCAATCGCCGATCATCGCGCGCGCGCTTCGGTCTGTCGCGCTTGATCTATTGGTGCGCCGTGCTGGGCCTGTGGGGTGCGATCGCCACCGTCGGTTTGGTGGTCTGGGTCGGCGCGCACCTGCCCGCGATCCAGTCGCTGGAAATCCCCAAGCGGCCGCCGACCATCGAGATAACAGGCATGGATGGCAGCATGCTGGCGCAGCGCGGCGAGATGGCCGGCGCCAATGTGTCGCTGAAGGATTTGCCGCCCTATCTGCCGAAGGCCTTCATCGCCATCGAGGACCGCCGCTTCTATTCGCATTACGGCGTCGACCCCTGGGGCATTTTGCGCGCAGCAGTCGCCAACGTCCTGCATCGCGGCGTGTCGCAGGGCGGCTCGACCCTGACGCAGCAGCTGGCCAAGAATCTGTTCCTGACCCAGGAGCGCACGCTTGCGCGCAAACTGCAGGAAGTCGAGCTTGCGCTGTGGCTGGAGCGCAAACACTCCAAGGCCGAAATCCTCGAGCTCTATCTCAACCGTGTCTATTTCGGCTCCGGCGCCTATGGCGTCGAGGCCGCCGCGCAGCGCTATTTCGGCAAACCTGCAAAGAGCGTGACGATTCCCGAAGCCGCGATGCTCGCAGGCCTCGTCAAATCACCGTCGCGGCTGGCGCCGAACCGCAATCCGGAAGGCGCCGAGAAGCGCGAGCAGACCGTGCTCGCCGCGATGGCGGAAGCCAAATTCATCACCGAGGCGCAGGCGCAGGCCTCGATCGGCCATCCAGCGATCTCCGTGAAGCCCGTCGGCGCCGGCACCGTCAACTATGTCGCCGACTGGATCGGCGAGGTGCTCGACGATCTCGTCGGCCAGGTCGAGCAGTCGATCGTGGTCGAGACCACCATCGATCCCAAGCTGCAGAGCGTTGCCGAAGCCGCGGTGATCGACGAGCTTGCGGCAAAGAGCGTGAAGTTCAATGTCAGCCAGGGCGCACTGGTGGCGATGACATCGGATGGCGCGGTGCGCGCCATGGTCGGCGGCCGCAATTACTCGGAGAGCCAGTATAACCGCGCGGTCACGGCGAGGCGCCAGCCGGGCTCGGCGTTCAAGCCGTTCGTTTATCTGACTGCGATCGAAGCCGGGCTGACACCCGAAACGATCCGCCAGGATGCGCCGCTCAATGTGAAAGGCTGGTCGCCCGAGAACTACTCCAAGGAATATTTCGGCCCGGTGACGCTGACGCAGGCGCTCGCAATGTCGCTCAACACCGTTGCGGTAAGAGTAGGCCTCGAGGTCGGCCCAAAGAATGTGGTGCGCACCGCGCACCGGCTCGGCATCTCCTCGAAACTCGAGCCCAACGCCTCGATCGCGCTCGGCACCTCCGAAGTCTCGATGCTGGAGCTGGTCGGCGCCTATGCGCCCTTCGCCAATGGCGGATTGAGCGTCTCGCCGCATGTCGTAACCAGGATCAGGACGCTGGACGGCAAGGTGCTGTATCAGCGCCAGGGCGATGAACCCAACCAGGTGATCGAGCCGCGCAATGTCGCTGCCATGAACCAGATGATGGAGCAGACGCTGATCTCGGGCACCGCGCGGAAAGCGGAAATCCCGGGTTGGCAGGCCGCCGGCAAGACCGGCACCAGTCAGGATTTCCGCGACGCCTGGTTCATCGGCTACACCGCCAATCTCGTCACCGGCGTCTGGCTCGGCAATGACGACAACTCGCCGACCAAGCACGCGACCGGCGGCGGACTGCCCGTGGAAGTGTGGACGCGCTTCATGCGCACAGCGCATCAGGGCGTGCCGGTGGCTTACCTGCCGAACGCGCCGGCAGCGAGCGGTGGATTGACGACGCTGACCCAGATCGCCTCGCAGATCACGGGACCGGCGCCTGCTCCCGTGCAAGCCGGCCCCGGCCGGACAGCTCCGGGGCGCGCGCCGGCGCGGCCTGAACCTGCGGCGGGGCTCGATGGCTGGCTGATGGATCGGCTGTTTGGCGGAAGAAGGTAGCCGGCGCCGCAAATAATCCTGTCGTCCTCGCGAACGCGAGGACCCATAACCACAGGCATTCGTGTTGCGAAGGTCGTCTCCCACTAAACATTACAGATAGATCACGCGGTATGGGTCCCGGCTCGCGCTCGCAAGTGCTCGCTTGGCCGGGACGACAGCGTCAATCCTCGATCCCATACCGGTGCAGATCGTTGCCGGACGAATCCAGCCATTTCTTGGCGCGCTCCATCGACGGACAGATGCGCCCGACCACGCGCCAGAACCGCGTCGAGTGGTTCATCTCGACGAGATGCGCGACCTCATGCGCGGCGAGATAGTCCAGCACGAAGGGCGGCGCGAGAATCAGCCGCCATGAGAACGACAGCGAGCCCGCCGAGGTACAGGAGCCCCAGCGGCTCGACTGGTCGCGGATCGAAATCCGCTTGACCTTCACGCCGAGCGCCGCTGCATGGTCCTGCGCCGACTTCTGCAGATCGCGCCGCGCCTCGCGCTTGAGGAAATCATGTACGCGGCGATCGATGAAGTCGGGGTCGCCGGCGACGCAGATGATCTTCTCGCCGCTGTCGCGCGTCTCCGTCCACACCGTGCCGCGCTCGCCCGCGCGATGCACGATCCGGTGCGGCATGCCGCGCAACGGCACGATCGTGCCGGGCTGGAAGGGTGCGGCCTTCGGCAGACGGCCGAGACGCGCGGCGATCCAGCCGCCATGCAACTCGGCGAACTCGCGCGCGTCCTTCAAGGTGCCGCGCGGCGGCATGGTCAGGATGGCCTCGCGGTCAGTGGGGTGGATGCGCAGCGTGTAGCGTCTGGCGCGCCGGTGCCGCCGGAGCCGGATCGCAAAGTGTTGCGAGCCGTGGGTGACGACAAGAGTCGCGGGTTCGGCAGGGCGCCGATAGAGGAGCGCACGGGTGGTCATGTCTGTCAGTCCGGGGAGGAGCAATTGCCCCGGAGACTGCCATAACCGCGACCAGTGAAATCGCTCGGCGCAAAAACAAATCATTTGCCCAATATACAGGGCTCGGCCTGCCGTCAGGCCCTACAGAATGGTCCCGAAAACGGATTATTTGGGGGGAACCAGGGGTTCCCCGCCACCCGAAAAGGTGAGGTCACAATCACTCTTTCCGGTAGCGAATCTGGCTCAAAACGGCCGGTTTTTCGAGCCTCCGGATGGGCTATTTCGGGGCCTTTTCACCCCGAAATCCGCGACACCAAGGCCGGCGGATTCGGTGTTATTCGGCCGCCAGCGCCAGCAGCGATTTCGGATTCCCCGCCGACAGCATGAAGTCGTTGATGCGCGGCACGATCTCGGAGCGGAAGCGGGAACCGTTGAACACGCCGTAATGCCCGACGCCCTTCTGCACATAATGCACGCGGCGATGATCGGGGATCGAGCTGCAGAGCTCATGCGTCGCCTCGGTCTGGCCGAGGCCGGAGATGTCGTCGTTCTCGCCTTCCACCGTCATCAGCGCGACGCGCATGATCCTCGAGGGATCGACGGGGTTGCCGCGATGGGTCATCTCGCCTTTCGGCAACGCATGACGCACGAACACGGTCTCGACCGTCTGCAGATAATATTCGGCGGTGAGGTCCATCACCGCCAGATATTCGTCGTAGAATTCGCGGTGCTTGTCGACGAGATCGCCGTCGCCCTTCACCAGGTTGGCGAACAGCGCCTTGTGCGCATCGGTGTGGCGGTCGAGGTTCATGGTGATGAACCCCGAGAGCTGCAGGAAGCCCGGATAGACGTCGCGCATGACGCCGGGATGCGGGAACGGCACCTTGGTGATGACGTTGTTGCGGAACCACTCGATGCCGCGCTCGGCGGCGAGATCGTTGACTCCGGTCGGATTGCGGCGGGTGTCGATCGGGCCGCCCATCAAGGTCATCGACAGCGGCACATAGGGATCGCGGTTGGCTTCCATGATGGACACCGCGGCCACCACAGGCACCGACGGCTGGCACACCGCGATGATATGCATGTTGCCGCCGAGCGCGTGCAGCATCTCGATCACGTAATCGATGTAATCGTCGAGATCGAAGCGGCCTTCGGCGAGCGGCACCATGCGCGCATCGGTCCAGTCGGTGATGTACACTTCATGCGAGGGCAGGAAGGCTTCCACCGTGCCGCGCAGCAGCGTGGCGTAGTGCCCGGACATCGGCGCCACGATCAGGACGCGCGGCTGCGGATTGCGCAGCGGGCGCGTCAGCTTGCGGTCGAAGTGCAAGAGGCGGCAGAACGGCTTCTCCCAAACGCTCTTGATCTCGACCGGCGTGCGCACGCCGTTGACCTCGGTGTCGTGGATGCGCCATTCCGGCTTGCCGTAGCGGCGCGTGGTGCGCTCGAACAATTCGCAGGCCGCCGCAACCGATTTGCCGAACTCGGTGTGCGACCAGGGGTTCAGCGGGTTCTGAAACAGGATCTTGGTCGCATCCGTCACGGCGCGCGCCGGATTGAGCGACGCCTGCGCCATCTCGTACATCCAGTACATCGGCGTTGTCAGCGCCGGACTAGCTGCGGAAGCTAGTGGCGGTGCTTTGCCAAACTCACCAATCGGCATTGATTTCAGACCCCTGTTTTGCGCCGCAGCATACTGTCCAATGGGTAATAATGCGTCAATCCAGAGATCGTTCTTTCCACCCCCGTTGGGTAGGGAAGCCCTCGTGATTCCACGGGAAAGTGACTTATTCGCCACCCCCGAGCAGCGAACCATGGCGTTTGGCGCTGCGCAAAAGGGCAAGAAATGCCGCAAACGACGCCATCAGCAGCACGGCGTTCAGGGCGAGCGCCGTCAGCATCAGGTCGGTGCGGAAAATACCGTCGATCAGAAGGGTGCGCATGCCCTCGAACACATAGGTCGGCGGCAGCGCCCAGGAGACATGCTGCAGCCAGTGCGGCAGCACGCGGACGGGGTAATAGACGCAGGCGAGCGGCATCAGCGCGAACATCAGCGTCCACACGATGCCCTCGGCGCCCATGCCGTTGCGCAGCACCAGGCCCGAGACGAAGATGCCGACCGCCCAACTCGTGAAGATCAGATTGCAGAAGAATGCGATCAGCGGCAGGCCGAGATTGAAGATGTTGAAGTGGAACAGCACCAGCGCGAGGATCACCATGGGGATCACGCCGACGGCAAGGCGAATGATGCTCATCACCATCAGCGCGATCAGGAATTCGATCGGCTTCAAGGGACTCATCATCAGGTTGCCGAGGTTGCGCGACCACATCTCTTCCAGGAAGGAAATGGAAAAGCCGAGCTGGCCGCGGAACAGGATGTCCCACAGGATCACGGCGCCGATCAACGTCCCGCCGGCGCGCGCAAAGAAATTGGCGTTCTGCGCGATGTAGCTCTGCAGGAAACCCCAGGTGACGATTTGAAGCACCGGCCAGTAGGCGAGTTCCAGCAAGCGCGGCCAGGATGACAGCAGCAGGTACCAGTAGCGCAGAATCATCGCGCCGATCCGATGCAGCGCGATGACGGGATGGGCGAGCTCGCTCATGGGATCGTCTCCCGCGCGCCGGCCGGCTTCTTCATCGCCTGCGATGAACGCGCATCATCGCTTCCCTGGCCGCGGCCGCGCGCGACGTCGAGGAACACCTGCTCCAGGGTGTCGCGGCTGTAGCGCGCCATGATGCCTTGCGGATTGTCGTCCTCCTCGATCCGCCCGCGCTTGAGGATGATGACGCGGTCGCAGAGACGCTCGACTTCGAGCATATTATGAGAAGCCAGCAGGATGGTCGCCCCGCGCGTGCGTCGATAGGTCTCCAGATGTGCGCGCACCCAGTCGGCCGTATCGGGATCGAGAGAGGCGGTCGGTTCGTCGAGCAGCAAGAGCTCCGGCTGGTTGATCAGCGCCTTCGCCAGCGCGACGCGGGTTTTCTGCCCGGCGGAGAGTTTTCCGTTGGGCCGGTCGAGGAAATCCTTCAGGTCGAGATCGTCCGCAAGCTGCGCAATACGGTCCTTGAGATGGGTGACTGCATAGAGCCGGCCGAACACGGTGAGGTTCTGCCGCACGGTGAGCCGCATCGGCATGTCGACATAGGGGCTCTCGAAATTCATCCGCCCGAGCACCTCGGCGCTTTCCGCGGGCATCGGATGGCCGAGCACCTCGACGGTGCCTGTTGTCGGCAGTACCAGCCCCATGATCATGGCGATCGTCGTGGTCTTGCCGGCGCCATTGCCGCCGAGCAGGCCGGTGATGCTGCCGCGCGCGATGGCAAACGAAATATCGTCGACGGCGCGCACGGTCTTGTACTGCTTGACCAGATGCGACACAGCGATCGCGGCGGGTCCTGCCGGATCCGCCGCGCTGGAAGCCACGAGAGTTGCGTCACTTTGCGCCATGCGGGCCGTTCATTGAGGCATTACGTGATCAAGTGCAACCGCCACTACCGCGCCGGGGCGCGATTTGTGATCGGGCTCACGCACAGCTAAGCTTTAAAGATGACTGACATCGCCGAGTCCGACTTCCGCCATCCGCAACGATATGTCCGCCTGGACACCATCCTGCGGCTGCGCTGGCTCGCCGCGCTGGGACAGCTCGCCGCGATCTTCATCGTGGCGCAGGGGCTCGAATTCGACCTGCCGATTACGCCCTGCCTCGTCATCGTCAGCCTGTCGGCAATGGTCAATCTCGCCTTGCAAGTCATCTTCAACCCGATGGAGCGGATGGAGCCGGTCTATGCGGCGGCCCTGCTCGCGCTCAACATCGTCGAACTCGCGGCGCTGCTCTACTTCACCGGGGGCTTACAGAACCCGTTCTCCTTCCTGTTTCTGGCGCCGGTGCTGATTTCGGCGACCGCATTGCCGGTGCGGTTCACCATCGCGCTTGGCCTGACCGCGGTCGCCTGCGCCTCGGCGCTCGGCTTCCTCTATCTGCCGCTGCCATGGGATGCCGAGGAGCCGCTAGTGCTGCCGCCGATCTATCTGCTCGGCGTCTGGCTCTCGATCGTGCTCGCGATCGTGGTGACCAGTCTCTATGCCTTCCAGGTTACCGAGGAATCGCGCAAGCTCTCGGACGCGCTTGCCGCCACCGAGCTGGTGCTGGCGCGCGAACAGCATCTGACCCAGCTCGACGGGCTCGCGGCTGCCGCGGCGCACGAGCTCGGCACGCCGCTGTCGACGATCGTGCTGATCTCGCGCGAGCTCGAACGCACGCTCGCCGGCAACGGGCCGGAGGCTGCCGACATCAAAACACTGCGCGAGCAGGCGCAGCGCTGCCGCGACATCCTTGCGAAAATCACCCAGCTGTCGTCGACCGGCGCACCGTTCGACCGCATGAAGCTCTCGACCCTGATCGAGGAGACGGTGGCGCCGCATCGCGACTTCGGCGTCGCCATCAAGGTGCGCATCGCCGTCGCCGCAACCAAGGAGCCGGTCGGCAGCCGCAATCCAGCAATCCTCTATGGTGTCGGCAACATCCTGGAGAACGCGGTCGACTTCGCGCACAGCGAGGTCGAGGTCAATGCGTGGTGGAATGCCGAGACCGTGGAGATCGTGGTCTCCGACGATGGGCCGGGCTTCGCGCCTGAAATCATCAAGCGGATCGGCGAGCCCTATCTGTCGCGCCGGCGCAATACTGACGAGTCGCAAAGCGAGCATGGCGGGCTCGGGCTTGGCGTGTTCATCGCCCGGACGCTCTTGGAGCGAACCGGCGCCGCGGTCTCCTTCAGCAACCGTATTTTCCCGGATCATGGCGCGGTGGTGCAGATCGTGTGGCCGCGCCGACGCTTCGAAGCGGGCGAAATCCCCGAGGAGCCAGCCACTTACTAGGTTTTTAATAAAGAGCGGCGTTCCGCCGCAGTCCTTTTGTTGAGTGCCGGCGGCCTTGGCAGCGCCACCATGTCGCGCCATATGATTGGGACAGAAGCATTGCGAGGCCAAAATTGAGCACCGTCGAACTGACCGGGACGACCGACCGCTCGCTCTTGATCGTCGAAGACGACAAGGCGTTCCTTGAACGGCTGGCGCGCGCCATGGAAACGCGCGGCTTCGACGTCACCTCCTGCGAAAGCGTCAACGACGGCCTTGCGCAGATCGGCAAGAGCGCGCCCGCCTTTGCGGTGGTCGACTTGCGGCTCGGCGACGGCAACGGACTCGATGTGGTCTCGGCGCTGAAGCGCAAGCGGCCGGACGCCCGCGCGATCGTGCTCACCGGCTATGGCAACATCGCCACCGCCGTGACCGCGGTGAAGATGGGCGCGGTCGACTATCTCGCCAAGCCGGCCGATGCCGACGACGTGGTGTCCGCGCTGCTCTCCACCACCACGGAGAAATCAGAGCCGCCGCAGAACCCGATGTCGGCTGATCGGGTGCGCTGGGAGCACATCCAGCGCATCTACGAGATGTGCAACCGCAACGTCTCCGAGACCGCGCGTCGTCTCAACATGCACCGCCGCACCTTGCAGCGGATTCTGGCCAAGCGCGCGCCGCGCTAATCGTTTCACCCATCCCAAACGTGTAGCCCGCATGTGCGCAGCGACATGCGGGGCACCCGGGTGTCGCTTCGCTCACCCGGGCTACGCAGCCACGGACTTAATCGATTATTGAAATAGCTTCGCACGCTCCACTTTGGGCGCCGCCATAGCGCTTTTTCACCCGGACACCTTTCATCAAAGGACAGCCGCGAACGATCGGTTCGACGACCGCAAACAGCCGATCAGCATCGGGGCCATACATGTAGAGACTGCCATCGCTGCCATCTACCGCGATTTCATTGCCGTCATACTCGCCAACCTTGGCCTCGAAAATGGCCTTCTCCAATTGGCCCTCCAATTCGAAAAGCCGATCCAGATCTGTCGATCCGTAGTGAAATGTGATGATGACGGCATGTTCAGTCATATAGCTTCTGCACCCTTCGAACGATCAGGATGATTGGCTGGCTAAAGTTTCCTAGGACTCCGCGTGGCCCTGGGGGTCAACCAGCCGATTCATCCGCTGCGCCGAGGTCAGCGCAAAGCGCACCGTCATCAGCTTGCGGGTCGGCGCCGGCAGGCGATGTTCGGGCGCGTCGCACACCATATGCGCGCCATAGGCGTCGGCGACGATCAGGCCGGTATCCTTTGGAAATAATTCGCAGGGCATGTCCTGCGTGAAGGCGAAGAACAGCCGATCGCAATGGGCGCGGTAGTCCTCCCATTTGTGATCGGCGCGCAGATCCTCCACCGACGACTTGATCTCGACGATCCAGACCTCGCCGCGCTCGTTCAGCGCCACCAGATCGGCGCGCCGGCCCGACGGCAGCGCCAGTTCCGAGATGCAGGCAAAGCCGAGCGAGCGCAACAGTCGCGCCGTGCCGCGCGCCACCGCGAGCGCAGTCTCGGACTGGCGGCCGTCGGCTGGAAGAGCCAGGCTGATGTTGCGGATGGGCGATTCCATGCGGATAGTCTATTCGATCTCACGCCAATCGCCATCTCGCATCCCGCGGATTTCGACCGGGAATTCGGCTTGGGAAAGCAAGCGGACCGCGCTATCGTGTTGATCGGGGACAGTGCCTTGACCGAGTTCAGTTTTTTTCCAGTGACAGAGGGGTTGAGCGTGGCGGATATTGCCGCGCTGACCGGTGCAAAGCCGTATGCGGGCGCCGATCTCAATCGTCACGTGACCGGCATCGCGCCCATCGACAGCGCCGAGCCGGGCGACCTTTCCTTCGTCAACGACACCAAATTCGCTAGCGCGCTGGCCGCGACCAAAGCCGGCGTCGTGCTTGCGAGCGAACGTTTCGCCAGCCAGGCACCGGGCCATGTCGCGGTGCTTTGCGTGGCGAAACCTTACGACGCCTTCGTCGCGGTCGCCCGTCATCTCTATCGCCCGGCACTGCGTCCGACATCGGTGTTCGGCACGGTCGGCATCGCGCCGAACGCGGCGGTGCATCCAACCGCCGAGCTTGGCGACGGCGTGACTGTCGATCCCTTTGCGGTGATCGGACCATCGGCGAAAATCGGAAGCGGCAGCCTGATCGGCGCGCATGCCGTGATCGGCGGAGGCGTCCAGATCGGGCAGGACTGCGCGATCGGCGCCCATTGCACGATCACGCATGCTCGTCTCGGCAACCGCGTCATCATCCATCCGGGCTGTCACATCGGCCAGGACGGCTATGGCTACGTCTCCGGCGCCGGCGGTCACGTCAAGGTTCCGCAAGTCGGCAGCGTCGAAATCCGCGATGACGTCGAGATCGGATCGGGCACGCGCATCGATCGCGGCGGTATCCGCGACACGGTGATCGGCGAAGGCACCAAGATCGATAATCTCTGTCAGATCGGGCACAATTGCGTGGTCGGCAAGCACTGCATCATCGTCGCGCAGTCGGGTCTGAGCGGCAGCGTCACGGTCGAGGATTTTGCCGTACTGGGCGCGCGCACCGGCATCATCCCGCATATCACGGTCGGAAAGGGCGCCATCACCGCCTCGCGCTCGACCATCTACGACGACGTACCGGCGGGCGCGGTCTGGGGCGGCTTTCCGGCAAAGCCGAAGATGCAATGGATGCGCGAGGTGCTGGCGCTGAAGCGTCTCGCCGCCCGCGCGACGTCGAAGCCGGGGAACGATCCGCCCAAGGATTGATCGCGGGCCATTTGCTACGCTCTCCCCGCACGAATCTTTCACTTGGCGGGCGGGCAAAAATCGGCAATGTGCGGCGATGGCAAACGAAACCCAGACGACTGAGGACGAAACCGAGACCCAGGCGAAAGCCGGCGCGATGATCGTGCCTGTGACGCTGTTCGAGCAGAACTGCACGATCATTTGGGACGAGCCGAGCAAGAAGGCCGTGGTGATCGATCCCGGCGGCGACGTGCCGAAGATTCTAGCCGCGATCAAGCAGACCGGCGTCACCGTGGAGAAGATTTGGCTCACGCACGGCCATATCGACCATGTCGGCGGCGCGGCCGAGCTGCGCGACGCGCTGAAGGTGCCGATCGAGGGACCGCACAAGGACGACGCCACCATGCTGGAGCATGTGGTCGACAGCGGCGCGCGGTTCGGCATGACCGGCGTGCGCAACTTCAACTCGGATCGCTATCTCGAAGAAGGCGAGCAGGTCACGATCGGCGACCTCACCTTCGACATCCTGCATTGTCCCGGCCATTCGCCGGGCAGCATCGTGTTCTTCAACAAGGAGCTGCGCTTCGCCCATGTCGGCGACGTCCTGTTCAACGGCTCGGTCGGCCGCACCGATTTGCCCGGCGGCGATCACGCCACGCTGATCAAGTCGATCATCGAGAAGCTGCTGCCGCTCGGCGACGATGTCAGCTTCATCTGCGGCCATGGCGCGGGCTCGAGCATCGGCCAGGAGCGGATGACCAACCCGTTCATCACCGGCGAACTTTAATTTAACTTGCTGATCTGCCTCCCTCCCTCTCCCCGTTCTTACGGGGAGAGGGTTGGGGTGAGGGGAGTCTCCGCAAACCGAGCTTGTGAAGAGTCCCCCTCACCCGCATCGCTGCGCGATGCGACCTCTCCCCGCACGCGGGGAGAGGTGAAGAGAGAGCTGGGCGAACTTTAAGTTCTATTCCGCGGCTTCAGCTATGACGGCCTGCTCGGACAAGTGCCGATGCCCCCAGTCGCGGATTGTGGCGATGACCGGCACGAAACTCCTGCCCTTTCGGGTCAGGCGATACTCGACCTTGGGGGGCACCACGCCGTAATCCTTGCGGTCGATCAGTCCGCTCTCGGTCAGCGCCTTCAATTCCCGGCTCAGCACCCGAGGCGCAATCTCGGCGCTGCCCTCCAGCCCGCGCAACAGCCCGCTTTTGATCTCACCGTAGCGGCGCGGGCCGTCCTTCAGGTCCCAGACGATCCTGAGCTTGTGCTTGCCGCTGATCAGCTTCTGGAATGCCGCGACCGGGCAGACACCTCCTCGCTTGGCCATGTGACGCCTCCGTGAACCCCTTCACGATAAGGCTAGTCGCGCGAAAGTCCATACTGACATTTTTGTCCATACTTGCGCCGATGCGCCTAAAAGCCAGATGATCGCTGACGACAAGCAAGGGAGCGTCCCGATGAAATACAACATGATCAGATATCAGTTCGCCAACGGCACGCCGGAAGACTGGCACAGCGAGGTGGCGCGTTTCATCGCCGCACTCGACGGCGATCCGGAGCTGAAGGGCAAGATCGGCTATCGCGTCATGAAGAACCGCGACGATGCCAGCTATTATCATATCGCCTCGGTGGCGGACGACGCGGCCGTGAAGACGCTGCAGTCGCGCGACTTCTTTAAGGCGTATCAGGCCAAAACCCGCAGCGTTGCCGCCGGCGGCCAGGTCACGGTGACGCCGATCGAAGTGATCGCGGAGACGGCGGGTTAGAGCTACTTCATCAAACCCGCGGCGGTGAGTGCGCGGGTGATAACGGCGCCGACGTCGACGCCGGCGCGCCGTGGCTTGGGCTCTGGCCGTGGCTTGCGCTCCGGCCGCGGAGGGGGTGGCTGCAAGGTGGTCAACGGCCACAGCACTTTGGAAAGATCCGGCATCGGTATCGGAACGGACGCCGGGATCGGCGACACCGTCGGAATCAGCTTCGCGCTCGGCGAGTCTGCGGCCGTTACCTTCGACGCAGCCACCTTGCGTTCCCTGATCCATGCGGTGAGGCCGAAGAATTTGGTGATCAGCCAGGACGAGGAGATGCCGGCCTCGATCAGGAACGCGCCCGCGGCGCCGTAGCGATTGTCGTTCTCGGCAAGACCGAGCGGCGTGCCATGCGCCATGTCGGTGATGGTGTAGGATTCAATCAACGTTTCACCATCGGCATTCCACCAGACACGGTGCGGATGGCCGTTGACGATGTCTTCCGACATCGGCGCCACAGGCAGGCCATGCACGTCGAGCCATTGCTTGAGGATCTCGTCGGCATTCGCGGGATTGACGACCCGGTCGGCGCTGCCGTGCCATACCGAGAGTTTCGGCCATTTGCCCTTGTGCTGCGAGGCCTTCCGCACGAACTCGCCGAGGTCATGCGGCGAATGCACGTGCGAACCCTGCATTCCGGTGAGAGCTTCCCGCACATTGGAGGCGACACCGTACGGCAGACCGGCGATGATGGCGCCGGCCGCGAACACTTCGGGATAAGTTGCGAGCATCGCCGAGGTCATGGCGCCGCCGGCCGACAATCCCGTGACGAAGACGCGCCGCGGATCGAGGCCGTGAGCGGCGCTGATGTGCGCGATCATCTGCCGGATCGAGGCGGCCTCGCCCTGCCCGCGCGCGGTGTCATCAGGATTGAACCAGTTGAAGCAGCCATTGGGGTTGTTGGAAAACTGCTGCTCCGGCATCAGCAACGCAAAGCCGTAGTGTTTCGCGAGTGTCGACCAGCCGGCGCCGAGATCGTAACCGGCGGCGTTCTGGCCGCAGCCGTGCAGCACGACCACGAGCGCGCGCGGCTGCTGCAGCTTGTCAGGCACGAACGCGAACATGCGCAAATTGCCGGGATTGTTCCCGAACTGCCCGATCTCCACCAGCGGGCTGGGGGCGGACGGGCGTGCGCGCGCCAGGCCGCCAATGCGTCCCGGCTTCGGCAAACGCTTGAGAAACTCGATATTGTCGGCGAGTGACATGGCAGCTCCTGCGGCAGACTCGAGTTCATAAGTCCCACTAGAACAAATAGTTGCTGCACCGCAAAATAAAAGGCCGTGTGTTGCCGGTCCCCAAAAATGCTGACCTGCGCAACAAATGAAATGTGCGATGCGGCTTTTGCGCAACGTGCAGGATGGTGCGCGCCCAAACTTCAGGCACATGCGGCGCGTCCATGACCGCAATGCGACGCACTTCGTCGTGATGATTCAAATCGCCTTCAGCTTGCGATAGGCGAACCAGACCATCTTCAACAGCAACCAGCCGTCGCGGAAGCGCGAAATCTGCGTCTCGCCGAAGGTGCGCGCCTTGTAATGGATCGGCGTCTCGATGATCTTCAAATTCTGCTTGGCCGCGCCGAAGATCAGGTCGAAATCGCCGAACGGGTCGAAATTGCCGAAATAGTCGCGCTCGCGCGCCAGCGCTTCGTAATCGCGGCGCATCAGCACCTTGGTTCCGCACAGCGTGTCGGTCAGGCGGGTGTTGACGAGATAGCTGAAGAGATAGGCGAACAGGCGATTGGCGATGAAGTTGAGCGGCCGCATCGCCTCGTTTTCCATCGGGTATACGAGACGCGTGCCGTTGACGAAGTCGGCCTTCCCGCTTTCGATCACCGCATGATATTTCGGCAGCGCCTCCGGCGGCATGGTGAGATCGGCGTCCAGGATCATGAGCACGTCATGCTTGGCAGCGCTAAATCCCTTGCGTACGGCATCACCCTTGCCCTTGCCGTCCTGCTTCAGCACCGAGATGTCCCACTGGCTCTTGTAGGCATCGCGCACACGCTCGCATTCCGCAAAAGTGCCGTCGGACGAATTGCCCTCGACGAACAGGATTTCCTGCGCGCTGCCGAAGCGCGGCATCCGCAGAATCGCGTCCTCGATATTGCCGCGCTCGTTGCGGCAGGGAATCAAAATGCTCGCCGAGAACTTCCGCTCGGGAAACAGTTTGACGGGCCGGCCGACCAGATAGATGCGCAGGGCGAGCTTGCGGATGCCCGGCAACGGCGCGATGTATTTGTTGACGAAGGTGCCGAGCCCGAGCAGCCGCAACGGCAGCAGCTGGCGCTGCTCGCGGTTGATGACCTCGAAATCGGCGAGGTCCATCAGGTTCAAGAAGTCGGCGGTGGCGATATAATTGATGGTCGGCTGCTTGCGACGCAGTCCGAGCGCTTCCGCCGTCTTCAGTACGGGCTCCCAGAGATGGGAGTAGTACGCAATCACGATGCGGGTCGATGGCGTGCAGAGCTGATAGATCAGCCGCAGCGTGGCGTCGATGTCTTCCCACATGCCGATCGTGTCGGCGATCACGACATAGTCGAACGGCCCCTCGATCGCATTCAGCGTCGCCTGGTCCTCGGCATCGCCGAGCACGAAGGTGAGATGCGGATAACGCGCCCGGGCGCGATCGAGCGGGCCGAGCGCGAAGTCGATGCCGACGCCGTGCGACGGCGCAAGCGAAGCCAGCAACTCGCCGGTGCCGCAGCCGAGCTCGAGCACGCGCTTGCCCGGCGGAATCAGGAAGCGCATGAACTTGAGGTCGTCGGCGTGATAGGCCGCGTTGGTCTTGCGCCAGCGCTCGGCCTCGTCGAGGCCAGCCTCGATCTCCGCCCGCAATTGTTCTTTGCGGGGATTTCCGAGTGGCTGTGCTGACAGCGCGGTATCCATAACGCCTCGTGATGAAGGACCCGGTCGAGCCGGGCAATCGCCCGCCTTTTAGACGGAAAACGGCGGCAGACAACACCGGATTTGACCGGCTAAGCATCGACGCGAAGACAACGCCCCGGGTCCATCAAACAAAGGATTAACTAACCTCCTAAAGCCGGCGGGCCTCGAATCCCTGTTCCCGCCAGCAGATTCCCTCGGCTTAAGCCCTATTGCCATTGGACTTTTTATCAGGCGGAAATTGTTGCGATTGCCAGAACTATCAGTCACAAGGGTATCAGCTTTAAACGGACCCGCGGATACTGGGGGCGGAGTTGGGACTCGTTCGATTTTTGTTGGCCTACGCCGTTGTTGGGGCGCATGTCGGGAGGCTTCCTTTCTCCGTAGGCTTCGGCAGCATGTATGCGGTTCAATGCTTTTACATCATCTCCGGATTCTTGATCGCGCTTGTTTGGGACAAGAAATATTCAACGCGTCACAATGGGCTCTTCCTGTTCTACACCAACCGCGGTGCGCGCATCTATTTTCTCTATTGGGCTTTGTTGGCGATCTCCAGCATCGTGGCAATTCTCGCAGCAGCCCTGAGCGGTCGCTGGGTGTCCTACTTTCCTTTGCCAGTGCCGCACGAACTCGAATTGTACGAGATCTTTACAAATCTATTTATTTTTGGTTCCGCAGAAGCCTATTGGTTAGGCTTCGACCAAGGTCTTTACTTCACGATGGACTACACGTCCTCGCCCTTTCCGGTGTGGCGAACAATGATGTTCGGCCCCGCATGGACACTTGAGCTCGAATTGACCTTCTACCTGCTTGCACCTTTTCTTCTGGGGTTGAAGTTGCGCACGATTCTCGCGCTGATCGCCGCCTCGTTTGCTGCACGCTTCACATGGTACTGGATGGGGCACAATGTCGATCCCTGGAACTATCGGTTTTTTCCGTTCGAGATCGGATTCTTCCTGCTCGGAGCAGTTACATTTCGGCTCTCTAAACTGGGGTTTTTGAAGCCCCGCAGAGCGATCTCCTACGCAATTTTCGTCGTGATCGCGGCGTGTATCCTCAGGTACGATTTGATAGCCCCTTACGTGAATCCTTTTGTATGGTTATTCGCGTTTGCAGCCTCTGTGCCATACCTCTTCGCGCTGACCGGAACGTGGAAGTTCGATGGCTTCCTGGCCGATATGTCGTACCCGCTGTATTTGGTGCATTGGCCCGTGTGGCTGTTTATCCGCGACTTCTTACCGCCCTTATCCGGCTTTCCGAGGGTGTTGCCTGCGGTCGCATCGATCGTGGCCGCCGCCGTTTGTGTGTTCTGTATTGAACGTCCAATCGAGAAGTGGCGACACCGCCGGATCAACTCGGATGGGCAGACAGCTTTACTCAGCTTCGCGCGTTGAGACGACACGCGCGATACGTTGCGGAGTGAACGTCAAATCGGTTCGGCGAGGCTGCCCAGGGACGGAACAAAGCGGCGTCCTCGCTCGGACAGCGTCTCGGCCGATTTCGTTCGCAATCGTTTTCTCGCGGTGGATTGGTGGGATGCGGGTTGCCGGTTGCGCTTCGGCTAGGGCACACTGCGGGGATGAATCGCGCCTCGATCTCACGATGGTGGGCCCGCCAGTCCAGAATTGAGTGGCTTGCTCCGGCCGGACTACTGGCAGCCACGGCGCTGCTTTCTGTTTTCTTCCCAATGTCGATCTGGGCGGCCAACGACTATTCCCTGGACAGCCTCTCCGGCGCAATCAATCTCGCTTACAGGCTCGGCGACCGGACCCTCTATCCGGCACCGAGTATGGGGAATCATCCAGGCGTGCCGCAGTACTTCATCAGCTGGCTAAGCCTTGCGCTGAGCGGGCTTCCAGTCTCGACCTCCGACATCGGTTTCCTCGAGGAAGTGCTCGATAACGCAGAGCGCTTTCGTTCGATCGCGGTCGTTCTTTTTACGCTCTGCGGGGCCGGTGGCCTTTACGCATTGGCAGTGGTGATGCGGAACCGGCTGGTTCCTCGACTTCTGATGCCGTCCCTTGGCGTTCTGTGGTTTGCCTCCACGCCCGCAGCCGCGCTTTCATTCACTCAGTTGAGCATCGATGCATTCGGGCTGCTGCTGACCGCGTGGATGACCAGCGTTTTGCTGGGTATTGCGCGCTCACCTCGCATTGCATCGATCACCGCCGTTTCGGCGGGAGGGCTCGCCGCTGCGAGTTATCTCACGAAATTATCCTATGTTGCTCTCTTTGTCGGCATCTGCGCGGCCTTGGCGGCAGCTATCGCGACTGCGCCGCGCGAACGCTGGCACAATGTGACGATGACCGCCCTATTCCTGCTTTGCACGACGCTGAGCGTGCTCTCGACTGCCTTCTGGATCATCGAGTGGAGCACATTCTTGTCGTTGCTCGACTTTCACCGCGACGTGATCTTCCATGCCGGACTTTACGGCAGCGGTGACGTGGAGCCGCTGGCTGCGGCCACGCTGTTGCATTCCTTGAGCGAGAGCTTTCACGATGGCGCGTGGTCAGTGATGCTTGCGCTCGTGGGCAGTACCGTCGCGGGCCTTTGGGGTGCCAAGCTGCTGTTTGATCCGGAGGCGAGGGCCCCCGCAATTTTCGCGATCGGCGCGGCAGCGGCCGGCGAATTTTCCGCACTGTCGACGCTGAAGCACTATGCGCAGCAATATTCCGCCAGCACGGCAACGACACTGCCACTGCTCGGCCTGGCCTTGTATTTTCTGACGCGGAACCGACGGATGTCGGCGAGGTCGTTTCTCGCCGCAGTCCTGGCGCTCAGCGCTCTAATGGCAATGCCCACCACCGCCAACGTGGTTAAATGGTCACGCGCGCGCATGCTTCGGTCGCAGGACGCTGCGGCCGATCGGATCCAATTGAACGAGTTGATGGCCGCAACCACCTGCTTGACCGTCTTTGCGTACCACGTACCCTTCAGGGAATTCGGGGCTGCCTTTCTGCTCAAGGCCAGCGGCGTGCCTCGACTGATCTACGCATACCTCGCTGAAGAGCGTCGGATCGTCGGCAGTCCGCTGCAGGAATTGGTTCCGCGACCTGCCTGCGTGTTCACGATCGAGCGATACTATTTCCCGACGGCCGACCTTACGACGGCTCCTGACCTTCTCAGCGGCGGAGCAAAGCCGGGCGACGACGTTCTTGCGCTCCGAACTGTTTTAGTCGTGTCGCGCAACGGACGTCCACGATGACGGATCGAAGAGCGAAGGGAATACTCTTGGCACTGCTGGCCGCGTCGGTCCTCGGTGCTGTGCAAACTTGGATCGCGGCCAACACCAATATGTGGACGGATCGCATGCTCTCCGGCGAGACCGTCACCGTCAAGCTGATCTGCGGCGCAGAGCATTCCTTGCGCTGCGAAGCGGATTACCAGCTTCGCTATTCGGTTGATCCACTCTGCGAGCATGTCGTCATCGATGGCGGACCGGATCAGACCGGCTGGTGCAATGCCGATCCCGCAAATGCGCAGTTCAGCATGACGGGCGCGATTTTTGACTTCGATCGCTTCGGCGAGGTGCGCCGTGGCTCCAAACTGGTCGGACAGCTATACCCGGCGTCAACGCCCTAAACGGCAGCAGACAACACCGGATTTGGCGGCTTTTCACGCCCAAAACCAGCAGCACCAGCCCCTGATCCATCGCGTCTGCGCATGGCCGCATTCCGATGATCCCCACGACCGCGCGAACGATTGCGCGGATGCCTGCCAGCACGTAGCTTGCGGCCCAAGATAAACGATAAATTCCGCTTGGGAGAAAACCATGGCCCGCCTGAAATTCGGAGCCTTCCTCGCCCCGCATCATCCGATCGGCGAGCATCCGACCTTGCAGTTCCGCCGCGATCTCGATTTCGTGCAGCAGCTCGACGATCTCGGCTATGACGAGTTCTGGTGCGGCGAGCATCATTCCTCGGGCTGGGAGATGATCGCTTCTCCCGAGATGTTTCTTGCCGCAGCCGGCGAGCGCACCAAGCGCATCAAGCTCGGCACCGGCGTGATCTCGCTGCCCTATCACCACCCCTTCAACGTCGCGCAGCGCATGGTGCAGCTCGACCACATGACCGGCGGCCGCGCCCTTTTCGGCTCTGGCCCCGGCGCGCTCGCTTCCGACGCGCACACGCTCGGCATCGACCCGATGACCCAGCGCGACCGCCAGGACGAGGCGATCGCGATCATCCGCCGCCTCTTCAAGGGCGAGCGCGTTACCGCGAAGAGCAACTGGTTCGAGATGAACGACGCCGCGCTGCAGATATTGCCGCTGCAGGAGGACATGCCGTTCGTGGTGGCCTCGCAGATTTCGCCGTCGGGCATGACGCTCGCCGGCAAATACGGCATCGGCATCATCTCGCTCGGCTCGATGTCGACGCAGGGGTTGATGGCGCTGCCGCAGCAATGGCAGTTCGCCGAGGACGCTGCGAAGAAAGCCGGCACCATTGTCAGCCGCGACAATTGGCGCGTGCTCTTGAGCTGGCACATCGCCGAGACCCGTGAGCAGGCTTATCGTGAGGCAGGCCCCGGCTTGATGCGCTGGCACAATGAGTATGTGGTCGGCACCTTGATGCGGCCGGGAATCGAGGCCTTCAAGTCACCGGAGGACGCTATCGAGAAGACCGCGGGCGGCCCGGCCGCGGCCTCCACCATAGGCACGCCCGACGATCTGATCGCCACCATCAAGAATCTGGTGAAGGTGTCGGGCGGCGTCGGCACCATCGTCGGCTTCGCGCATGACTGGGCCAACCCGGAGAACACGCGCCGGAGCTGGGACATGGTGGCGCGTTATGTGATCCCGGAAATCCAGGGCTTGATCCAACCCTTGCGCACCTCAAGGCAATTCGTGATCGACAATCGCGAGGTGTTCGAGCGCGCGGGACAAGCCGTGATGGCCAAGATCATGGAGAACGAGAAGGCGGCCGCCGCGCTTCAACACACCGGGCCCGGCCGCGTCGCGATTCCCACCATCAATGCGCCGGATCTGCAGAAGGAGGCCGCCAAGCGCAAGAAGGCGTGAGCGCCGCAATCGGTGCCCGCGTCTACTCTATCACCTCGTCGGCGCGGGCAAGCAACAGCGTCGGCACATCGACGCCAAGCGCCTTCGCCGTCTTCAGGTTCACGACCAGCTCGAACTTGGTCGGCTGCTCGACCGGCAGGTCGGCCGGCGCGCTGCCCTTGAAGATCTTGTCCACGAAATTCGCTTGATCGTGAAAGACCTTCAGGAAGTTCGGCCCATAGGACAGCAGGCCACCGGCGCGCGGATAGCCCGCGTCGGCATAGATTGAAGGCCATCGCAAGATCATCGCCAGCGCTGCAATGCGTTCCCGGTTGAGGTCCATCAGCGGCGCGGCCAGGATCACCAGCCCGTCGATACCCGACTTGTCAACCGAAGCGAACGCCGCTTCGAAATCATTCGGTCCCTGCACCGGCATGGCCGTCGTCCGCACACCAAGCTGTTTCGCGGACGCTTCGGTCTCTTTCAGCGACAGCAATGCGGGCGGATCGGTCGAATTATACAACAGCGCGACGTGCCGGACATTGGGCGCCGCCTCCTGCAACAAGCCCAGACGCTTGCCGCTGATCTCCGGACTCAGGATGCCAAAGCCGGTCACATTACCGCCGGGATGCGCCAGGCTTTCGACGAGACCCGTTGCGACCGGATCGCTGCTCGCCATCACGATGGGAATGTCCCGTGTGGCCTTCTTGAACGCGATCACCGATTGCGTGCCGACGGTCACGATCACATCCGGCTTCGTTTCGACGAGCTCCGCCACGTTCTTTTCGAGACCAGCGCCCAGATTTCGGCTTTCGACGAGCAGATTTTCACCTTCGACATAGCCGAGTTCCCGCAGACCGCTCAGCATGGTCCCTTTCGAACGCTCCGAACCGAGAATCGCGATCCGCCATTTGCGCGCGCTCGGCTCTTGCGCGCGCACGATTTTTGGCAATGCAATCGAGGCGCCGAGGCCCGCAACAAACGCGCGCCGCCTCACTCGATCACCTCGTCGGCGCGGGCGAGCAGCGACGGCGACAACTCGAGGCCGATCGCCTTTGCGGCTTTCGCATTGATGACCAGATAGAACTTGGTCGGCTGCTCGACCGGAATATCCGCCGGCTTGGTGCCGCGCAGGACCTTGTCGACCTGCTCGGCAGCGTGGCGAAACAGATCGGTCCAGTATGGTCCGTAGGACATCAACGCCCCAGTCTCGGGATATTCCCGGCCGGCATAGATGGTCGGCAGACGCTGCGCCTGCGTTGTCGCATTGAGCTCAAGACGGTTGTTGAAGATCAGCGGATCAGTTGCGACATAGAGCGCGTCCGCGCGACCCTTCAGCCGCTCGATGGACGCAAAGATCTCGTTCGCCTGTTTGACCTCGATCGGTATTGCCTCGAGCCCAAGTCCGCGCGCGGTCGTCACAACCTCGCGCATTTCCAGCATCGCGCCGGGCGAGCCGGCATTCGCCATCACGGCAAGCTTTGCCAGCCGCGGCACGGCCTCGCGCAGCAGCTCGATTCGCTTGCCGGCGGTGTCGGTCTGCTGGATCGACATGCCCGTGATATTGCCACCCGGCCGCGCAAGGCTCGCAACGACACCAACTCCGACAGGATCCATCTGCGCGGCGAACACGATCGGGATCGTCGTGGTGGCGTGCTTGGCCGCAAGCACCGGCGCGGATGCCCAGGTGACGATGATATCGACGTTGCGGCTCGCCAGTTCCGACGCGATCTCGCCGTAGCGCTCGCCGCGCCCGTCAGCCCAGCGATACTCGATGATGACATTCTTGCCGTTGGTCCAGCCGAGTTCGCCAAGCCGCTTGACGAAGGCGGCGATCCAGGGGCCGGCCGTTTCGGCGGTCGATGCGCCGAGGAATCCGATCACCGGAATTTTCTTGGACTGTTGAGCCGCCGCAGCGAACGGCCACGCTGCCGCGAGGCTCACGCCCACGATGAAAACGCGCCGCCGCATTCAATCGTTCCCGACCATTATTTCCCGTAATACTCCTGCACCGTGTCCCAGGCGACCTGCTGCAGGAATTTTGCCGCCGGCTCGTCGATCTCGGCGCGATAGGAATTGCCGACCGGCGAGCGGCCGGTCAACGCGGCAAAAGTCGTGCAGGCGGCGAGATATGTGCCGGCGAGGCTCGGGTGCCGCTTGTCGGGCGCATAGAGATTGAGCTCGGGCTGCATCGACCGCGCGCGGGCAAAGGCGAGGCCCGCCGGGATCACCAGCGCGTCATTGGCATTCCCCGCAACCGTGTAAGCCTCGGCGAGTTGCGCCGTCATCTCCGGCTTGTCGGCATAGGCCCATGACATGAAGAAGATCGGCCGCGTGCCGTGGCTGCGGACGATGTCGGCGTCCTTTTTCGCGTATTCAGTGAAGACCGATTTCAGTTTCGGATGGATCGGGCACTGGCTGCAATCCATCATCACCGCGGCGTCGAACAGCCTGTCGCGCTTGCCGAACAGGATGTTGTTGTTCTCGTCGAAGCGATAGCTGCCGATCGCGTTGGGACGGAAATAGCTCTCGACGTCATGCCAGTCGAAACCGGAGCCACCAATGGTCACCATGGTGTTGCCGTAGTCACCTTTGTGCTCGGGATCGGCGGCCTTCTCGAGCAGCGTGAGGTGGCCGGGCATGCCGTTGTTGTAATAGAAGAAGCTGTTGCCGATGAAGATCACCACCTTGGGATAATCGGGGCCGAGGCTGGTCACGGCAGGTTTCGTTTGCGCCTGCGCCATCGATGCGCAGGCGGCGAGTGCCAGCGCGGCCAGAATTCCCCTGATCATTTCGTTTCTCCCTGCACCCTTTTCTCCCAATCTAGCACAGGCGCCGCCGGCACCAGCGAAATTTCGTCGTATCCAATCTTTGCGGCAGCCCATCAACAGGGTATTGACGTGGTGTCCAAGGGCTGGCGTCTCACCTTCCGGAGCAACTGCCATGTCGATGCAGAATGTGGCCTCCCCTGCGCCCGCCTTCACGGCGCCGAAGCGCAACTCGCTGACGCATATTCCAGGCGATGAAGGCTGGCCGATCATCGGCCAGACCTTGAAGGTGCTGGCCGATCCCAAGGGACATGCCGAGCGCCACGCCAGGAAATACGGGCTCGTCTACCGCACCCATACATTCGGCGAGACCAACATCGTGCTGCTCGGGCCGGAGGCCAACGAACTCGTGCTGTTCGACCAGGCCAAGATCTTCTCCTCCACCCATGGCTGGAATCCGATCCTTGGCCGGCTGTTTCCGCGCGGGCTTATGCTGCTCGATTTCGACGAGCACCGGCTGCATCGCCGCGCGCTGTCGGTGGCGTTCAAGGCCGGACCGATGAAGTCCTATCTCGCCGGGCTCGACAAGGGCATCGCCACGCGTGTCGCGCAGTGGCGGCAAAAGCCCGGCGAGATGCTGCTCTATCCTGCAATGAAGCAGCTGACGCTCGACCTCGCTGCGACCTCGTTCCTCGGTACCGACATCGGACCAGAGGTGAACGAGATCAACCGCGCCTTTGTCGATCTGGTGGCCGCATCGATCGCTCCCATCCGGCGGCCGCTGCCCGGTACGCAGATGGCGCGCGGTGTGGCCGGCCGCAAGCGCATCGTCGCCTATTTCCGCGATCGGATTCCGGAACGCCGCGCCAAGGGCGGCGGCGACGATCTGTTCTCGCAGCTTTGCCACGCCAGCCACGAGGACGGCGCGCTGTTGTCGGAACAGGACATCATCGACCATATGAGCTTCATGATGCTGGCCGCGCACGACACGCTGACGTCGTCGCTGAGCGCGTTCGTCGGCGAGCTTGCCGCGCATCCGGAATGGCAGCACAAGCTGCGCGACGAAGTAACCGGGCTTGGTTTGGCTGCGGACGCGCCGACCAGCTTCGACGATCTCGAAAAACTGCCGCTGTCGGAAATGGCGTTCAAGGAAGCGCTGCGGATGAAGCCGCCGGTGCCGTCGATACCGCGTCGCGCCGTGCGCGACTTCACCTTCAAGGGCTTTGCGATTCCCGCCGGCACCGCTGTCGGCGTCAACCCGCTGTTCACCCATCACATGCCCGAGATATGGCCCGAGCCGGAGACGTTCGATCCCTCGCGTTTCACCGAGGAGGCGCAGCGCACCCGGCATCGCTTCGCATGGGTGCCGTTCTCAGGCGGCGCGCATATGTGCCTCGGCCTGCACTTCGCCTATATGCAGGCGAAATGTTTTGCGCGGCATTTCCTGCAGGGCATCGAAGTCTCCCTGCCGCCGGGCTACAAGGCCGATTGGCAGATGTGGCCGATCCCGAAGCCGCGCGACGGCTTGCGAGTCATCGTCAAGCCGGCTTAGTCCAGAGATCGTAGGGTGGGCAAAGGCGCGTTTTGTGCCGTGCCCACCAGTCACGTGCTCCGAGCAAGAACGGTGGGCACGCTTCGCTTTGCCCACCCTACAAATTCTGAGATCATTCGAGAAAGGTCGTCAGCTGCGCGCCCTCGTCGGCGACGAACACCGCGACCAGCTCGGCCGGTTCGGTGTTGGACGCATTGGCCGAGATCATGTGCGTCGCGCCCGGCGGCTCGAAGAATGACTGTCCGACTTTGAACACTTCGACCGGGCCGCCGCCGAGTTGTGAACGAATTCCACCCTTGGTGATGTAGGCCGTCACCGAACCGGCATGCTTATGCGGCCGGGTGAAGCCGCCCGGCCCGTAAAACACCCGCACGATGGTGACGCGCTTGCCCGGCACGTTCGGGAGCGCGTAGGACGCGATCGGTTCGACTTTGTCGAGGGCGGAGCCGGTTGGTTCGGACATGCAAAGTGGCGCGACCGCGTTCGAGATCGCGTCGTAGGTTGCCGGCAAGGCACGTGTGATCGCCAATGCGCAGGCAAGTCCCGCAATCGCGGCGACAAGGAGGGGCCGCGCTTCGGTGCGCGATGGAAATGAGATGGAAGTAGCGGTCATCTTTACCTCCTCTCGTCATTGCGAGGAGCGAAGCGACGAAGCAATCCATAGCGCCGCACGTTGAGAGGTGGATTGCTTCGCTTCGCTCGCAATGACGATGTCTAACCCGTGTGCTGCTCGAACGCCTTGCGCAGCGCCACATAACCTTGCTGCTGCTGGCTCCAGTTGCGGCCGCCGGTGATCGCGCCGTCGACCACGAGATCGTGGCCGTTGATGAAGCTCGATTCATCGCTGGCGAGGAAGGCCGCGGCATGCGCGATGTCGTCGGGCAAGCCGGCGCGCGGAATCGGCTGCGCGGTCTTGTAGACATCGCGCATCACGGCCGGCGTCTTTTCGGCGGCGTCGGTCGACAACCCCAGCGCCTTGCCGAAAATGCCGGTCGCGATTGCGCCGGGTGAAATCGAGTTGACGCGGACGCCGGCCTCGCCAAGCTCCATCGCAACGCATTTGGTGAGATGGATCACGGCGGCCTTGGCCGCGCCATAGACCACCGATGACGAGAAGCCGGCAAGGCGCCCAGCGATGCTGCCATTGTTGATGATGCTGCCAGAGCCCTGTTTTCGCATGTAGGGTGCAGCATGCTTCATGCCGAGCATCACGCTGCGCACCAAAGTCGCCATCGCCGCATCGAAGCGCGCAACCTCGAGCCCCTCGATGCCGCCGGTCTGCGCCGGGCCGCCGGCATTGTTGAACAGGCAATCGATCTTGCCGAATTTCTCCACCGCGAGCGCGACCAGCGCCTGCATCTGCGCCTCCTCGGTGACGTCGGTCTGCCGAAAGATGCAAGCCGGGCCGAGCTTCTTCGCCAGCGCCTCGCCTTCGGCGACACGGCGACCGGCGATCACGACTTTCGCGCCCTCGGCCACGAAAATCTCCGCGGTGCGGTACCCGATGCCGCTGGTGGCGCCGGTGATGACAGCAACCTTTCCGTCAAGCTTTCCCATGTCGTCCTTCCCGAGCACGCGCCAGCCTCGTTTGAGCCAGCCCAACTCCGATCATTGGAACCGATATTGCCTGCCGGCTCAAGCCACCGAAGAGCTAGGCTTGGCGGGCCTAAGCGCCTATTTTCGCAACTGCGGCCATATTTTGGGTCGGCGGATGGGGCTCAACTGACACGATGAAGAAACTGGTCGACGAATTCCGGCGCGGCTGGCAGGGGATATCCCAGCCGTCGACCGCTTTCTGCGTCGGATTTTGCGCCTTCTGCCTGCTGCTTTCGACGTCGGCACGCTGGGGCCTGGCGCAAATCCGGCCCGATGTCTTTTTCACGCCCTATTTCCCCGCCGTGTTCTTTGCCACCGCCGTGTGTGGGCTTCGGTTCGGCTTCGCCACGGCCTTGTGGGGCGGCCTGCTGGGTCTCGCCGTCAATTTCAGCACGGCCACGGCCGACGCGGCGCGCATGGTGCTGCTTGTGATCTTCTGGATCGTGGCTGCGCTCACGATCTGGGGCGTCGCGCATTATCGCAACATGGTCGCTCAGCAGCGTGAAATCTCGCGAAGGCTGATCCAGGAAGAGGGTTACCGCAGGCTGGTGGTCGAGGAGTTGCAGCACCGGGCCAAGAACAAGCTGTCGACCATTCATGCCGTGCTGCATCAGGTGCTGCACAACCAGCCGCAGGTCTGGTCCGTGATCGACCACCGACTGCGGGCGCTGTCGGCCACCGACGACCTGATCCTGCGGGCCGACGGCTCCGGCTGCGACATCGGCGACCTGCTGCGCTCCGAACTCGGCCCCTACGGCCATGTCCGCTTCACGCTGAACGGCGATCCGCAGTTCCTGCCGGCCAAGCTCGCGGTCAGTCTCGCGCTGATCTTTCACGAGCTTGCGACCAACGCCAGCAAATACGGGGCGTTTTCCTCGCCACGCGGCCTGCTCCACGTGTCGTGGAGCCGCGCGGAAGATCGCCTCACCATCACCTGGGACGAGACCGAGGGGCCGGTGGTGGAAAACGTCGGCGCGGCCGGCTTCGGCTCGCGCCTTTTGAAATCGGCGCTGCTGGCTTTCGACGGCAAGACCGAGATCGCTTACCTGAAGACCGGCGTTCATTGCACCATGCAGTGCCGGATTCCGAAGAGCTGAGCGCCGAGTCAGCTACCCGTAAGGCACGTTGATACTCTGTTAATGACGTCGCGCGGCGTGATGCGACGGCAAGCCACACATGCGCGGGTGCGGCAAGGTTTACGCGAAGGGTTTAACTAAAATGAAGAGGGAACTGATCACAATCCGGCGCCATGCAAGGACGTGCCAACCAGGAGCTGCGGGTGGACGCGAGTGAAGCCGAGAGCAATCGCGCGCGCGACGCAGAATTGAGCTTTTTCAAGGACGTGCTGAAACACCTGCCGGCCGGCGTCACGGTCCAGGATGCGCACGGCCGGCTGTTGCTGGTGAACGATGCTGCCGCCAAACAGCTCGGCATGGACGGACCCTCGCCTTCGGCCTCGGTGCTGCTCGACCAACGCAGCGCAGCAGCTGGCGATCTGCTGCAAAGGGCCTGCGAATCGGTCACGGAGGAATGCGTCGGCGATGGCCAGGCACGGCAGGTGCTGCTGACGAGCCACCGCCCGGTCCGGATCGGCGGCCGCGATCTGTTGCTGTCGTCGTCGGCCGACATCAGCGAGCAGAAGGCGTTCGAAGACCAGCTGTTCCGCTCCGCCTACTATGACGAGCTCACCGGCCTGCCGGCGCGTCGGGTGATCGAACATCGAGTCACCGGCCTGATGCAGCAGGCAGACGCAAAGTTCGCTCTCGCCTTCCTCGACATCGACAATTTCAAGCACATCAACGACTATTACGGCCACGGCATCGGCGACCAGCTGCTCGGCGAGCTTGCCAAGCGGCTCGGACGCGAGCTGCGCGACACCGACATGTTGTCGCGCATTTCCGGCGACGAGTTTTTGCTGCTGCTGGCGCCGGTCCAGAGTCTGGCCGAGGTGGCGGAGTTCTTCGAGTCAGCCCTGCAGCGGCTGAGCGCGCCGTTCTTCATCGACGACTCCGAAATCTTCGCCTCGACATCGGTCGGGGTCAGTCTCTATCCCGATCACGGCGAGAGCTACGACGCGTTGTGCCAGAACGCCGACCTTGCGATGTACCGCGTCAAGAACGACGGCAAGGGCAAAGCCGCGTTCTTCGACCTGAGCATGGAGCACGAGGCCTCGGTGCGCATGAAGGTGGAGCAGTCGCTGCGGCTCGCCATTCTCGAGAAGCGGTTTTGCTGCGCCTTCCAGCCCAAGGTCGATATCCGTACCCAGGAGATCATGGGCATCGAGGCGCTGGTGCGGCTGCGCGACGACGAGGGCGTGATCCAGGCGCCCGGCAGCTTCATCAATCTGGCCGTCGAGCTCGGGCTGATCGACGAATTGACGCATTTGGTGCTGGCCGAAATCGTGAAATCGATCGACCTGATCAACGAAACCTTCAGCCCGACCGCCACCATCAGCATCAATGTCGCCGCCAAACAGGCAGGAAACCTCGAATTCATGCGCTCCTTTGCCAGCGCGCTCGAGGCGACCGGTTTCCCGGGGCGATTCATGATCGAGGTGACGGAAGACGCCTTCGTTACCAAGACACATTTTCAGGACGAAATCCTGCCGATCTTCCGTAAGCTCGGAGTCCGCATCTCCATCGACGATTTCGGCACCGGCTATTCGTCGCTGTCGGCGCTCGCCGACATCACCGCCGACGAGATCAAGATCGACCGCTCCTTCATTACCGACATCCATAAGCGGCCGCGCAGCCAAGGCATCCTGCGCGCGATCGAGTCGCTCAGCGAAGCGCTCGGCATGACCGTGATCGCGGAAGGGCTGGAGTCCTACGAGGAGCTCGCCTATTTGCAGGCGGCGACCCGGATCCGTTACGCGCAGGGTTATTATTTTTCGCGACCGATATTCCTCGAGGAACTAAAGCCGACGATGCCGGTCGCGAGCGAAGCGCGCGTCAGCATGATGAGCCGCCCCGTGCAGGAAAATCGTTCGGCCTACGCGCGCGGCGACCGCTATCGCCGCTGAAATTAGCAAAGCGTTAACCACGGCAGGCCGCATTCGCATACCGTGAACCATAGTTCTTGCAACCCACGCACACATCATTCAACCGGTATCGATTAAATCGAAAGTAACCTGATTTCCTAACGGGTTATCCCCTCGCTGCATTGTATGCCTTCGCCTCTTGGGAGCGGGGGAATGCACGGCTTGATTTCCAGCATTCGGGACAGGATGTCCGGACGACATGCGACGATCGCGCGCTGGCGCGATCCGATCCTCTGGCTGATCCTCTGCGGCTGTTTCCTGGTTGCGGCGATCTTCGCCGGCACCAGCATGATGGTCGGTGAATTCCGCGAGCGCGCCATCGCCAACAGCGAGCGCGAGCTGGAAAACACCGTACGGCTGCTGACCCGCCATTTCGACCAGCAGTTCGACGACACCGAAGTCATCGCCGCCGATTTGATCATGGAGATGCAGGTCTCCCGGATCGAGACCGCGGCCGCCTTCCGCGCCAGGATGTCGACCTTCGACGCGCACGAGATGCTCAGATCGAAAGTCGCCGTGCTGTCCTATATCGGCGAGGTCACGATCTTCGACGCCGACGGGCAACTGATCAACTCGTCCGGACTGTGGCCGCTGCCCGACATCAACATCTCCCAGCGCGCCTATTTCCAGACCTTCAAGAACGATCCGCAGTCCGATGCGGTGCTGGCCGAGCCGCTGCGCAGCTACATCACCGGCGGCTGGACCACCGTGATCGGCCACCGGCTGACCGCGGCGGACGGCACCTTCCTCGGCGTGATGTCGCGCCGGATCGATCCGGGCAGTTATGAGAAATTCTTTGCCTCCGTTGCGCTGGGCCCGAGCGCCGCGATCGCGCTGTTTCACGCCGACGGCACCATGCTGGCGCGCTACCCGCATATCGACGACCTGATCGGGAAGAAATTCAGATCGGCGCCGCTGATGAAGGGCGTTGCGAGCAAGGGCGGCCTGCAGACCCTGCGGGTGAAAAGCCCCGTCGACGGCCAGGACCGGCTCGGCTCGGCCGCGTCTCTGACCCATTTCCCGTTCGTTGTGGTCGCCACCAATACGATCGAGGCCGCTCTCGCCGACTGGCGCGAGCAAACCCGCTTCATGGTCTCGGCGGCGACGATGTCGGCCGCAGTCGTCGCCATCATCCTTTTCCTCATCATCAGGACGATCATGCGGCAGAACCGCGACGTGCAGCAGCGGCTGGCCGCGGAAAAGGACCGGCTGGACACCGCGCTCAACAACATGACGCAGGGACTGGTGCTGTACGATGCCTCGGCGCGCATCGTCACCTTCAACCAGCGCTACATCGACATGTACAATTTGTCGCGCGACGTGGTGAAGCCGGGCCTGCACTATTACGACCTGATCCAGCATCGCAAGGACACCGGGTCGTTCGACGGCGACATCCGCGCCTTCTGTGATCCGATCATGCGCAACGTTTCGGAAGGCAAGATCAACTCTACGATCATGGAGACCGGTGACGGCCGTGCCCATCACGTCGTCAACAAGCCGCTCGCCCGGGGCGGCTGGGTCGCGACCATCGAGGACATCAGCGATCGGCTCAAGCTCGAGCAGGAGCGCGACCGCAACCACGCCTTCCTGCGCGAGATCATCGACCATATCCCGACCCAGATCACGGTGAAGGACGCGCGCGATCGACGTTACGTGCTGGTCAACGCGGTGGCCGAGGAACAGTTCGGCGCTGCAAGCGAGGACATCGTCGGCAAGACGCCGTTCGAGCTGTTCTCGAAGGAGATCGCCGCCCAGATCAACGCCGACGACGACCGCGCGCTGCAATCGCGCGACACGCTGTTCATCGACGAACATCGCTGGGAAAGCCGCAAGCAGGGCACGCTCTACATCACCTCCAAGCGGCTCGCGATCCGCGATGCCGCAGGTGAGCCGCGCTACCTCGTCAACGTGGTCGAGGACGTCACCGAGCGCCGCCGCGCCGACGAGAAGATCGAGCATATGGCGCATTACGACGCGCTGACCGATTTGCCGAACCGGGTGCTGTTCCGCGAACAGATCGAGCGCGAGCTGAAGAAGGCGGCCGCGGGCGGGCAGTTCGCCCTGCTCTACATCGACATCGACGAGTTCAAGGGCATCAACGATTCGCTCGGTCATCACGTCGGCGACGAGCTGTTGAAGACGGTCGCCAACCGCATTCGTGGCTGCATCAGGCCGACCGATCTGATCGCCCGCCTCGGCGGCGACGAATTCGCCGTGATCCAGACCGGCGTCACTTCGGTCGCCGACATCGAGAGCTTCGTCGGCAGGATCTACGATGAGATCCGGCAGCCCTATGAGTGCCTCGGCCATCAGCTGTCGACCGACGCATCGATCGGCATTGCGGTGGCGCCGCAGGACGGCACCGAGCTCGACCAGCTGATCAAGAACGCCGACCTTGCGATGTATGCCGCCAAGTCCGGAGGACGCCGCATCCACCGCTTCTTCGAGCCGTCGATGGATGCGAGCGCCAAGGCGCGCCTCACCATGGAGCAGGACCTGCGCCAGGCGCTGGTCAACGGCAGCTTCGAAATCCACTATCAGCCGCTGCTCAATCTCGGCAGCGGCGAAATCTCCGGTTGCGAGGCGCTGTTGCGCTGGCGCCATCCCGAGCGCGGCATGATCTCGCCCGCGGAATTCATCCCCGTGGCCGAGGACACCGGCCTGATCAACGAACTCGGCGACTGGGTGCTGCGCACCGCCTGCGCCGAGGCCGCGACCTGGCCCGATCACATCCGCCTCGCCGTCAACGTCTCGCCGGTGCAGCTGAAATGCCAGACGCTGGCGCTGCGCATCGCAGGCGCGCTGGCCGCCTCCGGCCTGAAGCCGGGCCGGCTCGAGATCGAGATCACCGAAGCCGTGCTGATCCGCGACGACGAGGCCGCGCTCGCCATCCTGCATCAGCTCCGCGACATCGGCGTGCGCATCGCGCTCGACGATTTCGGCACCGGCTATTCCTCGCTCAGCTATCTGAAGCGGTTCCCGTTCGACAAGATCAAGATCGACCGCTGCTTCGTCACCGATATCGAGGAAGCCGACGGCTCGGCCTCGATCGTGCAGGCCGTGGTCAACATTGCCGCCACGCTCGACATGACGACGACGGCGGAGGGCGTGGAGACGCAGGCGCAGCGCGACATGCTGCGCAAGCTCGGTTGCACCGAAATGCAGGGCTATTTGTTCAGCGCGCCGAAACCGGCCGCTGAGGTGAAACGATTGTTCAAGGCGGCCGGCGAAGCAATCGCCGTGGCGTGACATTTGGAAGTGCGCGTTGGCGTCCCGAAGAAACCGGGCCGCGACAAGGATAACGCCGCAAATGAAGCGGCGCCGGGGGATACGATGAGGAAGTCTGGTCCAAGGAATTCGGAGCTCGCGCATTCCTATGCCGTGCGGCTGATGCAGCATCTGGTGGTGCCGACCTTTGTGATCGACCCGAAGCGCCGCGTGGTGATCTGGAACCGGGCCTGCGAAAGGCTGACCGGCGTTGCCGCCTCCGAGGTGATCGGCACGACGCAACACTGGCGCGCCTTCTACGAACACCGCCGCTATTGCCTCGCCGACCTCGTGGCGCTCGGCCGCCCCGACAAGCTCGGCGACTTGTATTCCCAACACGCCGTGCACAGCGAGCATGGCATCGGCTTTTCCGCCGAGAACTGGTGCGTGATGCCGAAGCTCGGCAATCACCTTTATCTCGCGATCGACGCAGGTCCCATTCATGACGAGGCCGGCAATCTGATCGCAGTCGTCGAGACGCTGCGTGATATGACCGACCAGAAGCGCGCCGAGATGGCGCTGAAGACGCTCGCCGCCAAGGACGGCTTGACCGGGCTTGCCAACCGCAGGGCTTTCGACCAGGCGCTGGAGAGCGAGTGGCTGCGCGGGCAGCGCAGCCGCAAGCCGCTGTCGCTGCTGTTCGTCGACGTCGACCATTTCAAGCTGTTCAACGACAAGCACGGTCACCAGAGCGGCGACGAATGCCTGCGGGCAGTCGCGGCGATCGTCGGCGCGCAGGCGCTGCGGCCGACCGATCTCGCCGCGCGTTATGGCGGCGAGGAGTTTTCCATCATCCTGCCGGAGACCGACGGCGACGGCGCCATCGAGGTGGCCGAGCGCATCCGCAAGGCGGTGATGGACTTGCGGATCGCCCATGGTGCGGCGCGGGCCGGATCGCATGTCACGCTCAGCGTCGGGGTCGCAACCCAGGTGCCGGGCCTCGACATCGGGCAGGATTGCCTGCTCGGACAGGCCGACCAGGCGCTCTATGCGGCCAAGCGCTTGGGGCGCAATCGCGTCATCTCGGCCGAGACCATGCTGGCCGAGATCGCCCGGCTCAACGGCGGCAAATTGGCCGCGAAGACGCGGCGCAGCGGCACGCGCTGAGCGACACTTCCGCGGCCGCAGCCGCACGCCTATATTAAAGGCCTCGTCATTACGGCACGAGGCTGTCATGCAACCCGTTTCCATCCTGCTCAACGTGCTCTGGATCCTGATCGGCGGCGCCTGGATGGCGTTCGGCTGGCTGGTCGCCGCCGTCATCATGGCCATCACCATCATCGGCCTGCCCTGGGCGCGCGCGGCGTTCAATATCGCGGCCTATACGCTGCTGCCGTTCGGCTCGAAGGCGGTGCCGCGCACCGAATTCACCGGAATGGACGATATCGGCACCGGTCCGCTTGGCGTCATCGGCAACATCATCTGGTTCGTCTTTGCCGGCTGGTGGCTGGCGCTGGCGCATCTCATCACCGCGCTGATCTGGGCGATCACCATCATCGGCTTGCCCTTTGCCTGGGCGCATCTGAAACTTGCAGGTCTTGCCTTGTGGCCGATCGGCAAGGCCATCGTACCGGCGTAGGGCAGGATCCGGAAAAGTGTGAAGCGGTTTTCCGATAAGATCATGCCCAAATAACCAGGGAGCGATTCATCGTGGGAGCATTGTTTCTCGTCGTCTCGACGCCGCGGCCGGAGCGCCCCTCCGAGCAGGCCGCACGCCGCCAGGGCTTTTGGCCATGGATCGGCAAATACCAAGCTTCGGGTATCTGCAAGCACATCTATCCCCGCGTCGGCCGCGGCGCGGTCGCGGTGTTCGAGGTCGAAGCCAACGAGGTGCTGCACCGTATCCTGAATGAATGGGCCGACATCATTCCGGCCGAGTTCGACGTCTATCCGCTGGTCGACCTCGATGCGACGCACAAGATGCTGGCCGCGCAGGTGGCGGCGAACAAGAAATCGTAGGTCATTGCTGCGTAGGGTGGGCAAAGGCGCGCTTGCGCCGTGCCCACCTTCACGAGCACACCGGCAAAGGTGGGCACGCTTCAGCTGTGCCGTGTTGAGCAACCTCATTTGCGAGTCGCTTTGCCCACCCTACAACTCTGCTGAACTCACGCCGCCGGCCGCCCGCGATTGTTGGCGGCGAGGATCGGCCGCACCAAACGCCCGAAGCGCTCGGCCTCCTCGTCATGGAGATAGCCGGACAGGCAGAAGGAATGACAGCCGGCGTCGATGAATTGCTGCAGCATGTCAGCGCATTGCGCGGGATTGCCGACGACGGCGATGCCGGCGCCCGGCCGCACCTTGGTGATGCCGGTCCACAGATGCGGCAGCAAGAGATCGCCATGCTCGCGCGCCAACTGTTGCACGCGCTTGTTGGCCTCCGAATTGTTGTAGAGCGTGGCGCGCTCCTGCTTCAGCCGCTCGGTGGCGTGACGCACCAGCTGGTCGGCGGCCTCCCACGCCTCGCCCTCGCCCTCGCGGCAGATGATCTGCAGCCGCATACCGAAGCCGATCTCGTGCTCGCGGCCGTGCGCGACGGCCATACGTCTGATCTCGGCGATATTCTCCGCAATCTTTTCGGGCAGGTCGCCCCAGAACAGATGCACGTCGGAATGTTTCGCCGACATCTCCCAGGCCTGGCGCGAGCCGCCGCCGAGATAGAATTTCGGATAGGGCTTTTGCAGCGGCGAGGGGCGGATATGCGCGCCGGAAATCGTGTGGAATTTGCCGGCGAAATGCACAGGCCCGCGCGTGGTCCACAGCGCTTTCAGAATCGAGACCTCCTCCTCCATCAGCGCGTAGCGCTCCTCCTTGGGATAGCGCAGGCCTTCGGCCTCGACCTCGCTTTCGTTCTGGCCCGCGATCAGATTAACGCAGATCCGCCCGCCCGACATCTGGTCGAAGGTCGAGATCATCTTGGCCATCAGCACCGGATTGATGTAGCCCGGCCGCGCCGCGATCAGCGGCTTGATACGCTTCGAGCGCGCCGCCATGAACGCGCCGGAGATCCACGCCTCCCAGCAGGTCGAGCCGACCGGGATCAGCAAATATTCGAAGCCGGCCTGTTCGGCGGCATTGACCACGCGCTCACAGAGTTCCGGCGAGCCCGGAATCTGCGCGTCCATCAGCCCGTAGGCCGTGGTGTCGCCATGGGTCGGCAGGTACCAGCCGAATTCGAGCGGACGCATGCATGTCTCCTGAGGGCGGACGTTTCTGCGTAGTCTAGCGGCTGCGTCTTATCGGGCAATCCGGCGTGGCCGGATGTTGCCGATATCCGGCCAATCGGCTAAAGGGTGGCGCTTACGCGCCCGTAGCTCAGCTGGATAGAGCGTTGCCCTCCGAAGGCAAAGGTCACACGTTCGAATCGTGTCGGGCGCGCCATTTTCCAAATCCACGCCAAGGCACGCGGCAAGCACATCAAGGTAGCCGTCGATGCGCTATCGCTCGCCTCGGCGGCGCGTTTTCGTCATTCGACGCGGCGCGGCCCCTACGCGACCGTGCCCCCACGATGCGATGCTCGCCTTCAATGAGCACGCTAAGCCGATAGCGTAGCGGAAAGACGGGAGACGTCCCGAGCGCGTCGGCTACGGCCGTGCGGAGCTTCTCGTCGTCCTCTCGCAGCGCATCGATCCGCATGTCCTGCTTATCCGGCACGAACAGATACTTTCCACCGAAGAGGAGCACGGCTTGCGAAATCTCGACTTCGCCTGCGATCGTTGTCACCCCTACCAAGCCATCTACGCGGAAACCCGAGGCAGTCTCGAACTCGGCAGCCACGGAGAGCGAATAATCCCCATTGGGCACCGCGGCGGCGGCAAGCGGGCGCACCCACGTCTCGTCCATACCCTCTACGCCCTCTTCATCCAGACAGAACTCCCAGATCGGAAAGTCCACCAGGTCCGCGACGGTGATCTGGTCGATGGGCTTTCGGGTCGCAATTGTCGCAGCCATCCAGGGCCTCATAGGGAGCAATTAGTGCAGCGTCATAGCGCCACGGCGAACGAATAGTGCCCTTCTTCGGCCGTGGTGCGCCACCACAACAACCCTCAACCCAGCCACCTCAAACAACCCGTCTCCTGCAACACCGGCTCGATTCGCTCGCGCGCGTTCCACGGCAGAGCGGCAAACTTCTTGCGGAGACCATCATAGCACTTCGCCTGGTAGCGGAACGGCGCCTGCGTGAATGTCCGGTTGAGCAACTGCAGCGACACTTCCTTGTCGCCTTGCTGCATGGCCTCGAAGTTGGCGGCGAGGAACGGCAGGTAGACGTCGGCGGCGAGCCGCAGCAATTCCGGAATGGCAGGAGGTAGCGGCTTGGCCGCATCCACCCACTCGCCCTCGACGCCGGAGGCATCGTCGAGCCTGAGCAGCCACAGCAGCACGTCCGGCGCGCGGCGCCGCATCTCGGCGTCCGGCGTCGGATCGGTCGCAAGAATGATGAGCTGACCGAACAGGCCGAAGTCCGCAAGCGCCGGCCGCGAGCCGAACAGATACGGCATCTGCACGACATGCCGGTTCAGGATGTCGAGCAGGCGGAAATAGCTTTCTTCGATGATGGGCTTGTTTTGCTCGGTGCAGCCGACCAGCGCCATGCGGCCCACCTGGCGGTCGTTGAAGGCCGTCATCGCCGCCTGCCGGCTCGCAGCCGGCTCGCCGATCATTCTCTCGCCGATCACCCACATCTGCGCGAACTTGCGATCGTCGGCGTAGTACCAGCGATAGTGGAACATCATCTTGGTAACCCACTCGTCGCCGAAATCCTCGATCAGGTCGGAGAGGAAGGCGAGACCGGGATCGGAGGGAATGACGCTGCGCGCGTCCGGATGCCGCCGCTCCAGCTCGTAAGCGAGCGGCGTTGAATCGTTCATCAGGGTGCCGTCGGGGAAACGCAGCACCGGGATCACTGGCGGCAGTTGTGCCGCGATCGCGACATCGCGCGCGGTGACAAAACCGGTATTGTCCCATACGAACGGCAGCCGACGGTAGCGCATCAAGGCGCGCATCTTCTGCGAATAGGGCGAGGGGTTGGCGCCATGGAGGCGATAGATATCGGACATCAGGCAGCTTCCTTGTCATCGTTATTGTTACGATTCCCAGACGTGGGATGACTGTCCGAGGCCTTTGGGCTTGCGCGTCGCGAGGAGCATAAACCGATCAGTGCAGCCGTACAGGCCATTCGAAGTGGTCGCTCGCGAAGAATGCAGCCGGTAGCGGCGCGGCTATCCGTTCCCGCGGCACGATCCTGCCCGGGTTCTGCAAATTCTTGTGCACCTGAAAAACAGAGGGCGCAGGGAATGCCGGGCGCCGATGCGCCCGCAGCCTCGCGTGCAAAAAACAAACAAGCACACGAGCATAGTCACCACAGGTCACCGGACGATCCGGCATTCCCTGCACGATGGCTCTTTGCGGCTGCTCCGTGCTCTCCCCGGCGTATCGGGCTTTTTAGCCACCGTCGCCCGCCGATCATCTCAGCGAACTTGACCCCAGCGTCGAGGGGACAGGACCACACGGCTTGACCGTCCGCGGCCGTTGCACATCGCCTGCGCACGGCCGCGTCCATCGCATCCCGCCCAACGTGTCGCGACGATGGCCGAACGTCCCTCTCGAAGGGGCGGAATGGCTTCGTTAAATCATAACTTCCGCCTTTCGGAAAGACAATTATTTTTGCGCTGAGCGCTTGACACGTCGGGCAAAACAGGCGGCGGGTTTTTGCTGTGTTGCCCGTCGGGCTGAAACGGCGACCCGTCCGGCCCAAGCACAACTTACGAGAAAAACGGGCAGCTCGGCCTTTCGAGTTCGCTTGGAGAAACATCAACTCTACCTCTACGAGAAATACCAAATGACCGCCATCCTTGCATGTGATAGTCTGGCAGCCTGAGGCCGCAATGAATGCCGCACAGACGGGCCGGCGGCGGCGACGCCGACCCGGAATCATCAAACTGCAGGAGACTGAACGCTCACCAAACCCAAGGAGAATTCAGTATGGCCGACCCCGAAACCATCATCGATCATTTCAAGATTTGGCAAGTCGAGCGGCGCGAAAGTCCATGGAAGACATTTCTCCCGCTCAAGGACCAGTTCACCGATCGCGAGAAACAAAAGCTGGCGGGCTGCCCGGCCGTGCTCGAGTGGATCGCAAATCCGGTCGAAAAGAACGGCAAGAAGATTCTCCACCCGGAGCTACATCTCACGGGATGGAGAATGAGGTTCGAGCCTACGAATCCTCCGGCGCCCGCGGGCTTTGTCGAGATTCACAATCAGTTCACGAGCAAGGAGGGAATCAGATGGCACCTCGGGCCGCCGCAATATCTGCTCGTCCCTGCGGGGAAAGGCTACAGCGCGAAGGAGCCGCCGAAGGACCCGGGCCAGGCCAAGGTCAAGTTCGACCACTATTTGTGCTACCCGATTCTCAAGCCGGTCCCGGAGAAGCGCCCGGTGATCCTCAAGGACCAGTTCGACCAGAAGCTCGACAAGCCGGAACGGTTGGAGGAGATCATTCCGAGATTCCTGGGCGTCCCCGTCGCAAAGGGGGAAGGCAGGATCTTCCAGCCCGATCCGCATCTTGCGATCTATGAGATCGTACCGCGCACAAAAATTCCACCTGGGAAGATCAAGATCACGACGAACGATCAGTTCGGAATAAATCGCGACGTGACGGTGATTGAGTCGCTCTTGCTGGCAGTGCCTTCCACAAAGATTTGGCACAAGGGCTAGCCGTCGATCAACGGCGCTCCGGCATCGAACCCAGCGGTCGCGTCATCGCTCGTGCGAAGACGCGACATCGGCTGGTCCTGCTCGATCTCAAGAGATCGCAACAATCTCCAGCTCATGGTCGCCGGCGCCCACCACATCGCCGACGCCCTTGCCGAGCAACGATTTCGCCACTGGCGAAACAACGGAGATCGAGCCGGCCTTCGGATCAGCCTCGTCTTCGCCGACGATGCGATAGGTCTGCACGCGGCCATCGGCCCGGCTGAAAGTCACCGTGCTGCCGAACGCAACGACATCCGATGACGCTGGGTCCGGGACGAGCTGCGCCGTACGAACGCGCTCGGCAAAATACCTGATATCGCGCAGCGGGATCGCCGACAGCCGGCGCCGTTCGTTGACGTCCTCGGTCGTCTGCGCGGCCCCAAGGGCTTCGCGCGCTTGCTCGAGCTGACGCGTCAGCGCCTTCAGCCCGGTTGCCGTGACCAGGTTCGGATGCGGCGATATCGGGCGATCCGGCAACAGCGTCTCGGACGCCGTTTCCGCGCTCTCTTCCTTGGTGAAGGCGACGCTCATGACCGGAAATATAAGCGCCCGGCCGGCTCCCGCAAACCGGAACAACGGCCGGAAAGGGCTTCAGACGAGCAGCTTCATAACAACCGCGGCCCCGAGCACGACGATGATCTGGACCAATCGTTGGGTCGTAAAAACCTTGTTGAAAGTGGCCATCCGTAAATCCCCCACTGACGCGACCTCCTCTTAGAGGGAGCCGGCTTCCGCCACAAGAAGGCCTACGCCCGCCCCGTAGTCTTGCGGGGACAGACGACGCGCAAGAACGTATAACGGGAACCCGGAGTGCTACGAATTTCCATCCTGGGGGAACCAATGCTCATCGTCCATCATCTCGGCAAGTCGCAATCCGAACGCATCGTCTGGCTCTGCGAGGAGCTCGAAATCCCCTATGAGCTGAAGCGCTACACCCGCGATGCCGTCACCATGCTGGCGCCGCCGGAGTACAAGGCGCTGCATCCGATCGGCGCCGCGCCCGTCATCACCGACGGCGACCTGGTGCTGGCCGAATCCGGCGCGATCGTCGATTACATCATGGCGAAATACGGCAAGGGCCGGCTGACGCCGGCGGCAAGCGATCCGGGCTTCGCGCAATTCCTGTACTGGTTTCATTTCGCCAACGGAACGCTGCAGGCGGCGATGGGCCGGCTGATGATCCTGAACCGGCTGAAGCTCGGCGACGACAATCCGGTGCTTGCTGCGATGAAGACGCGGGTCGACCGCGCCTTCGATCTGGTCGAGGCGCGCGTACGCGAGGCGGAATATCTGGCGGGTCCGTTCACGACCGCCGACATCATGATCGTCTTCTCGCTCACCACCATGCGCTATTTCCAGCCCTATGACATCGCGCGCTGTCCGAACGTCGTAAAATATCTGGCGCGGATCGGCGCTCGGCCGGCCTACAAGCGGGCGATGGAGAAAGGCGATCCCGGCATGGCGCTGCTCCTGACATGAGAGGTTTCATGCGCTAGCTTCGCCCCATGACGACGGTTCAACGTCGCGCTTTAGTTTTTAGTTTGGGCATGATCTTTTCGGAAAACCGCTTCACACTTTTCCGGATCATGCCCTAGGGGAGCAAGCTCATGAAACGCCTCATCGCCGCAACGATTCTGGCAGCCGCGCTCGGCCTGTCCGCCGCGCAAGCGCAGGAGATCCGCCGCGTCGTCACCGGCCTCGACGACAAGAATCACGCGGTGGTGCTGTTCGACAGCGCCATGCCGTTAAAGCCCGCCGCGCCCGGCATAACCGCCACCAATTTCTGGATCACCGACAGCTATCCGCCGCCGCTGACGACAAGCGATCCCTCGGGGCGGCAGATCGGCACCGCGCCGCCTGACAACGGCACGAAATTCCGCGTCGTCGAGTTCGCGCCGCTCGATGCCGCGGCCGAGGCCAAGCTGCCGCCGGAGATGATCATGCGCGGCATCAGTAACGCGCCGGCCCGCGGGATTCCCGTCAAGCATCCGATGATGCATCGCACCCGCAGTCTCGACTACGCCATGATCCTCTCGGGCGAGATCGACATGATGCTGGACGACACCAGCGTGCATCTCAAGGCGGGCGACGTCATCGTGCAGCAGGCCACCAACCACGGCTGGGTCAACCACGGCAAAGAGCCCTGCCGCATCCTGTTCGTGCTGATGGATTCGAAGGAGCCGTAATTATTCGGATCCCGCGACCGCATAGATCAACCCGAGCGCGGCGGACGCGACCGCCAGCGCAAGACCTTCGATCGCGATCGAGGTCTTGCTGACGAGATCGAGCAGCCACTCGACGGGAAGCCCGGCGACCGCCATCACCAGCACCATGGTAAAGGCGATAAAGACGGCGTCGAGGATTCGCATGGCCTTGTTCTTCTGGCTCATCGCGGCCTCCCGGGTTTGATCAGGGGGGCGCGCGAGGCGCCGGCACGGCCGTGCAAGCGATCGGAAGCCCAGGTCGCAGCCTGGCGCTCGCGCCGTTCCAGCATGGCGGCCACCCAGGTATCGACCAGCCGCTTGGCGTGACGCGGCGAGCGCCTCAGGCCGAGACGCAGGCGCACCAATGCGCCGGTCGTCGTCCTTGCAGGGCCGACGGTGGCGATCGCAAGCAGGTTGGACGCCAGCGACGCCGTGACAATGATGGCGACTGCCATCGCGAGGTGAAATCGGTACATCAAAAAACTCCATGCAATCGAAGGCGGTAAAGCCGCTCGAAATCATTGGCTGTTAGCTAGGGCGCGCGGGGCGGCTCGTCTTGGTCTGCAGCGACAAGCGGTCGGACGGAGCAGGCTCGCGCGATCAAATCCCGATCACGTTTAGTGGAGCGGATTTGACGTTCGCTCCCTAAACACCGCGCATTCTCAAAGCGAACGTCAAATCCAAAGCTCCACTAACGATCAATATTTGGTAGTGGTCCTTTGATTCCAGCATTCGCAAAAGTGGTCGCCGCGATGGCATGCGAATGCTGGAATCGGACCACTACTTGTCGCCGCGCACCTCGCGCGGCGTCATGCCGTATTGGCGGCGGAAGCGGCGGTTGAAATAAGACAGGTCGCCGAAGCCGACGTCATAGGCGATGGTCGCGATCGCGGATGCGCCGGCCTGCGGCTCGCACAATAGCCGGTGCGCGCGCGCCAGCCGCTGTTGGAGCACGAATTCCGAGAACGTCGTGCCGTCGGTCTCGAACAGCCGCTGCACATAGCGTGGCGTCACGTTGAGGCTGGCGGCAAGCGCCGCCACCGAGAGATCGTGCCGATGGCTGTTCGAGGCGATCCAGGACTTCGCAAGCTTTAGCCGCGCCGCGCGCAATCCGCGCGTCCGCGCCGTATCGGCGAAATCGGCTGTCGGTCCGATCGCGAGCGCCAGCAGATCCTGGATATGGCGCACCGACAGATTGAGCAGTTGCTGGTCGACGTTGCCGGCATGCAGCAGCCAGCCCGCATAGTCTTCCATCAGGCGGAGCGCACCGCGGTCGGGAATCGGCCGCATCAGCGCGTCTTCGACGCTGACGACGGTCGATTCGAAAACGGCGCGCGGCACCCGCAGCGTAAAGGATTGGCCAGTGGCGATGCGATGATACGATGCCGGCTCGCGGCCGCTCAGGACGACAGCTTCGCCGGCGCGCAAGTTCTGCTCGCGTCCGCCGGAATTGATGATGATGGCGCCGGAGCGGGCGATCGCCAGCACGACGTCGTCGTTGCCATCAGCGAGATAGCGCCCGCCGCGCGAGACCTTCACCGGCGACGACGACGATTCCAGCAGCTGCAAACCGGGCAACGACAGGCAGCGATTGCGCGCCTCGAACGTCATGTCGCGCGGCGGCTCGAGATCGACGCGCATCATCACCTGGCCGTAATACTCGCGCCAGACCGCGACCCGGTCGCGCTCGGCGATGCCGTCGGTCGAGAACTCGACGATATGGGGGGCTAAATCGGTCATCCGTTTTACATCCGCAAATAGAGATCATCCGGCCTCCCCTTCCGTCGTTTCCTTTCCCATCCATGTGTTAGCGAGCGAATGGACAGCCTGCGTCCTCCCAAGGGATGACAAATGTGAGCCAGCGCACATTTGCGGACGCTATGTCGCAGCGTGCGCAGCCTTGGTCGCGCCAGTCCAAGACGCGCGCGCCGCTTGGAGCAACTCTCGCCGGTTCACACGGAGGATTTTCGGATGAAATTGTCAGGGAAGTGTTTTTGTGGCGCCGTCGAGATCGAGGTGTCGGGCGCGCCGGAAGCGATGGGCTATTGTCACTGCAGTTCGTGCCGCTCCTGGTCGGGCGGTCCGGTCAACGCCTTCAGCCTATGGAAGCCGGAAAGCGTGCGTATCAAGGAAGGCACCGAACATGTCGCGATGTTCCAGAAGACCAAGCTCAGCCGGCGGCAATATTGCAGCAAATGCGGCGGCCATCTGTTGACCTGCCATCCGCCGCTCGGCCTCGTCGACGTGTTTGCTGCGACGCTGCCGGGGCTTGCGTTCGCGCCCGCCGTGCACGTCAATTATTCCGAAACGGTGTTGCCGATGCGCGACGGTCTGCCGAAGCTGAAGGATTTTCCGAGCGAGTTCGGCGGAACGGGCGAAATCATGGCGGAATGAGTGGCGAGAAGCTGCGACATTTTGAATACGCTAAAAAAGCGGCGCAGATTTTGAACCTGCGCCGCTTTTCGCGCGACTAATGCCGGGGGAGTGTGTCGCCTGAACGGAGGTTGAACAGGCGGCTTCGCGTGACGATCGAAAGATCGACAACGGCATTCCGGAGAGACAATGGCGAACGGCAATTCATATGTGTGTGCCGATAACGACACATCGGCCGGCGAACTGATCTGGTCACGCCCGGGTGGGCTCCCTGCGTTTGCAAGCACCCGGCACGAGCGGGCGTTCGCCGTGCGCAAACCGCGCATGCATACCTTCATTTCAGCGGCGCTCGACAGGACAGACAGGCTCGTAGCGGTGCATTGATCGCACTGACACCCGCCTTTGTCCGCATTTTTGAGAGAGCCCAAGATGAGAATGCTGCTGCCCCAGGAAATCTCCTCGCGCGAAGACCTCTATGAGAGCGCGCTCGATCTGATCGCCGACGGCATTGCGCTGTTGCAGCGCGACGGCGGCATCGTCTATCTCAATGAAGCGCTACGCCGGCTCGCGGCCGCCGGCAACGACATCCGGATCGAGCGCAACGCGATCGAATTCGCAAGTCCCGATTTGCGCCACCGCTTCGCGCAGGCGATGGACGCGGTCGAGCGTGTGCATGATTGCGACCCAAGCCATCTCGCCACCGACTTCGCCGTGCCTCGCGAGGACGGCCGGCCGCCCTACACCGTCTCGGTGCGGCCACTGGCGCGCGCCGGGCATGCCGGCCGGCCCGACGCCTCCGCGATGCTGCTGGTGCACGATCCCCTGCAGCAGGGCGCGGCCGCGGCGCGGATGTTGCGCGAACTCTATCGCCTGACCAATGCGGAGGCGCAGCTGGTGCAGGCCTTGAGTAGCGGCATGACTGCGGTCGCCTATGCGGAAAGCCGCATGATCAGCATTACCACGGTGTACACGCATCTGCGGCGCACCCGCGAGAAGACGGGGTGGAAGAGCGTCGCCGAGCTGACGCGGCGCTTCCACGAGCTCAATGTCTCGCTGCGGGCGAATTAGCGGCTGAAAGCTACCGCGAGCTTCTGCAGCTCCTCGCGCACGCGCGCCAGCACCTCGTCGTAGTTGCGGCGTTCGCCTTGCCGAAACAGCCGCACGCTCGGATACCAGGGGCTGTCGTCGCGATCGAGCAGCCAGCGGAAGTCGGGCGTGTAAGGCAGCAGGATCCATGTCGGACATCCCAGCGCGCCGGCAAGATGCGCGACCGAGGTGTCGACCGTGATCACCAGGTCGAGGCAGGCGATCAGCGCCGCGGTCTCGACGAAATCGGTGAGATGGGAGGTCAGATCGACGATCTCGCGCGTCTCGATCAAGAACGCCTGGTCGGCCGGCCGCGGGTCCTTTTGCAGGCTGATGAAGCACGCGTCGACATCCAGCAGCGCCGTCATCGCCGCAAGCGGTATCGAGCGATTGCGGTCATTGTTGTGGGCGGGATTGCCCGACCACACCAACCCGACGCGCAATCGGTCGTGCGCGCCGAGCCGCGCCTGCCATTCCCGCACCCGCGCTGGCCGTGGCGAAAGATAGGATGGCGCAGCGGGAATCGTCTCGAGCCGCGTGCCGAAGGCGAGCGGCAAATCCGACGTCGGACATTGCAGGTCGAAGTCGGGCAAGGTCACGCCGGTTTTCGGCAGGCACAGCGCGACGCCTTCGAGGTCGGACAGCAGCGGATGCACGGCATCCTGCACCTCGAGAATGACGCGCGCGCCGAGCTGCGCCACCATCGTCGCGTAGCGCGCGAACTGGATGGTGTCGCCGAGCCCCTCGTCGCTGTGCAACAGGATGGTCTTGCCCGCGATCGGTGTCTCGCCGTGCCAGAGCGGCTGCGCAAACTGCCGGTCGACGAAGGCGAGACCGGCGCATTTGCGGCCCCATTGCCGGCCCTTCCAGCCCGTCTCGAAATCGCCGAGCAAGAGCCGCAGCAGGGCGCCGTTCCAGTGCGCGTCGGGCAATTCCGGATCGAGCGCGAGCGCCCGATCGTAATCCGCAAGCGCCTCGTCGAAGCGGCGCAATCCGGCCAGCGTGCCGGCGCGAAGACAATGCGCCAGCGCAAGTCGCGGATCGAGGGCGAGCGCAGCGTCGAAACGGGCGAGCGCGTCGGCGTGCAGGCCGCGTCTGTGCTGGATGAGCCCGATATTGCAGGTGATTTCGGGGTCGCCGGGCGACAGCGCGAGCGCCTTCGCGCAATTCTCGTACGCCTCCTCGAAGCGCTTGAGCCGCAACTGGCAAATGCCCATCAGATGCAACACGCCGTTTTGCGCAGGCTCGATCGCGAGGGAGGACGCAAATGCCGAAAGCGCGGGCTCGTACCTGCCGGCATTGAAGTGCGCGAGCGCCGCGGCATTGGCGGCCTTGAGATGGCGCGGATCGGCCTTGAGCGCAGCGTCGAAGGCGAGGCTCGCCTCGTCTTTGCGGTCCTGCTGTTCCAGCAGCAGGCCCATGCGGTACCAGATGTCGGCGCGGTCGGGCTTGAGCGTGAGCGCGCGGTCGAGACTCTTGATCGCTTCGTCGAAACGGCCGCGCTGCTCCAGGGCTGCCGCGAGATTCGAGAAATAATCCGACACGCCCGGATTCTGCATGATCGCCTGGGCGAACCATTCGATGGCGAGATCGTATTGTTTCGCCGCCGCGCAGAGCAGACCCATCAGATGCAGGGAGTCGGCATGGCCCGAATCCAGCGCCAGCGCCTGGCGGCTGAATTGTTCGGCCTCAGCGAGCTGACCCGCCTTCAGCAGACGAAGCCCGGCCTCGAAGAAGGCGGCGGGCGTGCGCAGCTGCAGCCGTGGTCTTGCCGGATTGTTTGGCGCCAGCGCGCCGCTCGCTGCGGTTCATCGGCGCATGATTGCAATGGCCATGCGCGCATCCCTAAATGATTCCCGATTCCGCGGGAAGGCAGCCAAATCATCAAAGGCTGGGCGCCGGCTCCAATGGCAATGATTGCAGCCCGCCAAAGCGCCGCTCGCGGCGATGGAAGGCGGCCAGCGCCTCGGTGAGGTCGGCAGCTCCGAATTCCGGCCACATCCGCTCGGTGAAGTGCAGCTCGGCATAGGCGCCTTCCCACAACAGGAAATCGGACAGCCGCTTCTCGCCGCTGGTGCGGATGATGAGGTCGACGTCGCGCAAGTCGGTCTCGCCGGTGACGAGTTGCGAGAACAGCTCGCGCGTGGGCGCGGTGATGCCGGCGAGTCTGCGCCGCCGCGTTGAGGATGGCGTCGCGCGAGGAATAATCGACCGCGATGCGCAGGTGCAGCGTCTCGCCGCGCGAGGTCGCCTCTTCCGCGCGCGCGATTCCCACCGCGATGCCCTCGGGCAGGCGATCGCGGCGGCCGATCACCGAAAGCCGCACGCCGTTCTTGACCAGGCTTTGCACCTCATTGGCGAGATAGAAGCGCAGCAACCCCATCAGGCCCGAGACTTCAGTCTTCGGTCGCCGCCAGTTGTCGGTCGAGAACGCATAGAGCGTCAGCGTGCCGACGCCCTGATCGGGCGCGGCCTCGACGGTGCGGCGGATCGCCTCGACGCCGGCCTCGTGGCCGCGCAGCCGCGACAGCCCGCGCCGCGTCGCCCAGCGGCCGTTGCCGTCCATGATGATGCCGACATGCAGCCTGTCGCCGGCCGGCGTCGGTTTGGGCAAGAGAGGACTTTGCATTACAAAGCTCCGGTGCAAAAAAAATGATTGTCAGGTCGCCAGTATGCCGAGGCGCGCCAGCGGCGTACCGTCCTTGCCGGCGGCGCGCGCCGCGTCGCGCACCAGGCGCTCCAGCACGGCGAGATAATCCAGGAAGCGGCGGCGGCCGGTCCGGGTGAGGCGGCAAGAGGTGTGCGGCCGGTTGCCTTCATAACCTTTGGTGACCTCGACGAGGCCGGCTTCCTGCAGCACCTGCAGATGCCTCGAGAGGTTGCCGTCGGTCAGGCCGCAGAGCTGCTTGAGGTCGGCAAAGGCGAGCCCCTTGGGATGCGCCATCAGCGAGGTCAACAATCCGAGCCGCGCCTTCTCATGGATCACGCGGTCGAGCCCGTCATAGGAGAACGGCGCACTCGTTTCACTCTTCGGCATCACTCTCTCCGGACGCAAAATGGATGATGGTCGCCATCAACAGCTGGCCGATCACGAACGGCAGGCCCATGGTCCAGGGCGACAGCGCGTGGCTGTGACTGGCGATGACGAGCACGACAAAGCCCGCGATGAAATACCAGGCGCCGGCGAAAGCTACGCTACGCGGCAGCGAGCGGACGGAGGCGAACATTCCGAGCGAGACCAGGATCTGCCAGAGACCCGGCAGTAGCCACAGCGTCTCGGGCGCGAACTTCCACAGCATCACCGCGAGCAGCACGCCGGCGATGCCGGCGGGCAGAAACTGCTCGACCGCCTGGTAGATCATGGCGTCCGCAAGACCGGAATGATGCCGCCGCGTGCGCGCCAGCATCTCGATCCAGATCATGACGGCGGAGAGTCCTGCAGCCGCCGCCCAGCCGAACAGGAAGGCCTGCGGGCTGCCCGTGGGCTCCGCCAGAAAAAAATGTTGCAGGATGGCGGTAATAAGCGCGACGCCAGAAGTGGCGGCGATCGTCGCCGGGCCATAGCCGCGGAATGCGGTGCCGGCCGCAAGCTGGCTGCGAATGGCGATGATATCGGCCAGCGCCTTGTCGAGATCGCGCATCTCTTCGGTCCGCACGCCCTGTTGCCCCCCGGCCGCTCCATTAACTTTGCAATACAAAGTATACCGGATCACAAAGCAAATGCAAGAGGACGGAAGGCAGCGGCGCGCGGCTACTCCCGGTTGCCTTCGACCCCGGCAAGCACGTAGAATAAGCAAGCCTTTGCCGGGGAGGGTTGGGTATGCGTAAGGCGTTTCTCGTTGCGTGCCTGTTGCAGGCCGCGGTCGTCTCGATCGCACATGCCGCCGGGCCGTTCGGCACGATCCATGTCGGCAACTGGGTCGGCGGCGCCTTCAGCGACGACAGCACCGGCAAATTCTCACATTGTGCGGCGACCTCGACATACGGCAGTGGCGTCTCGCTGGTGGTTGGTCATAACGCCGCGAATTCCCGTTTGCTCAGCTTTGCCAGTCCCGCATGGAAGTTCAACAAGGGCGAGACGATTCAAATCGACGTCATATTCGACGGACAGGAACAGGCGCGTCTGTTTGCAACGGCAAACAACAACATCATGGTCACGGCGATCATGCCGCCGAACGTCGCGCAAACCTTCCAGAAAGCAAGCCTGATGGTTGCCACCGCAGGCCGATCCGCGTTGCAGTTCAATTTGAACTCGACCGGCCCGCTGCTCGCGGTGCTCGCCAATTGCGTCAGCAAGGTCAAGGAGAAGGGCCTGGATGCCTCCGCTGCAACCGAGTTCACGGTGCCGAAGCAAGTCGCCGCCAACGATGCGCCGGGCGGTAACCCGAAATCGGGCAGGACCGGCACCGCCAGTGGCACCGGTTTCGTGGTCAGCGCGACCGGCCACATCATCACCAACAATCACGTCGTCGACGGCTGCGTCGGCGACATCAAGGGCAACCTGACCGGCGGCGTGCCGGTGGTGCTGCGGGTGGTGTCGAAGGATCCCGCGAATGACATGGCGTTGCTGCAGGGCCCGGCGGACATCTTCAAGAGCTTCGCAAAGATTCGCGGCCGTTCGATGCGTTCGGGCGACGGTGTGACGGCTATCGGCTTTCCCTTTCGTGGCCTGCTGAGCTCGGACTTCACGGTCACCACCGGCATTGTCAGCTCGCTGAGCGGGATCAAGAACGACTCGCGCATGCTGCAGATCAGCGCCGCCATACAGCCGGGCAATAGCGGGGGACCGCTGATCGACAGCAGTGGCCAGATCGTCGGCATCGTGTCGGAAAAGCTGAATGCTCTCGGCGTTCTCCGCGTCACGGGTGCCATTCCCGAAAACATCAACTTCGCTATCAAGACCGGCGCGATTCGCGACTTCCTCGACAACAGCGTCGTCGCCTATGAGACCGCCGCAGCCGGCGCCGAGCTCAAGACGTCCGACATCGCCGACGCTGCGCGAGCCTGGACGCTGTTGATCACCTGCACCGCGACCGAGCCGGTGGCGAGCGCGAAGAGATAACGCTCTTATCCCTCCCCCCGCGAGCGAAGCGAGTGTGGGGAGGGATAAAGGCGGCGGCCTTCGCTTGGTTCAGATCAGCTAATGACAACACGCCGCCTTCGCGGCATCGGGCTGATACTGGTCGCGCAGACGCACCCAGTCCATTGGATAGGGCAAGCCATCCTCATGACGGCCGAGCGGCGTCAGGTCGAGATAGTGATAGGCCGCGTTCATCATGTCGAGGCCGCGCGCGAAGGTCGAATAGGTGTGAAACACCGCACCATCATCGTCGCGATAGAACACGCTGATGCCGGGCAGCTCCTCGCCGTAGAACGGCGTGGTGCCGAAATTGTAGAGCGGTTGTCCTGCTTCGATCTGCTGCTTCGTGAAGGTCACGCCGTAATCGCCGTTGAACTCATTGTCGCCGGACGAGACCCAGTCGAAGCTCCAGCCCATCCGTTTCTTGAATGCCTCGAGCTTTTCGACGCTCGCGCGCGAGACCGCAATCATGGTGGTGTCGCGGGCGGCAAGATGCGGCACCATGCGCTCGAAACCGTCGGCCCAGAACGAGCAGCTCTTGCAGGCGGCGTCCCATTCGGGCGCGAACATTACATGCTGCACGACGAGCTGCGGCCGGCCCCAGAACAGGTTGGCGAGCGAAACTTTGCCCTGCGGTCCATCGAACACATAGGTCTTGTCGACTTTGACCCAAGGCAGGCTGCGCCGCGCTTCGCTCACCGCGTCGCGGGCCTGCGTCAACTCCTTCTCGCGCGCCATCAGCGCCTTTCGCGCCTCGATCCACGCCTCGCGGGATACGATCTTGTGCGATTGCATGTAATGTCTCCTTATTCTGCGACGAAGTTTTCAAGACCGTCGAAGAACGTGCTCCAGCCGCGCTTGTGATTGTCGCGGGCGGCCTCATCGGCAAACTGCTCGTGATCGAAGATCAGGAGCGTGCCGCCGGCATCGGGCCGAAACTGCACCGTCACCAGCGACTCCCGCTCCGGCGTCGAATGCCAGGCCCAGGTGAATTTGAGCCGTTCGTTCGGCACCACCTCGCGGTAGACGCCGCCGACCTCGAAACGCTCGCCCTTCTCGTCGGACCAGCTGATGCGGTAGCGACCGCCGACCCGGACGTCGAGCTCGGCCTTGATAGAGCCGGGTTTCGCCTGCGTCTGCGCGAACCACTGCACCAGGTTCAGCGGGTCGGCCCACGCGGCGTAGACTTTTTCCGGGTGGGCGCGGAGCCTGCGCGTGAGCGTGAGGCTGGGGCGCGCGGCGAAGCTTGCTGCGGCTGATGACTGGGCCATGAGGTGTCCTCTTCTACAAAGGCGGCAAGACGATCGAGATTGTCAGACCAGAAGCGCGCGTAGCGATTGAGCCATTCCATCGCCTGCTCCATCGGTTTCGCAGTCAAGCGGCAGGCCACCACGCGGCCAGTCTTCTCCCGCGCGATCAGGCCGGCATCGGTGAGCACGTCGAGATGCTTCATCACCGCGGGCAGCGACATGTCGAAGGGTTTTGCGAGCTCGCTGATCGAGAGCGTGTCGCGCCCCTCGAGCCGCGCCAGCAACGCGCGGCGGGTAGGGTCCGCCAGCGCGGCAAAGGTGCGGTCGAGGATCGTGTCTTTATACTTAACCATACGGTTTAGTATAGACGCGAGCAAAAGCGTGTCAAGCGGGATCGCTCGACAAAGAAGCGCCGGACCTGTCGGGAACAGGTCCGGCGAAATTGTCAGTAGGCGTAATAGCCGCGCGGGGCGCGCCGCTGTGGCATCTGGTTGAGCGCGGCGCGCGGATTGCTGTTGCAGTAGAGGCCGCGGCCCGAGGCCGACGCCTGGCACTGGCCGTAGGTCTGGTAAGAGCAGTCGCCGGGAATTCCGACGCCCCTGCCCTGCACACACCAGGGATAGTCATAGGCCGCGGCGGGCGCGGATGTCGCGAGCGTGGCGACACCCGCCGCGCTCAACGCCAACATTGTGAGTAGTAATTTACGCATGGTGATCTCCTTCGCGCGAAGCGCGCTGTTTTGCCGTTAGACGAAACAACGCGTGACCCGGTTCAGGAGTTCACCTGCGCTAAAATGTCACTCGACCTTGATGCCGGCGAAATCGACGACCTTCTTCCATTTGTCGGTCTCGGCCTTGATCTGGTCGCCGAAAGCTTCCGGCGTCTGGATGGTCGGCGTGCCGCCGAGTTCCACAAGCCGCTGGGTCATGTCGGGCTCGGCCAGGATCGCATTGATCTCGCTGTTGAGCTTGCCGATGATCTCCTTTGGCGTCTTGGCCGGCGCCCCCATGCCGAACAGCGCGCTCGCCTCGTAGCCGGGCACGGTCTCCGATATCGCCTGCACATCGGGAAGCTGCGGCGAGCGCTGGGTCGTGGTGACGCCGAGCGCGCGCACCGCGCCACCGCGGATATGCTGGATGATTGAGGGCATGTTGTCGAAGATCACCTGCACCTGGCCGCCCAGCAAATCGGTGATCGCGGGCGCAGCACCGCGATAGGGCACGTGCTGCATCTTCACGCCGGTCATCGCCATGAACATCTCGCCGGACAGATGCACCGAGGTGCCGTTGCCGGACGAGGCCATGTTGATCTTGCCGGGATTGGCCTTGGCATAGGCGATGAACTCGGCGACGTTCTTGGCCGGCACGTCCTTGTTGACCGTCATCACGTTCGGCACGCGGTTGAAGCAGGCGATCGGCGCGATGTCGGTGACGAAGTTGAACTTGAGATTGGCGTAGAGCGAGGTGTTGATGAAATTGGCCGGGTTGACCAGCAGCACGGTGTAGCCGTCGGGCTCGGCATTCACGGCGGCTTCGGTCGCAATATTGTTGCCGGCGCCCGGCTTGTTCTCGACCACGAATTGCTGGCCGAGCTTCTCCGACAGGCGCTGGCCGATCAGCCGCGCGATGATGTCGGTGGCGCCGCCCGGGGGATAGCCGACCAGGAAGCGGATCGGCCGCGTCGGATAGTCGGCGGCGCTGGCGGCGCGCGACAACAGCAGGGCTGGAACTGAGGTGGCAACCAGGCCCAATGCGGCGCGGCGTGAAATCATCGAAATATCTCCGGTTTTTGCCTGTTCTTGAAGTGATAGCCGGCGGCGTTGTAACAAGTCGAAAGCAGCACGCAAAGATAGATAGACGCAAACCAGTTACGACAAAGGGATGATGCCATGCCGGTCAAGGTCAACGCGCTCGACCACATCGTGATCAACGTCAACGACGTCGCGCGCTCCGCGGAGTGGTACGCGAAAATCCTCGGCATGGAGATCAGGGTGTTCGACCCCGGCGCGGGCAAGACCAAACGGACCTCCCTGGTCTTCGGGAACCAGAAGATCAATGTCCGTCCGAAGGGTGCCGACAAGGTCGAGTGGTTCACCGCCGATCATGAGGCCGCGGGCAGCGACGATCTGTGCTTCCTCACGTCGAGCACACCGGATGAGGTGGTCGCACATCTCAAGGCGAACGGCGTCGCCATCGAAGAAGGCCCGAGCAAGAAGCAGGGCGCGCGCGGCACCATCCTGTCGGTCTATTGCAGGGATCCCGACGGCAGCCTGATCGAGATTTCATCGTACGAGGAATGAATTTCGTAGGGTGGGTTAGCCGAAGGCGTAACCCACCACTTCTTTCCCCGCCGTAACAGAAGAGGTGGGTTACGGCGCTGTGCGCCTAACCCACCCTTGTAATAGCGCGATTGGGATATTGTGAGGGTGTTCCGAAAGGAATGCTCTGCCGCGGACGGCCATCCGCGGCAGAGCGTCTGGCGATCGGATCGAACCCACCCTGAGCAGTTTGTTGCTGCCCCGTAGCGTGATCGTCGTCAGAACTTCATCGGACCCGGATGGTTGCCGGAACAATTTGGTTCGCTTCACAAGGCAGGGATCGACGAAGATGACGAAGACTAACACGGCAGTGGCCGGCATTGATACGGCCAAGGACAAGCTGGATATCGCAGTACACGGCCAGAACTTGCATTGGCGTGTAGAGAATGCCTTGCGAGGCTGGAAGCATTTGCGCTCGGAGCTGGCGAAGGCCGGGATCGAGCGTGTGGGGATCGAGGCGACGGGAGGCTATGAACGCGGAGTCGTCAGGCATCTGCAGGAAGCCGGCTTTACGGTCCTGATCCTGCAACCGCTCCAGGTGCGCGCCTTCGCGCGCGTTCATCTTCAGCGGGCCAAGAACGATACGCTCGACGCGGCTCTGATTGCAGCTTGCACGGCTGTCATGGAGAAGCCCCGGATCGAGCCCGATCAGCGCTTGGCCAGCCTTGCGGACCATCTGACCTTCCTCGAGCAGATCGAGGAGGACATGGCCCGTTTCAAGGTCCGGCTCGAACATATCAACGACCCCGGATTGCGACACACCGTCCTTGGCGACATCGCGCGGTTGAAGGCACGACGGCTTACCCAGATCCGCTTCATTGCCAGGCAACTACGTGCTCACCGCGATCTCGCTGCTCGCCTTGATCTCGTGCTGAGCGTTCCCGGTATCGGCGAGCGCACCGGGCTCGCGCTCATCATCCGCATGCCCGAGCTCGGCCGCGTCAATCGCGAAGAGGCGGCTGCACTCGCCGGCCTTGCTCCCTTCGACGACGAGAGCGGCAAACACAAAGGCCAAAGGCACATTGCCGGCGGACGCGGCCGCCTCCGGCGCTCTCTCTTCGCAGCCGCGCTTCCCGCCGCCTTCCGATGGAATAAAGCCCTGATCGACCTCTACACGCGGCTCAAAGCCAAGGGGAAGGCTCACAACGCCGCCCTCGTCGCTTGCGCCAGGAAGCTCCTGATCTACGCCAACACCGTTGTAGCCCGCGGAACACCTTGGACTGACACCCACGCCGTCAGTTAATGGTTGCTACGGATTGTGCGCAATTGCTCGAAGCCGCATCCGGTGGCAAAAGAGACGTAACAAAGCGGCCGGCTGCTCCAAGCCAAGGCCGCGCGGGAGGACGATATGCATCCATCGCAGGCGCCGGGCGTGGTCGGCCCCTTCGCGGGCCTCGACGTGCCCTGGCTGCTCGCTATGCGCGCCGAGGTTCGCCGCGACCATCCCTTCCTGATCTGGGCGCCGTTCGATGCGCCCGCGCGCAAATGGTCTTACGGACAATTTCACGATCGCGTCGGCGCGCTGGCCGCAGGCCTCGTCAAACGCGGCATCAAGCAAGGCGATTACGTCCTGATCCATCTCGACAATTGCATCGAGGCCATGCTCGCCTGGTTTGCCTGTGTCGAGATAGGTGCGATTGCGGTCACCACCAACACGCGCTCGGCCCCCGCGGAGATCGAGTATTTCGCCGGCCATTGCGGCGCGGTCGCCGCGATCACCCAGCCGGCTTATGCCGAGCTTGTCGCGGCGAACTGCAAGGACCTGCGCTGGATCGCCGTAATCGCGCATGACGCGGGCGTGCCTGCGAGCGTCGCGCGCGGCGACAGTTTCGACTCGCTGTTTGCCGACAGCGCGAACCGCCCGCGCCGGCCCATTGACCCGCTCGCACCCTGCAGCGTGCAATACACCTCCGGGACCACGTCGCGGCCGAAGGCGGTGTTGTGGACCCACGCCAACGCGCTGTGGGGCGCCAAGATCAACGCCGCGCATCAGGACTTGCACGAGCGCGACGTGCACCAGACCTATCTGCCGCTGTTTCACACCAACGCGCTGGCCTATTCGATGCTGGCGAGTTTGTGGGTCGGCGGCACCTGCGTGATCCAGCCGCGCTTCTCGGCGAGCCGGTTCTGGCCTGTCGCGCTGGAGCACGGAGCGACCTGGACCTCGACCATCCCCTTCTGCATGAAGGCGCTGCTCGAACACGAGATTCCCAAAAACCACAAATTCCGGATGTGGGGCACGGCGGTGAACGACCCGCCGCCCTTTGCCGCGTTTGGCGTCAAGATCATCGGCTGGTGGGGCATGACCGAGACCATCACCCACGGCATCATCGGCGAGGTCGACCAGCCCAACATTCTAATGTCGATCGGCCGGGCCGCGCCGGAATATGCGATCCGCATCACCTACGACGACGGCAGGCCGACGCAGGTCGGCGACACCGGCAATCTCTCGATCAAGGGCGTGCCGGGCCTGTCGCTGTTTTCAGAATATCTGCACAACGAAAAGGCCACGCGCGAGAGCTTTGACGAGCACGGCTATTTCCTGACCGGCGATCGCGTTACTTTGCTCGAACGCGGCTACATGAAATTCTCCGACCGCGCCAAGGACATGCTGAAGGTCGGCGCCGAGAATGTCGCGGCCTCCGAGATCGAGCAGGTGATTGCCGTGGTGCCCGGCGTGCGCGAGACCGCCGTGGTCGGCAAGCCGCATCCGATGCTGGACGAGGTACCGGTCGCCTTCATCATCCCGCAGGCCGGCGTCGCCGCACTGCCGAACGATTTGCACGACACCATCATGGCCGCATGCTGCAAGGGGCTCGCGGATTTCAAGGTGCCGCGCGAAATCCGGTTCGTCGACGAGATGCCGCGCTCGACGCTGGAGAAAGTCGCGAAGGCCGAATTGCGGAAGATGCTGACGCCATGACTCGTCATTGCGAGCGAAGCGAAGCAATCCACATGTCCGCTTGCAGCACCATGGATTGCTTCGTCGCTCCGCTCCTCGCAATGACGAATGAACGACTACGAAGGACAATGACAATGCGCCCCGCCCTCGCCCTCCTCCTCGCTAGTCTGTTCGCCGCGGCCCCAGCCTCGGCCGAGACTGCCGACACCGTGCTCTACAACGGCAAGATCGTCACCGTGGACCGTGATTTCTCGGTCCGCGAGGCGATTGCGATCGGCCATGGCCGTGTGCTGGCGACCGGCAGCTCTGCCGAGATGAAGAAGCTCGCCGACAAGGCCACGAAACAAATCGATCTCGGCGGCCGCACCGTGATCCCCGGCCTGACCGATGGCCATATCCACGGCATCCGCGCCGCGCTCACCTTCGGCACCGAGGTGAACTGGATCGGCGTACCCACGCTGAAGGCGGCGCTGGCCAAAATCGGCGACGCCGCGAAGGCGCAGGCGCCCGGCTCGTGGATCATCGTCGCCGGCGGCTGGACCGAGGAGCAGTTTACGGAGAAGCGCCGCCCGACGCCGCAGGAGGTCGCCGATATCGCCGGCGATCATCCCGTCTACATCCAGCATCTCTATGACTGGCTGCTGCTGACGCCGAAGGCGATGGCCGAGCTCAATATCCGCAGCGATGCCGACCTCATCCCGAGCAGCAAGGTCGAGCTCGACGGCAACGGCAAGCCGACCGGCATCATCGTCGCCGGCGGCGCCGCGCTCGGGAAGATCTTCGATCATTTGCCGAAACCGACCTTTGCCCAGCAGGTCGAAGGCTCCAAAAAATTCTTCCGCGAGATGAATTCGCTCGGCATCACCGGGATCAATGACGGCGGCGGCGTCAGCATGTATCCGGCGAGCTACCAGGCGGTGTTCAAGCTCTGGCACGACAGGCAGCTATCCGTGCGCGTCGCCTATCATCTGTGCTCGCCTAAACCCGGCAGCGAGTTCGCCGACCAGCAAAACCTGACGCAACTTCTGCCGCAGGGGTTCGGCGACGACATGCTGCATTTCAACGGGCCCGGCGAAATCCTGATCTGGGCCGACTGGACCGACGGCGACATCACGGCGGACGGCAAGGCCAAGCTCGCCGAATTGCTGCGCTGGGCGGCGTCGAAGGGTTACAGCATCCAGCTGCACTGGAATCCAGACCGCACCGTCCACGATTTGCTCGACGTGGTCGAGGACATCAACAAGGACTATTCCATCCGCAATCTGCGATGGAGCGTGCTGCATCTTTACAACGTGTCGGAGGCCAATCTGGCGCGGATGCAGGCGCTCGGCCTGATCTGGGGCGTGCAGGATGGGCTCTATTTCGGCGGCGAGCGGCTGCAGAAGGAGGTCGGCGCGGACGCGGCAAAGCAGATGCCCCGCATCGTCACCGCGATGAAGCTCGGACTCACCGTGACTGGCGGCACCGACGCGCACCGCGTGTCGTCCTACAATCCTTTCGTCGCGCTGCAATGGTATCTCGACGGCACCACGATCGGCGGCACCAAGACCCGCGAAGACGCGGAAGCGCCGAGCCGGCGTCAGGCGCTGGAAATGTACACCCGCAATACCGCTTATGCGGCGAACGACGACGACAAGCGCGGCACGCTGGAGGCCGGCAAATATGCCGACCTCGCGGTGCTGTCGGCGGATTATTTGACCGCGTCGGTCAAGGATGTCGGCAAGATCCGCTCGCTGCTCACGATGGTTGGGGGCAATGTGGTCTACGCCGCGCCGCCATTTGCAGGGTTGGAGCCGCCAACGCCGAAGTGACGTTGTAGGGTGGGCAAAGCGAAGCGTGCCCACCCTCACAAGCACGCCGCTCGAAGGTGGGCACGGCGCAAGAGCGCCTTTGCCCACCCTACGGAGCTACGCAATCGTTGAAATCAATAACACCCGAACGCGACGGGGCGGAACGCCTGCAGCAATTGCTGGTCGAGCTTGCTGCCCATGCCTTCCATGATCGAGAACGCTTTCGCATGAGTGAACGGCATGCGGTAGGCGCGCTTCTCGACCAGCGCAGCATAGATGTCGACGATGGTGGTGAGCCGCACGATGTCGGAGATCTCGTTGCCGGCCAACCCTTCGGGATAGCCGCTGCCGTCGAGCAGTTCGTGATGATGCAGCACTACGTCGAGCATTTCCGGCGGAAAGCCGCCTTGCGTCTTCAGCGCATCATAGCCGCGGCGCGGATGCGAGCGGACCTCGGCGACTTCCTCCTCGGTGAGCTTGCCCTGCTTGTCGAGGATCGCGACCGCCACGAACGCTTTGCCGACGTCATGCAATAGCGCGGCGCGGGTCAGGCGGCGCTGGTCGTCCTCGCGCATGCCGAGATGCTGCGCGAAGGCGACCGCGAAGCCTGTCACGAACAGGCAGTGGCGAAATGTCGTTTCATGATGGCAGCCGACCGCGGTCAGCCATTCCCTCAAAGACGAATGCTTGATCGCTTTCAGAATCTTCGTCTCGGCCTGTGCGATGTCTTCCGGCTTCAGCGGCTCGCCGGCCGGAAGGCGCCGGAAGATTTTGCTGATCACCTCATGGGCGGCTTCGACGCCGCGGTTCAGCGCCTTGCCGCGCGCGCTGGCGTCATAGCCGACGGTGTCGGGAAACGCGGCGCGGATGCGCTGCAGCACCGCGCCGGCCTCCAGCGGCCGCGCGATGGTGTCGGTAGCGCCGAGCGCCCAGGCCTGCATCGAGGCGTGGTGCAAGGCTTCCGCGAGCACAAACAGCCGCGGCATCGAGCTATAGGCATCCGCGCGCAGGCGGTTGCGCACAAGCTGCACGCTTTCCGGCGAGCGCAGATTGATGTCGACCACGATGCCGGAGATTTCCTCGCGTGGCGAGGCTGGAATATCCGAGGTCGCGATGGTCTCGACCTCGCCGACGCGGCTCAGGATATTGGCGAGCTCGCTGCTCTGGTCGCTGCGGTCGGACGCCAGCAACAGGCGGCGTTTGGCAGGGGCGTTGGGCGCGTGGGGGGCTTGTTGGGCCAGGGCGGTCATGACTTTCTGCACTCACGGTCAGAATTGGTTTGCCGTATCTAACCGACAAGGCGTTCCACACGGCTTAACGGATGTGATCAATTGCGATTGAGCGCGGTCGGTAAAATTGCGATCGCTAAAATTTTAGCTTTTTCGCGCGGTGGGGAACTGCATTACAAAAAAATCCGCCGGAGAAAATCTCCGGCGGATCGTTATTGTCTGATGCGACGCGAGGTTTACGCCTTCATCGCGGCCTTCACCGCGTCCGCCGTGATCGGCAGCGAGCGCACGCGCGCGCCCACCGCGTTGAACACGGCGTTGCCGATCGCGGGCGCCACCACCGTCACCGCCGGCTCGCCGACGCCGGTCGCCTTCTCGCCATTGGCGATGACGTTGACCGCGACTTCCGGGATCTGGCTCATGCGCAGCGGTGTGTAGGTATCGAAGTTGGTCTGCTCGATACCGCCGTCCTTCAAGGTCGCCTTCTCGAACAGCGCCAGCGACATGCCCCACAGCGCCGCACCCTCGACCTGAGCGCGGATGTTGTCGGGATGCACCTGGGTGCCGACGTCGGTCGCCACCGTGAGCTTCTTCACCGTGACCTCCCCGCTCGGCGCCACCGCAACATGGGCGACGCAGGCCGTCCAGCTCGCGGTCGCGCGCTCCTGCGACGACACGCAGGCCACGCCCATGCCTTCTCCCTTCGGGAGTTGCTTGGTGCCGTAACCGGCCATGCCCATCGCCGCCAGCAGCGTGTTGCGCAGCCGCTGCGCGCCGCCGGCATTGGCGCCTTTGCCGTCGAGCAAGGCGATGCGGTATTGCGCCGGGTCCTTGCCGGACGCATGCGCAAGCTCGTCGATCATGCTTTCGATGGCCCAGAAGGTCCAGCCCGGTGCAACCGACCGCAACTGTCCCGACGGGGTGGCGTTGTGCGCCATCTCGTTCTTGATGGCGCGCACATTGTGGTTCGGCACGGTGTAGAAGAAGTCCGCGCCGTTGACCGTGAAGGCATCGAGCGGTCCCTTCTTGTCGACCGAAGGCGACAGGAAGTCCGGGATGCCCCAACGCTGAGTCGGCCACGCCGAGACTACGTCATGGTCGAGCGCGATCAGCCGGCCATCGGCATCCAACCCTGCCTTCACCTTCTGGTAGGTGAGCGGCCGCGAGAAATCCATCGTCATGTCGTTCTCGCGGGAATAGATCACCTTGACGGGCTTGCCGACCGCTTTCGCCGCCTGCACCGCCGGCACCATCATGTCGGCGTCGAGACGCCGGCCGAAGCCGCCGCCCAGCCACATCTGGTGCATCACCACGAACTTCGGATCGATCCCGGCCGCACCCGCGGCGATCGCACCGGAGCGCGTCGCGAACTGATTGCCGGAATAGATGTGCAGGATGTCGCCCTTGAACTCCGCAGTGGCGTTCATCGGCTCCATCGGCGCGTGGATGTTGATGCTGGTGGTGTACTCCGCCTCCATCACCTTGGCCGCAGAGCCGAGCGCCGCCTTGGTGTCGCCGTCCTTGACGAAAAATTGCCCGGAGTTGTCGCGCCCTTGCAGGCGCTTGGCTTCGGTGAACAACGACTTGCTGGACAGTTTTGCGTTCGGACCGCCGTCATAGGCGATCTTCAAGGCGCCGGCCGCCTTCTTGGCGTTGGCATAGGTGTCGGCGACGGCCACGACCCAGCCTGTCGTGGTCTGGGTCTTATCATCGAGAGTGACGGCCTTGATGAAGCCCTTCACCTTCTTCGCTTCGGAGTTGTCGACCGATTTCACCGTGGCGCCGTAGCGCACCGGCGGGGTGACGACCGCGCCATAGGCCATGCCCGGCAGCATCATGTCGATGCCGTATTTGGCCGTGCCGTTGGTCTTGGAGGGGATGTCGAGCTGCGGCACCGAGACGCCGATCATGGTGTACTGATCTGATGTCTTCAGCTTGATCGCCTTGAGCTCGTCCGGCGTAAAGGTCTTGGTCGCCTTGCCGCCCTTGACGATGTCGGCAAAGCTGATCGACTTCTTCGACTTCGGATCCGTGATCGCGCCGTCGCGCACCACGAGCTGGCTTGCCGGCACGCCCATCGAGGCGGCCGCTGCTTCCGTCAACGCGATCCGCCCCGCAGCGCCTGCGCGGCTCATCGCATCGAAGTTCATCATGGTCGACCAGCTGCCGCCGGTGATCTGCGCACCCAGCACGGGGTCGTTGAACTTCGGATCGTTGGATGCGAGCTGCACCCGCATATCCTTCCAGTTCGCGCCCAGCTCCTCGCAGACGATCTGCGCCATCGTGGAGGCGATGTGCTGGCCCATGTCGGCCTTGCCGCAGGTCACGGTGACGAGCCCGTCCGGCGAGATCGAGTACCAGACGCTCGGATCGAAATTGGCGGGCGCGGCTGCCAGCGCAGTGTCGATGCCGGCGCCGGAATAACCGAGCGCGAGGCCTGCGGCAGCGGTGCCGACCAGGAACGAGCGGCGGGACAGATCTGACGTGTTCATGTCTGATGGTTTCACGTGGCTATTCATGTGGGCCTCCGCTCGTTACCGGCGGCAGACGCCGTGCGCATTTCAGACGCGGCGCGCATGATCGCCTTCTGGATCCGCGAATAGGTCATGCAGCGGCAGAGATTGCCGTCCATGTGCGCGACGATCTCTTCCTTGGTGGGATTGCTGTTCTTGGCGAGCAGGCTTGCCGCCTGCATGATCTGGCCGGACTGGCAGTAGCCGCATTGCGGCACCTGCTCGGCAACCCATGCCTTCTGCAGCGGATGATCGCCCTTGGCGCTGAGGCCTTCGATGGTCGTGATCTTCTTGCCCGCGACGTCGCTGATCGAGGTCTGGCAGGACCGAACCGCTTCGCCGTTGACATGAACGGTGCAGGCGCCGCACAGGCCCGCGCCGCATCCGAATTTGGTTCCGGTCATCTGCAATTGCTCGCGGATGGCCCAGAGCAGCGGGCTGTCACCCGCCGCATCGACGGACTTGGTCTGTCCGTTGATATTCAGAGTAGCCATTTTGCTTCTTCCCCTGCCGGTGTACGTGCCGCTTACGACGGCAACTCACGTGGGTTGGGTAGCTGGTCGCCCACCGGGTAAGCGGCCAGTTGCGGCGCAGAATGATCGCGTTGCGGTTGAGAAGCAATCCAATTTGGAATTGGTCGAAGAGAATAACATTCCGATTTGCGCCTTGTGTGCGTTGCGGCAAGGCGCTGACCTAAATCCGCTCTGCGGAATGCGCGCGTTCATTCGCGTTTGTGAGATCGATCGCAGAGAAGCTGGGTTCACACCCTCAAAGGGATCGCGCTAGACTGAAGCGCGACAATCAACGGGGACGCCGGCAATGCCGAAAATCGATCGCGACGGAGTCAAGATCCATTACGAAGTGCGTGGCGACGGGCCGCCGCTGATCCTGACCCACGGCTATTCCTCGACATCGGGCATGTGGAAGGACCAGGTCGAGGCGCTGTCGCGCCACCACAAGCTCATCTTGTGGGATATGCGCGGCCACGGCCAGTCGGACTACCCCGACGATCCCAAAGCCTACAGCGAGGCAGCGACCGTCGGCGACATCGCGGCCCTTCTGGATACGGTCGGTGCTAAAAGCGCCATCGTCGGCGGGCTGTCGCTCGGCGGCTATATGTCGCTGGCGTTCTACCGCGCCCATCCCGAGCGGGTCTCGGCGCTGTTGATCATCGACACCGGCCCAGGCTTCAAGAAGGATGACGCGCGCGAGGTTTGGAACAAGCGCGCGCTCGATACGGCCGATCGCTACGACCGCGAAGGCCTTGCGGTCCTGAAATCGGCAACGCGCGAGCGCTCGACAGCCAACCATCGCGACGCCACGGGATTGGCACGCGCCGCGCGCGGCATGCTGACCCAGCGCGATGCGCGGGTGATCGAGGTGCTGCCTGAGATCAAGGTGCCGTCGCTGGTCGTGGTCGGCGCCGACGACACGCCGTTCCTTGCCGCCTCCGACTACATGGCCGCGAAAATTCCCGGCGCGCGGAAGGTGGTGATCCCCGCCGCCGGCCACGCCGTCAACATCGACCAGCCGCAGGCCTTCATCGACGCAGTGCTTCCCTTCCTCGATGGACTGCCGAAAGCAAAGGCGGCATAGAGGTTCGCATGATCAAGCATCTCGCTGCATTCGCATTGCTCGCCACCGTCGCCCTCCCGGCCGGAGAGGCGCGCGCGCAAGGCACCACTTTGGACGGACGGCCGCCTTTCTACGCCACGATGTCGAACCACCGCCCGCTGGTGTTTGGCATGGATGTGGAGCAGGTGTCGGCGTCGCTGAGGCAGCCGCTCCAATATGTCTCCGGCCCGCCTGGCAACGAGATCTATCTCGCGCTCCGCAATCTCGGCGGCAGCGGGCTGATCAACCATCACGACCGGCTGTTCCTGCAATTCCGCAACGGCAGGCTTGCTGGCTGGAAAGAAGACTACGGCAAGAACTGGATGTGGCAGTAGCTACCCATCGCTCGTCATGCGCGGGCTTGACCCGCGCATCCATCGAAAAGAATTCATTGTGTGATGGATTGCCGGGTCAAGCCCGGCAATGACGGCCTAGAACCAGCGCTCGCCGACGAACACCGTGTCGCCCGGAGCGAGCGAGGTGCCGAGCGGCACCACATAGCGTCCCGAACCGCCGGCATCGGTGTGCGTCACCGTGACCATGTTGCGCTTGGCGCGCGGGGTAAATCCGCCGGCGATCGCGACTGCGCTCTCCACCGTCATGTTGGGCACATAGGGATACTGGCCGGGCGCCTGCACCTCGCCGAGGATGAAGAACGGGCGGTAGGAGTCGATCTCGACCGCGACCGACGGATCCCGGATGTAGCCGTTGCGCAGTTTTGCGGTGATCGCGGCGGCTAGCCCCGCAGGCGTGCGTCCGCGCGCGGGCACCGCGCCGATCAGGGGCATGGTGATCGAGCCTGCGGCATCGATCGCATAGGTGTTGGTGAGACCTTCCTGGCCGTAGACCACGACGCGCAGCTTGTCGCCCGCATCGAGCTGATAGGCGCTGTCATAGGCGACCGGCTGGGCAACGACGACCGGACCAGGCATTGGCGCGGTGTAGACCGCCGGCGCGGCCATTGGCGCTTGCGCGACATAGGTTCGCGGCGAGGAGGCCATGGTCTTGCGGAGCGCGGCGATTGCCCCACCACCGCTATTGTCGGCGACCACGACCGGCGCACTCGCCGGCGGCCCATAAGCCATGGCGTCGAGAGACCTTGGCGCAACGGCAACCGGATAAGTCGTCTGCATGCAGCCCGACAGCGCGAGCGCAGCAACAGCGACAATGATCGGCAGGAATGACGCGCGCACCCAAACCATCCCCAATAGAGAGACAGCCTAAGTCTTGCACCGGTTATGGTTAATAAAGGGTTTTCAGCGAACCTCTCCCCGCCTTCGCAGGGAGAGGAACCGCGTGAAAACAGAGAGATGTGATCAGGCCGTAACGCCGACGCCGATCGGACAGGACACGCCGGTGCCGCCCAGCCCGCAATAGCCAGCCGGATTCTTGGCCAGATACTGCTGGTGATAGTCCTCGGCGAAATAGAACGCGCCCGACGGCGCGATCTCGGTGGTGATGGCGCCGTATCGCTTCGCCGATAACGCCTTCTCATAGGCAGCCTTCGAAGCATCGGCGGCCTTCTTCTGCGCGTCGCCGAACGTGTAGATCGCGCTCCGATACTGCGTGCCGATGTCATTGCCCTGGCGCATGCCCTGGGTCGGATCGTGGTTCTCCCAGAACGTCTTCAAGAGACGATCGTAAGAAATTGTCTTCGGATCGAACACGACCAGCACCACTTCGGTGTGGCCGGTGCGTCCCGAACAGGTCTCTTCGTAAGTCGGGTTCGGCGTGTGGCCGCCGGCGTAGCCGACCGCGGTCGTGTAGATGCCGTCACCAAGCTCCCAGAACTTGCGCTCGGCGCCCCAGAAGCAGCCCAGCGCAAACACCGCCTGCTCGAGGCCTTGCGGATAGGGCGGCTTCAGATTGTGGCCGTTGACGAAATGCGTCGTCGCGGTCGGGATCGGCTGCGCACGGCCCGGCAGCGCGTCAGTTGCGCTCGGCAGTGCGGTGGACTTGCGCGTGAACAGCATGGAGTTTCTCCGGGCGGGACTTGGCCGCCATTATATAGGTGTTTACGCGCGCCGAGGCAGCCCGTTACGGACATTACGGAGGCTTAATCCCGGGAGTAGCCGATCAGCGGCTTGCGCGGCCGGAACAGGATCATCAGCACGAGCCCGAGCAGGCCCATCACCACGAATACCGGCTGGTCGAGGATGACCTTGATCACGCTGTTCCAGAGCCACGGCACGTTGCTCTCGACCCAGGTGCGGAAGGCCTGCTGGCTGGATTGATGAATATCGTTCCAGAACTGGCCGAAGCGGGTGAGGCGCAGGTTCTGATCGGCGACCCAGCGCGCCCCGTCATAGACCATGAAGATGAATCCGCCGACGAGCAGCAACAGCCCGATAAGCCGGAAAAAACCGCGGATCATGCGCCACCCGTCTCGCCTTGCACGAACACCCCGCCGCTAGCCCTAGCGGGCCATAAGCGGAAATTCAACCTCGTCAGTACTTTACCGGTGTTTTGCGACGGGCACTCTGTCGCCTCATCCGTACCAGAAAGCGTTGACGCTCCAATACCCTGCCTCTATAAGGGCGCCGATGGCGGCGGGTGCAATCCCGCCGCCGATGTTCTTTGGGTGTAGCTGACGCTTTCGAGCATATTGGCTCCGGCAACCGGCTCGCGCAGGAACTTCCGAAACACCGGCAGCGTCGACCACGCCCTCGAGCAGGCGACGCGCCTATCCGCGAGCAAGACACAGGCGACACCCGCAAGGAAATTCGAGACGATGGCCAATACCACTTCCGCCAAGAAGGCGACACGCAAGATTGCCCGCCGCACCGTGATCAACAAGTCGCGCCGCACCGAGATGCGCGGCGCCGTGCGCACCGTCGAGGAGGCGATCAAGCGTGGCGACCGCGACGCGGCGCTCAAGGCGATGGCGCATGCCGAACCCGAGCTGATGCGCGCAGCGCAGCGCAACATCGTTCACAAGAACCATGCGAGCCGGAAGGTGTCGCGGCTCAGCCATCAGATCGCAAAGCTCGCGAAGTAGTTCGAAAGTCAAAGTCGAGCGGCGCTCGACCTGATCGAAATTGAAATTCGTCATCACGCCCGGCCTGATCACTGGCCGGGCGTTTTTCTTTTTGCCGATGTCTTGCGAAGGCCGCGGAGGCGGCGTTAGACTTTCGCTCACTTCCGTAATTCTACCGTGCATCTCTCAAGGTGCATTTTTGTCGCACCCGAAACCTCGCTTACGCCAGCGAGAAAGCGCTGCGGCATGCCAGCAACTTGCATCCTTCGCTCGTAGTTGCGTTCGGGAGTTACCCTGTTTCGGTGCACAAAAAAATGCGCGGCTCTCTCGTGACTTATCGGCATAGCGAAATGCACCATTTGGAAAAACTGACGGCGCCGCGGCCTTCTGTGAAAGCGGTGTGACTTTTATTTTCCATTTCGACGAAAATGTCACAGTCGTCGCGCGCATGGAATCAGCGAAATGAATCATAGCGTTGGATTTGCGAGGCGAACAGGAGCGTTGCTGCGGCGCGTAGCGCGCTGTCGCGGCAGCGCGAGTCAACGAATCAATTTCGTTGCTCCCTGCGCGGCATGTTGTATTGATTAGTTGCTCGCGGCGCCCACGATCTCTGACCAGCGCGGTTCAAGACACGGGGCGGACGTGCAGATCGGCGGCGGTGTGCGCGTAGGCGAAGCTTTCCAGCGATTGTCGGACCGAGACCTGTAGCAATACGGGTAACGGAGAACTGCGTCTCAATCTCTCAAAGCGAGGCTCGCCTCGCCGGTGACAACAAGAGAGAAGGGACAAGGGGGCGGCAAGCGCAAGGCAGGCGACAAGGCCCGAGCGAGCAAGTTGTACGCGTGAACAAGTACAGCGGTGTAATCGGGGCAACCGGACGCGGCTGAAGGCTAAATTCAAGAGATGACAACTTGGCGCGAGCAATCGCGACGAGGGCGGGGAGGTCAAATGATTTACGGAGACGCTGCGGTATTTGGCCAGTTGCCATTTTCAAGCCAGACCCATTTTGAAGAAGCGGTACGTCCGAGAATCCGGCCCCCGACGCGCGTGACGGAAAACAAGAGTACGCGCTGACCTCGCGGAAAATCTTCCGCTCCTGACACCACCAGACTGATCGCGGCGTTCCGCCGGACGGTCGAGCTTTGTCCGGAGCAAGCCCGCTCGAGGTCGCGCCGTTGGCAGGAAACCTGCAACGGTGATTCCAACAATGTCACTTCACTCGGTTTAGAAAAGTTTTGTGCAATGACAAATCCGGAACAAGATCGTTGGTCGCGCGTCAAAAGCCGTCTGCGCTCGAGCGTAGGCGAGGACGTCTACACGAGCTGGTTCGCGCGCATGGACCTGGAAGGCGTGAAGGACGAAAGCGTGCGGCTTTCGGTTCCGACGCGCTTCCTGAAGAGCTGGATTCAGGCGCATTATGCCGAACGCGTGCTCTCGGCCTGGCAGGCGGAGATGCCCGAAGTGCACCGCATCGATCTTTCCGTGCGCACCTCGATCCGGCCGTTGGCGCCCGCAAAGGAGGCACCGGTTGCCCTCGATGCGCGCCGCCCGGAGGGTGTCAACGGCCGCCCCGCGCTCGAGTTGCGCTCCACCGCGACCGCGCCGGTCTCGGCCAGCCATGACGCGCTCGGCGGTTCGCCGCTCGACCCGCGGCTGACTTTTGCGAGTTTCGTCGTCGGCCGCTCCAACACGCTGGCGCATGCGGCCGCGCGTCAGGTCGCCGAGGGACGCCGCGGCGATGCCGTGATGTTCAACCCGCTCTACATCCACGCCGGCGTTGGGCTGGGCAAGACGCATCTGCTGCAGGCGGTGACCTGGGCCGGCAATGCGGCCGGTGAGCGCAAGGTGCTGTACCTCACCGCGGAAAAATTCATGTACGGCTTCGTCGCGGCGCTGAAGACCCAGACCGCGCTCGCCTTCAAGGAAGCGCTGCGCGGCATCGACGTGCTGGTGATCGACGATCTGCAGTTCCTGCAGGGCAAGTCGACCCAATCCGAGTTCTGCCACACGCTGAACGCGCTGATCGACGCCGGCCGCCAGGTCGTGATCGCGGCCGACCGTCCGCCGTCCGATCTGGAAAGCCTCGACGAGCGCGTGCGCTCGCGGCTGGCCGGTGGCCTCGTGGTCGAGATGGGCTCGCTCGGCGAGGAACTGCGGCTCGGCATCCTCAAGTCGCGCGTCGCGGCGGCCCGCGCCCATCACGCGAGCTTCGAGGTGCCCGATCTCGTGCTCGATTATCTCGCGCGCTCCATCACCCACAACGGCCGCGACCTCGAAGGCGCGATCAACCGCCTGCTTGCGCACTCCAAGCTGAACAACCAGCCGGTGACGCTGGAGATGGCCGAGCGCGAGGTGCGCGACCTGATCCGTCCGCAGGAACCGAAGCGGATCAAGATCGAGGACATCCAGCGCGTGGTGGCGCGGCAGTACAATGTCAGCCGCTCCGACCTGTTGTCCTCGCGGCGAACCGCGAACGTGGTCCGCCCCAGGCAGGTCGCGATGTATCTGGCCAAGACGCTGACCCTGCGTTCGCTGCCCGAAATCGGCCGCCGCTTCGGCGGACGCGACCATACCACCGTGCTGCATGCCGTGCGCAAGATCGAGGCACTGGTGGCCAAGGACACCGCGCTGTCCGAAGAGGTCGAGTCGCTGAAGCGGCAATTGCAGGATCCGAATTAGCCCGGAACTCCGCTCAGCTCCCTCCCCCTCTTGCCCGCCGAAGCCCGCCTTCGGGAGAAGGCGGATGCAGGGGGAGGGCAAAGAAAACCTGCCCGCCCCCAAACCGTGGGGAAACGGCCATGGATCCCTTGAATTCCGCGCCCTTTCCGCGCCACCTTACGCTCCCCCAAAAGTCGGCTTGCCGTGCTTTAAGGGAGCTAATCGGCCGCGGCAAACGCCCGGCATCCCCAGGACATTCGGGCGGATATTGCAATGAAGGTCACCGTCGAACGCGCGCAACTCCTGAAATCGCTTGGCCACGTGCACCGCGTGGTCGAACGGCGCAACACCATCCCGATCCTCGGCAATGTGCTGCTGCGCGCCGAGAACGCGCAGCTTGCGCTGAAGGCGACCGATCTCGATCTCGAGGTGACGGAGACGCTCGCCGCCGAGACCGGCAATGGCGGCTCGACCACGGTTCCCGCGCATATGTTCTACGACATCGTGCGCAAGCTGCCCGACGGCTCGCAGATCGTGCTCGAAGGCGACGGCGACCGCTCGGTGCTGGCGATCCGCGCCGGCCGCTCGCGCTTCACGTTGCAGACGCTGCCCGAGAGCGACTTTCCCGATCTCGCCGCCGGCGACATGACGCATTCCTTCACGCTGCCGGCCGCCGATGTGAAGCGCCTGATCGATCGCACCCAGTTTGCGATCTCGACCGAAGAGACGCGCTATTATCTCAACGGCATCTATCTGCACACCGCCGGCAGCGCCAAGGCGCAGACGCTCCGCGGCGTCGCCACCGACGGCCATCGCCTGGCGCAGATCGATCTCGTCATGCCCAAGGGCGCGGCCGGCATGCCCGGCGTCATCGTGCCGCGCAAGACGGTCGGCGAGGTGCAGCGCCTGATCGAGGACAGCGAGGCCGAAGTCGCCATCGAGTTGTCGAGCGGCAAGATCCGCTTCACCATCGGCAATGTGGTGCTGACCTCGAAACTGATCGACGGCACCTTCCCGGATTACGGCCGCGTCATTCCGCAGGGCAACGACAAGGAACTCGTGGTCGACAAACAGGATTTCGCCGCCGCGGTCGACCGCGTCTCCACCATTTCCAGCGAGCGCGGCCGCGCGGTGAAGCTCGCGCTGTCCGCCGGCAAGCTGGTGCTGTCGGTCACCAACCCGGATTCCGGTAGCGCCACCGAGGAGATCGAGGTCGAATACGCCTCCGACCCGCTCGATATCGGATTCAACTCGCGCTATCTGCTCGACATCGCCGGCCAGATCGAGGGCGAGGTCGCGGTGCTCCGGCTCGCCGATCCGGGATCACCGACGCTGATGCAGGACAAGGACAACAAGACCGCGCTCTATGTGCTGATGCCGATGCGGGTGTGACGACGACCCCCTCGCGCATTCATCGCCTCAGCCTGACGCATTTCCGCAACTACCGCGCCGCGGGGCTGGAAACGCGCGGCGACATGGTCGCACTCGTCGGCCCCAACGGCGCCGGCAAGACCAATTGCCTGGAAGCGATCTCGTTTCTCTCGCCCGGCCGCGGGCTTCGCCGCGCCACGCTGGAAGATGTCGCCGACAACCAGGGCGACGGCTCATGGGCGGTCTCCGCCGAAGTTGAGGGCGCGCTGGGCCTGGCCACGCTCGGCACCGGCATCGAAGCGCCGATAGGTGAAGCGCAGAGCACGACCCGGCGCTGCCGCATCGATCGCGAGCCGGTCGGTTCGGCAGCAGCCTTCGGCGATCATCTACGCATGGTGTGGCTGACGCCGGCGATGGACGGCCTGTTCATGGGCGCGGCTTCTGAGCGGCGGCGTTTCTTCGATCGCCTGGTGCTTGCGATCGACAGCGAGCATTCGAGCCGCGTTTCCGCGTTAGAGCGCTCCCTGCGCTCGCGCAACCGCCTGCTCGAAGTGCGCAATTTCGACGACCATTGGTGTGACGCGATCGAGCGCGAGACCGCGGAGCTTGCGGTTGCGGTCGCCGCAACGCGCGGCCAGACCGCGTTGAAACTCGCGGCGATGTTGCGCGCGCGCGGTGCGGCGTCGGCATTTCCATCGGCCGAGATCGCGCTCGACGGCTGGATGGAAAACGCACTGCTGTCGGAGTCCGCCACCGCCGTCGAGGACCGCTACCGGAAAATCCTGCGCGAGGCGCGGGTGCGCGACGCGGCCGCGGGCCGCACGCTCGACGGCCCTCACCTCACCGACTTGCAAGTCGTGTATGCGCCAAAAAACATGCCGGCGCGCGATGCCTCGACCGGCGAGCAGAAGGCGCTCTTGATCGGGCTGGTGCTGGCGCATGCCGCGCTGGTTGCCGAGACCACCGGCATCGTGCCGCTGCTGCTGCTCGACGAAGTGGTCGCCCATCTTGACCCCAACCGGCGCACTGCGTTGTTTGCGGAGCTGGCAAAACTCGGCGCGCAGGTCTGGCTATCGGGCGCCGATCCCGCTTCATTCGCCGAGCTGACATCGACCGGCGAGATATTTAACGTCGAGAACGGTCGCGTCACCCGGCGCGCGTGAGAGTCATTTGATCCGTGACGCCCGAACGCTCCACCGTCATCGGAAGATCCGGCGCTTGATATGCCGAGACGTCGAGCAGCCACGCCGTCCCGCCTTTGTCATCGTGAGCGAGGAACGGGCCAAAGCCGAGCTTGGCAAAATGTTCCCTCACCATGCCGTTTCTGGCAGTTTCATAATAGCGGCCGATGATCCATCTGACCGAAGCCGCGCCTGCGTTCTTTGCCAGTTCTCTCAACATGGCCTCCTCGACCTTTCGTCCGAGCACCCGACAGCTCATCAGCCACGTGTCGATGTCGAACGCCGGCTGACCCTGATATTCGCAGCGGCGCGCGATCAGGACCGCGATCATCCCGCTGTCACCGAAACGATCCCTCAACCGGACCTGGAGCGTGAGAACCGACGGATCAGCTTCAAAGGTTGCGACATCGGATTCCGTATAACGGCGAGTCGTCAGGTTGAACTGGTTGGACTTGTTGATGAGCTGGCTGATCCGCGCCCTGCCAAGCGGATCGAACGGCGCAAAGGAGATCGTCATCTCGAGCTCGGACAGATAGTCACCAAAGTCGCGAGTCCCCTCCATGACTTTCACGCGCCTGGACTCGGCGGCGTATTCTTCGGCGCGCCGCCTGTCTTCATCCAGGAACGAGACGGCCTCGAAATATCCCGCGGAAAGAATTGTCCATGCGTATGTCGAAGGATCGTTGCCGATCTCCGGCACAGCGACAGCCGGCAAAGCCTTTCGCACCTGGGCGCGCTCGGCCGGATTGTCATCCAGCAGCACCAGAGCATCGAGGCCGATATTGAGGGACTTCGCGATCGCCTCCAGATTGGAAACCTTGTCGGTCCAATTGGCCTGGAAAGCGGCGATGTGATGCTCGCTCAGCAGCATGTCCGGATGTTCCCGAAACGGGAGACGGGCGTTGGCGTCGTCGTTTTTCGAGCAGACGGCCAACAGGACGCCTCGGTTGCGCAGCGCGAGTGCCATTTGCTGGACCGCCAGGAAGGCTTCGCCGTCAGGCGAGCCCTGGCCAAGCTCAATTCCCGACAATCCCTCGTCGCCGATTGCCCCACCCCAAAGCGTATTATCGAGGTCCAGCACCAGGCACTTCCTGCTTCGGCCCCTGATAGCGCCAATCAGGCGGCCAACATGGTCGGCATAGGCGGGGATCATCGCCAGATTGAACGCCACCTTGTGCGCGAGCCATTGCGGCTCGTCAAACCATCGCTCTGCACCGAGGCGATGAACCAGACCGGCGACATCGAGAATGAAATCGCCGTCTTCGGCCAGCGCAACGATCCCCTCGTTGAGCGCTGCGATTGTCGTTCGGAGTGTGCCGGAGACACGGACGTCAAAGCTGCCGAACAATGCACCAGGCGGTGTGGCAAGCGTCTGAAATATGACGGAACAGCGAAAGTTGCGTCTGATGCCGTCGCGCAAGCCCTTGAGGTAGGCGACGGCCTCGTCCACGATTGCGGCGGCCGGCTCCCCTGCGCGCAACGTTGCGAGCGGAAGCCCCCGATAATCCAGCGCAAGCAAAACTGCATCGGGCTTGAATGCCTGGATGTCCGGATCGCCAGCCATTGCCACACCGGCAAGGCGTTCATACTCCACGACGTTCACGCGTGTCGCCACGCCATGGCGCAACGTGCTCGCCGGAATCGCGTTGGCTGCGAACGAGATGGTCGCATTGGAGAGTACAGCCAATTTGAATGACGGAAACGGCTTCAGTTCGCCTCGTTGCGAGAGCACGGCGTCAATGCGCTTGCCGAGATTGGTGAGCTGATTGACGTTCAAGGCCGCCGTTGCGAGAAATTGCAACGTGCTGCCGACATCATCGGCTTCGAGATCGAGGCTCGCGAGGGTCTTCTGCCAATTGGCGGCGGGCGCCGGCAACCATGGCAGCGTCTCGGTGGCCGCAACCAGTTCAGTCGCCATTACCACGTCATTCTCTCGCGTTGGAGTTGGAGCCCGACCCTATCCCAGTTTTCGCTCGATCAGTTCGGCCAGCGCTCCGACATTCTCGAGCTTGGCGGCTTCGGTTGACTTGATCCGAACCCGGAAGGCGGTTTCGATCGCAAGCATCAGGCGAATGTGGGTGAGGCTGTCCCAACCATCCACGTCTTTGGCGGTCGTTGCCGCCGTGATCGACAGCGCGTCGTCGTCGAACACTTCCCGGAAGACCGGGAGCATGGTTGCAAGCGTCTCTGGTCTCGTCACGGAACGTCCTTCGATCGGTGTAACTGGGGTCATAGGTACATCGCGACCATCACGTCATCAATGCCCAAATCCGCTGGATCTCGGACCAGCTCTGCAATTCGAAAAATGCGAACGTCACGGAGATGAACAGAAAAGTCGCCACGCGGCTCGCCGCGGCGATCCAGGGATTTTCCATGTAGGCTCGCAACACCGGGCGGCCTCTGCGCCGCAATTCGTTCTCGATGGCCTGGTTGATCACGAAGGCGGCGGCGTGGGCGCCATAGAACAGGAAGTAACCGGCAGCAATACCGTGCCAGGCTGCCAGCACCGAAAATGTCGCGAAGGCGGCCACGGCGAAGACGGCGTTCGAAAATCGAGGGCCGAACCAGCGAAGCAGCGTCATCGACAGCGGCGTGAACACCACGTCACGCACGAATTCGGTCAGCGATATATGCCAGCGCCGCCAGAAGTCCCTGATGTTGCGCGCGAGAAAGGGGTTGTCGAAATTTTCTTTGACGCGGATGCCGATCACGGCACTCATGCCGATCGCGATGTCGGTGTAGCCGGAAAAGTTCAGATAGAGATAGACGTAATAGGCAGAGCCAGACAGGACGAAATCGAACCAATTGTGCCTGAATCCATCGTTCCAGAGATGCTCGAAGGTCAGCTCATGCACGACGTTGGCAAGAAAGCGATATTTGATGTAGCCGACCGCAATTCGTAGCAGCCCCTGCCCGACATTGTCGGGGCATATCGAGGCCCCAGTCGCGGTTTCCCGATAATACAGAAAAGGGCTGATCGGCCCGGACGAGAACGTGGGCGGGAAGATGAGAAACGCGAGATATTCACCGAGCCCGATGGCCGGACCGGAATATCCGCGCAATTCGAAAACCGTCTGCGCCATCCGGAAGGTCAGATAGGAAAGACCGAGCAGATGGATCGCCGACTGCGACTTGACGGCGATCAGCAGCACGATCGGAAACAGGAAGGCCAGCCAGTAAAGGCGGTCGTCATCGTTTTTCCGGTTGTTGAAAAGCCGCAGCAAGATCCAATGTGCAAAAATGACGGCAATGAGGAAGCCGAACGCAACGGCGTCCTGCGATTTGATCGACAGGAACATCACGAACAAGCCGATGATGTTGATGACAACCAGCAGCCACTGCTTGACCCGGTAATCGTAGCGCGGCCAAAGGATCGCGAAAGCGGCAATGCAATAGGCGGCAATGCAGATCAGGTCATGGAGCGTCGAGGGGAGAAGCGGCCGATCGCCCATTTTCAGAAGTTGCCGTAAACCAGGTTGGTGGCCAGCATGGATTGAGGAACGATTTCAATCAGGATCGCGCCGGTCAATCCCAGCGCCAACAGCAGAGCGTACCATGCGGCGTCAATTTTTTTCATTGTTGGCCAGCAATTCTGCGAGCGCCGGTGCGATGGCGCGGCTGTAATGTTTCGCTCCCGAGGCATTCACGTGGTCCTCATCGTAATAGAAGGCGTGAGTTTCCTCGTCGCTCAGTCCGACAAACAGCGTCGCGGTGGGAATGCCGATCTCGGGCCAGGGACGCTGCTCGCCTCCCCACAAGGGACGAAAGCCGGCCTCGTCGCTTCGCTTTCCATCGACGAGGAGAAGGTTGGACGCCATCGCAAATGTACCGCCCTGCGCGCGAACGATCGCGTCGGTCCGCTTCAGGAACGCCGTCTCATAGGCCGAGTATCCTCCGTAACCCGGCTTGTCTCCGTAACCCGCCTTGAACGCATCGCCTTTGCCGTCTCGATAGAACATCTGCGCTGGCGCAATTTCGCGCCATGGAAGGGTTCTTTCGACATAAGGCGCGCGACCGGATGATGAATTGCCATCGACCCAGCCCAGCGCGACTGCATGAAATCCGGAATCCTGCTCCAACGCGGATGCATTGTCCCGCCATGGCGGGACAATGCTCAGATCAGCAGCGCCGCGAAGCCTTGCCCATAGCTGACGCGGAGCGCCCAGCACCGAGGCGGCGTACAGCGCTGCCCGCTTTCCAAACTGGATCGAAGATGGAATATCCTCGTCCGGATACAGCCACCAATACTTCGCCAGCGGATGCGGCGCAGGCCCCCCAACACTGTCAAGGACGATCGCGACCTTGACCTTCAAATTCGACAAGGCATATCGCATGCGAACGAAATAGGCTTCCGCGGCATACCAGTTGGCTCCAAAATTCAGAATCCGGACCGGCCGACCCACGATTTTGGCGACCTCCTCGCTGAGCACGCCGACGTCGAATGCTGTCTGGGCGTCCGAGCCCCCGACGATGAGGATATCGACATCGCCGCCTCGCGCGATGGTATCGCCCATGAAATGATAGTTCTCGTAACGTGGCGGGACCGCGCGCAGCACATCGGCCGGAATCGTCCGAAACATCGCGTGGTTCAGCAGCGGCAGCGCAAGCGCCAGCAGCAACGCCGCAACAAAGATGACGACGTGGCTGCGTGCCTCGAACGGCGGGGCTACTCGAAATTCAGTCATTATGACATCTGACCGTGCATGCTTCTTCGCGTGCGTGAGTTACCAAGTTCTCGGCATCCCGGATAGGTCACACAATCCGATCTTTCGCTACTGATGGCTGTCTTGCCAGGTCCCTCAGGATCGGGAGCAACACACCGGCAGGCGGTGGCGTCGCGACGCGGGACACTGAATTGGTCTGGTCGGTCAGCAACCGTGGAAGCCGCGGCATCAGGATCGTCAGTTGCGGATCCTCAGTGGCAAGCGCGCGACAAACTGTTTCGCCTGCGGCCTTGGCTGCAGCATATTCCAGCAGCTCGGGGCCGGGACTATCGAGCGCGACAGACGACGGATACAAAACGGAGATTGGCGCCTTGGTCCAGTCACGGGCGGCGTTCAGCACGTTGATGAATCCGCCGACATAGACCCGCTGGAATTCGGCGAGCCACGCTTCCGAGAATTTGACCGTACGGCGCCGGAAAATATGCGGGCTCGGAAAGTAAAGCAGCAGCAACCGGGTTGGACGGCTCGAGAACGGTTGCGGAATGTCGATGTCCTCGCAAGCGTCCAGCCGAAGCAAGCGGCACACCCCGCCAATCGAGGCAATCTGATCCCTCACCAACGCCGCCTCTGTCGCCGCGCTCTTGTATGTCAGCACGATTTCGGCGCCGCCCAGGGCCAACAGCTTGGCAGCAATCTCCCCCAGGCCGCGCGAGCCGCCGACCACGAGCGCACTGCATCCCCGGAACTCATCCGGCCCGACCGATTCCTCGAGTTCGGCGATCGACGGCTGGATAACCGGGCCAGGTCTGAAGAAAGCTTCCGCATGGCAAGCGAAATCCGGTCCCTGAACTGCGATCTGCGTCATCCCGTAGTCGGGATCGGTCGAGATCACCCTGAACGCGAGATCTGATATCGCCTGTGCAACGTCAAGATTGATCCTCGCATTGGTAAAGAGGGAATGTTCTCCGGGCCATTCCATCCCAACAACCGTCGACAACAAGGCAATTCCAGCGACGGCACGTTCGCCGAGCAAGTCGATCGTTGCAGGATATGCGAGGTTGAGCAAATCCGCGTCGACCCTCAACGGCAGATGCCCGCCCAGGCCTTCGCCGTCAGTCACGCCGCGCGTGGCCGGTGCGCGCTTGGGCGGAGCCTGCCGGTCGGACGGTTCCAACCGGCATGATTGGCCCGTCCCCTGCGATGGCGCTGCCCATGTGAGCGAGATCTTCGCCAGGTCCGTTTCCCCGGAACGCACCACGAGGCGCGTACGCGCGGCCTCGTCTGAAGCGCAGACGATCGACAAAGTCTCTTCGGGAAACGCCGGCTTGAGCAGTTGCACCTGAATTCTGGAGACGACGCGACGGGTAGACCGCTCGTCCCAAGGGCGTTGCTTCAGATAGCTCTCGATTGCAGACAGCAGAACGTTCATTCCGTGAACGATCACCTGCCCGAAGATCGACCGCGCAGCCGTCGTTCCATCGATGTGGATTGGATTGTAGTCGCCGGAAAGCCGCGCAAAATCGTTTTGGCGCTGCCTGCTGATTTTGATCTCATTCAATGGTCGCGTCTCGCTTATGCCGGCTGACCCTTTAGCAGGTCTTTTTGCCGCTGCCATTTTTGGCATCCGGCGGACCGGAATCGGGGTCGAAATCGTATGTCGAATTGCTGTTTTCAGAGGCTCGGGAATCGACCTTTTCCGGCCTTGAAAAAACGCCCAAAAACACCATTTATTCAATACTTTATGAAAGATTACTTTGCGCTAGGCGCAATGCAGCTTTCATGGCACAACTAAACCAGATCGGCGCCTTGTATCGCGCAGCCGACCGGACACCCCTCAAAGGCTTCACATGACCGAACCAGCCCGGCAGCAAGTTGCCGACACTGAGCATTCCATTCCCGGTGATTATGATGCGGAATCGATCCGGGTGCTCAAGGGCCTCGACGCCGTGCGCAAGCGGCCGGGCATGTATATCGGCGACACCGATGACGGTTCCGGCCTGCATCACATGGTCTACGAGGTCGTCGACAACGCGATCGACGAGGCGCTCGCGGGCTTTGCCACGCGCGTCGAGGTCGTCCTCAACGCCGACAATTCGGTGACGGTGCGCGACGACGGCCGCGGCATCCCCGTCGACATCCACAAGGGCGAAGGCGTCTCAGCCGCCGAGGTCATCATGACCCAGCTCCACGCCGGCGGAAAATTCGATCAGAACTCCTACAAGGTCTCCGGCGGCCTGCACGGCGTCGGCGTCTCCGTGGTCAATGCGCTCTCCAGCAAGCTGACGCTTCGCATCTGGCGCGACGACAAGGAGCATTCGATCGAGTTCGCCCATGGCGATGCGGTCGCGCCGCTGAAGGTGGTCGGCGATGCCCCGGGCAAACGCGGCACGGAAGTGACCTTCCAGGCCTCGACCGAGACCTTCAAGAACATCGAATATGATTTCGCCACGCTCGAGCATCGCCTGCGCGAGCTCGCCTTCCTCAATTCCGGCGTCAACATCGTGCTCTCGGACATGCGCCATCCGGTCGAGAAGCGCGAAGAGATGCGCTACGACGGCGGTGTCGAGGAGTTCGTCAAATATCTCGACCGCAACAAGAAGGCGATCGTGCCTTTGCCGATCATGGTGCGCGCGGAGAACAACGGCATCGGCGTCGAGGCCGCACTTTGGTGGAACGACAGCTACCACGAGAACGTGCTGTGCTTCACCAACAACATCCCGCAGCGCGACGGCGGCACCCATCTTGCGGGTTTCCGCGGCGCGCTGACGCGCCAGGTCAACGGCTATGCCGACGCCAACGCGAAAAAGGAAAAGATCCAGCTCACCGGCGACGATTGCCGCGAAGGTTTGACCGCCGTTCTGTCGGTAAAGGTGCCGGACCCAAAATTTTCCTCACAGACCAAGGACAAGCTGGTCTCCTCGGAAGTCCGCCCGGTGGTCGAGAACGTCATCAACGAGGCCCTGCAGGCCTGGTTCGAGGAGCACCCGAGCGAGGCCAAAGTCATCGTCGGCAAGGTGATCCAGGCGGCGGCCGCCCGTGAAGCCGCACGAAAAGCGCGCGAACTGACGCGCAAGAATCCGCTCAGCGTCTCCTCGCTGCCGGGCAAGCTCCACGATTGTCAGGAAAAGGATCCGGCGAAATCCGAGTTGTTCATCGTCGAGGGCGATTCGGCCGGTGGCAGCGCCAAGGGCGGCCGCAACAGGGAATTCCAGGCGATCTTGCCGCTGCGCGGCAAAATCCTCAATGTCGAGCGCGTGCGCATGGACAAGATGCTGTCGTCGGAGCAGATCGGCACGCTGATCACCGCGCTCGGCACCGGCATCAGCGACGACTTCGCGATCGACAAGCTGCGCTATCACAAGGTCATCCTGATGACCGACGCCGACGTCGACGGCGCCCACATTCGCACGCTGCTGCTGACGTTCTTTTACCGGCAGATGCGCGACATCATCGATCGCGGCTATCTCTATATCGCGCAGCCGCCGCTCTACAAGGTGACGCGCGGCAAGTCTGAAACCTACCTGAAGGACGAGCGCGCGCTCGAGGATTATCTGATCTCGACCGGCATCGAAGAATGCGTGTTCAAGCCGGTGTCCGGTGCCGAGCGCGCCGGACGTGACCTGCTGTCGCTGGTGGAAGACGCACGCGGCATCCGCGCCGTGCTGCGCAATTTGCACAACCGCTATAACCGCACGGTTGTCGAGCAGGCCGCGATTGCCGGCGTGCTGCGCCGTCAGGTTTTTGGCGACCTGCCGAAAGCGACCGCCGCCGCCGACTACATCGCCAAGCGGCTTGATGCGCTGGCCGATGAGGTCGAGCGTGGCTGGACCGGCCGCTTCACCGAGGGCGAGGGCTTCGTGTTCGAGCGCACGGTGCGCGGCGTCAAGGATGCCGCGATCATCGATCATGCTTTGCTCGGCTCGGCTGACGCGCGCAAACTCGACGATTACGCGCCGAAGCTGCAGGAGGCCTATGCGCGCCCCGGCCTGCTTCGCCGTAAGGATGCTGAGACGCCGGTCCACGGCCCGGTCGGCCTGTTCCAGGCGGTCACCGATGCCGGCCGCAAGGGCTTGACCTTGCAGCGCTACAAAGGCCTCGGCGAAATGAACGCCGAGCAGCTCTGGGAGACCACGCTCGACACCGAGGCACGTACGCTGCTGCAGGTGAAGATCAAGGAGGTCGACGAGGCCGACGATATCTTCACCAAACTGATGGGCGACGTGGTTGAGCCGCGGCGCGAATTCATTCAGGATAACTCGCTGAGCGCCAACGTCGACGTCTAACGAGACAAGCGAGTTCTTCAGTGCCGCCGATTCAGTACATCGTAGAAGGCGGCCACCGCCTGCGGGGCGCCATCGAGCCCTCCGGCAACAAGAATGCCGCGCTGCCGATCATCGCGGCGGCGCTTTTGACCGACCAGCCGGTCACGTTGGAAAACGTCCCGCGCATCCGCGACACCGAGACGCTGGTCGAGTTGATCCGCTCGGTCGGCGCCAGCGCCGAATGGCGCGGCCGTAACCGTCTCGCGATCCATGCCAAGGACATCCGCGCCGCCGATCTCGATCCGGATCTGTGCGCGCGCATTCGTGCCTCGATCCTGCTGGCAGGTCCCCTGCTCGCCCGCTGCGGCGAGGTGACCTTGCCGCCGCCCGGTGGCGACGTGATCGGCCGGCGCCGGCTCGACACCCACTTCCTCGCCTTCGAGCAACTGGGCGCGACGGTGAAGGACACCGGCAAATTGGAATTCCACGCCACACAACTGCGCGGCGCCGACGTCTTCCTCGACGAGCCCAGCGTCACCGCCACCGAGAACGCGCTGGTCGCGGCAGTGGCGGCGAAGGGCACCACCTATTTGCGCAACGCCGCCTCCGAGCCGCATGTGCAGGACCTCGCCAATTTCCTGGTCGCGCTCGGCGCGCGCATCGAAGGCATCGGGACCAATACGATCATCGTGCATGGCCCGGCCACGCTCGGCACAACCAGCTATTCGATCCAGCCCGATCATATCGAGGTCGGCTCGCTGATCGGGCTCGCCGCGGTGACGCGCTCTCCGCTCCGCATCGTGCGTGCCGGCGTCGAGCACCTGCGCTCGATACGCATGGGGTTCGAGCGGCTCGGCATCGTCTGCGAGGTCGCCGGCGACGATCTGATCGTCCACTCCGACCAGACCATGAAGATCAAGGACGATTTCGGCGGCCACGTGCCGAAGCTCGAGGACCAGCCATGGCCGGCCTTCCCGGCCGACCTGATGTCGATTGCGATCGTCACCGCCACCCAGTGCGACGGCGTCATCCTGATGTTCGAGAAGATGTTCGAGTCGCGGATGTTCTTCGTCGACAAGCTGATCTCGATGGGCGCGCGCATCGTGCTGTGCGATCCGCACCGCGCCATCGTGGCGGGGCCGAGCAAGCTGCGCGGCGCCTCGATGATCTCGCCCGACATCCGCGCCGGCATGGCGATGCTGCTCGCAGCCGTCTGCGCCGAGGGCAAGAGCACGATCAACAATGCCGACCAGATCGAGCGCGGCTATGAACGCATCGAGGAACGGCTGAACGCGCTCGGCGCCAAGATCACGCGGGTGCCGGCGCGGGAGCGCTAGCCGATGTCGTCGTCCGGCTTGACCGGACGACCCAGTACGCCGCGGCCTATCGGTTTAAACACTGCCGTCTCTGGAATACTGGATCGCCCGATTAAATCGGGCGATGACAGCGGAATAAATTTCGCGGAGATCGAATAGAGGATATATCCCCGCATCACTCCCCACCATCGTTCCGCCACGCGCAGTGCTATTGTCGCCCCATGACCGTCTACAAGATCGATAATCCGCCAAACGAGGCTCCGCGCGGCCATCTCATGGCCGAGCTGATCGAGACGCTGCGGCTGGCGACGCCGATGGCGGCGCAACAGCTCGGTCAGATCGCGATGATGACGACCGACCTCGCCTTCATCGGCCGCCTCGGCGGCGAGGCGCTGGCTGCGGCCGCGCTGGCCGGCACGGTCTATTTCATGGCCTTTACCGTCGGCATGGGACTGATGTCGGCGGTGGCGCCGCTGGCAGCGCAAGCCTATGGCGCCGGCAGCGCGCGGCAGGTGCGGCGCGCGCTGCGTGCCGGCCTGTGGGCGGGTCTTCTGATCGCGCTGCCGATCATGGCGTTTCCGCTGCGCGGCGAGCAGATCCTGCTCGGCCTCGGCCAGGCGCAAGGACCGGCGCATCTCGCGCAGGATTATCTGTTCGGGCTCGCCTTCGGCGTGGCGCCAGCGCTGTGGTTCATCGCAATCCGCGGCTTCATGGGCGCGGTCAACCGGCCCGAGCCGGTGCTGTGGATCACCCTTGTCGCAATCCCGGCCAACGCGCTGCTGGTGTGGCTCTTGATGAATGGCGAGTTCGGCCTGCCCAAGCTCGGCATCTTTGGCGTCGGGCTCGCCAGCTCAATCGTCAATTTCGCCACCTTCGTCGCCGGTCTGTGGTTTGCGACGCGCCGACCGCCCTTCGTCGACTATCGCGTGTTGACACGGTTCTGGCGCATCGACTGGAGCCTGATGCGGCAGCTAATGGTGATCGGCGCGCCGATCGCGATCTCTTTCCTGCTCGAATACGGTCTGTTCTCGTCCGCGGCATTGCTGATGGGGCGGCTCTCCACCGCCGCACTCGCCGCGCACCAGATCGCGCTGCAGGTCGCCGCCATATTGTTCATGGTCCCCTTCGGCATCAGCATGGCCGCGACCGTGCGTGTCGGTCACGCCGTCGGCCGCGGCGATGGCGCAGGCGTGCGCCGCGCGGGCTTGATCGCCATGCTGATTGGCATTGGCTTTACCGCCGTGCTGACGGTTGTCGTCGTGCTGTCGCGCTTCGGCATCGGGCGGCTGTTTCTGGGCGCAGATGTCGTCAGCGCCGACGCGACGATCGGACTCGCCGCCGAATTGCTGCTGATCGGCGCAACCTTTTTCGTCACCGACGGCCTGCAGACCATCGCCGCCGGCGCCTTGCGCGGATTAAAGGACACCGTGGTGCCGCTGCTGTTCGCCGCGATCAGCTATTGGGGGATCGGATTCTGCACGGCCTATTTGCTGGCGTTCCACACCAGCCTCGGCCCGCCCGGCGTCTGGATCGGTTTGTCGGTGGGAACACTGGTCTATGCCGCGCTGCTGGTGATACGTTTTCGTTTGCTGGCCACGAGACTGGACAGGCCATGAAGGTCCACGAAGTCGCACCCAATCCCGACTGCGGCGCGCTGCTTCCCGACGCGCAGTTCGCCGACGCCCACCGTGTCGACATCGGCGATACCGATATCGACGCGCGGGAGGCTTGCGTCAGAATGGTGCTCCATCCACCGCGCTGGATCGACGCCCTGATACGCCTGCGCAACATTATGGTGTCGCCCTTCGGGCTCAAGACATCAGGCGAAGGCGCACCCGCCCCCGGCGGCCTGATCGGGCTGTTTCCGGTGCTGAGCGAAACTCCGGAACGACTGGTCGCCGGCTTCAACGATTACCATCTCGATTTTCGTCTCGTGGTCGACGTCAATCGTGCCGCGGAATGCCGACAGGTCACCTCGACGACGCTGGTGCGGACCCACAATCTGTTGGGACGCACCTATCTCGCCCTCATCATGCCTTTTCACAAGCTGGTCGTACGCAGCATGATGCGGCAGATCGTGGAGGCGGCTCGATGACCCTTTGAGGGGCTGACCCGCGGGAAGGCACGTTGACGGGGCGGCGCGACAGCCGTACCTAAAATCAACCCAGGAATACACGAGGCAACGCCATGGCCCATGAAACCGCAACGCTCGCCGGTTATGTCGCCGACCTGAAATTCGAGGACATCCCGCCGGAGGTATTGGAGCGCGCCAAGGTGCTCACGCTCGATTTCCTCGGCAGCGCCATCCGGGCGCGGCGGGATGCGGAATCGACGCCATCGCTGCTCAAGATGCTGGAAGCGCTGGCGCTGGACGGCAAGGGCGAAGCCACCGTGTTCGGCGACACCAAGACCTGGACACCGGCGGTCGCCGCACTTCTGAACGGCGCGCTCGGCCATTCCCTGGATTTCGACGATACCCACGCGGACTCCTCGCTGCATGCCAGCGCGCCCGTGGTGCCGGCCGCGTTCGCCGTCGGCGAGATCGTCGGCGCCTCAGGGCGCGACGTGCTGACCGCGATTGTCGCCGGCTATGAGGTGTGCTGCCGGCTCGGCAACGCGCTCGACCCGACCTCGCATTATGCGCGCGGTTTTCATCCGACTGCGACCGCCGGCACCTATGGCGCGGCCGCCGCCGCCGGAAAACTGTTCGGCCTGTCGCAACAGCAGATCGTCGCCGCCTTCGGCGTCTCCGGCAGCCAGGCCGCGGGCTCGCTGCAATTCCTGGTCAACGGCGCATGGAACAAGCGCTATCAGGTCGGCGCCGCCGCCATGAACGGCGTGATCGCCGCTACGCTCGCGCGCAACGACTTCGTCGGCTCGACCGAGTCGGTCGAGGGCAAGCATGGTCTCCTGGTCGGCTACAGCGACAATCCGCATCCCGACAAGGCGGTCGCCGGCCTCGGCTCGACCTATGAGACCATGAAGATCGGCGTCAAACCCTATCCGAGCTGCCGCTACACCCACGCCGCGCTCGATGCGATCATCGCCATGCGGCGCGAACACAATCTGACGCCGGACCAAGTCAGGAAGGTCGAGGTCGGGCTGCATCGCAACGGCATCACGCTGACCGGCGACGCCGCCACCAAGCGGCATCCGACCTCGATCGTCGGCGGCCAGTTCTCGATGTTCTTTACCGGCGCGGTCGCGCTCGACCAGGGCCGCTTCGGCTGGGACGATTACGAGCGGCTTGGCGACAAGGCGGTCGACGCGCTCGCTGACAAGTTCAATGTTGTGCAGGACGACCGCCTCGAGATCGGCCGCACCCATCCGTTCGGCGCGCGCGTCTCGATCACCACCGACGACGGCGTGCATGAGCGCATCTATGCCGATCCCTCCGGCGAGCCGAGCTCGTTCCCGGACGCCGCAGCCATGCAGCAGAAATTCCTGACCCTGGCGCGTCCGGTGCTGAACGGCCGCGCCGATCAGCTCGCGGATGCGATCCTGTCGCTGGAGCACTTCGACCGCGTCGCCAAGGCGACGCAGCTGGGGCGGCAATAGGCGTCAGTGCGCGACTGCGATCGTCGACCCGACGCGCTGTCATCCGCGCCACGCGCTGCGATGGGTCACCCAGATATCGGCCACGTGGCCGAGCAGCACGGTCTCGCCTTCGATCGTGGCGCCAAGCCGCCGCGCAACGGCTTGCGATGGCGCATTCTCGCGATCGATAGAATGGATGATCTTGTCGAGTTCAAACGTCGCGAACGACCAGGTGATTGAGGCCCGCGCGGCCTCCAAGGCATATCCCTTGCCGCGAAACTCCTTCGCAATACCCCAGCCGACCTCGAAGCCCGGCCAGGAGGGCGGGAAGAAGGGACCGACACGCCCGGTGAATTTCCCGGACGATTTCTCCTCGACCACGAACATGCCGATGCCCTTGAGCACCCAATGTCCCGCCATGATCGCGGAATTGCGCCAGCCATTCATGGGATCGGTTACCGGCTTGCCGTCGGCGGTGATGAAGCGGCCGCTGATCGGATCGGACAGCATCGCAGTGTTGGGCTCGACGTCAGAGAGACGCCATTGCCGCAGGACCAGCCGCTCGGTCTCGATGCCGGGCCAGTTGGGTTGCGGCAGCGTGACGCCCTGCTTGAGTCGTGGGATCATGGTCGCAAAATCCTCGCTGTCGTCCCTGCCTAGTGCGCAATTGCGCACGGGCGCAGGGACCCATAACCCCTGCTCTCTCGTTGGTCCCTATATCAGACATCCGGCTCAAACAATTGCCGCCTGTGGCTATGGGTCCCGGCTCGCGCTTCCGCCTTCGCTCAGCGAGCTTCGGCGGACAGGCGCAGTGCTCGCTTGGCCGGGACGACGGCCGGGATGTCTGCTAGGCTCGCTGCAAAACATGGAGGACCCGCATGAGCTGGCTCCCGTCCAACGATCCCGAACTCGGCGACGCCAAAACCTGCGACGCGATCGAGCTGATGATCGTGCCGCGCACCCGCGACCTCGGCGACGGCTTCGCCGTCCGCCGTGCCCTCCCGCACGGCAAGCGGCAGATGGTCGGCCCCTTCATCTTCTTCGATCATTTCGGCCCCGTGCAATTCGTGTCGGGCAAGGGCATGGACGTGCGGCCGCATCCCCATATCGGGCTTGCGACCGTCACCTATCTGTTCGACGGCAGCATCATGCACCGCGACAGCGAGGGTAACATCCAGGAGATCACGCCCGGCGCGATGAACCTGATGACCGCCGGCCGTGGCATCGCCCATTCCGAGCGCACGCCGGATTTGCAGCGCCGCGAGGGCCAGCAGATGCTCGGCCTGCAGAGCTGGATCGCGCTGCCGGCGGGCAAGGAGGAGATCGCGCCGTCGTTTCAGCATTATGCCGCGGGTGACCTGCCGATGATATCAGAGCGGGGTTTTACCGCACGCGTGATCGCGGGGTCGTCGTTCGGCATCGCCTCGCCGGTTTCGATGGTGTCGCCCTGGTTCTACACCGAGGTCACGGCGGAGGCCGGAATCAGCGTGCCGCTCGATCCCGACCATGAGGAACGTGCTATTTATGTTGTCGACGGTGAGGTCGAGATCGCGCATGACCGTCACGAGGGCCCAAAGCTGCTGATCTTCCGGCCCGGCGACCGCATCACGGTGAAGGCGCTTCGGCCGACGCGGATGATGTTCCTCGGCGGTGACGCGCTGGAAGGCCCGCGCCACATCTGGTGGAATTTCGTCTCCTCCAGCAAGGAGCGGATCGAACAGGCCAAGCAGGACTGGAAAACCGGACGTTTTGCCCCTGTTCCACAGGAGCATGAGTTCATTCCGCTGCCGGAGTAGGCTATCTCGGCTGTCCCGTTGTCCTGTCCGAAGGCCTGCCGATGACCGCCTTGCGCTCGAGTGACCTGCCCCTTCCCCGAATTGGGCGCGGCAAGGTGCGCGACATCTATGCCGTCGGCGACGACCGCGTGCTGTTGCTGACCACCGACCGCATCAGCGCGTTCGACGTGGTCATGGCCGAAACCATTCCGATGAAGGGCACGGTGCTGACCCAGATCAGCGCGTTCTGGTTTCGCAAGCTCGCAGGTAGCGTGCCACACCATATGATATCCGCCGATGCCGACGAGATCATCCGCGAGGTGCCGGCGCTGAAGGATCATCGCGCCGACATCATCGGCCGCGCCATGTTGTGCAAGCGCACCACGGTCTTTCCGATCGAATGCGTAATCCGCGGCTACATCTCGGGCTCCGCCTGGAAGGAATATGCCGCCGGCGGAACCTTGGCCGGCGAGAAGCTCGCGACCGGGCTGACCGAAAGCGCCAAACTGAATCCAGCGATCTTCAGCCCCGCCACCAAGGCCGAGACCGGGCATGACGAGAACATCACCATTGCGAAGATGCGCAGCGTCGTCGGCGACGAGGTCACGGATACGCTGGAACGGATGACGCGCAACATCTATGCGCTTGGTGAGACGCAGAGCCGCGCGCACGGCATTATTATCGCCGACACCAAGTTCGAGTTCGGCCGCGACAAGGACGGTAAGATCATTTTAATCGACGAGGTGATGACGCCGGACTCCTCGCGCTTCTGGGCGGTCGACGCGTATCAGGTGGGCCGACCGCAGGCGAGCTTCGACAAGCAGCCGCTGCGCGACTATCTCGACGGCGAACGCCGCGCCGGCCGCTGGAACGGCGATGCGCCCGCCCCGCCTTTGCCCGCGCAGGTCGTGGATGCCACCAGCAAGCGCTATCTTGAAGCGTATAAGCGCGTGACGGGCAGTGAATTGAAAATCTAGCCGTCGTCTTCGTAGGGTGGGCAAAGCGAAGCGTGCCCACCTTCACGAGCACGGCGTGCGATGGTGGGCACGGCGCAAGAGCGCCTTTGCCCACCCTACGTTCTTCGCAACGACGAGAACTGGAGGAAGCCCATGTCCGAACCCGATGCCGTGCTGGTCGAGCGCGACGGTCCCGTCACCATCGTCTCCATCAACCGTCCGCATTGCCGCAACGCCGTGGACGGCGCCACCGCGCGCAAGCTCTATGATGCCTTCCTCGCCTTCGATGCCGACAACGATGCGTCGGTCGCCGTGTTCACCGGCACCCATGGATACTTCTGCGCCGGCGCCGACCTGAAGGCAGTTGCGAAAGGCGATCGCGAGAAGAAGCGCGAGGTCGGAGGTCACAACACGATGGCGCCGATGGGCCCGAGCCGGTTGCGGCTGTCGAAGCCCGTGATCGCCGCAGTCGAGGGCTTTGCGGTGGCGGGCGGCATGGAGCTGGCGCTATGGGCCGACATGCGCGTGGTCGCCGAGGATGCGACCTTCGGCGTCTTCTGCCGCCGCTTCGGCGTGCCGCTGATCGACCTCGGCACCATCCGCCTGCCGCGCCTGATCGGCCACTCCCAGGCGATCGACCTGATCCTGACGGGACGGCCGGTCGGCGGGCCGGAGGCGTTGCGCATGGGGCTGGCGAACCGGCTGGTTCCAAAAGGCGAGACCCGCGCGCATGCGGTCGCGCTGGCAAAAGACATCGCGCGCTTTCCGCAAACCTGCATGCGCGCCGACCGCCTTTCGGCGCTGCGGCAATGGGACCTGTCCGAGGAAGAGGCAATCGCCAACGAGATGCGTGGCGGCCTCGAGGTGATCGCCTCCGGCGAGACGCTGTCAGGCGCGACCCGCTTTGCTTCGGGCAAGGGCCGCCACGGCAACTTTGATGGCGAGGCTCTCGGTTAGGTTGCGCTTCATCGTCTTCATACGATGGAGGTTTTGACGCGCGTCACAAAAATGTTGTTTTCGCGGACGCCGCGGTCGGTTACGACTTAGGTGATTGAGGCGTACGCGCGTGGTTGATTTATCCATTGGTTCCAGTTCCCATTTTAAGGGGACACTCAACGACATCCTCGGCGGCGCTGCCGCGAGCGTGCTGACGGCCACGTTCGGCCTGTCCTATTCGTTGCTGATCTTCGCCGGGCCGCTGTCGCCTTACCTTTCCTATGGCGTCGCCACCACCTTCATCACCTCGGCGATTCTCGCTGCCGTGCTGGCGCTGCGAAGCTCGTTCCCGTTCGCGATCGCAGGACCGGAAACCTCGACCGCCGCAATGACAGGCATTCTCGCCTCATCGCTGGTCGAACATATGGCCGCGCACGATCCGTCGACGCCGATCCTCGGACCCGTGCTGATCACCTTCGGCTTCGCCAGCCTCGCCACAGGTCTGGTGCTGTGCGGCTTCGGGATGACGCGGATGGGCCGCGCCATCCGTTACGTGCCCTATCCCGTGGTCGGCGGCTTCCTCGGCGCCACCGGTTGTCTCATCTTGCTCGGCTCGATCAGGGTGGTCACCGGCATCAGGCTGCAGTTTGCGACCCTCGACCGTTTCGAGAACATGCAGACGGCTTACGAACTCGCGGCGGCCTGCGCTATGGCACTGGTGCTTTATCTCACCTGGCACCGCTCCCGCACGCCGTTCGGCCTGCCGATGATCCTGATCGGCGGCACGCTTGCGGCGCATGTTGCGTTCCATCTCGCCGGAATTTCGACGACAGAGGCGCAAGCGCTCGGCTGGACCTTCCAGCCGCCGCCGCACATCTCACCGATGCTGCCGTGGAGCGCGCACGAGATCGAGCACTATCCCTGGTACGCGCTGCCAGAGGTCGCCGGCAACATTGTCGCGGTGATATTCGTCACCGCGTCGAGCACCCTGTTCAACACCACGGGCGTCGAAGTCGCGTCCAATCGCGAAGCCAATCTCGAGCGTGAGCTGAACACGACCGGCATCGCCAACCTGCTGTCCGGCGTCTTCGCCGGCTACACCGGCTGCATCTCGGTCAGCCGCACCATGCTGAATTTCAGCGCGGGTGGCAGCGGCCGCCTTTCCGGCCTGACCTCGGCCGCGATCGCCGCCTCGATGCTGCTGTTCGCGCCGGTCCTGCTCGGCTATATGCCGAAATTCGTGCTCGGCGGTCTGCTGATCTATCTCGCCGCCGACACGCTGCACCGCTGGATCGTGCAATCGCGGCGGCGGCTGTCGCTGGCCGAATATCTGTCGCTGCTCGCCATCATAATCATCATCCTGCAATGGGGTTTCATCGCCGGCATCCTGATCGGCGTGGTGATCGGCTGCACCACCTTTGCGCTGTCAGCCTCGCGGATCGACTCCATCAAGTTCAGCTTTGACGGCTCGGAGTATCGCAGTTCGCTCGACCGCGCCCGCGAGGACCTCGCGGTGCTTTCGGCGCATGGCGGCAAGATCCAGGGCCTCAATTTGCAGAGCTATCTGTTCTTCGGCTCGGCCAACAAGCTCTACCAGCACGTCAAGACACTGCTGGTGGATAATCCGGAATGCCGCTTCCTGCTGTTCGACTTCAAGCTGGTGACCGGCATCGACTCCTCCGCCGCCTACAGTTTTGCGCAGATCAAGCGCGCGGCGGCCGATCGCGGCATCCGCCTGGTTCTGGTGCATCTGCCGGCCGCGGCCGAGAAGGCGCTGCGTTCCAGCGAATTCATCACCAGGGATGTCTCGATCGTGCCCGAGCTCGATCACGCGCTCGAATGGTGCGAGAACGAGATCATCAATCAGCATCAGGACCGCGCACAGGAAGAAACTGACCTGCGCGGCTGGTTCAGCCGCATCCTCGGCAGCGAGCAAGATGCCGCCGAATTGATCGGCCGCTGCGAACGGCTGGAGGTCGAGGCCGGCGACACCATCGTCCGCGCCGGCGAAGCGGCCGATTCCATGCATTTCATCCTCGACGGCCGCGTCGGCGTCATGGTTCCGGCAAATGCCGACGGCGGCATGACGCGGGTGCGCAGTCTCGGCCGCTACACCACCATCGGCGAGATGGGGCTGGTGTCGCAGGCGCCGCGCAGCGCCACCATCGAAGCCGAAGTCGCCAGCGTGCTCTATGTGCTGAGCCAGCCGCAATTCGACGCGCTCAAGGGCGATACGCCGATCCTCGGCCAGAAGCTGCTGACCTATTTCGTTTCCGTGATGGCCGAACGGCTGTCATTCGCCAATCGCATGATCGCGGTGTTGCGGCGATAGCCTGAGAGGATGCCGAACATGACGACACTCCTTGCCGACGCTGAAACGACTTCCTTCACAACCCGCGACTTCCGCCTGCAAAGCGGCGAGGCGCTGCCCGAGGTGACCATCGCCTATCGCACGATGGGCGCGCTGTCGCCCAAGCGCGACAATGTCGTGCTGGTGACGCATGGCAACACCAGCGGGCCGCACATGATCGATCCCAACAGTTCGGCCGGCGAAGGCGCCTGGAACGAGATCGTCGGCCCCGGCAAGGCCGTGGATACCAACCGCTACTTTGCGATCTGCCCGAACATGCTCGGCTCGTCCTACGGCTCGACCAATGCCGCCAGCATCGATCCGCGCACTGGCAGGCGCTACGGGCCGCGCTTCCCCGCCATCACCGTGACCGACATCGTCGCCACCCAGCGCCGACTTCTTGATCATTTGGGTATCGACAAGCTGGTCGCGATCGTCGGTCCCTCCTATGGAGGCTTCCAGGCCTTTCAATGGGCGGTCAACTATCCCGACGCAATGCGGGGCATCGCGGCCGTCGTCACCTCGCCGGCGCTGCCGCCCGAACGCTCCGACGCCAATGTGGCGAACCTGCTGGGCGCGCTGTCGAAGAATCCGAACTGGAACGGTGGCGACTATTACGACCATGGTGGCGTGCTGGAGAGCCTGATCCAGATTCGCTCCGCGACGCTCAAGACCTACGGCATCGAGACGCGGTTGCGCGACACCCTGTCAGACCCGGCGCAGATCGAAGCGGCGATCCGCGAGGAGGCGGCGCGATGGGCGAATGGCTTCGACGCCAACTCGCTGCTGATCCTCGCCCGCGCGCTGCGCGGCTTCGACGTCACTGCCGAGCTTGGCAAGATCAAGGCCAAGGTGTTGTACGTACTGTCGCGTACCGACAAACTGTTTCCGCCCGAGATCGCGTCGCGGGTGATGGCGGCACTGAAGACGGCCGGCGTCGATGCCGATTATTTCCTGCTCGACAGCGACTACGGCCATACCGCCTCGGGCCGCGACTGGGCAAAGTGGGCGCCGCGGCTGCGGACATTCCTGGAGAGTTTGGGCTGAGCGAAGATCGCGGATACGTCTTCTTCTTCTTCGAGTTTCATGCAGGGATATTCAATTGTGTAAATTGTATGTCACTCTGGTGAACCCAACCCTGTCGACGATAGCGACAGATAGTCCCATTGAGACGATCGAAGCACCGTGCAATTATAGGTTGACCATCGTTTGAGATATTGCGACGCGCCGTGATAACGAATTCCAATCTCTGAAAGCTTTGCATACCAGCTCTCGGTGCTGAAACAGGTCCGAGGGGATTCGAAAGCTCCGCTGATCCGGCTGATATCGAACAAGTCGGGAGATATCCATCATGGCCGCGGAATCGCGTGATCGCCTTGAGACATTGATGAGACTGCAGCCCGGAATGTTCGCGGCTGCCGCGAAGGCCGCGGCCGACGGCCGGGTCGACCCGAAGCGGTTCGGTCTCACGCAAAAGCAAATCGAAGATGCCGCTCAAGGACCTGCAACCAGTCTGGAGTCGGTCGGCATCGCGGCACGGCAGCTCGTCGGCCTTGAAGCCATCGTCAAGAGAGTGGGACGCCCGCCGTTGCTCATCCGCAACAACGTCGTCGAGCTTCAACCACTCGATGATTTCCCGGCTGGAACGGATGCGCAGATCAAAGCCGTCGAAGGATTGATTCCGTCGGTTGGGCGTATCGATTTCATCAATCACAACCTGGCCTGGGGTGGAACAGGCTGGGTGGTCGACAAGAAGGCGGATGGTCACATCATCCTCACTAATCGGCACGTCGCGCAATTCATTGCCAAACGCAACGCCGACGGCCAGGCAGTATTCATGCGCTCTCCGGTCACCGGCATCCGCTACGGAGCGCAAGTCGATTTCAACGACGAGGTCGGCGCCACCCCTGACAACGCGCGCCTCGCACGCGCGATCGAGATCGTCTATCTCGCCGACGATCTCGCGGCCGACATGGCGCTGCTGAAGGTCAAGCAAGCCGACGGAGCCAGTTTCCCGATGCCGGAGCCCGTCCCGTTGGCCGAACGCGAGGCCGCCGACAAGGAGTTGGTGGCGCTGGTCGGCTACCCCGCGTTCGATTCGCGTAACGACCTCGATGCGATGCAGCGTTATTTCTCCGATCTTTACGACGTCAAACGCTTTTCGCCGGGATTCGTCATGAAACCGACGGTCGACTCGGTTCTGAGCCACGATTGCACCTCGCTCGGCGGCAATTCCGGGTCCGTACTGATCAGTCTGGCGCAGAAAAAGGCCGTGGGGCTCCACTTCGCCGGAGAGTTCGGCATTTCCAACAGCGCCGTCAGCGTGACCTCCATCAAGCAATTGCTCGGCGGATCCCTGGTGACCGTCGGACAAACGGCGAGCGTGCATCAGGAGGCCGTCGCCGACGGCTTCCATTCCCCCGCCGATCTCGCCAACCGTGGCGGTTTCGACCCGGCGTTTCTTGGGCCGAGTTTCGCGACACCCTGGCCCAAATTGCCCGATACGATCGAGAACGCGCTCGCAACCCCATCAGATGCCGTCGCCGGCAGGCCGCACGAGTTGCGCTACACGCATTTTGGCGTGAAGTTCTCGACGACCCTCAAGCTGCCGGTGATCACCGCGGTGAACATCGACGGTGAGAAGTCGGTTCGCATCAAACGCGCGGATGATCGGTGGTTCTTCGACGGCCGGATCGACAAGACGATCCAGCATGGCCAGGGAGCCTTCAAGGACGCGGAAATCGACCGCGGCCACATGGTGCGCCGCGAGGATCCCAACTGGGGCGACGATGCCGCAACTGCGGACTCCGACACCTTTCACTACGTCAACGCGGCGCCACAGCATTCCCGGCTCAACCAGGGCAAGCAACTCTGGCAAGGACTCGAAAACTACATTCTCGACAGCGCGCGCACGCACGGATTCAAGGCCTGCGTGTTCACCGCGCCGGTCTTTGGCGACGACGATCCGGTGCTCGAGGAAGAGAACGTGCGCGTGCCCCTCGAGTTCTGGAAGGTCGTCGTGATGATCGACAGTTCGCAGGACAAATTGCACGCCACCGCATATCTGCTGAGCCAGGGTCAGATGATACGCAAGCTGCTGGAAGATCGCGATCGCTCGGAAGCCGTCGAAGGCTTCGTGCTTGGACCGTACCGGACCTTCCAGATCGCGATCGCAGATCTGGAGAAAGCGACCAAATACGATTTCGGGGCATTGAAGGACGCCGATCCGCTGGCGCGCGCCAGGGGAAGCCGCGAAGCCGCTGCCGCCAATGTGCCCATCGTGATCCCCATCGAGACGGCGAACGATCTGCAGCTGTAACGAACCGATACGTTTGGACGACATCCCAGATTTTTTGTGACGAGCAAGCAGGCCAGGCTCCACATCGTCGACCGGGCCAAATTCCAGGAGAATGACATGGGCGATACGACAGTCACCGCAACGAGTGGTCAGGCGGGAGCCGCCTTCGATCTGAACAACAGGCCTTCCGAGGAGTTGGCGCAGGAAATCCTCCAGGCGGGCGATGATCTGCATGTCGATCCTTCGGCTCCGCCGGAAGCGGGGCTCGAAGCGGCGATCCGCCAATGGCGCGTGGCGAAGTCACTCCTGCACTTGCGAGGGCAGGTCAACGCCGCGTTTCCGAACCGCAGCAAGGCGAGTGACGGCACGATCGGCGATGCCGCCCATGCCAGCCGAACATCCGACCACAATCCCTGGGTCATCGATAACACCGGGCTGGGCGTCGTAACGGCCCTCGACATCACGAACGACCCTGCCCACGACTGCGACGCAGGGAAAATCGCGGAGGCGATTCGGGTCAGCAAGGACAGCCGGGTCAAGTACGTCATTTCCAATCGCAGGATTGCCAACTCGCAGCCGATCGGCGCCGCCGCAGCCTGGGCGTGGCGAACCTACACCGGGACGAATCCCCACGATCATCATTGCCATATCTCCGTGAAGTCGACGCAAGCGAGCTATGACGACGAGCACGATTGGACGTTCAAGCAGCAGGTTCAACCGGAAGCGACGGCCACCCTGGACGCGGAAACCGAGCAGGCGGGATTGTTGGCGACCGCGCTCGACGCACTCCCGGGCAATGCGGACCGTCCTTTGCTGGAAAGACTGGTCGATGCACAGGACCAGATTGCGGCGTTGCTCGCATCCTACGCGACGTTCGCACGGCCGGTCCTTGCCGAGGATCTTGAAGAAGCCGTGAGGCCAACCTTTCCGCAACTGAAGGCGGAGTACGAAGCGCTATGGGCAGGTTGCCAGATTCGTCCCGAACGGTCCGAAAGCGTCGCCTGGTACCGCACGAAGCTGTTGCAGAACAAGCCGCGTTACGACCAGGTCAATGCGGCGACGGGTGCACCCTGGTGGTTTGTCGGGATCGTCCACGCGCTCGAAGCGAGCTTCAGCTTCCAGGGCCACTTGCATAATGGCGACCCGCTCACTGCGCGCACGGTCAACGTCCCGGCCGGCCGGCCGCCGCGATGGAATCCGCCAAACGACTGGCTCTCCAGCGCCATCGATGCGATTACCTTCGAAGGGTTTGCCGGACAAACCGACTGGACCCTTGCGCGGACGTTGTATCGCTTTGAGGGGTTCAACGGCTACGCTTACCACAGCAAAGGTATCAACTCGCCATATTTGTGGAGCTTCTCAAACCAGTACACCAAGGGAAAATTCGTTCGCGATCACGTCTATGACCCCAATGCGGTCTCCGCCCAATGCGGCGCCGCCGTGATGCTGAAGGCGCTGGTCCAGGCGGGCGCGGTTCAAATCTGACTCGCGGGTCCGCCATGCGGCACGCTGAAAACCGGCTGGACAGTGTTGACGCTCAGTCCAGCCGGTCAGCGGGAGTCAAACCCCCGCCATCATCACGTATTTGATCTCGACATATTCTTCCATGCCGTGGTGCGAGCCTTCGCGTCCAAGGCCCGACTCCTTGACGCCGCCGAAGGGGGCGACTTCGGTGGTGATCAGGCCGGTGTTGACGCCGACCATGCCCGACTCCAGCGCTTCTGCGACGCGCCAGACCCGGCCGAGATCGCGCGAGTAGAAGTATGAGGCGAGACCGAACGGCGAGTTGTTGCACATCGCGATCACGTCGGCCTCGTCCTTGAAGCGGAACACCGGCGCCAGGGGGCCGAAGGTCTCTTCATGCGCCACCAGCGCATCGGGCTTGACGTTGGAAAGCACCGTCGGCTCGAAGAAGCTGCCGCCGAGCGCATGGCGTTTGCCGCCGGTGACGATCTTGGCGCCGCCCTTCACCGCATCGGCAATGTGCTTCTCGACCTTGTCGACCGCGTCCATATTGATCAGCGGCCCCTGGGTGACGCCCTGCTCGGTGCCGTCGCCGATCTTCATCGCCGCGACCTTCTTCGACAGCTTGTCGACGAACTCGTCATAGATCTTGTCCTGCGCGTAGATACGGTTGGCGCAAACGCAGGTCTGGCCCATGTTGCGATACTTCGAGACCATGGCGCCGTCGACCGCGGCATCGATGTCGGCGTCGTCGAACACTACGAAGGGCGCGTTGCCGCCGAGTTCGAGCCCAAGCTTCTTCACGCCGACGGCAGCCTGCTGATAGAGAATCTTGCCGACCTCGGTCGAGCCGGTGAAGCCGACGAAGCGCACCGCCGGGTGCTCGCACAGCACCTTGCCGATCGCCGACGAGTTGCCGGTCAGGATGTTGAACACGCCCTTCGGCACGCCGGCCTTTTCGGCCAGCGCAACCAGCGCCAGCGCCGTCAGCGGCGTTTCGTTGGCCGGCTTGAGCACGACGGTGCATCCGGCCGCCAGCGCCGGCGATACTTTTCGGGTGATCATCGAGGCCGGGAAATTCCACGGCGTGATCGCGCCGCAGACACCGATCGGCTGCTTGATCGCGAGCAGACGCGCGTCCGCGCGCTGGGTCGGGATCGTCTCGCCATAGACGCGACGCGCCTCTTCGGCAAAGAACTCGACATAGGCGCCGCCGATGTCGACCTCGCCGAGCGCTTCGGCGAGCGGCTTGCCCTGCTCGGACGTGAGGATCAACGCGATGTCCTCGCGGTTTGCGATGATCAGATCGAACCATTTGCGCAGGATGTTGGAGCGCTGCTTCGCGGTGAGCTTGGCCCAGGCCGGAAAGGCGCGCTCGGCGGCCTCGACCGCCTGCGTCGTCTCCGCCGTGCTCATCACGGGCACTTTCGCCAGCTCGACGCCGTTGACCGGATTGGTGACGGGACGCTGTGGTGTGCCGACCCAGGCGCCGTCGATATAGCAACGGTCGCGCAGCAGCGAAGGATCTTTCAGACGATCGTGGAGCGAGGGGGCTGGTTGCGAAGCGCGAGCGGCGGCGGTCGGGGTCATGGCGTTGCTCCCAGGATTGTTGTGGCTGTTGCGCCGAATATAGGCTCAATCCAGCTGCAATGCACCGGGGCGCGCCGGAACTCCAGCGCAGACAACGTCGAGCAATTTTGAAAGATGCGGTGCGGCTCTTTAAGCCGCGCCGCTCATATAGGCTTCGCGCCGGCCGATCATGCGATCGGCAGCTGCGCGCGCGTCCGACTTCGATGAGGTGGCGCAGGTCCGGTATTCGAGATCCGGAGAGCCCGACGCATCGCGGCGGCCGAACCAGGATTTGGGCGCGACCGTCAACAGCGACAGCGCCTGCGCGACGTTGTCGACGGCGCCGAACGAGTGCAGCGCGCCGGTTCCCGAGAACCGCACTTCATAGATGCCCGGGGAGATCGGCGCCTCGATGTTCTCGCCGCGCCCTATCCGGGGATACCGCTTCCATTCACTCCAGGTCGTGATCATCGCCTTCCCCTGCGGCGGCATCGTTGGCCGCCAACAAATTGAATCAAAGCCCCGGTCGAAAACCGCCGATTTGACCGCATTCTCAACGCTTTACTGGGAAATAAACGCGCAACCCTCGAAGCCCGCAAAAAGCATATCGCCGCGACTCGGATGGGTCACCGTTCGCGGCAACTATTCACCGCTGATTGTGGCGGAGTGTTGCAAATCTGTATCTCTTTTTGTGGCAGGCCTCCCCCACTCGGGGGACGATCACGAGATCGCGACCCCTCGGGGTGGGCAGGAATCGTCCGCTTGCGGGATTCCCGGGCCGGGAGGAAGATCAGCCACTTCCAAAAAAACAGCCGGGAGGAGACCCCATGCAGAGCAAGGCTCAGATCGACGAGATCCTGCGTCAAAAAACCGACGCGGCGGAAATACCGGGCGTGGTCGCCATGGCCGCGAACGGCAAGGAGGTGATCTACCAGGGCGCGTTCGGCAAACGCGACCTGTCCAAGGACGATTCCATGACCACCGACAGCGTGTTCTGGATCGCCTCGATGACCAAGGCGGTCACGTCGGCAGGCGCCATGCAGCTGGTGGAGCAGGGCAAGCTTTCGCTGGATACGCCGATCGGCAAGCTGTTGCCCGACCTCGCCTCGCCACAGGTGCTGGAAGGTTTCGACGCCAAGGGCGAGCCGACGCTGCGACCGGCCAAGGGCACGATCACGTTGCGCCATCTCATGACCCACACCGCGGGCTTCTCCTACGAGCTGTGGAACACCGACAAGGCGACGTACCTGGAGAAAACCGGCACGCCCGGAATCACGACCTGCCAGAACGCGGCACTGAAGACGCCGCTTTCGAGCGATCCCGGCACGCGCTGGGAATACGGCATCAACATCGATTTCGTCGGCAAGGCGGTGGAAGCGGCGAGCGGCAAGAAGCTCGATGCTTATCTGCGCGATCACATGTTTGCGCCGCTCGGCATGAGCGACACCGCCTTCAAGATCAGCGACAACATGCGCAAGCGGCTGGTCGGCATGCACGTGCGCGGCGAGGACGGCAAGCTGGCGCCGCTTCCGTTCGAGCTGGAGCAGAACCCCGAGTTCCACATGGGTGGCGGCGGCCTCTACTCGACGGCGGCCGACTACATCAAGTTCTGCCAGATGATCCTCAACAAGGGCAGCGGCAACGGCAACCAGGTGCTGCGGCCCGAGACCGTCGCAGCAATGGGCCAGAACCATATCGGCGCGCTCAACGTGACCAAGTTGGTGTCGGCTGCGCCGGTCTACACCAACGACGTCGATCTCTACCCCGACCAGGAGAAGAAGTGGGGCTTGAGCTTCCTGATCAACACCCGCAAGACGCCGGAAGGCCGCAGCCCGAACAGCCTCGCCTGGGCCGGGCTCGCCAACACCTATTACTGGATCGATCCGTCGCGCGATGTCTGCGGCGTGATCCTGACGCAGCTGTTGCCGTTCGCCGACCGGCACAGCCTGGAAGCCTTCGCGGGGCTCGAACGCGGCATCTATGCCGGGCTCGACGCCGCACAGCGAGCTGCCTGAGCCGACAGGCGTTACCAACATCCGATCCCTCCCCTTCGCAGGGGAGGGATTTTTCATTCCCGCCATAAGTCGGGCCTGTTTGACACGCGGCGCCGGACTACAATGAGACAACCGTGAGGGAGGAACAGCCGTGACCGACAGGATCGACTCTTATGTTTCCGGCACCTCCGATGCCCCGTTGCTCGGAGAAACCATCGGCCACGCCCTCGACAAGGCTGTCACACGTTGGGGCGAGCGCGATGCTCTGGTCTCGCCGAGCCACGACGTGCGCTGGACTTGGACCGAATTCGCCGAGCGCGTCGATGCGCTGGCCGCCGGCTTCCTCGCGCTCGGCCTGCAACGCGGCGAACGCATCGGTATCTGGTCGCTGAACCGCCCTGAATGGACGCTGACACAGTTCGCCGCCGCCAAGGCCGGGTTGATCCTCGTCACCATCAATCCGGCGTATCGCCTAAGCGAGCTCGAATTCGCGCTTTACAAGGTCGGCTGCGCCGCGCTCGTCACCGCGACCGCGTTCAAGACCTCGAACTATATGGAGATGATCAACACCCTGGTGCCCGAGCTTGCCGGCTCGGAGCCCGGCCGCCTGCGCGCGGCGAAGCTGCCGCAACTGCGGACTGTGATCCAGATCGGCGGACCGAAATGCCCAGGCACGATCGCGTTCGACGAGGTCACGCGCATGGGAGGGCCACGCCATCGCGAGCAGCTCGCCGCGCTCGGCGAGATCCTGCAGTTCGACGACGCCATCAACATCCAGTTCACCAGCGGCACGACGGGCTCGCCGAAAGGCGTGACGCTCACCCACCACAACATCCTCAACAACGGCTATTTCCTCGGCCGCACGATGCGCTTCACCGAACTGGATCGCATCTGCATTCCCGTGCCGCTCTATCACTGCTTCGGCATGGTGATCGGCAATATGGCTTCGCTTACCTCGGGTGCCGCGATGATCTATCCCGGCGAAGGTTTCGATCCGCTGGCGACACTGCAAACCGTCGAGCGGGAGAAATGCACGGCGCTCTACGGCGTGCCGACCATGTTCATCGCCGAACTCGACCATCCGGATTTTTCCAAATTCGACCTGTCATCGCTGCGCACCGGCATGATGGCCGGCGCGCCCTGCCCGATCGAGGTGATGAAGCGCGTCAATAACGAGATGAACATGCACCAGGTGACGATCGGTTACGGCATGACCGAGACCAGCCCGGCCTCGTTCCAGAGCGCGGTCGACGATCCCCTGGAGCGACGAGTCTCGACAGTCGGGCGCATTCATCCGCATGTCGAGGTCAAGATCGTCGATCTCGAGGGCAGGATCGTGCCACGCGGCGTCTCCGGCGAATTGTGCACGCGCGGTTACAGCGTCATGCTGGGCTATTGGGACGAGCGTGAGAAGACTGCCGACGTGCTCGACGCGGCCGGGTGGATGCACACCGGCGATCTCGCCACCATCGACGCCGAGGGCTATTGCAACATTGTCGGCCGCATCAAGGACATGGTGATCCGCGGCGGCGAGAATCTGTATCCGCGCGAGATCGAGGAGTTCCTGTATCGCCATCCCAAGATCCAGGACGTGCAGGTGTTCGGCGTCGCCGACGACCGCTACGGCGAGGAGCTGTGCGCGTGGGTGCGGATTCGCGCCGGCGAGACGCTGACCGCGGACGAGGTTCGCGCGTTCTGCCAAGGCCAGATCGCGCACAACAAGATCCCGCGCTATGTGGAATTCGTCGAGGAATTCCCGATGACGGTCACGGGGAAGATCCAGAAATTCCTGATGCGCGAGGCGGTCGAGGCACGGCTTGGGTTGAAGGCGGCGAAGACGGCGTAAGGCTTCAGTCACCTCGCCCCGCTTGCGGGGAGAGGTCGGCGCGCAGCGCCGGGTGAGGGGGACTCTCCGCGAGTCCCGATGCCAAGACAGCCCCTCACCCCAACCCTCTCCCCGCAAGCGCGGGGCGAGGGTGAAGACGCACCTTCGCGTTCTCGCGGCTCGATGTGCCCGAGGTTTGCCAAACATTTCGCGCCCTGAAATCAAAGGGCGTGGGGAACGCCGGATGCCCGCTGCACCCGCAGCCTCGCGTGGGGGGAAAAACAAACCACACGAGCGTAGTCACCACAGGTTCACCGGAATCACCCGGCGTTCCCGCACGCGATGGTTTTAGCGGTTACTTCGTGCTCGCCCCGGTGCGCCGGGCTTTTTGGCCACCGTCGCCTGCGGATCGCTTCGCCGACTTGACACCAGCGTCGGGGTGCCAGGCCCACACGACTTCTCCGTCCGCATGATCGCGCTCTCGTCTGATGCGCAACCTCGCGTCCATCGCACCCCGCCCCGCGTTTCGCGACGATCATGATACGCCCCTTTGGTGGGACGGGATGGGAGCGAATATAGGTGCGATTCTAGTTCTGTAAAGCCGAAATATTTTTCGGCCGGGGACTGGACAGGTAGAATCGCGTTGATCGGGCTGAAGAAATTAGATTTTAGGCGCAAGGGTTTTCGACACATTGAGCGAGCATCAAGCCCGCGGACATGAAGCGGCGGCTTGAATGCCAAGCGGCTACACCAAGGCTTCAGAAAGAAGCTCCCCGGCGATTCTGCTTGTGGCGGTCATCCGGATCAAGGCGCCAACGACCCTACTCGAACGGAAGAAGTGGTTGTGAGGACAGGGCCTTTCGAGTAGCGATTGTTCGCTATAGAATCAGCCGAATGAGCCAGCACCGGAGACCAAGTTGGCGGGGAAAACAGTCGAAGGCGCAGTTTCGAACTTCGGTGCAAGCGCCAAGGCAAAGCTGAACAACGCCGCGATCACTGGCGCGCCGGAGGACCAACTGCGTGGCCCTCTCGAAATTCTGCTGCACGATCTTGCCGAGATCGGTGGGTTGCCGCCGAAGGCCATCAACCTCGTCGGCGAAACAACGCTCAAACATCTCAAGACGCGCCCGGATTATGCCGTCACCGTCGGCAACGCCCTCGTTGGCTTCATCGAGGTCAAGGCGCCTGGCAAGGGCGCCGACCCTCGCAAATTTCCGGACCCGCATGACAGGGATCAGTGGGACAAGCTGAAGTCGCTTCCCAATCTGCTCTACACCGACGGCAATGCCTTCAGCCTGTGGCGTGATGGCGAGTTGATCGGAAAAATCGTCCATCTTGAGGGCGACGTTGAGACGTCGGGCGCAAAGCTGGCTGCACCCACGACGCTGGCCCCGACGATCGATGATTTTCTTCAGTGGAAGCCCATTCCGCCGATGAGCGCGAAGAAACTCGCTGAAGTCTGCGCCCGCCTTTGTAGGCTGCTGCGTGACGAGGTGGTGGAGCAGATGGGGCTTGGCAATGCCGGTCTCACCGCGCTTGCGCAAGACTGGCGAAAGTTGTTGTTTCCGCAAGCCGACGACGCCCAATTTGCCGACGGTTATGCGCAGGCAGTGACGTTCGGTCTACTGGTCGCGCGATCGCGCGATATTTCCCTGTCGGGCGGGATCGATCATGCCGCGAAGGAACTTCGAATATCCAACTCGCTGATCGCAACAGCGCTCAGGTTGCTAACAGACGAAGTGACAAATCAGGAGGCCCTTAAAACTTCGCTCGCCACGCTCACGCGCGTGTTAGAGGAGGTCAACTGGCACACGATCAGCAAGGACAAGGCTGAGGCGTGGCTCTATTTTTACGAAGATTTTCTTGAGGTCTACGACAACAAGCTCCGCAAGCGGACTGGCTCATATTACACCCCTCCTGAAGTCGTGTCAGCGATGGTCAATCTCGTCGATGCGGTACTGCGCGGATCGCTGTTCGAACGGCCTAACGGCTTTGCCGCCGCTGATGTCGTTGTTGCTGATCCCGCTGTTGGGACTGGAACATTCCTGCTTGGTGTGCTTCGGCAGATAGCGGAGACTGTCTCGGCTGACCAAGGCGCGGGCGCAGTGAGCGGTGCGATCCAGGCCGCAGCAACGCGCCTGATCGGCTTCGAACTTCAGTTTGGTCCCTTTGCGGTGGCGCAGCTTCGGATTATCGCCGAAATGCAGGCATTGATGGCTTCGGCCAAAGCGCCTGCGCCACCCATCCCCGATCTCCGGCTTTTTATCACCGATACGCTCGGCAATCCCTTCATCGAGGAGGAGGGACTTGGACAAATTTACGAGCCAATCGCAAAGTCGCGCCGTGATGCAAATACAATCAAGAAAACTCAGCCGATCACCGTCGTAATCGGCAATCCACCCTACAAGGAGAAGGCGGAAAGGCGCGGCGGCTGGATCGAGGCGGGTTCGGGTGGAAAGCTCGTTGCGCCGCTTGATCGCTGGAGACCACCAGCAGATTGGGGCGTCAGCGCACACGGAAGCACCTGAAGAACCTGTATGTCTACTTCTGGCGCTGGGCAACATGGAAGGTCTTCGGCTCCGGCAACTACGCCGCAACCGGCTTTCCGGACAAGGACGAAGAAGGGATCGTTTGTTTTATCACAGTGGCTGGCTTCCTCAACGGTCCGGGCTTCGAGAAGATGCGCGACGATCTGCGGCGCACCTGTTCTCGGATTTGGGTTGTTGACTGCTCGCCAGAGGGACACCAACCCGAGGTCGCGACGCGCATCTTTCAAGGAGTGCAGCAACCAGTCTGCATCGTGCTCGCTGCTCGCAGGCTGGGCAAGAATTCCGAAGAGCCTGCCCAAGTACACTTCCACGGGTTACCTAAAGGGAAGCGGGAAGAAAAATTCGTAGCGCTTGGGAAACTCTCTCTCGATAGTCCCGAATGGATAAACTGTCCGTCGGACTGGCGCGCCCCGTTCTTGCCCGCCGCGACGGGTCCGTGGGCGGTGTTTCCGTCACTGAAGGACTTGTTCGTCTATGACGGCTCTGGTGTCATGCCCGGCCGTACTTGGGTGATCGCGCCAGACATTGATTCGCTGAAGGCACGGTGGTCTCGCCTTGTTGCTGAGAAAGACCCAGATAAGAAAGAGCTGTTGTTTCATCCTCACCTTCGCAACAATGAGCCAGGTGACAAACATATTCGTAAACCGCTTGCGGAAAATTTGGCTGGTCACGAGGAGCGCCTCGGACCTGTCATCAACGACAAGCAAGCGGTCGTTGCACCGATGCGATACGGCTTTCGATCGTTCGACAGGCAATGGATAATTCCGGACGCGCGCGTAATCAATCAACCAAATCCAACGCTTTGGAAAACTCATTCGATCCGACAAGTTTACTTGACTGCGCCGGAGGACCGGTCACCAACAAACGGCCCGGCACTGACACTCACTGACCTCATCCCTGATTTGCACCATTACAATGGGCGCGGAGGTCGTGCGCACCCGCTCTGGCTTGACCGCGCCGGCGCGCAACCAAATATCAAACCGGCCTTTTTGACGTACCTTGCAAAAATCTACGGACATCCTGTGAAGGCTGAAGACGTGGTTTCCTACCTCGCCGCCATCGTGGCGCACCCAGCTTTCACAATGCGTTTTCGATCCGATCTTGTCCAACCCGGTCTTCGCGTCCCGATTACAGCTAGTACGAAACTATTCGCTGAAGCAGTTGCGTTGGGCGACGAAGCGGTTTGGCTGCATTGCTATGGCGAGCGTTTCGCCGACCCGGCGGCGAACCGGCCAAAGCAGGCGCCGCGCCTTCCGAAGGAAAGCGCACCCACGATTCCCGCTGTTGGCATGATTCCATCAGCGCCCGAGCCGTTGCCCGACACGATGGAATATGATCCGGCGACACAGCGGCTGATGATCGGCAAAGGCTATGTCGAGAATGTTACGCCCGAGATGTGGGCCTACGAGGTTTCGGGCAAGCAGGTGCTATGGCAGTGGTTCAGTTATCGTCGCGGCGATCGCAGCCGCCCCATCATCGGAGATCGACGGCCACCATCGCCGCTCGACAGCATTCAACCCGAAGGCTGGCTGCCGGAATACACGACTGATCTGCTCGATCTGCTGCATGTCCTTGGCCGGTTGATCGCGTTGGAACCCAAGCAGGCCGACCTGCTGAAACGAATCTGTGCGGGTCCATTGAGAAGCGCCGAGGAACTCGGCGCGGCCGGAGCGTTGGCAATGCCTGAAGCGGCCTCACCCAAGCCGAAGGGCAAAAGCAAGAGCTAATTGGTATTCGGTGAGGTGCGGGGACAAGTCAGCCAAATACCTCGCGCGACCCGGTTAGATCGCACATGATTCGCGTGATTCGATCCAAATCGCGTGACCCATGGCCTCTTCCCGACAAAGCGACCTTTTCCAGGACGACTCCCAATCCGAGCTGTTCAGCGAGGATACACCCACGCCCGAATACCGGGCTGATCCCGACTCGGTTCGCGCGGAACTCTACAAGATTCTCGCCGAAGCCCGCGCGGCGCAGACGCTCCCGTGGGAGCCGAAGACGGTCGTGCTTTACCGGACCATCTTTCCGCAGATGACGAACTGGCTGCCCGACGAGGAAGGCGCGCAACTGCGCTTTGAATTCGAAACGGAAATCAAGCGGCTCGAAGCAGCCTAAATCTGCTCTGTGTTGGAAACAGATCAGCGACCTTTTTCGCTGCCATCAGTGCGCAAGGTCAAGCCCGGGCATGACGATTGAGAGGTTGTGACCTCTCGCTCGTCCCTACACCGGCAGCCCGTTCTTCTTCGCCAGCTCCTTCAGCGAGACCTGCGGCCGCGCGCCGATATGCTGGATCACTTCGGCTGCCGCCAGCGCGCCAAGCCGGCCGGCATTCTCGTAACCGGCATCGCGCACCAGTCCGAACAGGAATCCGGCGGCGAACAGGTCGCCGGCGCCGGTGGTGTCCACCAACTGCGAAATCGGGAACGCCGGCACCGCAGTGACGCCATCGGATGACGCGACGACGCAGCCCTTCTCGCTACGGGTGACCACGCCGAGCTTGACGTCGCTGCGCAGCGCCTTGAGCGCGGTGTCGAAGTCCGAGGTCTGATAGAGCGAGTGCAGCTCGCTTTCGTTGGCGAAGATCAGGTCGACCGTGCCGTTCTTCATCAGCTCGACGAACTCGCCGCGATAGCGATCGACGCAGAACGCATCCGACAGGGTCAGCGCGACCTGGCGGCCCGCCTCATGCGCGATTGTCGAGGCCTTCACAAAGGCATCCTTGGCGCTCCTGGGGTCCCAGAGATAGCCTTCGAGATAGACGATCTTCGCGCTCGCGATCTGGGCGGCGTCGATGTCGGCGGGCGTCAGGTCCTGCGCGGCGCCGAGATAGGTGTTCATGGTGCGCTCGCCGTCGCCCGTCACCAGGATGTAGGAGCAGCCGGTCGCCGGACCGTTCGCTGCAGGCCTGGTCTCGAACGCAACGCCGGCGGCGCGGATGTCGTGGCTGTAGAGCCGGCCGATCTCGTCATCGCGGACCTTGCCGACATAAGCGGCGCGCGCCCCGAGGCTGGCAAGGCCGACAATGGTGTTGGCCGCCGAACCACCGGACATTTTCGTCGCGGGCCCCATGTCGCGATAGATCGCGGCCGCGCGCGTCTCGTCGATCAGCGCCATGCCGCCCTTGGTCATGCCGTGGTGGCTAAGGAATTTCTCGTCCGTCTGCACCAGCACGTCGAAGATCGCATTGCCGATCCCGAGCACGTCGTATTTTGCTTCAGCCATTGAAAAGTCCTGTTGGGACAACCGCGAAAGGCTGCCGCGTAACATAAGGGACGCTGCTATAGAAGCCCCATGATCCGCGCTTTCCTCACGGTGTCATCGGGCACGCTGGCCTCGCGCCTCTTGGGCTATTTGCGCGATTCCATGATCGCGGGCCTGCTCGGCGCGAGCGGGATCGCGGACGCCTTCCTGGTCGCCTTCCAGTTCGTCAATGTGGTGCGGCGGCTGCTCTCGGAGGGCGCGCTGAATGCGGCGCTGGTGCCGGCGTGGATGAAGCTGCGTGAAACGTCAGGCGCGCTCGCTGCGGCGAGCTTCGCAGGCGCCGTGCTCGGCACCATCAGTGCGGCGCTGATCGTCGCCGCAGCGTTGCTCGGCCTTTTCATGCCGCTGGTCGCCACCGCGCTGGCGCCGGGATTTGCCGGACACGACACGCTTCAGCTCGCGGTCACCGACGCGCGCCTGATGCTGCCCTATCTTGCTTTCGCCGGGCCCGCCACCGTGCTGCTGGCGCTGGCGAGCGCGCAGGGAAGATTTTTCGTCACCGCCTTCTCGCCGCTGCTGTTCAATCTCGCGCTGATCGCTGTCATGATCGCGCTGATCGTCGCGCACAAGGATGCGGGTTTTGCCGCACTGGCGCTGGCGGCCACTGTCGGCGTCGCCGGTCTGCTGCAACTGTTCGTGCTGGCGTTCCGACGTGGCGAACGCGTTGCATCGCCATTGCGCATGTCGTTTGGCCCCGAGATGCGCGGCTTCTTCGCCCGCGCGATTCCTGGCATGATCTCGAGCGCCGGTCCGCAACTGCTCGCGGTTGCCGGCGCGATCATCGCTTCCTCGTCTCCGTCAGCGGTGTCATGGCTCTATTTCGCCAACCGCCTGATCGAGCTGCCGCTCGGCATGGTCGGCGTCGCCATGGGCACAGTGCTGATCCCGGAGCTGACGCGCGCGGTGCACGACGGCGACAAGGATGCGATCGCGCATGCGCAATCGCGCGCGCTGGAGCTGGCCGCGGGGCTGGCGCTGCCGGCGATGCTCGGGCTGATCGTGCTGAGCGAGCCGATCGTGCGGCTGTTGTTCGAGCATGGCGCGTTCACAGCAGCCGACACGGCGTCGACGGCGCGGGCGCTTGTTTGGCTGGCGCTCGGCCTGCCGGCGCATGTCGCGGTGAAGACGCTGTCGCCGGCCTTCTTCGCACGCGAGGACACCTGGACGCCGTTGCTGGCGACCTTGAAGGGATTCGTATTCGCAATCGCGCTCGCGTTGCTGCTCGGCCACTTCCTCGGAGTCGCCGGCATTGCCATCGGCCTTGCCTTCGGCGCCTGGAGCACGGCGTCCTCACTGATCCGGCAGGGTGCGACCAGCTTCGGCCTCTCGCTCGACACCGATGCGCGACGGCGGCTGCCACGCATCGTGGCCGCGGCGCTTGTGATGGGCGGCCTGCTCTGGCTCGGCTCGGGCGCCACTGCGCACACCCATGGCCTGGCGCAGGCCGCGCTCCTGCTCGCGCTGATCGCGGGCGCGATCGTGACTTACGGCCTGCTGCTGCTGGCGTTTCGCGTCGTCACCCCCGATGAGGTCGTTAACGCCTTCAGCCAAAAGGGACATCGCGACTTGCACAGATAGGCCTTGCGTGGCAAACGGGCGCCCATCGAACAGCGGGAACGGACGATGGCATTCGTTGAACGGGTCTTTTCGGGCGTCCAGCCGACCGGGAATCTGCATCTCGGCAATTACCTCGGCGCGATCGTCAACTTCGTGAAACTGCAGGACACGCACAACTGCGTCTATTGCGTCGTCGACATGCACGCGATCACACACGGCGTGGACGTCTGGGGCGGGCCGGCCGAGCTCGCGCGCAACACCCGCGAGGTGACCGCGGCCTTCATCGCTGCCGGCATCGATCCGAAGAAGCACATCGTGTTCAACCAGAGCCAGGTCTCCGGACACGCGGAGCTCGCCTGGATATTCAATTGCGTGGCCCGTATGGGCTGGCTGAACCGCATGACCCAGTTCAAGGAGAAGGCGGGCAAGGATCGCGAGAACGCGTCGGTCGGGCTCTACGACTATCCGGTGCTGATGGCCGCCGACATCCTGCTCTATCGCGCCACGCATGTGCCTGTTGGCGACGACCAGAAGCAGCATCTGGAGCTGTCGCGCGACATCGCGCAGAAATTCAACAACGACTTCGGCGACTCGATCCGCAATCAAGGCATCAACGACGGAATGTTCTTTCCGCTGCCGGAGCCGCTGATCACGGGACCGGCGACGCGGGTAATGAGCCTGCGCGACGGCACCAAGAAGATGTCGAAGTCGGACGCATCGGATTATTCGCGCATCAACCTGACCGACGACGCCGACACCATCGCGCAGAAGATTCGTAAGGCGAAGACCGATCCGGAGCCGTTGCCGAGCGAGGAAAAGGGGCTGGAGAAGCGGCCCGAGGCCGACAATCTCGTCGGCATCTTTGCCGCGCTCGCCGGGCGCGGCAAGGAAGACGTGCTGCGCGAGTTCGGCGGCGGGCAGTTCTCCAGCTTCAAGAACGCGCTGGTCGAGCTCTGCGTCACGAAACTGGCGCCGATCGCCACCGAGATGCGGCGTTTGACCGCGGACCCCGGCCATATCGACGCGATCCTGATCGAGGGCGCCGACCGTGCGCGTGCGATTGCCGCCGAGACCATGCAGACGTCCAAGGACATCGTCGGCTTCGTCCGCAAGCGGTAACTTGTTGCGACGCAAAGCGCCGCGCTGCCCTCTCCCCAAGCGGGAGCGGCTATGGCAGCATGCGTCCAGTCTTGTTCGGGACATGCATGAGCACCCAGCGACGAAGCTACGAGACGGGTCACAAGCCGAAATGCCTGGTCATCGTCGATGACAGCGCCGAGTGGGATCGGGCGGTGTACTACGCCAGCCGCTGGGCGATCCGCGGCGGCGGCGGCGTGCTGATGCTGCGCGTGATCGAGACCGAGGACCAGAACCAGCAGTGGCTGGGCGTTGCCGAGGTGATGCGCGCGGAAGCCCATGAAGCGGCAAACGAAGCGCTCGACCGCGCGGCCGGACGCGCCAACGGCGTTGCCGGCATCACGCCGGAGCGCGTGATCCGCGAGGGCGATCCGACCGAGCAGATTCTCGGGGTGATCGAGGAGGACGTCGACATCACCATGCTGGTGCTGGCCGCCAATCCCGGTCCCGAGGGGCCCGGCCCGCTGGTCAGCGCGATGGCCAGTGTTATGGGCTCGTTCCCGATTCCGGTGGTGCTGGTGCCGGGCGACCTCAGCGACGCCGATATCGATGCCTTGTCATAACGCCCATGCAGTTGCGGAACTCGCTGATTTCGGCCCTTGATCGTGCCTTTGGCGACGCCATCTGCTAGACACACCCCAATTCGCTGGCCTTGAACCGGCGACTTCGGAGAAAACCATGTTTATCCAGACTGAAGCGACCCCCAATCCTGCCACGCTAAAGTTCATTCCCGGCCGTGTCGTGCTCGACGGCGGCACCATGGAGTTCGCAACCCGCGAAACCGCCACCCGTTCGCCGCTCGCCGAAAAACTGTTCGGCGTGCCCGGCGTTACCGGCGTGTTCTACGGCGCCGACTTCATCACGGTGACCAAGGACGGCGGCGACTGGCAGCATCTGAAGCCCGCAATCCTCGGCGCCATCATGGAGCACTACATGTCCGGCGCGCCGCTGCTCGCCGACGGCGCGGCCGCCAGTGACGAGTTGAGCGACGAAGAAGACGAGTTCTTCGATGAGGCCGACGCCGAGACGGTCGAGCAGATCAAGGATCTGATCGAGACGCGGGTGCGGCCGGCGGTCGCCAATGACGGCGGCGATATCACCTTCCGCGGCTTCAAGGACGGCGTGGTCTATCTCAACATGAAGGGATCGTGCGCCGGCTGCCCGTCATCGACCGCGACGTTACAGCACGGCATCCAGAACCTGCTGCGCCACTTCGTGCCCGACGTGGTCGAAGTCAGGCCGATGTGACGGTGTGGACTAAACTGTAATATTTTCAATGATTTACCTAGCTGGCGCAGTCACGTTATCCACGTGACTGCAGTGTTGCGCGCTTCTCCTCGCGCGCAATGCTAATCTGCCATCGATGCTGATCCTTGCCATCGATACTGCGCTCGACGCCTGCGCCGCCGCCGTGCTCGACACCGGCGCCACCAGATTGATCGCGGTGGAATCGCAACCCATGAAGCGCGGCCACGCCGAAGCACTGATGCCGCTGATCGCGCGCGTCATGAAGGAGTCCGCGCTGCCGTTTGCCGCGCTCGACCGCATCGCGGTCACCACCGGACCCGGCAGCTTCACCGGATTGCGCGTCGGCCTCTCGGCGGCGCGCGGCATTGCGCTGGCGGCCCAGAAGGTCGCGGTCGGCGTCACCACGCTGTCCGCGTTTGCTGCGCCCGTCGTCAGCGAGGGCGGCGAACAACCGGTGATCTCGGCGATCGATGCCCGCCATGACCAGGTCTATTTCCAGGTGGTCAGCGGCAACGGCACGCCGCTGATCCGGCCGCGCGTTGCGCCGATCGCGGAAGTGCTCGAAGCATCCCGCTACGGCGCGCCGCATCTGGTCGGCAATGCCGCACAGATTCTCGCCGAACGCTGGCCCGCCGATGCGCCGCCGCCCGTGAAGATCGATTCCTCGCCCGCGCCCGATATCAACTGGGTGGCGTGGCTCGGCGCTGCCGTCAATCCGCCCTCCGCGCCGGCGCGCCCGTTTTATTTGCGCCCACCTGACGCCAAACCTTCGCTCGCCGAAGGCGCCGCGCAGCCTGCGGCATCGTCGTGAACTGGCTGTCCACGCTCTGGAGCAGCGGCGGCACGCCCGCGGTCGAGCCTGCGCAGCTGCGCGACGCGGCGCGGCTTGCGCAACTGCACGGCGCGTCGTTTCACCGCGGCTGGGGTGAAGGCGAATTCGAAACCATGCTGCGCGAGCGCAACACGCTGGTGCATCGTCTGCAGTTGAGACGCAGAACCGTCGGCTTTGCGGTGTCGCGCATGGGCGCGGACGAAGCCGAGATTTTGTCGATCGCGGTCGATGCGGCCTATCGCGGCCGCGGCTGGTCGCGCGATCTGCTTTTGACCCATCTCGGTCATCTCGCAGGCCGTGGCGTGCGCAGAATCTTCCTCGAGGTCGAGGAAAACAATCAGCCGGCGCGCCGGCTCTACGAACGGACCGGCTTTTCCACCATCGGGCGCCGCGAAAGCTACTACCGCCAGAGCGGTGGGGAACAATTGAACGCGCTTCTGATGCGCCGTGACTTGTTCTAATATACGCGTGATGGCAAAACGCGTCTTCTCCAGGGCTGCCCGATGACCGTATTGAAATCGCCGTCCGCGACGAAAACTTCCGCCATCGAGGCGCGCTGTGCCGCGACCGGCATGCGCATGACCGAGCAGCGGCGCGTGATCGCGCGCGTGCTTGCGGAGGCAGCCGACCATCCGGACGTCGAGGAACTGTACCGCCGCTGCGTTGCCGTCGACGACAAGATCTCGATCTCCACCGTGTACCGGACCGTGAAACTGTTCGAGGACGCCGGCATCATCGAGCGGCATGATTTCCGCGAGGGTCGCGCCCGCTACGAGCAGATGCGCGACAGCCATCACGACCATCTGATCAATCTGCGCGACGGCAAGGTGATCGAGTTCACTTCCGAGGAAATCGAGAAGCTGCAAGCCGAGATTGCCCGCAAGCTCGGCTACAAGCTGGTCGATCACCGCCTCGAACTGTACTGCGTGCCGCTCGACGACGACACCTCCAAGAAGAACTGATCTCGTCGGGTGCCGATCGACCTCATCATCTTCGATTGCGACGGCGTGCTGGTCGACAGCGAGACCATCGCCTGTCGCACGCATGCGCAGGTGCTGACGCGCTACGGCTATCCCATCACGTCGGAACAGGTGCTCGATCGCTTTCTTGGGCGCTCTGCCAAGCAGGCGCATGCCGAGGTGGAGGCAGAACTTGGCCGGGCCTTGCCCGACGCATATCACGCAGCGCTGCAGGACGAGCAGTACCGGACATTCGAGGCCGAGATCGAAGCCATTGCCGGCATTCATGAGACGCTCGATCGGATCACTCTCGCCGCTTGCGTCGCATCAAGCGGCTCACATCAGCGCATGCGGATCACCCTCGGCCGAACCAGGCTCTTTGAACGATTTGCGCCGAACATTTTTTCCGCGTCCGAAGTGGCGCACGGCAAGCCGGCGCCGGATCTGTTTCTGTTCGCTGCTCAAAAAATGAAGGCGAAGCCGGAGCGCTGCCTCGTCATTGAAGACAGCGTCTCCGGGATCGCCGCCGCGCGGGCCGCCGGAATGACCGTGCTCGGCTTCTGCGGCGGCAGCCATTGCCGGGACGGCCATGCGGCGACGCTGCGCGCGGCCGGCGCGCACGGGACCTTCGACGATATGCGCCAATTGCCGGCGCTTATTACGCGGAATCACGACATGGTCGCTGGATTTTCAGCGACTTAGGCTTTATTTGAACAGCGCGCCCCGATGGCGCCGCTTCCTTATCCTTGATCCAGGTTCCATGACGCCGCCGCGCAAGCTGCACATCAAATCCTATGGCTGCCAGATGAATGTCTACGATGCCCAGCGCATGGTGGACACGCTTGGCCGCGAAGGCTTTGTCGAAACGGCCAGCACTGAGGATGCCGACCTCGTCATCCTCAACACCTGCCACATCCGCGAGAAGGCCTCCGAAAAGGTCTATTCGGAGCTCGGGCGGCTGCGGGTCGCGCGCGAGGATGCCGCGCGCGCGGGACGCGACATGAAGATCGCGGTCGCCGGTTGTGTCGCACAGGCCGAAGGCGCGGAGATCATCCGCCGCGCGCCCGTGGTCGACGTCGTGGTCGGTCCGCAGAGCTACCATCATCTGCCGCAACTGCTCGCGCGTGCCTCGCGCGGAGAGAAGGCGATCGAGACCGAGTTTCCCCCCGAAGACAAGTTCGGCTTCCTGCCGCAGCCCAAAGGGGATGCGATCCGCGCGCGCGGCATTTCGGCTTTCGTCACCGTGCAGGAAGGCTGCGACAAGTTCTGCACCTTCTGCGTGGTGCCGTACACGCGCGGCACGGAAGTCTCGCGCCCGGTCGAGAAGATTGTCGACGACGTGAAGCGGCTCGCTGACAACGGCGTGCGCGAGCTCACACTGATCGGACAGAACGTCAACGCCTATCATGGCGAAGGTCCGGACGGAAAAAGCTGGCCACTCGGCAAGCTCCTGCATCGCCTCGCCGAAATCCCCGGCATCGCGCGCCTGCGTTATTCCACCAGCCACCCGCGAGACGTCGATGATTCGCTGATCGAGGCCCATCGCGATTTGCCGGCGCTGATGCCCTTCGTGCATCTGCCGGTGCAGTCCGGTTCCGACCGGATCCTGACGGCGATGAACCGCAAACATACCGTCAAAGACTACGTCGAAGTCATCGAGCGCTTCCGTCGCGCGCGTCAAGACATTGCATTTTCATCAGATTTTATCGTCGGCTTCCCCGGCGAAAGCGCGGAAGATTTTTCCGCCACACTCGCGCTTGTCATGCAAATCGGATACGCTGCGGCTTATTCGTTCAAATATTCGCCGCGGCCGGGGACGCCTGCGGCGGACATGCGGGAGATGGTTTCAGCAACTGACATGGATGAGCGATTGGCGCGGCTCCAGGAGTTGATCGACAGCCAGCAATCGGCCTTCAACAAGGCCGCGATTGGCGCCACCATGGATGTGCTGTTCGAGCGGCCCGCACGCAATCCCGGCCAGATCGTCGGCCGCACCGCTTATCTGCAGCCGGCCCATGTGATGGCCTCGTCCGACATCGTCGGCCAGGTGCTGCCGGTCAAAATCGACAGCCTCGAACGATACAGCCTCAAGGGCGAACTCGCGCCGGCGAATCCGCGCGTCGCAGCGGCCTCTCACCAGATCAGCATTGGAGCCTGAACCCTTGCCAAAAAGCGCATCGGATTCACCCTCGCTCGTTCCCAGCCGCAAATTCGACCGCGACATGCAGGTTCCGCCCGAGACACAGGTCGTCATCGACTTCGACGACAATCGCGCGGTGTCGTCGCTGGTCGGGCCCTACGGCCAGAATCTCGCGCAGATCGAGCGGCGGCTCGGCATCGTCGTCGATTCCCGCGGCAATCACATCACCATCGCCGGCTCGCGCGACGGCTGCGATGCCGCGCGCCGCGTGCTGGAGACACTTTATGCCCAGGCCGTGCAAGGCCACGATCTCGCCCAAGGCGATGTCGAGGGCGCGATCCGCGCCGTGATCGCGCAGGGCTCGCTGTTCGAGTACGACGCCAAGACGGCTAAGTCGGCGTTCGAGACCATCAACCTGCGCAAGCGGCCGGTGCGGGCGCGCACCGCGGCGCAGGATTCCTACATTCGCGCATTGAAGCGGCATGAACTGGTGTTCGGCATCGGTCCGGCCGGCACCGGCAAGACCTGGCTCGCCGTGGCGCATGCCGCACAGCTGTTCGAGCGCAAGGAAGTCGACCGTATCATCCTGACCCGGCCGGCGGTCGAAGCCGGCGAGCGGCTGGGATTTTTGCCCGGCGATCTCAAGGACAAGGTCGATCCGTATTTGAGGCCGATCTACGACGCGCTGTACGATTTGATGGACGCGCGGATCGTCGAGCGCGCGATGCAGAGCGGCGAGTTCGAGATCGCGCCGCTTGCCTTCATGCGTGGCCGCACGCTGACCAACGCCGCCATCATCCTCGACGAGGCGCAAAACACCACGCCGATGCAGATGAAGATGTTCCTCACGAGACTCGGCGAGAACAGCCGCATGATCGTGACCGGCGATCCCTCGCAGGTCGACCTGCCGCACGGGCAGGCCTCGGGCCTCACTGAGGCCACACGGCTGCTCGACGGCGTCGAGGGCATCGCGCAGATAAAATTCACCGCTGAAGACGTGATCCGCCATGAATTGGTCGCGCGAATCGTCGCGGCTTATGAGGCGGCGCCGAAGAAGCCAGCCGGCGGGAAATAGGAGCGGCCGCTCCACTAGTGCGCGGACCGGAATCAATTCTTTGACGACGATATCGCATCTCGCCATTCCCATCACCGAGGTTCTCGTGGTCGCCGAGTGCTGGCACGACGCCCCCGAGGCCGAGGCCATCATCCAGCGCGCCATCGCGGCCGCGGCCGAAAGCGTCGATGATGACGTCGGCGAGGCCGAGCTTGCGGTGATGCTGACCGACGATTCCGGGATTCGGACTCTGAACGGCAACTGGCGCGGTATCGACAAGGCGACCAATGTGCTGTCGTTCCCCGCCCTGCAGCCGACCGGCGCGCGCAAGCCTGGCGATGCGCCGCGCATGCTGGGGGATATCGCCATCGCCTATCAGACCATGCGCCGGGAGGCGGATGAGGAACAAAAGCCGTTCAATCATCATTTGAGCCATCTTGCGGTGCACGGGTTCCTGCATTTGATTGGCTACGACCACGAAAGCGACGCCGACGCCGAAGCGATGGAAGCGCTCGAAATCGAGATTCTGGCGCAGCTTGGAATTCCCGATCCCTATGCGGGCCGGGAGCGAATGGACTGAGATGGCTGATTCCGACCCGACCCACGACAATCCGCGCAACACGCGCAACCTCCCCGCGGTGGTGTCGCAGGACGAGGCCGGCCGTTCGACGACCGAAAACTGGCTACTGCGCGCGATCCGCACGCTGTTCGGCTGGAAGGCCGGATCGGTGCGCGACGATCTGCAGGTGGTGCTCGACGCCTCGCAGCCCGACGAGGTCGGCTTTTCCGCGGTCGAGCGCGCCATGCTGCGCAACATCCTCGGCCTGCATGAGCGGCGGCTCGCCGACGTGATGGTGCATCGCGCCGACATCATCGCGGTCAAACGCGACATCCCGCTCGGCGAGTTGATGGACCTGTTCGAACGCGCGGCGCATTCCCGCCTCGTGGTCTACAACGAGACCCTCGATGACCCCGAAGGCATGGTGCACATCCGCGACCTGCTCGCCTTCATGACCGCGCGGGCACGCGTGCCGGCCAACGGAAAAACGCGGCGCAAGAAGCCGCCGCCTGCCGGACTCGATTTGCGCACCGTCGACCTGGCGCTGTCGCTCGCCGACGCCAACATTATCCGCAAGCTGCTCTATGTGCCGCCCTCGATGCGCGCGATCGACCTGCTGGCACAGATGCAGGCCTCGCGCATCCATCTCGCGCTGGTGGTCGACGAATATGGCGGCACCGACGGCCTGGTTTCGATCGAAGACATCGTCGAGCAGATCGTCGGCGAAATCGACGACGAGCATGACAGCGACGAGCCGCCGGCGATCGTGCGGCAACCCGACAACTCCTTCATCGCGGATGCGCGCGCGAGCCTCGACGATGTTCGCGCCGTGATCGGCGACGAGTTCGTGGCGGGCGAAGCCGGTGAAGAGGTGCAGACGCTCGGCGGCTATCTGGTCAGCCATGTCGGCCGGCTGCCGGTGCGCGGCGAGGTGATCTCCGGTCCCGGCAATTTCGAGGTCGAGGTGCTCGATGCGGACCCGCGCCGGGTCAAGCGGCTGCGGATCGCCGCGCGCAAGGAACGGCCCACGCCGCGCACGCAGCGTGAGAGCCGGCGCCGCGAGACCTCCTCCGAGCCACCGCCTGCCCAGGCGAACGACAATGCGAGTCCGAGCCCGCCGCCTGCCGAGGGAAGCGGATCGCAGTGATGCTCGACAGACTTCGCGCCGCCGGCCTTTCGATCATCCTCGCCTGGGGATGGAAGCGCGCGCTGATCGCGCTGGCCGCCGGCGCGCTGTCGACGCTTGCAATGGCGCCGTTCAACGCCTGGCCCGTGCTGTTTCTGACCTTCCCGGTGGCGGTCTGGCAGATCGACGGCGCCGGCGCCGGCCGCATGCGCGGCATTCCGGCGGCAGCATTGACCGGCTGGTGCTTCGGGATCGGCTATTTCGTGCCGGGCCTGTACTGGATCGGCAACGCCTTCCTGGTCGACGCCTCGACCTTCGCCTGGCTGATGCCCTTTGCCGTCTTGGGTTTACCAGCCTATCTCGCGCTGTTCACCGGCTTCGGCTTTGCGCTGGCGCGCTTGCTCTGGACCCGCGATGCCTCGCGCGTGCTCGCGCTCGCGATCAGCCTCACCATCGCCGAATGGTTGCGCGGCCAGGTGCTGACCGGCTTTCCCTGGAATTCCTACGGCTATGCGCTGTTCCGGCCGCTGGCGCTGGCGCAGACCGCGTCGCTGATCGGGCTATGGGGCATGACGTTCCTCACGGTCGCGATCTTTGCCTCGCCCGCCGTGCTGATCGATGGAACCGCGCGCGGCCGCAAGCTATGGATCGCGCCTGCAGCCGCAATCGCGGTCCTCGTTGCGATGGGAATTTTCGGCGCGATCCGCCTGTCGATGGAGCCGACGCGGCTGGTCAGCAATGTCCGCATCCGCATCATGCAGCCGGACCTGCAGCAGGACGTCAAATTCAACTACTCCGCCAAAGCGGCGGTGATGCAGAAATATCTGACGCTGTCGGATCGCGCCTCGGGACCGCAATCCACCGGCGTTCGCGACGCGACGATCCTGATCTGGCCGGAATCGGCGTTTCCGTTCTTCCTGACCCGCGAAGCCGATGCGATGGCGCAGATCGCAGCCCTGCTGCCGAAAGAGACGGTGCTGATCACCGGTTCCGTGCGCGCGCCCGATCAGCCGCGAAACCTTCCGGTCACCCGCGCCTATAATTCAATCTATGTCATCGATCACGACGGCAACGTGCTCGACGTCTACGACAAACTGCATCTGGTCCCGTTTGGCGAATACCTGCCATTCCAGGATTGGATGGAAAGGCTGGGCTTCGAGCAGCTGACCAAGGTTCAAGGCGGCTTCATTCCCGGCACCGTGCGGCGCACGATGGCCATACCCGGCGCACCGCGCGCGCTACCGTTGATCTGCTACGAAGCGATCTTTCCCGCCGACATTGCCTCGCGCGACGACCGGCCGGGCTGGATCGTCAACCTGACGAATGACGGCTGGTTCGGAATCTCGACCGGCCCTTATCAGCACCTCGAACAGGCGCGCATGCGCGCGATCGAGCAGGGATTGCCGGTGGTTCGTGCTGCCAACACGGGCATCTCGGCTGTGATGGACCCCTTGGGACGATTCGTCGCACGCTTGGGGCTCGGCGTCGAAGGCGTGCTGGATTCGCGACTGCCGGCGGCCAATCCGCCGACCGTCTACGCACGCCTCGGCGATGCGCCAACCGCGGTAATCATCGCTGTTGCCTTGATATTCGTGCTCCTCCGGCGCTCGGCAAAACGGCGATCGTGACGCGCGCTTTGTGCGCGCCGAGTCCCATCCGGCTTTCGATTTCCAATGGAAACATTCCAATTGCCGAAAGCCGGACAGTTGACAGACCGTCGCCGCGCTCCGCATTCTGTTTAGAACCAGAAAAATCCAGTCAGTTCATTGCTCAAATTGTCTGCAATGCTACCCGGCCTCCGAGCAAGATTTGACGGTGTTGGTGCCGGAGGCTTGCGCCTCTTTCCCGGCCCGACAGCAAGGAGAGTTGGCAATGGCGACTAAGGCACCCAACCCGATCGATAAATATGTCGGCAGTCGGGTGCGAATGCGCCGCATCATGCTCGGCATGAGCCAGGAGAAACTCGGCGAGGCGCTCGGGCTGACCTTCCAGCAGATCCAGAAATACGAGAAGGGCACCAACCGGGTCGGCGCCAGCCGCATCCAGCAGATCTCCGATATCCTGCAGGTGCCGGTCTCGTTCCTGTTCGAGGGCGGGCCGACCAGCATTGCCGGCGGCAACGGGTTCGGCGAAGGAACCTCGCCGACCTATGTCTCGGATTTCCTCGCGACCTCGGAAGGGTTGGCGCTGACGCGCGCCTTCACCCGCATCACCGATACCAAGCTTCGGCGCAGCATCGTCGACCTGGTCGAGCAGATCGCCACGCACGAGGCCCAGGCGAAAACCTGATATTGCCAAAACCTGACATTCATCGTCGATCAAGCATTGACGCGGCTTGGGCGGCAAGCGCATGAGAGGTGCGTTTGTTCACCGCAGATGTGCCGATGACCGCAACCAACCCCTTCGATTCCAGCACCATCCTCGACGGCATTCGCCGATGGGTCGAGATCGAAACGCCGACCGACGTGCCCGCGCAGGTCAACAAGCTCGCCGACATCGTGGCCGACGGCTATCGCGGCCTGCCGGCCACCGTCGAGCGCATCGCCGGCAAGGACGGCTGCGGCGATCATCTGGTCGCGCGCTCCTCCTGGGGACAGGATGCGCCCGGCATCCTCGTGCTGAGCCATCTCGACACCGTGCATCCGCTCGGATTCATCGAGCGCCTGCCGTTCAAGGTCGAGGGCAATGCCGCATTCGGCCCCGGCATCTACGACATGAAGGGCGGCGCCTATCTCGCCTATCATGCGTTCCGGCAACTCTGCGCCAATGGCGCCCCTTCCTCGCTCGGCGTCACCCAGCTTTTTGTCTCGGATGAGGAGATCGGCAGTCCGACCTCGCGCGCGTTGATCGAGGCCGAGGGTCAGAAAGCGAAATATGTGCTGGTGACCGAGCCCGCGCGCGATGGCGGCAAGATCGTCACGGGGCGCAAGGGCGTCGGCCGCTTCGAAGTCTTCATCAAGGGACAGCCGGCGCATGCCGGCACCCGCCCGCAGGATGGCCGCAGCGCGATCCGCGAGCTCGCCAATGTGATCCAGGCGCTGGAAGCGATGAACGATCCGAGACGCAGGATCACCGTGACGGTGGGCGTGGTCAGGGGCGGCACGCGGCCGAATGTCATTCCCGAGGAAGCCTATGCGCAAGTCGACCTGCGCATGCCTGCTATTGCCGATGCCGATGAGATGGTGCCGAAAATCCTGGGCCTGAAATCGCGCAGCGAGGGCGTGACCGTGACGGTGGTCGGCGGATTGAACCGGCCGCCCTACGAAAAGGGCAACGCCGTCGCGGCGCTGTATGAGCACGCGAAAGGGACTTGCCGCGGAAATCGGTTTTCGAGCTGGTGGACACGTTCACGGGCGGCGGCTCCGACGGCAACTTCACCGCGCCGCATACGGCAACCCTCGACGGGCTCGGCGTCGACGGCAAGGGCGCGCATACCCATTTCGAGCAGCTGTACATCTCGTCGATCGAGCCGCGCGCACGGCTGCTCTATCGGCTGTATCAGACGCTGCGATGACGGCGGTCATTCGCGATCGAGCTAGACGCGAGCCTCCGTCTGGCGACGAGGGCGCGCGGGGCTCGTTCTTCGGCCGCCGCAAGGGCCACAAGCTTCGCGCACATCAGGCCGATCTCGTCGAGAACCTGCTGCCGCATCTCTCACTCGATATTGCTGGTGAAACGCCTGCCGATATCAGCGACTTCTTCGATCCCAAGCCCGACGACATGCGGCTCGAGATCGGGTTCGGCGGCGGCGAGCATCTGGTTGCCGAGGCGCAGCGCTTCGCCGAGACGGGCTTCATCGGCTGCGAGCCCTATGTCAACGGCATGGCGAAAATCCTGGCGCAGATCGAGGCGCACAATATCGGCAACGTCCGCCTGTTCGCCGGCGATGCCGCCGAATTGCTCGCGTGGCTGCCACAGCACTCGCTGTCGCGGATCGACCTGATCCATCCCGATCCCTGGCCGAAGCGGCGGCACTGGAAGCGGCGCTTCGTGCAGGATGCAAATGTCAGGGCGATGGCGCGCGTGCTGAAGCCATTGGGCGAATTCCGCTTTGTCAGCGACATCGACGATTACTGCGCATGGACGCTGGCGCATCTCATGCGCTCGGCGGATTTCCGCTGGATGGCCGAGCGTGCCGACGACTGGCGCAAGCCATGGGAGGGCTACACCATGACGCGCTACGGCAGGAAAGCCGAAGCGCGAGGGACGCGTGGTCGAGCTATCTGCGCTTTCAGCGCGCATCGGCTAGGACTTCGCACCTCGGCCGTCCGCGCCTTCTTCGCGTCGGTCGCTTCCCACACCATCCGCTTGCCCCGCTCGCGGCCGAGCAACTCGATCGGGTCGTGATTGTCGATATGGCCGAACTGTCCCTTGTAGACGCTGTAACCGCACAGCTCCTGCAGCCGCCGCGGAAATTTCCGCGCGATGTCCATGGGAATGCCGAGCTGCAAATTCTCCTGCTGCCGCATCCAGCCCCAGCAATAGGCGCAGGAGAATGCGAAGCGGCGCGCATCGCTGGTGTTGGCGCCGCCGCCATGCCACAGCGCGCTGTCGAACAGCATCACGCTGCCCGCCGGCATGGTCGCGGTGACCGCGTCGTAGTCTTTGCCGTATTCGGGCGAGGAATCGAATTTGTGGCTGCCCGGCACGATCCGCGTCGCGCCATTGTCGGCCCTGAAATCCGACAGCGCCCAGATCGCGTTGATCGTGATCGGAATATGCGGCCGCGGCAACGGAATCAGCTGCGTGTCCTCGTGGATCGGCTGCGCGACCTCGCCGGGTCCGAGCACCAGCGAACAGAACGACGACAGCAGGCACTCGCGGTCGAGCACACGCTCCACCACCGGCAACACATTGTCGTGCAGCGGCACCTCCCGGAAAATCTCGTCATAGGTGAGGAGATTGTTGATGCGCAGCGTCTTGAAGCCCTCGAACGAGGTTTTGGCGGGTCCGAGATCGTGCTCGCGCTCGATGCGCTCGACCGCTTGCTTCAATCCCTCGACAAGAGCGGACGAAGCAGCGCCCTCGATCACGGTGAAGCCGTCGTCGCGGATTTTTTCGGCGTGCGAGACAATGGCGGCTTCCGTCAGCATAGCGGGCTCCCTGATGGCGGGAGCATAGCGGGCGGCGACGGAGCTTTGAAAAGAGAGAGAGCGGTTTAAGGCCGGCTCTTCCAGAAATTCACCACGCGCTCGGCGGTGGACGGCATCAGCTTGGCAAAATTGACGCGCGCCGTCTCGATATCGGCGGGCGCCGGCACGCGGTTCGGTCCGAGCCGCAACAGGATCAGGGCGCGCACCGTTGCCCATTCGAGCCCGATGGTCTTGCCGACGATCAGGATCGGGTCGAAGCGTTCGCCGGCGATCAAGCTGTCGAGGATCGGTATCTTCACGCCCGACATCGCCGACAGCGCCGCGACCGATTCCTCGTAACGATAGGATTTGGCAAATCCGAGCAGCGCGGCCTCGTTGAGATTGCCGGCCTCGTGCAGCGCCAGGATGGTGCGTTGCGCCGGCACGAAATCGCGCTTGCTCTCGAAGCGTTCGGGAACACCCGAGATCTGCGCCATCGCCTGCTTGATCGCGCTCTGCCGCTCGGGTTTCACGACATCGAAGAGACGGCGGCGGATGACGTCGAGCGATCCGGCCAGCAGCTTCTTCAGCCGCTCGTCGGAGAGATCGTTGCGCTGGCCGACGGTCAGGGTCAGCACGCCGTCCTGGCTCGCACGCTTGATCAACTCGCCATAGCCGCCTTCCGAAAACAACGCGCCATTGTTGCCGGCGGCGCGCCTGACCACCTCGCGATCGCCACTTTGCACGATGACATCGGTCAGGTCGGTCGAGAGCGCCGTCCGTTCCGACATCGCCAGCAGATGTCCCTGTCCCTTCACCCGCGCGATCTCGAGCAGGGTGTCCTCGTCCAGCACCGGCGAGCGGCGCAGCAGGGGACCCGCGACCATGATCTCGTTCTCACGCGCCAGCCGGCCGACCAGCACGCGCGGCGCATTGACGACCAACGACATCCGCTCGGCCAGTTCGACGCGCGCCACCAGATCGGCATGCGGAACGAGGCCGATCAGGATTTCGTCGAAGAGATCGACGTGAACAGGCCTGAGATTGGCGGCGTCCTCGAAGAACAGCTCGGAAATCAGGCGCGCCGCCTCGGTACGGCGTTGCGGATCGCCGTTCCTGACGATCTCGTCAAGTCCCGGGATCATCGACGCGGCGACTGTCATCGAACTCTACTCGGTACGCACGCGAAAAAGGGGCCAGACCCGCCCGCGGCGGGGCAAGGGATTACCGGCAATCTAGGCGGGCTTTGGTGAAGGAAGGGTTAGATTTGGCGCCCGATCTGCCCTGCCGAAATGCTCGCCTCGGCCTTGCCGGCTCCCCGGAAAAGCGCTATATGGGCCGCAACTTAAGGTCTCATACGAAACGCGTATTGAGAGTGGGCCCCTCCGGACCCGCTCTTTTTTATTACCTGAGCCTACCGGAACCGCCTTCGCGCTCCGGGGACGCGAACCAACACAAGCAAGAGCCCGTTTGACGCTGGATATGACCGAACCGACTGCTGGTTCCATGGACGCCGAACTGCTGGCCGAGCCGCGCCTGGTGGTCGAGCCCGGCGTGGCGGCGCGCGTCTCCGCGGTCGCAGGCCCCGTCCTGCAGCAGCTGGGCTATCGCCTGGTGCGCATCCGGATTTCCGGCGAGGCCGGCTGCACCGTCCAGATCATGGCCGAGCGGCCGGATGGAACGATGCAGATCGAGGATTGCGAGGCGGTGTCGCGCGCGCTGTCGCCGGTGCTCGATATCGCCGATCCGATCGACCGCGCCTATCGGCTGGAGATTTCCTCGCCGGGCATCGACCGGCCGCTGGTGCGCCGTTCCGATTTCGAACGCCACACCGGCCACCTCGTCAAGATCGAGATGGCGGTCGCCACTCAGGGCCGCAAGCGGTTCCGCGGCATGCTCGTCGGCGTCGAGGGTGATGCGGCCAGGCTGCATCGCGACGATGCGCGGGCCGACGAGGAGACCGACGTGCTGCTCGCGATGGAGGACATCGCCGAGGCCAAGCTCGTGCTGACCGACGAATTGATCGCGGAATTGATGCGGCGCGGCAAGGCCGCCGAGCGCGAATTGAAGCGCAACATCGGACTTGAACCGCCGCTCGCGCCGCATGCGCGCAACCATTCACCGAAGGCCGAAGAAACCGGCCCCCAAGAACGCTAAGCAACACCAAGCAACATCGCCTCGCCGCCGAAAGCGCGCGCAGGGGCGAGATCGACCTGACCGAAGGAGACTAGCCATGGCCGTCAGCGCCAACAAACTCGAACTGCTGCAGATCGCAGACGCGGTTGCGCGCGAGAAGTCGATCGACCGCTCCATCGTGATCTCCGCGATGGAGGACGCGATCGCGAAGGCGGCCCGCGCCCGCTACGGCGCCGAGACCGACGTGCATGCCGAGATCGACGCCAAGAAGGGCGAGTTGCGCCTGTCGCGCCACATGCTGGTGGTCGAATTGGTCGAGAACTCCTCCAACCAGATTTCGCTGGAAGATGCGCAGCGCGCCAATCCGGGCGCCCAGGTCGGCGACACCATCGCCGACACGCTGCCGCCGCTGGAATATGGCCGCATCGCCGCGCAGTCGGCCAAGCAGGTGATCGTGCAGAAGGTGCGCGAGGCCGAGCGCGACCGGCAGTATCAGGAGTTCAAGGACCGCATCGGCGACATCGTCAACGGCATCGTCAAGCGCGTCGAATATGGCAGCGTCATCGTCGATCTCGGACGCGGCGAAGCCATCATCCGCCGCGACGAGATGCTGCCGCGCGAAGTGTTCCGCAACGGCGACCGCGTCCGCGCCTATATTTTCGACGTGCGGCGCGAGACCCGCGGGCCGCAGATTTTCCTGTCCCGCACCCATCCGCAGTTCATGGCAAAGCTGTTCGCGCAGGAAGTGCCGGAAATCTATGACGGCATCGTCGAGATCAAGGCGGTTGCCCGCGATCCCGGCTCGCGCGCCAAGATCGGCGTGATCTCGCGCGACTCCTCGGTCGATCCGGTCGGCGCCTGCGTCGGCATGCGCGGCTCGCGCGTGCAGGCCGTGGTCAACGAGCTGCAGGGCGAGAAGATCGACATCATCCCGTGGTCGCCCGACATCGCGACCTTCGTCGTCAACGCGCTGGCGCCGGCCGAAGTCGCCAAGGTCGTCATCGACGAGGACCGCGAGCGCATCGAGGTCGTGGTGCCCGACACCAACAATCAGCTGTCGCTGGCGATCGGCCGCCGCGGCCAGAACGTGCGCCTCGCCTCCCAGCTCACCGGCTGGGACATCGACATCCTGACCGAGCAGGAGGAATTGGAGCGCCGCCAGGCCGACTTCGAGAACTCCACCCGCGTGTTCATGGAATCGCTCGATGTCGACGAGGTCGTGGGCCAGCTGCTCGCCTCCGAAGGCTTCACCTCGGTCGAGGAACTGGCGATGGTCGATGTCAAGGAACTCGCCGGGATCGAAGGTTTCGACGAGGACACCGCCAACGAGCTGCAGAGCCGCGCGAGAGAATATCTGGAGCGGCTGGAAGGCGAGCTCGAGGCCAAGCGCAAGGAACTCGGCGTCGAGGACGCCGTGAAGGACGTGCCCGGCATCACCTCCAAGGTGATGGTCAAGCTCGGCGAGAACGAGGTCAAGACGGTCGAGGACCTCGCCGGCTGCGCCACCGACGATCTGGTCGGCTGGACCGAGCGCAAGGAAGGCAGTGAGCCGGTCAAGCATGCCGGCTTCCTCGATGGCGTCGAGATTTCCCGCGAGGATGCCGAGGCGCTGATCATGCAGGCCCGCGTCAAGGCCGGCTGGATCACCGAGGCCGACCTCGCCAAGCCGTCCGAGGAGGCCGAGGCCTCCGAAGACCAGCCTGCCGCTTAAGGTCGAGGGAGATGGCCCACAGCATGCTCGCCATGGCTGACCCCGATCTCGACAATGGGCCGCGGACCGGCAAGTCCGCGACGTTGCGGATGTGCGCGGTCAGCCGCGAGCAGAGGCCGGTCGACGAACTGATCCGCTTCGTCGTCTCGCCCCAGGGCGAGGTGATCCCCGATATCAAGCGCAAGCTTCCGGGCCGGGGTTTGTGGATTTCCGCGTCGCGTCAGACGGTTGCGGAAGCGGTCCGGCGTCACCAGTTTTCCAGAGGCTTCAAGCGCGACGTCCGCGTCGCGGAAAGTCTTGCCGCCGATACCGAAGCCCTGCTGGCGCGCAGCTGCCGTCGAGGCGCTGGCGATCGCCGCCAAGGCCGGCCAGGTGATCTCGGGCTTCAGCAAGGTCGAAGCCGCGCTGGCGGACCGGAAGGACCGGGGGACAATCGCGGCCCTGGTCCACGCCTCCGACGGGGCCAGTGACGGAATCCGCAAACTGCAGGCGCTGGCCCGGCAAAATGCCGCCGATCATGGTGAATTGCCGGACTTTCCGGCCGTCACCGCGCTGAGTTCGGCAGAATTGGATTTGGCACTGGGCCGGTCAAATGTGGTACATGCTGCGCTGCTCGCGGGCCCGGCGAGCAAGACATTCCTGTCGCGCAGCCAGACCCTGGTCCGATACCGGGCGGCCGACGCCGACAAGACTGCCGGAACCGCGGCCAGGAATTCGAGATAGATACGACTTGCATCAATCGACGGTGCGCGCCGCGCACCACAGGAACTTAGGACTTTTGAATGGCCGATACGACTAACCCCGGCGACAAGAAACTCGGCGTGACGAGCAAGACCACCTTGACGCTCAAGCCGCGTGTCGAGACCGGCACCGTGCGCCAGAGTTTCCCGCACGGCCGCACCAAGCAGGTCGTGGTCGAGAAGCGTGGCAAGCGCCGCATCGGCGGCGAGGGTCCTGCGACCGAGACCGCACGTGCGCCCGAGCCCGCCGTCGTCAGAAGGCCGCACCCGCCGCACCCGCCAAGGCGCCGCTCGGCCGTGCCGCGGCAAGCCCGCCACAGGCCGCGCCTGCGCGCAAC
>CAWCGA010000048.1:0-194535 GCA_963794775.1 uncultured Alphaproteobacteria bacterium | reverse complement strand
AGCAATGTCCAGGAGGCCGAAAGGCCCTTACGACCGCTGCAACAGCGTGTCGATCGCGGCGCGCGCATCCGCCACCGCCGCCTTGAGCTCGACCTGGCATTTCGCGGGGTTCTCGCCGTGCCGGATCGCTGTCTCCAACGCCTCGGCGCACTCGGCCACGCGAAACGCGCCGATCGCGCGCGCCGAACCCTTCAGCGTGTGCGCCAATGCACCCGCCTCGGCGGGCAAGGCCGCGAGCTTTTCGATCAGGCTGATGGCCTGGCTTGCGAACATGCCGAGCACCTGGCGCTCGAGGGCGGCATCGCCGAGCGTCATTCGCGCCAGATGTGCAAGATCGATCGGACCATCATCGGGGGCGAGCGGCGGAGATGGCATCCATTCGATCCGTTGAGCGTGAAGCGGCATGCGGGTAAGGCTGGTGTCCTGTTTCCCGTCGCGGACAACGCGGGTTGGACCAGCCAAACACAAAGATGGTTAAGGGAACGTTTGACGTACCCGCCCACTCTTCGCCTTGTTTTCGGCCAAGAGTCGCCTCAATCCGCCAGTTCCCGCAAGAAACCTGTGCACCATTAATACCTTAAGGCCGTCTGCTATTAACGATGATTAAGATTGTCTTAATCGCGACCATTTCATTCGTATCGCTCAACCAATAGGATGTTTTTCCGGCATCACGGACAAGGCGGCGAAACGGCTGCGCTTGGGCTGAATTTGCATGATGCCGGCTTGGTGTTTTGCGCGGGTGGCGCTCGCGTAAGGCCCGATGGGGATGCGTAAAAGTAAGAGGGCTCAGGCTGACATGGCGAACAATCCCAAAAAGGTCAAAGACCCGACCGAAGTAGCGCTTTCTGCCATTCAGGAAGCCCTGAATATCAGCGGCGACAACACTACGGACAGCGCTCGCGCTGCCATCCGGAACGACGTCACGCCGCCTCCGCCGCCAGCGCCGACATACGACGAACCCACGTTCGACATGCGCCCGAGCACGCCTGAGCGGCCGATGTTCGAGCAGATCGAAGAACCGCGCGTGTCCTCGCGCCGCGCCGCCAACGACGACCGTGAAACCATCGGTCAGATGCTGCAGGCAATCCAGAAAGGCCGCCCCGCGCGCAGCGTCTACACGCTGGCCTCGCTGTTTGGCGTCGTCTGGCTGATCGGCTGTGCGCTTCTGACGGCAACTTTCTGGCCCTCGCTACAGGCCTCCATCGGCCAGGGTCCGGGCGGTGTACTGGTGATCGGCGGCCTTGCGGCGCTGTTCTTCGCGCCGGTACTGCTGTTCTACTTCCTCGCGAAGTCTTGCCTGGCGCGGTCAGGAATTGCGCATGATCGCGCAGTCGATGGCGCAGGTCGCCATGCGCTTCTCCGACCCCGAAACGTCCGCAAGCAACTCCATGGTGACGGTCGGTCAGGCCATCCGCCGCGAAGTCGCGGCGATGGGCGACGGCATCGAGCGCGCGATTGCGCGTGCCGGCGAACTGGAAACGCTGGTCGCCAACGAAGTTTCGGCGCTGGAACGCGCCTATACCGACAACGAAGTGCGCATCCGTGCGCTGTTGCAGGACATCGCGCATCAGCGCGACAATCTGGTCGGCCAGGCCGAGCAGGTGCGCAGCGCCATCTCCGGCGTGCAGATCGATCTGCGTCACGACATCGCGTTGATCTCGGATGCGATCGCCTCCCGCGTCGACGAGGTCGCCAAAAGCATCACCAGCGCGCTGGAAGAGCGCGGCGCCCACATCACCTCGGCGCTGTCCAATGCCGGCGACAACATGATCCTCGCGCTCGGTGAGCGCGGCGGCGACCTGCTCGACCGCCTCGAGGAAGCGAGCGCGGAGACTACCCGCGCCGTGCTCGACGCCTCCGAGCGGCTGACCACCAGCCTCAATTTCAAGACCGGCCACGTCCACGACGAATTCGTCGACCTCGCCGACCGCGTCCACGAGATGCTGAACGACCGCATCGACCGCATCACCGGCGAGTTCGAGAACCGTTCGTCCACCATCGTGGACGGCATCTCCGACCGCACCGAGCAGGTCCACGACTCCCTGAAGAACTCCTCGGACTCGCTGCTGCTCGAACTCGAGCTGCGCTCTACCGACCTCGTTACCAAGATCGACGAGGCCGGCAATCGCCTTGCGACCCGCATCCTGTCCTCCGGCGACAAGGCGAGCGACGCGCTCGACGTCACCGTCAATTCGCTGGTGGCCAAGGTGGTCGGCCAGACCGAGACCGCGCACGACACGCTGTCGCTGCAGATGAGCGCGTTCGACGAGCTTGTGAAAAATCAGGGCGCGGAGCTTGCGGAGAAATTCTCCCGCGACTCCGGCACGCTGGGCGCGCTGATCACGCGCCACATCTCCGAGTTCGACCGCACCGTGAAGACCTTCGGCGGCGAGATCGTCGACCGCCTCGGCCAGCGCACCCAGGACATTTCCGAGTCGCTGAAGAGCTATGTCGACAATTTCGACACCCGCCTGACCTCCAACGGCGGCGAGATCACCGGCGCCCTCGATCAGCGGCTCGCCCAGTTCGAGACCACGCTGCGCGGCCGTGTCGAGCATCTCGACACCTCGCTCGACGGCAAGCTCAAATCGATCGACGACACGCTGCAGACCCGCATGAAGTCGATCGACGAGACGCTCAACACGCGCGTGACGTCCATCGACGCGACGCTGGATACGCGCACCAAGGCGATCGAGCAGACCTTCGATACCCGCCACAAAGCGGTAACGGAGACGATCGACACCCGCATCGGCGCAATGTCCTCGTTGATGACCGACCATGCCGCGCAGGTGATCCAGTCGCTCGACCATCGCCTGGGGCGTCTCAACTCCACCATGACGGAGGGCTCCACCAACGTGATCCAGTCGCTCGACGAGCGCCTGGCCCGCCTCACCTCGGCCATGACCGAGGGCACCGCGCAGGCGGTCGATGCGGTCGACCGCCGCATCGCGGCCGTCACCGACACCATCAACGGCCGCAGCGATCACCTCACCGACACCATCACCGCGCGGTTCGCGGAGATGCATCAGGGCATCGAGACCAAGGTCGGCGCCATCGGCAACGACATCGACACCCGCGTCACCCAGTTCGAGGACCTGCTCGGCTCGCGCGTCGAGGCCGTGGCCGGCCGCATCGAGAGCAGCGGCCGCCAGGCCAGCGACGACCTGATGGCGCGCGCGGAGCTGTTGTCCGCCGGCATCAAATCCCATGTCGAGGACGCCGAACGTTCGCTCACCAACCTCGTGGTCAACACCAGTGAGACCATCCAGACCGGCGCCCGCGCCGCCCAGCAGGCTTTGCTCGGCGTCTCCTCGGATGTCGGCGCGCAGCTGAAGCTGACCTCTTCGGAGGTCGAACGCGCCCTCACCGCCGTCGGCACGGGTGCTGCCAACACCATTCTCACCAGCGCGCGCGACGCGCAGGCAACGCTGGTGACGGCATCGACCGATGCCGCCGACCAGATCAAGACGTTGTCGGGCGATATCGAGCGGACGCTGACCGCCGCCGGTTCCTCGACCTCGGCCACGGTGCTGGCCGGCGCCCGCGAGGTGCAGACCATCCTGGTCAACACCTCCACGGAAGCCGCCACCCACGTCAAGACGCTCACCGCCGACGTGCAGCGCTCGCTGACGCTGGCGGGAACCGCGACGGCCGAAGCGGTCACCGCCGGTGCACGCGACGCCCAGAACACGCTGGTCAACACCTCCTCGGAGGCCGCGGCCCACGTCAAGACACTCACCGCCGACGTGCAGCGCTCGCTGTCGATCGCAGGCACCGCGACGGCGGAGGCCATCACGGCCGGCGCCCGCGACGCGCAGAGCACGTTGCTCAACGCGTCCACCGAGGTCGCCAACCAGGTCAAGACGCTGGCGACCGATATCGAGCGCTCGCTCTCGATCTCGGGCACGGCCACCGCCGAGTCCATCGTGACCGGTGCGCGCGAAGCCCAGAATACGCTTGTCACCGCCTCGTCCGATGCCGCCGGCCACGTGAAATCGCTTGCCGCCGAAGTCGAGCGCACCCTGACGGCCGTCGGCGCCGATACGGCTGCTGCCATCCTCAACAGCGCGCGTGAAACCCAGAACACGCTGGTCACGGCGTCCTCCGATGCCTCCAGCCACGTCAGGGCCCTCTCTGCGGATGTCGAACGTACGTTGTCAGCGGCGGGCGCCAGCGCGGCGACGTCGATCCTCAACAGTGCACGGGAGACTCAGAACACGTTGGTCACGGCATCCTCCGATGCCGCGGCTCACGTCAAGGACCTCGCGGCGGATGTCGAACGCACCTTGTCGGCCGCGGGTGCCGATGCGGCCGCGTCGATCCTCAACAGCGCACGCGAAACCCAGAGCACGCTGGTCACGGCGTCCTCCGATGCTGCCGGCCACGTCAAGAATCTGGCCTCCGATGTCGAACGCACGCTGTCGGCTGCAGGCGCGGACACGGCGGCTGCGATCCTCAACAGCGCGCGCGAAGCGCAAAGCTCGTTTGCCTCGACCGCGGGCGACGCCGCGAGCAAGATCAAGGCGATCTCGACCGACATCGAGCGTTCGCTCGCATCCGTCACCGGCAACACCACCGACAACATCCAGGTCAGCGCCACCAATGCGCAGAATGCGCTGATCAACGCCTCCAACGAAGTCACCACCAAGGTGAAGACCACCTCGACCGACATCGAGCGCTCGGTGCTCGCCGCCGGCCAGAGCTTCAATTCGGCGATGAGCGGCAAGACCAACGAGATGGTCAACTTCGTGCAACAGCAGACCGACCGTCTGTCGCAGATGATCGACGGCAAGCGCGGTTCGCTGGTCGAGGCGATCAGCGCCAAGACCAACCAGCTGACGATCGAAGTCGACCGCGTCACCACCGATGCGCTGAAGTCAATCGAGACCCGCGGCCAGGCGTTCTCGCATTCGCTGATGAGCAACGGTTCCGACGTGGCGCGCACCATTACCTCGGCGGGCGAGCTTGCGACCGGCGCCATCAGCAAGTCGCTGAAGGACCTCGAGCAGTCCTCGAAGTCGGCCATCGAGCAGTCGCGCCAGGTCTCGATCCAGGCCGTGACCGAGATGCAGGAGACCAGCAAGATCCTGCGGACCGACACGGTGGCGCTGTTCGAGCGGCTGCGCGAAGGCAACATCCTGTTGCAGGAAGTGCTGACCGGCGCCCACGACAACCTCAACTCGCTGGAGCGCGCGCTGGTGACGCGCGTGGCCGACTTCGTCTCGGCGATGAACGACGTCACCACCCGCAACGGCACCGCGACCCAGACGCTGGAAGACCAGCTCGGCATCTTCAACGACAAGACGTCGAAGGCGCTGGAGGACCTGAACTCGCTCTCCGCGCACTTCGAGGCGCATGGCAAGACGCTGGTCGATGCGGCCGGCATGGTCGAGCAAGCCAACCGCTCGACGACGACCTCCGTCAACGAGCGCAAGGCGACGCTGGAATCGCTCGTCACCACCATCGACCTGCGCACCACCGATCTCGATCAGCGCTTGTCGCGCTTCACCAGCCTCTTGGATGAATCGCTGGCCGCTGCGGAAGAGCGCGCGCGCGACATCGCGCGTGTCGTGGCGGAAACCGCCGGCGCGGGCTCTGCCGCGATCAGCCGGCAGTTCGAAGCGGTGCGCCTCGCCTCCGAGCAGGAGCATCAGCAGACCGTCGATTCCATGCACGAGATCTACCGCCAGACCACCGACGAGGCGGATGCGATGTTCAAGCAGTCGGCCGAGAAGTTCGCCAACCTCGTGGCGAGCATGAAGCAGATGGCCGGCGAGATGCATCACGAGCTCGAGGCCACCCGCAACGAGCTGCGCCGCGGCGTGCTCGAAATGCCGCAGGAGGCCGCCGAGAGCACTGCGCAGATGCGCAAGGTGATCGTCGACCAGATCGAGGCGCTGGCCGAGCTCAACCGGATCGTGGCCCATCACGGCCGCGGGCTGGACGTGGTCGCGACCAACCGCGGCAGCGTGCAGCGCCAGGAAGAGCCCGCGATGGCGACCGCAGGCGGCCGTGGCGACGTGCGCATGCGCGATGCTGGCAGCGCCTCCAGCCTGCCGCCGCCGGACCTGGGCATGCCGACCGCGCGTCGCGCCGAGGCGCCCCCCGTCAGCCCCGCCAATTCCGACGGCTGGCTCTCCGATCTGTTGAGCCGCACCGATGCCGGCGGCAATCCGCCTCCTCCGCCCCAGCGCGGCGGCCGTCCGCCGCAACAGGGTGGTGGCAATCCGCTGGAGTCGTTGTCGCTCGACATCGGCCGGCTGATGGACCGCAGCCTTGCGGCCGAAATGTGGGACCGCTACCAGCGCGGCGAGAGCAAGGCGTTCACCAAGCGCCTGTACACGCCCGCCGGCCAGAAGGCGTTCGACGAGGTCGCCCGCAAGTATCGCGCCGACCGCGGCTTCAAGTCGACGGTCGACCGTTACATCACCGAGTTCGAGCGGCTGCTCGACGAGGTGGCGCGCGAGGATCGCGGGCCGCAGGCACTGCGCAACCACCTGACCTCGGAAACCGGCCTGGTCTACACCCTGCTCGCGCACGCGGCGGGCCGGCTGGGATGAGTTAGCGAATAGTGAGTAGCGAATAGAAGCGGAGGCCTCGTGGCCTCCGTTTTCTTTTGGCCAATAGCAGGCGAACGCCCTATTCGCTATTCGCTATTCGCAATTCGCCAGCTTACTGCCGCTTCTGGCCGCTCGCCGCCGGAGCCGGTTGCCTCGGTGGCGGCGTTTGCTGTGGAGCTTCGGTCGGCTGCTGCGCGCCGTTGCTGGCGCCGAAGATCACGCGCGTCGGGTTGCGGTCGAAATTGTTCACCGCGCGGCTGATATCGCCGAGCGTCTTGCGGCCGTCAGACATCAACGCGCCCGAGCGCTTGTCGAAGTCTTCGGCGAGCTCGCGGATCGACTTCACGGTGAGGAACAGTTCGCCGCCCTCCTTGCCGCCGGCCAGCGAGTTCAGCCCGACCATCAGATTGTCGGCCTTGCCCATCACCCCGTCGACACGCCCCATGATGGTGTCGATGCGCTCGGAATTGCGCGCCAGCGAAGTGGTGAAGGTTTCGAGATTATGCAGCGAGTTCTTCACCGACTCCTGATTGTCGGCGACCACCTTGTTGACGTTCTGCAAGGTGGCGCGGATCGCTTCCGTCACGTCCTGCAGCCGGTTCGGGTCGGCGGTCAGCACGGGAATGCCGTCTTCATCGAGCGGCACCGATGGTGCGGCCTCCTCGCCGCCCTTCAGCGAGATCGCGGCGACGCCGGTCAGCCCCTGGAATTCCAGACCGACCAAGGTGTCCTTGCGCAGCGGCGCGGTGTTCTCGACCATCGCGAGCGCGACAACGCGCCGCGGATTGTCGAGCTTCACGGAGATGACTTCCCCTATCCTGATACCATTGAAATTGACACTGCCGCCGTTTCGCAGGCCCGAGGCCGGGCCCTCGAAGATCACGCGAAGCGGCCCGCGCGCCTTGGTGGTGTGCAGGCTCTGGAACCACAGCACGAAGCCGAATGCCGCCGCGATCACCGCCAGGGTGAAGGAGCCGATCAGCACATAGTTCGCGCGGGTCTCCATCGACGACTCCGGTTACTGGCTCACGACAGCGCGGGCGCGCTTGCCGTTGAAGTACTGCTTGAGCCAGGGATGCTGCGATGCCTTCATGTCGGCGATCGATCCTGCGGCAATGATCTTACCGTTCCCTAAAACGGCGATGCGGTCGCAAGCGGTATAAAGACTGTCGAGATCATGGGTTACCATGAAAACGGTCAGGCCCAAAGTGCGCTGGAGCGTCCTGACCAGCTCGTCGAAGTCGCCGGCGCCGATCGGATCGAGCCCCGAGGTCGGCTCGTCCAGGAACACCAGTTCCGGATCGAGCGCCAGCGCGCGCGCCAGCGCCACGCGCTTGACCATGCCGCCCGACAGTTCCGACGGGAAGCGGTCGGCGACCTCCGGCCGCAAGCCGACCATCACCAGCTTCGCCACCATGATTTCGTCGAGCAGCCGCTGCGAGACGTTGAGATATTCGCGCACCGGAAACTGGATGTTCTGACGAACGGTCAGCGAAGAGAATAGCGCGCCCTGCTGGAACAGGATGCCCCAGCGCCGCTCGACCGCGCGGCGCGCCGCAGTGTCGGCGGCATCGAGATCGACGCCGAACACCTCGATGCGGCCGGCGACCTTCGGCACCAGCCCGATGATGGTGCGCGTCAGCACCGACTTGCCGGCGCCGGAGGGTCCGACAAAGCCGAGGATCTCGCCGCGCCGGACATCGAGGTTGAGCCCGTCGAGCACGCGCGTCGAGCCGAACTGCACGGTGATGTCGCGGACCCGGATGATGGCGTCGGAGATCGCTTGCGGTTGCAACGCCATGGTCACATCCCGATCGCGGCAAAGAAGATGGCGAACACGCCATCCATCACGATGACGAAGAAGATGCCTTTCACGACCGAAGCGGTCGTGTGCTGGCCGAGCGACTCGGCGGAGCCCTGCACTGCCAGCCCCTCGACGCAAGCGACGATGCCGATTACGGCGGCCATGACGGGCGCCTTGATGATGCCGACCGTGAAGTGATCGATCGAGATCGCATCGCGCAGGCGCAACAGGAATGCCTCGGGGTCGACGCCGCCATAGAGCCAGGCGACGAGGCCGCCGCCGTAGAGCGCCGCCATCGCGCCGAGGAAGGCGAGAATCGGCAGCGCGATGACCAGCGCCAGCATCCGCGGCAGGATCAGCACCTCGATCGGATCGAAGCCCATGGTGCGCAGCGCGTCGATCTCCTCGCGCATCTTCATCGAGCCGAGCTCGGCGGTGTAGGCGCTGCCCGAGCGTCCTGCGACCATGATCGCCACCAGCAGCACGCCGATCTCGCGCAACACCAGCACGCCCAGCATGTCGACCACGAAGATATCGGCGCCGAACCTGCGGAAATGGAAGATGCCCTGTTGCGAGATGATGCAGCCGATCAGGAAGGTGATCAGCACGATGATCGGTACCGCGCGCCAGCACACCTGCTCGAGATGATGCACGGTCGAGGTCATGCGGAAATTACTGGGATGGATCAGCACGCGCCCGCTCGCGGCCAGCACAGCGCCGAGCATGTCGATCAACTCGACGAAGGTGCCGCCGATGCCGGCGACGGTGCGCCCGACCTGATCCAGCATGCCTGATATCGTCACCGCCGATCGCTCGGGGGCCGGCGTGCCCTTCACGCGGCGGACCTCGTCGACGAGGGTGGCGTAGTTCGCCGACAGGCCTGCGATCTTCGCCTCGATGCCGCCCTGGGTCAGGCTGCGGCGCAGCCGCTCGATCAGCCAGGCGCCGAAGGTGTCGAGCCGGGAGATTTGCGAGACATCGATGAAGATATTCGGCCGGCTGCCGGCGAGTTTCTCCGCCTCCGCCACCATCGCTTCCAGCGAGGTGGCAAAGCGCGCAATCCAGGGGCCGCCGGCGCAGAGCGCGAGCCCGTTGCCGTGCGCAATCCGTTCCAAAGTCGGGTCGCCGTTCACGTCCGCAGCCCCGCGTTTGCGGATAAGGAAGGTGCCACGCTAGAGTCCATCCTTCTAACCAGCCATAGTTGGTTGCGCCGGGCAAGCGCGCGGTTCAAAAATCGCCTGATATTAAAATGACTTCCGCCAAACCGCCAAGGCTTGCCGCACGAATCGAGCGTTTCCCCATCGCCGGTTCCTTCACCATTAGTCGGGGCGTCAAGACCGAGGCCGTGGTCGTGGTGGCCGAACTCGACGACGGCAGCCATCGCGGGCGCGGCGAATGCGTGCCCTACCCCCGCTACGGCGAGACGCCGGAAGCGGCGCTGAAGGCGTTGCTCGGACTCGGCGATGCGGTGGCGGGCTGGCTCGACCGGCAGGCGCTGCAGGCGACGCTTCCCGCCGGCGCCGCCCGCAATGCACTGGATTGTGCGTTCATCGATCTCCAAGCCAAGCGCGCCGGCGTCCGCGCGTGGGATCTGCTGGGCCGTCCGCCGCCGAAAGCCTGCACCACCGCCTATACGATCTCGCTGGGCTCGCCTGCCGCGATGGCGGAGGCGAGTGCGAAGGCCGCGCACCGATCCTTGCTCAAGATCAAGCTCGGCGGCGACGGCGACATCGAGCGCATCGCCGCGGTCCGCAAGGCCGCGCCCAATTCCGAACTGATCGTCGATGCCAACGAGGCGTGGACGCCGTCCGCTCTCGAACGCAACCTCGCGGCCTGCGCCGAGGCCGGCGTCACCCTGGTGGAGCAGCCGCTGCCGGCCGGATGGGATGACATGCTCGGGCGCGTCCGCCGGCCGGTGAAGGTCTGCGCGGACGAAAGCGTCCACGACCGCAAATCGTTGGATGCGCTGCGGGGACGCTATGACGCCGTCAACATCAAGCTCGACAAGACCGGCGGCTTGACCGAGGCGCTGGCGATGGCGGATGCCGCCAAAGCGCTCGGCTTCGACATCATGGTCGGTTGCATGGTTGCGACCTCGCTGGCCATGGCGCCCGCGATGCTGCTGACACCGATGGCGCGTGTGGTCGATCTCGACGGGCCGCTGTTGCTGGCGCGCGATCGCGACAATGGCCTGCGTTATGATGAGAGCCTCATTCATCCGCCGGAACCTTCGCTCTGGGGATGAGACGCGTTGAGCCGCTGCCGCGCCGACCACATCACGACGGCACCCGTGCCCGCGAGCGCCGCCATCAGGTAGTAGACGCCCTGCCCATAACGCGCATAGGCCACGCCGGTCAGGATCGAGACGCTGCTCGCGACGATGCCGGAGCAGCCCGCGAGGAACCCCTGCCCCCGCGCCATGATATGGGGCGGCACGTGATGCACCATCAGCCCCATGGTGCCGACTTGCGTCAGCCCGAAGGTCAGGCCGTGCAGCAGCTGCACCAAGGCAAGAACTCCGATCGGCGGGGACTGCGCCGTGATCACCCAGCGCACCACCGCTGACAGCGCTGCGATCACCACCAGCGTCGCCGGCCGTAGCGTAGAGCGCGGCGAGGCCGCGAACACCACGATCTCGGCGAGCACGCCAAGCACCCACAGGCCTGCGATGGTCAGTCCGCTAAAACCTTCCTGCTGCCAGGCGATGGAGGCGAAGATGTAATAGGCCTGATGGCTGCTCTGGATCAGCGCCGAGGTGACGATGATGGCGAGGAAGCCGCCGTCGCGCAGCAGCCAGCCCGCGCCGTGACGCGCAGAGGGCGCCACCTTGACGACGCCGAGCGGCCGCAGGGTGAGGCTCACAAGCGCGCCGAGCGAGGCCATGCCGACGATGAGCCAGATCAGGTGGCTCGCCGAGATGACATCGAGCAACTGACCGCAGGCCAATGCCGTGACGATGAACGCCGCCGAGCCCCACAGCCGCAATGGTCCGTATTTCAGCCCGTATTGGGTGACGCCGCGCAGCGCATAGGCGTCGATCAACGGCACCATCGGCGTCCACAGGCAGCAGGTTGCGGCATAGGCGATCAGGATCAGGAGCGGCAGATGCTGGGTGCCGACGACAGCAAGCCCGATCGCGGTGGCAAACGCCGTGACCGTGATGGCGCCGCGCAGCGCGTGGCGCCGCTCGGCAAAGCCGGTGACGAAGGGCAGCACGGTGAAGCGCGTGACGGCGGGAACAGCGGTGATGATGCCGATCCAGGATGCATCGACGCCGACCGCCTTCAGCCAGACCGGGAAGTACGGCAAATGGGTGCCGATCAACCCGAAGCCGGCGGAATAGACCAGCGCCAGCGGCCCGGCGAATCGCTTTGCGGCGGAAGCGGTGGGGATTTGTGATTCGCGCGACATCAATTCAATTGCGATTCGGTCTCGATTCTGGTGATCGTACAGGCAATGCGCGGTGATTTGCGCGCCTATAGAGTCCGCCATGGCCAACCAAGCCTTCGCCCTGTCGCCGATCTCGGCTCGCGCAAGCCTGCCGAGCGAGGAGGACTATGAGGCGATCCGCGAGGCCTTCGTGGAGACCGCGCGCGGGCGCTGGTTCCTCGACGAGTACGCGCTGCGCAACCGCAACGCCGACACCCGCATGGTGCTGGACGCGGTCGCCAAAATCGAGGAGACGCTCGCGCAGCAGCGGCAGGCGCCGCCTCCGCCGCCGCCCGAGGACAAGCGGCCGCAAATGTTGGCCGCGATCGGCAGCGCCGTCGGCGACGCCGAGCAGACGGCTTCCGCCGCGCTCGACAGGCTCGCGCTGGTGGAGAGTCTCGCTCCCATCCGCAAGGGCGCGCGCATCATCAAGGAGATTTCCTGGCGCTGGCGCGAGATCGGCGCCGACGGCCGCATCTGCGACCTGCTCGATTCGCAAGTCGGCGCCATCGAGTCCGGTTGCGAGACGATTGCCGCGGCCGATCCGCGCCTCGCACTGCGCGAAGCTTTCGATGCGATCAAGGCGAGCATCTCGGCCTTCTCCGACATCGCCAGAGCGGCGCCTGCCAAGACTGAACACGAAGTCGCAGCGGTGGTCGACGAACCTGTGGCGATGGCCGAACCCGTCGAGGCTCCGCCCGACGAGGCCGAGCCCTATGACGAGGCCATGCTCGATCGGATCGCGCTCGAGATGGCCGCGCCCGATCCTGACGATATCGACGACGCGGTCATCGCACCGGAACCGCAAGACAACGCCGCCGAGCCGCAAATGCACATCGAGCCGCCGGTCACGTTGATCGAGCCGGAGCCTGTGGAAGCGGTACCGGTCGCAAGAGCTCCCGAACCGATTGCGGCTGACGAACCTGCGCCGCCCGCCGCGCCTGAGCCCGAAGTCTCGCTCGGCGCAACGATCCTCGCGACCGGACTCGTCACGCGTTCGAAAGTTCCGGCCAACGATCCCCTGGCGCCGATCCGGCGCATGACCCAGGCCGAGAAGATCGCGTTCTTTTCGTAAAGAGCGCCGCACTGCCGCGGCCGATATCACGTTCAATAATTCAATCATCAAACAATCAAAACACTCGTCATTGCGAGGAGCGAAGCGACGAAGCAATCCATGTCTCAACAAGCTGAGAGATGGATTGCTTCGCTTCGCTCGCAATGACGAAACTTGGGGCGCGCGTTCCCGCTTTTCAAGCTTACGCAATCAGCTTCGCATACAAATCCGCATCGACATTGCCGCCGGACAACACGATCACGACGGTCTTGCCCCGCGCCTCGATCTTGCCGGACAGCAGCGCAGCCAATCCGACCGCGCCGCCCGGCTCGACCACCAGCTTCAATTCCCGGAACGCAAAGGCCATCGCGGCACCGACCTCTTCATCGGACGCGGTGACGCCATGCGACAGCAGCTTGCTGTTGATGGCAAACGTCAGCTCGCCCGGGATCGAGGCCATCAGCGCGTCGCAGATGGTGCGGCCCTCATAGGCGTGCGGCTCGCGTTTGCCCGCGCGCAGCGAGCGGGTGTGGTCGTCGAAATCCTTCGGTTCGGCCACGATCAACTGCGCTTGCGGAAACCGCGACTTCACCGCGGTCGCAACGCCCGCGATCAGGCCGCCGCCGGAGGCCGGCGCCACCACGATATCAGGCGTCTGCCCAAGCGCGGCCATGTCCTCGGCGATCTCGCGGCCGACGGTGCCCTGGCCCGCGATCACGAAGGGATCGTCATAGGGACGCACCAGCGTGGCGCCGCGCTTGTCGGCGATATCTTTCGCGATCGCCTCGCGGTCTTCCTTGTCGCGATCGTAGAGCACGACCTCGGCGCCGAACGATTTGGTGCGCTCGCGTTTTGACGCCGGCGCATCCGACGGCATCACGATGGTGGCCTGCATCTCGAGGATCTGCGCCGCCGCGGCCACGCCCTGCGCGTGATTGCCGGAGGAGAAAGCGACCACGCCGCCGGCGCGCCGCGCTTGCGGGATCGAAGACAGCTTGTTGAACGCGCCGCGGAACTTGAACGAGCCGGTCCGCTGCAGCAGCTCCGGCTTGAGGAACACGCGCGTGCCAACCCGCGCATCGAGTGCGGGATTGGACAGCAGCGGCGTGCGCACGGCGTAAGGGGCGATCACGGCCGCGGCCAGTTCGATATCGGCCGCATTGACCGGCAGTTTTGTCAGGTCTGTCATATCGGGCTTTTATCGCGCCCCACAGTGATGGGGCAAGCCGCCTCACGCCGCGCGGGCGGCGATCTGCGGCAGGGGCGCGATACGCCGCTGCGGGTCGGTCCAGACGATGATCTCGAAAGTGCCGTCGTCGTGCTCGGCCAGCGCCGTGCAGCTCTCGACCCAATCGCCGCAATTCATGTAGCGGATGCCGTGCTCGTCATGGATGGTCGCATAATGGATGTGGCCGCAGATCACGCCGTCGCAGCCGTGACGGCGCGCCTCGTTCGCCAAGGTCGCCTCGAACGCGCCGATATAGTTGACCGCCTTCTTCACCTTCAGTTTGGCCCATTGCGACAACGACCAATAGGGCACGCCGAACAGGCGGCGGAAGAAGTTGACGAGGCGGTTCATCTGGATCGCGAAATCGTAGGCCTTGTCGCCGAGATGGGCGAGCCAGCGCGCGTTCTGCACGACGAGATCGAAGATATCGCCGTGGATCACGAGATAGCGCTTGCCGTCGGCGCCGACATGCACGGTGTTCTCGACGACGTCGATGCCGCCGAAATGCGTGCCGTAATATTTGCGCAGGAACTCGTCGTGATTGCCGGGGACGTAGATCACCTTGGCGCCCTTGCGCACCTTTCGCAGCAGCTTCTGCACGAAGTCGTTGTGCGATTGGGGCCAGTACCAGTTCGAGCTCAGCGCCCAGCCGTCGACGATGTCGCCGACCAGATAGATGACGTCGGCGTCGTGGATGCGCAGGAAATCTAGCAATCGATCGGCTTGCGAGCCGCGGGCTCCAAGATGCACGTCGGAGATAAACAGGGTGCGAAAGCGCCGGTCCGGGCTGTCTTCGCTTACTGAGTCACTTCCCATACGCAGCGCCCCTAACAGATTCGCATGACAGTGCGATGACTCCCCAAACGCACCTCTCCGATCGCCGTCTTTGCGCGGCTTTCGGCACGAATCACGCACGTTAACCCCGGGGTTGGCGATAGCAGCGACGTGCGACAGGGAGGCGACAGACCTCGCTCATTGCGAGCAAAGAACGTAGGGTGGGCAAAGGCGCCCTTGCGCCGTGCCCACCTTCGCGTGCATTCCGAGAATGGTGGGCACGCTTCCGCCTCGCTTGTTGAACCGCCGCAGTCGCGAGTTGCTTTGCCCACCCTACGTTCTTCGCGATGACGAGCAGCAGCGTTCCCGCGGCGTGCTTACACCCGAGTTGATGCATCAAATATCGCTCCCTCGAAACAGAGGGCGCAGGGAATGCCGGGCGCTAGCTGCACCCGCAGCCTCGCTTGCAAAACAAAAAAGCAAGCGAGCGTAGTCACTACAGGTAAAGCCGAACGATCCGGCACTCCCCGCGCAATGGTTTTATCGGCTGCTCCGTGATCTCCCCGGAGTGTCGGGCTTGTTAGCCTCCGTCGCCCGCGGGATCATCACCCGCGAACTTGACCCCAGCGTCGAGGGGACAGGACCACACGGCTTGACCGTACGCGAGCATGCCGCACGTCTTGCGGAACGACCGCGTCCATCGCATCCCGCCTCACGTCTGGTGACGAATGGCCATCACGTCCCTCGTGTCGAGGCGGGACGTCTTCGTTAAATCATAACTTCTCTATTTCGGAAAGAGAATTATTTTCACGCCGCGCTCTTGACTCGTCGGGCAAAACAGGCGGCGGGTTTTCGCCGACGCCCGGACGGCCTCGCCTGCATCGGCTGCCGGCGGGTTAGTGCAACGTCTCCGCTGCGGCTTCGTCGATGGCCGCCATCAGATCAGAAGTCGCAGATTGTTGGATCATGTGCCCCGCGCCGGCGATGCGGTGCAGTTTGCTCTGCTTGACTTCGTCATGCAGCCTGACCGATTGCTTGTTGGTATCGATCAGACGGTCGTCCTCGCCCGCAACTATGATCGTAGGCATCTCGAGTTCGCCATAGGTCTTCGAGGATGCAAATGCGGCGGGAATCATCAACGCCGCTTCCGCGGCGCTCGCACGCATCTGTGAGGGCCGGACGGCCATTTCCCTGGGAAAGCCGGCGAATTTCTCGGGCACTGATCGCGGACCGAACAACTTGCGTAACATCGCAGGCCACATCACACGACTGAGGATCGGTGAAATGGTGTAGCTGATGATATCCCCGAGCCCCGGTATCGCTGACATCGACGATGCCGCTACGTCGGCGCGGGCGGTCGGGAAATAATATCCCGAGGCCAGCACCAACGCTTCGACGAATGAAGGGTGTCTTACCGCCAGCGCAACGGCGACCGATGCCCCCCACGAATGCCCAAGCACAATCGCTCGCTGAACACCCAGCCGATCGAGTGCCTTTTTGAACAGGTCTGCCTGTGCCTCCGGCGTCCAAACGACATTCCGGGGCCGCAAGCTATGTCCAAATCCCGGGCGGTCGAACACGATCACCCTGTAATTCCCGGCCGCCAGATCAATCAGGCCGCTCGATTCGAAATCCTGGATCATGCTGCCGTTGCCGTGAAAGAGAATCAGCGGCCGGCCATTGCCGCGTTCCACATAGTGCAGACGAACCCCGTCGACGTCGATGAACCGCCCTTGCGGTGGATTATCGCGTTGCGCTTTTCTGGCAAACTGCCGGTTGACGATCGCCGTCGCCGCCACAAGGGCAGCTGCGGCGGTAAAGGCGGTGATGGCGGGATATCGCCTGAGGGAAACCAGACAGTCGGACAGAAACGAAGAGGAACGTGTTTGCGGAAACGCCATGTGCAATACCTCGGTGGTCTGCACGATGCCTCGGCAAACGAGAGATGTTGCAGTTCATCGAGAACGGGGGAGCCGAGCTATCGTTCCAATTATCGCGGAGCCGGCTGTATGCGTCACATCCCCTCTAGCCGCTCGGCTTTTCGTCTCTTTGCAGCTGAGGCTTTTCATACAGGACCGCGTTCAGCAAGGAACGATGCACCTCGATCTTTCCGTTGTAGCTGATCAATCCCAGCTTGCGAAACTTGTTCAGGAAGAAGCTCACGCGCGATCGGGTCGTTCCGATCATCTCCGCCAGGGTTGCCTGATTGATCGAAGCATCGATTGGCGTTGGCCTTCCATTTTTCCCAAAATTGGCGAGCAGAAGAAGGAGGCGCGCGAGCCGCTTCTCGCTCGAATTGAACAGCTGATCGATCAAATCTTCTTCGGTGCGTTGGCACGGGTCACCAAATAGGTGACGAAAAGTTCCGAAAACCGAGGTTCCTTGCGAAGCGCGGCCAGCATCGACTTTCGCGTTATCGAGGTGATGAGGCACTCCTCCAGCGCCCTCGCGGTTCCAATTCGAACTGACTGGCCATTCAGACACCCCTCGCCGAAAAACTGCGCAGCGCTCAAGATGCCGACGACGGCTTCTTTGCCCTGCTCGGAAACAACGGTCACCTTGACCGAGCCCGACTGGATGTAAAAAATCCTGTCGGCCTCTTCGCCCTGGGCGTAGATGATCCGGCCTTTACGAAACTTCGATATCGTTTTTCCGGTCCCCACTTTGGCCAGAAAAGCCTGGGGATCGAACTGTCGTTTTGCCGCCTTCACAAGCCCCTCCTATGGAACCCGCGATGCCTTAAATATTAAAAAAGACGCCGTGTGGTCAATATTGACCAGCGGACCGATTTCCCACGGGAGAAAATCATCCGTCAGCGCCGATGTCCGGCAGCATGTTGGTGCATCCGCCCTGATCCAAAAGGACGCGCCTGACATGTTCGGCTTTCACGCACTACCCACCGAACTGCCGCCGCTCAGCCTCATAGAGCGCCCGCGGTGTCAGCACTGCCAGACCCGCACGATCCTGCGCCGCATTGCGCCCGGTCCGGCGGGGTATGATTTCCGCACTTTCGCGTGCCCCAAATGTGACCGCGTCCAGCGAACCTTGGTGGTCAGCGACCCCATGAGCGGCGACGCGAAAGGCTGGCTTCGCGGCGAGCTTAAATCCCCGGACTAGATTTTGGCAATCTCACGGAAGATTAAAAATGTCCCCTCGAACCGCTTCCTCCTCACGCCCCCGGCTTCTGACGTCCCGTTGCGGAAGGTGCCAGGGCGCGACAAGGGTTCAGCGCATCACCCCTTCTCGAACCGGGTTCGAGCACTGGACACTGCGGTGCACAAAATGCGGCTCTGTCCATCAAATGCAAGTTGTATCCAGTTCGTCTCGATCCGACCCCCTCGATTGGTTTGATCGCCATTTGGAGTCACCGAAATGAGACCCGGCACGCGTAACAGGAAGAAGGCCGTGTTCTTGACGGCAGAGCAGTTGGAAGAGCAGGCAGACGCGCGCGCCCGCGCGGCGACACAAATGCCCGATGGCGAGGCCAGACGGAATGCACTTCGCAGTGCAGAACAATTGAGGCTGTATGCTTTCATGAAGCGCGCGCTCGCCCCGCAAACCGCCAAATCGAGACAGTAGAATGAGCGACGCACCCTCGGACGGGACAGGCTCTTTCCGGCACAAACCCGGTCGAGCTACCGAGATCGATGCGGCTGCGAACGGACGCGGTGTCATCTTTGATTTGCGTGACGATGAACAGGTCTTCGAATTGCCCGCGCGGCTGTTCGAGCAACTGCCTTTTGCGGTTTATGTTTGCGACCGGGACGGTCTGGTTCTGCGATATAACCGCCGCGCTGCCGAACTGTGGGGCCGGTCACCCAAACCCGGCGATCCCAATGAGCGGTTTTGCGGATCCTATCAAATGTTCCGCCCGGACGGCAGTTTGCTCCCGCACCATGAGTGCCCCATGGCCGACGTGCTGCGCACCGGCATTTCCGTGCGCGAACACGAAGTCCACATCGAGCGGCCCGACGGCGTGCGCGGCATCGCGCTGGTCGACATCGAGCCAATCAGGGATAGCGACGGAAACGTTGTCGGCGCGGTCAACTGCTTCCAGGACATCACCGAGCGCAAACGCGGCGAGGCGCGGGTCGTCGACCTCGCGCGCGAGGCGGAACATCGAACCAAGAACATTTTGTCCACCGTGTTGGCGACGGTGCGTCTCTCGCGCGCCGACACGTCCGCTGATCTCAAGCAACTGATCGAAGGGCGCATCAATGCCCTCGCGAAGGTCCACGGGCTGTTCGTGCAATCGCGCTGGGCAGGCGCCGAGCTTCGCACCCTGGTCACGCAGGAACTCGCGGCGTTCAGCGGCGAGACGGAGGGGCGTGTGAGAATCGATGGACCACCCATCATGCTGGAGCCGAATCTGGCTCAGACGGTGGCAATCGCCCTGCATGAACTCGCGACCAACGCGGCAAAATACGGTTCGCTATCGGCAGCAGACGGTCGCGTCGAAATCGCGTGGTCCGTTGCAGCGGACGGAAGGCTCGGCCTGCGTTGGGTCGAGCTGGGCGGGCCAACCATCGCGCCGCCCACGCATCGCGGGTTCGGCACGCGCATCGTGGAAAACATGATTGGCCAACTCAAAGGCGAGGTGCGGTTCGATTGGCGCGATCAGGAACTCGCTTGCGAAATCGTCCTGCCGCTGGCGTAACTGCGGCCTCGACTTCAAATTGTTTCAGTTCCGCGCTGAAATGTTTCTCGCCACATTACCAAACTCTCATTGGCGAAGCGTCGGATGCGCTCCCATGTCTCCTGACTAAAACCTCAGGAGAGCATGATGAAATACGCATTGATTGGCGCGACCCTGGTTGCAGCGGCCGCGTTTGGAACTGCAGCGCAAGCACAGGAGGTCATCTCGAACCCCGGCTACTGCGCTTTCTTCTACCCGAACGCCAATTGCCAGAACAAGGGACCGGGCAACCCTTATACCGATCGCCTGCACGCGAACGTGCAACCGTTGAACCACTGGCATCGAGCCGACGCTCGCCACCAGCGCATGAACTGAATCGCAAGGGGCGGCCAACAGGCCGCCTCTTCTCTGCATATAGGAACAAACCCGTCCGGCCAAAGTTCGACATGGAGATTTCCGCTCACACCCGAGGCTCTCCATGTATCATCACGTCAAGAAGCTCATGTTCACCGTGCGCGTCGACGAACCGGATCCTCGTTTCGGCAACATGCTTCTTGAACAGTTCGGCGGCGCCAACGGCGAGCTCGCGGCCGCTATGCAATATTCGATACAGGGTTTGAATTGCGAGGATCCGGATCGCAAAGACCTGCTGATGGACATCGGAACTGAGGAACTCAGTCATCTCGAGATCGTGGGTACCTTGGCCCGCATGCACCTCAAGCCGATGAAATTCGATCGCCAGGCGGCCGAAGCCGATCCCCTGATTGCGATCGCGGGCGGCGGTGGGGTGAGCTTGTTCAATTCCCAGGGGAACGCGTGGACCGCCGATTATCTGAAGATCACCGGCGAGCTCGACGTCGATCTGCGCAGCAATATCGCCGCGGAAGCGCGGGCCAAGATCGTCTATGAGCGATTGATCAATTTCTGTGACGACGCCGGCACCAAGGACGCCTTGCAGTTCCTGATGACCCGCGAAATCACCCATATGAAGGCGTTCGCGTTGGCGCTCAAGAGCATGGGCAAACCGGCCTTCAGCATCGGCCGCATCGCGCCGACACCTGGCCTGGTCGACCAGTTCTTCAACGATTCGACCGGTACCGGCGACCATGGCGAGATCGACACCCGCGGCCCCTGGAACGACGGTGGCGACTGGGTCTTTACGGAATCGCCTGCAATCCAGGCCGGGGAGCCCGGTCCCGCGAGCGGAATCGTGACGGAAAGTTCGCCGGCTTCGGATGAAAACGGTCTGGGAGAGCTGTTGATGAACGAACTCCGCGACATCCTGCATGCGGAGAAGCAGCTTACCAAGGCGCTTCCCAAAATGGCGGAAGCGGCGCGGTTCGACCAGTTGCGCGAACTGTTCGAGCAGCATCTCGGCGAAACGGAAAACCAGATCGAGCGCATCAATGAGTGCTTCGAACTGCTCGGCAAGTCGCCGCGAGCCAAGCCCTGCAAGGGCATGATGGGCCTGGTCGAGGAAGGCGCGGAGATCATCGCCGAAGGCGAGAAAAAGGAGGACGCCGCCGCCGATCTCGCGCTGATCGGTGCGGCGCAGCGCGTCGAACACTATGAAATCGCCGGTTACAGCACGGCACGCAATCTCGCTCAACAACTGCGACACAGCGCCATCGTGAACCTGTTGTCGAAATCGCTCGCCGAGGAAGAAAACGCGGATCAGCTGCTCAACCAGGTCGCGCGAACGCTGATGTCGGTGGCGAGAATGCCTGATGCGATCGAACAGGCCGAGTAAATCGCTGAAAGCGTTGGAGCGACGTCCGTCCGTTGAGATCGGCAGACCAAATGCAGAGAGCCCCGCGAGAGCGGGGCTTTCAGGCGGGAGACGTAGTGGGCAAAATTGCCATCATCGCATTGTCAGTCGGCGTCGCGGCGCTTATTGGATTTTCGGTGTGGGTGATTCTTCTATGACCTGACTGGTCAAACCGATTTGCAATCGCGGTTCAGGTCACCACCTCTAATCCTTTTCTTTGGGCCCTGAATTTCTTGTAGTCTGCAATCGCCCTGTTCGAAAGCATCAACCTGCGCCGCTCGCCGAGCCTGACCAGAGACGCCACCGTGTCCAGCAAGACTTCGCCAGCCGCCTGCGGCTCTCCCAGATCGCCCGAACGTTCAAGGTAATCCCAGGCGATTTGGATCGATTCTTCGATAAGGATTGGCAGCGGCTCGTACATATAGAGGAAACGGCGCCAACGTCGGTCAGTTCCTGTGCAATCCCTTGAACAGCTTGCCGGAGCAATCCTTCACAAGCGATCCAGCGCAGGGACTGGCGAGCACGAACCGTTGAGCGGCGAGGCAGCTGTGCGCGGCATCGCGCTGGTCGACATCGAGGCAATCAAAGACAGTGAGGTGCGGTTCGATTGGCGCGACCAGGGGCTCGCATGCGAAATCGTCCTGCCGCTTGCATAGGCTAGCTACCGCGGGCGGAGGTCGTCAGCGGCGAATGATGCGTAGGACGTAGCGCTGCTTCAGTTGGCGGCCGACTGTCAGCCGCGCCGCTTCAGCCGACTCTCAGATTTTCCGCGGACATTTTGCCCCGGTTTTCCTTCTCTTCGTAGCTCACCTTGGCACCCTCGTTGAGGGTGCTCAGGCCGGCCCTCTCAACCGCGGAAATATGCACAAACACATCCTTGCCGCCGTTGTCGGGCTGGATAAACCCAAAGCCCTTTGCCGGATTGAACCACTTCACTGTACCTGTCGCCACGTCCGATCTCCCTTGAAGCAAGGGGGCACCCTAAATCGATAACCCGGCGGGCCGCAAGGTGCTATTTCCCCTGCTCTGTCGTCACCGCGACATTTGCGTTCGCGGCGAGCCCGACCCGCTGCCTTCGACACCGGCAACGAGACCCTTGTCGATGAAGTGATGACGCGGCGGCAACAGTGTTGCCCAAGTGCCTCCAACGACACGTACCGGCTATCCCTTCTGCTGTATCAGTCGCGCCGCGTAGGCCAGCACCCCCGTCACTTTCGCAAGGCCCGAACTGTCCTGGCCGGCCGCTCTGACCCGCTGGATCACTCCGGCGACCACAGACCGGGCCTGCGCAATGGCCGAAAGGGCCTGTGCCTTGTTTGTGGCTGCCCGCAGTTGCGTGGCGGCCTTCTGCAATGCCGCCTGCGTATCGGGCGAGCGGTAGGACATGGAGGCCACGTGGTCCAACTTGTTGGCAAGACAGTTATAGAGCTCCTTGCCGGCCTGGGTATCGCAGGCCGCGCTTGCGGTGCCATTGCCCGCCAGAAGCGTACCGAAGATGACCGCGATCGCGATGATGGCGGCACGCGCAAAGCGCGCCAGGAATTTCAGTTGCATTCGTCTTCCCCCTGTTTGCAGTTGGCGGTAGCCGCAAATTCGGCCCCTTCTGCTGCGACCCCGCCGCGGCAACACTGTTGCCGCGGCGACCGCTATTGGCGGCGGCCGGCTATCCCTTTGACTGGATCAGTGCAACCGCGTTGCTGAGCACGTTGGCGACGGTCTCGAGGGTGACGCCACCGCCACCTCCGCCTGCGGCGACCGTCCTGGCCCTGCTGAGCGCACCGAGGACCACCGAGCGGCATTGCGCGATCGCAGACAAGGCTTGCGCCTTGCTGGTCGCCGTTCGCAATTTGGACGCCGCGGACCGCAGCGCGGTTCGGGCCGGTTCGACCTCGCTTCCGCCCGCAAGACGATCGGCCTTGTAATCAAGCACGGTCGCGAGGCAACCATAGAGCGCCGAGCCCGTGTAACTGCCGCACATGCCGCCGCCCGTCGCTTTGGCGCCACCGAGCGATGTGCCGAACACGACGATCGCGAAAAGCGCTGCGAGCACGCAAGTCCACGGAGCAAATACACGTCCCGATCCCGATGAGATCGTCAGAAATTTGCGACGTATGGCGCGCGTCGATGATGTCATTTAAGTCTCTCCTATCCCCTGTTTGCAGTCAGCATCCGCCAATTCGGATCCTTCTCACTGCGACCCCGCTGGTGCGACGGTGTTGCCCACGGTGAATTCGCACGGCACCGTCGTCAGCTCCGGTTCTCCCTTAAGTGCGAACAGCTTGCCCCACTGTGATCTGCGGCACACGACGCCGCTCGGCGCGTCCTCGACGATGACAACCGAATAGAGCCGGTCCCGCTTCTGGAACGCCTTTATGTTGGTGTCCTCGGGAAAGGTCTGCAGCAGCGTCAGCACGCCGTGACCGCTATCGGCGTCGGCGGCGATGCCGGCAATTCCGGAGATGGTGCGCAGTTTTCCGCCTTCGATGGTCGCACTGATGAAGACACCTTCGGTGACGGTATTTTGCAGGATCTTCTGCTTGAGAAAGCCTGGACCGAGTTCGGAGCTGAGCCGCAGCTTGTTCTTCAGGGTCGGCGAATAGAAAATCTTGTCGGTGCCGCCCTGAAAGACGATCGTGGTCCCTTCCGGACCGCCGGCCAGCAGATTCTGGAATTCGCGGCCGCTCAGCACGCCGGCCAGCGCAGGCCCCGCCAGGGTATAAAGCCCGGCGAGAGCGGCGAGCGCCGCAAATGTCGCGACCATCAGCGCTTGTCTGGTACGGATTGCGATCAGACGCGTCACCCCTTGGCCTGAACGAGCTGGGCGGCATGACTGAGCAGCGCGGAAATCGCCTGCAAGTCCTGCGCATCCGCGGTCCCACCCTCGACATGTCCGATCGACCTCGCCTGGCGCAAGGCGCCCGAAATCGCAATCTGGGCCTGTGCGAGCGCCGAGAGCGCCTGGACCTTGCTGACGGCGCGTTGCAGCCGTCCGATAGCGCCGTCGAACGATTGTTTTGTCGCGGGCGGGATCCCGCTGCCCATCTGGGTGCACACCTTGTTGAGCACGTTGGCGACGCAGCCGTATAGCGCCGTGCCGGTGTTGCTGCTGCACCTGTTGAGTTCGGCATTGCCGTTTCGCGCCGCCGTGCCGACATAGGTGATCGCCATCGCCTCGCGATTTTCGAACGGCGCGGAGCCAATGAGTAGCGCCAGCAGCAACGATGCGCCGGCGCAGGCAGCAACCCTCAGCGGCCTGCGATGCGCAATTCCAGATGCACGTCCCCTCATGACATATCCCCCACAATCCAATTTTTGAAACACAATCCAATTTTTGAAAGTTGGCCTTACAAAGCCTCTCCTACTGTGATCTGTGGCACATGATGCAATCAGTTGCGTCCGCTACCGTGGCGCATTCACACCGACCGACGCAGCCGTGGCGAGCGCCGCCAGCGTGCGCAAAATCTTCGATTGCATCTGGTGGATCCGATTGGCGGGACTGCCGTGTGGTGGAAAAAGAGCGAACGGGTCAATTGGCAAAATCAGAGCATACCGATCTTTCACCGTCAATTTGACGAGGCGGGCGCATGACAGCGGCAAGCCTTTCGCCTAGGTTTTGTTGCGCGGGATGGTTGTAGAGATGCGAAAACTTTTTGAAACCGTTGTGGCGGTCTGCCTGTTGAGCCTGCTTGGGCCAGGCTCCAGCCTGGCCGCGAGTGAGCGCAGGACGGTGGCGGCGTCCGCGCCGCGGCTGGCGCTGGTGATCGGCAACGCGAATTACGCCAAGCTGGGCGTGCTCGAAAATCCCGGCCGCGACGCGCAATTGATCGCGGAAAAACTCGAGCAACTCGGCTTCGAGGTGACCGCGGTTTCCGACCGCGACCTCAAGACCATGACATCGGATGTCGAGGAGTTTTCCCGCAAGGTCAGGGAGCGCGGCCCCCAGACGGTGTCGCTGCTGTACTATGCCGGCCACGGCCTCGAGAGCGACGGGGTCAACTATTTCGTCCCGGTCAAGGCCGACATCAAGAAGCGCTCCGACATCGCGCCGCAATCGCTGAGCGTCAAGCGCGTCGCCGATCGGCTGGCATCGTCGGGCAACCAGCTCAACATCCTCATCATCGACGCCTGCCGCGACAATCCGTTTCCGCAAGGCGTGGCGCCATCGAGCACGGTCGGGATGGTGCCGATGGGCGCGGTCTACGGCGTGTTCATCGCCTCCGCAACCGGCTCGGGCAAGGTCGCCTTCGACGGCGACGACGGCCACAGCCCCTATACGCGGGCGCTGGCGGATGCCATCGCCACGCCGGGCGAAAAGCTCGAGGACGTCTTCAAGAGCGTGCGCCGCCAGGTGCGGCTGTCGACCCGCGAGCAGCAGATTCCCTGGGAATCCACCGCGCTGGAGTTCGACTTCTATTTCGTGCCGCCGACGCCGCCGCCCACGCAATCCCAGCAATTGTTGGCGGCTGCGAAAGAGACAGCAAATCCCGCGCTCTACGATCTCCTGATCGAACGTTTTCCGGCAAGCCCGGAGGCCACCGAAGCGCGCGACGCCGTCGCAAAGCTCCGGTCCACACAACCCGCCGACCCCGCGACGGCAGCATCGGCGGCGGCGCTGGTGCTGTCGCGCGCGAGAGCCGCGCAGACCGCAGACGCCTACGATCTCGTTGCCGCGCTGTTTCCCGACGCGCCGGAGGCGCAGGAAGCGCGCACTGCGGCTGCCCGCCTGCGCGAGGTCACCGTGCTCGACAGCGCGGGCCCCTCCTATGAGGGCCGCGAGCTGGTGCAGATGATCCAGGACCAGCTGTTGCGGCTCGGCTGCATGCAGGGCGAGCGCAACGGCGCCTTCGAGCCGCCGACCATTCAAGGCCTGCGCCGCGCCTCGCTGCTCTCGGACGAGCATTACCTCTGGTATCGCCCGACCATGGCCGCGCTGCGCGCGCTGAAGAAGGTCGCCACGCCCGACGGCTGCGGCCGGCAGCAGCAGTTGATCGCCGCGCCACGCTGCCTGCGCATCAATGGCGAGGACTACTGCCCGTGAGGCAATCGACTGTTCTCAGAGCGCGTTGACGAGAAGCTGCTGCGCCTTGGCAAGGCCGGCGAGAAGCTCGGCCGGGATGCGGTAGCCCGCCAGCATCTGCTGCACGGGATGAAAGGCCAGCAGGGTCTGGCCGGCGGCGTCCTGGCGCACCAGCGCGCGAAGCGGCAGGTCGAGCGCGGCGGCGGGATCGGCCTGCATCAACGGCGTGCCGCCGCGCGCATGGCCATAGACCAGCACGGTGGCGGGCAACATCGACAGTCCGACGGCCTTTGCGCCCGCGGCATGATCGATCTTCGCAAACACCGTCATCCCGGCCTTCCGGATCGCGGCCTCGAGACGGTCGAGCGTGTCCTGAAAGCCGACGCTGCTCTTGTGCTCGACATAGACCGTGTTGGTTTCCGGCGTTGTCATGGTCGTCTCCGCGCGGCGCGTATGACGATGCCATAGCACGCTGGATGCCGCCTGGGGTGTACGACGTCGAGATCGCACCGGCCGCGCCCCCGCATGCGACCTTGTGCTGCCTTTCGCATGGTCCGGCACTTGCAATAGCCTTTGCTGCCGGACCGTCACATTGGCAGGAGCGAATGCATGTCTCACTTCGCGCGCAGGATATCCGTCATTCTCGCCAGCCTTGCGTTCGCGCTTCCGGCGCAAGCGGCCAACACCATCCGCGCGGTGATGCATTCCGACTTGCGGGTGATCGATCCCGGCTTCACCACGGCCTACATCACCCGCGACCACGGTTACATGGTCTACGACACGCTGCTGTCGACCGACGCCAACTTCAAGGTCCAGCCGCAGATGGCGGACTGGAAGGTTTCCGACGACAAGCTGACCTACACTTTCACCTTGCGCGATGGGTTGATGTGGCATGACGGCGCGCCCGTCACGGCGGAAGACTGCGTTGCCTCGCTGAAACGCTGGGGCAAGGTCGACAGCATGGGCCAGAAGCTGATGGATTTCACCGCGAGCATCGAGGCGGCCGACGCGCGCACGATCGTGCTGACGCTGAAGGAGCCTTACGGACTCGTGCTCGAGTCGATCGCAAAGATGTCGTCCTACGTGCCCTTCATGATGCCGAAGCGCCTCGCCGAGACGCCACCCGACAAGCAGATATCCGAGCAGATCGGCTCCGGCCCGTTCAAGTTCGTGCAGTCGGAATTCCAGCCCGGCGTGAAGGCGGTCTACGAGAAAAATAGGGATTACATCCCGCGCAAGGAGCCGGCGAGCTGGACCGCCGGCGGCAAGATCGCGAAGGTCGACCGCGTCGAATGGATCACCATGCCGGACGCGCAGACCACGGTGAATGCGCTGCAGTCCGGCGACATCGATTTCCTGGAGATCACGCCCTGGGATCTACTGCCGGTGCTGGAGGCCAACAAGGAGATCAAGGTCGAGGTGCTGAACGAGCTTGGCTACCAGGCCGTCGGGCGCATGAACTTCCTGCATCCGCCGTTCGACAACCCGAAAGTCCGCCGCGCCGCCCTGATGGCGATCAACCAGAAGGACTTCATGGACGCGATGGTCGGCAACGACAAATATTTCGTGTTGTGCGGCGCGCTATTCATCTGCGGCTCGCCGCTGGAGACCGGCACCGGCTCCGATGCGCTGGTGAAGGGCAACGGCATGGCGGAGGCAAAGAAGCTGCTGAAGGAGTCCGGCTATGACGGCACGCCTGTGGTGCTGATGGCGCCGACCGACGTGGTGACATTGAAGACACAGCCGATCGTGGCCGCGCAATTGCTGCGCCAGGCCGGCTTCACCGTGACCGTGCAGGCGATGGACTGGCAGAGCCTGGTCAGCCGCCGCAGCAGCCAGAAACCGCCGCAGGGGGGCGGCTGGAATTTGTTCTTCACCAACGTGATCGCGGCCGACCTGATGAATCCGATCGCGAATTTGCAGGTCAGCGGCAAGGGCAAAAAGGGCGGCTGGTTCGGCTGGCCCGACGACGCGAAGATCGAGGCGCTGCGCGACGCCTTTGCGCGCTCGTCATCGCCGGACGAGCAGAAGAAGATCGCGGCCGAGATCCAGCTAGAGGCCTACGATCAGGTGATCTACATCCCGGTCGGGCAATATCGCGTGGCGGCCTCCTGGCGGAAGTCGCTGTCCGGCGTGCTCGCAGGCCCGGCAACGCCGGTGTTCTGGAACGTCGACAAATCGGAGTGATGGCGGGCGCGACTAGTTCTCTTTACGCCCCTCCGGCGGCTGCGCCGTGGCTAGTTTGATCTCGTCGCGCGTTTGAAGGTGGGTTCCGCAAAATGGACAGAAGAGAACCGCTTGATCGAACCAGCCGACCCCTTGATCGGTATTGACGCTTCCGATCGTCAAATACAGGACACCGGTGCCGTCTTGAGTGAATAGGAATCGCTGCTCAGGCAAGGTGAGCGCATCTCTCATGTCCTTGCAGCACGTTCCGAAGGTCTTGTGCTGTGCCACTTGTGGCCCTCGATCCCTGAACTCACCGCGGCGCGTCGTTCACGGCTACGGGCGCGAACAAATTGCTCGCCGCGGCCTGCTGAACGATCACAGCCGCGTCTTCCGACAACAACAATCCGCGCGAGACGAGATCCTGCGCGGCCACGCGGACGCGGTTCACGTAATCGTCGCGGCCATGATAGCGCTCCTCGATCGACAGCCGCGCGTCGCCGGCGCGTTCGCGCTCGGCTTTGGTCGCGGCAAACGGCGAGAACGATCCGACCAGCGAACAGGTGAATGTCTGCGGCGCGTTTTGCCCGCCATTGGTGCCGAGCGGCACCGCGACGTCGGGCACCCTCACGCCGCCGAGCGCATTGCCGTCGGCATCGCGCTTCGGCACCTGGATCAAGGCGGCGGGAAGCCGCGACGGCGCGCGCAACGCCGGCGGCTCGGCGGGCGCGGGCTCCAGCGGCGTCAGCTCGCTTGCCGGCGGCGCGGCGTTGCGGCCGACCCAGGCGTCGAGACGCGCCAGAAGTGCGCGCGAGACCGGCGCCCAGTCGAGCCGGCCCGGCGGCATCGTGCAGGCCGGAGCCTTGGGCACCACCACATGCGAGCCGCCGGCGATGTCGTACATCCGCACGTTGGCAGGGAGCGGCTGATCCGCAGTCCCGGATGCGCCGGTGCGGCCGAGCGAAGCGCGCAGCGAGTAGAAGTCCGTGGTCGAAGAGACCAGCAGCATTTTCGGCGGGACCTCGCCGCGCGCCTCGACCTTGGCCGTGATCTCGCCGATGGTGAGCGGCCCGTCGTTGACGCCCGGGAAATCCGGATTGGCAAAGTTCGGCGCCTCGTCGCCACTCGATTTCGGCCCGAGGCCGGTCTGCAGGATCGGCAGCAGGCCCGCGCCCGACACGAAGACATGCATGCCGTCGAACACGCGGCGACCACCCGCCATGTTGAAGCCGTTCAACAGGAAGGTCTTCAGGAATCGGCCGTCCTGGGATTTACCACTGGCAAGCAGGCGATTGATCGCGCCCTTGAGGGGATTGGGCGTTCCCGCAGCGTCGGCGGCAGCGTGCGCGAAAAAGTCGGCGGCATCGCGCACGATGGCAAAGCCTGCGCCTTCGACGTATCGCGTCTTGCCGTCGGCATCGGCGAATGACGGCAGCTCCGCACCCTGCCCCAGCTCCCAATACACTTCGGCAACCGTAAAGCCGTTGTCCTGGAGAAAGCCGGTGCCCCCTTCAAAGGTGCCGGACAGGAAAGGCGCTTCACGCGGCGAATTGTAGAGCGCTTGCGCATAGGCGCGGCCGCGGTTGGGCACGTCGACCAGCAACGCGCCGTTGCCGGTGAGCGGCGCCGCCGGCATGATGAGAACGAGCTTTGCCGAATAAGGAACGCGCCCGCGTTCGTTGCGCGCGGCCTTGTCGATGCCCGGGATGGCCTCGGCAGGCGACAGGTCGCCGTGAACCTTGCCCTGCCAGATCACATAGTCGCCGGTTCGAAACGTGCCGAAGGGCTGCTTCGAGGTAAACTCGAGCCGCGTCACGTCAGCCGACGCCGGCCGCGCCATCAGGCTGAGCGCGCAAACCAGAAACGTCGCGAGGAGTCCGTTCAGACGGCGCGGCATGCATTTCCTCCCTAGCTCTTGGTCTTATAATACCAGCGCTGCGACATCATGTCGGATTGCAAATCCACCAAAACGACATGGCCGGTCCGCATTTCGACAGTATGCAGATGATTTCGTGATCGAGGATTTTCCGCTCACGACGTCATCGGACCCTATCAAAACAGCTTTCATCGTCGCACGGCAAACGCGACTGCGTGGTTCGTCGATCACAACTCGTTCACCGACTCGCGAGCCGAAGTTTATCGGGCTACGCGCGCGCTTTCTGCATAGTCCTTTCGGGCTCGGGTGGCCGGGTGCCAAAAACAAGAAAAGGATCTGATCATGCGACATCTGATTTTGACGACTGCCGCCGTTCTCGTTATCGCCGGTGCGACGACCAGCGCGTCTTTTGCCAAGCACCATCATCACGCCGCGCCCGCGGCGGAGGCTTCCGGAGCGGCTCCCGCCGATACGATGGATGCTCACTCCGCACGCGCCAAGAATCTGCGTGATGCCGGGTATAATCCCAAGAGCGACATGGATGCCAACGGCAACGTCAGGCAGAACTGATTTAGCGACGACGCGGGAGGAAATCGGGATGACCCGATTTCTTCCCGCTTCGGGGCGCCATCAGCGTCGCATCAATCGCTATCGCGCGCAGACGAAACTCGACGCGGCGTTGGCGGGTCCCGCTTTGTAATGGGGCCAGGCCGGCCACTGGCACAGCGGCAGCGCGCGCACCGTGGCGAATTGCGGCACCTCGACCTTCTGCTCGGTGACTTCGAGGTCGCCGGGCGCCTTGCCCTTCTCGACCCAGTCGACCAGCACGCTCAGCATGTCGACATTTGCGGGCGCACCGGAACCGACATGGTCGACGCCCGGCGCGGTATAGAGCCGCGCAAACTCCGCGGTCTCCGATTTGCCGAGCTTGTTCTCGACGGTCTCGAAGTATCGGATGCCAGCATAGGGCGACTGCGCATAATCGGCCATATGCTCGAGCATGATGAGTTTGCCGCCGTGCTTGCGGAAGCGTCCGAGATCGGGATCGGTTGAGTCCATCAAGGCCGAGACCTGAAGCAGCCGCTCCTTGTGGTCATCAGGCTTGTATTTCGTGACATCGAGGTTGGGCTCGCGCGCGAACACATATTGTATGCCGCCTGAGCCGTAGACCCAGGCGATGCCGTTGTTCGGTGCGGGCGGCAGCGACGGCGCTGATTTGCCGAGCCACCACGCGACCCAGCCGCCGGTCGGACCGAACGAGGGGTTATCCTCGCCCGAAATGCCCCACCCCGGATAATCGTCGAGGCCGTTGGCCAACACGAACGAGAATTTATACGTCGAGTGCAGCGTGTTGATCGCTGATATCTGCGCGTCGTTCAGGCACTGGTCCGGCTTCTGGCCCTCGATGCAATGCAACGTCTCCGGCTTGAAGCTCGCCTTGCAGCCGACCGGATCCTCGATCAGCAGGTCCTCGGAGCCATCAGCCTTGTCACAGGCTTTTAGCACGGCGTCCGCTACCAGCTTGACCTGAGCGGGCTTCATCCAGCCCTCGCCCATCGTCGCCAGTCCCGCACGCGTGCCGGCATGCTGCAGTCCGACCCAGTTGATGACGGGCACGCGGGCGAAGATGCCGTCGAAATCCTCGGGGTAGCGCTGGGCCATGGTCAGCCCCTCGCGGCCGCCTTCGGACGAGCCCATGAAATACATCCTGTCCGGCTTCTTGCCGTAGGCGCGGATAGTCAGCGCGACGGCGGCGTCGCGTACTTTTTTATAGGAGAGATGCGCGAAGTTCTCGAAGGCCTCGTCGTTGAGCGCGAACAGTTGCGGCGGCTCGCCGGATTTCGTCGCATGGCCGGAGTCGGTGCCGTAGGTAACGAAGCCGCGCGCCAGCGGCGACGGCTTGTCGTAGGGGTAGGCCGGCGGCAAGCCGAGCCCGGTGATCAGCACGCCGTTGAAGCCGCCGCCGCCATATTGCAGCGAACGGTTATTCCACTCCGCGGGAAGATTGACCTGGAATCTGATCGGCGGCGCTTTGGAATCCGTGGGCTCAATATGCCCGAGCACCCTGCAGAAGGCGGGATTGGACGGCGAGACACGGGACGACGGGGTCGGTGCGTGCTCCGACAGCACCAGATGCGACGGCGCCTGCATGGCGGCGGAATCGATCCGCACCGCCTCCCATGCCGATCCCTGAAGGCCGTTGCAGGTTGCGGCGGGATCGCCGGTGAAACTCGCGGCCAGCGCGGCAGGCGCGGCAAACAAGGCCGCGAACGCACCGCCAAGCCACACCCGCGCAAAGGCCATCGATCGCACCCACTTCCGAACGTTTTATTTGATTCTTCTGCTTGTCGTGCGCCCCGGCAAATTTGTGGGCGGGGACATTGAACGCAGGCTTTCCGTCGGGGTCAATTAGTCCATTGGCGACCGCCTAAAGACTTGGAGCAGCCTTGCGCTGTAGGCCTCTTCGCGTGGCTACGACCTTGGGATAACCTTCTCGCAAAAGCTGCAATCAATGGGGAGGTTCTCATGTCGGACGACAGCGTTCCGCGACGCCAATTCCTGCTTCGCGCCGGCCTTGCCGGAACAGCGCTTGCAACGGGCCTCACCGATCCCAGCGAGGCCCAGCAGCAGCCAGCTCCCGCCACGGCACCTGCTCCATCCGCGCCGGATGCCGAACCTTACGTGAACCTGACAGGAGTGGAAGCCGCCTTCATCGTCGCCGCCGTCGACACGCTGATCCCCGCCGACGAGCTCTCGCCTTCCGGCAGCGATTGTGGCGTTGCCGTCTTCATCGACCGCCAGCTCGGCAGTGCCTGGGGCGGCGGCGCGAAAATGTACCGCGCCGGCCCATTCCAGAAAGGCAAGCCGGAGCAGGGCTATCAGCTCGCGCTGACGCCGCGCGAATTCTTCGCCGCAGGAATTACCGCGGCCAACGCCTGGTCGCGCAAAACCTATAGCAAGGATTTCGACCGCCTCGCCCCGGCCGACCGCGTCACCGCGCTGAAGGCAATGGAGGAAGGCAAGGCCGAATTCGAGAATTTCAGCTCACGCGCGTTCTTCTCGCAGCTGCATGGAATCACCATGGCCGGCTTCTTCTCCGATCCGATCTATGGCGGCAACCGCGACAAGGTCGGATGGAAGCTGCTCGGCTTCCCCGGCCTGCCCGCCACCTATGCCGACAAGATCGATGCCTACCGCGGCAAGCGCTACGTCGCGGACCCGCAGTCGATCGCGGACTTCAGTTGAGGAGGCCGCGATGGCAACAAAATTGAAAGAGACCGACGCCGTCGTGATCGGCATGGGCTTTTCCGGCGCGATTCTCGCGCGCGAGCTGACCAAGGCCGGCGTCAACGTGGTCGGGCTGGAACGCGGCGCCGACCGCAATCCGGCCGAGGAGTTCACGCTGACGCGGCTGCGCGACGAGCTGCGCTATGTGGTGCGGCTGGAATTGATGCAGGACAATTCCATCGACACCATCACCTTCCGCAACGCGCCGGATGATCTGGCGCTGCCGATCCGCCGCTTCGGCGCCTTCCTACCCGGCGAAGGCGTCGGCGGCACCGGCATTCATTGGGGCGCGCTGCATTGGCGTTTCCTGCCGACCGACTTCCGCATCAGAAGCGTGCTCAACGAGAAATACGGCGCCAAGGCGATTCCGGACACCATGACCATCCAGGACTGGCCGCTCAGCTATGACGAGCTGGAGCCGCATTACGACCGCTTCGACAGGCTGTGCGGCGTGTCGGGACAAGCCGGCAATCTGCGCGGCAAGATCGTCGCGGGCGGCAATCCCTTCGAGGGCGCGCGCAACAACGACTATCCGAACAAGCCGATCAAGACCGGCGTGGGCCCGCAGATCTTCAGCGACGCCGCAAAGAGTCTCGGCTATCACCCGTTTCCGTCTCCGGTCGCAACCTCGAGCGCGGCCTATGTCAATCCCGAAGGCATCACGCTGGGATCTTGCGAATATTGCGGCCATTGCAATCGCACCGCCTGCGAGTCCAATTCCAAGGCCTCGCCCAATGTCAACATCATGCCGGTGCTGCGCACCGAGTCTAAATTCGAGCTGCGCACGCGCGCCTTCGTGACCAGGCTCGTCTACGACAAGGACGCCAAGCGCGTCACCGGCGTGCTCTATACCGACATGAAGACCGGCGAGGAATACGAGCAGCCGGCCGGCATGGTCGTGCTGTCGTCCTATGTGTTCGGCAATACGCAGCAATTGCTGCTCGCCGGCATTGGCGAGCCCTACGACCCCAGAACCGGCAAGGGCGTCGTCGGCAAGAACTACTGCTACCAGTTCGAGGCGGGCGGCGAAGCCTTCTTCGAAGGCCGCGAGTTCAATCCCTTCATGGGCGCGCCCGGCATGGGGACTGTCATCGACGACTTCAATGGCGAGAATTTCGACCATGGCGGTCTCGGCTTCTTCGGCGGAGGCTACATCAATTGCGGCAATGGCGGCGCGCCGCCGATCGGCGGCCGCATATTGCCGAAGGGCGAGCCGCGCTGGGGCGTAGGCTGGAAGCAGGCCGAAGCGAAATGGTACCGCTGCAACACGCGCTTCAATACGCAAGGCTCGGTCTATGCCAACCGCGACAATTTCATGGACCTCGATCCCACCTACAAGGATGCGCTCGGCCGGCCGCTGTTGCGGCTGACCTACAACGCCACCGAAAACGACCACAAGATGTCGCGCTATCTGGTCGAGAAGATGGAAGGCGTGATCAAGGCGATGAACCCGACGCACTACGAGGTGCACAACCGGCCGAAGAATTTCACCATCGTGCCGTATCAATCGACCCACAACACCGGCGGCACCATCATGGGGTCCGACCCCAAGTCGAGCGTGGTGAACCGTTATCTGCAGGCCTGGGGCGCGCACAATCTGTTCGTCCAGGGCGCCTCGGTGTTTCCGCAGCAGCACGGCTACAATCCGACCGGCACGCTGGGCGCGCTGGCCTATTGGTCGGCCAAGGCGATCACCGAGACATATCTGAAGAGCCCCGGCCCGCTGGTGAATGCGTGATGACGATGATTGCAAAACGATCAGCGTTCGCTGCGGGTATCGTATTGCTCGCACTCGCGAGAAACGCAGCCGCGGCGGCCGACGCCGAGCACGGCAAGACGCTGTTTGCGCCCTGCGCTGCCTGCCATACCGAACGCGCCGACTCGCTTGGTCCAAGTCTGAAGGGCGTGTTCGGCCGCAAATCGGCCGCGCTCGACGACTTCCGTTACTCCAATGCGATGAAGCGCGCCAACCTCGTCTGGGACGAGGACAATCTGCGCGCCTACATCAAAGACCCGCAGGGCAAGGTGAAGGGCAACCGCATGCCGTTCGGCGGGATGAGCGATCCGAAAGACGTCGATGATTTGGTGGTCTATCTGAGGACGCTGAAGTAGCGAGGCGCCCATGATTGCACGTTTGACATCAGCGCTCGTTGTCCTGCTGTTGTGGCTTACCGCCGCCTTTGCGCAGTCGCCCTCCCCGATATCCGGTGTCCCGCCGGAACTGCTCGAGGACCTTGCGCTGGGCAGCCGCATCCTCGCCGAGTTCGGCGTGGTCGATGCCTTCGGCCATGTCAGCGCGCGCAGTCCGGCCAATCCGCAGCACTTCCTGATGTCGCGTTCGCTGGCGCCGGCGCTGGTGACCCCCGACGACATCATGGAGTTCGACCAGGACGGCAACGCGGTCGATGCACGCGGCCGCCAGGTCTTTCTCGAACGCTTCATCCATGCCGAGATTTATCGCGCACGGACGGATGTGATGGCGGTGGTGCATGCGCACTCGCCGGGCGTCGTTCCCTTCAGCGTGAGCAAGACGCCGTTGCGGCCGCTGTTTCACAACACGGCGTTTCTCGCCGCCGGCGTGCCGGTCTGGGATATCGCAAAGGATTTCGGCGTGACCAACATGCTGGTCGCCGACAACGCCAAGGGAAAGTCGCTTGCCGCGGCGCTCGGCGACAAATCCGTCGCGCTGATGCGCGGCCACGGCGACGTCACGGTCGGACCGAACGTCAAGATCGCGGTGTTCCGCGCCTATTACACCGACGTCAATGCGCGGCTGCAGGCCCAGGCGATCGGGCTCGGCAGCGAGATCACCTATTTGAGCCCCGAGGAAGGCGCGAAGGCCGACCAGGTCAACTTCGAGGTACTCGACCGCGTCTGGAATTTGTGGAAGCAGAAGGTGCAGCCCGGTAAATAGCCGGCGTGTGGCTGCGTTATCCGTTCGCGGTTCAAGGCCTCTGGGTCAGTGCGCCCTGAGCGATCGCGGTGGCCTGCATGTACCGCCCCGCATTGTAAACCCAGAATGTCGAGATCACCCCGTTGGCATTGATCGCCTTGGCGACGTCCCGCGCGTTCGTCCCCGCCGGAACTTGATAACGAATGCGAGTTGGCTCGCGGGGCCGCAGCGGGCGGTCCAGCCAGGAACAGTGTCCAATGGTCATGGTTTGCGTCGCGGCGCGAGGCCACGGCAGGAAGGTGACCTGGACGGTCTGACCGGACGACGCGGCCAAACCGGTCCCTCCCCTGCACCACATCGGAAAGACCGAGTCCTGTGCATGCGCAGAAATCGAAGATGACGCGAGCAAGATTGCCGTCACGGCCAAAGCGTGGCGCGATACTTCCACAGTATTCTCCTTCGAGTGGATGAAACGGAGTCGGGCTACCGTAGCAGCGCCACGGCAGCGTCTCAATAGAACCGGTGGAAATGGTGGATTGGGCCGTGGCCATGGCCGACGGCGAAGCGGTCGGCGTTCGCAATTGCCGCGCTGACGAAACTCTTGGCGTTGCGCACCGCCGTCTCTAGCGGCTCGCCTTTCGCGAGTCCCGCGGCGATCGCCGATGACAGCGAACATCCCGTGCCGTGAGTGTTCCTTGTCGCGACGCGTGGTGCCGGCAATGCGACCACACCATCGGCGCGCACGAGATAATCGACGCTCTCGCTTCCCTCGCCGTGTCCGCCCTTGATCAGCACGGCCGGACATCCCATCGCCAGCAAGCGCGTGCCCTGGCGCTGGATCGCGGCGGCATCCGTCGCGACGGCCTCGTCGAGCAACGCCGCGGCCTCAGGCAGGTTCGGCGTGATGATCGAAGCGAGAGGAACAAGCTGTTTGCGCAGCGCCTCGACCGCACCGGCATTCAACAACCGGTCGCCGGAGGTCGCGACCATCACGGGATCGAGCACGATATGTTTCGGCGACCAACGCGTGAGCGAGGCAACGATCGCCTCGATCACGGCTTGTTGCGCCACCATGCCGATCTTGACCGCGCCGACGGCGAGATCGCTGAAGACGGCGTCGATCTGCGCGCTTACGAATTCCGGCGGCACCGGATGGATAGCGGCCACGCCTTGCGTGTTCTGCGCGGTCAGCGCCGTGATGGCGGAGGCGCCATAGACGCCGAGCGCGGCAAAGGTCTTCAGGTCGGCCTGGATGCCGGCGCCGCCTGAAGAATCCGAGCCTGCGATGGTGAGCGCGACTGATGTGGTCATGAGATGTACTTATCAGCCCATCGGAAGGTCGAAGACAAGCAGTCCGGGTCGGTCCAGAGGCAATTGGGCCGCGACCTTGCCTTCAGGGGTGAGCACTGCCGTGGGCCCCCAGGACACACAGCCGTCCCGTTCACCCGTTACATCTGCCGAAACCAACCACAGCCCGGTTTCGCGACACCTGTCAGCTCGAATCGCGTTGTGGAGATCTTTCCACCTCTCCGCTGCTTTTCGCGGCAGCATGTTGTTGGCCGGACAGACGATCAGCGACGCTCCAAGCGTGGCTACGTCCCGTGCAGCCGCGGGAAAGTTCGTGTCGTAGCAGATGTTGATGCCGAAGCGCAGGTCGTTCATCTCGAAGACTCCAGCCGCGCGCCCTGCCTCGAAACACCGTTCGCTGCTCAGCAGATGAGTCTTTCGGTAGCGCCCGATCATGGTGCGCCGATGTATCACGACGGCTGTGTTGAAGAGGCGCCCATCATCAATCTCGATGAGGCCAAAGACCATCATTGGACCGCTCTCCGGCAATCCGGCCAGCAAGTCCTTGAAGGCGGATGAGGCGAGGTCCATCGCGGCCTCCCGAGCGGGCTGCTCATCGGTCAGGTAGCCTTGCAGGAATCCTTCGGGGAAGCACACCAATGAGACTCCCGCGGCTTGCGCGTGCCCGGCTACATCAGCCAAATGACGCAATGCCCCGTCGACGTTTCCGCGGAACTCCGGGGTCTGGGCGGCTGCGATCCGGCTTGTGGGCACGCTGTCTTCATCCTGTCGCTATGAAGGGAATACCAGGTTCGATCACCACACATTCGACAGTCAAACCGAGACACTACTCTGCCTGTCGTAACGCGCTGCATCCGCGCCAGCAAGCTTGCTAACGCCCCCAAATCTGGCCTATCTGATGAGGAGATTTCCGGAGACGACCGCGATGGTGCCCTTCTTCGTCCAGATCAAATGCAAGCTTGGCCAGTCCTATGTGGTCGCCAATGCGCTGGCCGAGGCCGAGATCGCCTCCGAGATTTATTCCACCGCCGGGCACTACGACCTGCTGGTGAAGTTCTATGTCGAGAATGAAACCGACATCGGCCACTTCGTGAACGAGAAGGTGCAGGTCATCGAGGGCATCCAGGACACGCTAACCATCATCACGTTCAAGGCGTTCGGCGGCCGCTAGTGTCCACGGTCAGTTTCGAACGACTGCAGGCCTTCATCCACGCGGCGATGGTGAAGCTCGGCCTGCCCGCTTCGGATGCGGCTGTCGTCGCCGAGCTGATGGCGCAAGCCGACCTGCAGGGTTCCGACGGTCACGGCGTCAGCCGGCTGCCGCAATATGCCCGCCGCATCAAGGCTGGCGGCTTCAACACCAGGCCAAACATCCGCGTGGTGCGCGAGCAGGCTTCGACCGCACTGGTCAACGGCGACAACGGAATGGGTCATCTTGTGATGAGCCGCGCCGCGGCAATCGCGATCGAGAAGGCGCGCACATCAGGCATCGGCTGGGTCAATGCACAGTTCTCCAATCACGCCGGCCCCGCCTCGCTCTACGCACGGATGCCGCTCGCCCATGACATGATCGGGCTCTATTTCGCGGTCGGCAACGCCAATCATCTGCCGCCATGGGGCGGGCTCGACATGCTGCTGTCGACCAATCCAATCGCGGCCGCGATCCCGGCGGGCGAGGAGCAGCCGATCGTGCTCGACATGGCCACGACCGTTGCGGCCTATGGCAAGGTGAAGACCAAGGCGCTGCGCGGCGAGACCATGCCGGTCGGCTGGATGATCGACCGCGAAGGCAGGCCGCTGACCGATCCCAAGCGTGCCGAGGAAGGCATGCTGCTGCCGCTCGGCGGTATGGAAGCCGGTTACAAAGGCTACGGCCTCGCCATGATCATCGGTCTGCTCGCGGGCACGCTCGGCGGAGCGGCGATGGGCAAGGACGTCATCGACTTCAATCATGACGACGACAGCGTCACCAACACTGGGCAGGCGATCTGCGCGATCAACGTCGCAGCCTTCGGTGACGTCGCGACCTTCAAATCCGCGGTCGACACGCTGGCGCGCGACATCAGAGGCAGCGCGCGCATGCCGGGCGTAGCGCGGATTGCGATGCCCGGCGAGCGCAGCGAGGAAACGCGTGTCGCACGCGGCCGCGACGGCATTCCGCTGGCGCCGGCGCTCAAGCGCGGGCTGGATCAGCTTGCGGACGAGCTCGGAATTGCGAAGCTGAGCTGACGGCTCTGATGACAAGCTGAGGCGCCGATGTCCATCTCACAGGAAATCAACGGGCGTTACCGCCTGATCGGATCGACCGCCTCTCCCTATGCGATCAAGCTGCGTGCGCTGATGCGCTATCGGAGGATCCCGTTCGACTGGGTCATCATGACCAAGGCGCTTCGAAAACAGACCGAGCATCTGCGTCCCAACCTGATACCGGTTCTGCAATATCCCGACGGCCCGTTCCGGGGCGAGACCACCACCCTCGCCTACGATCTCGAGGCGCGCCATTCGAAACGATCCGTCATCCCCGACGACAAGGCGATCGCTTTCGTCTGCGATCTCCTGGAAGACCTCGCGGATGAATGGGCGGTCAAGCCGCTGTTCCTCTATCGCTGGTGGGACAGCGAGGATCAGGCCTATGTCTCGCGATGGGCGAGCGAAGAGTGGTCGACGTCGGAGGCGCAAACCGGAAGCGCGGCGGAGATCGACGAGTTTCGCCGCCGGCAAATCTCGCGGATGCCGATCCTTGGCGCGACCGAACAGAACAGGCCGCTGCTCGAAGAAAGCTACCGCCGGATATTGGCGGCGTTCGAGCCGCATGTCGGCATGACGAATTATCTGTTCGGCAGCCGGCCGTCGCTGGCCGATTTCGCCTGGTTCGGTCAGCTCAGCGAAATGGCGACAGATCCGACCCCGATGCGGATCCTGCGCGAGAAGGCGCCGTTCACCGATCACTGGGTTCGCCGGCTGGATGACGCTTCGGGCGTCGAGGGCGATTGGTATCCGCGCGACCGCGCGCTTGGGGAATGGGTCGAGTCCCTCTTGAAAATCGCTGGCGATCTCTATTTGCCGTTCCTCGTCGCCAACGCAGACGCGTTCAACCGCGGCCTCGAACGGTTGGACATGAAGGTGTGGGGCCTGCCTTACGCGCTTGCGCCGTTCAAATATCAGGTCAAATGCCTGCAGCAACTGCGCGGCAAGTTCGCTGCGCTCGGCGATCGGGATCGCGACGCCTTGCGGCCAATCCTTGCGCGCACCGGCTGCTGGCAGCCACTTATGGGCGCCTAACCATCACCCCTGCTTGCGGTGGCGGCTGCCAAGCGCGGCGGCGATGCCTTCCGGTTTCTTGATGCGCTCGATCAGCATGTCGATGCGATCGCCGCCCCAGAACAGCTCGCCATTGAACACCATGGTGGGGACACCGAACACGCCGAGCGCTTCGGCCTCCTCGATGATGCGATCATGTTCCGCGCGGGCCGGCCCCGCGACATAAGCCTTGAAGTCGTCAGGCGAACCGCCGACCGAGGCGATCACGTCCGAGATCGCCTGGAGGTCATCGATTTCCAGATCCTGGCTCCAGAACCGCCGGAAAACCGTGTCGTGATAGGGCCGGAAGAAACCATGCCGTTGAGCAAACAGCATGCCGACGCTGGAATAGAAAGCATCGTAGATTCGCCGCGGGCCCTTCATGACGAGCCCCTGCGCATTGGCGTAGCGCCGCGCGTCCATATAGGCGTAACGCACCTTGCGCCAGAAATGCGGGGTGCGCTCCTCCACCGTTCCCATGAACTCGGCGACGCGCAACGTATAGGGCAGCCATTCCAGCTCGACGCCGTGCTCGTCTTCGAGTTCGAAGAGCCGCTTGTTGGCGACAAAGGCGTAAGGACTCTTGTAGTCCGTGTAGATGCGCACGCGTTGCTTTTCCATCGCGTTCCCCCCTCAGAGTTTTTCGCGGCGGATCGTCACGCCGGCGCGTTCGCGGTCCCAGGTGTCTGATGTGACGCCCTCCGCCCGCAGCACATGCTTCTCCACTTTCGCGGTCGGCGTCTTCGGCAATTCGTCGATGACGCGGATATAGCGCGGGATCATGTGATGCGCCACGCGCGGCCCGAGATGAGCGATGATGTCCTCGGGCTCGATCGCGGCGCCGGCCGCGGCTGCCAGCACCACCATCACCTCGTCCTCGGAGTGCTCGCTCGGCACCGGGATCGCGGCGGCCTCGCGCACCGCGGGATGGCTGAGCAGCTCCACCTCGATTTCATAGGATGAAATGTTTTCGCCGCGGCGGCGAATCGCGTCCTTCAGGCGGTCGACGAAATGGTAGTCGCCGCCGGCGTCGCGGAAGAAAGCGTCGCCGGTGTGAAACCAGCCGTTGCGCCAGGCGTCCGCTGTCGCCTGAGGGTTGGCGTTGTAACCATGGTTCATCGCCCATGGCGCCTCGGTGCGCAGGATCAACTGCCCGACATCGCCGTCCTTGACGACGCAATCGTGCTCGTCGACCAGGCGAACCTCGACACCCGCGCGCGGCCGCCCGCAAATATTGTCCTTCTGCGGGTTGGCGCGAGAGATCAGCGGCGTGCAGATCTCCGTCATGTTGAACAGCGTGAAGACATCGACGCCGAAACGCTCGCGGAACGGCTTGCCGCTCTGGCCGAGCGGCACGATGAAGACCATGCGCAACCCGTGGTCGCGATCAGAAGGGCTCGGCGGCTGCTTCAAGAGAAACGTCGCCATCGCGCCGAGCAGGAAGGCGGAGGTGATCTCGAGCTCGCGCACCTGATCCCAGAAGGCCTCGGTACGGAAATGGCTGACCACGCCGATCGAACTCCCGACGCATAACGATACGGTGGCGATGAAGGCGCCGCCGATATGGAAGATCGGCATGTGCAGCATTTGCCGGTCGCTCGCATTCAGGCAGTTCCACGCTTCCGGACCGACGCAGGAAAACGCGTGCATGTAGGACGACAGCACGCCCTTCGAACGGCCGGTCGTTCCCGATGTGTAGATGATCGATTGGGTATCCCAGGGCTGGATCGGCTTCGGTGGAAGCGGCGGCGGCGCGGAAGGTTTTGTCAGCGTTGTGACACCATGGAGATCAACACCCGCACGACGCGCGGCAGGCCCATCGGAGGTGCGGATCACGGTCGTGAGACTATCCGGCGCAGCCTCCAGGACGCGATCGAGCACACTGTCGTGCACAACGGCGATCCTGGCGCCGGCATTGTGCAGAACGTGCTGCAGCGACGATCCCTTCAGGGCCGGATTCACGGGCACGTAGACCGCGCCGAGATAGTTGACCGCGAACATGACCCGCAGCGCCAGAGGACAGGTCGGCAACACCAGCACGACATGATCGTGCTGGCGCACGCCGAGCGCGTGCAAATTGCCGGCAAGGCTTTCGACTTGCGCGAGCGTCTGCGCAAAGGTGCAGCGCTCACCGCCCTCGAATACCGCGAAGGTGTCGTTGGGCCTGTCCCGGGCGTGACGTTCCAGCGCATAACGCAGGACGCAAACATCGGCCGGATAGGTGCCGGCAGGCACATAATCCTTCGACAACGGAGCTGGAGTCTCGTGCCCGTTCCGCATCCCGGCTCACTTGGCGGTTTTTGCCTCGTTTTCTCGGCAAGAGTCGTAGTTCAGCTTTCGGCTGAGGTCATCCTCTTTGTTTTTCGAAGCAGGGAACGCTCCGGGCCGGTCAAAACCAAATGCCAGCTTGATAAGAGCGCGGTCGCCGATCTAAGTTGGCGCTACAAAAAACAGCCGGTTACCTCAAAAACCGGATCACTGGGAGGTGCAGTTCAATGAGCTCAGTCACGCGTCGCACAGTCTTGGCCGGTGGTGCGGTCAGTCTTCTGGCTGCCCCCTGGGTGGCGAAGGCACAGGCCAATACGTTGAAAATCGGGATGCAGAGCATCCTGTCCGGGCCCATCGCTCTGCTCGGTACGTCCTCGCGCAACTCGCTGATGATGGAGCAGGACCGCATCAACGCCGCCGGCGGTTTCCTCGGCCGGCAGATCGAATTCGTGTTCCGCGACTCCAAGGGGCAACCGCAGGAAGCTGCCCGCATCGCGCGTGAACTGGTGAACACCGCAGGCTGCGAACTCCTGGTCGACTCCGAAGCCTCGTCCGCCTCCTTTGCGGTGCAGGAAGTCGTGCGCGATTTGGGGGTGGCCTGCATTCACACCAACAGCGAGACCTCGTCGCTGACCGCCGATCCCAAGATCCGCGTGCCGACCGCCTTCCGCGTAGCGCGCCAGGGCGTTCATGACGCGGTTGCCGGCAGCATCTATCTTTCCGAATATGCCAACGCCAAGAAGCTCAACAAGTGGGCGACCTGCTCGCCGGATTACGCTTACGGCCGCGACACCACGGCGCAGTACCTGCAGTTCTTCAAGAAGTTCAAACCCGACGTCGAAGTCATCACCGATGCCTGGCCCAAGCTCGGCCAGCCCGATTTCACCGAAGTCATCACCAAGCTGATCCAGGCCAAGCCGCAGGCGCTGTTCACGCTGCTTTATGCCGGCGACCTCTCGGCCTTCGTCAATCAAGGCAACGTTTACGCGCTGTTCGGACAGATGACGGTGGCGACCCCCAACGTCGATTATCCCGTGCTCGCGGCGATCAAAAATCTGCCGCCCGGCATTCAATCGGCGACGCGCTATCTCGAGACCTTCCCGGACACGCCGGCCAACAAGGAATGGGGTCAGGCGTATTTCAAGAAGTGGAACGAGCGGCCGACCAACTGGTCGTGGCAGTGTGCCGTGGCCATGCAATTCTACCAGGAGGCCATCAAGAAGGCCAACTCGCTCGACGGCAAGGCGATCGCCGCCGCCCTCACCGGCATGAAGATCAACTCGCCCTTCGGCGCCGACGGCACCATCACCATGCGCGACGATCACACCACGATCGGTTACGCCATCGGCTGGGGCCAGACCATCCCGAAGGAGCCGTTCATCGTCGACATCAAGGCCGCCGATTGGGGCAAGATCGTCGAGCTCGAGACGGAGTGGAAGAAGCAGCAGAATTACATCTGAGTACCGAGCGTGGACCTCGACGCGCTCGGTAACTGCCTGACGACATCAGCCTGCCTGGTCACTCAAGCCACCAGCGGGCTGATCATCGGCATGCTGCTGTTCCTCGTCGCCGCAGGCGTGACGCTGATCTTCGGCGTGCTGAAGATCGTCAACTTCGCCCACGGCACTTTCTACATGCTGGGCGGCTACGTCGCCTACAGCGCGTATGGCGTCACCGACAGCTACACCCTCGCGGTGCTGTCGGGCGCGCTGGCGATGGCATTGTTCGGGGTGATCTTCGAGCGCGCGCTGATGAGCCGCGTCTACGGCTCCAACGTGCTGATGCAGCTGCTGGTCTGTTATGCCGTGGTGTTGATCTTCGACGACGTCGTCAAGATCGTCTGGGGTCCCGAATTTCACGCCATGGGGATGCCGTCATACTTCCAAATTCCACCGCTATTCATCGCGGGGGGCGTGGTGCCGCCGTTTTATGCCGTGCTGATCGCGATCGCGGCGCTGATCGCGATCGTGCTCGGCCTTGGCCTGTCGATGACGCGGATCGGCAAGACGGTGCGCGCCGCTGCGATCAATCCGCAGATGGTGTCGGCGCTCGGTGTCAACACCACGCTGTTGTTTGCGATCGTCTTTGCGGTCGGCGGCGGACTGGCGGGGCTGGCCGGCGCGCTCGCGGCGCCCGTGCGTTCGCTGTCGCCCGGTATGGGCTTCTCGATCCTGATCGAGAGCTTCATCGTCACCGTGATCGGCGGCATGGGCTCGATTGCGGGAGCGCTGGTCTCGGCCCTGCTGATCGGTCTCGTCCGCGGCTTCGGCACCATCGGCTTTCCGAGTTTCACCGACGGCCTGATCTATATCGTGATGATCGCCATCCTGCTCCTGCGTCCGCAGGGCCTGTTCGGTCGCCGGCTATGACGCGCCACCCCGCTTTGCGCGATACCGCGATTGCCGCCGTCGTCCTGATCGCGGTGCTGGCGATCCCGTTGTTTCATCGCAGCCCCGCCTTCGAGGACTTCATCATCCGCCTGAGCGCCATGGCGCTGTTTGCGACCTCGCTCAATCTGCTGGTCGGTAATACCGGCATGGTCTCGTTCGGTCACGGCATGTTCTATGGTTTTGGCGCCTACACCTTCGGACTGACGATGCAGCTGACGCAGCTGTCGGTACCGACAGCCGCATTGTTCGCGGTCGCTTTCACGACCCTCGCCGCGCTCGTCGTCGGCGCAATCTGCGTGCGGCTCTCCACGGATTACTTCGCCTTCATCACGCTTGCGGTGCAGATGCTGTTCTTCAGCGTCATCATCTCATGGCAGAGCCTGACCGGCGGCGACCAGGGATTGCGCGGCGGCATTCCGCGCCGCGAGATTTTCGGCTTCGAGCTCGGCTCGCAGCTGCATCTCTATCAGCTCTGCGCGATCGTGGCGGCCCTCGGGCTGCTGGCGCTCCGCCACATCACGATGAGCCCGTTCGGCCAGACATTGCGCATGATCCGCGACAATGAGGATCGCGCGAGCTTCCTCGGCGTCGTGCTGTGGCGCGCGCGGCTCGGGGCGTTCACGATCGCGGGCGGCTTCGCCGGCCTTGGCGGCGTGCTGGCCGCATTGTTCGTCTCCGGCGCCTATCCCGAACTCGCCGATTGGCCGAACTCCGGACAGGCGATCTTCGCGGTCATGCTGGGCGGCATCAACACGTTCCTCGGACCGGTGCTGGGCGCGATGATCCTGCTCGCGTTGAACGACGTGGTGCAGCGTTTCACCGAGTATCACGGGCTGGTCCTGGGACTGGTGATCCTTGCCTTCGCGCTCGGTTTGCGCCGCGGCGTACTCGATTTTATCCTGATGGCCTGGGGCAGGCGCGCGCGATGAAGCTCGAGATCAAAAATCTCACCAAGGCGTTCGGCGGCGTGCGCGCCATCGACGATGTATCGCTGGTGTTTCCGTCAGGCTCGTTGTCGGCGGTGATCGGTCCGAACGGCGCGGGGAAAAGCACCTTCTTCAACCTGATCAGCGGCGCGTTCACGGCCGACTCCGGCGAGGTGCTGCTCGACGGCGAAGACATCCTTCGTCTCTCCAAGGCGGAACGGATGCATCGTGGCATCGGACGGGCCTTTCAGGTGGCAAGCTGCTTTCCTACCATGACGGTGCGGGAGAACCTGATGGCTGCCGTCACCGCCCATACGGGCCGATGGGGCAGTCTCTCCCATCGCTTTCCGCCGCCCGGCATGCGTGAGCGCGCGGAAGAGGTGATGGAATTCGTCGGCCTCACCCAAGTCGCCAATGTCGAGGCTGCCATTCTCTCCCATGGCGACCAGAAGCTGCTCGACATCGCGATTGCGCTCGCGCTCGACCCGAAGGTGCTGCTGCTCGACGAACCGACGGCCGGCATGGGCCCCGACGAGCGTTGGCGCATGATCGAGCGCGTGCGCGGCCTGTGGGAACAGCGCAAGCTCACGCTGGTCTTCATCGAGCACGACATGGATATCGTGTTCAAGGTTGCGAGCAGCATTCGCGTGCTGTGCTACGGCAAGGTGCTGGCGGAAGGCACGCCGGACGAGATCCGCAACAACCAGGCCGTCATCGACGCCTATCTCGGCACGGAGGAGCACGCGGCATGAGCGATCTCCTGCGCGCCGAAGGCGTCAGCGCCTTTTACGGCGCGAGCCAGATCCTGTTCGACATGGATGTCGCGCTGCAGGAAAAGCGAACGCTGGCGCTGCTCGGCCGCAACGGGGCGGGCAAGAGCACGACCTTGAAGACACTTGCCGGCATCGTTCCCGCGCGCAGCGGCCGCATTTTTTTCGCCGGTCGCGACATCACGCACGCGCCGCCGCATGCGCGCGCGCGGCTCGGCCTCGCCTATGTCCCCGAGGACAGGCAGGTGTTTCCCGAACACAGCGTGGAGGACAATCTCCTGATCGCCGCCAAGACCGGTCCCGACGGACGTCACGACTGGAATTTGCCGCGCATCTGGGACACCTTCCCGCTGCTGACGAGGCTTCGAGGGCGCCAGGCAGGCCGCTTGTCCGGCGGCGAGCAGCAGCTCCTCGTCATCGCGCGCGCCCTGATGGGTAATCCGCTCGTGTTACTGCTCGACGAACCCAGCGAAGGGCTGGCGCCGATCATCGTCGCCGCCATCGGCAAGGTGTTGCGTGAATTGGGGGCCGGCGGCGCCACGATCCTGCTCGCCGAGCAGAACATGCATTTCTGCCTGCGCATCGCCGAGGAGGCGCTTGTCATCGACAAGGGCAAGGTGGTGCATCGCCAGGATACGGCCGGCCTTTCCCGCAACGAGGATATCCGCCGGCGCTATCTCGCAATGTAACGGAAAAACGCCGCCGGCATGGGCCGGCGGCGTCAGGATTGAGTTGCCGCCACCACCACCGCCGGCATCGAGCATAGCGCCGTTGAAGTTTACACCCGACTTCAGGCGCTCGATTTCGAGGCGCCGCTGGCGCGCAGCGCGAGGATGTCATGGATGGCGCGGTTCAGCGGCGTCGGAACGCCGCATTGCGCGCCCATGGTCACGACGCCGCCGGACAGCCATTCGACTTCCAGCCGGTTTCCGCGCTGCAGGTCATGATGCATCGACGAGGTCATCGCGGGCGAGACATCGTCCGTCAGCTTGAGTCGCCGCTCGGCATAGTCCGCAGGGAGATCGATGCCCCGTGCGCGACCGACCGCCACGACCTCGCGCATCACGTCGAGAAGAAATTGCCGCGTCCGCGCATTGCTTCTGATAGGGCCGATTGACGAGTCCATCGCCGTGGTCGTGCCGGACAGCCCGACCAGAAATACGTATTTCTCCCAGATCTCGCGTTCGATATTTGGAGACAGCTCGGCCTTGATGCCGCCGGCAAGGCACGCCTGCAGGAACGCCTGCGCGCGGGACGTCGGTTTGCCGTCAAACTCCCCGAACAGCATTCGTTGCAACGGACCAGTCTGGCGGATCACACCGGGGCGATCGATGGTGGTCGCGACATAGGCGACACCGCCCATGATCTGCGATGGGTCGAAGCGCTCCCGCAAATAGGTATCCTTCAGGACACCGTTTTGAAATGAGATGATCGTGGTCTTGGGGCCGATCGCGCTCTTGATGCGATCCAGGATAGCGCTGGTGTCCCAGAGTTTGACGGCAAGCAAGACAAAGTCGCTGACCTCCAGCGCATCGGGGTCATCGGTTGCGCGAACCGGCGACACGCGCTCGACCTCAGTGCCGCTTTCGATGGCGATGCCGGATGTCCTCAATGCCGCTAGGTGAGCGCCACGCGCGAGGAAGGTGACGTCGGCGCCCCCCTTGGCGAGCTTGGCGCCAAAGAAGCCGCCGACACCGCCAGATCCGATGACTGCAATGCGCATGGCGTGGTCAACTATCCTTGTCGTTCTTCTTCGGACGCGGCGGGCCCTCGACCGGCGCCAACGACTTCACATAGTCGGCGATCGCGTCGCGATCTCCGTCCTTGAGCTGCGAGGTGTTCTTGATCACGCGCGCCATCGAGCCGCCTGCGCTGTCGCCGTCCGGCGTCAGTCCGCTCTCCAGGAAATAGCTGATGTCCTTTGCGCTCCAGTCGGAAAGTCCCTTCTGGGTGATGTTGGGCACAAAGCCCTTCCCTTCCGGGTCGGGACCGCCGGCAAAGCGCTGGCTCTTGACGATGCCGCCGAGAAAATTGCGCGGGCTGTGGCATTCCGCGCAATGGCCGAAGCTGTTGACGAGATAAGCGCCGCGATTCCCTTGCGGCGAGCGCGACTGATCGGGAATCATCAGGCCGCCATCGAAGTACAACAGTTTCCAGATGCCGACATTGCGACGAATGTTGAACGGAAACGGTAGGTCGTGGTCGCGCACCTTGCCGGTGATCGGCGGCAGCGTTTTCAGATAGGCAAAGAGATCGCGCACATCCTTGACCGTGGCATGCGAATAGGATGTGTAGGGGAACGCCGGGAAGTAATGCGTTCCGCCAGGCGAAACGCCTTTCATGACGGCGGTGACGAAATCGGCCTCGCTCCAGCGTCCGATGCCATCAGTGGGGTCGGGCGAGATATTCGGCGCATAGAAAGTGCCGAAGGGCGACGGTATCGCTAGGCCGCCGCCGAGCATCAGCCGATCCGGCTGGTTCGGCACGGCATGGCAGGAGGAACAACCGCCGATGTTAAAGATTGTCTCGCCGTTCGCCGCGTCGGGCGGGCCCGCGGTGACCGTCTGGGACCAGCGCGTCGGCGGCGCCGAGAGCCACCAATACACGCCGAAGGCGGCAATCCCCGCCGAAAGTAGCAAACGAAAAATAACTCGTCGCATTCAACCAACCGTCATGATGCGCCGTATCTTATGACTGGCATTTGCACGGCTCCAGCCACAGGATGGCAGAAAATATTGCAGTGCAAAGGCCGATTTTGGGAATAAAACGTAATTCGCTTTGTTGTGAGTTTGGAACCATCAACGACGTCCAACAGGGAGAGACACGACCATGACCAGGACCATGTATGCCACGCTGGCGTTCGCGGCCGCTGTCGCATTTTCCGGCCCCGCTTTTGCCGACAAGTTCAAGGCGACGCTGGACGGCAAGTCCGAAGTCCCGGCCAACACCAGCGCCGGCAAGGGCACGGCCGAGATCGACTACGATGCCGCGTCCAAGAAGATGACCTACAAGCTCACCTATTCCGGTCTGTCGGGTCCGGCGACCGCCGCGCACTTCCATGGTCCCGCCGAAGCCGGCAAGAACGCCGGCGTCGAGGTGCCGATTGCGAATGCCGGCACCAGCCCCGTCGAAGGCAGCGCAACCTTGACCGACGCGCAGGCCGCCGACCTCACGGGCGGCAAGCTCTATGTCAACGTCCACACCGCGGCCAATCCGGGCGGCGAAATCCGCGGCCAGGTGATGAAGTAAATCATCGTTCGTTCGAACGCGAAGGGGCGGATGCGAAAGCGTCCGCCCTTTTCGCTTGGCAATCACGCCAGCCCGGCGCGACGGAAACCATCGAGATAATGCACGAGATCGGTGTCGAGCTTGAGCGGAACGTGGCTCTTGATCCAGGCACGGGAGATGTCGGGGTGGATGCGGCGCAGCTGCTGGAGCGCCGCTGTCGCCAGCTCTTTCCGCCCGGTCATGCCCGCGGCTGCGACCAGCACGCGGTAGGCGCTGGAGAAATCCGGGCGCAGCCGGACCGCGGTCTGCGCCGTACGGATCGCCTCCTCGTATTCGCCGCCGATATAATAGGCGAGCGATGCTGAGCCGTAGATCAGCGCGACGAACGGATCGCGCGGGCTCAGCCGCAGCGCGCGCTTGGCGGCTGCGGTTGCTTCCTCCCAGCGCCCGGAAAATGCGAGTGCGGAGGCATAATAGTTCTGGGCGTGCGAAAAGCTCGGATTGAGATCGAGCGCCAGCTCGAGCGCAGCCAGCGCGTCGTCAAATCGCCGCATGATCAGGTGGACGCCACCGAGTGCATAATGCGCCCAGGGGTCCTCGCCGTCGATACGAACGGCGGCCTGTGCCGCGCGCTCGGCGAGCGGCACCACCACGGACGCATCGCCCCATCCCATATGCGCACCGAAGGTGTAGGTCGCGCTGAGCACGCCGAGCGCCTGGCCATAATCGGGGTCGATGGCGATCGCCTTCTGCAACAGCTCCTGCGCGGCCGCATGATCCTGCGGCGACACTTGCGCCCAGTGCGACAGCGCGCGCATCACCAGTCCCCAGGCATCTAAGCTGCTCGGCGGCTTCGAGCGCACGCGGAAATTCTCGGCGGCATAGAGCTGCGGCTCGATCGCCGCGACGATGGCCTCCGTGATCTCATCCTGCACCGCGAACACGCCGGAGGCGTCGCGGTCGTAGCGCTCGGCCCAGACGTGGCTTCCGCTCGCGACGTCGTTGAGCTGCGCGGTGATGCGCACGCGATCGCCGCTCTTGCGGACGCTGCCCTCGACCACATACCCGGCGCCGAGCTCCTCGCCGACCTGCCGCACATGCACGGCCTTGCCCTTGTAGGTGAAAGAGGAGTTGCGCGCGATCACGAAGAACCAGCGCAACTTGGACAGCGCGGTGATGAGATCCTCGCTGATTCCGTCGGAGAAATATTCCTGCTCGGGATCGTCGCTCATGTTGTTGAAGGGCAGCACCGCGATCACCGGGCGGTCGGAAGCCGGCGCGGCGCGGCGCAGCTCCGCAAGTGCGGCGGCCGGCGGCGGCACCACTGCGGGCAGCGAGGCGCCCTCGACCGACGCATCCAGCGTGCCGATGAAGCGCAATCCCTTGCGCGCGATGGTGCGGATCAGCTTCTGATCGCGTCCGGTGTCGCCAATCGCCTTGCGCGCGGCGTAGATCCGGCTGGTGAGCGCGGTGTCCGACACCGCGCGGCCGCCCCAGATCGAGGCAATCAGATCGTCCTTGGTGACGACGCGCTCGCGGTGCTCGACGAGATAGGTGAGAAGATCGAGGACCTGCGGCTCGATGGCAATGTGCTCGCCTTCACGGCGCAATTCGCGCGTGTTGGTGTCGAGCACGTATTCGTCAAAGACAAACTGCAAACCAAAAGCCCCGGGTCGAACCACTGCAGCTAATCAGGCAGCACCGAAATTCAATGCGCTCTAGCTCACTGACGCCGTCATGTCACCGTCAGGAAATCTGGAGCACACCATCAGAACAATCATGGCTGTCTCAAGGGCGGCTTCAAGCCTGTCATCCGCCTTGACCCTAAGCATGGTCGCAAGGGGCTCGATTCGATTGAAGGATAACCAAGGATGGCTACCACCTCCGTTTTCTCTCCCATTACCGGACAGCTCACCGTGCTCGGCGACGCCCTCAGTAACAGTATCGTGACCAGCCGCGACGCGGCCGGCCGCATTCTGGTGAACGGCGGCGCCGTCACGACGGTCGGCGGCACGCCCACCGTCGCGAACACCGGCCTGATCCAGGTTTTCGGCCAGGCCGGTAACGATACGATCAGCCTCGACGAATCCAACGGCGCGTTGCCTGCCGCGAATCTTTTCGGCGGCGACGGCAATGACACCATCGCCGGCGGCTCGGGCAACGACATGCTGTTCGGGCAGGCCGGCAACGACACCCTCCTTGGCAAAGGCGGCAACGACTTCCTGTTCGGCGGCGACGGCAACGACACGCTCGACGGCGGCACCGGCAATAACCAGTTGTTCGGCGAGGCCGGCAACGACCTAATGATCTGGAATCCCGGCGGCGGCACCGACCTGTTCGAAGGCGGCGACGGCGTCGATACCGCGCAAGTGAACGGCGGCAACGGCTCCGAAAACTTCTCTCTCACTGCCAACGGCACCCGCGTGCGCTTCGACCGCCTCAGCCCCGCGCCGTTCTCGCTCGACATCGGCACCACCGAGAACTTCGTGCTCAACATGAACGGCGGCGACGACACCTTCACCGCCACCAACGGTCTCGCCAGCTTGATCAACGTCACCGTCCACGGCGGCGACGGCAACGACAGCATCACCGGCGGTGACGGCAACGACTTCCTGTTTGGCGATGCGGGCAACGACACCATCATCGGCGGCCGCGGCAATGACCAGCTCTCCGGCGGAGACGGCGACGATACCTTTATCTGGAATCCCGGTGACGGCAGTGACACGATCGAAGGCGGCGCCGGCAACGACACGCTGCAGTTCAACGGCGCCAACGTCAACGAGAAGGTCGATATCGAGGCCAATGGCAGCCGGGTGCGGTTCACCCGCGACGTCGCCAACATCGTGATGGATGTCAATGGCGTCGAGAACATCAACTTCAAGGCTCTCGGCGGCGCCGATACGATCACGGTGGGGGACCTCACCGGGACCGGCGTCAAGCAGGTCGGCATCGACCTCGGCGGCAGTGGTGGCGGTGGCGACGGCGCGGCCGATACGGTGATCCTCAACGGCACCGCCAAGGCCGACAAGATCAAGGTGACCTCGAACGCAACCAACGTCACCGTGACCGGGCTTGCCGAGACCGTGAACATCCTCAACACGGACACCGGCGACGCGCTGACCATCCAGAGCGGAGCCGGCAACGACACCATCGACGCGTCCGGCCTCGTGGCGGGAGCCATGGCTTTGACGATCGATGCCGGCGCCGGCAACGACACCATCACCGGCAGCGCCGGTGCCGACCACATCCTCGCCGGTGACGGCAACGATACGGTGGTCGGCGGCGCGGGCAACGACGTCGCCGACCTCGGCGCCGGCGACGACACCTTCACCTGGAATCCCGGCGACGGCAGCGACACCGTGCTTGGCGGTGACGGTACCGACACGCTGGTGTTCAACGGCTCCAACGCGCCGGAGAACATGTTCATCTCGGCGAATGGCGCGGATGCCATACTGACCCGCGACGTCGGCAACATCACCATGGAGCTCAACAGTGTCGAGCACATCCAGGTCAATGCCGCCGGCGGCGCCGACAACATCACGGTGAACGATCTCACCGGGACCGGCGTCACCCAGGTTGCGATCGACCTGAGTGCAAGTCCGGGCAGCAAGACCGGCGACGGCGCGGCCGACACCGTCACGGTCAACGGCACCGCGGGCGACGACAACATCAAGGTCGTCAACAGCGGCGGCTCGATCGTGGTCAATGGTCTGGCGGCGCAGGTGACGATTGCCCACGCGGAAGCCGGCGACTCGCTCACCATCAACGGCGGTGCCGGCAACGACACCATCGATGCGTCCGCGATCAAGGCGGGTCAGCTTGCCAACCTCACCATCAATGGCGGCGACGGCAATGACACCGTCATCGGCAGCGCCGGCAACGACACCGTGATCGGCGGTCGCGGCAACGACGTCGCCCTGATCGGAGCCGGCAACGACACCTTCGTCTGGAACCCGGGCGATGGCAGCGACACCGTCGAGGGCCAGGGGGGTGTCGACACCCTCCAGTTCAACGGCGCCAATGTCGCCGAGAATGTCGACATCTCGGCCAATGGCAGCCGGGTGCGGTTCTTCCGTGACGTCGCCAACATCACGATGGACATCAACAGCGTTGAGAACATCAACTTCAACGCCCTCGGCGGCGCCGACAACATCACGGTCAACGATCTGACCGGGACCGGCACCCAGCAGGTCAATCTCGACCTCGGCGCCAATGACGGCGCCGCGGATACGGTGACCATCAACGCGACCGCCGGAAACGACGTCATCTTTGTGACCGAGAACAACGGCGTGATCACGGTCACGGGTCTGTCGGAAACGGTCAACATCACCGATGCCGGCGCTGGCGACAAGCTCGTCATCAACGGTCTCGGCGGCGACGATGTCATCCAGGCCTCCGGGCTTCGCGGCGGGATCACGCTCGTCGCCAATGGCGGCGACGGCAACGACGTCCTGATCGGCAGCCCCGGCAATGACGAACTGCACGGCGGCAACGGCGACGACATCCTGATCAGCGGTGGCGGACAGGACATCCTCGACGGCGGCCCCGGCGACAACGTCGTGCTCAACGGCGGAGCAGCTCCGCCGCCGAACCCGACGCCGACGCCCACTCCGGATCCGACGCCCACCCCGACTCCTGCTCCGGATCCGACCCCGACTCCGACTCCGACGCCTGCTCCGGACCCGACTCCGACGCCGGCGCCGGTCCCACCGATCGGAGGCATCGGAGGCGCGGCATTGCTGAGCCAGGCGATGGCGTCGACCCTGGTCACGGTCGGCGGCGGCCTCGGCGGAATGCCGACGCCTGACCCGCACACGACGCAGCCCGTGTTGGCACCCCCGCAGCACGCTTAAGCCGCACCCTGGAGCATGCAGATGACGACGGAACCGGACATGCGAGCAGCCGACACGGGGCTCGATTCTCTCCTGACGTTGCTGCATCTCCAGGGTGTTGCTGCGGATCGCGAGCAGATCAAACATCGGCTCGGCACGACAACCATTGGCGCAGCGGAGATGCTCCGCTGCGCCAAGGATCTGGGATTGAAGGCGCGCATCTTTCGTACGGGTTGGGCGCGGCTTGCCAAAACGCCGCTGCCCGCGATCGCACTGTTGCGCGACGGCAGCTTCATGGTGATCGCCAAGGCATCCGGCGAGAAGGTGCTGGTGCAGTCGCCCGCAACATTGCGGCCTACACTGATGTCGCGTGAGGAGTGTTGCGCGGTCTGGGACGGTGGACTGATCCTGATGACGCGGCGGGCGGGGCTTTCCGACCTCACCCGTCACTTCGATATCAGCTGGTTCCTCGGCGCGATCGGAAAATACAAGCGCCTGCTCGGCGAGGTGCTAGTCGCCTCCTTCTTCCTGCAGCTGTTCGCGCTGGTCTCGCCGCTGTTCTTCCAGGTGGTGATCGACAAGGTGCTGGTGCATCGTTCGCTATCGACGCTTGACGTTCTGGCGATCGGACTGATCGCGATCTCCCTGTTCGAGACCGTGCTCGGGATACTGCGCACCTATCTGTTCGCGCACACCACCAACCGCATCGACGTCGAGCTCGGCGCGCGCCTGTTCCATCATCTCTTGGCGCTGCCGATGGCCTATTTCCAGGCCCGCCGGGTCGGCGATTCCGTGGCGCGGGTGCGCGAGCTGGAAAACATCCGCAATTTCATCACCTCGTCGTCGCTGACGCTGGTAATCGACCTGTTCTTCACCTCGGTGTTCCTCGCTGTCATGTTCGTCTATTCGCCGCTGCTCAGCTTCATCGTGCTCGGCTCGCTGCCGCTCTATGTCGCGGTCTCCGCGCTGGCGACGCCGTTGTTCCGCTCAAGGCTCGACGAGAAATTCCGCCGCGGCGCCGAGAACCAGGCCTTCCTGGTCGAGAGCGTCACCGGGATCGAGACCTTGAAGGCGATGGCGGTCGAGCCGCAGATGCAGCGCCGCTGGGAGGAGCAGCTGGCGGGTTACGTCTCCGCAAGCTTCCGCGTGACGAGCCTGGGCAATACCGCAAGCCAGCTCGTGCAGCTCATCAGCAAGGTCGTGACGGCGAGCATTCTCTATTATGGCGCAAAGCTCGTGATCGGCGGTACGCTGTCGGTCGGCGAACTCGTCGCCTTCAATATCCTCGCCGGACGCGTCTCGACGCCGGTGCTGCGGCTGGCGCAGGTGTGGCAGGATTTCCATCAGGCGCGACTGTCGATTGCGCGCCTCGGCGACATCCTCAACAGCGCGACGGAGCCGGCCTATGCGGCGGCGCGCGCGGCGCTACCCGCAATCCGCGGCAATGTCAGCTTCGAGCATGTGTCGTTCCGCTACCGCGTCGACGGACCGGAGATCCTGCACGACGTCTCCTTCGACGTGCCGACCGGACAGACCGTCGGCATCGTCGGTCCGTCGGGCTCGGGCAAGAGCACCTTCGCCAAGCTGGTGCAGCGACTTTATTTGCCGCAGGGCGGTCGCGTGCTGATCGACGGCATGGATCTGGCGATGGCCGATCCGGCCTGGCTGCGCCGGCAGATCGGCGTGGTGCTGCAGGAGAGCATGCTGTTCAACCGCTCGGTGCGCGACAACATCGCGCTGTCCGATCCCGCCATGCCGATGGAGCGGGTCATTGAAGCGGCGAAGCTCGCGGGCGCACATGATTTCATCCTCGAACTCACCGAAGGCTATGACACGGTCGTCGGGGAGCGCGGCTCGACCTTGTCAGGCGGCCAGCGCCAGCGCATCGCGATTGCGCGCGCGCTGATAGCCGATCCCCGCATCCTGATTTTCGACGAGGCGACCAGCGCGCTCGACTATGAGAGCGAGCGCATCATCCATCAGAACATGAATGAGATCGCCAAGGGCCGCACCGTGCTGATCATCGCGCACCGGCTGTCCACGGTACGCAACGCCGATCGCATCTTCACCCTTGAGCGCGGCCGGCTGGTCGAGGACGGCACCCATGAGGCGCTGATCAAGACCGGCGGCCGCTACGCGGCGCTGCACCGGCTGCAGGGAGGCCTCCATGAAGTCAGCTAACGCCGTCATTCCCGCGCGGCAGGCGCAGGTCGTTCCCTTCCGCCATGTGAAGGCAAAGAGCGCCGATGAGCTGGCCTTCCTGCCGGCAGCGCTGGAGATCGTGGAGACACCGCCCTCGCCGATCGGCCGCGCCATCGCTGGCGTGCTGATCGTACTGTTCTGCGCGAGTCTCGCGTGGTCGGCCTGGGGCACCATCGACATCGTTGCGTCTGCGCCCGGCAAGGTGGTCTCGGGCGGGCGCAGCAAGGTGGTGCAACCGTTCGAGACCGGCGTGGTGCGCGCGATCCACGTGCAGGACGGACAGAGTGTCAAGGCCGGCGACGTGCTGATCGAGCTCGATCCGACGGTCAATACCGCCGAGCGCGATCATCTGCACGACGATCTCGTGGCCGAACGGCTCAACATCGCGCGGCTGCGCGCGGCGCTCGCAAGTGCTGACGACCGTGTCGCCGACTTCGTCGCACCTGCTGATGCGGACCCCGTGCTGGTGTCGACCCAGCGCCAGCTGCTTGCCAACCAGATCAGCGAGCATCGCGCCAAGATCGCATCGCTCGCGCGGCAACAGGCGCAGAAGGAAGCCGAGCACGAGACCATCGCGGCGACGATCCACAAGCTGGACTCGCTGATTCCATTGATCCAGCAGCGCGTCGAAATCCGCAAAACGCTGATGGAGAAAGAGATCGGCTCCAAGCTGACCTATTACGAAATCTTCCAGGTCCTGGTGGATCAACAAGAAGAGCTGATCGTGCAGAAGAGCCACTTGCGCGAGGCGGAAGCGGCCGTCGCGGCGATCCGCGAGACGCGGACTCAGGCCATCGCCGAATACAGCAAGGGCTTGTCCGACGATCTCGCCAAGAGCGAGCAGAAAGCCAACGGACTGGCGCAGGACCTGATCAAAGCGCAGCAGAAGATGCGGCTGCAGCAACTCACCTCGCCGGTCGACGGGGTGGTGCAGCAGTTGGCAGTGCACACCGTCGGCGGCGTGGTCACTCCCGCGCAATCGCTGCTCGTGATCGTGCCAAATGACAGCGCCCTCGAAATCGAGGCCATGGTGTCGAACCGCGACATCGGCTTTGTCCAACCCGGGCAAGGCGCCGAGATCAAGGTCGATACCTTCAACTTCACGCGCTACGGCCTGCTGCATGGCGAGGTGCTCGGCATCTCCCAGGACGCCATCATCCGCGAGCGCGCGCCGGAACGCGCAAGCGAGCGCGCGCTCGGCACGCAGCAGGATTCGAGCGAGCCGAACGGCCAGGAATTGAATTACAGCGCCCGCGTTTCTCTCGATCGCAGCCAGATGCAGGTCGAGGACCGCATGGTCAGCCTCACGCCCGGCATGGCCGTCACCGTCGAGATCAAGACCGGCCAACGCACGGTCCTGGATTATCTCCTGTCGCCCCTGCGCCGCTATCGGCAGGAGATATTGCGCGAGCGCTGAGCCCGCCCGCGCACAAAAGGAAGGGTGGACGTCGCCCTGGGCGTCCACCCTTCCGCTATTTCAGAACGCTGTTCTGTTAATTAGCTGTGCTTGACCCGATAGGTCTCGTGGCAACCGCCGCACTGTTTGCCGACCAGCGGGAAATTGGCCTTCAGCGTATCGAGATCCTTGATCTTGCCCTTGGCCTCGTCGACCGTCTTGGCAAAGCTCGCTGCGTGCTCGTCGAAGCCTGCCTTGTCGTCCCAGACCTTGGGCGAGGCGTCGTAGTCGCCTTCCAGCTTCATGCCCTTCATGGCCGCCGGAAACAATGTCGGCAGCTTCTTGGCGGTCTCCGCAAACACGGCAAAGGCCGCATCCACCGCCGCCTGATCGTAGGGCTTCTCGCCCTTGACCATCGCTCCCAACCCGCCGGCATTCTTGCCGGTGTTCTTCATGACGGCCTGCGCGTCTTTCACCGCATCCTGGGCCATGACCGCGCTGACCCCGATCAGTAGCGCTCCTGCAATCACCACAGTTCGCAACATTCAGTTCGCTCCCTCAAACTGTATTTCTTTACCCGGCCAGCCCTGCGCAGACCGGGGCCACGTCATTGCCAACCCCGGCTTTGGTGCTTCATTCCCGGAGCGGCAGTTGGTCACAGGCTGTGCCGCCGCTGGTGCTCGCGGATGGCGATCCAGACCCGCTCGGCAGTGGCAGGCATATCGATGTGATCGATCTTGTACTCGCGCCAAAGGCCCTCGACGATCGCATTGACCACCGCCGGGCACGAACCGATCGCGCCCGCCTCGCCCGCACCCTTGACCCCCAGCGGATTGGTCTTGCAGGGGACGTTATGGGTCTCGAAATGGAACGCCGCGCCGTCGGCCGCGCGCGGCAGCGCGTAGTCCATATAGGTCGCGGTCACGAGCTGGCCGTTGTCAGGGCTGTAGACCACCTGCTCCATCAACGCCTGGCCGATGCCCTGCATCACCCCGCCATGGACCTGACCCGCGAGCAGCAGCGGATTGAGGGTCACGCCGAAATCGTCGACGATGACATAGTTGACGATCTTGACGATGCCAGTCGCCGGATCGATCTCGACTTCGGCGACGTGCGTGCCGTTCGGATAAGTGCCGTCGGCGCTGTTGAAGGTCGCGCTGCCGTTGAGCTTTGAAGTGTCGCCGCCGGCGCGCCTGGCGAGATCAGCGAAACTGATCGCGCGGTCGGTGCCGGCGATGTGCACGCGGCCTCCGTCGATCTCGAGATCGCCGGCGCTGGTCTCCAGCGCTTCCGCGGCGAGCTCCTTCAGCTTGCCCCCCAACTCGGTCGTGGCGCGCTGCACGCTGACGCCGCCGGTCGGAATCGAGGCCGAGCCGCCGGTGCCGAGCCCGGTCGCGATCTCGTCGGTATCGCCTTGATGGATGTGGACGCGCTCCGGCGGCAGGCCGAACTGCTCGGCGACGATCTGCGCATAAGCGGTCTGATGCCCCTGCCCGCTCGACTGCGTGCCTATCAGGATCGTGACGTCGCCATTGGGATCGAGCCGCACATTGGCGGTCTCGTCGCCCATGGTGCCGCAGATCTCGACATAGCTCGCCATGCCGATGCCGCGCACCAGCCCGGCCTTCTTCGCGAGCTTGGCGCGCTTGGGAAATTCCTTCCAGTTCGCGACCTCCATCGCGCGCTTCATATGCGCGGCGAAGTCGCCGGAATCATAGACCTTGCCGGTCACGGTCTTGTAGGGCAGCGCGCGGGGTTGAATGAAATTCTTGCGGCGGATCGCCTCCGGCGACATGCCGAGTTTTCGCGCACAGGCATCGACCAGGCGTTCGATCACATAGGCGGCCTCGGGCCGCCCCGCGCCGCGATAGGCATCGACCGGCACGGTGTGGGTGAAGACCGTGCGCACCCGGCAATGGAAAGCCTGAATATCGTAGAGGCCGGGCAGCATGCCGGCGCCGCCATGCGGAATATACGGCCCGAAGGTCGAGAGATACGCGCCCATGTCGCCGATCAGGTCGACATCCATCGCGAGGAACTTGCCGTCCTCGGCGAGCGCCATACGCGCGGTCGTGACGTTGTCGCGGCCCTGCGCATCGCCCATGAAATGCTCGGAGCGATCGGCGGCCCAGCGCACCGTCTTCTTCAGCTTGCGGGCGGCGACCGCCATCAGCGCATATTCGCGATAGGGAAACAGCTTGGTGCCGAACCCGCCGCCGACGTCGGGGCAGATCACCCGCATCTTCTCGGTCGGAATCTTCAGCACGTTCTGGCAGAGAATATCGCGCAGCCGATGGCTGCCCTGGCTGCCGACCGTCAGGGTCAGGCGATCGGCCTTGGCGTCATACTCGCAGATCGCCGCACGCGTTTCCATGAAGCTCGCGACCACGCGCGGATTGACGATGGAGATTTCGGCGACCGCATGCGCCTTGGCGAAGACGGCGTCGGTCGTCTTCTTGTCGCCGATCGGCACGTCGAACAGGATGTTGCCGGGCTTTTCCGGCCACACCTGCGGCGCGCCGGGCTTCACCGCATTGACGACGCCGGTCACGGCCGGCAATGGCGACCACTTGACCTCGATCGCCTCGATCGCGTCGCGCGCATGATCGATGGTGTCAGCGATCACGAAGGCGACGGCGTCGCCGACATGGCGCACTTCATCTTTCGCAAGGATCGGATAGGGCGTGCCTTTGAACGGATCGACCTCGAAATTGAACAGGCACGGCAAATCGCCGAGATCGCCGACATCGGCGGCGGTGAGGATCAACGATATGCCGGGCAAGCTCTTCGCGCGCGCGACATCGATGGTAAACTTCGCATGCGCATGCGGCGAGCGCAGCATCAGCGCGTGCTGCGCCGGCTGCGGCGCGACGTCGTCGGTATAGCGGCCCTTGCCGCGGATGAGCGCGTCGTCCTCCTTGCGAAGGACGCTTTGACCGACGCCGAATTTGATGGGAGCAGCCATCTTGTCTCCGATTTCCCTGTCGTGTTCCGCTGCATATTGCAGCGGATCGGGGGGCTGCGCAAACCGGATTAGCCCTTGACTAAAGACTTAAGCCAGCGCGGGCCGAACAGCAGCAACACGCAAGCCGCATAGACGACGGCGCCGACGACAATCAACAGCAGCAACGTCGTCTCGTCGCGAAACCTGATCGCCTCGAAATGCGATGCCGCAAAGCGGGCGGCGAACCAGAGTGCCGCAGCCAGTAGCACGCCACTCACGGCGAATCGCAGCAGCGCTTGCCAGAGCTCCCGGTTGAACTCGAGATAGCCGGCGCGCACCGCAAAGCCGAGCACCAGCAGCAGATTGACCCAGGCGCCGACGGCGGTGGCGAGCGCAAGGCCAATCTGCGCGTACGCGCTCATCAACAGGAGTTTTAGCCCCATGTTGATCGTAAGCCCTGTGAGCGAGGCCTTGACCGGCGTCGCCGTATCCTTGCGAGCGTAAAAGGTCGCAACCGCGCTGCGGATCAGCACGAAGGGAATGAGCCCAACAGCGTAAGCGGCAAGCGTTGCGCCGGCCGCGGCCGCATCGGCCTTCGAGAAAACGCCATGCGCGAACAACGCCCGCATGATCGCATCGGGCACCGCCAGAAACGCCGCGACGAACGGCACCGACAGCAGCAGCGTGAAATCGAAGGCGCGGCGTTGCGCGGCCATCGCGCCGGCATTGTCGCCCGCGGTGATCCGCCGCGCCATTTCCGGCAGCAATACGGTGCCCACTGCGATGCCGATCACGCCGATCGGCAACTGGTTGAGCCGGTCGGCATAATAGAGTGCCGATAGCGCACCTGCCGGCAGGAAGGTCGCGATGATGGTGTCGGCGAACATCGCCACTTGCGTGCCCATCGAGCCGATGGTCGCAGGTCCCAGCGCACGGAAGAAGGCGCGGATGTCCTCGTCCAATTTGAGCGGCGCAAAGCGCGGTAAGCCGCCGTGGGTGGCGAGATCGCCGGCGAGCAGGAAATATTGCAGGAAGCCCGAGATCAGCACGCCCCAGGCGGCCGCATGACCGGGCGTCGGAAACCACACCGCCACCGCAAGCGTCGCCATCATCGCAATGTTGAGGAAGATCGAGGCGGCGGCAGCGCTGGCGAAACGATGCATCACATTAAGCATGCCGCCATAGAGCGTCACAAGCGTGATCAGCAGCAGATACGGGAAGGTGATCCGCGTCAGCTCGATGGCGAGCCGGCGCTGCTCGGCGTCCTCGGAGAAGCCCGGCGCCAGCACGCTCATCGCCTGCGGCATGAACAGCCAGGCGACCACGAGCAGGATCACCTGCGACAAGAACAAGAGAGTAAAGATGCGGTCGGCGAACAGTTTTGCCGATACCTCGCCCTTCTCGCCGTGAACATGCGCGTAGGCCGGCACGAAGGCGGCGTTGAAGGCGCCCTCGGCGAAGATGGCGCGGAAATGGTTGGGCAGGCGGAACGCGACGAAGAAGGCGTCGGCGACCGGGCCCGCGCCCAGGATCGCCGCCAGCATGATGTCGCGGGCAAAGCCGGTCATCCGCGACAGCAGCGTATAGAATCCGACGGTGAAGATGCGCCCGAGCATGCGCCTGCTTCTAGCGTATAGAGCCGCGCTTCAAAACGGCGAAATCAGGTTGAAATCGCGCCACGCACAGCGGCGATGACGCGGTCCTGGGTCGCCTCGTCCAGATAGGCATGCATCGGCAGGCTGATGACGTCGTCGGACAGCCGCTCGCTGACCGGTAAACCGCCATCGGCGACCGGAAAATCTCGGTAGGCGGTCTGCTGGTGCATCGACTTCGGATAATAGATCGCGGTCGGAATGCCCTGCGCCTTCAGCGCCGCGGCAAAGCCGTCGCGATCGGTGCCTTTGGGCAGGCGGATGGTGTACTGCGCCCAGACCGAGGTGCAGCCGGAGGCCAGGCGCGGCACGCCGACGAGGTTGCCGAGAGCGCGCGCATAGCGGTCGGCGACCTTGTTGCGCGCGATGATTTCGTCCTCGAAGATTTTCAGTTTCTCGATCAGGATCGCGGCCTGCATGGTGTCGAGACGGCCGGTCAGGCCGAGACGAACGTTGTCGTATTTGTCGGCCCCCTGCCCGTGCACGCGGATGCTGCGCAGCGTCTCGGCGAGATCAGAATCGTCGGTGAAGATCGCGCCACCGTCGCCGAAACAGCCGAGCGGTTTGGCGGGAAAGAAGCTGGTCGCAGTCGCAATGCCGAACGTGCCCAGCCTGCGCCCCTTGTAGCTTGCGCCAAATCCCTGCGCGGCATCGTCGAGCACGAACAGGCCTTCGGCTTCAGCCACCTCCGCAACGGAATCATGATCCGCGCTCTGACCGAACAGGTCGACCGGCATTACTCCGACAGGCCTGAGGCCGGCTTTTCGCGCGGTGGCGATGCCGAGCTTCAGCGAGGCCGCATCCATGTTGAAGGTTGCTTCATCGACGTCGACGAAGACCGGCGTCGCGCCGGTCAGCGCCACGGCCTCACCGCTGGCGGAGAAAGTAAAGGACGGGCACAGCACGGCATCGCCGCGGCTGACATTTTTGGCCATCAGCACCATCAGCAACGCGTCGGTGCCGCTGGCGCAGCTCACGACGTGCTTCGCCCCGCTAAAGGCCGCGAGCGCGGCTTCCAGCTGCGTCACTTCGGGACCGTTGATGAACTGGCAGTGACCCATCACGCGCGCTACCGCATCGTCGATGGTCTTGCCCAGCCGCTGACGCTGCGACACGAGGTCGATGAAGGCAATGGCTTGCGGACGCGAGTGCTGGTTCATGGCGCCTTGCGACGGTTGTGATGACGACATTGATGGGCTAGCCGACGACGCGGCGCGGCCCCTTGCGGGCGGAGGACGCGGCGGGTCTGGCCGAGGTTTCGAGGCATCGCGTCGCGATCTCGAGGCTGGCCACGCCTTCGTCGCCGGTCACCGCTGGCGCGTCGCCGGAGCGCACCGCATGCAGGAACGCGATCAATTCGGCCCGCAGCGGCTCGTCGTGGCCGACCGGCAGATGACGCATCGAATAGCTGCCGTCGGGCTTGAAGCCGAAACACTCGGTGACCTGGCGTGTCAGCAGATCGCCCATCACGTATTTGCCGCGGGTCGCAACCGTGACGTTGCGCGCCTTGAACGGGGTCAGCCAGTTGGTGTTGATATGGGCGAGCACGCCGGAGGCGGTGCGGAACTGCAGGAGCGCAATGTCCTCGCGCTCGGCCACCGCGCTGGAGAGCTGCGGCTGCACCTCGACGATATCGGACTCGGTGAACCAGCGGATCAGGTCGATGTCGTGCACGGCGAGGTCGATCACTACGCCGACATTCGACATGCGTGGCGGGAACGGACCGACCCGGGTGATGGCGATCGACAGGATATCCTCGCCGGTCAACGCCTGCTTGATGGCGGCCACGGCCGGATTGAAGCGCTCGACATGACCGACCATCAAGGTGAGGCCGGCGCGCTGCGCGGCATCGACGATGGCGCGCCCCTCTTCCACGGAGGATGCGATCGGCTTTTCCACCATCACATGGATCTTGCGCGCGATGCAGGCGAGCGCGATCTCGTGATGCAGATGAGTGGGCGCGGCAATCGTGACGGCGTCGACGCCCTCGGCCAGCAATTGCTCGAGCGTGCCGAAGGTCGGGCAATTGGCGAAATCGGTGATGCGGTTGCGATGCGCCTCCAGCGGATCGACCACGCCGGCAAGGCTGATGCCGGGAAGCCCCGCGAGCACGCGCGCATGATTGCTGCCCATCACGCCGGCGCCCACCACGCCCACGCGAAGCGCACGATGCGGCTCGACTTTTCCGCCCGCCCCCTTGGAACTCATCTCATCGTCCCCGATAACGCAAATCAATCGACCCCGAGGCTGTCTAGCACGGCGCCCCATATGTGGCGAATACCCCAAACGAGTCCCGGACACGATTTGCTTCAAAACATTACACCCGCCCATTGCGCGGTTTGCGCAATCGGGGCGATAGGGAGAGCGCCGCTGCGTGCGCGATTCTCACCCCTGGTCCGGTGTCCCCAAAGCAGAAAGAGATCGCTCAAGCAACCCCTGGCCTGCACCGGACTTCTACGTATCGGGACTGCTAGGTGCGGGTCGGAAAATTAAGCACCAGCGCCGACTTGCGCCGCTCGGGCGCAGGTCCGAGTTCGGCGCGCGCGCAGATCGCATCGACCTCGTGCTCCGAGATGCCGTGCAATTTGAGCTTGATCTCCATCGCCGTCATGGTCAGCAGCTGCGCCACGAAATCAAGCTTCAGCTCGCGTGCGAGGTCGATATGCTCCTGAAGCGATCGCGCCATCAGATCGAGCTTGCGGTCGATTGTACTGCTCTTCATGTTACCCCCTGACGAAGATGCTTGCACGCTGTTCCGAGATCCAGTCCCGGGTCGTTGTGACCTCCCCATAGAGGCCGATCAATTCGACGACGGTCTCATGGACCGACGCCGCTGGAATCTGATTGAGACCGAGGCTTGCGGACGCGTCAGCCAGCCAGGTCACGCTGTGGCCGCGATGAAACGCCTCGACCGCGGTCGCAAGGCAACCTGCCTCGCCCGAGAATCCCGCCAGCACGAAATGGCCGCCGCTCTCGGTGATGACATGGCCGAATTCGCGATTGGCGTAGCAGGACGGCATGCTGCGATCGAACACCATTTCCGATGTCAGCGGCTCGAATCCGGGAATCCAGTGCGAATAGGACAGGATCGGATTGAAGAACGGCGAGCGCCCAACCATGCGCAGGAAAGCGACCGGGAATCCCATCTCACGCGCATGCGCCAGCGCGCCGCGGCAGTTCTCGATCGCGGCCTCGGCGTTCGGAATCGAATACAGCTTCGGGGCAGCGACGTACTCCTGCTGCAGATCGAGCAGCACCAGCGTCGGAATGCGGGAGATATTCGAGTAAGATCGAAGGTTGACGACGTTTCTCATTTCTTCTTGCCTGTGGCTGCACGTTGGGAGCCCCGCATGGCCGACTGATCCAGGATTCCCGGCTCGTCCCATCGGCCCTCGGGACGCATCAAGACATAGGGATCGACGCCGAGCCTGATCGCGTTCGGATTCGGATCGGTGTCGATGACGATTTCGATGTAGGCGTGATCGGAGAAATAGAACTCCGAGGAGCCTTCCAGCTTCCGCCAGCCCATGCCGGCGTAGTAGTTCAGCAGATCCTTTTGCGCGCGGCCGTAGATTTGCCGGTAGCCCTTCATGCGGCAAAACTCGACGCCGGCGCTCATCAGGCGCGCGCCGATGTGACGGTTGCGGTATTCGTGGCGAACCGCGAGCCGCTCGAGCTTGGCGAAACCGGCGAAGTAACGGATGCGCAGGCAGCCGACCGGTTCCCTTCCGACATAAGCGAGCAGATGGCTCGCGGAGAAGTCGTTGCCGTCGAATTCCTCCTCATAGGGACAATCCTGTTCGGCGACGAAGGTGGCACTGCGCATCGAAACCACCCGCATGAAATCCTCGATCGAGCGCACCACGGTGATCGAGACGTGGCTGTCGCCTTCGATGCCGAGATAATCGTCGTAGATCGGACGCGTCTCCTTGATCGACTTGCCGCGCGGAAAGATGCAGATGTTCGCCGCGGTCTTGCCCCGGAAGCTGGCGCCCTGACGGAAGCCCAGGCTTTCCGCGATACGGAAGCCGCCGAGCGTGATGGTCCGTCCCAGGATCGGCGCGTCGCGATAGAGCGGCGTCGAAACCTTTTCGACGGCGAGCGGCACGCCGGCGGCCATCGCGCCCGGCGCAAAGACGCCCCAGCAATAGACCGCGGCCGGCTTCTCGTTCTGACGCGTCAGGAGATGCAGCGGCGGGTCGGTCGCGGGGAATTTGCCGTCCATCAACAGATCGGCGCCTTGCGCGGTCAGCATCAGGAAAGCGAGATACCCCTCCGCCGCTGTATCCCCGGCAGCATAACGCTCGCGCCGGGCAAGTCCCCAGAAGCAGTCCGGATTGTATTGCGCGACACGGTGAATCACCTCGTTGGTCGCGCCGCCGCCCATCGCCTGCCGGGCCTTCGGCAACAGCGTCTCGATATCCCCGTAGGTCGCGTTAAATACAACCATCCGTTGGGAAAGGTCCGTCGCACGGGGCGTTCCAAGCCGGAATTTGGCTTGTTTTGGCTGCGAAAGCAGCACTCGCGCACTGCGCGTGGTATACCGGTCGTGGACGGTCATGGGGCGCTCCGGTTGCCAAGGACAGCGATCTGCGAATAGATTATTCAGATCGCAGGGGCACCGTATGCCGATAATTTTGAACCGGGGCGGTTCGGAAAACGAACACATTGACTTAAGTTCGTTGCCCGGCGGGCCGGACTGGGAGTCAGTTCGCACGTTCCTCGAGCTGGCCCGTTGCGGCAGCATCCGCTCGGCTGCCGATCGCATGGGACTTTCGCCCAATGCGCTCCGCCGCAAGATCGACGATCTGGAGCGAACGCTCGGAACCGTGCTGGTCACCCGCCATGTCGATGGCATCCGCCCGACCCCTGAGGGCGCCGAAATCCTGCTTGCCGCCAAACGCATGGAAGAGGCCGCCTTCGGCCTGATGCGGGCGCGCAACAATGCGGTGCCGGCCGCCATGAGCGGCGAGGTGCGCATCGCCGTCACCGAGGCGTTCGGCACCTTCTGGCTGGGGCCGCGGCTGGTCGAATTCCAGCGCGCTTATCCACAACTCGCAGTCGACCTGATGTGCGCGATGCGATCTGCGGACGTGCTGCGGCTCGAGGCGGAAGTCGCGATCCAGCTCGATCGTCCGACCAGCCCCGACGTCAAGGTGGTTCGGCTCGGGCGCATCCATTCGATGGCGGCGGCCGCGCCGGCCTATCTCGCGTTGTACGGCACGCCGAAAACAATCGAGGATTTGCGCAAGCATCGTCTTGCGATGCAATTCGCCGACCAGACCAAGAGCCAGGAGCTGCTCACCGGGATGTTCCCCGAGGCCGAGCTGCGTAAATGCGTGAAATTCTCGACCAACAATTCCAGCGCGCTGTTGTGGGCGATCATCAAGGGCGCGGGCATCGGCTGGTCGCCGACCTACATGCATGCGATGGGCCCGAAGATGGTCGCGCTCGATCTCGACCTGATCTTCCCGTTCGACATCTGGCTCACCTATCATCCCGATTCGGCGCGCGTGCCGCGGGTGCGGCGGATCATCGACTGGATCATCGAGCAGTTCGATCCCAAGGTTTTTCCCTGGTTCCGCGACGAGTTCATCCATCCGCGCGATTTGCCCGCGCTCTATCATGGCCCCCCGCTGATCAACCTGTTCGAAGGGCTGGCCTCGGACGGCGGCGACAACAGCGATAACGTCGTCAAGCTCTGAGGGCCTCGCGCCCCCTTCCACTTCTGTAAGCCATCGCAAAGCCGTCGTGCGCGCCACTGGTCAACCTGTTCGATGGGCTGGCCTGGCACGGCGACGACCACGGCGACAACGTTCGTGAAGATCTGACGCGCGCCTGCGGTCAACTTTTCAGCGTTTCGTGTGGACTGGCGTAAGACCGCCGATCGCGCCGGCGAACTCTCCGGAACAAACCCGGAGAATTGCGCCGTCTCAACTGATGCTCCCTTGCCTTCGCCGCCGCACTTGCTCTTGCCGCAGTCGCCGCCAACAACCCCTCAAGCTGTTGGGGCCGGCCGCCGGGCGCACCATCGAGCTCGCCGCGCCCGTCGAGACCAGATCGTCTTCATGCGCGCCATGATCGGCACGGACGGCGTAGTTCGCCGCCGGCATCGGTCGCCGCTCTAGCTGGTTGCGATGATCGCATCAGCGGCTTTCAGCGATATGACCGTCGGATAGAGGAAGCCGCGATCTCTGTCGCCTGATGGTCACGACGAGTCTCGACCATCAGCCCATTCAACCCGCCAAGACTGAATCTTGTGGTATCATTGCACCTCAACTTCGTCTTCATGTCCCCCACAGACGGGATGATCAGCCACAAATTCCCTGCCAGCAGCGAAATCAGCAGCGAATCCTGCTGGAAAAGGGATGCTTTCGAGCGAGCGAATATGAAAACCATTATCTACTCAGAGACTTGCTCGCGTTCCGTGAAAACAGCTGAGCCTTCAGGCAGGGAAATAAGGCCTGCGGTTCGAGAATGCGGTGCCCAAGCCGGCTGGCGCCACGGTCACTCGCCCTCCATACCACTTTCCCATTGAGATCGCTACACAAAGTGCTACAATAACACTGTCGCACCCGGCTCTGGAGCCGCCGAGGCTCCTATTTCATAGTGCCTGACTGGCCGGGCGGGATCATCGTGATTCGCACAACACAATCCACGACACGTAAGGTGTTCGGTTGGGTTGGGTTGGGCGTCATCTGATGGACCACTGCTTCCACAGGCGCACCGATCCGATCTAGCCGGTCACCTTCATCAACATGAAGGAAACCTAAATGGCCGCGCAGTACAAAGTTAATCACCTGCCCGCTCCCGAGCAACTAACCGTGTCCCAGGTGGGACATGTCTATCAATTGGGACGCCATCGTCTCGTTTGCGGTCCCCCCCATTATCTCCGCCGAGTTCTCGGCGATGGTCACGTCACGCTCTACTTTACTGATCTGCCCGGGATCGTCCGCGGCTCCGCCAGCAATCAGGAAGGAGGCGTCACACCAGCCAGCGATTATGCACTCTTCAGCGCCGCCTACGACATGTTCGACGTCATGAAGTGGGTGAGCGCGCCTGACGCTCGCGCTTACGTATTTACCCCTTGGGAGGATAAGTGGAGCGCGCTCATGGCGGCCGAGATGCTGGGAGTCCCCGTCGCACAGTTTCTGGCCTGGAATCACGGCGACCAGATATTGAGCGAGCCGTCTCGGTCTTCCGACGAATTATGCTTCGTCTTCAAAACCGGCATGGCGCCGACCATCAGGGTTCGCAAGCGCGCCGCCAATGCGAAAACGGTCGTCCCCCGCCTTCGACCTGGCCTCCCGCAACTTGGCGAGAAGCCCGTCGAGCTCTTCGCCTCCATCCTGACGAGCCATACGAAGCAGGGTGATCTCGTAATGGAGTCCCGCATTGCGCAGCCCGCGACGCTCGCCGCCGCCGAGATGGCCGGGCGCATCTACGCCGGTGCAGGGCAGCCCTTCATGATCGACGCGGCGATCCGGGAATGGCAACGCTTCACGGCGTCGTCGGCCTACGACGTTACCGCCGGCTACAGCTTTGACGAGCGCGCCCTTGAAATCTCAAAAAAGGCGAGCTGACCATGGCAAATGAGGAACCCGCAGCAGGCTACAAGCGGCCGCCCAAGGCTACCCAATTCAAGCCCGGCCAAAGCGGAAATCCGACCGGCAGGAAGAAGGGAGTTCCCAACCTCAAAACCGAGCTGATCGCGGAGCTCAACGAGACGGTTACCTTCGAGGAAGATGGCCACAAGGGTCGGCTCACGCGGCAGCGGGCGATCGTGAAACGGCTTGTTGGTCTCGCGATCGAAGGTGACATTCGTGCGATCAATGCAATCGTGGCGCTCTGCCAGAGCCTTGACCTCAGTGGCGGCCAGCGCGCCAATGACGCCGCCCGCGGGGATGTCGACGCCGACGGCGAAGGGATCATGCACGACTTCCTTCAGCGCGAACGTCGCCGTTCTGATCACGCCGCCGACAGAGCAGAAAAGGGAACACAATGATCGTTCCTTTTCCCAACCTCGTCAGAAAAAACTTCTACTTGTTCGTTCAGTTTGCGTTCCGCCAGGTCGCGAATGAGCGACTTAGCACTGAGCAGAGGTACCTTGAGTACCTCTGCTACCAGCTGAGCCAATTTGCAGATGCCGATATCCGTCAACTGCTAATCAACCTGCCCGGTCGGCATTTGAAAACCTTCGTCTGCTCGGTCTGTTTGCCGGCGTTCCTGCTTGGGCTGGACCCCGACCTGAAGTTTTTGATCGTCGCCTACAGCGAAGACATCGCGGAAGATATCGTTCGCCAGATTCGCGAGCTCATGAACTCGAAGACCTACAAGAAGATCTTCACCACGAAGGTCGCGCTCGGGCACGCGAGGAAAAACGACTTCAAAATCTCGAACGCCAGCGGCCGTGTCCGCGCTGCCGCCGTCGGCAGCGTGACCGGCAAGGGCGGCGACATCATCATCTTCGATGATCCTCACAATGTCTCCGATTGGCAAAGCTCAAGAAAGAAGCAGAGGGTCATCGAATTGTTCGAGACCTTGATGACACGCCGCGACCAGGGCCGGCGCTCACGTGTACTTGTGGTAGGCCACCGTGTAGCTGAGGATGATTTGTCGGCACATATCATCGAGCGGGGTGATTTCCACTCTGTTCGTCTTCCGCTCTTCGCACCTCATGCCATGGAGTTTGATATCGATGGCGAGACGTGGCAGCTCGCCAAGGGTGAGGCCCTCCGGGGTGACGCCTTTCCACCGGAAGAAATCAACAAAGTCCGCGCCGAGCATATCGGCGCGCCGTTCTGGCTGCACTTCCAGCAAGGCTTGGGGCCGAAGGAAGATCCGCTCGAGATCGACGTCAATCACTTTCACTTTTTTGAAGGCTCCGCCCGCGGGCTTCCTGTCGTGATCAGCGTCGACACCACGTCGAAGACGGCCTCGCGCAGTCGAAACGTAATTCACGTTTATGCGGTCGAAGGGAACAGCTACGTGTTGCTCCAAGCCTTCGCCGAGGCGTGCACGTTCAAGCGCCTGTATGACAAAATTAGGATGCTGGCGGAAAAATATGGTGCGTGCCTTATCCTTGTCGAGGCAACGGCGCGCGGCCCGGATCTAATCGAGAAGCTTCAAGGTCAAGTTCATGCGCAAATCGAAGGCATCATTCCCAAGGGATCAAAATACTCACGGTTTCGGAAGTTCTTGCCTTTGATCCACGCCGGCCGGATGAGGATCAGGCCCGGGCGCGACGCCGTGGAAGAGGCGATCGAGGAGATCATTTATTTCCCAAATACCGAATACACAGATCATGTCGATGCGATGTCGCTCTTCCTCCACAGGGCTTCGCAATTCTCCGCAAGGCCTCTTCCTCGGCTTATTAGATCATCATCCCCTCGTGCACACGTCAGCTTGGCGCTAGGGGGCAGGCCGCCGCCAAGGCGAAACGAAGGGCGTGGTGTTGGTGGCGCATTCGGCAGCCTGCCCAACTTCGGGCAACATAAGGACCTGGCCGACGAATCCCGGAGCAGCGGATCCTCGCCCTACCAGGCACAAGAAGAGCCACTAACTGTCGTCAGCGGCTTCCCTGGCGAGCCCATCATCAAGCGGATCAGGTAAAGTCCCGAACTCGGGATCGGGACTGCGCTCGCCCCGCGGTCCCGATGCTCTAGCAGAGGGAATGCAGCCGGACCCACCCTCGAAGGCGCCGACGCGCGCGGGACCACGAGCTTCATGGTGCCGATTGCACCGCGTCGCACACGGCGAGCAGATGCGCATCGCGGGAAATTCTGCGCCGTCGCCGACGAAACACGCGCACGTCCTAATGCAGGCCATGAAATTTGTGCGCGTCGTAGTGGAGATTACGGGGGGCCTGCGAAGTCAGAATTGGCTTCGTTTCGCGATATCCGCGCCTTTCAATCGGGCCCGCGAGATTGGTTCCAATTCCAATATCTTCGTGGCCGGTTGGCACTTCGCTAGGGAGCGCCACGCCCAAAATGCCCGTCTGATTTTGCTACAGAAAACATCGCTGATTGACCCACCTTTTGGAACGGCTGTTCTGGTGGGCCACATTGAGTCACTTAGCGGCGTCTCTTCATGTGCCCTGGATCGCTCGCCGCACTACATCGGCGGCCATAAGCGAAGACGATCACCTAAGTCCGCGTCATCCGCTACGAGACGCGCGGTGCGGACGACAAGTCGCTGAAGTGCGGCAGCATCGAGGAGCGTTTTCCCGACGGCCGGCTGTCTCAATATTTCTACTGGGATGACCTCGCCGGCCGGCGCATTCGGCGGGATTTGCTCGATCAGAACCAGGCACTGGAAAAGGCAAAGGTGCTGCCGCGCGCCGCGAGCGGGTGAGCCAGCGCTGAGCCGGGCGTGACCCGCTGCGCCGCGCATAGCTATCATTTGAGCCGAATGCCGACGAAAACCCGCGGCGCGATGTTGATCGGCGAAAACAGCTGTTGCGCCCTCCTAGTTCGGGTCCGACACATCGCAGTTACGGACCCACGAACTCGCGCCGACGTCGTTCCACCCATCGAGTTGGCACGACTGAAATGAGTGCCGGATCACCGTGCCGTCGGAGCGGCGTGGCGCGGGCCCTTGGCTGCAAACCGTCGTCCCCGGCTCGAAGGTGCAGCCCTCGGCTATGGTCTGCGCGCCATCGATCTGCGCGAGCCCCGCAATGCTGCACAAACGAGTCCGCGTACCGCGGATCACCCAATCGCAGTAGCCGCTACCCGTGGCGACCACACCACCGCCATTGACCTCGTTGTCGCAAGGCTCCACGGTATTGTCTTGGCAAGTCGATGTGATCCAGACACCGCCCGCGCCGTTGCTCTCCATGGACGCGCGGCCGCGGAACCAGTTGCGGTTGCTGTTGTCGAGGGTGGTCGCGTATTGAGCTCCGTTGACGCGCGAGCCGCCGAACCAGCCGATCCCCTCGATGTTGAGACGGAGGTCGCAGCCGAAGCAGCTGTTGAGCATCGCGCCGCTCACGGCCGGCTGATGAAACGGCTCCTCGTCCCAATCAGGCGAGACGGTCACATCGAGTAGGCAGGTCACCATTGCTATGAAGGTGTTGGTCTGGCCGACATTGTCGGCGCGAACCTGCGTGACGCCGTCCCGCGGCCGGATGTGGAATTTACTGTCGGCCATCCGGTTGATGTAGAAGACGTCGGTCGTGCCGCCCCTCGGATTGCCCTTGAGCTGGATTGGCTGGTCCTCGGTGCCCAACAGAACTCGCTTGACCGCATCCCTCCCTATCCCGAAGTTCGACCAGCCATTGGCGACAATGAACTGCCCGCTGCCGGTGTGGCGCAGCGTCGCCTGATGCCCCTCCGCAATGATGGCGAGGTTTTGTAGCGCGATATTGAACGGCGTCGTGTTGTCGAAATCGTAGGGCTTGATGGAGTTGTCGATCACGAACGTCGTGACCGGCGCGGCCCTGCTCTTGATGTTCGCGAGCGCGTTCATCCACCGCGTGGTATTGGTAGTCGGGTTGCCGCCCGCGACGATGCCGAGAGAGCTAAAGGTCGTGTTCAATTTGGCATCCCTTGGCGTCGCATTTCGAAATACAGCGCCGTCTCCCGTATCGAGCGCTGCGCGAGCGAGCAGAGTAATGGGCGTTTGTCCTGCAAGGCGAAAAACATTGCGATAGGCGTCGGCGTCGCAAAAATAGGAGTGGTCAACTGCGTGTGGCGGAGCGGGACCGCGGCAGCCCCTTTTTAGTTCTGCCAGCCGCTACCGGCAATCAGAAAGATGCGCCCTGTGCACCCTATGTCAGCGCGCCCCGCGCTCGATGAGAGCCGCCCGCCGTCCTGCTTCGCAGGGATCTGGACGACCTTCAACGGTGACCGCGGAATGAAGTCGAAACCAATAGCCGGCCCCCACCAGGTCTATGGTTTTTCTGACGACCGCGCCGAATGCCGTGCTGGCGCTATTCATCCAAAGGCCATGCCGGTCATCCTGACGACCGGGCAAGAGCGCGAGGTCTGGATGCGCGCGCCTTGGGATGAGGCGAAGGCGCTGCGTGGAGAAGACCGCGGCGTAATGTAAGGTTCGTGTCAGCATATCCTAGCCAAATACCGCGTAGTCGACCAAAGCTGTGTCATCCATAGCACACTCGCAGAACGAGAATCGGCACGCCAGCTTTCTAGCTTGCACGCGCCCTAAGGTTGAGCTTGCATCGATTGGGGGGCTTGGGGATGCGTGCGTTTCGCTCGTTTGCAATAATATGCCTTGCGGTAACACAGGCCGGCTGCGCCGACATCTTGCCTTGGCCAGGCTTTGAGAGCCACCCAGGCGTTTTCAGCTACACCGAGCAAATCCCGGCCTCAGAGGTGGCAGAACAGGTCCGATGTGAACTCGCCGAATTTATACGGGACGAGGAGAGACGGCTCGATAACAATAAAAGCGAGTTGGCTCGCTTTCTTGATCCAAACAGAGGGGCTCAAGTTCAACTAAAGCTCACCACGGATGTCCAAGGGAGCGTTTCGTACCTTGGCGTCAATCTCAAAACGCTCGGATTAACCTCGCTCGCCTCTCTCGTCACAACGAACAACAATGCGCCTTCACTGCAGCTGAAAGCTCAAGGGAAAAGCACGCAAACATCCCAAGTGGATTTCATCCTCCCGCAGACGACGAGCGACTTTATCTATTCGAGTCCGCCAAGCGCTTTGCCAGGCGTCAAGCCTCCCAAGTGGCAAAAACTCCCTTTGGGCTTACGGCTACCGACTCTGCAAGAGTGTTCTCGCGGGGGGCCTGCAAAACAACTTCTTCAATACACTTGGTTCCGACTTTGGCTTTCGGCTGCACTTCAGCGCTATAAGGACCGTTTAGGCGAAGAGGGGTATGGCGGCATTAGCACAGCGTTTGTGGATCGTGTTTGCCAGCCCAAACTAACAGTGACCACTCAATTTCAGCTCCTGTTTGACATATCCGCGGGCACCAACATCCTGCAACTCGTGCCGATTATTCTACCAATCTCAGGGGCTAACGTCGATGTAAGCCCGGACTACACCCATTACCTGCAAATAATCTTTTCCTTGAGGCCGCACGGCAAATTTGAGGCGGACGGAGTGACTCCGTTTCACGGTGACAAAGACACTCAGGCCCGCATTGACGCCTGCCAAGCACTACAAGGCACAAATCCGCCGTCTTCGTTCCACTAGCGCTCGCCTACGAGCTCCGGCCGACACCAGATAGATGGGAGCGACCTGCGCTCCTCGCCCCAGTCCCACCCTTTGGGCGGACGCCAAGCCCTCACGGGCAGCTTTCGCGCGACCTCCCTTAGCTTTGTCCTTGCGCGCGCCCGGAGGTTGCGGAACGATCACCACGTTCCCCGGAGATGGTTATGGTTATGGTTCATTCCACAAGACTAGCGACCGCAATTGCAGCCGCGGGAGTTTTGGGCACGCTGTTAGGAGCGACCATTTCTCCCTTGGTCAACTTCCTCACCAACAAGCGGGAAATGGACCTCAAAACCATGGAGATAGCGATCGAGGTTTTGCGTGCACCACCGACGGACGATGCGGTGGTCATGCGAACTTGGGCCGTGGACGCTATCGAACACAGCTCCGGTCAAAAATTTACCGAGGCGCAGCGAAATGCCCTTTTAAAAAAGGAATTGCCAACCATCCAATTCAGCGATGAAGCCATGGCAGCCCTTCGCCACGCGAGCGAGGCGGCCAGAGAGGCAATAAAGAATGCACCGTCCCCGCCGCATTGAGTTTGTTGTTGCTGCCATCCTGCTCTCGGGCTGGCTGCTGTGGCATTGGCCGGGCCGTGGACACGCCGCCGGTAAGCGGTCGCACTACTGATTTTCTTCGGGAGTCGGCGGTACCGGCGCGGCCGGCTTGGGTGCAACGACCTTCGGAGCCGGCTTTTTCAGCGCATGCGGCGGGACGACGGCATGAGCGGCGCGCGCGTTGAGCGCATCCACCTGCGTTGCAAGCTGCGAGACGGCGTCGGACAATCGCTTGATTTCCGCGGCCTGCGCCTGCAGCAAATCCTGGTTACGCTGGTCGATCGCGGTAGTGTTTTGCTGCGCTTCAACCAGGCTCTTCAACAGGGCGTCCTGCGTTGGCGACGCAGGAGCAGACGTGGGTGCCGATGTCAGCATACTCAATGCGCCGCCGACATCGCCACGCCAGACAAAGGCAGCACCGGATCCCGCAGCAGCGAGCGCGATGCAGACCAAGGCATGGAACAGTGGACGAGACTGCTTTCCCTCGGCGTCCTCTTCGTGATCCAACGGCAAGCGGGGCATCAGCGCGAAAGGCGCGACATCGCCTTTGTCATCAAAGACGACCCGATCGTCACCATGACGTCTCACTAGCCGAGGCTCACTTTGTTTTCTCCGGGAACTTCCAGTGAAACCAAGCCCAAGCTGCCAGCCAAAACATCGCCAGCACCGCCAGCGCAACCAATATCCAAAACATCATCGCTCATCCTAATGGGGCGCATCTAGCACAGGCTTAGTCGTTCCAAAATAACAACTAAGGCTAAGGCGGCGTTCCGTTTGCGAGCCACGGTGGATCGATTTCCGCGCCTCCCGCTCTGTCACTTACCGGTCATAATGGCCTTGACCAGTCGAGTTGAAACCAGCCCCTTGACCGACAGGTCCACCCGAAGAGGCCGCCCCAATTGGCGGCCTCTTCCCACATCCGCAATGCACAGTACCCGGCAATCCGGACACGCCCCAAGGGATTGATAATTTGCGCGGTGCGCTGGGCGCGGAATCATGGGGGGTGCGCGTCCGCCTGATCCGACATGAAGCCGTGGCCAGGTGCGGCTCTTTCGAAATCCGCTTTCCGGATGGCAGGCCGTCGCGGTTTATCTATTGGGATGACATCCCCGGCCGGCGGCTACGGACCGATTTGGTCGATAGCGCGGCAGCTGAACGCGTGGCCAAGATTTTTGCGCGAGCCGAGCAGCGGATGCTCGATTCGCAATCGCTGCGCTGCTAGCGTTTCTTAGGGTTTTTATGGCGCATGAGTTGAGCGATGGCCGCCAAAGCGAAACGAAAGCCGTACAGAAAACAGCGATCTGTGACGAAAGATGACGTTGATATTGGCGTGCGCATTCGACTCCGGCGCCTTGAGCTTGGCATATCGCAGCAAAAATTGGGCAAAGCACTCGGAGTGACTTTTCAGCAAATCCAGAAGTATGAACAGGGCACGAGCCGGATTTCGGGAGGCCGTTTCTCAGAAATCTGTCGCGTCCTTCAGGTCGATCCCAACTACTTGTTTGGGTGGCAAAGCTGACCCACTGTCCGGCTCTCGGATATTGAACCGCGGTTCGTATGCAAGACCTGCGGAAAGCGCGGCGCCGACGTGCGGCCGGATTTCAATTGGAAGGGCTTGCCGAGAAATATGGTGGAGTTTCGATAGCCCTGCGACGAAGGAGAGGAATGTGCGTCTTATTTCCGCGGCAGTTATCGCCATGTGTTGCACGCCATATGTGCAACCGATCAGCAACAAGTACGATTCCGACTCAGCCATCAGACGAATGGACAAGGTCTGGCTCGTTACTTATGTCAACGACGAAAATGTGGAGTTGCTTGCCTTTGGCAAGACGGCAACAGGCGAAATCTTTCCTTTGATCGCGGCCGATCAGGATCGATTGCAAAGCATTATTGAAGGCGGCAAGTTACTCGCCACGTCTCGCAAAATCAAAATGCGATTGGTTGAGTTTGCCAGTCGGTCTGACGTTGGCGAATTTGCGCCGCCGTGAATATGGCCTTCGCCCGCGCAGAGCAGGACCGGCTTAATGTTGATACCTTGTAATCCCGCTGGTACGGGAAGCTGAATCAGCTAGTGTCCCAATTCGCGCTTCCTCAAGATCGTGAGGCCTGCTGTCATGAGCCGCAGCGAAATCAGGTTTTGGTGTGCCGTATACTTCACCGCGCCCGTCATCGGCATTGCTGGCGCATTTCTCTTCAAAGGGCTGTGAAATCCGAAACGTGAGGTTCCCCGTCTCGCAATCTTTACGGGCTGCCCATATTCGCCGCATGTGAGCTACTTGAGCTGCGCAATCAAATTGCGCACGTGATTGTCGATCTGCGCAAGCGCGACGGACGGATGAGCGAACTCAATGTCATCTACATGCCAATAGGTCACCATGTGAGCGGCCTCAGGAAACCGTTGCTCGATCAACGGGCGGTGCTCCGCTTCCTTTAGGGCGATCACGAGTTGCGCGCTGTCGAGGTCAGCCATCGTGCAGGGTCGAGGATCGCGCAACCCGCCCTCAGGCGCGATGCCCTTCGCGTCGAGGGCCTCTCGCGAAAATTGAGACATCGGGCCGACGTTCTCGGGGAAGCTCTTGTCGGCCGCTCCGCATGAGTAAGCACGCCATGACAATCCCTCAACCCGCGCGAGATGATTAAATAACTCCTCCGCGTATCGGCTGCGGTAGTAGTTGCCGGTGCAAAGGAAGAGTACGGAATTTGACATTGACGCTCGCATGCTAATGCTGAGTAGATTGCATCGCAAGGGACAGATCAGGTCCGACGGACTGGCGTTAAGGATCAGGCATGGCGCCGGTGAGGAACTGGATACGAATGCTGCTCATCATAGCCGGCCTGTTTGCTGGGTGGCTGACGCTGAGCATTCTCACCTACGACTACACCCCAGATCACATTTACTCCTCCGAGTGAAACCTTAAGGCAAGCCATGGGAATCTTCAGCGGTCGCGAGGCTCACAGTCGCTCATTTGCCAAGGCGGTAAGCTGGCGCGTCACCGGCACCATCGACACGTTCGTGATCAGCCTGATTGTGACAGGCAAACTCACCCTGGCTGGGTCGATTGCGCTTACAGAGCTGTTCACCAAGATTATGCTGTACTACTTTCATGAGCGTATCTGGGCGGTGATCCCTTGGGGTCACCAGTCCCCAATGAAGGATCGCGTCTGGATTTACGTCGACACGAACAAGCAGGTTGGTGACAAGGATCATCTCAAGGTGTTTGTCAGCCAAGATGCTTCGAACGAGTGGTTCGCCGAGCACGACCCGGAGGGTGTGGCGTTCGAGTATCCGATAACGCCAGCGCCACGCCCGAGCATGGTCAAAAGGTTTCGCTTCTCGGAGTAGGCATCACCATCGCTGCCGAGCTGCACCACGCGGTCACGTCGCTACCCGAAGCGGATTGGCATGATCGCGAGAAGGTCAATGCGGCGGCGAGTGGCGTGGCGTTTTGAACCCGCTGAATATTCCGCATGAGATCACCCTGAACATCGCAACGACGCAGACCCGACACCGTAGCTACGTCGTCTGGCGCAAAGAACGGCGCGTCGGGGTCGTGTTCGCCCAATAGCAATCTCCCTTGGCCGCGCTTAGACGCCCTGCTTCGTATCACGATTGAGGACAACACCTGGCGGTTCACTAAAAAAGGCGACAAGCGGCCGCTTTGCGACATCGCGGCATCACTCGAAGGTTAGCGCCGCGTGCGCCAGGCAAAGCAGGAGGCAGCCGTAGAGCGTTCCTGTGACCGCTGGCGCGCGCGCGACCGCTTCCACCCTAAACAGGGTCAATCGATCGCGCATCGCATGCTCGCCGCTGTGCAACCCGGCCAATGGTACGGCATGGGCGACATCGCACGCATGATCGGCGCGACGAGAAGCGAGCGCGGCAGAGTCCACCAGGTGCTACTTCGCCGCGGCTGGGTCGAGAAGGTACGCAATCCCGCCTATCGCGGGATCTTGAGCCCGTGGCAGATCATGGCCGGCGCCGAGCCCGAATCAAGTCTGACCGTCGAACAAGATCATCTGCGCGCCGTCCCTCGAAATCCGGCCGGTAACGCTTTCGACGCAAGCGTCAGTACCGACGAACAGACGATAAATTGGGGCCAAGAGGTCTGGACACGACTGCCGGACGATCCGGTAGAGAACAGACGAGCTTATTGGGAGCGACAAGCATTCTATTGTAACGCGATCTCGGGACAACCTTTCTGGACCGATGTGAGAATCATTCTCTCTTGGTTTCGCCAGCGTCATTGCCATTTTGACCATTGCGGCGACCGTTGTCCACGGCCGCTGGCTTGGGGAGCCAAACGCTCGTTGTCTCAACATGTCTTCCGCAATCTACGCCTAATTGGCCGCACTCGATTTGGGCCGCATTCATTATTGTTCGACATCTGGCTGACTTACGTCCCCACTCCTGCACCGCGGGTGCGGCGGGTCTGTCAAAACACCGAGCACTTTCTTCCTTCCACTATCCGCGCTTATGCGGCTTGCGAAGACGAACGCCCGCACCTCCCCCGTTTTCGTCGATGAACTCGATGCCGGCAGTCCTGAGCGTCTTTTCAATAAGCTCGAGTGTCTTCGAATCTCCCAGGTAGCGACCAACCTCGATGTTACTCACTGTGTTTCGATGAAGACCGGTCGCTTGCGCAAGATCCCGAACGGTCCAATTTAACGCCGCCCTAGCCATCCGTACTTGTGCACTTGTCACAGGCATTATATTGTGCTTTTGTCACATGTGTCAGAATCACAGGTAACTTAGCACGTTCGAAGGATGGTATTCATGAGCGCAACCCCTCACTCGCAGCGATCCTTCTTAGGCGACCGCCGCACCTTCATCGGCGGCTCGGATGCCCGGATCATCATGGGCGCCAATGAAGCGGCATTGGTCCAGCTCTGGCGCGAAAAGCGGGGCGAGATTGAGCCGGAGGATCTGTCCGGCGAACTCGTCGTCCAGCTCGGCACAATAACCGAGCCGCTGAACCGGCGCTGGTTCGAAAAGAACACCGGGCATGTCGTCTCCGACGTGCAGCGGCGTGCATTTCATTCTGTGCACCGCTGGATGGCCGCGACGCTCGATGGGAAAGTCGAGGCGACCGGCGCAGTATTCGAAGCCAAATTCATGTTGCCATGGAATTTCTCGGAAGAGGCTGCCGCCGAGAAGCACATGGCGCAGCTGCAGCACAACATGTGGGTGACCACGTCGCGCACGGCGGTGCTGTCGATCATCACCGGTGGCGGCAAATGGGTCGAACTTACGATCCCCGCAGATCCGCTTTATCAACATTTGCTTCTCACAGTAGAAAAGAAGTTCTGGCGCTGTGTTCAAACCGGTGAAGTTCCTCAGTTGTTTGGCGTCGATCCTCCCCGACCCAAGATCGAGGCTATCCGGAGCGTCGACATGAGCGGGTCGAACGCATGGGCCGAGTTCGCAAACCTTTATCGAGCAACCCGCCCAGCCGCGCTTGAGCACGATCGCGCGAAAGCCGAGCTGAAGGCTCTGGTGCCTGACGATGCCAAGGAAGCTGCGGGGCATGGGCTGCGGGCCAAGCGATCGAAATCCGGCGCTATCAGCTTTGACCTGCTTGTCGGCGAGGCGGACCATGCAGCGCGCCAGTGAAACGGTAGGAGCACTCGCTGCGGCGCTCGCGAAGGCGCAGTCCGAGATTGTCAATCCCGAGAAATCCCTGACGGCGACCGTTGTGTCGCCGTTTCCCCGGGAGGGCAGCCGAAGTTTTCGGTACGCTTCGCTTGCCTGCGGTCTCGATGTGGTCCGAAAGTGCCTAGGCCGCCACGAAATCGCGACGGTGCAGACCACCGCAATGGACAAGGATAGCGGGCTTATTTGCCTCACGACCACCCTTGTGCATACCTCCGGAGAATGGGTGTCCTCGGATTGGCCGGTTTGCCCGGTCAGCGAGACGGCTGCGCCACACCGTCTGGGAACCGCCCTCACCTATGCCCGCCGTTATGCGCTGTTCACTCTTGTCGGGATTGCAGGCGAGGACGACCTCGATGCGCCGGACCAGACTGTCCCTGGCTGCGCAAGCCCCCAAAATGGGCCCCTGATGACGCCGCACGGCTCGGGCCTCCAAACCGCCCGGAGACCAACCGGACCGCTGCACGCGCCTCGGAGCCGCGCCGGCACCAAACGATTGGTGGCCGCCAGCCTAACGCCGCAAGCCTCTCAAGACCTTGCGGACCGGCTGATCTCCGAAGTGGCCGGAATTGACGGGCCGAAAGCTTTGGCGGCGTGGACCCAGACGGCGCTTGCACTGAAAAACCGACTTCAGGCCGGCGATGCCGACCGACTCGAATCGGCCTTTTTACGGACGCTGACCCGGGTCGAGGAACATCCGGCGCACGGACCGGAGCACTTCCCTGCGGCATCTCAGGATGACGCTGTCGTCACGATCGCAAAACCAGTGCGCGAGCGCGATCGACACCATCTGAGATTCGTCGCGACGCAGCCGTGCCTCGCTTGCGGGAGAAGGCCCTCGGATCCTCACCATGTTAAATTTGCAGAACGCGTTGCCATGGGCCGTAAGGTCAGCGACAGGTTCACAGTTCCGCTATGCAGGCTCCATCATCGCGAGCTGCATCGCCGCGGCAATGAACGGCTCTGGTGGCAGGACTGGGGTATTGATCCGCTTCCCGTTGCGGCAGCCCTTTGGGCGGAAACGCATGCAGGCGCGACAGTCGAAACAGAGGGGCATGCCGAAACACAAGGGGTCACCGGCATGAACGGCTCGCATGCCGGGAGTGCACTCGTCGCTACGGTCCGGGATCAAAATAACGAAACGAAGCCAATTCTGCGCGCGGAGGCGGAATGACTTCCTTCCGGAAGATTGAGGCTAACCGCCGTAACGCCCGTCTCAGCACCGGTCCCATCACCGACGAGGGCAAGAGCAGATCTCGAAAAAACGCTATTCGTCATGGATTAACGGCAGAGACCGTAATCAGCGCACTGGAAGATGCCGAGGACTACACAGCATTTCAGATGGCTGTAACCTCCGACTACGATCCCCAAACATGTGTCGAACGGGAACTGGTTCTTCGTCTGGCCAGTCTGTTATGGCGGCTGCGTCGCGCAACCGCGATCGAGACGGGGCTATTCAAAGTGCAAGCGCTCCATTTATTGCAATTCCGCGCGCGCCGACCACATTGGCGAGATAACCAGTCAACCGAAACCATAGGCGCACCAGTCATCCAATCCGATGGCAACCTGTGGCGAGAACGCGACGCGGAACATTCAAACAGTTTTGAGGACGGTCTGCCAATGCAGCAGACTACAGAATGCGACAATTTAACAACGACCTTTCTTCGTTTGACCAACCTACCATCATGCCCTCTCGACCGACTAAGCCGCTATGAGGCGACGCTCTGGCGTCAAACCTGTCAGACTCTGTTTCTACTGCAGACCCTGCACCGACGCAGACCGTGGAAGCGAACGGACCCGTAATGCAGAAGTAAGTGCGGACGCGAACAGCAGGCATAAATACGGCGCGCTCATAATCCGAGTTCCCTGTAAAGGAACAAGCCAGCGATGCCCATAACAGGGGAGATGAAATACACGATCCACCAAAATCTGATTTCGCGGCGGCTCATCGACACGGCCTCCCTACAGCGGCTGTGTCTCGGGACGTCAGGTTAGACCCATTCTTCAAGGTTAGAGAGGTATGCCTTGCAGAATCAAAATGGATGTTAACTTAGGCTGCGAAACAAGGGGCAAGCTTCAAGCCAGACATCGCGAAGAAGCCTGACAGGAAAATGAAAGCCGGAAGGCCGAACGCGGCAAGTTGATAAGCAAGCGGACGACGAGTCATGTTGGCTATCGCTCGGGCAAGAGGGTGACGATGTCGTCGCAGGGAAGCTCACTCGCGCCGGTAATCATCCTCGATGCGGATGATGTCGTCCTCGCCGAAATAGCTGCCGGTCTGCACCTCGATCAACTCGAGCAGGATCTTTCCAGGATTCTCCAGCCGGTGCACCGCGCCGATCGGAATATAGGCCGAACTCGTTCTCGTGCACCGTCTTGACCTTGTCGTTGATCGTCACCGTGGCCGTGCCACGCACCACGATCCAGTGCTCGGAACGATGGTGATGCTTCTGCAGCGACAGCCGGCCGCCCGGCTTGACGATGATGCGCTTGACCTGATGGCGGTCGCCATTGTCGACCGCCTGATAGCTGCCCCAGGGTCGGTGCACCTTGAGATGATCTTCGGTGACCTGCGGGGCGACGCTCTTCAGCTTGCCGACCAGCCGCTTCAAGCCGTTGGCATCCTTTTGCCGCGACACCAGCACGGCGTCCTCGGTCGCCACCACGACAAGATCGTCGACGCCTTCCAGCGCGACCAGCGCCTTGTCGGTGGAGACGTTGCAGTTGCGGGAATCCTCGAACATTGCCCTGCCCTGCGAAGCGTTGCCCTGACCGTCCTTGTTCGAGAGCTCCCACACCGCGTGCCAGGAGCCGACATCGGACCAACCGCAGGCGACCTCCACGACGGCGGCACGCGCGGTCTTCTCCATTACGGCGTAATCGATCGAGATCGCTTTCGCCGCGCCGAACGCATCCGGCTCGAGCGTGACGAAGCCGAGATCGCGGCCGGCGCGCGCGACTGCGTTACTGACGGCTTCGACGCTTGCGGCGTCGAACTTGCGATATTCGTCGAGCAGGACGGAGGCGCGGAACATGAAGTTGCCGCTGTTCCAGAGATAACCATTCCCCGTGTAATCGGCCGCAGTCGCCTGATCCGGCTTCTCGACGAATTTTGCGACAGCGCGCACCTCGCCGGTCACCTTCGCGCCCGGGCTGATATAGCCGTATTCGGTCGCCGCGACGCGGTCCGGCTTGATGCCGAAGGTCACGATGCTGCCGCTATTTGCGGCCGCAAGCCCGTGCCGGCAGGCGGCGATGAAGGCGGCATTGTCGCGCACCACGTGGTCGGCCGCGAGCGCGAGCACGACGGCATCCTGCTCGCGGGCCAGCGCAAAGGCGGCGCCGGCCGCGATCGCAGCCCCCGAATCGCGCCGCATCGGCTCGAGCAACACGTCGGCCTCGATGCCGATATCGGCGAGCTGCTCCAGTACCATGAAGCGATAGGCGGCATTGGTGATGACGATCGGCCGCGCGAACAGCGCAGGATCGGAGACGCGCACGAGCGTGTCCTGGAAGGTCGAGCGCGGGCCGAACAGCGGCAGGAACTGCTTCGGCCTCCCCTCGCGCGAGGCCGGCCACAGCCGCGTTCCGGCGCCGCCGCACATGATCAGGGGAATCATTCGTTCTATCATCGCCGCTCAAATCCTGTAGTGCTTGCGATACCACGCAACGAAGTCGCGGATACCCTCCTCGATCGGGGTCGCGGGTGCAAAGCCGGTGTCGCGCGTCAGATCGCCGATATCGGCAAAGGTCTCGAGCACGTCGCCGGGCTGCATCGGCAGCATTTCCTTCTGCGCGGGGCGGCCGAGCTCCTTCTCCAGAAGGGCGACCACATGGGTCAATTCCTCGGGGCGGTGATTGCCGACATTGTAGATTCGCGACGGCGCGCCCGCTGACGCCGCTTCGCCCGCAGGGGCGCGCTCGACGAGCTTCGATACTACACGGCTGACATCGTCGATATGGGTGAAGTCCCGCCGCATTTTGCCATGGTTAAAGAGCTTGATCGGCTTTCCCTCGACAATCAACCTGGTGAACAGGAAGACCGCCATGTCGGGACGGCCCCACGGGCCGTAAATGGTAAAGAAGCGCAAGCCGGTGGTGGGAAGGCGGTAGAGATGGCCATAGGCATGGGCCATCAGCTCGTTGGCCTTCTTGGTTGCGGCGTAAAGGCTGACCGGATGGTCGGTGCGGTCGGTGACCGAGAACGGCAGCTTGGTGTTGGCGCCGTAGACCGATGATGAGGAAGCGTAGATCAGATGGCGGCATTGGTTGCGCCGGCAGCCTTCCAGAATGTTGAGAAAGCCCTCGAGGTTGGAATCGGCATAGTCGTGCGGGTGTGTGAGCGAGTGGCGAACGCTGGCCTGCCCCGCCAGATGGATCACTTGGGCGAAGCCGTGCCTTGCGAACAGCGCCGCGATGTCAGCCCGATTCGAAACATCGGCGGCTACGAATTCGAATCCCGCCTGCTGCCGTAACAGACCGAGCCGCGCCTGCTTGAGCGCGGGATCGTAGAAATCATTGAGATTGTCGAGCCCGACGACATGCCGGCCTTCGGCCACAAGCTGTCGCGCGACATGAAAGCCGATGAAACCCGCGGCACCCGTGACCAATATGGCCTGTTCCGACATGCTGTCCCCGATACTAGTGTCCCGATTCGGAAGTCCGCATCATTTCGCGGCGTCTTCCTTTGCGAACTTCGGAAGCGAAGGAAACTAGCCAAATTATTGATCTAGTGTGGCTTTGGTTCAGAAGTCCGCACGAGGAACTCGCGGCAGCAATGATGCGGACTTCTGAACCGCCACACTAGCCGGATCGGCTTCCCCCGCGCCGGCCGGGGCCTGTTTAGCCGCGCTGTTGAGGCCGTCGCAATAGAAGATCGCTGCCTATTGCCATATCGGCTGCAAAACCATACCAAGGCGCGCTGGTGCCCACTTTCGATTTGAATTCCCTGAACCCGGTTGTGCCACGAGTGAGTCAGGGACTTCAAATCGGCGGCACTAGCGCGGCCGTTTTGCGTCTGTTCCCCCTCAAACCACGGGTTATTCCTGCGAGATGCGCCAGTTCCTGCTTTCGGCGGCAAAGATACTGGTTTCCGCGGCGCTGCTTTACTTCGCGCTGCGCAAGATCGATTTGCTCGCGCTGTTCTCGCGCATCAACAATTTCGGCAGCCTGCTGTGGATCGCGGCGGCGATCGGCGCATCGTTTTTCCAGATCTTCATCGGGGTGCTGCGCTGGCGCGAGATCAGCGCCGAATGCGGCGCGCCGCTGATGTTGCGGCAGGCGATGCGCTACAACGTCATCGGCACATTCTTCAACCAGACGCTACCGTCCGCCATCGGCGGCGATGCCGTGCGACTGTGGCTGGTGGCGCGCGCGGGCGCCGGATGGCGCGCGGCAACCTATTCCATCTTCGTCGACCGTGCGATCGGCCTGATCGCGCTCGCCGTCATCATCGTGGCGAGCCTGCCGTGGAGCTACCGACTGATCGGCGATCCCCAGGGGCGGCTCGCGCTGCTGCTCGTCGACTTCGCCGCGCTGGCTTGCGGTCTCGGATTTCTGGTGTTCGGCTTCCTGCGTTGGCCCTGGCTCAAGCGCTGGTGGGCCACGCATCACATCCACGCCTGCGCCGTCGTCGCCGACCGCGTGTTGTTCAGCCGCAGCCGCGGACCCAAGGTCGCGGCGTTGTCCTTGACCGTCCACGTGCTCGCCGTCGTCATCGCCTGGTGCGTGGTGCAATCGATCGCCGCGCCGGCCGTGTTCGGCCAGATCTTCCAGCTCCTGCCGCCGGTAATGCTGATCACCATGCTGCCGATCTCGATCGCGGGCTGGGGCGTGCGCGAGGCGACCATGGGACTGGCATTCGGCTATGCCGGGCTGGTGTCGAGTGAGGGCGTCAACGTCTCGCTGCTCTATGGCGCGGTCACATTCTTCGTTGGCGCGGTCGGCGGACTGGTCTGGATCCTCAGCGCGGAAAAAGCCGCGCAGGGCTCGGCGTACATCCAGGTACCGAAGCACGAGACACTCATTTGACGTCTCGCACCATCAAGCGACTTGACGAACGCGCGCAATAGCAATGTTATTTGAGGCGGACCCGCAGAGTCCGACAGTCGCGATTGGACTACGATCCTGAAGACCGATGAAGATCAGCGTCATCACCGCAAGCTATAACTCTGAGGCGACGATGTCCTCCACCATCGAGTCGTTCCTTCAACAAGATCATCTCGACAAGGAGATGCTGGTGATCGATGGGGCATCCAGTGATGCAACGCTAAAGATCGTCGAGTCTTTCGCCTCCCCGCTGATCCGTGTTTTTTCTGAAAAGGATAAAGGCGTCTACGACGCCATGAACAAGGGCCTGCGGTTGTTCCAGGGGGATGCGGTCGGGTTTCTCAATTCTGATGACACCTTTCACGATCGCAGCGTGCTTGGCGACATCGCCGCAGCCCTGCGGGAAGCCGACATCGTCTACGGCGATCTAAAGATGGTGACCGATCACGTCAGCAAGAAGTTGGTTCGCCTCTGGCGCGGTGGAACATTCAGACGCTATTCCTTTCAACTTGGTTGGGTGCCTCCGCATCCGACATTCTACATGCGCAGGAGCGTCGCCGAAAAGGTTGGCTGGTATGATCTGAGCTACATCACAACCGCTGATTACGACTACATGCTACGCGCGCTGGCGCTCAACAATTTCCGTCCACGATATATCCCTCGCGTCGTCGCCGACTTCCAAATGGGCGGCATCAGCACCAGGGGCCTCGGCGTCACCATCCGAGGCAATCTGGAATGCCTAAGGTCGCGGCGCATGCACTTGAATGCACCCATCATCGATGCCGCCTTTTTCTTGCGTTTTGCCCGACGGATCTTTCAGCTGCGCTAGCTGCGTGCGAAGGTCGGACGTCGGTTACGCTACTCGGCCGCCGCGTTCGAGCCGAATTCGGGGACGGCATCCTTCAACACAGCCTTGATGGTCGCGGGATCGTCCCGCTCGATCGCCTGCTCCAGCGCCGCGATCCATTTCCGCAACGACTGCATCGGCGGCTCGTTCGGCTTGGCGGCCATCACGCCGGCCACGCCGATCTCGACCGGCGGCTCTTCATTGGCAAACAGGATCTCGTGCAACCGCTCGCCCGGCCGCATCCCTGTGAACACGATCTCGATGTCGTGGCCGGGCTCGAGGCCCAACAGGCGGATCATGCGCTCAGCGAGATCGACGATCTTCACCGGCTGGCCCATGTTCAGCACATAGACGGAGACGCTGGCGCGCTCGGCGGCGAGCGCATGGGTTGCCGCCGTGATCACAAGATCGCAGGCCTCGCGGATGGTCATGAAATAGCGGACCATTTCGGGGTGGGTGACCGTCACGGGGCCGCCGGCCTCGATCTGGGCCTTGAACTTCGGCACGACAGAGCCGTTCGAGGCCAGCACGTTGCCGAACCGCACCGAGATCAGCCGCATCCGCCGGTTCGCCGACTGCGCCGCCGGATCATGGTCGAGCGCCTGGCAATACATCTCGGCAAAGCGCTTGGTGAGGCCGAGCATGGAGACCGGCTCGATCGCCTTGTCGGTCGAGATCATCACCATCGCCTCGGCGCCGGCCGCTAGCGCCGCGTCGGCCACATTGATCGAGCCGAAGATGTTGGTCTTGACGCCCTCGCTCCAGTCGCGCTCGAGGATCGGCACATGCTTCAGGGCCGCGGCATGAAACACCAGATCGGGCTTGAAAGCCCCCATCAGGCGGATGATGCGATCACGGTCGCGGATGTCGGCGATGCGTCCCTCGATGGCAGCATCGCCGCCATTGACGGCGAGCGCCTCGGTCACGGCGTACAGCGCTGGCTCGGAGTTCTCGATCACAAGCAATCGTGCAGCACCGAAAGTCACGACGCGGTGGCAAATCTCCGAGCCGATCGAGCCGCCGCCGCCGGTGACGATGACGGCCTTGCCCTTCACCAGCGCTTCCAGCCGCGCATGGTCGATCGTCTCGCTCGGCCGCAGCAGCAGATCTTCGACCGAGACATTGGTGAGACGCGGCGCATCACCGCCTTCGAGCGACGGCAGCCGACTCACGATCAGACGCAGCCGGCGTGCGCGCATCAGGACGGTTTCGGGACGGGAGTCCGGCTCGAACGCCGACGGCATCATCACCACGCGTGCAACGGGTTTGCCGCGCTGGGCAAGATCGCCGGCCACCTCCTCGATGTCGTCGCTGTCGCCGAGCACCGGAATGTTGCGGATCAATTGCCCCCTGTCGGACCGCGACGGCGAGAGGATGCCGACCGGCCAGATCCCCTTCACCGCGCCGCTCTCGATGCCGCGCAACAGCACCTCGGCATCGGCCGCGCGTCCGATCAGCAATCCCGGCGAAGCCGCCTCGGTGCGCGCATGGTGACGCACGCGGGTGTAGCGAAAATAGCGATAGGCGAAGCGGAGCCCGCTCAGGAAGAATATCTCGAGGAACCAGTAGAGGATGATGGTGACGCGGCCGAAGAAGAAGGTGCCGACCGCGGGTGCTGTGATGATCCAGTCCAACACCACCAGCGCCAGCGCCAGCACGGTCGCCACACGCACGATGTTGACCGCATCCGGCAATGAAATGAAGCGCCATTTGGTCGTGGTCAGCTTGAAGAGGTAGGCGACGCCGACGCTGAAAACGAGAAACCAGGGCAGGATGCGCAGCAGCTGCGGCAAGCGATCGTAGAAACCCTGCCCGCCGTCGAAGCGCACATAGAAGGCGACAAGCAGCGCGCAGCCGGTCGCGATCACGTCGTGGAGCGCGATCAGGCCATTGCGCAGCGTGAGATGCGAGAAGCGCGTCATTCAACAACCGTTTGGCGGGACGGGTTTTGCGACACGTTCCCCGCGCTGCTGATAGCCCATCTCGAATGCCCTTACCAGTCAGGAACCCGTTGCCGCGTCCGCCCGTGCGGCGGCTTTCGACTTCAACACCATCCCGCCCGCAATTCCCACGCCGAGCACATACATCCAGCCCTCGTGGAAATCGAAGATGTGCGAGTTGAATATGGAGGTGAGAAAATTCTGCAGCACCACGAGCAATCCGATCCAGTTGGCAAAGCCATCTCCTCGAAACAGCACGGCGTGCGCCAACCACATCGCGTAGAGCACGGCGACGCCGAGCACGCCCCACTGTATCCCGACATTCAGCGTCTGGTTATGCGGGTTTGGAAACAACCTGATGCCTTTGGCCCAATCCGGCCCATGCGCGGCTTGCTCGTACAAGCCCTTGGATGATCCGGTGCCGTGCCCAACCAGCGGCGCGTCGGCGATGAACTTCAGCGCATACTTCCAGTAAGTGAAACGCTCCCCGAACGAGGTCGGGGTCTGCTCTTCCTCGTAGAGCCGGTAATCGCGCGAGATGGTCTTCAAGGTCCATTCGAGTGATGGCGAAGTGAGCATCTCTCGCCGCGCGGCGCTCATCTCGGGCCGCAGCAAAGGATGCGCCGCGCAGACGTTCGACGCGACGCTCGACCAAATCGTCCCGAAAGGAACGAGCCAGGAGACCAGCCCGACGGCGACAGCCGCACCAAGCATCGACAGATTGGCTCGCAGCCGCAAATGCAGCAGGCCGAAACCGGCAAACATGATTGGCAAGGTGACGAGCGCAGTCCGCGACACCACAACGAACACCATATTGGCGATCAGGCAGAGGCTTATTGCGCAGAGTGCTATTGCCAGCCAGATTTTTCCCGCGCGCAGGAGCTGCACCACGGGATAGGCCAGCGCCACTGCGCAAAGCGTGAACTCCTGGCTCTGATCGATGTAATTCTTCACGAAGATGCCGGGCGAGGCGTCTTCCGCCGACTTCAGCGTCAGGCCTGGCACGCAAGCCACGGCCCACGACATCGTCATAAGAAGCGTGCAGGACGCGAGGAAGGCGACGAGAACCCAGACACCGCGCTCCGATCGTTCGAAATGATAGAACAGCACCGGCAGCATCAGCAGCTTCGCCGTCGGAAACACCGCGTAAAACCGCGTTCCCCATGCCGCGTCCGACCACAGCGTGCCGAGCAATGCCAAAACAAAAAACGCGATCGGCGCCGCGGCGACCGGACGCCGCAGCGACTGCAGGAAAGCGCGCAGATCGAGAAACGGGGCCCAGGCGATCAGCATCGCGGCGACGAAGATCGCGGTCAGTGACGTCGAAAGCGGCAGCGCGACCGCGGTCAGGATCGCAAACACGTCGACCGCTGCCCTCCAGGACGCGGGATCGCGCAGCAGTTTCACCAGCCCGCCGAACGGCGGGTGCCCGGCGATATCAGTCACGCCAGGTCTCCGCGCGCACGGTTGACCAGCGAGGTCGTGCTATGGCCCTGCAGGATATCGACCAGCATCACCGTGCCGCCATTGGCCTCGACGATCTCGTGGCCGACGACGGTCTCGCGGGTGTAGTCGCCGCCTTTCACGAGCACGCTCGGCTTGATCTCGCTGATCAGCCTGAGCGGCGTGTCCTCCTCGAAGATAACGACGAGATCGACCGCCTCAAGCGCCGCCAGCACTTCCGCGCGCGAGGTTTCGTTCTGAACAGGGCGCCCCTCGCCTTTCAGCCGCCTGGTCGAGGCATCGCTGTTCAGCCCGACGACGAGACGATCGCAGGCGCCCCGGGCCGCGGTAAGCACCTTGACGTGACCGGGATGCAGGATGTCGAAGCAGCCATTGGTGAAACCGATCCTTAAATCCTTCTTGCGCCAGTCGGCAAGGTGCGCGGCGAGATCCTCCGCTGCGGTGACGATCTTCTCCTCTGCGGCCAGATAAGCATGCGGCAGGATTTTTCGCCTCAGCTCGGCCGTGGTGACGATGGCCGTTCCCTTCTTGCTCACGGCGACGGCCGCCGCCGCGTTTGCGATCCGCAGCGCCGTTTCCCAATCGGCGCCGGCGGCGAGCGCAAGCGCCAGCGCCGCCGCAACCGTGTCGCCGGCGCCGGAGACGTCGCGCACCTTCACCGGATGCGCCGGCACGTGCACGAGATCGCCGGTGCGCGGCACCAGCGTCATGCCGTGTTCGCTCTTGGTCACCAGCATCGCCTCGCAGTCGGCGAGGATCATCGCGTCGCGCGCGGCCGCAGCGATGTCGGTGTCGCTGTCGGCGCGGCTGCGGGTCGCCTCGGCAAATTCCTTGCGGTTGGGCGTGAGCAGCGTCGCGCCGCGATAGATCGCGAAATTCGCGCTCTTGGGATCGATGATGACGCGCTTGCCGGCCTTGCGCGCCGCATCGATGACATTGCGGATCACGCGCGCCGTCAGCACGCCCTTGGCATAATCGGACAACAGCACGATATCGGCGCGCGCGAGCTGCGGCAGGATGGTGTCGATCAGCTTCTGCTCGATCTCGCCCGAGGCAGGCGCGGCAAACTCCCAATCGGCGCGCAGCATGTGCGTGGAGAAATGCTCCGAAACGAAGCGCACCTTGCGCGTGGTCGGCCGCGCGGAATCATGCACCAGCAGGCTCTCGATCCCCGGCTCCTGCGCCAGCGTGACCGCCAGCTTCACGCCCACCTCGTCCTCGCCGATCATGCCGACAAAGATGCAACGCGCCCCAAGCGCGGCAATATTGCGCGCCACATTGCCGGCGCCGCCGATGTTGGTCTCGCCGCGCCTGACAGCAATGACCGGGGCCGGCGCTTCCGGCGAAATCCGCGACACCTCGCCATAGACGAACTCGTCCAGCATGAGATCGCCGACACAGAGCACGGTCTGGCGTGAGAATGCGTCCGCAAGCGCGTCAAAATCGAACATTCGTTTCTCTCAGCGGAAGCGATCGGCCGTGTCGAGAAAGCCCTTCACGTAGAGTCCGACCGCATCTTCCAGCGCGGTGAAGCCGCCATTGTAGCCGGCGCCATGCAGCCGATCGACCCTGGCTTGTGTGAAGTACTGATAGCTGCCGCGAATCTGTTCGGGCATGTCGATATACTCGATGTTGGGCCTGGTGCCGAGCGCGGCATAGGCCGCGAGCATCAAATCGCGGAAGCTGCGCGCCTTGCCGGTTCCGACATTGAACAGGCCGGATACCTTCGGGGTCGCGAGCAACCACATGATCACGCGCACCACATCGTCGACATAGATGAAGTCGCGGCGCTGGTCGCCATCGGCAATTCCGTCGCGATGCGACTTGAACAGCTGCACCGCGCGGCCATGCTTCACATCGTCGAAGCGCCGCGCCAGCACGCTCGCCATCGTACCCTTGTGATACTCGTTCGGGCCGAACGCGTTGAAGAATTTCAGCCCCGCCCATTGCGGCGGCAGCTTCTCGGCCTTCGCCGCCCGCTCGGCAATGGCCATGTCGAACAGATGCTTGCTCCAGCCGTAGAGATTCATCGGCCGCAGCGTTTGAAGCGCCAGCAGCGACGCATCGTCGGCAAAGCCCTGCTCGCCGTCGCCATAGGTCGCGGCCGACGAAGCGTAGATGAAGGGCGTCATCGTCGCCGTGCACCAGTCGAGCAGCCGGAGCGAGAAGCGGAAGTTGGTTTCGATGACGAGATCGCCGTCGGTCGCCGTCGTCTCGGAGATCGCGCCGAGATGGATCACGGCCTCGAGCCTGCGGCCCGCGAGCCAGGCGGACAACTCCTTTGGCGGCACGATATCGGCCAGCCGGCGCTTGGCGAGATTGCGCCATTTGCCGGCATCGCCGAGCAGGTCGCAGACCACGACATCGGCGCGGCCGGCGTCGTTCAACGCGGCCACGACATTCGATCCGATAAAACCGGCGCCGCCGGTCACCAGCAACATTCCACATCCTTCCTTGGTAAGTTACTGCCAGCTTTGCCCCACCCGCGCCCCCGAGGCAACTTGGGTTGCGCACCGTGGTGAAGGCCATTACCGACGTTGCGGTCGCTTGAGCAGTTAAATAATGAATATTAATTCACAACATACCGGACCGACGGAGGATGCTGATGACACCAGCCCGATCCTGATCGTCCCCTATATGTGGATCGGCGACTTCGTCCGCGGCCACACGGTGGTGCGCGTCCTCAGGGAGCGCTGGCCGAACCGGCCGGTCGACCTTCTGACAACGCCCCTGTGCGCGCCGTTGGTCGACTACATGCCCGGCGTGCGCACCGGCATCATCTGGGACCTGCCGCGCGGCCGGCTGGCGGTCGCCAAACAATGGGGGCTGGCGGCTCTCCTGCGGTCGCGAGGCTACCGGACGGCACTGGTCCTGCCCCGGACCTGGAAATCGGCCATCGCGCCGGCCCTGGCCGGCATTCCCGAGCGGATCGGCTTTGTCGGCGAGGCCCGGTTCGGGCTGGTTAACCAGTTGCGCTGGCGCGAGAAGAGCTTCCCCCGCTTCATCGACAAGAACGCTGCGCTGGCCCTCCCCGATGGCGCGCCGCTGCCAGCGGAATGGCCGGTGCCGCAGCTCCGGGTTTCCCACGACGAGGTCGGCCGCTGGCGGCAGGCCAACGGACTCGCCACCGGCAAGGCCGTGGCGCTCGCCCCGGGCTCGGTCGGTGTCTCCAAGCGCTGGACTTATTATGGCGAGGCTGCGCGGCTTTTGGCCGAACAGGGTCTGGATGTCTGGGTGGTCGGCGGCCCCGGCGAAAAGCCGATTGCGCAGGAGATTGCCGCGGCGGGCGGCTCCAGGGTGCGCGACCTCACCGGCACAGACCTGCGCAACGGCATCCTCGCGATGGCCGCGGCCGGCGTCGCGATCTCCAACGATTCCGGCCTGATGCATGTCGCGGCCGGACTTGGCACACCGACCATGGCCATTTTCGGACCGACCAGCCCCTATCTCTGGGCGCCGCTGAATGGTCTTGCCGCCACCGTGCAAACCACGACACATCTCCGCTGCCAGCCCTGCCAACGCACGGTATGCACCATGAACGACCATCGCTGCATGCGCGATATTTCCGCCACCGAGGTGGTCGCCATCGCGCAGCGCGTGCTGAACGAAGCCGCGCAAGCGGCGCATTAACGATTTGCGGTGCTTGCGCTCCCGCAACGCCGTCGCTACCAAGACCGATCATCGCAATGGAGCCGGCGCCGCGTGAGTCAGGACCTGATCGCAGCCCATCTCAAAGTCTCGCTGACCGCGTTCGAGCGCGCGGCGCAGGACACGGCCATGCTGGCCGCTGCGCGAAAAATCGCGCAGGTGATCATTGACGGGCTCCGCTCCGGTCACAAGTTATTGCTGATCGGCAATGGCGGCAGCGCCGCAGACGCGCAACACATCGCCGCCGAGATCGTCGGCCGTTACAAGAAGGAGCGGCCGGCCTATGCCGCGATCGCGCTGACGACCGACACCTCGGCGCTGACCTCGATCTCCAACGATTACGGCTTCGAGCAGGTGTTCGCCCGTCAGGTCGAAGGCCTCGGCCGCCGCGGCGACATGCTGCTGGCGCTATCGACCTCCGGACGCTCGCCGAACATCCTCGCCGCACTGCGCGTCGCGCGCGAGCACGGCCTGATCACCATCGGCTTCACCGGTACCAAGGGCGCGGCGATGGGCGCGGCCTGCGATCATCTGCTGGTCGCGCCCAGCGACGACACGCCCGTGATCCAGCAGATCCACCTCGCCATCGCGCATGGCATCTGCGACGAGGTCGAGCAGGCCTTGATGCAGAAATGACCGGCGCGAGGATCGAGCGGCCCGCGGCGTTCCTCGACCGCGACGGCGTCGTCAATCACGACGACGGCTATATGGGCACGCAAGATCGCATCCGCTGGATGCCCAATGCCGCAAAGGCGATCCGCCGGCTCAACGACGCCGGCTATCTGGTGTTCTTCTTCACCAACCAGTCGGGCGTGGCGCGCGGCTTCTTCACCGAAGCCGAGCTCAATGTCCTGCACGACTGGATGTGCGCGGAGCTTTTGACGCAGGGCGCGCGCATCGACGATATCCGCTATTGCCCGCATCACCCCGACGGCACGGTCGCCGGCTATCTTAGGGATCATCACTGGCGCAAGCCCGCGCCCGGCATGATCCTCGACCTGATGCAGCACTGGCCGGTGCGCCGCGCCGGCAGCTTCGTGATCGGCGATCGCCCAACCGACATCGAGGCGGCGACGGCCGCAGGCCTGCCCGGGTTCCTGTTTGCGGGCGGCGATCTCGACGCCTTCGTGGCTGAGGTGATGGCTCAGGCCAGGTTGCGATAGACTTTCGCGATTCCTTCCGCTTCGGCATCAAGGCTGAATCGTTCCAGCACGCGTTGCCGCGCCCGCGCCCCCATCGCTGCGGCAGAAGCGACATCGCGCATCAACGGCTCCAGCGCGGCCACCAATGCATCGGCGTCGCCGGGTGGCGTCAACACGCCGGTGACGCCGTCCTCGACCACGAGTTCGGCAGCACCGGCGCGCGCAGCGACCAGCGCGGCGCCGACTGCCATCGCCTCGATCAGGGTCAAGCCAAAACCTTCGTTGCGCGAGGTGAAGGCGTAGATGGTCAGCCGCTTGTACCAGCGCTGCACCTCCTCGATCCGCAGTTCGCCGGTGATGACGACGCGCGAGGCGAGCCCGGCGGCCTCGATCCGTCTCCTCAGGTCGTTTGCAAATATCATCTGGTCCGGTGTGATCGCGCCGACCATCACGGCCGTGAAATCCGGATAACGCGGCAGCAGCCTCAACATCGCCTCGACAAAGACGTCGCTGCCCTTTTGCGCGCGAATGCGGCCGAAGCAGCCGATCGCGTAGCGCCCCGGTAATTTACTCTCGGCGAACGCCGCCGCGCGATCGGCAGGCGGCGCGTACACATCCGTGTCGACGCCATGCATCACCACAACGGACTCGCGTTTCAGGTACGACGCCGAGATCGACGAGGTCGCAATGATCGCGTCCATCTGAGCGATCAGCCAGCGCGTCAGCCAGGTGTGATGACGCTGCGCGGCCGAGGTGAACACCAATTTCAGCGGCCAGCCGAGCGTACGCAGTAGCAGACCTGCGATCATCTCGTTGTTGCGGCGCGCGTGCCACACCAGCGGCGCGGACCGGCGCCACAGCCGCAGGAGATCGCCGAAGCCCATCCGCGCGATGCCCTCAGGCGCATCGGTCCCGAGCCAGGCCGCACGAAAGCGCTTCGCCAACCGCGGCGAAACCATGCGGCTGGTCGCGGTGACGCCGGTGTAGCGCCAGTGCAGGTTCGGCACGATCACCTGCAGATCGCCTGCGATATCAGCGTTATCTGGCACGAAAGCTCCGATTTTACCGAAGTCGTATACGCAACATTAAGCATAGTGGCCAGTTCGCGCTCGCCGAAACCGGCTCTTCACCGCACCGCCGATAGCATCGCGCGTTATCGAGGCACGGGTGTAGACATGACGGTACTTGTCACCGGCGGGGCCGGTTATATCGGAAGCCACATGGTTCTGGCGCTGGCGGAAGCCGGCGAAAGCGTCGTCGTGGTCGACAACCTCTCGACCGGCTTTGCCAACATGCTGCCGAACGGCCTGCCGCTCATCGTCGGCGATGCCGGCGACGAGACCCTGATCGAGAACGTGATTGCGCAGCATCGCGTCGAGAGCATCATCCATTTCGCAGGCTCGGTGGTCGTGCCGGATTCGATGCGCGATCCGCTCGGCTATTACCGCAACAACACCATGACCACGCGCAGCCTGCTCAACGCCGCGGTCAAGTGCGGCATCAGCCGCTTCATCTTCTCCTCGACCGCCGCGGTCTACGGCAATCCGGACCAGGTGCCGGTGCCCGAGCACGCGCCGACGCGGCCGCTGTCGCCCTACGGCTCGTCGAAGCTGATGACCGAGATCATGCTGCACGACGTCGCCTCCGCCCATGACATGAGCTACGCCGTGCTGCGGTATTTCAATGTCGCCGGCGCCGACCCTGAAGGACGCATCGGGCTTGCCACGATCGGCGCCACGCATCTTCTGAAGATCGCGATGGAAGCCGCGACCGGCCAGCGCGCCAAGGTCGACGTGTTCGGCACCGACTATCCGACGCCGGACGGCAGCTGCATCCGCGACTTCATCCATGTCACCGATCTCGCGCAGGCGCATCGCGCAGCGCTGTCCTATCTGCGCGACGGCGGGCCGTCGGTGACGCTGAACTGCGGTTATGGCCGCGGCTATTCCGTGCTCGAGACCATCGAGGCGGTGCGCCGCGTCTCGGGCCGCAATTTCGCGGTCCAGTACGCGCCGCGCCGGCCCGGCGACATCATGACCATGGTCGCCGACACCAGCCGGCTGCGCGCCACGCTGAACTGGACGCCGCAATATGACGATCTCGAAACGATCGCGCGGCATGCGCTGGCCTGGGAAGAAATCCTGTTCCGCGAGCGCCACGGCGACATCAAGCACGCGGCCTCTGCCTAATCCAAGATCGTCTGCAAGCCCTTAAATGGGCTTGAAAAGCTCTGCCATAGCGGGCAAGGAGCCTTGGGCGCACGGGTGAATTCCGCTCGCCGCCGAAGGACCTGGGATGGCCGATTTTCCGCGCAAGATCTCCGACGACCCCTATGGCGCGGCGGTCCTGATTCGCCGCCTCGTGACCGAACAGGGCGCCGTCTACTGGCGGCGCTATCTGTCCGCGTTTGCGCTGATGGGCATTGCGGCCGGCGCGACCTCGCTGTCGGCCTATCTGCTCGGCGAGGCCATCAACAAAGCCTATATCGACAAGAACATCCCGGGCATCGCGTTCTATTCCACGATCATCTTCCTGCTGTTCCTGATCCGCGGCATCGCGATCTATCAGCAGACGGTGACGCTGTCGAAGATCTCCAACGCGATCCTCGCCAACAACCAGCGCAAGCTGTTCGCCAAGCTGATGAGCGAGAGCATCGGCTTCTTCTCCGAGCGGCACTCGTCGGAATTTTTGGCGCGGCTGACGTCCGGCGCCAATTCCGTCACGCAGGTGCTCAATCTGCTGATCAACGCCGTCGGGCGGGACCTGTTGCTGCTGGTGGGTCTCATCGTGGTGATGCTGGTCCAGGACGCCTACATGACGATGCTCGGCTTCCTGATCGCGCCACCGGCGATGCTGGTGCTGCGCAAGCTGGTGAAGCGCATCAAGGGCCTTGCCTACAACCAGTTCACGGGCACGGCGAGCATCCTGGAAACCATGCAGGAATCGCTGCAGGGCATCCGCACGGTGAAGGCGTTCACGCTGGAAGAAGCCATGCGCGAGCGCATCAACGAGGATATCGAGGCGGTCGAGCGCAACGCCAACAAGATGGCGCGGGTGTCGAACCGCGCCAGCCCGCTGATGGAAACGCTCGGCGGGCTCGCGGTCGCGGGCGGCCTGATGTATGGCGGCTACGGCGTGGTGGCGTTGAATTCCACGCCCGGCCAGTTCTTCTCGTTCCTGACCGCGTTCCTGATGGCCTATGAGCCGACGAAACGGCTGGCGCGGCTCAACATCGATCTCAACAGCCAGCTGGTCGGCGCGCGCATGCTGCTCGAGGTCGTCGACAGCCCGGCGACCGAAATCTCCGACGACGACAAGCCGTCGTTGAAGCTGACGGACTCGCGGGTCGAGCTGCGCGACGTCAGCTTCGCCTATCGGCCGGGCGAGCCGGTGCTCAACCGCATGAGCTTCGTCGCCGAGCCCGGCAAGGTCACCGCGCTGGTCGGCCCCTCCGGCGGCGGCAAGTCGACCGTGCTGGCGCTGTTGCTGCGCTTCTACGAGGTCACCCAGGGCGACATCCTGATCGACGGCCAGTCGATCTCGAAAGTGTCGCGGCGCTCGCTGCGCGAGCAGTCGGCCTATGTCGGCCAGGACGTCTATCTGTTCCGCGACACCATCCGCGCCAACATCGCTTTCGGCAAGATTGGCGCGACCGAGGCCGAGATCGTCGAGGCGGCGAAGGCCGCCTGCGCCCATGATTTCATCATGAACTTCCCGCTCGGCTATGACACGCCGGTCGGCGAGCTCGGCACGCAGCTCTCCGGCGGCCAGCGCCAGCGCATCGCGGTCGCCCGCGCGCTGATCAGGAACGCGCCGCTCATCCTGCTCGATGAGGCCACCGCCGCGCTCGATTCCGAGTTCGGAGAAGCAGGTGCAGGAGGCGATCGAGCATCTCTGCCAGAACCGCACCACCATCGTGATCGCCCACCGCCTGCACACCATCATGCATGCCGACACCATCCTGGTGGTCGAAGCCGGCGAGATCGTCGAGCGCGGCAAGCATGAGGATCTGCTGCGCCGCGGCGGCCGCTACGCCTCGTTCTTCCGTCTGCAGCAGCGCGAGACCGGCGCTTCTCCTCAACTGGCGGCGACGTCGTAAATCGCAAATCGACTTTCCTACAACGGCACGAGCCCGGCGCGGACCACGCGCAGAACGTTGCCACCCATCACCTTGCGGATGTCGCCCTCGGAAAAACCGGCGTCGAGCAGCGCCTGCGTCACGGCCACGACCTGGCTCGCGTCAAAACCCGTCGTGGTCGAGCCGTCGAAATCCGAACCGAGCCCGACATGATCGATGCCGACGAGATCGCGCACATAGGCGATCGCTTTTGCGGCTGCCGCCGGGCTCGTCGAGCAGATCGCTCCGTCCCAGAAACCGATCCCGACGACGCCGCCCGTCTTCGCGATGCCCCTGACTTCGTCGTCCGTGAGGTTGCGGTTGACCTTGCAGGTCGCCTGCACGCCGCCATGGCTGGAGACGACCGGGCGCTTCGCCATCGCCAGCACCTCGGCGACCGCCGCATGACTCGCATGCGCGACGTCGACGATCATCCCGAGCGCTTCCATGCGCGGCACGACCTGCCGGCCAAGATCGGTGAGGCCGCCCTTGGCGATGCCGTGCATGGAGCCGGCCACCTCATTGTCGAAGAAATGCGTCAGGCCCGCCATGCGAAAGCCGGCGGCATAGAGCACGTCGAGATTTTCGATTCTACCTTCGAGGTTGTGCAGACCCTCGACCGACAACAGACCGCCGACCACGGTCTCTCCCTTGCGCCGGTCGGCGAGCGGCCCATCGATGTCGGACGCCGTTCTGATCACACGGAGCTGCCCGTGCGAACCCTCGGCAAAGCCGCGCAGCTTCTCGGCATGGAACAGCGAACGCTGCAGCAACGAGGTCCATGTCGCCTCCGGCTGCTGCTGAAACTTGACGAGACCCGTGATGGTGTCGGTATCGGCGCTGTTGGCGTTGTAGTTCTGCCCCTGCGGCGATTTCGTCACCGACGAGAAAACCTGCAGCGCGTAGTGGCCCTCGATCAGGCGCGGCAAATCGACATGCCCGCGATCCGAACGCGTCAGCAGATCGCGTTGCCACAACAGACTGTCGGCATGCATGTCGGCCACGTCAAGCGTCGCGTGCAAGGCGCGCGCTGCGGGCGTGATGTCGAGCGGAACCCGAACGACCTTGTTCTGGGCTCGCTCGACGTCGGCCGGCGTGAGCGCGAAAACCGCGGCGGCGCCGATCACCACACTGACCGCGACGATGGCCGCTCCGGTCAAAATCCGCTTTGTCATGGCAAGCTCTCGACTAATGCATTTGCGAAGGATAATGCCGCGAATCCCAACATATCAGCACTTTGTACCGGCTACAGGCACTAGCCCCGGTCGGCGCAACAGCGTAAATACCACCCGATTTTCGCAACTCCCCACCCCCGCTTCCCCGAGAGTTTCATGAACGCCTCCGCCTTCGTCATTCCCGCACCCCACCAGGCCGCGATCCCGATCGCCGGCGACTCCAAATCCTTCCCCGTGCGCCGCATCTGGTGCGTCGGCCGCAACTATCTCGAGCACATCCGCGAGATGGGCAATGACGAGCGCGCGCCGCCGTTCTTCTTCGCCAAGCATGCCGACATGCTGGTGATGGACGGCGCCACCATCCCCTATCCGCCGCTGACCAAGGATTTGCATCACGAGGTCGAACTGATCGTGGCGATGAAAAGCGGCGGGCTGAACATCCCGGCCGAGAAGGCACTGGATCACGTCTATGGCTATGCGGTCGGCATCGACCTGACGCGGCGCGACCTGCAGATCGCATCGCGCAAAAAGGAGCGGCCGTGGGAGATCGGCAAGTCGTTCGATTATTCCGCTCCCTGCTCGGCGATGCAGCCGGCCTCCAAGATCGGTCACCCGACGAAGGGCAAGATCTGGCTGACCGTGAACGGGAAGGAAACGCAGAAGGGCGATCTCACCGAATTGATCTGGAACGTCCCCGAAATCATCTGGCAGCTCTCGCAGCAGGTGAAGCTCGCCGCCGGCGACATCATCATGACGGGCACGCCGGCCGGCGTGTCGCAGCTGCAGCCCGGCGACAAGATCGAATGCGGTGTCGACGGTGTCGGCACGCTGAAAGTCAACATCGGCAAGGCCGAGGCGTAAGTCCGACCGACGGATCGAACGAGGAGGCCTCGAATGCAATTCGGGACCTTTTCGGTTTTTGGGGGCACGCCGGTCCAACGAACTGAGGCTTTGCTATAGTTTCCCACCCAGGTGACGGAACGATGTCGATGCATTCTTTTCAGCTCCTCAGCACTAGGCGGGACGCGATCCTCGCATTGTTGCTTGGCGCCTTCCTGATCCTGACTTGTGTGTCGCTGACCGCGGTGCTGCACAACAGCGTGCCCGGAGATCCCTCGTTCTGGCCGGCCGTAGTCAGCGTACTTGCGCTGGCTGTCTTCATCCCGCTGTTCATGCGTGCAGGTTCTTCCTTCGGATACATCGTCGGCTTCAATTTCTATTGCCTGATCGCCAGCTTCCTGTGGCTCAGCTACTTCATCGCCGGCGACTATGATCATGCGCAGGCGAGATTGTCGGTTGCCGCTTCCCTGCTGTTGCTGTTGATACCACTGCTGTTTCAGGTGTGGCCGCTGCCACTGCGCTTCACCCTGTCGCCGCGCACGATGAACCGGCTGTTATTGGGTCTGCTGGCCTTCACCGTCGTAGTGCTGGCATGGAACACCCGTTACGGATTTGCCCTGGTCTCTACGGCGGAAGCCGACCGCGTCCGCCCATCGCTTCCGACGCCGACGGTGCTGAGCTACATCGACAGCTGGCTCATCAGCGCGTTGCTGCCGTTCGCCTTCGCCTGGTTCGCCACCCATCGCCGCTATGGGCTGGCGGCGCTGACCCTGGCGCTGATCGTCGCATTCTATCCGATGCTGCTGAACAAGACCGTTGCATTCGCCGGCGTCTGGTTGCCGCTGCTGTTCATCCTGTTCAGCCTGTTCGAAGCGCGCCGCGCCGCGGTGTTGTCGCTGCTGCTGCCGCTCGTCATCGGTCTCATCAGCTTTCCTTTGGTAAACGACCTTGGTATGCCGGTAGAAATCAATGTCCTTGCCTATGGTGGCGTGAATTATCGCATGCTGGCATTCCCGGCGATGGCGCTCGACCGCTATTTTGATTTCTTCGCGCATCACGATCTGACGCATTTCTGCCAGATCGGTTTCATCAGACACTTTACCGGCTGTCCCTACCAGCCCCAGCTTGGCCTCGAAATGGCGCGGCACTATCCCATGGGCAATCTCAACGGCTCCCTGTTTGCCACCGAAGGCGTCGCCTCGGTCGGGCCGATACTTGCGCCGCTTTCGGCGTTCCTCTGCGGTCTCATCTTGTCGATAGGCAACAGCGTTTCAGTGCATTTGCCCAAGCGCCTCGTTGTGACCTCGGCGGGTGTGGCGATCCAGGTGCTGATCAACGTGCCGCTGTCGGCGAGCCTGTTGTCCAACGGACTGCTGCTGCTGTTTCTGTTGTGGTACGTGGCGCCGGCGGAGATCGCATCTGATTTAGCCGCGGGTCTAATCCCTCCCTCCGCGAAGCGGGGGTATAGTGATATCACCAAAATGGGCCAGTTTTGACCAAGGACCAAGGTTAGATGCTTAGTTGATAATTGGCGCCAGCAAAGACGCAATGAACTCCCCGACATATTCTGAGCCTGAAATTGTTCAGACGGATATTGTCGAAGAGAAACGGCTGATTTTTTTAATTGACCCTCGGCGAACTTTTCCACGCCGATGCCGATTACTTCGTTTATCGCGCGACCATTCGGCGACGGTCTCGACAATGCCGCGACCGCTATGTTTGGCAGACCTGCGAAATCGGGAGAATGTTGAACGAGAAGGAAGTCATTTTCGCCGGGCGGCCGACGCCATGATCACTTGCTACCACGTTTTCCTTCGGTTCCGAAACGGGACACGCCAACCGCCGTGGACTTCCAGTACTTGTGTCCAGGGACGGTGAAATCGGCTTGCGTTGCCGCAGCTACGTAAGAACATGGAAGTGATTGAACGAGGTGTTGCCGGAATAGTCGTGCCCATCATAGACCATGACTTCAAGATCGTCCGAGCTTCCCGCGGCACCACTCACGAACGTGGTCTGCGCGATCTGGGCGGCGCTTAAAGCAACGACGGTCTGCGCTGCCACCGCGCTGCCGTTGACTTCGAAATGGCCGCTGGTAGCGGCCGGGGTGTTATCATACAGGAAATAGGTCAACGTATCCCCATCGAGGTCGGTCGCGCTGAACAGGCTGGAGGCGGCGAAGGTCTGTCCGGCGGTCGCCGTCACGTTAGCATTGGGAATGTTCACCACAGGGGGGTGGTTGACGGGGACGTTGACACTGAGGTGATTGAACGACGTGTTGCCCGAGTAGTCGTGGCCGTCATAAGCCATCACCAGCAGATTGTCCGAAGCCCCGGATGTGCCGGCGACGAAGGTGGTCTGCGCCAGCTGGGCGGCGTTCAGCGCGAACACCGTTCCGTTCGCCATCGCCTGGCCATTGACCACGAAGTGGCCGCTGCCGGCGGCTGTGGAGGCATCGTCGAGGAAGTAGGTCAGCGTATCGTTGTCGGCGTCGGAGACGGTGAACAGGCTGGAAGTCGAAAACGATTGGCCGGCAGTCGCCGCGACATTAGCATTGGGAATGTTCACCACGGGGGGGTGGTTGGTGGCCGGGACATTGACATGCAATTCATTGAAGCTCGTATTGCCTGAATAGGTGTGGCCGTCATAGGCCATCACCAGCAGATCGTCCGAAGCCCCGGATGTGCCGGCGACGAAGGTGGTCTGCGCCAGCTGGGCGGCGTTCAGCGCGAACACCGTTCCGTTCGCCATCCTCCCTCCGCGAAGCGCGGGGGTAAGCCAAAATAGGCATTTCAGCCGGCCGGCACGGCGTTCGCTTTGGAAACAGCCAATCAAGAGTAAGGCGAGCCGCAAACCAAGGCAGTGCCAGGAAAATCACCGCTGTTAAAATCCGGAGCATAGCGCAGAGCATCCCGAACGGGGTTGGATTTACCCGCCGCACGTCACCTCATCACTAACATAGGTTGGTTTGCTAACTTGTCCTGCGCCGCTGGGACGAACGCTTGGCTTCCCGCTCCGGCGAGGTCATCGTGGCCAAGATCAGGCCGACGAAGACTACGGTGCGTCATGCTGCTGGAGGTGGCGCCGCAGTGACTTACTCTATAGGTAGGATTGCGTCCGGCACATAGTCGTAGGTCGCGATGCTAAGCGCCATCCATCCCATGAAGAGACCCGTTACTAGTAGCAGCATTCTAATCCAGCGTTTCATCTGAACTTTGTTGTCCCCTAACTCGATGAAAATCAAAGTACCGAGTGCTGTACTTGCCTTTAATCATTCGACCACAGTCGCAAGAAAGTACTTCATCTTTGGTCAACGGAATTTCCTTAGGGTAAATGATATACAGTGCATCGCACGCGCAACGGTATCGCAGGTGTTCCTGTGGTCCATCGAAAGTCATATCAGCTATCCCGACTTTTGGATCTGCCGCGCATTGCAAATACGACGCCGCGCTCGTCGGCCGCTTTCCTGAGCAGCCCAGCGCGCTTCAACGCCACCGTTGTCCATTCGGCATCGACCGAGCAGCCTCCAAAGCCTCGTCCGCTTCTGCGTCCAAATCGCGATCAGGCATTTGCGGACATCCTCAGAGCTAGTCCTTGGGGATTAAGCAAAATGGTACCGGTGAGATGGCCAAGATCAATGAAAAAAGAGCCGCAGCTTACGCCGATCGTAGTTTCACTTGACCGAATATGCTTCCGCGCGACCTTTGATGGCGAGTTCCCTAACGTCACCGCTCGTAAGGCGTGGTTCGTTATGCGTGGTGAATGTCTGGTTCTGCCGTAAGACATTTGCGCCTCATCGCAATATGTTGGACCTTGGAGCCTGACAACTAACTGCTCCACGAGTTATCAATTTTAGCCAGCGCGCTCAACTAGTGGCCAGCTTCCGCCTGTTCGGCTGACAAACCGACCCATGTATTCGACCCTGCTGTTTCCTCCGGCAGGTCGATAGGCCGACGCGAAAGCGGAGGCCAAAGTGCGGGTCGTCGTGGCGGAACCAGCCCCTGCCCGCCATCGCCGCGCTCAGGTCGACCTCCTCACCACTCGCTTCGCTCGCGGGGGAAGGGATGAGATTCACGAATATTGCATCACCCCGTCGTCGACCTTGCCCCAGCGCAGCGAGACGATGTCGAGCGCGTAGTTCTGATACAGCCGCCACGGCCGCCGCGAGCCCTGCTTCGGCATCTTTGCAATCGAGCGCTGCACGTAACCTGACGAAAAATCCAGCGACGGCAACGCCTCGACGGTGGGATCGCTGTTCTTCGGCATGGCCTGCCGGTAGTTATGGCGATCCATGTAATTGAGCAGGCGGCAGACATATTCGCAGGTGAGATCGCATTTCAGCGTCCACGACGCGTTGGTGTAGCCGAAGGCCGAGGCAAGGTTCGGCACGTCGGAATACATCATGCCCTTGTAGTTCAACGTGTTGGCAAAATCGACACTGCGGCCGTCAACGCTTACGTCAACGCCACCCATCACCTGCAGCACCAGGCCGGTCGCGGTGACGATGATGTTGGCAGGCAGCTCGCTGCCGTCCTTCAGGCGGATGCCGTCCTTGGTGAAGGTGTCGATCTCGCTGGTGACGACGGAGGCGCGCTTGTCCCTGATCGAATTGAAGAGGTCGCCATCGGGCACCAGGCAAAGCCGCTGGTCCCAGGGATTGTAGCGCGGCGTGAAATGCGTATCGACGTCGTAATCGGGGCCGAGCGCCATGCGCACGCCGCCGAGGATCAGCTTCTTCACGCGGTCGGGCTTGCGCCGCGAGAGCTGGAAGAAATACATCCCGAGCAGCACGTTGCGCCAGCGGATCATGTGATAGGCAGTCTTGGCTGAGAAACGGCGCCGTAATCTGGTGGCGAGCGGATCCTGCGCCGGGCGCGACACCACATAGGTCGGCGAGCGCTGCAGCATGGTGACATGAGCCGCGGACTTGGCCATCTCCGGCACCAGCGTGACTGCGGTTGCGCCCGAACCGATCACGACCACGCGCTTGCCGGCGTAGTCTAGGTCTTCGGGCCATTTCTGCGGATGAATGATCTCGCCAGCAAAGTCAGCGGCACCCTTGAACTCTGGCGTGTAGCCGCCTTCGTAGCGGTAGTAACCGGCGCAGGAGAATAGGAAATTGCAGGTGAAGGTGACGAGTTCGGTCGCGCCCTCGCCCGCGATGCGCTCGGCTTCCACGGTCCATCGCCCCTCCGGCGTCGACCATGAGGCGCGCTTGACGCGATGATGATAGCGAATCTTCTTGTCGATGCCGTTCTCGGTCGCGGTCTCGCGGACGTAATTGAGAATGCGCGGGCCGGCGGCGATCGCCTTCGGCTCGGTCCACGGCTTGAAGGAATAGCCGAGCGTGTACATGTCCGAGTCGGAGCGGATGCCGGGATAGCGGAACAGGTCCCAGGTGCCGCCGATGGCGTCGCGGCCTTCAAGGATGACGAAGTTCTTCGACGGACATTTGGTCTGCAGATGATAGCCGGCGGCGATGCCGGACAGGCCGGCGCCGATGATCAGCACGTCGAAATGTTCAGTGGGCATTGCGCTCTCCGCAACTGGTACGCCGGCGGCCGGTGGGTCTATATACGCAGGTCGGCCCGTCGCATCCAGCCTGTTTTGGCACAGATAGTGTCAATTTAAGGGACGTTCAGCCGGATTAGGCGGCCTTGCCCCAGAAAGCGACACGGGACATCCCGTATAAACACGGCGCCGCGTTGCCGCGACGCTGATCGCGCCCGGGCTTTGTGGTGAAGGTGCGCCTCTGGTGAAGAGGGCGCAGGGAATGCCAGGCGCGAAGCTCGCACCCGCAGCCTCGTTTGCGAATTGAAAAAGCAAACGAGCAAAGTCACTACAGGAGAAGCCTCGACCGGCATTCCCTGCGCGATGGTTTTGTCGGCTGCTCCGTGCTCTCCCCGGTGTCTCGCCGGTGTCTCGGGCTTGATAGCCACCGTCGCCCGCGCAAATCGTTTGCGCGCGCTTGACCCCAGCGTCGAGGGGACAGGACCACACGGCTTGACCGTACGTACTTGCCTGCGATCGCCTCGCAGGCCAACGCGTCCACCGCTCCCCGCCTCACGTGTCGTGACGATTGGCCGAACGTTCCTCTTCACGAGGCGGGATGAGGGAGATGTAACACCGTTTCTGGTTTTCCACAAGATATTTCTGATGAAACGAACCTGAAAGCGTGAACCGACTGAGAGGACTGGGAAATTCGAATTTTGGCGTAGGCCCTCAGCGCCACCGCTACCATCGCTGATCTGCCGGAGGTCACTTCATGCGGAATCGATTGCGGAGAGCAAGGCCGAGGAGGAAGAGAAGCATCACTCCCAGGAGAGATTGTGCCGCACTGACGGCTTGCGTCGTGTTTGACAGGCACTCGATCATATTTGGAACCATCATCATCTCGCGCTTATCGGGGAGAAAGACGAAGATGTTAGCGAAACTAAGCTTCGCGGCGAGCTTGATTGGCATAGGCGCGCCACAATATAGAGGCGCGCTCGCGAAAGTCGCGGCACCAAGAACGAAGACCCCAAGCAGCCATAACAGGGGCCTACCAATGCTGAGCCCGTAACCGCTCGACGCTTGATAAGCAAGGTTCAGAAGCCAAGCCCCCGATAGCAAACGAACCAATCCTCGGCGCGCACGAAGCTCCCTTCGGAAAAAATTCTGCTCATCCTCGTGCTTCTTCAGCCGCTCCATTTCCTGCTTCAGGCGCTCGTACGCGTAGACTTGGCCTTGCGCGTCAAGCCTGCTGTCCGGCGGCTTGGGCCATGTTGCACCGTGCCACTCGGTAGCCTCGTGCATTGTCGCCCCACGAAAATCCGGCACTTGGTGCTCAAAGCGAGCATTGATGAAATTCGTGATCTCGGCAAACTTCGCGTTGATGAAGAGGATGGAATCCGAGAAACTCGTCCCTTTAAAGTTAGCCGTGCTGAAAAACGTTGCCGACACGAAGTTGGTAGCGCCGGAGAACGTCCCCCAATTAAACTGCGCGCCGCCATGAAACTTTGCCGACCGGAAATCGGCGGTCCTAGTGAATACTGCCGATGAAAAGTTGGAGGTGCCCGAAAAAGTCGTCGACTCGAAGTCAGCGTAAGCGGAGAACACCACTGATAAAAAATCAGCGTACCTAAAGTGAGAAAAGGCGAAATTTGCATTTGCGGCAAACGTCGCCAAGGCAAAGTCAGCTTCGGCAGCGAACAACGCGCTGCTAAAGCTGACATTGCGAGAGAATTTCGCCGAGTGGAAGGTCGTTTTCCTCGTGAATTGAAAGCGTTCAAAGTCAACTATGCCGTCAAAGTGCGTATGAGAAAAGTCAGGACTCGATCCAAGTTTAGGTAGCCTCAATGAGGTGTCCTTGCGAAAAGTTCTTCAGTCTCGGCGAGCCGCGCGGAGTCGTCGGGGCCAGCATTGATCCACTCGTTCCAAGCGGCGACGTTTTTGCTGGCAAGCTCTTTATTTTTACTGATCCCGTCATAGCTCTGTTCGCCATGGAGAGTCGCGAGACAGTACCAAGGGTTCTCGTTGGCCGGTCTAAGCTCGAGCTTTTTGGTGCGATCGTTCATCGACGTTACAGTTGAACGGAAGGGTATCTCACTATAACACGTTCAGGATGAGTGCAGTCAGGGCCGAGCTTATCAATTGCCACGATTGCGGAAGGCCAATTTCGGCCTCGGCGACGACGTGCCCGAACTGCGGCTCGCTGGAGCCGGGCGGACCTTACGTTCATAGCGGACGCGAACTGCGCCGTTTCCGAGGCGAAGCACGCAATGACCATACGCTCCTAATTTCTGTGATCGGATGTGCGCTCGGCGGCGCGTTGTATGGCGCGGCGACTGCGTCGGGCACCTTCACCGCCATTCTATTCGGCTGCCTCTACGGTTGCCTCGGAGCCCTGATCGGCGTGCCGGTCGGCTTTGTGATCAATATGACGCGACACGTGGGCCGTTAAGCGCGGCGACGTTCGCGCTGCGCTTCCTCACAATACTGTATAGCCCTTTCGGCTTGATGCCAATACAAGTGGCCACGTCCTTGCGTAGCGGAATCGGTCCTCAAAATTCGTTTGCGACTTAACGGAGAGAACGACGTGTTTCTTGCCATGCGGCTCGCTGCATTCATCCTGGCCTCCCTTGCGCCATTGGTCACGCCGGCGAACGCTCAGCAGTTTCCGTCCAGGCTGGTCAAGCTCGTGGTGCCTCAGACCCCGGGAGGCGCGACCGATGTGTTCGCGCGCAAGATCGGCCAGATGTTGAGCGAGCGGTGGGGACAGCCGGTCATCATCGAAAATCGTGCAGGCGCCGGCGGCGTGGTTGGCACGGACGTCGTGGCAAAATCCGCGACCGACGGCTACACCCTGCTCGTGACCTATGCGGGCTCCCAGGCGATCAATCCGAGTCTGTATCCCAAGATGCCCTTTGACAGCGTCAAGGATTTTCAGACCGTGGCGACAATTGCGGTCACCCCATTCATCCTCATCGTTCACCCGAATCTGCCGGCCAAAGACCTTGCCGAGTTCATTGCGCTTGCAAAGGCCAAACCCGGGGCGCTGACCTACGCGTCCTCCGGCAACGGGTCGGTCAATCATCTTCTCGGCGAGATGCTGAAAGCTGCGTCCGGTATCGACATCCTGCATGTGCCCTACAGAGGCGTGGCTCCGGCCATTGCGGACGTCGTCAGCGGACAAGTCGACGCAGCGTTCAGCAGTGTCCCCTCGGTCATGCAAATGATCCGAAGCGGCAATGTGCGCGCCCTTGCCGTCAGCAGCACGCGGCGCGTCGCAATCGCGCCGGAAATTCCGACGATTGCCGAACAGGGTTTTCCGGGATTCGATGTGAACCCCTGGTGGGGCATCCTGGCGCCGGCGGGAACCGACATGGCCATCGTGCGCAAGATCAATGAAGATGTCGGCAACATCTTGCGCACAAAGGAAATGATAGAATTCCTTGCCACTCAGGGCGCCGAACCGCTCATCACCTCGCCTGACGAATTTCTCCGAATCCTGCAAGCGGACGTCGTGCAATGGGCGAAGGTCGTCAAGGATGCCGGCGTGACGCTCAACTGACGATCAAGACGCAATCATCCTCTCCACCAGATGCGCGCGCGACGGTCCCGGCTCGAACGGATCGGCGAAGTACTGCGTCTCGTGCGCCACAAGGCCGTCGCGGAATTCCATGATGCTCACCGTGTAGGACGGCGCGCCGTCGTAACTGAGAACGAACTCGGTGACCCAGAGATCGCCGCTGCCGACGATCCGCCGCACCGTGAAATGCTTCGTGTTCGGCTGCAAGCGCCGGCTCTCCTGGATGTTGCGGCGGCCGCTTATACGCTCGCCGGATTGCGGATAGTCGAGCACGGCGTCGTCGCGGTAAATCTCGTGCTCGGCCTCGAAGTCGCTCGCGTCCGAAGCCGCCCAATGGCGCTCCAGCGCCTGACGCAGGGTTCGATCATCCATGTCCATCTCCCACGAAATTCCCTGGAATGTGGCGCGCACCGCGTCGAAGTTAAACCTCCCGAAAGCAACGCCAAAACAAAAACGGCGGGCTTTGGCCCGCCGTTCGTGGATGCCCGGCCTAGCCGGACATGACGAAGAGAGAAAAGATCAATACCGGTAGTGATCGCTCTTGTACGGGCCTTCCGGCTTGACGCCGATATAATCCGCCTGGTCCTTGCGCAGTTCGGTCAGCTTCGCGCCGATCTTGGCGAGATGCAGGCGCGCCACCTTCTCGTCCAGCGACTTCGGCAGCACATAGACTTTCTTGTCGTACTTGCCGTTGTTGTTGGCGAAGAGTTCGATCTGGGCCAGCGTCTGGTTGGTGAATGACGCCGACATCACGAAGGACGGATGGCCCATGGCATTGCCGAGATTCACCAGCCGGCCCTCCGACAGCAGGATCATGCGCTTGCCGTCGGGGAAAGTGATCTCGTCGACCTGCGGCTTGATGTTGGTCCACTTCATGTTGCGCAGGCTTGAGACCTGGATCTCGTTGTCGAAATGGCCTATGTTGCAGACGATGGCGCGGTCCTTCATCGCGCGCATGTGCTCGATGGTGAGGATGTCCTTATTGCCGGTGGCGGTGACGAAGATGTCGGCGCGCGGCGCCGCCTCCTCCATGGTCACGACCTCGTAGCCTTCCATCGCCGCCTGCAGCGCGCAGATCGGATCGATCTCGGAGACCATGACGCGGCAGCCGGCCTGACGCAGCGACGCAGCCGAACCCTTGCCGACGTCGCCGAAGCCGGCGACCATCGCGACCTTGCCCGACATCATGACGTCGGTGCCGCGGCGGATGCCGTCGACCAGCGATTCGCGGCAGCCATAGAGATTGTCGAATTTCGACTTGGTGACGCTGTCGTTAACGTTGATGGCGGGGAACAGCAGCGTGCCTTTGCTGGCCATCTCGTAGAGGCGATGCACGCCAGTCGTGGTCTCCTCCGAGACGCCCTTGATGTTTTTCGCGATCTCGGCGAACCAGCCTTTGGGCTTCTCTTTCAGAAGCTTCTTGATCAGCGCGTAGAAGATTTCCTCTTCCTCGGAGCCGGGCTTGTCGAGGAACGCCACGTCGCCCTGCTCGGCGCGATAACCGGCATGCACCAGCATAGTGGCGTCGCCGCCGTCATCGAGGATCATGTTGGGCGTGCCGCCGGCGTGCCAGTCGAACAGCTTTGCGGTGTAGTCCCAGTATTCGGTCAGCGTCTCGCCCTTGACGGCGAACACGGGAATGCTGGCAGCCGCAATCGCGGCGGCCGCATGATCCTGGGTCGAATAGATGTTGCAGGAGACCCAGCGGATGTCGGCGCCGAGCGCGGCCAAGGTCTCGATCAGCACCGCGGTCTGGATCGTCATGTGCAGCGAGCCCGCAATGCGCGCGCCCTTCAACGGCTGCTTCGGGCCATATTCCTCGCGCGTCGCCATCAGGCCGGGCATCTCGGTCTCGGCCAGCGAGATCTCCTTGCGGCCGAATTCGGCGAGCGTGATGTCCTTGACGATGTAGTCGGTGAAGGCGGACTTCTTGGCGGCGGCGGTCATGAGATGATCTTCCTGATCGGATGAATTTCGGACGCTTTGGCGGTCTACTCCCTCTCCCCGCTCTTGCGGGGAGAGGTGAAGAAATCAAACCGCGCGCTTCAACTGGTCGACCAGATCGGTCCGCTCCCAGGAGAAGCCGCCGTCCTTTTCGGCGGCGCGGCCGAAATGACCGTAGGCTGCGGTGCGGTAGTAGATCGGCCGGTTCAGCTTCAGCGAGCGGCGGATATTGGTCGGCGTCAACCGGAACAGCTGCGGCAACACCTTCTCGAGCTTCTTCTCGTCGACCTTGTTCGTGCCGTGCGTATCGATCAGCAGCGACATCGGGTCGGCGACGCCGATCGCGTAGGCAACCTGGATGGTGCAGCGTTCGGCGAGGCCCGCGGCCACCACGTTCTTGGCGAGATAGCGCGCGGCGTAAGCGGCCGAACGGTCGACCTTGGTCGGGTCCTTGCCGGAGAAGGCGCCGCCGCCATGCGGAGCGTAGCCGCCATAGGTGTCGACGATAATCTTGCGCCCGGTGAGGCCGCAATCGCCGTCGGGACCACCGACCACGAAATTGCCGGTCGGGTTGACCAGGAAGTCGCTAGACTTCGCGGGCATCCAGCCTTTCGGCAAAGCGGATTCCACCGCGGTCGAGATCATCTCCTTGATCAGGCCGGGCGTGTACTTCTTGTTGTTGCGGCTCTTCTCATTGTGCTGGGTCGAGACCACGACCTTGGTGGCGCCGACCGGCTTGCCGCCGACATATTTCACGGTGACCTGGCTCTTGGCGTCGGGCTGCAGGTCGGCGAGCTGGCCGTTGCGGCGCTTCTCGGAGAGGACTTTCAGGATCTTGTGCGCGAAATAGATCGGCGCCGGCATGTACGAACCCCTCTCGTACACCTCGCTCTCGGTACAGGCGTAGCCGAACATCATGCCCTGATCGCCCGCGCCCTCCTCCTCGCCGTTCTTCTTTTTCTTGGCGTCCACGCCCATCGCGATGTCGGGCGATTGGCCATGCAAGAGAACCTCGACGTCAGCGCCGTGATAGGAGAAGCCGTTCTGGTCGTAGCCGATGTCCTTCACCACGTTGCGCGCGATCTCGGTGATCAGCTCGCGGTCGACCACCGACTTGCCGTGAATGGTGCGGAACAGCTGGCCGCGGCCCTCGCCGGCGATGACGATCTTGTTGGTAGTGCACAGCGTCTCGCAGCCGAGGCGGGTGTTGACGAGGCTGTCGTCGGCGATCCCGAGCTTGACGTCCTTCTCGATGAAGGCATCGAGGATCGCGTCCGAGATTTGATCCGAGACCTTGTCCGGATGACCCTCGGACACCGACTCTGAGGTGAACAGATAAGACTCGCGCATCTAAGCAGACCCCTGTTTCCGCCCACCCGGGCGGGTTCGTTTTTTCATGTCCTGGAGTGTCAGTCTCGCCGCCGCGAGATGACGTAGGATTCGTCGTAAAACCACAGCCCGTTATGTTTCCGCAGCACGTCCCTGGCGGCATCGAGAGTGCGGCCGCTTTGAGCCATATCCGTCAACCGGTCGTCTTCGATCTGGGCGACATACACCGCCGCGTTCCACGCTGCAAAGGCCGTCGAGGTTCCGATCGTGCCGGTGACCTCGTTGGGCAGCGCTTCCATATCATACCGAAAGATCGAACGGTTATCGGCATAAGCGTTAAAATTGAGGTCGCGCCCGGCCGAGCCCAGCTCGTATTTCACCGCGCGCAATAGCTCATGACGGCTGACAGAGAAAGGATTTTCTCCGGGCCAGACCGCCTGGATCATCTCCAGCCCCGGATCCTCTCCATGGGAGTGAATCCCAATCAATCTCCCACCGGCGCGCAGGGCGCGCGCCAGTGGGGCGATGATGCGTTTGGCACGGAAATTCACCGATGATTTGGCCCGATAGGGCTGGGAGGCGATGACGAGGTCGAAATTGGCCTCGACCCGGCCGGCCCGCGGGATGATCGAATCGAGCAGGAAGCGGTGGTCCTCGCGGTACAGCACGAGCGCCACCGGCCGCTCATAGAGCGGCATACCCGTTCGGGGCGAGACCGCGGCGCGCCAGTTCTCATCCAGGAAGGGCCGCAAATCGGCAATTTGGGCCTCGAAATCGCCCGATGACGCCCCCTGCAAGGGCACCTCGTGCCAGATCATGCCGGCAGCGGCCGTGGGCGAGCGCGGGGTCAGCCACGGCGCCTCGGCGTAATACATGTTGGTGAGCACGAAGACGGTTGCGGGATGCTCAAACAGCCGGTCCGGGACCTTTTCCAGGGTGAGGCGGACGTCCTCCAGGCTCAGCTCCTTGCCGGCGACATAAAAGGGCATGTGGGGGAAGCGGCCGTGCATCAGCCGCATCACCCGCGCCAGCACCGTGCCGTCGCCGACGCCGGCGTCGAAGACGCGTAGCGCGGGGGGGCGCGGATGGATGCTGGAAAGCTCGAGCCCGATGCGCTCGGCCACCACCCGCTTCTCGCTGCAGGTGTGCACGAACAGCAAATATTTCTGCCGGTTCTCGAAGAAGCGGAAATTGCCGCGGGGGTCGCGCTTCTCTTCCCGCACTTCGAGGCCGCGCGGCGGTGCCACGCCGCCAGGCGTGGAGGCCGCGATATAGGCCTGGATGCAGTCGAGCGTGTCGATGGTGATGCGCTTGCCCTCGCGCAAGCGCGCGACCAGCTTGCCGTCGTTGACGGCGCGACGGCCGAAGGTCGATTCCGCCATGTCCGCCTGCCGGCAGAACTCGGTAATCCGGCTCAGAATCTCGTCATTTCGCATGGGGGCGGCGGGGCTTGGGACGGCTGTGGGCAGGGCTTTGTCGGGCGCCTGTCCTACCACCATCTGCCCAACCGGCAAATGCCGGCTTCCAGTAGAGCTCAGCGCTCGCGATCGCCTGCCGGAGCCGGCGCGGTCACCGCCCGGTCGGGCGAAACGACGCCTTCGCGAACCAGCACATCGAACAGGAAATCCGCGATGATGCGGTTGCCGAGCTCGTTGGTGTGGGCGAAGTCGAGGAAGATCGGATCCTCGACCTGATCGAATATTTTCGATGCGTCCCAGGCGCTCACCTTGCGGTCGACCAGCATCTGCGTCAACGGCGCCAATTCGCAATGGGCCTCCAGCAAGGCCGTGCCCATTCCCTTCTGTGTCAGGAAGCGATTGTCCACCAGCGGGCGCTCGAAATCCCGCAACGGCCTGCTGAAGAGATCGGGCTGCAGCACATGGATGAAGCGGGCGCCGCGGGAGCGGACATATTCGTCGGATTGCACGAGACGCTCAAACATCTTGTCCCGCGTTTCCACCGCCAGCGCCTTGATCCTCTCCGGATGCTTCATGTGTTCCGGCAGGTAATCCGTGGTCTGGACGTACAGCCAGTCGCAAAAGCGGCAATATCTGGCGAGCCGCTCGAGCTGGGCCTGGTGCTTGACGATGTAATCGTTCACGTGCTTGCGGTTTTCCTCGACGATCCAGCCGTCGATGTTCGCATATGATACGCCTTGCACCGCGTCGGACGTACCATCGTAGAAAAGCACGATGTCGCGGTCGCCGAATTCGAGGGTCTTCAGCCGCTCGAGCTGCTGCGTGACCGTTACGCCCTCCGCGCCGAAGTTCTGGACTGCGAACTTGCTTCCGCCTTGTTCGTTGATCCGCTTCTGAAGGTAGCTTGCTATCGTGTACTCGTCCGGCACCTCGGCGCCGTACACGGTCGAGCTGCCGACGAGAAGGATGTGGCGGTCCGTTGCGGGAGAATTCGCCGTCCTGCGCATGCCGTTTTCGTCGTTGTACCAGCGCCCGCGATAGTCGGCGGGATAGACCATCCGTCGCTCGGCAAGCACGACCCAGGGCCGATGCGAGAATTGCTCATCGATGAAGGCCTGGGAGAAGAACGGCGAGTTCTGGTAGGCGGGCGGCCGCGTGCTCCGGTAATCCTTCGGGCTCGGCGGAACATAGGGGAAGACGAGCCGGGTCACGCCTTCGATGCAGAGCGCCAGTGCCACGAAAATCGCGAGCCATACCGCGATCAGCTTCAGCGCGGCGCGCGTGAAGCGCAACAGGACGTCTATCGTGACCGGCCATCGATCGATCAGGCGCGAGCCCACGTTCAAAATCCAGCCTAGGACGCCGATGCTGATTTTCATGTCCGGGTTGCCGGCGCGACGCGAAGGTCAGAACAGCGCGTAGATGAACGGCGCAACCGCGCTGCCCTTCGTCAGCACGATCAGTCCGCCGAGCAGCACCATCATGACCAGGATCGGCAGAAGCCAGAACTTCTTCCGCACCCGCATGAACGACCACAGCTCGACAAGGAACGACATCACCACTCCCTCAAGACGGTTACAGGCCGCCTTCCTTTGCTACAAGGCGCGCCCGGCCAACCGCCTGGAGCGTTTACCTTGCAGGCAGGCGGATAGCAATTCAATCCATGCCGGTTTCGAGCGGCCGGTCACGCTTGCGATACAGGGCTGAACAACGATAAGAAACGGTCGCCTGAAGCGAACCCGGTCTCATGAACCTGCGCAACTTCGCATTGTCGGCCATTATGGTCGTCGTCTCCGTCGTGCTGATGCTCGGCGTCGGCGAGGTCGTGCTGCGCGTCAAGAACAGTTCGATGACGAATTACGACATCGAGATGTGGCGCTATGCCCGCGACCTGAAGTTTCGGAGCGACAATCCCGTTCTCGGCCACGACCACATCAAGAACGGCTCCGCGCTGCTGCAGTCCGTCTTCGTCAGGACCGACGAATGGGGCTTGCGTGGACCACCCACGCCGCCGCGCAATCCCAATGTCCGGCGTATCCTGTTCCTCGGCTCTTCGATCACGCTCGGATGGGGTGTGAAGGAAGAGGACACCGAGACCGAACAGCTGCGCAAGATGTTTGCGGCCGATGGTGAGAGGGTCGAGGTGCTCAATGCCGGCATCGGCAACTATAATGCAGAGCGTTATGTCGAGCGTTTCTTCACGGAACTGACGCAACTCGATCCTTCGGACATCGTCGTGCAGTATTTCCTGCGCGACGCGGAGAAACTCGACGACGGCCAGGGCAACGCACTGCTTCGCAACAGCGAGCTCGCGGTGACGCTCTGGATCGCGATGACGCGGCTGACCGGCAAGGTCGGCCTGACGTCGCTGGAGGAGCACTATCAATCGGTCTACAGGCAGGACAGCGCGGGCTATCAGGCGATGCTGGCCGCGCTGCGCAAGCTCGCCGACTATGCCAAGACGCACCACATCCGCCTCACTATGGCGATGACGCCCGACATCCATAATCTGAAGGACTATCCGTTCATGGATATCCATCGCCGGATGGAGGGCATCGCCAAGGACGACGGTTACGTCTTCGTCGACCTGCTGCCGGCGTTCAGCAAGCTGTCGCCCGAGCAGGTGTGGGCGATGCCCGGCGATCCGCATCCGAACGCGCTGGGTCATCGCCTGATGGCGGAAGCGATCTATCCGGTGCTGCGGCAGGGCGCGAAGACCGAGCTCGGATCGAGCAGATAATGCTGTTTTCCGACCCGGTCTTTTTCGTCTTCTTTGCCGTCTACTTCACCTGTCATTTTCTTCTGCCCGCGCGCTTGCGGATCTGGCTGATCATCGCCGGCAGCGCGGTATTCTACGCCTGGTGGCGCCCCGTCTATGTCTGGCTGCCTTTTGCGATGACGCTTGGCGCGTTTGCGGGCACCGCCTGGACCGACACCGGCAAAGACCCCCGCGGCCGGCGGCTGCGGCTGGCGGCGACGCTGTTCGCCCTGTTCCTGCCGCTCGCCTTCATCAAATACGCGTTCTTCCTGGCCAACGACGTACTTGGCCTGCACGATGCGATCGACACCGCGCAATTCCGCTGGCCCCTGCCGCTCGGGCTTTCGTTCATCACCTTCACGCTGAGCGCCTATGTCATCGACGTCTACCGCGGCAAATATCCGCTGGAGCCGTCGCTGAAGGTCCTGCTCGGCTATGTCCTGTTCTTCCCGCATTTGATCGCGGGACCGATCCTGCGTCCACATGAGTTGATGCCGCAACTGCGGCACCCCGAGCCCGCGTACGGCGCGCGCTTCACACTCGGCATCGCGATTTTCACCATGGGACTGGTGAAGAAGCTGATCTTCGCCGATATCATCGCGCAAGCCGTCGACAAGGTCTACCAGAGCGGCGGCAGCGGCTTCGAGCATCTGATCGCGCTCTACGGCTTCTCGGTGCAGATCTATTGCGACTTCTCCGGCTATACCGACATGGCGATCGGGCTCGCCTATCTCCTGCGCGTGCGGCTTCCGACCAATTTCCTGCGTCCCTATGGCGCGCTGTCGATCGTGGATTTCTGGCGGCGCTGGCACATCACGCTGTCGCACTGGCTGCGCGACTATCTCTACATCCCGCTCGGCGGCAATCGCGGCGGCAAGGCGGCGCAAATCCGCAACATCCTGATCACCATGCTGCTCGGCGGGCTATGGCACGGCGCCAGCTGGACCTTCGTGATCTGGGGCGGGCTGCATGGCGTGGCGCTCGGCTTCGTGCATCTGGTCTCGCGCTACACCGCCCCCCTGCCCCGATGGCTGTCGTGGCTCGTGACCTTCCATTTTGTGGCCTTCGCGTGGATTTTCTTCCGTGCCAGGGATTTCGCATCCGCACAGCGCTTCATTGCGGAGACCTTCACAAGCGCGTGGAGCACCGCCGGCGCCGATATCGAGCGCAACGCGTTCGTCGTCATTCTGATCGTCGTGTTTGCGCTGACGCACTGGCTCGACCGTCATGCGCGGCTGCGGATCGCGGTCCGGCGGGTGAACCCGCTGTTCGTGTGGCTCGGAATCGCGTTCTGCTGGATGCTCGCCATCGCCATCAGTCAGGGCAGCTCGGCGAATTTCATCTACTTTGACTTCTAGGGCTGTTCAAACGAACGATACACGTTTAGGAAACGCCGACCGGTACGGCCCGGAGGGGGGCCTGTCCAATGCTTGCTGGCGCTTCGCTGCTCAGGCTCCGACCCGCATGGATTGCGGCGGTCACTTGCATCGTACTGACCGCGATCTTCTGGGGCAATCTGTTTCGCTTCTATCCGTCGATCATCGATCCCGTCTACGACGGCACCTCGGAGGGCTCCGTGGTCGGCCGTCTGGCGCGTGCGGCGGCGGACGGATATTTCAGGAATACCGACCTGGGATCCAATTACGATCCGAAAATTCCGTTCACCTACGAGGACAACTGGGAAAGGCAGGTCGAGCTCTTCGAACATCCGGAGTTGATCCATCGCCGTGGCCTCCAATGGGCGCCTTATCCCAGCCATTTTGCCATGCAGGGTTATGTTTTCGCCGGCATCGATGCCATCAATCCGATGCCGCGCAGCATGCGGATTCCGTTTTACCATCTGCTGGCGTCGCTGTTCACCGCGGGCGTGCTGGTCTGGATGGCCGCCATCCTGCGTTCGAGATTCGGCTGGGCCGCGTTCATCGGATTCCTGTTGCCGGCGGCCATCGAGCCGATGTTCACCGGGATCGCGCCGAACCTCTGCTGGTTCCTCGGCAGCGACCTGCTGCCACTCCCGTTCGGGATGCTGCTCGCCGACGAAGACGACGCGCGGCGCAGATACAAATTGCTGGGCCTGGCGTTTGCCGCCTTCCTGTTCAAGTTTCTCGCGGGCTACGAGTTTACATCCACCGTCATCCTGGCGACGGCCGTGGGCTGCCTGCTCACTGTGAAAGAGCGGCCGAACCTGTTTCGTCACGTCCTGCGCAATGCAAGCTGGATCGTCGCCGTGGGCGTCACCGCCTTCGTCGTCGCCGCGGCACTTCATGCGATGAAGGAGGGCGGCTTCGCCGTGTTCGCGCAAAAGGCCGCCAACCGCATGGTCGGCAACAGCCCTTCGCTCGAGGACTCGTTGATCCTCGGGAAATTCCAGCCGATCGGCGCGGTCATCTCGCTCTATCTCGGCGGCAACATCATCACGCTGACCAAGAACTTCGGCTTCGTGCTCGCGCTCATCGCCATGTATGCCGTGCTGGTTCTGATGGACGAAAGGTTCAACTGGTTCTACGGCGCGGGACGCCGCAAGCTCCAGGTGCTTGCGCTCGCTGTGCTTGCCTCCTTCGCCGCTCCGCTGTCGTGGTTCATCCTGGGAAAGGGCCATTCCTTCGATCATCTCCCGTATGATTTGATCATGTGGTACGTGCCGACCATTCCGTTGGGCTTCGCGATGCTCGGCGTTGGGATCGTCAGCCTCGTGCAACATCTGACGCTCAGACGTGGCGATGCACTGCTCAGCCTCGTGATCGTCTCGATACCGGCCATCATCGTCGGCGCCGCCGTCGCGATCCGGCTGATCGACAAGCAGATCGAGACCGCGGGCACCTGGGTCATCACAGAGCACGCGAACGCGTTTCCTGTCTTTGAAAACGCGTCGCTGGGCATCGAGTTCAGGATGAGCAATCAGTGGTTCACCCTGCTCTATCCGTGCTCTGCCCGGCCGCCCGAGCGAACCGTCGCGATCGAGGCCGAGCAAGACGGCAAGACGGTCAGCTACAGTTTCGACGTCAACAGGAACCAGGTGATATCAAGCGGCGGCAAATGCATTGCCGCGCAGGCCAAGTCCGACGGGCTCATTACCCAGCTTCACCTGAGCGAAGCCTCAAGCAAGAGTCTGATCTGGAAGCGCGATGTGACCATCGCGCTGCCGGACACCTTCAGTCCGGCATCCTTCTCCAGCACCGATTGGGACCGCGGCGTCAGCCTCGGCCCGGCCGCAGAACTGATGCTGGACAACGGCACTTTTGGCCGGCTGCTGATCAAAACGGGAGACCAGGTCCTGATCTCGCCAACCGACCGGCGGACGATCGTCTCCATCCATTCGTTTGGAGATTTGAAGGTGCTGAAGCTCGACGGCGCCCCGATCCGTGTGCCCGAAGGGCAAGCCCCGGTGTTTGGCATCGTTCGCAGATAGCGTTATGCCAATTGTCAAACCCGAAAAAGGGATGCGCGTCGCCAGCCTGCGATCGGGGCTGTTCAGGCGACAAATACACGTTTAGGAAACAGCAAAGGGTGCGGCCAATGGGGGGCCTGTCCGATGCTTGCTGGCACGTCGCTGAGGCTCCGACCCGCATGGCTCGCGGCGCTCACCTGCATCGTGCTGACCGCCATTTTCTGGGGCAACCTGTTTCGCTTCTCTCCGGCGCAGATGGACCCAGTCTACGACACCACTTATGAGGCCTTTGTCGTTGGCCGCCTGGCGCGCGCGGCCGCCGACGGCTATTTCAACAACACGGACCTTGGCTCCAACCTCGACCCGAGGATTCCACCCACGGACGGCCAAAAGTACCCACGGCAGGTCGAATATTTCGAGCATCCGGATCTGATCCACGGTCTTGGCCTAAAATGGGCTCCCTATCCCAGCCATTTTGCTTTCCAGGGATATGTGTTCGCGGCCATCGACGCGGTCGATACGATGCCGCGCAGGATGCGGATCACATTCTATCATCTCCTCGCGTCCTTGTTCACGGCGGGCGTGCTGGTCTGGATGGCCGCCATCCTGCGCGCGAGATTCGGCTGGGCCGCATCCGCCGGATTCCTGCTGCCGACAGCCATTGAGCCCATGTTCAGCGCGTTGGCGCCGAGCCTCGCATGGTTCCTCGGCAGCTGTCTCTTTCCGATCCCGTTCGGGATGCTGCTTGCCGACGAGGATGACCCGCGGCGCAGGCGCATGTTGCTCGCGCTGGCGTTCCTGGCGTTTCTGATCCGATTCCTGTCCGGCTACGAATTTACATCAACGGTGATCCTGGCGACGGCCGTGGGCTGCCTGCTTGCCGTGAAAGAGCGGCCGAACCTGTTTGGTCACGTCCTGCGCAATGCAAGCTGGATCGTCGCCGTGGGCGTCACCGCCTTCGTCGTCGCCGCGACCCTTCATGCGATGAAGGAGGGCGGTTTCGCCGTGTTCGCGCAAAAGGCCGCCAACCGCATGGTCGGCAACGGCGTTTCGCTGGTGGACGAGCTGCTGTTCGGAAAATTCGAGCCGATCGGCGCGGTCATCTCGACCTATCTCGGCGGCAACCTCATCACGCTGACCAAGAACTTCGGTTTCGTGCTCGCGGTCATCGCCATGTACGCGGTGCTGGCTCTGATGGACGAAAGGTTCAACTGGTTCTACGGCGCGGGACGCCGCAAGCTCCAGGTGCTGGCGCTTGCCACCCTTGCCTCCTTCGCGGCTCCGCTGTCCTGGTTCATCCTCGGAAAGGGACATTCCTACGACCATCTGCCGTTTGACTTGATCATGTGGTACGTGCCGACCATCCCGTTCGGCTTTGCCATGCTCGGCGTCGGCAGCGTCAGCGTCGCGCGGTATCTTAGGCTGAGGCGCGGAGATGCGCCGCTCAGCCTAATTGTCGGTTCCATACCGGTTCTGATCGTCGGCGCGGCCGTCGCTATCCGGCTGATCGACAAGCAAATCGAGACCGCGGGCACCTGGGTCATCACGGAGCACGCCAACGCACTTCCCGTGTTCGAAAACCCGTCGCTCGACATCGAGTTCAGGATGAGCAATCAGTGGTTCACCCTGCTCTATCCGTGCTCTGCCCGGCCGCCCAACCGGACATTCGAGATCAAGGCCGAGCAGGACGGCAAGACGATCGACTACGATTTCGCAGAAACCAGGAATCTGGTGTTATCGAGCCGCGGCAAATGCGTCGCCGTGCAGGCCAAGTCCGACCGGCCGATTGCCCGCATGCATATTGGCGAGACCTCCGATGCCGGTCCGATCTGGAATCGCGATGTGACCGTCTCGCTCCCGGACACGTTCAGTCCGGCATCCTTCTCCAGCGCCGATTGGGACCGCGGCGTCAGCCTCGGCCCGACCGCAGAACTCATCCTGGACGACAGTACTTTTGGCCGGCTACTGATCAAGACAGGGGACGAAATCCTGATCTCCCCGACGGACCGGCGCACGATCACATCGATCACCTCGGCCGGAAATTCCAAGGTTCTCGGGCTTGACGGGGCGCCCATCCGGCTCGCCGGGGGCGAGCGCGCCGTATTCGGGATAATGCGGAAATAGCCGGCCCGCAGTCGCGGGTCCGGGATACTCAGCCCGAAACTGCCTCGTTCTTTCGACCTGCGAGAGCCCACGCTGCCAGCACGATTCCGATAGACGTCGCGACCGGCCGATAGACGAACCAGGCATGGATTTGCGTGTGATTGCGAAGCGTCTCGAACCAGAGGAAGGGTATCAGCGCAAGAAGCGCCGAACGGCGAAGATCGACGCGCCGCACAGAGATCGCCAGCCAGGCGATCAGGGCAATCACGGCAATCACGGCAATCAACGAATAGCGGTGCGTTCCCACGAGTTCGCGGATGACCATTGCGGAGGACGCAAGCGGACGGTGATCCAGCACGAACCGGTCGGCACTGCCCCCTAGCCGAAACAGGATCGTCTCCCAGATGTAATTCCAGTCCCCACCATAGACGATCGCCAGTCCCCACTTCGTCGCCCATGTCAGGGCATATCCCGCCAGCCAGCAAACGAGCACCGCCGCCATGCTCCTGGCTCCCCTCCCCGCGGCCAGCACAAAAAAGGCAAGCAGCATCGGCTGCCATGGCGGATTGGTCAGAAGGTCGAAATAGTTGAAGATCGAACCCATCACGAGAGATGGAACGAGCAGGTCGCCGCCTTCACGAAGGCGTCTCGCAAACCAGCCGGCGCCTGCGAAAATGAAGCAGGTCGCCACCGAACTTCCCGTCTGCAACCAGAGATACCGGAAATCGGTCAAAGCGAGCGTGGGAACGAGCAACATGACGGTAGCGGACCAACCCACAAGGGCAGCCGACCCGGTTGCGAAATAGGCCAGCGCAACACCGAGCAGCCCCATCATCAGAAACTGGACGACGCGCCACGAAAACAATGCCGTGAGGGGATCGATCACGACGCGATAGCCGTGCCAGTACCGCTCGAGTGGAAACCAGACGATCTCCGAGTCGTTGCCGTTGGCAACCTCGAGCAGTGCCTGACAGGTCGTCTTGTCAACGTTCTTGCCGATCGGCCGGGCGGCTACGATCGCGTGGCGAAGCGGCGAAGCGTCCAGCTCCAACCCAATGCTCTGCGCACCGCATTCGCTGGTGTCGTCGGTTACGATCGGCGGCTTGACCTGAAGATGGATCAGCCGTGCCGAAGGCGGCGCAACAAAATCCGTCGCCAGCAATCCTGCCAGAAAAAGGACTTGCAAGAACAAGAAAGCGGCGAGCGGCTTCAGGGCAGTGCGCATGAGCGCTCGTGTAGCATGTGCCTGGGATGCGGCATAAATTCTGCGGACTGCCGGTCGAACCCGTTCGATATACGCCGATATCCCGAGTTCAGATTTTCGACCTGGAGGGGCCGCGGTTATCGCCGTTCCCTGTTGACATTCGCGGTCTGGATGTTTGAGAAGCGCCTGATTGGATTTGACAGCCATCGACTTCGACGTACGACCGTCGCCGCCATCAAGCGCATGCAACACATGAAAGCCATCAGCAGTCCGATCCGCCTCATTCCCCAGACGGCCCAGCCGATCGACTTCTCGTGTCCGCTATGCGGCACGGTGCATGCCGCCTATTACTTCAGTAGTGCGCGCTGCAAAATCTATCGCTGCGGCGGGTGCGGGCTGACGTTCTCCAGTCCGGTCGCCTCATCGCTTCCCGACGATCCGGCCCCCAGCAGGCCACAGCGGACGGATCAGCAGCACAGGGCGCTGATGTCGCTGCTCGAGGGCGCGCGCACCGGCAACGTTCTCGCTTTCGCCGACCCCGACGACAGCATCATCGCGCTGCTGCAGCGGATGAACATTTCGGCGCAAGCCGCAAGCGACGAGGGCGATCTGCGGGGAACGGCGCCGGGTCAGCCGTTCGATCTCGTGGTGATCTCGGATGCGATCATGCGTGTCGCCGATCCCTGCCGCCTCCTGAGAAGCCTTCGCGCGCTGATGGCCGAAGGAGCGTCACTGGTCCTCAACATCCCCCTGCTCGACGGCAACCAGGCGCGGCTGATGGGCCGTAACTGGCACCAATGGCGGCCGGCCAACCGCTGGTACTTCACCCGCGAAACCCTGCACCTGGCGCTGCTCTCCGCCGGCTTCGAACAGGTCTGGTTCGAGCCGGAGCGGCGAACCTATTCGCTGGACGAACTGGCCGACCGGCTGACGCAAAGCGACGAGTTGAGCCTGGCCCAGCATGGCCTGCTCGCCGTTCACGGCGTTTTCCCGAGCATGCTTCGCAAGCTGAAGTTCCTGCTGCCTCAGGGTACGGTGGTCGTCAGCGCCGTTGCCGGTGCCAAACGCGCCGAGTGCGTGGTGTCCATCATCGTGCCCGTCTTCAACGAACAGGCAACCGTCAGCCAGTTGCTCGATGCGCTGCTGATGAAGCCGATCCCGGGAGCCCGCAAGGAAGTCATCATCGTCGAGAGCAATTCGACCGACGGCAGCCGGCAGCTCGTCGAGCCCTATGCACGGCACGACGGCGTCAAGATCATCTTGCAGGCCAAGCCCCGCGGCAAGGGCAATGCGGTCCGCGAAGGCCTTGCCGCGGTCACCGGCGACATCGTCATGATCCAGGACGCGGACCTCGAATACGACCTCGACGATTACGAAGGCCTGCTCAGTCCGCTGCTCGCCTGGCAATCCATGTTCGTGCTGGGCTCGCGTCACCAGTCCGGCTGGAAGATGCGCAAATTTTCCGACGCGCCCTTCATGGCGACATTCCTGAACACCGGACACCAGTTCTTCCGGGCCTTGATCAACATCGCGCTTGGCGCCGACATGACCGACCCGTTCACCATGTTCAAGGTGTTCCGCCGCGACGCGCTGTTCGGTATCAATCTTCTGTCGAACCGGTTCGACCTCGATATCGAGCTGGTCATGAAGCTGTTTCGCAAGGGCTATGTCCCGCTCGAAATTCCCGTGAACTATACCTCGCGGTCGTTTGCGGAAGGCAAGAAGGTGAGTTTCGTGCGGGACGGCATGACCTGGATCAACACCATCGTCCGCTACCGGCTTGCGGCCATCGGCCCGGGACGCATCGCGCCGAAGAGCTAGGGCGAATACTCGTAACGATCGAGCGCTGGCTTTTTTGAGAGTTTCGAATGTCATCCGATCAGCTTGTTCTTCTCAAGTCGCGCGGCCAGCGTCTGGCGGAAATGTTCGTCGTTCCGATTGCGGCCCTGCTGGTTGGACCGATCCTGCGCGCGCTGCTCGGCAACACGTATGAGATATTCTACGGGCTCGCTGCGATTTTGCTTATCGGCTTGGTCATCACGCGCGTGAGCAGCCAATGGAGCGCCCGGCATGGCGGCGAATGGGTCACCAAGGCCGAACGCCTCGAGCGGCTGCTCGCCGAAACGACGCAGAGGCCCTGGCTGAATGCACTGGCGACAACCGTCATGCTGGCATTGACACTGCTCGGCTTCCTGCTCGTCATCGATCCGCTTGATCGTCTCGGCGAAAGCTACGGCGGACCGATCGCCACGACTTTCACAATAGCGGCGGTATCGATGTTGAGTGGAGCCAGAACCTTGTATGCCGGCTACTCGAAGAAGCAGCCGGTTATCGCCGATGACGCGCCGCCGCGAGGGCATTTCTGGTCCGAACTCCGCGCCGCACTACCGCTGATCTACACAGCTTATGCATTGGCGTCGGCCGCGGCCGTTCTCGTCGCGATGCAACTGAAGGGGTCGATCCAAACCGCTGCCTTTATTGTCGTCTTTCTCGTCGTGTCGCAGTTGATCCTGACCCTTCGCCGGCGCGCAGGACAGCGAATTTACCCGCGGTCGTTCGATGCCAATCTGGGCCGACAGATTGTAGCCGCCGCCTTGTTGTGGGGCGTTCCCATGGGCATGATGTTCAGTGCCGGGATGGTTCTCAACTCGATGGGACACCCGGCCAAAATGGCGCTTGTGATCGCGCTTGCGCTGGGTATTAGCTTGATCGGAGGGGCGGCTTTTGGTGTGCTGATCTACGTTCTTTTGCGTCTAGCAGAAGCCCGAAGGGCACAATAGCGAGACACCATCCTCAACGTGTTGCGCCGCGACGCGCTGTACGGTTATCCAACTCCCGTCGAACCGGTTCGACCGCGATGTCGGGCTGGTCATGAAGCTGGTGCTCTCCCTCAGGCATCCTCCAGGACCATGGCTGCGCATTTCTCCCCGATCATGATCGAAGGCGCATTGGTGTTGCCGCCGACCACCAGAGGCATGATGGAGGCATCGGCAACGCGCAGTCCTCGAATGCCATGGACCCGCAGACGGGGATCCACCACCGCGTCGCGACCCGTGCCCATCCTGCAGGTGCCGACGGGATGCAGGTTCGAGACGCCGCGATTGCGGATGTCCTCAATGAGTTGCTCGTCCGATCGGACGGCGGGCCCGGGCACCACCTCTTCCGCGACATAGGGCCTGAGCGCGGGCTGTTCGGCGAGCTTTCGCGCCAGCCGAACGCCGCTGATCATGGCATCGACGTCACCTGCGGTTTCCATGAACCTGAACGCGATCTTCGGCGGAGCCAACGGGTCGCGGCTTGCAAGGCTCACCCGTCCGCGCCCCTCGGGGCGCAAGTGAACCGGAGACATGCTGAACCCCGGCCATTTATGGGGGTGCATGCCGGTGCGGTCCCGGGTCTCGATCGACCAGAGATAGGTATTGATCTGCAGATCGGGACGATCGAAGCGGGGGTCCGTGCGGGTCAGGATGCCGGCATGGGTGGCGATGGCCGTCATCGGCCCGTCTCGTCCAAGCAAATATCTGGCGCCGGCCGCGAGCTTTCGCAGCGGCGAGCGATGCAGCTCGTTGAAGGTGCCGGTCTTCGTCGAGCGCCAGGCGACATACGTATTGAAGTGGTCGTGCAAATTGGCGCCGACCGGAGCGAGGTCGTGCGCAACCTCGATACCCATCTCGTTCAGATGCTCGCCCGGTCCGATCCCGGACAACAGCAGGAGTTGCGGCGAGCCATAGACGCCGCCGGAGACGATCACCTCGCCCCCGGCCCTCGCGATCTCCATGCCACGGGACGTGCGGAACTCGACGCCGACGGCGCGGCCGTTCTCGATGAGGATTCGTGTCGCATGCGCGTTCGGCTTGACCACCAGGTTCCGGCGGCCCCTGGCCGGTTTCAGATAGGCGGTCGCGCTGCTCCATCGGCGCCCCTTGCCGACCGTTGCCTGATAATATCCGGCGCCTTCCTGCGTCGCGCCGTTGAAGTCGCGATTGCGCGGAATGCCGGCCTGGACGGCCGCTTCGATGACCGCATCGATGATTTCATGCCTGTAGTGTGCGTCGGTGACGTTGAGCGGGCCGCCGACGCCGTGGAATTCGTCCTCACCCCGCTCCTGGTTTTCGGCCTTGCGGAAGAAAGTCAGGACGCTTTCGTAGTCCCAGCCGACACAGCCGAGCTGACGCCAGCCATCGTAGTCGGCCGCCGTCCCGCGCATATAGACCATGCCGTTGAGCGAACTCGTGCCGCCGAGCATTTTGCCACGCGGCTGGTAAGAGGTACGCCCGTTGAGGCCGGCAACGGGCTCGCTCTCGAACCTCCAATTGTAGGTTTGGTGCGTGAAGAGCCGGTAATAACCGACCGGAATGTGGATCCACGGCGAGCTGTCGCGCCCGCCCGCTTCGAGCAGCAGCACCCGATAGCGCCCCGACTCCGAAAGCCGCGCTGCCACCGCACAGCCGGCAGACCCGGCACCGGTGACGATGTAGTCGTAGGTTTCCGCTTCCATCATCAGATACCTTACGCGTTCGCCAACGTCAGGCAGCATGCAAGTATGCATGCGTCCCTCGCGGTTTCCGCCGCGACTTTGAGCCCACGATACAATAGCCTTCAGATTGTCTTGTCGAGCGACGTAACGAAAGGGTGCCGCAATGCCGAGTCCCACGACCGGAACAGCAGATCAACAGGTCGAGCTGGACGCGCTGGTCATCGGTGCGGGCTTTGCGGGCCTCTACCAGTTGTTCCGGCTTCGTGATCGGCTTGGCTTGAGAGTCAAGGCGCTGGAAGCGGCCGACGGTATAGGGGGTACGTGGTTCTGGAATCGCTACCCTGGTGCACGATGCGATTCGGAAAGTCATGTCTACTGGTATACGTTTTCGCTCGAGTTGATGCGCGAATGGGAATGGTCAGAACGCTATCCTGGCCAGGCGGAAATTCTGCGCTACCTGAATTTCGTCGCCGATAGACTCGACTTGAAACGCGACATTCGATTCAGGACCCGTGTTGCATCGGCGCACTACGACGAAGCGGCCAATCGCTGGCATGTCCGTACTGAAGCGGGCGAGACCTTCATCGCAAAATATCTCATCACCGCCGTCGGCTGCCTGTCCACTGCCAACGTGCCCGCCATTCCGGGGCTGGAGACGTTTGGGGGCGACTGGTACCACACAGGGCAGTGGCCCCACGAAGGCGTCGACTTTGCGGGCAAGCGCGTTGGCATGATCGGCACCGGTTCGACGGGCATCCAGGCGGCTCCGGTGATTGCTGCCCAGGCCGAGCATCTGACGGTGTTTCAGCGCACCGCGAACTATTCAGTACCGGCGCGCAATATTCCGCTGACGGCGGACTTCAGGCAATACGTCAAGGACAATGCCGGCGAAATACGTGAGACAACGCATCAAACCTACAATGGCATGGGGTTCAGGGTTGAGGCACGCAAGGCGGTCGACACGCCGCCGGAGGAGCGCGAGAGGATTTATGAGGCGGCGTGGGAGCGCGGCGGGTTGCAGTTCCGCGCATCGTTCGAGGACATGCTCAATTCCAAGAAAGCGAACGACACCGCTGCCGAGTTCATCAAGAGCAAGATCCGCTCGATTGTGAAGGATCCCATGACCGCGGCAGTCCTGTCCGACATCGATCATCCCTATGCCGCCAAGCGGCCGCCGATCGATACCGACTATTTCGAGACCTACAATCGGCCGAACGTCACGCTCGTCGACGTGAAAGCCGCGCCGATCCGGCAGATCTCGGAGACGGGAATCCGCACGGACGAGGCAGAATATCCCGTCGACATCATCGTCTTCGCGACAGGGTTCGATGCGATGACCGGACCGCTGCTCAGGATGGACATTTGCGGACGTGGCGGCATCGCGCTGAAGGATGTCTGGGAGGCAGGGCCGCGCAATTATCTGGGCCTGCAGGTCGCCGGTTTTCCGAACCTGTTCACCATCACGGGGCCCGGCAGTCCATCGGTTCTGTGCAACATGCCGGTGGCGATCGAGCAACATGTCGACTGGATCACCGATTGCATCGATCACATGAGGACCAGGGGGTTGGAGCGGATCGAGGCGCGGGCCGAGGCCGTCGAGAAGTGGGTGACGGAAGTCAATGAGGCCGCCGCCCGGACGCTACTGCCGCTGGCAAGGCATTCCTGGTATCAAGGGGCGAATATTCCGGGCAAGCCGCGGGTGTTCATGCCTTATGCCGGCGGCCTGGTCCGCTATCGCGAGATCTGTCAGGACGTGGTTGCGCACGACTACGAAGGTTTTGCGCTGTCATAAACCTCCGCCGCACCTCAGGCGAACGCCTTTCGAATGCGCGCCCAGTCAGCCAGCGCATGTTCATGTCCGGGCACGAGTTGGATGGTGAACTGCGTGTAGCCCGCGCCGCGCAGCGCCTCGATGCGCTGCTTGATCTCGGCTTCGCTTGCCGTGAAAGAGGTCGCGCTGATCAGCTCGGCGCTCACGAAGCGCTTCTCCTCGGGTTTCACGAACATCAAGTGCCCACGATGGTTCTGCAAATAGGGCGCATCCTTGGGCTCGAAGTCGCGCGCCAGGTCGACATAGCCCTGCATCTCGGGCCTGGTCCTGGACACCATCGTCACACCCGGCGCGAGGCCAGCCAGCGCCTCATCCGCCGCGCGATGCAGCATGACTGCCGCGCGCGGGCCCGCCTGTGCCATCGCACGCTCGGAGTCCGCACCTTCACCGTCTTTCAGCACGCAGCCCAGCGCAAAGGCCGTTGCTTTGAGATCGCCCATCGCATGGCCGGCTTTCGACCAGGCGTCGCGCATGGCCTCGACTTCCTTGATGCCGTTCCCGACATTGCCGACGAAGTTGATCCAGCCCGCCCTGAGCTTCGACGTCAGCGCCTGGGTGCGCGGCCCGAAGGCCGAGAGATGCAGCGCGATCGGATCTGACGTGTTGAACAGAGGCAGCTCGGGATTGAGGAAACGAATCTTCTTCTTCTGCCCTTCCATCTCGAACTCGACCGTCTCGCGACGCAGCAGGCCGTAGACCTGGTGGATGTAGGTCTCCATGTCCTTGACCTTGATCGCGCCAAAGCCCATCGCGCGCCGCGCGGTGAAGCCGGTGCCGACGCCAAAGTCGATGCGGCCCGGCGCGAGCTGGTTCAGTGTCGCCAGCGCATTGGCGGCGACCGGGGCAATGCGGTTCGACGGCACCAGCACGCCGGTGCCCAGCCGGATGCGCCTGGTGTTCACGGCCGCCGCGCCCATGGCGACGAAGCAATCGGCGCTCAGCATCTGAGTGTCGTAGAACCATGCATGGGTGAAGCCGAGTTCCTCGGCTTCCTTGGCGACCTTCCAGGAATCCGCGGCCGTGGGCAGGGCAATGCCGAAATCCATTCGTTCCTCCGTCAACGCCTTGTTGCCTTCACGCCGTGTCCCGTGCGCCGGACTTAAGAGTACATGGATGAGGAAGTCTACGGCGGCGATTTCAGGATGGCATCTGCGGCGGCCGGAAAATCCGGCACCCGGAGGAGAGCGCCATCGCCACGCTGAGGCGAGATCAGGATGGGCTGCACGCCGGCGGCAACGGCGCAGGCGACGTCGGTTTCGCGATCGCCGACCATCCAGCAGTCTGCAAGATCCAGATCGAGCTGCGCGGCCGCAACGAAGATGTTGTAGGGGCCGGGCTTCCGATCGAGCGATGGACCGCCGAAATGCGCGACCGTGCCGTCGGGATGGCCGTACGAATAGTAGGCGCCATCAAGTCGGGCGCCCTGCTCCGCCAACAGCGCCACGAACCGCTCATGCGCCAGCCAAAGCGCGCGCAACGAGGTCTTGCCCTTGGCGTAGCCACCCTGGTTTGAAATCACGACCAGCGCGTAACCTGCCTGCGCGAGGCCGATCAGCGCCGGCGCGACGCCGGGCAAGAGCCGCACGTCTTCCGGCGCAAGCGGCGCCTCGCGCTCGCCTGTGCGGGGATAGAAAATCTCTTCAACCAGCACGCCATCGCGATCGAGAAAGACGGCCTTTCGGCTCATCGCGTCGATTCCCACTTCATCTCGTTGACGATCAATTTCGGGTGCGTGACCATGCCGTGCCAGACCACGGCCTGGAACGCCTCGGTATGCGGTGTGACGTTGTTGGGATTGACGGTCGGCACCACCACGCAGGCGTCCGCGACCTGTTTGGTGTAACCGCCGTCGCGGCCGACCACGCCGATGACCTTGGCGCCCGACGCCTTGGCAAGCTTCAGCGCCTCGACGATGTTGGCCGAAATGTTCTTCTCCGCGTTGCCGCCACCCACCGAGAACACCAGCACCACGTCGTCGGCGCGGATGCGGCTGCCACGAAGCCAGTTTGCAAAACTGGTCGGCCAGCCGTCGTCGTTGACGCGCGCGGTCAGCTCGGAGACGTTGTCGGTCGGCGCGTAGGCCTCGATGCCGCAAAGCTTACGGAAATCGTTGACGGCGTGGCCGGCGTTGCCGGCGCTGCCGCCGACACCGAGAATGAACAGCCGGCCCTTGCCGCGGACCTCGGCCAGGATGTCGATCATGCGATCGACCTCGCGCTGGTCGATGCCGCGCGCGACCTCGATCACCTCGCGGAAATAGTTCTGCGTATGGTCGCTCATGACTGCAACTGTCCCCTCAAATGACCGTCCGTTTCGGCAAGGCCCGACGGCGTACCGATCTCGTAGAAGCGCGTTGTCGCCTCATACCCGGCCAGCCGGCCTTCGCGCGCCAGGTCCGCATAGAGGTCGGACAGGTCGAACGTCTCTTCCCTCGCTGCCCGAAGCACGTCGCTCTCCAGAATGCCGAGACCGTAGTCAATGAATTTCATCCCGGTCGAGGGATTGCGCTTGTCGTAACGGACGACGCTCTCGCCGTCGAACAGCACGTTGCTGGTATCCCATCGCCCCTCGTTGCGAAACACCGTCATCAGCGCCGGTTTGCCGATGTTGCGATAAGCGGCCTGCACCGGCGCATACGCAATATCGAGATAGCTATCGCCATAGAGCACGAAAAACTGTTCGCCGAGCATCGGCAGCGCGCGACGCAGGGCGCCTCCGGTGCCGAGCAACCGCTCGCCGTCGAAGCTGTACGACACCGAAAGGCCGAAGCGCGCGCCGTCGCCGATTGTGGCTTCGATCATCTCGCCGAGAAAACCGACGCACAGCACCACGCGCTCGACGCCCTCGCGCTGCAGCAGCGCGAGCTGATGCGCGATGAACGGCCGGCCCGCGACCTCGATCAAGGCTTTCGGGATGCGTTCGGTCACAGGGCGCATGCGCGTGGCCAGCCCGCCTGCGAGAATCGCGACCGGAAAGCCTTTCTCTCCCGAAGCGGTCAGCATGACGATCTCACTGAACCAGCACCTTGGTGCCTTCGAAATCCATGTGGAAGCGCACTTCCGAGAGGCCGGCCTCGCGCATCGCATGCCGCAGCCGCACCTTTTCCTCGGCATAGAACATCAGGAAGCCGCCGCCGCCCGCGCCGATCAGCTTGCCGCCGATCGCGCCGGAGTCCATTCCGAGATCGTACCAGCGGTCGATTTCCGAATTGGACATGCCGCTGGAGCGCTTGCGCTTGTGCAGCCAGTGCTCGTGCATGAGCTTGCCGAAGACTGTGAGATCGCCGCCTTCGAGCGCGGCCTTCGAGCGCATGCCGATATCCTTCACGTAGTGCAGATTGTCGATCATGCTGCCGTCGTTCTGTTTGGTCCGCGTGTCCTGGTCGCGCAGGATGTTGGACGCCGACCGTGCGTAGCCCGTGAAGAAGATCAGGAGATTATCGGACAGCGCGTTGCGGGTATCCTCCTGGAGCGCGAGCGGCTGCGCCTCGACCGTCCCGTCCTTGCGGAAGGTGAAGCAGGTGATGCCGCCGAACGCGGCGATGTACTGATCCTGCTTGCCGATCGGCTCATTGAGGATATCGATCTCGACGTGGCAGGCCTGCTCGGCCAGTTCGCGCGGATGAATGATGCTGCGGGACTGCGCGTGCAGCGCCCGCAACAACGCCGTGGTGAAACTGCCCGACGATCCCAGGCCCGTGCCGGCGGGGATATCCGCAAGCGTCGTGATCTCGATCTGGCCCGCCTCTCCCGGAAACAGTTTCAGCGCCTCGCGGATGATGCGATGTCGGACCTGATCGACGGCCTCGACATGCTCGATCTCGGAATATTTCAGGTAGATGCCCGGCTGGAACGGCTTGATGAGGCTGACATAGACGTATTTGTCGATGGCGGCGGCGATCAGGAAGCCCTCGTGATCACGATAGTAGGAGGCGAGATCGGTGCCGCCGCCGCCGAGGCTGATACGCAGGGGAGATCGCACGATGATCATGATTGCGCCTGGTCATAGACGGCCTGGATGATGGCGAGATTGGCATAGGCATCGCCGATATCGCCGATCGGCTTCGCCCTGCCCTCGACGGCCGCGACGAAATTCTCGAACTCAGAGGTAAACGAGCGATCGGGCAAGGGAAACTCCCAACTCGTGGTTTCCGGCGGTCCCATCTGCGGCAACATGCGATGCAGCGTCAGGCGCTCCACGCCATAGCTGCCGCCGAGACCTTCCACGGTCAGCTTGCCGTCACGTCCCATGATTTCGAAGACAAACAGGTTCTTCCATTCGGTCCAGGACGCATGCAGCCAGGCCATTCGCTTTTCGGCGCCTGACAGTGCGAGGAAGCAATTGTCCTCCACGGGAGCCTGCCAGAAATAGGTCGGCACGGCGCCGTAGGCCAGCGTCAGTTCGCCGAGGAACCAGCGCGACAGGTCGATCAGATGCGAGCCCTGGTCGATCAGTTCGCCGCCGCCGGAAATCTCGGGCTGGAAACGCCACTCCTTCTCATAGCCGATGCGGCCGCCATGCCCGTAGCGGCCGCGGATGAACAGCAGAGGTCCGATCCGGCCGTCGTCGACCAACGCCTTGGCCTTGGCAATGGCAGGATGAAAACGGTGATTGAAGCCGACCTTGACGATGCGTCCATGTTGTTTTGCGGCGGCGACGACCGGAGCCACCTCAGAAGGGCGGCGGCCCGCCGGCTTCTCGACTAGGACGTGGCGGCCGGCCTCGACCGCCGCCAGCGCGATCTGCGCAAGCCGATCGTGCGGCGTCGCAATCACGATGGCGTCGGCCTCAACGTCAATTGCCTCGCGCCAATCCGCAATCGCCCGGGCCGATGTTTCACGCGCCAACCGTTCACGGCGCGCGATGTCGGGATCGCAGACCGCAACGATCTCGTGGCCGGAGGCGGCCGCAGCCCGCTTGGCGCCGATCAGCCCGCAGCCGATGATGGTCAGGCGCATTCAGCGATCTCCCCACGGCTTGCCGCGATCCTTCGGGACGATCCGGCGCAGCGTGTAGATGTCGGAATCCGCGATCTCGCGGCGATGCGCCGCGGTGAACGGCCAGGGGTCCCAGGGCGCCGCAATCAGCCGGCCCGTCAAGCCGTCGCTTTCGGCGCTGGCGAGATAACCGCACAGCGCCGCGCCAAGCGACAGCGGCGTGCCGCCGTCCTGCTTGAGCTTGACCATGCGCACATAGAGCGCCGCGCCGACGCGTTCGGGTCCGGCGGCAATCAACTGATCGGTGAGCCTCGTCATCAATGCGCCCGGCGCAATCGCGTTGACGTCGATATTCCAGTCCCGCACTTCGAGCGCAAGCGTCTCGGTGAAGCGAACGATCGCGGCCTTGGACGCCGCATAGGCGCTGATGCCCGGCAACGGGCTGGTCGCGCCACCGCCCGACAGGAAGAGAATTTTCCCGTAAGCCTGCGGCTTGAAAGCCTCCACCGCCCTGCGCGCGCAATAGACGTTGCCGGTCAGGTTGATCGCAATGGCCTCGGCCCACTCGTCCCAGTCGACGACGTCGATCGATCCCATCGGACCATAGATGCCGGCATTATTCACCAGGATGCTCAGGTGACCGAAGCGCGCCTGTGCAGCGTCGAACAAGGCATCGACGTCTTTTCGAGACGAGACGTCGGCCGGCCGCGCCAGAATACGCGCACCGTCGTGGACCGCGGATAGATGCTTGCGCTGAGCCTCCAACTCGCTCGCATTGCGTCCGCACAGGACCACGTTGGCGCCCTGTTCAAGGAAATGCTCGGCGATAGCGGCGCCCAGTCCCTGGCTCGCGCCGGTGATGATGGCAGTGCGGCCGGCGAGGCTCATGGGTTTCGTCCGATCGACAGGATGGTCAGGGCTGCGTCCTCGCGGACCGCCGGCAGCAGGAATGCAGCGGGGTCGAGCACCAGGCGGCCCGCCATCGTTCGGGTGAAATCCTCGGCGCGCAATTGCCGAAACTCCGGCCACTCCGTTGCCAGCACGACAGCCACGCTACCTGCGATCGCACCCGCAGCATCGCCGGACATCGTTACGTCAGCAAATTCGGCAGGCAGTTTGCGCACGGCCGGATCGTACACCCGCACATCAGCGCCATCAGTCAGAAGTTCACGCAACAGGTCGATCGCCGGCGAGCGGCGGATGGCATCGGTGCCCGGCTTGTAGCTCAGGCCGAGCACCGCGATGGTCTTTCCCTGCAACGGCGCCAATCGCCGGCGCAGCTGATCGATCGACCATCGTCCGTGAGCACGATTGCTGGCCACGATGCTGCCGATCAACGGCGTCTGCAGCTGCGCTTGCCCGGCGATGTCGGAAAGAAACTGCACGTCGCGCGCCAGCGTGCCGCCGGCAAACGCCGGTCCCGCCTTCACATAGGCGTTGGGCCCGATCCTGGGATCGCTGCGCAACGCCTTCTCGATATCGGAAGCGCTGGCGCCGACCTGTTCGGAAATGGTCGCAAGCTCGTTGGTGAAGGTGATGGATAACGCGAGAAAAGCATTGAGCGAGTGCTTCACCATTTCGGCGGATTCGACGCTCATCCAGAGCAGATTCTGGCAGAACCGCTGCAGCAGCGGCGCCAGCTTTCCGCGCGTGCGTTCGTTGCGAATGCCGACGACGATCCGTCCGGGGTTGCGAAAGATCTCGAGCGCGCGGCCCAATCGCAGGTTTTCCGGCGAGCAGGCGAAATCCACCCGACGGCCGCGCGCTTGCACCGCAAAGGATTTCTCCAGCCGTGCCACCGTTCCGACCGGCAACTGCGCCGACACCAGAACGACCGCGCCGTCCTTCAGATGAGGAAACGCCGCCTCGGCCCGCCCGACGACGGCTTCCACATCGGCACGGTCGTCGTCATCGACCGGCGTGTCGTGGCAAATCCAGACGATGTCGGCAGCCGACAGCTTCGCCGCGTCGATGGTGAACGACAGAAGGCCGGAAGCGAGTCCCTCGCCGACCAATTCCGCAAGGCCCGGCTCGTACAATGGCGGCTCGCCGTTCCCCAGCTTTGCGATCACGGCGGGATCGTCGTCGATGCCAACGGTCGGAATGCCGGCAGCCGCGACGCAGGCGGCGGTGACGGTGCCGAGATGCCAGAGTCCGAAGACGGCGACTTTCATGCGCGGTCCATCACCCAGCGGTTCTGCGACAGCCAATCGACGGTGCGCACGATGCCTTCGCGAATCGTGAGCTTCGGCCGCCAGCCGAGCGCGCCGATGCGGGCGGTGTCTAGAAAGATGAAGCTGTTATCGCCGACCCATCCCTGCGATCCCCCGGAATAGGTCAGCTGCGGCTTCAGCCCGAGATGACCGGTGATCCATCCGATGGAATCATTGACCCGGCAGTATTCGGGGGTACCGAGGTTGAACAAATTGACCTTGTCCTGCGCGTGCTCCAACGCATGAAAGATCGCGTCGATGCAGTCGTGCACATGGAGATAGGATTTGCGCTGCGTGCCGTCGCCGAGCACCTCGAGCCGCGTCGGATCGGCGAGCAGCTGCTTGTAGAAATCGAACACATGGCCGTGGGTATAACGTTCGCCCAGGATGGAGACGAAACGAAAGATCCAGGAGCGAAACCCGAAGCCCTCGCAATAGGCCATGATGAGGCCCTCACCCGCGAGCTTCGAGGCGCCGTAGAGCGACGTCTGGACCGGAAACGGCGCCGTCTCGGGCGTCGGGAACACCTCGGCTTCGCCATAGATCGATCCGGTCGACGAGAACACGACATCCCTGACCCCGCTCGCACGCATCGCCTCCAGCACGTTGAAGGTCGCGATGGTGTTCTGTTCGAGATCCCTGCGCGGATGCTGCAAGCCAAATCGCACGTCGGCATTGGCCGCCAGGTGGAACACGATATCGCAACCGGCCATGGCTGATGCCAGCGACGCCGTTTCCAGAACGTCGCCTTCGACCAGCCTGAATTCCGGATGCCGCAAAGCGTCGGCGATGAATTCGCGCTGGCCCGTGGTGAAATTGTCGTAGCCGGTGACGGAAATGCCGGCCGCGAGCAGGCGATCGACGAGATTGCTGCCGATGAATCCCGCCGCACCGGTAACAAACGCCTTCTTGTGACGCGAATGATCCATCAGTTGCAGCCGTCAGGGGAGAGCAAACCGCACCATCCGAGCGGCTCAGACGAGCTTGAAGCCGGCGGCGCGCGCGTCATCATAAAACATCTTGACGGTTTCGAGCGAATATTTGTGCAAGTCCTTCCCGAACAGCGGCAGCTTGGCGATGATGTCGGGCGTCGCCGTGATGATATGACAGCCGCAGGCTTCGGCTTGCGCGATATTGAGGACCTCGCGCGGGCTTGCCCACAGCAATTCGGCCTTCGGCAGGTGTGACAATTTCCGTACCGCCTCGGTCATGACCGGCACCGGATCGATGCCGGTATCGGCAATGCGCCCTGCGAATACCGAAACGATGGTCCGCGACGACGGGCTTGCGGCGGCGGCCACGGTGTCGACCTGGTCGAGCGTCAGCATCGCGGTCACGTTGAGCGAGAAGCCCTCGTTCGACAGACGCGCAATGAGAGGGCCCGCCGATTCGCCTTTGGTGTTGGTGATCGGAATCTTGACATAGGTGTCGCCGCCCCAACTGGCGATCTCGCGGGCTTCCCGCTCCATGGTCGGGAAGTCGTCGGAGAACACCTCGAACGAAATCGGCATATCCGGGATTGCCGCGATGACCTTGAGGGCGAATTGCTTGTAGTCGTTGATCCCGGCCTTGCGCATCAAGGTCGGGTTGGTCGTATAGCCGCTCACCAGACCGCGATCGCGGGCGGCGATCATGGAGTCCAGATCGGCGCCGTCCTGGAACAGTTTTACGCGATGTGCGGGCATTGTACGCGACCTCAGGTGCCTTTCCGGCAAGCGTTCTGATTGAAACGGGCGGGATCGCCGACCGGGTTCGGCAATTCGCGTTTTGCCGCGCTCTCGCGACAATTGCAACACGCAGGCACTCGAAAATTGTACGGTTAATCGCTACTTGTCCCTGTTCCGCGAACGGCTTGAACCGTTAGTGAGGAAGGGCGGCCACGACATCACCGAGGGCGTGGTCGACATGGACACCATTCTCGCTGGCCTCGACGACCAGGTGCGCACCAACATCCTGATCTTCGATGCCTACCGCAACAATCCGCTGGAGCAACAGGCCGCCTCAAGCGAACCCAATCGCGGGCTTTCCGCCAGCACCGGACTTGCGGCACCCGCCGCGCTCGGCAGCGGTCAGACGCTCGGCGCCGGCACGCTGATCGCGTTTGCGACCGCGCCTGGAAAGGTCGCGCTCGACAGCGAAGGTGCCAACAGCCCGTTCTCGGCGGCGCTGTCGCGCCATATCGGCACGCCCGGGCTCGAAGTGCAGCAGATGCTCACCCGCGTACGCGCGGAGGTGGTTGCGACCACGAAAAACATGCAGGTGCCGTGGTCGAACTCGTCGCGGCTGGGCGAGGTCTATCTCGCGGACAGGTAGGTCTTTGCGTCGTCGGCGATGCGCCGAGCGAAGTCTTAACCGAATTTAATAGTGCGAACGCCACCATCACGCCCGACCAACCCCGAAGTTTTCCTCGCGGCTGCTCTTTGCCAGGTCTTGAAAAAGCGGCAAAAAACATCTATTTTTCAGCCGTTAGGTTCCAGGAACAACAAGAATGATTTACGCTAGAATTGTCAGTGCTGCTGCCATTTGGCTGATCCTGTTCGCTGATATCGTTTTGGCGAAACCGATCTAGCTTTTTGGGTTGGTCCACGCACACATGCCGCCGACGTGGGTCGCGACGGCCGAGACTAGTTGCTCCAATCGCTGTTCCTGCGCACGATTAAGGTCGTTGTCCACTTTGGTGGGACCGATCTTCAAAGCGGCATCGCGTAAATAGAAGAGCGCCGCGTTGCAGGCCTGCGTCGAAGGCCCCTTATCGCCATTCAACAACACTGCGGAGAGCGCCACCGCAAGGTCGGCCTGCAAAATGAACTCAGGATCGATCAGGTTCTTGAGTTGCGGGTCTGCGATATCCTCCTTGTCGTAGTCGGAATCCTTCGCTTTGAGGACTCGCAGGCGGCTCTTGGTAAATTCGTCGAGCTCGCCATGCGGGACGCCATCCAGGTCGGCCGCGGCCTGCGTTCAATCTCACCCGGAGCATTTCAGACAACCTGCTGACGGCGTGCACCCAGCTCTGACGATGATCGTCCGGAAGAATTTCGCCGGCGAGCACAGTCTGAACGTAAATGTTGACCTCGGTGGCCAAGGTGGCAAATGAATTGCGGAGAAAAATGTCGAAGACCTTGGTCAGTTTCAGGGGATCGTCCAGCGGATCCGTCGCCTGGGACGTCGGATTGGGCGACGCCTTGCCAGCTGCGGCTTTGAGGTCCGCGATTCTTGCTGCACTTCGGGACATGGTCACGTCGGCGCCGCGCGTGGCATATTCAATCATCTCCCGCACGCGCTCGAGCGGTATGGGACCCGTGCTGTTCAGCCACGAATCCGTTGCCTGATAAAAAAGATTGACCATTCCGGGTGAGATCAGGTCGTCCGAGCGCGGGAACTTGTCCAGCATCTTGACTAAAAAATCGGTCTTCTCCCTGTCTCCCGAGATAAACGCGATCAGGTCCGCCACCGCACACCGGTCAGGTAAGGCTCCAAAACGGTGAGGGCGACGATTTCCGGTTCGCCATACCCTTTCGCTTCCATGATGTTCTTCGCTTTGGAATAGTGGTCGACAATATCGTCAGGGTTGACGGCCAGCCGGGGCGACCCGGCGCTTTCTTTCAAGCGATCTAAAAATCGCTTTTGGACCTCCGTCTCTGCCTCTGCGCAACCTGCCGTCAGTTTGTTCACGTTCTCGACGACCTTACGGGCATGCGAACTCAAACCATTCAAGAAGGGGGTCATTCCCTCCTTGCTGACATCGGCTTTGCCGTCATGAAGCCTCAAAAGAAAATCTTCCCAAATAACGGCATAGGCAACGAGGTCGTAGTCGCGAACGGCTGTCCGAAGCGCATTCGCCTTTTGAAGGCACAGGAGAGCGTCGATGATCGGCTCGACGGAGGAAATCAGGTCAGCCGTTATCTCTCCCGTCTCCGCCCGAAGCGCCAAATCCATCATCAGCGTCCGCGCCAACCCCCTCGCCCCTTTCTTCGAAAGAAATTTTTCCCTGAACTTTTGGTATTGAACGAGCGCCACCTGCTCCCTGAAATCTCTCAGGTTCAAATGCGCTTCCCGGAGCGTTGTCGGCTGTCGATCGGCAAACGTGGCTTCAAAGGTGCCGAGCTTGAATGACCTCAAATAGCTCAGGAGATCCGGCCTCACCGCGAGTACGATCCCGGCTATGACAATCAAGGCAACGGCGCCCTGCAATGGCCAGGCCGAGTTGTCTTTCTCGCCGATAATGGCGCCGCCCACGCTGCGCGCGGCTTGACCTATCTCCACCTTCCATCGCTCGGCGAGAATACCGAGCAAGACGCCGACGGCCAGCGCCTGAAAACGCGGTCCGGTAAGTAAGCCTTTCGTCTTGAGGAGCCAATTCCAGACCGAGGAGACGTCGATCGCGGATGCGAAGGCTGCAAGCGCGAGCAGCGCTGCCACCGCAAAAAAAGAAGCCGACCGCCGGCGAAATGCCCGGCAGCCCAAAGCGCCAAGTGGCGCGTTCGCGTTCGGCACGAGCCGCCATCAGGTCAGACCAAGCGCCAACAATCAGGGCGGCCGTAACAGGGTCCGATACGGATACCCCTGATAGTTCGAGTACGCTTTTCTCCTCCTCGGCGGACGAGCCCCTCAGCTTTCGATATGTGGATGAAAGCAGCCAGCCAAGGAAAGCTCCGGCAACAAGCCAGCCTAACATAAACATGTCTCTAGCCCCCCGCTTCGCGGAGCAACCATAGCGAATATCGATTTGTCCTTACATATTAAAAGCTGCGTCGGGCAGGGCTATCGCGTCAGATAGGTCCGCGCGCTGTCGGCGATCCGCTCCGCCTCGATCGCGATCTCGCGCAACTGCCCGGTCGGCACCGTGATCTGGCCGCAGAAATAAAGGCCGGACGCGCTGGGCTTGCCGGTCGCGCGTGGCATGCCGTTCGTGTCGAAGATATCGATGTCGGGGATCAATCGCCGCAGGTCGGGACGAAAGCCGGTCGCCAGAATGATGGCGTCGAACGCTTCCTGCTTGCCGTCGCTGAACGCGACGCCATCGGCGGTCAGCCGATCGATGCCGCCAAGCACCCTGATGCTGCCGTCCCTGATCCTGGCGAGCGTGCCGATATCGATCAGCGGGACGTGGCCCTCTTCTTCAACCATCTGCCGCGGCCCCTTGGCGGCGCGGCGCAGTCCAAGCTTTTCGAAATTGCCGAGCGCAAGCCGCAGGATCGGCGCATTGATGATGTCGACCAGCCGCGCCGGCAGATGCCGATACAGGATCACCCAGGTCAGGATCGGCAGTCCCAGCAGATCGCGGGGAATGACCTGCACCGGGCTGCGCACGGCAATGGCGACATCGACCTTCGCCTCGGCGAGGTCGAGCGCGATCTCGCCGCCGGAATTGCCGAAGCCGACCACCAGCACGCGCTTGCCGGCGAATGCATCCGGATTGCGATAGTTGCCGCTGTGGATGATTGATCCGCGGAAGGTTTCCAGACCGGGCCAAGACGGCCGGTAAGGCGCATCCGCAATGCCGGTCGCGATCACCACGACGGGTGCCGAAAAAGCGCCGCGGCTGGTCTCAGTAAGCCATTGCGTGCCGTCGCGACGCACGCCCGTCACCTCGGTGCCGAAGAGCGGCGCGACGCCGAAGCGTGATGCGTAGGCTTCGAGATAGTCGACCACCTGCGCGCGCGAGGGATAGAGGGGATAGTCGCGCGGCATCGGCATGCGCGGCAGGCCGGAGTGGCTGCGGTCGGTGTGGAGATGCAGCCGGTCATAGTGACGGCGCCACGCGGAGCCGACAGAGTCCGCCTTCTCCAGCACCGTGACGTTCAAGCCCGCCGCTCGCAAGGTCACGGCGCAGGACAGGCCCGCCGGGCCTGCGCCGACGACGATGGCGTCTGCACTAGAAATGGTTGTCATAGGCTTTCGTCATTGCGAGCGAAGCGAAGCAATCCATCTATACCACGCAAATGGTCTGGACTGCTTCGTCGCTACGCTCTTCGCAATGACGAAGAACCCTACTTCCCCCACACCTCGTTCGCGATATCGACCGCCAGTTTCAGCTTTGCCCACTGTTCTTCCTCGCTGAGGATGTTGCCCTCTTCCGTCGAGGCGAAACCGCATTGCGGCGACAGCGCGAGCTGCTCGAGCGGCGCGAACTTCGCGGCCTCCTCCAGCCGGCGCTTGATGTCGTCCCTCTTCTCGAGCTCGCCGAACTTCGAGGTGATGACGCCGACCACCACGACCTTGTTGCCTTTGGGCAGGAAGCGCAGCGGCTCAAAGCCGCCGGCGCGGTCGGAATCATATTCCAGGAAATAGCCGTCATAGTTGGTGCCTGACAGCATGGTCTCCGCCACCGGCTCGTATCCGCCGGAAGAAATCCAGGTCGAGCGGAAATTGCCGCGGCAGACATGCGTCGTGATCATCATGTCGGCCGGCTTTTCCGCGACCGCATAGTTGATGATGCGCGCGTAGATCTCCTGCAATCCGTCGGGATTGTCGCCGCGCTCGCGCGCCTTCTGCAATTCCTCCTGCGAGCACAGATAGGCCCACACGGTGTCGTCGAACTGCAGGTAGCGGCAGCCGGCGTCGTAGAACGCCTTCACCGCCTTGCGGTAGGTCTTGCCGAGATCCTCGTAGAAGGCGTCGAGATCGGGATAGACCTGCTTCGAGATCGATTTGCGACCGCCACGGAAGTGCAGCACGGTCGGTGACGGGATCGTCATCTTCGCCGTGACATGGGCCTGGTCGGCATATTTCTTCAGGAAGCGGAAGTGATCCAGCATCGGGTGATTGTCGGGAAAATCGATCTTGTCGATCACACGCACCGCGTCGTGGCGCGTTTGCACGCCCGCAAACTGGATGCCGGTGTCGGGATGGAACAGCTCGCAACCGGTCAGCTTGGCGAGAAAATCGAAGTGCCACCAGGAGCGGCGGAATTCGCCGTCGGTGGCAAGCCTCAATCCGAGCGAAGCCTGCTTGTGCACGACCTTCTCGATCTCGCTGTCCTCGACCTTGCGTAATTCATCGGCGCCGATCTCGCCCTTCTCCAGCTTCGCGCGCGCCTCCTTGATGCGCTGCGGCCTGAGCAGGCTGCCGACCTCGTCGGCACGGAACGGCGGTTTGGTTCTTTGCATGGTCGAAACTCCAGATCTCTGCGTAGACTTATTTGTGTGCCGCGCCCGCGACGCCGAGATAGCGTTCGAGCACGGCCGGATCGGCCTTCAGCGCGCTGCTTGCTGCATCATGCGCGATCGTTCCGCGCTCCAATATCACAACGCGGTCGGCCAGCCCCAGAATCTTTTGCGCGTTCTGCTCGACGATGACCGAGCAGATGCCGCCGGAACGTGTAATCGTGCCCAACGCTTTCAGCAATTCCTCGACAATGATGGGCGCCAGCCCCTCGGTGGGCTCGTCGAGCAGCAGGACCCTCGGGTTCAGGGTCAGTGCCCGGCCGATCGCCAGCATCTGCTGCTCACCGCCCGAGAGCTGGTTGCCGAAATTGCTCCGCCGCTCCTTCAGCCTGGGAAACATTTGGTAGACCCGCTCCACCGTCCACGGCCCCGGCTGCGCAACCGCGGTCATGTTCTCTTCGACCGTGAGCGAGCGGAAGATATTGCGCTCCTGCGGCACCCAGCCGATTCCGGCGCGCGCCCGCTGGTCCGGCCGCAGCGCCGTGATGTCGGCGCCGCCTAGCGCCAGCGTACCGCCAAAGCGGCGGGTGATGCCGACGATGGAATTGATCAGGGTGGTCTTGCCGGTGCCGTTGCGGCCGAGCAATGCGAGCACCTGCCCCTCCGGCAGCGCGAGCGACATGTTGGGCAGCACCACCGCCTCGCCATAACCGGCGCGCAGGCCCTCGATGCGCAACAAATCAGCCATGGACGGCCTCGCCGAGATAGACGGCCTTCACCTGCGGGTCGCGCGCCACTTCCTCCGGCGGGCCTTCGACCAGCAGCGCGCCGTTGACCAGCACCGAGATGCGGTCGGCGAATGAGAAGACCAGATCCATATCGTGCTCGATCAGGAGCACAGTGACGTCGCGCGGGAGTGCGGCGACCGCGGCCAGGATATCGTGGCGCTCGCTTTCGGGCACGCCGGCGGCCGGCTCGTCGAGCAACAGCACGCGCGGTTTGGCAGCAATGGCGACCGCGATTTCGAGCAGGCGCTGCTTGCCGTATGGCAAGGTCGCGGTCAGCTCATTCATGACGTCGAGCAGATGGAAACGCGATAACGTTTCGGCGATCTCGGCATTGACGTCGTCGCGCGTGCCCATCCGCCGCCACCAGTCGCCGCCGCGGCCCATGCGCTCGGAGACCGCAAGCCCGATGGTCTCCAGCGGCGTCAGGTCGGCATAGAGCTGGTTGATCTGGAAGGTGCGCGACAACCCGCGCAGCACGCGGGTGTGCACGGCAAGCTCGGTGATATCCTGGCCTTCGAGCAGGATGCGGCCGCCATTGGGCCTGAGCACACCGGTGAGCAGGTTGATGACCGTGGTCTTGCCGGCGCCGTTCGGCCCGATCAGCGCATGGCGCGCGCCCTGCTCTACCTTCAGCGAGAGATCGCGCGTCACCCGCAGGCCGCCGAAGGATTTCTCCAGTCCTCTGGTTTCGAGCGCTGATGTCATGGCGCGTGCTCCTCGGGTACGGGCACCGCGTCCTTGCGGCCGGAGACCTGCGCGATCACCAGGTTGGGCAGAAACAACACCCAGCGATGCAGCCGCGCGCGGCCGACCAGCACGATCACGACCAGCACTAGCCCGATCCAGAACTGCCAGTATTGCGGCGTGATTGACGAGAACACCTCCTGCAGCATGCGGAACACCACGGCGCCGATCAGTCCACCATAGAGATAGCCGGTGCCGCCGATGACAAGCACCAGCATCAAATCCGCCGAGCGCTCGAACGAAAACACGTCGAGCGAGGCCAGCGCCGTGGTCTGGGTGAACAGCGCGCCCGCGATGCCGGCGTAGAACGCGGCAACCGTATAGATCGCAATCAGGCGCCGGTTGACGGGAATGCCGATAGCCGCCGCCCGCAACGGATTGTTGCGGATCGCGCGGAGCGAGAGGCCGAACGGCGAATGCACGATGCGGCGCGCCAGCAGGAACAGCAGGAACGTGACGGCGAGCGAATAGAAGAAGCCAGTCTTTCCGAACAAATCGAAGGCGAAAGTCCGAAGGATCGGCTGCATCTCGATGCCCTGAAGGCCGTCGGTGCCACCGGTGACGTTGGAAAAGCGTTCGGCGAGCGCCTCCAGCAGCAGCGCGATGCCGAGCGTCACCATCAGCCGTGTCAGATCGACGCCGCGAATGACCAGGAAGCTCGTGAGGAAGCCCAGCACCATCGCGACGAGGCCTGCGGCGATCAGCGCCAGCACCGGCTCGCTGATGATGCCATGCAGGGACAGCAGCCCGGCGCAATAGGCGCCAACGCCGAAGAAAGCGGCGTGCCCGAGCGAGACGATGCCGGCATAGCCGAGGATCAGGTCGAGCGAGAGCGCGAACAGCGCCAGCCGCACGATGTCGGTCATGATCAGATAGCGCGACGGAAACACGAAAGCGCTCCCGAGCACGACGATCCAGAACGCGATCTCGCCCCAATGCCAGCGCGCGTGGGCAATCGCGCTGCGCCCGACGTCGGCCTGCGCGCTCATCAGCGTGCCGCGGTGCGGCCGAACAGGCCGTTCGGGCGCCAGATCAGGATCACGATCATCACGGTGTAGATCACGAACGGCCCCATCTTCGGCACGTAATATTTGCCGGCGACATCGGCGATGCCGAGCAGCAGCGAAGCCAGGAATGGACCCGTGATCGAGGACGAGCCGCCGACGGTGACCACGATCAGGAAGTAGATCATGAACTTCAGCGGAAAATACGGATCGAGGCCGAGGATTTCGGCGCTGAGCGCGCCGCCGAGGCCGGCAAGTCCGCACCCGAACGCGAAGGTGAAGGCGAACACCTGCGGCACATTGATGCCGAGCCCGCTTGCCGCGCGCGGATTGTCGACGGCGGCACGCAAGCGGCTGCCGAAGCGGGTGCGCGCGAGGATCAGCTGCAGCAGCGCGGTCAGCAGGCCGCAGATCACGATGATCATCAGCCGGTAGCGGCCGATGCCGACGCCGAACAGGTCGAACTGGCCTTCGAGCATCGATGGCAGATTGATGAAAATGCGCTGCGAGCCCATGATGTAGTCGACTGAAGCGACCGACATGAAGGTCAGCCCGATCGAGAACAGCACCTGGTCGAGATGGCTGCGCTGGTAGAGGTGCCGGTACAACAGCCGCTCGAGCGCCGCGCCGATCACGGCCGCGCCGATGAAGGCGAGCGGAAGCCCTGCGAAGAACGGCCAGCCGGAGCGATTGACCAGCACGGCGCAGACATAGCCGCCCGCCATCGCGAACGCGCCGTGGGCGAGGTTGACGAAGTTCATCAGCCCGAGCGTCACGGCCAGCCCGCAGGCGAGCACGAACAGCAGCATGCCATAGGCGACGCCGTCGAACAGGTTGGTGAGGACTGCGGTCATGATCGAAGCGAAATCGCGGAAGGTGCGGCCAAGATGATACTGCGCTCCCTCCCCCGCTTGCGGGGGAGGGCTGGGGTGGGGGTATCGCCGCAAGTTCGAATGCGCAAGTCGCAAGGGCCCCCACCCGCCGCGCTCTTCGAGCGCGTCGACCTCCCCCGCAAGCGGGAGAGGTGCAGCGAGTTCGTGGCGCCGATCACATCAAGCCATTGGCTACTTCTTCGTCTTGCCGGCGTCCTTCACATCCGGGAAGGTCGCGAACTCGACATTGTAGAGTTCGCCGTCCTTCTTCTCGACCTTGCGGATATAGATGTTCTGGACGATGTCGCGCGTCTCCGGATCGATCGAGATCGGGCCGCGCGGGCTTTCCCACTTCATCCCCTTCATGGCCTCGATCAGCTTGTCGCCATCGGTGTTGCCGCCGGTCTTCTTCAGCGCTTCGTAGATCAGATGGATGCCGTCATAGCCGGAGACCGCCATGAAGCCCGGACGGTTGCCAAAGTCCTTCTTGTAGGCGGCGACGAAATCCATGTTCATCTTCGAGGGATGCGCGGCCGAATAGAGATGCGCGGTCACGGTGCCCAATGCGGCGTCGCCCATGCCGTTGAGGACATCGTCGTCCATGACGTCGCCAGGGCCAATCACCTTGATGCCGGCCTTGTCGAGCCCGCGCTCGGCATACTGTTTCATGAAGTTGCCGCCCTGCCCCGCCGGCACGAACACGAACATGGCGTCGGGCTTGGCGTCCTTCATGCGTTGCAAGAACGGCGCGAAGTCGGGATTGGCGAGCGGCACCTTGACCTCCTCGACCACCTCGCCGCCGCCGGCGACAAAATGCTCCTTGAAGAAGTTCAGCGCGTCGTTGCCCGGCGCGTAGTCGGAGGTGAGCGTTGCGACCTTCTTGATGCCGTTCTTGACCGCCCAGTCGCCGATGATGGTGGAGGACTGCGCCAGGGTGAAGCTGGTGCGCACGATATAAGGCGAGCGCTCGGTGATGATCGAGGTGCCCGCGGCCATCACCACTTCCGGAATCTTGGCTTGGGTCGCGAGCGGCGCGGCGGCCAGCGCGGCCGGCGTGACGCCGAAGCCCGCGATGAAGGCAACCTTGTCGTTGACGATCAGCTCCTGCGCCGCGGTCTTGGTCTTGTCAGGCACCGCGCCGTCATCCTTCAGGATGATCTCGATCTTCTTGCCGGCGACGGTGTCGCCATGCTGCTTCATGTAGAGCTTGATCGCGTTGTCGATCTGCTTGCCGGTCGAGGCCTGGCCGCCGGTCATTGGCAGGATCAGGCCGATCTTGACCGAATCTTCGGCGCGCGCCGGCGCCTGCATGAGCGCGCCAGCAGCCACGAGGCCGAGCGCTGCGCGCGACAGCAATTGCATGTGAATGGACATCGACATTTCCCTCCCCTCGCCGGCTGTGTCCCCGGCCTTGGCCGCACCATAGCCCAGATTTTTCTGATGGCTAGCGGGCCGGCATGGCGTCTTTTCCGCGCGGTATTGTCAATCGCGACAATAGGCGGGACGCGCGAAAGCATCCTGTCGAACGTTGCCAAGGCAACCAAACTTGGTATTAAATTACCATCGTCCGACCCTAATAAACCTATTTTACCCTTCAGGCGTACCTTGTGCTCGCGGGCTCAGCCTGCGCGCGTGGAATTGTGGGGCTAAACCTCAAGAGATGGCCGTCAACCTTCGTCAGCTTGCGATCCTTTGTGCCGTGGCGCTCCTCACAGGCGTCCTGAGCGGCTGCGGCACGATCAATGAGAAGCTGTCGGCGGGAGTGGGCGACTACGTTCCGCAATGGGCGGGCGGCCTGCCGGCCGATGCGCCGCCGCGCCCCGGTACCGCGAAATACAATGCGTTCATGGCGGAACGCGAACGACAACGCTTGATGCCGGCCGCAGATCGCGAGAAAGAACAGAAGCAAATGCAGCAAGATCAATCCGGGCTCGATCCCGTGCACTAAAGGACCCCAGTGGGAGACCAGACCCGGCAAGTAGACAGCCTAGTGATCGGAGCCACCGGGCTTGTCGGCGGTTACCTGCTGATGAGGTTAATGAACCGTGGCGAGTGTCCCTGGGCGATGTCCCGTCAGCCGCGACAGGGGGCAACGGCTCGCTGGATCGTCGGGGATCTCACGCAGCCGGAGACGCTGGCGGCTCCGCCGGTCGCGACGCTCTATTGCACGGCTGATGCCTCGCTTCTGGCACCCGTGCTGCATCGCTTCTTCACGCCCGCGTTAAAGCGGGTCGTCGCATTCACGTCGACCAGCGTGATGACCAAGATAGACAGCGAGATCGCCGCCGAGCGCGAAATACTCACGCGCCTTGCCGAAGCCGAACGGCGGATCGCCCGTGACTGCGAAATAAGCGGCATCGGCTGGACAATTCTGCGTCCGACCCTGATTTATGCCGAAGGCCTCGACATCAACATCACGCCGCTGGCGCGGCTGATCCGCCGTTTCGGCTTTATGCCGCTGGTCGGAGGCGCCGCTGGCCTGCGGCAACCGGTGCATGCCGAAGATCTGGCTATTGGCGCCGTCGCAGCCGCCGCTTCACCGGCCGCTGCGAATCAGTTCTACTCGCTGCCGGGCGCCGAGACGATTTCCTATCGGGAAATGATCGGCCGGATTTTCGACGGCATGAGTTTGCCCCGCCGCGGACTGCCAGTGCCCGCATTGCTTTGGCGCGCGGCATTTCTTGCGGCAAAGCCACTGTTCCCCGACGCCAACGTCGCCATGGGTATTCGCATGATGAAAGACATGACATTCGATGCATCCCCGGCCATCCGCGACTTTGGGTGGAATCCGCGTTCATTCCATCCCGTGTTCGACCGGCAATAGTCGCAAGCCATTCAGGGGCCCGGAACCGGCTTCAGGTGCGGATGACCTGATCGAGTCCGACGCCTTGACCGCGCAACGTCGCCCAGATCAGTTTAAGGTCGCTGAAGAGGCCTTGGTTGCGCACGTATCGTGCATCGATTTCGGCAAGGCGGTCCGCGTTCGACATGTCGACGCCGCTCACTTGGGCAAGCCCGGTAATGCCCGGACGCACGCCGAGCACGCCGAGGCGCTGCCTTGCCTCAATGAGTTCGACCTGCGACGGCAGGCACGGTCGCGGACCGACCAGACTCATACTGCCCGCGATGACGTTGAAGAGCTGCGGAAGCTCGTCGATCTTGAAACGCCGCAGGAAATCGCCGAGCCGGGTTACCGCGGACGCTGCGACCTCGTGGGTCGGAAGATCGCCCGTGCCAGTGAACATCGTCCGGAATTTGTAGCAGATGAACTGACGCCCATTCTTTCCGATCCGCGCCTGTTTGAAAATCCCAGACCCCGGGCTTTCAAGCCGGACGGCAGCAAAGACGATCAGGAGGAGCGGCCACAGCACCAGCAGAAGAAATGCGGCCGCTGCAATATCAAGCACGCGCTTCATCGAGCGGAATTCCCTCGGTTCGATCCAGCCACCTTCACCATTGCGCGAAGCCCATCAGTTGTCGCCACGCGGGGATGCCATCCGAGCTTTTGCAGATCCGCGGAGCTTGCAACGAGGTCGCGGCCGATGCGGTCCCAGAGCAAGCGGCGTCCTACCGTTATCAGCAGCGCCCGCACCGCCGACGGCGGCACCGCGAAAAGATTGCGTGGCCGGCCGCCCGCCTCACGCAAAGTCGTGATGATCTCCGCGAGAGTGATGGGCTCTGGGTCGCACACGATGAAGGTCCGGTTGATCGTTTCCGGGTTATTGAGACACGTCATCAAGGCCTGCACGAGATTGTCGATTGAAAGCAGCGATCGCCGATTGTTGAAGGCGCCGAACGGAAGCGGCAAAGGCGACGCCGTGATTCGGTTCAACAGCGCTACATTCCCCTTGGCACCCGGGCCGTAAACTATCACCGGCCGCAAAATAGTGAAGGCCAAGCCGGAGCTTCGGATCTCTTCCTCTGCGGCCAGCTTCGCACGATCGTAGGCGGTAATCGGGCGCGGCTCGTCTTTCTCCGTGACAAGGTGGTCGGCGGCAGAGCCCGCCTGCGCGCCGATCGACGACATGAATATGACGCGCTTCGCCGCGTGCTGGAGGCATGCGCGCACCAGGCTGGCGGTCGCCTGGCGATTCGTGCGGGAAAACCGGGCGTCGTCGACGCGGCCGCGCTGGGCAATGGCGGCGAGATGGATGACCACATCGATATCCGCCAGCAGCGGTGCCCAGTCGACATTGCCCTCGAGGTCCGGCAATTCCATCCACTGGACGCCCGGCAGGTCGGCAATGCCTGTCCGGCTGCGGGAGGCACCTCGAACGACATGATTTGTCTCGGCCAGGCTGCGGACCAGAGCAGACCCGACAAACCCCGACGAGCCGGTCACCAATATCCGCAACGACATCGCGTCTACGCCTCATTGGCTGCCGGAAGGTAAACTCCGCTCCAGGCAAAAAGCTCCGCCGGCCGGTAAGATTCCAGGCATTGCGCGGAACTACCCCCCCAATATGAATAAAACCCGCTACGGCGCCCTTCGTTCGGGAACAGATTCGATGATTTGCCGCGCGGCGGCAAGGGGCGAGAACATCGAGCGCCCGAGTTCTCTGCCGCGCTCGGACATAGTGTGCCGTAAGTCCTCGTCATCCGCAAGTTGCTCGGCCAGACGCTTCAATTCGTTCACCGAATTCCCGACATAAACCCGTCCCACCTGCTCTTTCTCGATCAGGCGCTGCAAGTCGGTATCGGGATTCACGCGCGCCAGCACCGGAATCCCGTATTGCACATAGGAAACGAATTTGCCGGGGATATTGTGCGTCTTGTGATCCGGATGCAGGGCCACCAGGCCGACGTGGCATTGCGCCAGCAGGCCCGGTATCTGCAAGGAATCAATCTCACCGAAGAACAGTGCGTTGCCGAGGTCGCGAGAGGCTTTTTCCGCCTCGAGCCGGGCAAATTCGGTCCCCCGTCCAACAAACAAGAATCCGATATCCTCGCGGTGCCGCAGGCACTGGACTAGTTCCAGGAAGATATCCATGCCCTGGGCGACGCCCATATTGCCGATGTACACAAAGATCTTGCGGCCCGCGAGCGCGGTATTGCCGACCACGATGCTGCAGCCGGCGTCTGACGTCACCGCGAGCCAGTTCTGCAACACCTCGATGCGACGCGATCCTCGCGCCCAACGCGAGAGGTAGGCGAGATTGGACTCGGTCTGCACGCCGATAACATCCGCGATGGCGTATTGAAACGCCGCGATCGCCTTGAAGACAAGATAAACCGGACCTCGCCGCACCAAACCCAGATCGACTGCCCACTCCGGAAAGATGTCCCGCAGGATGAGATAGGTCGGGGCCTTCGACCGCCGTCGCAACGCCGCGATCAGCGGGCCGAAGAAGATCGGTGGCGAATACCAGACCAGGAGGTCCCAATTCGCCGAAGCGACAGGGCTACGGCGCAGGTTGAAGTACATGGCGAACGGCAACCACATTTCGGCGACCGCACGCCGCACGAAGGACGGCGTGCGGGTCGGCGGCGCGGCGACGCGCAACACCTCGACGCCGTCGATCTGCTCAACCGTCCAAGCTTTATCCGCCATCTGCGACGGAATGATAACGACCGGACGATGGCCCAGGGCCGCCAATTGCTGCGAAAGGTCCCGCAATTGCACCGCCGCGGACGTCCGCAGCGGCGGGTAGTCCGTCGAGATCAATGCTATCAGGAGGCCAGATTTCATGCCGGGCTTTTTGCCAGGCCACATGCGGCTCGCGCCGCACTGCGCCCGATTTCAGAAAAAGTTCGTTATCCTGGTTCGGATCGCGTTCACGACCACGGACGAAGGCGAGAAATCCTCCTCGAACTCGTAGCGCGCGCTCCAGGGCAGACTTACGGCCAGCGTCACGGCCTCGACGATGTTTTCCGCCTCCATGCCCGAAACGATGGTGGCGCCGCTCTCGAGCGTCTCCATGCGTTCGGTGGCCATGCGAAGGCTGACGTTGGGTACCTTGTAGAACAACCCTTCCTCGGCCGCCGTGCCGGAATCCGACAACACGCAATAGGATTGCTTGAGCAATTGATTGAAGTCGTAGAACCCGAGCGGCGCCATGATGCGAATGTTTGCTGGCACCGCGATGCCCTTCAACTTGCTGGTCGTGCGCGGATGCATCGGAAAGATGATTTCGCGCTTGAGCCGCTGATTGAGGATGCCGAGCGCCTCAAAGATGTTCTTGAGGTTGTTCGGATCGTCGACGTTCTCGCTACGATGCGCCGTCACGAGGATGTAGTTCTTCGGCTCCAAGTTCAGCCGTTTGAGGATATCGCTGCGCTCCACCTCCGGTGCAAAGGCTCGCATGGCCTCGAACGTCGTATTGCCCGTGACGATGATCTTGGAGGGATGGATACCCTCCCGCAACAGGTTCTCACGGTGGTAGTGGTTGTACGGCAGCAGGATATTGCTGATGTGATCGATCAGAATGCGATTGCGCTGCTCGGGCATGCGGCGGTCCCACGCGCGAAGTCCTGCCTCCATGTGGAATATCCTGATCCCGCGATGCGCCGCCGGCAGCACGCTCAGCCCGCTGTAGGTATCTCCGAGAATCAGCAATGCGTCGGGCTTCACCTTTTCCATCAGCACGTCTGACTTGCGGATGACATCCGCGACTTCCGGCCCGTAGCCCGAAGTATCGATGTCCAGCTCATAGTCCGGCTTCCTGAGCTTGAGGTCCTTGAAAAAGAAATCGCGAAGCTCCGGGGTGAAATTCTGACCGGTGTGGACCATCACGTGATCAAAGTTGTGATCGTCGAGCTTCTTCAGCGTCGACCACATCTTGATCATTTCCGGACGCGTACCGAAAATGGACATCACCTTCATTTGGGTTTTCCGTGCGGCTTCGGTTGACGGGTGGCTCTACTGTTGGGAGGGCGGAAACATCGAAACCTTCGGTAATGGCAGAATCATGCGGCCGCCCCTCTCCAGATAGCTCGCATTCCTCTTCCTGATCTCGTCGAAAAAGCTCCAGGCGAATACCAGGAGATAATCCGGCGGATTTGCGCTGCCAAGGACCGAGCTCGAACGAATCTCAAAATGCGACTTCGGGGTATAGAAGCCGATCTTCGCCGGGGCATCGTCGATCATGTAATCCAGATGTTCGTGACCGATGTCGCAATACTGGATCATGGTGTTGGCGCGGCCTGACGCGCCATAGCCGGCAATGCGCTTGCCTTGCGTGCGCAGTCCGTTCAGGAGCCCGATCAGTTTGTCGCGATGGGCAGCGACTGTGTCGGAAAAGGCCAGAAATGTCTCGTAGCGGTCGAAGCCCCTCGCGCGCTCTTCCGCCGCAAGCGCAGTGACTGCCGCGGAGACCGAGGCACTGTGCCGGCTGCCCTTCTTGCATGCATAGAACCGGATCGAACCGGCATGGATCGGGATCGGCTTGATGTCGAACACCATCAGGTCGTGGCGGGCGAGATGATTCATCACCGACAGCAACGAATAGTAGTAGAGGTGTTCGTGGTAGATCATGTCGTATTGCAGTTCATCGATCACCCTGCCGAGATAGTGCACCTCGAAGGCAAACACGCCGTCGGCGTGGAGCGCCGCCGCCACCGCCCGGGTCGTGCCTTGGATGTCGGGGATGTGCGCATAGACGTTGTTGGCCATGATCAGGTCGACATGGCCGTAATCGGCGATGATGTTTCGCGCCACCGTTTCGGTAAAGTAGTCATTGACCACCTTGATCCGGCTATCGTCGATCGTGGCGACGACGTTGGACGCCGGATCGACGCCAATGACGGTCCTGATGCCCAGATCTGCGAGCGGACGCAGCAGCACGCCATCATTGCATCCGAATTCGAGGACCGTGGCGTTCGCCGGATGCAGAAAACGCCGGGTGACCTCGGACGCATATTCCCTGAAATGGTCGCGCAAGGTCCCTATCGAGGACGAAAAATAGAAGTAGTCCCTGAACATCACGTCGGCGGGAATCTTGTCGGTCACCTGCACCGCATGGCAATTCTTGCAGAAGTGCAGGCGCATCGGGAACGTCCGCTCGGTTGCGAACTGCTCGGGCTTCAGGAAGCCGCCCGCGAGTCCGACCCTGCCGAAATCCATCACCAGTCCGAGCCGCCTGCTGTCGCAAAAGGCGCAACAGGGCTGATCCGGTCCACCCGATTCCATCGTCAATAAATCCCCAGTCCCCGGTATGCGGGAGCGCCAAAACCGTCGGTAACCGGCGCCCGGTTAGCATAACCATCCGGCAAGGTCGATCCTCGCAAGAGGCTAGATTTCGGCAATTTCGGCGTCGGTGCCCTGCAAATGCCGTTGGATGAAATCCAGCTTGAGCAGCAGCGCCTTGATCCCTGCGACCGTCAACCGCCGGGTGTTGTGCGAGGTGTAGTCGTCGAGAGTCGAGATCTCGCGCCGGCCCTCGGTGAAATACATCGCGTAGTTGAGGTCGCGATTGTCGGCGGGGATACGGTAGTAGCGGTCCGTGTCCTGGGCCCGCGCCATCTCCTCACGCGACACCAGCGATTTATAGAGCTTCTCGCCATGCCGCGTCCCAACGATCTGGACCGGATTGTCCGCGTTGAAGATTTCCTTCAGCGCCTGGACGAGATCGGCGATCGTCGCGGCGGGCGCCTTCTGTACGAAAATGTCGCCCTGCCGGCCATTGCCGTAGGCATGCAGCACCAGTTCGACCGAGTTGTCCAGCGACATCAGAAATCGCGTCATGTTCGGATCTGTCACCGTCAGAGGCTTGCCTGACTTGATCTGATGAACGAACAACGGAATCACCGAGCCGCGAGACACCATGACGTTGCCGTAACGCGTCGCGCACAGAAGCGTCTCGGACTCCGATTGATTGCGCGATTTCGCAATCATCACCTTTTCCATGAGCGCTTTGGTCTGACCCATCGCGTTGATGGGGTAGACGGCCTTGTCAGTCGACAGCACGACCACCTTCTCGACATTGTTGGCGATGGCGGCGCTCATGACGTTCTCGGTGCCGAGAACGTTGGTGCGCACCGCCTCGAGCGGATAGAATTCGCAGGACGGAACCTGCTTCAGGGCGGCTGCGTGAAACACGTGATGGGCACCCTTCAGCGCCTGATGGATGCTGTCGTAAGCGCGGACGTCGCCGATGTAGAATTTCAGCTTGGCGTTGTTGAATGTCGTCCGCATTTCCTCCTGCTTCTTCTCGTCACGGCTGAAGATGCGGATTTCGGCGACGCCGGTCGCAAGAAAACCCTTCAGGATGTGCTGGCCGAACGAACCGGTCCCACCCGTGATGACTACAACCTTATCTTTGAACATGGTGTCCCGCCGGTTTCGAATTTGTCGCGATACCGAATCTGTCGCGATACATTGCATCGACCAAAGCCGGCCAGTCCGGCGCCGTATAACCGGTTGCTTTCTCGAACCGTCCTGCAACCAGCGAACGGTCCGGCGCCGGCCGGTCGTCGGCAATCAGACCGATGTCCTTGCCGTAGCGCTCGGCAACGAGCCGCAGGAGATCAATCTTCGAGATCGGCCGGGTTGCAACATGATAGATGCCGCAAAGATCCGAACGCGGAATCACGACGTCCCTGATCAGATCGGCGAGTACGATGGTCGGAAAGCCGGAGAAGACCGCCCTGGTGTAGCATCGGCACTCGCCCTGCTGCGACAGGAACCATTCCAGCAGCCCGCCCGCACCTTGCAATTCGTGTCCGATGATCGAGGTGCGCAATGTGACCGCATGCGGCGCGTCGATCTCGCCAAGCAGCTTCGACGTACCATAGACGTCGTCGGCATCCGGCACGTCGTCTTCGGTGTAGGCGCCACGGCTGCCGGAAAACACGCCGTCCGAGCCGATCTGGATGAGACGAACACCGGCACGCATGCACAGACGGGACAGCCGCTGCGGCAATACGGCGTAAATCGCAATCGACCGCAGGGGATCGGCGGGCGCCGGACGGCCGGCTGCGATACAATTGACGACGACGTCCGGCCGAACCGATTCCATCAGGCGCGCCTGCTGATTCGGATCCTCGAGATCGACGATCGTCGTGAGCTGCGCCGCAGCCGCCAACCCGAACAGCCCGCGGGCCGCGTCCTGCCTGATGGTTCCCGTGACGCACGCCCCCGGCATGCTCGACAGGCTGCGAAACACCGCGTTGCCGAGCAGGCCGGTCGCTCCAAGGACGAGCACCTTCACGGCGAGCTCCATCGCGGCCCGGACATCAGGCGACCTGCACCAGGCTTTGAAGCAACTGGTCGCGTTCCTTGATCGTCGGGTAGTTGACGAGCACCGCGCGATAGATGCCCTTGAACACGAACAGCGAGCCGGCGGCTGCTCCGATGACACCGAAATTGCGGATCAGTTCCTCGATATGTGCGAGCGAGCCCGCTCCGCCGAGGATCGTCACCGGAACTTTCGCCGCGGCGTTGATCTGCCGCACGAGTTCGAGATCGTAACCCTTCATCTGGCCGTCTCTCTCGATCGCGTTGACGACGATCTCGCCAGCGCCAAGTCTTTCGGCTTCCGCAGCCATTTCGAGCATCGTCCGTCCGGTATTGACCTTGGCGTTATGCGTCCAGACCTCGTAGACGCCGCTGCGCGGGCGTGGTTTGACATCCAGCACGACGACGACGCTCTGGCTGCCGACTGCTTCAGCGGCATCCGCTATCAATCTGGAATCGGCGACCGCCGCCGAACTGATCGCCACCTTTTCAATGCCGAGACCGATGATGGTCTTGACCTGCTCAACGGCCTTGACGCCACCGCCGTAACAGAGCGGCATCTGCGACTCGACGGCGAGACGCCCGAGCATGCGGTAGTCGGGCTCGTGCCCACGCACGGATGCATCGATGTCGTACACGGCAAGTTCGTCGACCAGCTTCTCGTTGAAAATCCGCACGACGTTGATGGGATCTCCGACGTATTTCGGATCGGAGAACCCGACCGTCTTGACGAGACCCTTGTCCTGAACGAGCAGAACAGGAATAATCCGGGGCCGCAGCATGGGTTAGAGCTCCGCGAAGTTCTTCAGCAGCCGCGACCCGTAGCCGTGGCTCTTCTCCGGGTGGAATTGAACGCCGAAGATACGGTTCGAGCCGACAGCGCAGCTGAACGCCGGGCCATATTCGCAGGTTGCCAGAACGCTGTCGTTCGAGGCGCAATCGAAATAGTAGGAGTGCAGGAAATAGAAGCGCGCATCCTGTTCGAGACCGCTGAACAGCCGCGTACCGGGCTTCGGCGCGACATCGTTCCAGCCCATGTGAGGAAGCCGCGCAGGCTGCGGCAACTGGCCCTCATCGAAGCGCCTGACACGGCCCTCGATCCAGCCCAATCCTGCGTGCTTTCCCTCGTCACTGGATCCCGCCAGAATTTGCATTCCGACGCAGACGCCGAGAACAGGAACGCCGCGGCGCAGCACGAGATCGTCGACGGTCTCGCGCATGCCCGAGCCGTCGAACAGTTCGATCGCGTGATCGAACGCGCCGACACCGGGAAGGATCAGCTTCGTCGCCCCCTCCAGATCAGAGGCGCGTATGGCGATCCGCGCCGGAATGTTCATTCGCTTGTAGAGATTGGCGAAGGCCTGAACGTTTCCGAGCCCATAGTTGATGATCGTGATCATCGGAATATCCGGTTGTCCAGTCCGAGCAGGTTCGAGATTTTCGCGCCGAGTGTAATCAGAAACAGGTTGTTCTTGTAGTCGTGAAATGACTTGTTCGGGGCATTGAAGATCGCCTCGAATTCCTCGACCGTCCATCCGAGCTTGGTGGCGACATATTCAAACTCGTGGCGCAGCGTTTCCTCGTCGAGCTCGGGCTTTTCGAGCCGGGCCAGCGCCTGCTGGCGCGTCATCTGGCCGGTAAGGATTTCGCTGGAGAAGTAGGCTCGGCGCTTGTCGTAGCCGAACTTTCGAGGCGTCCAGAACGCTTCGTAAAAACGGGTGAAGCGCAACTCGTAGTGTTTTTGCGGATACGGCTGCCAGCCGAATTTTTCGGTCAATTCGCGAATGGCGTCCTGCTTGATGTAGGGAACATAGTCGAGCAGCTTGATGACCCGCATTCCCTTTACCAGCCGGTAGTACAGCCGGTACTTCAGGATGTCGCAGGCCGGAAATGTCCTGAGCTCGCGCGTGCCGAACTTCTTGTGGATGTCGTGCACGTGCACCATGTCGGTGGAAAAATAGGTCCACTCGATCAACTCGCGAACGCACTCGGTCGAGTTGTTTCCTCCGGTAATGACGTATTTGAATCCGTTCTTGGCGGCGAAATTATACATCGCGGAGAACAGCGCGAGATCCTGCGGCTGGTCCTGAAACGCGACTTGGGACAGGAAGAACGCCCGTTGCAGATCCTTCATCTCCTCCCAGTTGACAACCTCGGTGACGAGATCGAGGTGGAGTCCTTCGATGATCTTCTGGATGTTGCTGACGCCGAGGTCGGAGTTCCATCCGGTGTCGCAATGAAACATCAGCGGCCGGAGACCGAACTTCTCCTTGGCAATGTAGGTCGCATAGGAACTGTCGAGACCGCCGCTGATACCGATAATGCAATCGTGGTCGCGGCCCTTGCCCTCGGCCTTGATCTTCTCGATCACAGGCGTGATCTCCCGGACGCCCCGCTCGTCCGGATGCCAGTTCGGCTTGATGTTCTGGAGGAAGTTGACGCAATACTGGCACCAGCCACGCTCGTCGAATTGAAGCGTCGAGTCACTGGTGTCCATCACGCAGTTTGCGCAGACTTGGTAGGTTCGAGCGGCCATCTTCACCAAAAGCGGGCTGTCTTCTCTATGCCTTGGACCGAAAACGCAATTTCGCTTTGGCCGCGGCGCCGCACACCCTTTAGTCGGTCTGCCAGGGTAGATAAATAGCTATTGCGGGCCTTCAGAGCCGATTTTTCCGCCTCACACCCGACTCCCGGCTTTTCCGGCGGAAACCAGCTGGCGCCGACGCCGCGCCAGTTCCCTCATGCTCTTGAGGAAGATCAGGCGGGATCGGAGCTTGTGAAGCAGCGGACGGTTCGAAACCGTGCTGGTCGTATTGCTTCCGTGACGGCGTTTGCGCAACGTGCTGTCATCGATGTGGAGATTGGAACCGATCTGATTTGCCGCCAGCGCAATCCAGAGGTCATGAGATTCGACGTAAGCCGGAATCGGCGCGATCAGCGGCACGAGGCTCCGCCGGAATGCCATTGCGCAACCGAAATAGTTGGTCTTGCCAATGAAGATATCGAGGATGTTCTTAAGATGCCGGCTCGACGTCTCCGAGGAGACGCCGTCGTAAGCGACATGCATCGGCCGCTGCTCCGCATCCATCCACTCGAAATTGCTCGACACCAGGTCAGCACCGGACGTCTTCAGCTTGCCCGCCATCAGTTCGACCCGGCCGGGCAGCCAGATGTCATCCTGATCTGCCAGGAAAATGACGTCGCCTTGCGCGAGCTCTATGGCACGCCCAAAAGAATACACCTCGCGCCGGTTGACCGGATTGCGGTGAACGGCAATCCGGCGGTCCGCGATAGCTTCAATGATTTCGACCGTGCGGTCGCGCGAGCAATCATCGACGACAATGACTTCATCGTTGGGGCCAAGTTGCTCCAGAATCGATCTGAGCTGGCCCTCGACATAGTCTTGCCCCTGATAGGTGGCCATGCAGACGCTAATCGTCATCTGGCGAAACAACCCAAACGAAGCCTGGCCGGGCCCCCGGCCCGATGATCCCGACGCACATTACATCCTCTGCAAACCACAATGCCTATCAGATCGGCAAGCCCGGCCAAATAGCCATTGTTGAACGGCAACGGTTTCGATATCTGTCACCGGATTATCCAGCAAAAGCTTAACGAATGAGCGCGAGACCACCAATCTGCAGCTTTCGAAAATTCGCGAACCGGTACTCGATCGGGGCCGCCGTGGCCCTTTCAATGTATGTTACCGGCGCCGCCCTGTCGTTCGGCGTGAGCCTCCTGCTTGCCAGGCTGATCGGTGCCGCCGGCCTTGGACTGTATTTCCTGTGTGTGACAAGCGTCGACATCTGCTCGACAATTTCGCGGCTGGGACTGGAGAACGCGGCGTTGAAGTTCATTTCGATCGCGAACGGTTCTTGCGAACAGGCGACTGTCGCAACCGTGTATCGCAAATGTATAGGAATAGCCGCACTTTCCGCTGCGGCGATGATACTGCCCGCCGCGGCAATCCTGACCTGGGCCCCTGTAGGTGCGGACCATCACGCCGAACTCGCTTCGCTGGTCCCCGTTTTGCTGGCCTCCCTCATCCCCGTGACGATCCTGCCCGTCCAAACGGAGGCCTATAAGGCGATAGGATATCCGGGAACCTCTGTCTTCACGCAGAGCGTCTTTCCACAGTCGATCTTGCTTCTCCTGCTGGTGACAGTTGCCTCCCACGGCACGGTCACGACCTCACTCGCTCTGGCATCCTACGGCTGCGCCTTCTTCCTAGCCGCGCTCTTCGCGTTCGTGCGCTGGACAACGATCGTCAAAAACGCTTGGGCGAGAGCCGATTTCCCGACGGCAACGCTGCTCCGCACTAGCCTGCCGATCCTCATCGTGACTAGTCTCAATCTGGTGATGGCGTGGACCGATACCCTCGCTCTCGGAGTTCTGTCGGACGCCGAGCAGGTCGGTATTTACGGGGTCGCGCTACGCATTTCGGCAAGCACGGCCTTCGTTCTTATTGCGATCAACAGCGTTATTGCCCCGCAATTTGCAGCCCTTCATTCCAGCGGCCGACATTCCGAACTGGAGGTGCTGGCGCGCCGAGGTTCCTTCTGGACTCTGGCGATCGCCTCACCCCTGATACTGATCTTCCTGATCTTTCCCACGGAGATACTCGGCCTGTTCGGCGAGCAATTTACCGCTGGCACGTGGTCACTCCGGCTGCTTGCGCTGGCACAGCTTGTCAATGTTTCGACTGGACAGCTCACGTCACTTTTGATTATGACCGGCCACGAAAAGCTGATGCGTAACAACATGATCTTCTCGGCGGCCTTGAATCTTGCCGGCAACCTCGTGCTGGTACCCCGGCTCGGCGCGCTCGGCGCGGCGATCAGCACGGCCGTCTCGATATCCGTAATGAAGCTCATCGCCTGGTGGATCGCGCGGCACAAGCTTCAGATAAACACAATCAGCTATCTCAATTTGCCATCATCAAAGTGACGTGCCGCATGCGAAATCCCGTCATCTTCATCGGAATGCACCGTTCCGGCACCAGCATGCTCGGACGGCTGCTGGAAGATCTCGGCATGTTCTTCGGCACGAGGAAGGACGAAAACAACGAGGCGTTGTTCTTCCAGGAACAGAACGAATGGCTGTTGAGCCAGTGCGGTGGACGGTGGGACAACCCCGCCGCGTTCGCTGAATTTTTCTGGCGCAACGACGAGGCGGTCGAATGGACCGAAACGTACCTGCGCAACCTGCTGGCAAGCCCGCGCGTCATCCAGTTTCTGGGGCTGCGGCGGTTCCTTTCGGGGGGGGTGCGCTGCCTCGACGGCCCATGGGGCTGGAAAGATCCGCGTAATACCTTCACGCTGCCGATGTGGCTGAAGATCTTCCCCTACGCCAAAGTCGTTTCGATTGAGCGGAACGGCGTCGACGTCGCACAATCCCTGCTGGCGCGCGAAATCAACATTCTCCAGGACGCACCGCGATTTTACCGCCGTTACCGCAGGATCTTCTTTATCCACCCGCGCCGTGCCGGTTTCGCGCACTCCCCGCGCTGCCTCTCGCTAGAGGATGCCTTCTCGCTTTGGCAGGAATATACCAAGCAGGCCGATGCCGTAATCGCGACACTGCCGCCCGAGCGTGTTCTGACATTGCGCTACGAGGAGGTATTGGCAGATCCGGTCAGGTGGCTCACCGAAGCCGCCACCTTCTGCGACGTAAAGGCCTCGAGAGAGCGAATTGAAACGGCGGTCAAAGGCATCCGGGCCGATCGTGCACAGGCCTATCGGGTTGATTCCGAGTTGACGCAGTTCGCCGAAAGCCACTCCGGAGCGCTGGCGGCGAGAGGCTATTCGACTCCCGACAATTAGATCGTGGCGTTGCGCTCACGGCACGGCTAAATCGGTCCCGCACCCGTTCTGGCCGAGAGACCATCCTTCACTGCAATCAAATAAGCCTTCAGATAGGACGACCTGTCTTCTACGAACGGCAGCAGAAGAAGCTTGCTGCTGACCGTGATCAGCAGCTGTTTCACAGCAAACAGGAACGGAACCATTGGCTTTCGAAACAGGAGAAAGCAATTCCTGATCTGATAGTAACAGCGGGCCGGGTTATGAACGGAAATTCCGAGCTTGCCTACATGAAAATGGCGACTGCCGATGCTGTGCCGCATCACCACATTCGGGACCACGTAGATCGGAACACGACTCGCCCGACAGCGCAGACACCATTCGCTATCGACGAAGTCGATGAAGAAATCTTCGTCGAAAGCACCGACCATCTCAACAGCTCGGCGCGTCGCCGCCATGCCTGATGAGATCACGATGTCGACGGGATAACGGTGGACGGCATCGCGATCATAAACCTGCGTCGACCACCCATAACGGCCAATTTTCTCGGCCGGCAGAGGCATGCCGGTTGCGTCGTCGATGCACAGCGGCGAAGCGACCTCGGCGGAGGTGACGTCGAGCGCAGCCGTCAGGGCATTCACCAATCCGACTTCGACCTTCGAATCCTGGTCAAAAAACAGCAGAACATCGGCCCCCGCGTCGAGTGCGGCGCGGACGCCCTCGTTCTGGGCATGCGCAATTCCCGAATTATAGCCGAGCGTGGTCAGCATGCAGTCGTCGGGAAGATCATTGCGATCAATGGCGGGCTTCTCCGTATTGTCGATGAGGACGACCTTCGCCCCGTCACCGGCAAGCTTTCGGCAGAGATCGAACAACCTCGGCACATCCGGCCGATAGGTCACGACGATGCAGAACCTCGCCGTCATGGCATGGTTCCAGAAAGTGATCGGATGAACGGAGACAGCCGTTCCAGCACGGCGATCCGCCTACGACGACACAACACCTGCCCGCTCACGAGCGCATTTTGCGGCTCGAGTAGAGCCGCCACAACATTGGCACCGCGAACCGAAACGGTGATGCATTGAGCACTGCGATGGCGGCCACTTTGGGTGATTTGAACAGCCGTCCAGCACGAGACGGAGCAGTCTGCTTGAGCGAATTCTCGAGACGGTCGACCGTACTGCTGTCGATCCGCCGGCCTGCCTCGGAGGCCTCAACCAACGCGAAGATGCAGGCGTTGTGGTGATAGGTCAGCATGAAGTCCGGCCCAAACTCCAGATAGACCTTACGGGCATCGGCATTCGTCTGGACGAACATTGCGAGAAAGTCCGAGAATTGGCCGAGTCCGGTGAGGATCGAGGCCCATACCGATGGCAGCGACGCGGACTCGCTTTTAGGATGGACTCGCACCGAAAAATACTCACCCGAATCGCACGCCTTGCTGGCAGTGCCCATCAGCGAAAGCCACAACGCATCGTCCGCAAAAAACAGCTTTTCAAACGCCGGGATTCCACCAATGCGGTCGTAGTCGGCCGATCGCATCACAAAGCCGGTGCCGAACGTATCCCTGTTGAATGTAAATCTGGCTGTGAGGTACTCCGACGCAATCTCGAGTTCAGGCACCGCGATGCAAGGGCGAATCGTGTTCCCATCCGAATTGATGAGCCGCGCTCCGGTCTGATACAGCGCACTTTCGGGATGGCGGTCAATCAGCCTTTTGATCGTGGCCAGGTACTCCGGATCCAGAAGATCGTCATGGCCAATGATGGTCATGAACTCCTGCTTGGGAACATCTTTCACGCGCGCCCAGCTGTCGACGATCGACAGCGACGACGACGACGTGTGAATCCGGACGCGCTCATCTCGCAGACTCCTGAGCCATTCAAGCGTATTGTCCGTACTCTGGTTGTCGAGAACGATCAGGTCGAAGTGCGGATAGGTTTGGGCCAGGATGCTATCGACGCATTCCTTGACGTATGGCCATCCGTTCCGGACCGGCAATAAGACACTGAATTTCGTCAAGTCGGGCACGGCGAAGGTCCTGCAAAAACGGAACCGGTAGTCGCGCGAAGCTTCATAGAGCGGATCAGCGCCTGTCCATGGCCACCGCTCATACTCTCGGTTTCAGAACTCGAACTTTGTGCAACCAGGTCAGGCATTTACTTTGCGGCTTAGAAGAACAATCGGTCTCGACGTGAATCTTGCTCTTGACGGTCGACCATATCAGATGGCCTTCCGATAAGGCTACTCCATGCAATGCCACAAGTTGTAAATCAGTCCAAACTCGACGACTCGCCCCAAAACGCCATGGGTTCATAGTCCGGATAGGGCAGCACACCGAACTTTGGTTTGATGCGCCAGCCCTCGCGCCTGATCTGGGCCTCGACGAACTCACGCACCGAGACAGGCTGCCCTGAACAGATGTTTACCGTGCCGCGTTCGGCCGGTTCGAGCGCGAAAGCCACCAGGCGCCGAGCGACTTCCTCAACCGGCAAAAAGTCCCGCAACTGCTCGCCCCCCGACATCGGAAATTCCATCCGCCCCTCAAGAGCCGCAGTCCTCAAAGCCGGTAATAACGAGGTTGCAGGCTGACCATCACCATACGTGTAGAAAAGCCGTGCCCAGGTCAGACAGAAGGTGTGACCGGCCTGCAATTCCTCTAATTTCCTGCGGAGCATATCCTTCGCAACTCCGTAATGCGTGACAGGATGGGTTTCCGTACTGGCCTTCAGAGAGCCCGATTGCAAGCCGTATTCCAAACAGCTTCCCGCGACTACCAACGTGCGCAAGCCATTGCCAATCATGTTTTCGAGAAATGTATATTGGCGCGGCAATTCGATATCGGTGTGATGCGCCGAGCGATAGTGTGGCAGGCCTCCCCAAGCCAGATGAACCAATGCGTCCGGACGGTGCAATGCCACAAAGCAGTCTTCCGGCGGGTTGGCGAGATCGATGGATACCCATCGCAGATTCGCCGTCGTTGGACGATCGTTGATTCCGTCTGGCCGACCGCTGGCGACGACATCGACGTCGTGACGCGCGAGCGTGGCAAGCACGTGGCGGCCGATGAAACCTCGCGAACCGGTGACGGCTATTTTCATTGAACCGTCCGTCGCAAAACAGTCATCGTGGCACCCCGATCAGACGATGTCCAACGTGGGAATTGCAGTGACGAAGCGCGCGTCAGATAGCCCGCTACTTCGCAGTTGTTCCATCACCTCGTGCTTCAGGTTCCAGGGCAGGATCACCACATAGTCGGGCCGGTCGCTAAGCAATCGCGCCTCATGGACGATCGGAATCCGGCTGCCCGGCAGATACTTGCCCTGCTTTGCCGGGCTGCGATCGACGACATAGGGGATGAAGTCTTTGCGCACGCCAGCAAAATTGAGAAGCGTGTTTCCTTTGGCTGCCGCGCCATAGGCTCCCACCCGCTTGCCTCCGCGTTTTGCTTCGATCAGGAAGCCCAGGAAATCGTCTTTCAACTGCTCCGCGCGGGATTGGAAACCTTGATAGCCGGCGCGCGAGGCCAGCCCTTTCGTCGAATTCATGCGCCAAAAGCCGCGTGACGCGATCGCCGACGGCGTGGCTGCCAGACGCCGTCGGCTGCGCAAAGACACGTAAGCTTCCGCCATGCGTGCAGATCTCCTGCACGTCAAATACGGCGAGGCCACTCCGATTAAAGATTTTCTCCAGGGCCGTGAGAGACAGATAGGAGAAGTGCTCGTGATATATCGTGTCGAACTGATTTTGGTCGAGTAGCCGGAGGAGATGCGGAAATTCGAACGTCGCCACGCCGTCCGGCTTGAGCAGTGAACCAAAGCCCGCAAGGAACCCGTTGATGTCGGGGACGTGGGCCAGCACATTATTGGCCACGATCAAATCCGCCCGTTTGCCAGCGGCGGCGAGCCTCACTCCAAGCTCCGCCGTGAAGAACTCCTGCACCGTTTCGATGCCCTTCTTCCGCGCCGCCCGGGCCGTGGAGGCGGTGGGTTCGATGCCGAGACAGGGAATGCCGCGGGCCTTCACATATTGCAACAAATAGCCGTCGTTCGAGGCAATTTCTACAACATACGAATTGCGATCGAGATCAAACCGCTCGACGATGTCGGCGACGTATCGCTTTGCGTGCCGCAGCCATGTGGTCGAGACGCTGCTGAAGTAGGCATATTCAGCGGAGAACAGCTCGTCAGCTCGTGCGAAGTCGAGGGTCTGCACGAGCCAGCACTGCTCGCAGACCAAAACCTTGAGCGGATAGGTCTTCTCCGGCGCTAGCAGGCTCTCTGACGAAAGATAGGCGTTCGATGGCGGTGAGCTGCCGAGGTCGATCAGTTCAAGCGTTAGCTTGCCGCCGCAGTGCCGGCAGTTCATGGCGAAATTCCATCGAACGACGCCGAGAGCATCGGATAACCGCGGTCGCGGACCGACAATTCGCCGATAGGCAACGGCCACGCAATGCCGACCCGCGGATCTGCGACGTGGACGGCACCTTCACTCGTCGGGTCATAGGCGCAACTGTGAAAATAAAGCAATTCGCTTTCGGGCAACAGCGTCTGGAAGCCGTGTGCAAAGCCCTCGGGGATGAGTAGGCTGCAGTCATTATCCTCCGACAATTCGACGCCGTGCCATTGGAGGAACGTGGGTGAGCCACGGCGCAAATCCACGGCCACGTCGAAGACCTTGCCGCGAACGCAATTGACGAGCTTTAGCTCGGCGTGCGGCCGATGCTGAAAATGAAGGCCCCGCACCGCGCCCCTCGAACGCGTCAGCGTCAGATTGATCTGGGCGATGGGCTTGCTCCAGCCGGCCGGTTGCAGCTCTTCGGCGCAAAAGAGGCGGTTAAGAAAGCCGCGCTCATCCGACAAGCTTCTGCGCTCGACGACCTTCAGCCCCGCGATGGGGGTGTCATGCACGGCGAAGCGACTCATGCCGGTGGTTCCCGGGCAGCATCGGATTCAAAGTCCGCAATATCATGCAGGCAAAGATCATGCGCGCCTTGCCCATCCCGTTGACTGCGATACCAGTTCAGCGTGCGTTCGACGGCTTCCCCGAGCGCCCACCGAGGTGCGATGTCGAGCACGTGCCGCGCCTTTGCCGTCTCAAGCGCCAACCAGCCGGCCTCATGCGGGCCTTGTTCGACCTGACCCCAACTCACCTCGCCCCTGCCATAGGCTCGCCTAGCCAGTTCGACCACGTCGCGAACACTGGACCGCTCGCTTGGGTCGGGACCGAAATTGTAGGCGCCTGCGAGATCGGGACGGACCCAGAGCCGTTCAGCCAGCCTCAAGTATGCGGCCAGCGGCTCCAGCACATGCTGCCAGGGACGGATCGCGTCCGGCCGTCTTATGACCAAGGGTCGGCTGATGCTCCAGGCGCGGACCGCGTCCGGAATAAGACGGTCCTCGGACCAGTCGCCGCCGCCGATCACATTGCCCGCGCGCGCGGAGGCCACCGCGATGCCGCCCGCCGCAAGAAAGGCGTTGCGATAGCTTGCGATGACGATCTCCGCCGCTGCCTTGCTTGCGCTGTAGGGATCATATCCACCCAACGCATCGGTTTCGCGATAGGGATAGACATGCTCGAGGTTGCTATAGACCTTATCGGTGGTGACCGCGATCACCGTCCGAACTGAAGGCGTTCCGCGAACGGCCTCAAGCACGTTGACGGTACCCTGGATATTGGTCGCAAAAGTCTGCAACGGCTCCCGGTAGCTGGTAAGAACAAAAGCCTGCGCCGCAAGATGAAACACCACCTCGGGGCTGGCCGCGCGGATCAACTGCGCGATCTTGTCCGGATCCCGGATATCGACGCGATGATCCTCGATGAGCTCACCGATGCCTGCAAGCTCGGCAAGATTTGGATTCGTGGAAGGCGCCAGAGCGGCGCCGGACACCTGCGCTCCCAGCTTTCGAAGCCAAAGCGCGAGCCACGCGCCCTTGAAACCGGTATGGCCAGTGAGGAGGACGCGACGACCGCTCCAGAATGAAGGATCGGGATTGATCTGCCTGGTCACTACCAAATCTTCCACGGTGCCTCGCCGTTCGCCCAAAGCTCTTCCAGCAGATTCTTTTCCCGAAGCGTATCCATCGGCTGCCAGAAGCCGCGATGCGGATAGGCCATCAACTCGCCGCGCGCGGCAAGCTCGGTCAGAGGTTCGCTCTCCCACGCAACCTGATCGCTTGCGATGAGATCGAGACAGGCCGGGGACAGCACGAAAAAGCCGCCATTGATTACAGCACCATCGCCGCGTGGTTTTTCGGCAAAGGCGGTGACGCGGTCACCCGATCGCTCCAATGCGCCGTACCGCCCAGGCGGGATCACGGCAGTAATTGTGGCGAGCTTGCCGTGGTGCGCGTGAAACTCTATCGACGCGCCTATATCAAGGTCGCTCAGGCCGTCTCCATAAGTGAAGCAAAACGCCTTCTCGTCCTTGACGAAGGCTGCGACCCTCTTCAGCCGACCTCCCGTCATGGTATCGTCGCCGGTATCGATCAAGGTGACGCGCCAGGGTTCGGCCTTTCGCTGATGCACTTCCATCTGATTTCGTGTCATGTCGAAGGTGACATCCGACATGTGGAGGAAGTAGTTCGCAAAATACTCCTTGATGATGTAACCCTTGTAGCCGCAACAGATGACGAAGTCGTGCACGCCGTGTGTGGAATATAGCTTCATGATATGCCACAGGATCGGGCGACCGCCGATCTCGACCATCGGTTTCGGTCTGACCGTCGTTTCTTCCGAGATTCGTGTTCCGAGCCCACCGGCGAGAATGACTGCCTTCACGGATCCCTTCCGTCCACTACGCCCTGCGCGGGGCCCTCAATCGATCCTCCCGCGACAGCGCCGATCCCCAGCCGACCACAACCAAGCGCGCCTCTCCCTTTTGCGGTAAAATGGGCCGGATTGCCAGCCTCCGGCACAAACTTCCCAAGCCGCTCCGGACTCCTATACAAGGCCGATAATTTCCCGGGATCTGAGATCGTTCAGAACACGCTCGGCCATCTGTTCCGCCGTTTCCTCGAGCGTGCGCAGATGAATTTCGGGCGCCTCGGGAGCCTCGTAAGGCGCGTCGAAGCCGGTGAAGTTCTTGATCTTGCCGGCCACGGCCTTGGCGTACAGCCCCTTGGGATCGCGCGCGATGCATTGCTCGATCGGCGTGTCGACGAATATCTCGACGAATTCACCCTCCCCGACCAGGTTGCGGACCATCGTGCGTTCGGCCACGTAGGGCGAGATGAACGAGCACAACACGATCAGGCCGGCCTCGGTCATGAGCTTCGCGACCTCACCGACACGGCGGATGTTTTCCACGCGATCGGCCTCCGTGAAGCCGAGATCGCGGTTGAGCCCGTGCCGCACGTTGTCGCCGTCGAGCAACGTGGTGTGGTGGCCCATGGCGTGCAGGCGCTGCTCGACGATATTGGCCACCGTCGACTTGCCGGCTCCGGAGAGGCCGGTGAACCATAGAATCGCGGGGCGTTGATGTTTCAGCGCCGTGCGCTCGGACTTGCCTACCAGGAGCGGCTGCCAGTGCAGATTGGTGCCGCGCCGCAGACCGAAATCGATCATGCCGGCGCCGACCGTCTGGTTGGTGAAGCGGTCGATGACGATGAAGCTTCCGGTCCTGCGATTCTCGTTGTAGGGGTCGAACGCGACCGGCACGCCCGTCGCAAGGTTGCAGACACCGATCTCGTTGAGCGCCAGCGTATGCGTCGCCAGATGCTCCCGGGTATTGACGTCGATTTTGTACTTGATGCCGGTCACCGTGATCGCGGTGGTGCGGGTACCGATCCGCGCCAGATAGGACCGGCCCGGCACCAAGTCATGATCGCTCATCCAGATGACGTGCGCGGCAAACTGATCCGAAACCTCCGGACGCGATTCCGGAGTGACCAGCATGTCACCCCGGGAGACGTCGATTTCATCGGTCAAGGTGATCGTGATGGCGTCGCCGGAGCTGGCCGCCGGTAGGGCTCCGTCGAAGGTCAGCAGTTCCTTGACGCGCGAGCCCTTTCCGGAGGATGCGACGACGATCGGATCGCCGGCGGCGATGCTGCCCGACGCGACGGTGCCGACATAACCGCGGAAATCAAGACTTGGCCGATTGACCCATTGAACCGGGAAACGAAACGGCTTGTCGTCGGCTTCGCTTTCAACGTCGACTGACTCGAGATAGTCCAGCAGCAGCGGTCCGCCGTACCACGGCGTATCGCCGCGTCGTGTGATGTTGTCGCCAAATCGCGCAGATATCGGAATCGGCACCACGGTGGCGAATCCCAGTTGCGCGGCGAACGTGCTGTAGTTGGCGACGATGGAATCGAAAACGTCCTGCCGGTGACCGACCAGATCCATCTTGTTGACGGCAAGCACGACATGGCGAATTCCCAGCATCGAACAGATCAGGGAATGCCGGCGGGTCTGCACCAGAACGCCCTTGCGCGCGTCGACCAGAATGACCGCAAGCTCGGCGTTGGAGGCTCCCGTCGCCATATTGCGGGTATATTGCTCGTGTCCCGGCGTGTCGGCGACAATGAACGATCGCTTCGACGTGGTGAAGAAGCGGTAGGCGACGTCAATGGTGATGCCTTGCTCGCGTTCGGCCTCCAGCCCGTCGACCAGAAGAGCGAAATCGATATCGTCCTCGACCGTGCCGTGGCGTTCCGAATCCTTCGCGAGCGCCGAAAGTTGATCGTCGAAGATGAGCTTCGAATCGTGAAGCAGACGGCCGATCAGGGTCGACTTGCCATCATCGACCGAACCGCACGTAATGAAGCGAAGCAGATCCTTGGCTTCGGTGTTCCGCGCGGGAGCATCGGCACCAGGCATCAGAAATAGCCCTCGCGCTTCTTCTTCTCCATGGAGGACGCCTCGTCGCTGTCGATCAGCCGCCCCTGCCGTTCGGAGACGGTCGCAATGCGCATCTCGGCGACGATGTCTTGCAGTGTCGCCGCATCCGACTCGATCGCCCCGGTAAGCGGATAGCAGCCGAGCGTGCGAAACCGCACGAGGCGCATTTCCGGCTGCTCGCCCTCTTCGAGCGGCAGCCGCTCGTCATCCACCATGATCCAGGTGCCGGCGCGCCTGACGACAGGCCGCGGTTTGGCGAAATAGAGCGGCACGACTTCGATTTTTTCCAGCATGATGTAGTGCCAGATGTCGAGCTCGGTCCAGTTCGACAACGGAAACACGCGGATGGTCTCGCCGGCGTTGATGCGCGTGTTGAACAGGTTCCAGAGTTCCGGGCGCTGGTTGCGGGGATCCCAGACATGACCCCTGGAGCGGAACGAAAAGACGCGCTCCTTGGCCCTGCTCTTCTCCTCGTCGCGCCGGGCTCCCCCGAAGGCGGCGTCGAAGCCGTGGAGGTCGAGCGCCATCTTCAGCGCCTCGGTTTTCATCACGTGGGTATGCAGCGAAGACCCGGACGCGATGGGGTTCACGCCGCGCGCGACGCCGTCCTGATTGACATGGACGATCAGCCTGGCGCCGATGCGCTCGGCCGTCCGATCGCGGAATGCGATCATCTCGCGAAACTTCCAGGTCGTGTCGACGTGCATCAGCGGAAACGGCAGAGGCGCGGGATAGAACGCCTTGATCGCCAGATGCAGCATCACGCTGGAATCCTTGCCGATCGAATACAGCATCACCGGATTCCTGAATTCGGCGACCACCTCGCGGATGATTTCGATCGACTCGGATTCTAGACGCTTGAGATGTCGTGGCAGCGTCGTCCGGCTCATTGGTACGCGGGCTTCCATCACTTCGAACTCTCTGGCGATCTCCGGCGCAAATCGTGCCCCCGCGCAATGGTCGCCGTCCGACAGCGGTCCGATCCCATCAACAATCCGGCTCCTTCGGGACACCAATCCCGTCCGGACGCCAAGATTGCGCCCTGATACGCAAGCGGGAGCAATGCCGCAAGCCCAACGCACGGAAAATCCGGCGACGTTCCTGGCCCCACCGGACGGCTATGGCACCGGCTCTTCGGCGATGGAAAGCAGATAGCGGCCATAGTCGGATTTTTCGAGTTCGCGGCCGAGTCGGATCAGATCGGCCCGGCTTATGAATCCCGATCCTAAAAGCAATCTCTTCCGGGCAGCTCACGCGCAGACCCTGCCGCCTCTCCAGCGTACGGACGAATTCGGACGCATCGAGCATCGAGTCGGGAGTGCCGGTATCGAGCCAGGCGAAACCGCGTCCCAATCGTTCAACGTTCAACTCGTCGGTGCGCAAATAGGCGGCGATTGCATCGGTGATCTCCAGTTCACCGCGCGCGGAAGGCTGCAGCGAGGCCGCGATTTCCACGATGCGCTGATCGAAGAAGTACAGCCCGGTGACCGCCCACCGCGATTTGGGCGCCTTCGGCTTTTCGACGATCGACAACGGCCGAGCCCGCGCATCGAGCTCGATCACGCCGTAGCGCTCTGGATCGGAGACTTGATAGGCAAACACGGTCGCGCCGCTCTGCAGGCTTCGGGCGCGGGCGAGCGCCTCCGGCATTCCATGACCGAAGAAAATATTGTCGCCGAGGATCAACGCGGAGTTTCCGCCGCGGACAAAGTCCGCGCCGATGATGAAGGCCTGCGCAAGTCCTTCGGGCCGTTTTTGCTCACGATAGGTGATCTTGATACCGAGCCTCTCGCCGTCGCCGAGCAGCTTGATGAAACTCGGCAGATCGTCGGGAGTGGAAATCAGCAGGATGTCCCGGATCCCGGCCAGCATCAGCGTGCTGAGCGGATAATAGACCATCGGCTTGTCGTAGACCGGCACCAATTGCTTCGACACGGCACGCGTCATCGGGTAAAGGCGCGTCCCGCTGCCGCCCGCTAAAATGATCCCCTTCATGCCTCAGGCTCCTGTGACGATCGGCAGCAAGCGCTTCGCACGGGGAACACGCGTTGGCAATCGCGCAAAGTTATCGGGCGCAGGAATTCCGGCTGCCTTCCGCTAGGCGGGCGACGCAGTCGGCAACCCCGGCACGCCAATCGCGCAACTCGACGCCGAAGCTTCGCCGCAGCTTGTCGCAGTTCAACCGCGAATTCGTCGGCCGTGTCGCAGGCGTAGGATATTCAGCGGTCGTGATCGGCGCAACTTCCGCAGCCGGCAATCCGCGCTCCCTCGCGACGCGAAACACCTCGACTGCAAAACCGCGCCATGTCGTCTCTCCGGCATTCACCACGTGATAGATTCCCCACGGCGTGGATTCCGTGTCGGAGACGGTCTGCTGTGCGATCGTCAACATCGCGGCAGCGAGATCGGGGACATAGGTTGGCGCGCCTTGCTGGTCATCGACCACGCGGATCACACTCCTGTCGCCGGCAAGACGCACCATGGTCCTGACGAAATTCGTACCCCAGGGACTGTGTAACCAGGCGGTACGCAGGATCAGGTGCCGCGCGCAAGCCCGGCCGACGCGGCGTTCGCCTTCGAGTTTGGTGCGGCCATAAGTGCTGATCGGGTTGGTAGAATCGTCTTCGACATAGGCTCCATTCTTGGCGCCATCGAACACGTAGTCGGTGGAGACATGAATGAGCGGAATCGAGGCCGCGGCGCACGCCATGGCGGCATTTTCCGCGCCCAGAGCGTTGACGGCGTGCGCGGCAGCCGGCTCCGTTTCGGCCTTGTCAACGGCGGTGAAGGCAGCAGCATTGACGAGGATGTCGGCCTTCGTCCGCTCGATTGCTTCGGTCAGCGCGGCCCTGTCGGTGATGTCCATGGCCGGTCGACCGACGGCAACGACTTCAATGTTACGGCCCGGAGCAGCTTCGAGCAGTGCTCGTGCCAACTGGCCTTCACGGCCGGCGACGAGAACTCTCACAGGATCGCTCGCATGATGATCTTTCGGCACTTGCCAGTCGCCTGGATTCCGCTATCCAGCTTCGTATCTGAACGCCGGAGCCAGGTCCCGGAACGGAGGCTGGTTGCGGTCCTTGTCTGAAACGATGATATCGGAGCGATCGATCGGCCACTGGATGCCCAGCGAGGGATCATCCCATCGCGTGCCAAGGTCACAATCCGGCGCGTAATAGTCCGTCACCTTGTAAAAAATCTCGGTATCTGGCTCAAGCGTGCAATAGCCGTGCGCGAAGCCCGCAGGAATCCAGATCTGCTTCCAGCTTTCGGCATCGAGGGTCGCACTGACATACCGTCCAAAGGTCGGAGATCCGACACGGATGTCGACGGCCACGTCGAATATCGATCCGCGCGTGACACGCAACAGCTTGCCTTGCGCGTGCGGCGGCGCCTGAAAATGCAGTCCCCGCAATGTTCCCGCTTTCTGCGAAAAGGCGAGATTGTCCTGGACAAATTCGTCCGGGATGCCGGCGGAAGCCAAATTCCTCCGGCTGTAAAGCTCGGAAAAGAACCCCCGTCCGTCACGATGGACTTTGGGGATCATGAACTTGACTTCGGGAATGGTCAGAGACTGTATTTCCACCATCGCTCTCTAAGGCAGGCAATGTCGACCAGGCACGATTTCGCCTAAAGTCCGTGGGCCACCGATACCTCAAGCTCTTGAGCGATACAAAGGCTTTTAACCAGGTACGGGGCGGTTGCAGTCGGCTGTATTCCCGGGTGGTTGCTCGAACACTTCCCGGGGCACCAGGTACCAGAGCAGGAACAGGAGCACACCACCATGCGTGACTAAGGTGATCGATAGCGGAGTGTTGAAGAATATCTGGGCGAGAATCGCGCCCGACGTCAGAATAAAGGAATCTGGCAGTCTGGCCGACGCGCGATTCCCCGCCGCAACTATCAGGCCGCACACAAAAGCCGAAACGGGTGCCAGCGTCCTGCCGACCGAGGCAATGCCTTCGGTCGCGAAGAGTGACCCATTATACGTGCCTCCAGCCGGGAAATAGTTCAGCATGACGACCGCCAGCTGGTCGCGGTATGGACAACCGAAAGTCCGTCCTATGACGCCGATCTGACAAAAGTGGGTGAGGTCATGGGTGGAAAAGAATTCGTTGTAAAGGTCGAGCGCGAGTGACGGAACGGCTGTCAGCCGGAAATTTGCGTTGAAGAAAAAGGAAAACGGCCCTGGAAGCACCTCACCCCCCACCCAAAAGTTGATGACGAGGCCAGCTGCGATGGGCAACAGCAAGGACAAAACGACAGCCAGCCTCGCTCCGAATAGCCTCGACAGCAGCCACATCAGGACCAGCCATGCGGGCGCAAAGAAGGCCGTCTTGGTCGTGACGATTGGATAAAACAGAAGCATCGCAAGCAAAATGCCTCCCGCATGCCACGGTCGCCTGCGTTCAATCGAATACGCAAAAAGGAATGGCAAGACCGCGCTGGAGCTCATTGCGAGCAGGTACCTGACGAAGGGAGGAAATGAAGCTGTTCGGAGGTTGGACGCATCTCCCGGATATACTATATTGAAGTTGTGCATTGCACCCAGCGCGATGATCGCAAGGCACGCCAACAGCAGGACCATCGTCAGACGGTCGAACGACAAGGTCGACATGCGCCACGGCCTTGGCAAGGGCGACGTCACGAATAGCACGGGCAAGAGAAACAGGATTCCAGATACTGCGGCAGACACCCTAGCCGCTTCGTGGTCATAGCTGCGGTTCGAGAAGAAACTCAGCCACAAGAAGCCAAGCAGAACGGCTGAAAGATAAAAACCGACCAGATAACCGAAACTGAACTCGGCAAAGACGAAGAGGAGAAAGGCCGGAGCGAATACCGCGACGGCCAGCGCAGCCGATGAAACCAGAGCCGGATTATAGGCGATGTGGTAGGTGAGATAGAATCTGGAGACCGTGATGCAAGAAATGCAGCAGACCGCAACGCACAGGGCAAGGGACAGCACCAACGCCAGGCGTTCCGCGCGTCCTGCGGCGATCCATGCCGGCTTTGAAATCATCGACACTATCCTCTCTCGTCGCCCGACCGCGAAAGGGATCGCCGACCTCGCTCGCTCAATCCACGAATACCACGGTCTTCCGGTTATTGAGGATCACCCGGTCCTCGAGATGATAGCGGATTGCGCGCGCCAGCACGCGGCGCTCGATGTCGCGGCCCTTGCGCACGAGGTCGTCGGGCGTGTCGCGATGGCTGATGCGCTCGACGTCCTGATCGATGATCGGGCCCTCGTCGAGATCGCTGGTGACGTAGTGCGCGGTGGCGCCGATCACCTTGACCCCGCGCTCATGGGCCTGGTGATAGGGCCGCGCGCCCTTGAAGCCCGGCAGGAACGAGTGGTGGATGTTGATGCAGCGTCCCGACAGCTTCGCCGACAGATCGTCCGACAGGATCTGCATGTAGCGCGCCAACACCACGAGATCGGTTTTGGTGCGTCCGACCAGTTCCCAGATGCTGTCTTCCTGCGCCCGCTTGGTTTCCTTGCCGACCGGCAAATAGTGAAACGGAATTTCCCCGAAATCGAGATCGGCATAAGTCTCGCGCGGATGGTTGGAGACAACAGCGGTCGGGATCATCGCAAGCTCGCCGGTGCGCCAGCGATAGAGGATGTCGACGAGGCAGTGGTCGGATTTCGAGACCAGCAGCATCACGCGCTTTTGCGTGGCGCGGTCGCGCATTTGCCAGTCCACGTGGAAGCGATCGGCGATCGCGGCAAATCCGGTCTGCAGTGCCGATAGTTCGACGGCCAGATCGGCGGCGGTGAACACCACGCGCATAAAGAATTTCCTGGTCTCGACGTCGTTGAATTGCTGTGCGTCCAGGATGTTCTGCCCGTTATGGGCCAGGAATGTCGAGACTGCCGAAACAATGCCGGGGCGGTCCGGACCGGACAGCGTCAAAACATATTGATAATCGGGCATGGCGTGATGAAGTTTTGAGCAGGGCGCGATTTGCGCTCTGCTCTATCACCGGACTTCGTCTTGCGCCAACCGCCAGCGGAGCGGATTTGACGTTCGCCACAGTACATGCCGCGCACTCGCCCAGCGAACGTCAAACCAAAACTCCAATAAAATCAATATTTTGCTGGTGCCCTTTGATTCCAACATTCGCAATAGCGCTTGCATCGAGAGAATGCAAATGTTGGAATCGGGCCACCAGGACGAGTCTGGATGAACAAATCCGCGTCAATCCCCGTTAAAGTAAATCATGCCGATCGGCTCAAGGGCTACCGCATCCTGATCCTGGAGACGCGCGAGGAGGCGCAGTTCTCCCGCCTGCTCAGCGAGCAGGGCGCGGACGTGCTGCAATGTCCGATGTTCGCCATTAACGATGCCCCCGACCCCGCGCCGATCGAGGCCTGGATCAGGTGCGCCATCGACAAGCCGTTCGACGATCTGGTACTGATGACCGGCGAAGGCCTGCGCCGGCTAATGAAGGTCGTGAAGCGCATCGGCGTGGAAAAAGATTTCATCGCCGCGCTTCGAGGGATGAGTAAATTCGCGCGGGGGCCGAAACCCGGACGGGCGCTGCGCGAGATCGGGCTTGAGCCGCAACAAACCACGGAGAAACCGACCTCTGTGGGCATTGCCGAGATGCTGTCGCGCATCGATCTGAAAGGCCGCCGCCTCGGCTTGCAGCTCTATCCCGATAAAGACCACGGCGCGCTGATCGGCGCGATCACGGCGCAAGGCGCTGAGGTCGATCCCGTGCTCCCTTATGTATATGACGCCAAGGCGGCCGACACCAACATCGCCACCGCGATCGAGGAAATGGCGCAAGGACGCATCGATGTGATCGCGCTGACGAGCTCGGGGCAGGCGCGCCGCCTGTTCGATGTGGCCAAGGCGCATGGTTGCGAAGCGCGGCTGCTTGAAGGGCTGACGATAACGCCGATCGCCTCGGTAGGACCGGTCGCGTCCGACGAATTGAAAGCGCACGGCCTGAGTGCGGATATATCGCCCGCCGATGACGCTTACTTCATGAGACCGCTAATCGCAGCAATGGCGGCAGCACTGGTCAAGAGACCGCCGCGCGTCGAATGAGCCTCGGCGGACTTGAGCTCGTCCGGCTCCCGCTAAAGCGGACAAGGCGGCGGCTGTCCCCACTCTTCCGAGGCAATCATATGCACCTCGAGAATACATTCGCGAACAGAGCCGCCGCTGTCAAAATGGAAAAGGATTCCGTAGGCCTTGCCATCCACCGATATGTATCGGGCATGTGGGTCAAAATCGGATAGATCAATGGTACTTCGAAACGCAAGGCCGCTATCGTCCAACGCCTTCTTGAGTTCCGCGATCGACACCTCGGTGGGGGACTGAAGGGGATATCCACCCTTTGCATCGCGATACTGCTCCAACTGCTTGACCAACATCCTCAGCTTTCCAAATTGCGGCTGATGCGCGGGCGATTTGTGTAGCGACAGATAGCCGAAATAGATCCCCAGAACCACAATGGCGGCGCAAAAGACGCTTAAATGCTGTCGCATGCGGCTATCTCGTTCCTGCCTCGCTTCAGATACGCCTGATACGCCAGCCGCATGCCGTCTTCCAGCGAGGTGCGCGCGCGCCAGCCGAGCTTCGCAAGCCTGGCGACATCGAGCAGCTTCTGCGGCGTGCCGTCGGGACGCGAGGTGTCGTAGCTGATGGTGCCCTTGTAGCCGACAGTGGCCGCGACCACGCGGGCGAAATCCGCAATCGCGATGTCCTCGCCGGTGCCGATATTGACCATCTCGGCATGCGAATAGCCCTTCATCAGGTGCACGCAGGCGTCCGCCATGTCGTCGACATAGAGGAATTCGCGGCGCGGCTTGCCGGTGCCCCAGACCACGACATTGGGAACGCCGGCGGCCTTCGCCTCATGGAAGCGGCGGATCAGCGCCGCGACCACGTGGCTGTATTCGGGATGATAATTGTCGCCGGGCCCGTAGAGATTGGTCGGCATCACGCTGATGAAGTCGCTGCCATACTGGGCGCGATAGGCCTCGGCCATCTTGATCCCGGCGATCTTGGCGATCGCATAGGGCTCGTTGGTCGGCTCCAGCGGGCCGGTGAGCATCACATCCTCGCGCATCGGCTGGGCTGCAAGTTTCGGATAGATGCAGGACGAGCCGAGGAACATCAGCTTCTCGGTGCCGTTGAGATGCGCCGCGTGGATCACATTGGCCGCGATTGCCAGATTGTCGTAGAGGAACTCCGCGCGCAGCGTGTTGTTGGCGACGATGCCCCCGACCTTGGCGGCCGCGAGAAACACCACTTGCGGCTTCTTGCTCGCAAACCACTGGAAGACTGCGGCCTGATCGCAGAGATCGAGCTCGCGGCGGCCTGCCGTCAGCAATTCGACGTTCTCGCTCGCCAGCCGCCGCACCAACGCGCTTCCGACCATGCCGCGATGGCCGGCGACGAAAACCGTCTTGCCTTTCAGCTCAAACGGAACGCTTGCCATTGGCAGCCTCGTGCTTGGCCTCTTCGAGGTCGCTCGCAACCATGTCCTTCACTAGCTGGGCAAAGCTGGTCTTCGGCTTCCAGCCGAGCTTTTGCCGCGCCTTGCTGGCGTCTCCAACCAGCAGATCGACCTCGGTCGGGCGGAAATAGGAGGGATCGATGCGGACCACGATCTTGCCGGATTTCCTGTCGACGCCGGTTTCCTCGACGCCCTTGCCGCGCCACTCGACCTTGCGGCCGACCTCGGCAAACGCCAGCTCGATAAACTCGCGCACCGAACGGGTCTCGCCGGTTGCGAGCACGAAATCGTCGGGCGTGTCCGCCTGCAGGATCGCATGCATCCCCTCGACATAGTCGCGCGCGTGGCCCCAGTCGCGCTTGGCTTCGAGATTGCCGAGATAGATGGTGTCTTCCAGACCGACATCGATGCGGGCGACGCCGCGGGTGATCTTGCGGGTGACGAAGGTTTCGCCGCGGATCGGGCTCTCGTGGTTGAACAGGATGCCGTTACTGGCAAACATGCCGTAGGCCTCACGGTAGTTCACCGTGATCCAGTAGCCGTAGAGTTTGGCGACGCCATAGGGCGAGCGCGGATAGAACGGCGTGGTCTCTTTCTGGGGAACTTCCTGCACTAGGCCATACAGCTCCGAGGTCGAGGCCTGATAGAACCGCGTCTCCTTTTCCATGCCGAGGATGCGGATCGCTTCCAAGAGCCGCAGCACGCCGATCGCGTCGGCATTGGCGGTGTATTCCGGGCTCTCGAACGAGACCTGCACGTGGCTCTGGGCGGCGAGATTGTAGATCTCGGTCGGCCTGATCTGCTGCACCAGCCGAATCAGGTTGGTGGAGTCAGTCATATCGCCGTAATGCATCAGGAACGGAACGTTGCCGTGATGCGGATCCTCATAGAGGTGATCGACGCGCGCGGTGTTGAACGAGGACGAACGCCGCTTGATGCCGTGCACGGTATAACCCAAGCCGAGCAGATATTCGGCGAGGTAAGCGCCGTCCTGTCCGGTCACGCCGGTGATCAGCGCCACGCGCTTTTTGGTATCGGAAGCCGCCATGGGGTCTCCAGTTGCAGGCCGGAGGCCCTTAGCACCCGTCCCCCGCCAAGTCTAACGCAAAGGCGGTGGGAAATCAGACCCATAGGCGCGATTTCCGGGACGGTTTACGACCCGCCTGGCCACCTATTCCGCGGCCTGCCGCGTCTCCCCGATCGGAGCAGGACCGAGCGCGCTCCTCATCGACTGATGGTAGTGGATCATCGCCGGCTCGTTGCGGCCGTAGACGGTGTGCGTCTGCGCCCCGGAAGAAAATCCGATCTGCATGGTGCGTCCGGTCGGAAAATCCTCGCCGGTGACCACGTCGAGCACGAGCTGCATGTTCTTGTCCCAATGGGTGCGCTCTTCGTCGGTCGCGGGAGCCTTGGGCACATATAGGCCGAGCTCCATGACGGAGCGATCCACCCGACCCTCGCACGGAAACACCCGCGCAAGCTCGACGTGGTCGCCTTGAACGATCAGGAGGGTGTTGGGGAACAGCGAATAGACCAGCGTCGTGTTCCACATCAGGTCCCACTTCTCTTCCGGCTCCGCCTTCAGCCGCTCGAGCTTCTTGCGCGGGAAGATCAGGCGATGGTTGAGACCGAAGGCCTCGAAATCGTTGACATTGCCGTGCAGGACCTCGCTGAGCGTTTCCCGATGCAGGAAGCCGACGTGATAGCCTTCCTGGAAGGTATCGACGATGATCTTCCAGTTCATGGTCTCGGGGATCACGCGCCGGTCATAGTACGACCAGGATGCGAGATCGTATGAGGCGATCTCGCCTGCGAGCCCGCCGAGCCACGGGTCGATATCGAAATCGGTCGCGCCATCGGCGGCAGCCGTGGGGATCACCCAGACGAGCCCGTGTTTCTCGCACAGTGGAAGCTCGGCAAGCGACGATCGCGTCGGGCGCACGTCCGGAAAGCTGCGTTCGTCGGGAATGCCGGTCACCTGGCCTGCGAGATTGTATGTCCAGGCGTGATACGGGCAAGAAAACACGCGCGCAGTGCCGCAGCCCTGGGCCACCTTGGCGCCGCGGTGCCGGCACACATTCAGGAACGCGCGCAGCTTGTTGTCGCGTCCCCGCACGACCAGGATCGGGACGCCGGCATAGTCATCGGTCCGGAAGCTGCCGGCCGCGGACCACTCCGAAGCAAAGCCCATCAGGATCGGGTGCTGGCGGAACAGCACGCGCTGTTCGTTGGCCAGACGTTCGGGATCGGTGTAGGCGGACACCTCGTTGCACCAAGGCTGATCGGCCATCGCCGTTGTCCTGGTGTCGACGTAGTGCAACAGCCGCTTCAAGAGGCTGATCTGATTCTGCCTGCTCATCGGAAACCTCCCGGTTTTCGTGGACCGCGGCCTTCATCAACACGATACGGCACCGTATCAATACCACCAATACGTTCGGGTTTCAATGTGGTTCGATGCTTACTCGCCATAGCTGCGAAGGCGGTCGAGGTCGACGATGGTGACCCCGCCATATTCAAGCTTCAGGAGACCTTCTTTCTCCAACCGCTTCAGGCACTGATTGGCATTCTGCCGGGAGATGCCTGACAACGCTCCGATTTCCTCTTGCGTAATCTCCAGGTGACGCGTCGGATCGGGATAGAGCAGCGGGTTGAACAGCGAGGCGATCGAGCGCGCCAGCCGCCCGGTCGCATCCAGGGTGCGGCCGTATTCGACGAGCCCGATGAACTGGCCGAGCCGCTCGTTGAGCTGCGCCACCAGGAAGCGGTTGAACGCCACGCTGTTCTCGTAAAGCCAGAAGAAGGTGGCGCGGTCCATCAGCGCCAGCCGGGAGTCGCGCAGCGCCACCATGTCGTAGCGCCGCGGTTCCTTTTTGAGCACGCTTCCCTCGCCGAACCACGCGCCCGCGGTCAACCCGGCAAAGCTCATGGCCTTGCCGCCGCGCGATACCGTTCCCATCCGCAGCAGCCCCGAGACGACGCCGCACCAGAAATCAAACTGGTCACCGCGCATGAACACCAGCTCATCGGCGCGGTAGGATTTCTCGACGATACCGGCGCGCGCCCGCTCCAGGTCGCGCTCGCTGAGGTCGCGCGACCAGATCGCGATGCGCTTGAGATGGTCAGGCGCGATCATGATCAGGGTTGCCAACCGGCATTTTGCGGCGCAGCAATGCCTGCTATCGCGGCACCGGTCTCGGCTAGGCGCGCGCCGACCAAAATTACCGGCCAATTGTCGGACGCAAGACATTCCATGATGCGGCTTTACTCTATTGAGGCCGCTCGCCCAACGGCGACGTTGGGTGCATGGCGCCAAGCGTGGCATCTCGTGTGCCAGCGGCGCAAAACATCAATGGTCGCATGGTCTTGGCGGTTTGGCCGGGTTAGGATCGGCAAAACGATCGCGGTCACAACAGCAAGAGCGCACCAGCGCCGCTTTTCCGGGAGGGTTTTGGTGGACACCACATTGGACGTGCGCGGAGTCTCGTTGCGGTTTGGCGGCGTGCGCGCGCTCACCGATGTCAGCTTCACCATCCGTGACGGCGAGCTGTTCTCGATCATCGGCCCCAACGGCGCCGGCAAGACCTCGATGGTCAACTGCATCTCCGGCCGCTACCGCCCGACCGAGGGCCAGCTGTTCTATCGCGGGAAGGACATCACCTCGCTCAATCCCAATGCGCGCGCTTCGCTCGGCATCGGCCGCACCTTCCAGAACCTCGCGCTGTTCCACCATATGAGCGTGCTCGACAACATCATGGTCGGGCGGCATCACCTCCTGAAAAACAACTTCATCACGGGATCGCTGTACTGGCTGACCGGCGCGCGGCGCGAGGAGCTGGAGCATCGCCGCAAGGTCGAGGAGATCATCGACTTCCTCGACCTGCAGGCGGTGCGCAAGGCGACCGCCGGCACCCTGCCCTACGGCCTGCGCAAGCGCGTCGAACTGGCGCGCGCCATGGCGCTGGAGCCGAAGCTGATCCTGCTCGACGAGCCGATGGCCGGCATGAACTTCGAAGAGAAGGAGGACATGGCGCGCTACATCGTCGACCTCAACGAGGAGTTCGGCATGACGGTGGTCATGATCGAGCACGACATGGGCGTGGTGATGGACATCTCCCATCGCGTCATGGTGCTCGATTTCGGCCTCAAGATCGCCGAGGGCGATCCGGCCTCGGTGCTCGCCGATCCCCACGTCAAGCGCGCCTATCTCGGCGAAGAGGACGAGGCGCTGGTCGATCCCGACGACAAGCCTGAAGTCGCGGAGAACGCGGCATGATGGATTACGCCGCCCGCGTCGCGCAGGCCGACACCTATCCGAAACTGCTTCGCTTCAATGCGAGAGAGCACGGCAGCGAGATCGCGCTGCGCGAAAAGGACTTTGGCCTCTGGCGCACCTTCACCTGGAACGACTACCAGACGCGCGTGCATGATTTCGCGCTCGGCATGGTCGAGCTGGGTCTCGGCCGCGACGACGTCGTCGGCATCATCGGCGATAACCGGCCGGACTGGGTTGCGGCGGAAGTTGCGACCCACGCCATCGGCGGATTGAGCCTTGGGCTCTATCGCGACGTGCTGGATGAGGAAGCCGCGTATTTGCTGAACTACGGCGAAGCGCGGCTGGTGTTCGCCGAGGACGAGGAGCAGGTCGACAAGCTGCTCACCCTCGCCGACCGCGTGCCGCATCTGAAACACATCGTCTATTCCGATCCGCGCGGCATGCGCAAATACGACGACCCGCGGCTGATGGAAGCCGACAAGCTCGCCGCGATGGGGCGCGAACGCGCCGCGCGCGAGCCCGGTCTCTACGATCGGCTCGCCGATGCGACCAAGGGCGAAGACGTCGCGATCCTCTGCACCACTTCGGGCACGACCTCCAATCCGAAGCTCGCGATGCTCTCGGCGGGGCGCGTGCTGCAAGCACTGCGCGACCTATCTTTCCTTCGATCCCAAGGGACCCGACGACGAATATGTCTCGGTGCTGCCGCTGCCCTGGATCATGGAGCAGGTCTATGTGCTCGGCAAAGGCCTGCTGTGCCGGATGAAGGTCAACTTCGTCGAGCAGGCCGACACCATGATGAGCGATTTCCGCGAGATCGCGCCGACCTTCGTGCTGTTTGCGCCGCGCGTCTGGGAGGCGATCGCTGCCGACGTCCGCGCGCGGGTCATGGATGCCTCGCCGCTGAAGCAGCGGCTCTACGACCTCGGCATGAAGACGGGCCTGGCCGCGTTGGAAAAAGGCCAGCGCTCGACGGTGGCCGACATGCTGCTGTTCCGCTCGCTGCGCGACCGGCTCGGCTTCACGCGGCTGCGCTCGGCGGCGACCGGCGGCGCGGCGCTCGGCCCCGACACCTTCAAATTCTTCCGGGCGATGGGCGTGCCGCTCCGTACGCTGTACGGCCAGACCGAACTGCTCGGCGCCTACACGCTGCATCCCGAGGGCAAGGTCGATCCCGATACGACCGGCGTCGTGATGGGCGACGAGATCGAGATCAAGATCGAAACGCCGGACAGCCAGGGCGTCGGCGAGATCGTGGTGCGCCACCCCAACATGTTCCACGGCTACTACAAGAACCCGGAAGCCTCCGCCGCCGACATCAGGGACGGCTGGATGCATTCCGGCGACGCCGGCTATTTCGACGAGACGAAACAGCTCGTCGTCATCGACCGCATCAAGGATCTCGCCGAGACCTCGCGCGGCGCGCGCTTCTCGCCGCAATATATCGAGAACAAGCTGAAGTTCTCGCCTTACATCGCGGAAGCCGTGGTGCTCGGCGCCGGCCGCGAAGCGCTCGCTGCGATGATCTGCATCCGCTATTCGATCATCTCGAAATGGGCGGAGAAGAAGCGGATCGCGTTCACGACCTACACCGACCTCGCCTCGCGCCCGGAGGTCTACGACCTCCTCCGCAAGGAGGTCGAAACCGTCAACGCGACCTTGCCGCCGGCGCAGCGCATCTCGCGCTTCCTGCTGCTCTACAAGGAGCTCGACGCCGACGACGGCGAACTGACGCGCACGCGAAAGGTTCGCCGCGGCGTCATCAACGAGAAGTATGGCGACATCATCGACGCGATCTATCGCGGCGCGCAGATGATCCCGGTCGACACCGTGATCAAGTTCCAGGACGGCATCGACCCAGCGCGTCCGCACCTCGCTGCGGGTGATCGATCTTGGCGCGCCGCAACTCGCGGAGGCCGCGGAGTGATGGTGTCCAGCTGCAAACTTCTTTTTCTTCGTCGTCCCGGACAAGCGAGCGGCTTGTCCGCCGCACTCGCAGAGCGAAGGCGGAAGCGAGCGCGATCCGGGACCCATAACCACAGGCATGGTTGTCTGGCGCGCTGGCGCCCCCAGCTTCGCGCAACAACGACTTCCTGTGGTTATGGGTCCCCGCCTTCGCGGGGACGACACCGAATTTTTGGACGCAGCTGCGTATGAACACCGCCTTCCTCATCCAGCTCCTGGTCAACGGCCTCGTGGTCGGCACGCTCTATGGCGTCGTCGCGATGTCGTTCGTGCTGATCTACAAGGCCACCCAAGTCGTCAACTTCGCGCAGGGGGAACTGCTCCTGATCGGCGCCTGGGTCTGCCTCGTGCTGCTCAACAAGTTCCAGATCCCGTTCTGGCTCGGCATGCCCTTGACGCTGGTGTTCATGTTCGCCTTCGGCATCGCGATCCAGATCGTGATCCTGCGGCCGATGATCGGCGAGCCCATCATCTCCGTCATCATGGTCACGATCGGGCTGTCGACCGTGTTCCAGGCGGCGCTGAAATGGATGTTCGGCGTCGACCCGCAACCCTTCCCGCGCGTGTTCCAGAGCCAGAGCGTGAACTTCTTCGGCGCGCCGATCCAGACCGTCTATGTCATGAGCCTGATCGTCTCGCTGCTGATGATGATCGGCATGGCCTGGTTCTTCCGCTCCTCGAAATATGGCCTCGCGATGCGCGCCACCGCCTTCAACCAGCAGGTGGCGCAGTCGCTCGGCATCTCCGTCAAGAACGTATTCGCGATGGCCTGGGCGATTTCGGCGACGGTCTCGGCGGTCGCCGGTGTCGTCGTCGCCGTCGTCAACGGCGTGTCGTCGGGCCTCTCCTCCTACGGCATCAAGGTGTTTCCGGCGGCGATCCTCGGCGGCCTCGACTCGATCGGCGGCGCCGTGCTCGGCGGCATCATCATCGGGCTATTCGAGAACATCGCCCAATATGTCGACAGCCAGTATCTGCACTGGGGCAATCTCTTCGAGGTCGCGCCGTTCTACGTCCTGATCATCATCCTGATGATCAAGCCTTATGGCCTGTTCGGCACCGCCGACATCGAGAGGGTCTGACGATGGCCGGTCCCTCCCTCGTCCCCTCCGGCGACTTCCGCAGCTCCTACGCGGCGGACACCACGATCTTTCCGACTGTCGACGAGCCGCAACTTCGCAATTGTCGGCATCATCCTGCTCTGCTTTGCGCCAAAATTCTTCAGCGAGTACTGGCTGTCGGTCTCGATCCAGATCGGCATCTTCTCGATCGCCGCACTCGGCTTGAACATCCTGGTCGGCTTCACCGGACAGATCTCGATCGGTCACGCCGCGTTCTTCCTGTTCGGCGCGTTCTCCTCGGCCTACATCAACAACAACTTCCCGATCCCCGTGTTCTTCGCGATTCCGCTGGCCGGTGTCGTCACCGCGCTGGTCGGCCTGATCTTCGGCGTGCCCGCGGCCCGGCTGAAGGGGCTCTACCTCGTCATCGCGACGCTCGCCGCGCAATACATTTTGCTGGATTTCTTCTCCCGCGCGGAATGGTTCTCCGGCGGCTCGGTGCCGGCAAGCGCCAATCCGTTCTCGATCTTCGGCTATACGTTGCGCGGCGACCGGCAATATTTCTACGTAGTGCTCGCCTATGTCGTCGTCAGCTACGTCCTGGTCACCAACCTGATGCGCACCCGCGACGGCCGCGCACTGGTCGCGATCCGCGACCATTATCTCTCCGCCGAGATCATGGGCATCAACCTCACCAAATACCGCACGCTGTCGTTCGGCCTTGCCGCATTCTTCGCCGGCATCGCCGGCGCGCTCTACGCGCACTACCAGCTCGTGATCTCGCAGGAAGGCTTCGGCATCGAGCGCTCGATCCTGTTCCTGGCCATGATCATCATCGGCGGCACCGGCTCGATCATGGGCTCGCTGATGGGCACCGCCTTCGTGGTGCTGCTGCCGGAATTCATGGAATGGATCAGCCTCGGCCTGAAAGGCGGCGCGATCGATCGCGCGCTCGCGCTCAACAACAACATCACCTTCCTGCGCGAGATCGCGATCGGATCGATCATCATCGCCTTCCTGATGTTCGAACCCGACGGACTCGCGCATCGCTGGCGGCAGATCAAGACCTACTGGAAGCTCTACCCGTTCTCGCATTGAGGCCGGGACACACGACCATCGACATCAACGAACAACAGGAGGAAACGACCCATGAAACTGAAATCACTTTTGAGCACGGCGTCGCTCGCGCTTGTCATCGCCGGCGCATCGGTGAGCGCGCAGGCGCAGATCGCGATCGGCCATCTCGAGGACCTCTCCGGCGGCACCGCCGACATCGGAACGCCCTACGGCCAGGCCGTCGTCGACACCTTTGCCTGGGTCAACAAGAACGGCGGCGTCGGCGGCAAGCAGCTTTCCGTCGACAGCAACGATTACGGCTATCAGGTGCCGCGCGCGATCGCGCTCTACAAGAAATGGTCGGCGCCCGACAACAAGGTCGCGGCGATCATGGGCTGGGGCACCGCCGACACCGAGGCGCTGACCGGCTTCCTCGCGCAGGACAAGATCCCCGACATCTCCGGCTCCTATGCCGCGGCGCTGACCGATCCCGGAAGGCACCAGCGGCAAGGCCAAGCCCGCGCCGTATAATTTCTTCTACGGACCGAGCTATTCGGACGCGATGCGCGCGATGCTGATGTGGGCCGCCGACGACTGGAAAACCAAGGGCAAGCCCGGCAAGGCAAAGTTCGTCCACATGGGCGCCAACCATCCCTATCCCAACGCGCCGAAGGCCGCGGGCGAGGCGCTCGCCACCGAACTCGGCTTCGAGGTGCTGCCGCCGCTTGTGTTCGCGCTCACCCCCGGCGACTATTCGAGCCAGTGTCTCAGCCTGAAGAGCTCGGGCGCCAACTACGCCTATCTCGGCAATACCGCGGGCTCGAACATCTCGGTGATGAAGGCCTGCAAGGCTGCCGGCGTCGACGTGCAGTTCCTCGGCAATGTCTGGGGCATGGACGAAAACGCGGCGAAGACCGCGGGCGACGCCGCCGACGGCGTGATCTTCCCGCTGCGCACGGCGGTGAGCTGGGGCGGCAACGCGCCCGGCATGAAGACGCTGATGGAAATCTCGAAGATGTCGGACCCACCGGCAAGGTCTATCGTCCGGTGCACTACATCGCCGCTGTCTGCTCGTCACTGTATCTGAAGGAAGCGCTCGACTGGGCCGCAACGAACGGCGGCGCCACGGGCGAGAACGTCGCGAAAGGCTTTTACCAGAAGAAGGATTGGGTGCCGGCCGGCATGGAGGGCGTCTGCAATCCCTCGACCTGGACCGAGAAGGACCATCGTGGAAGCATGAAGGTCGACCTCTACCGCTCCAAGGTGTCGGGGCCGACCGACGGCGACATCAACGATTTGACGGCCAAGGGCACCATCAAGCTCGAGAAGGTCAAGACGGTGGAGCTGCCGCGCAAGCCGGAATGGTTTGGCTGGTGAGC
>CAWCGA010000047.1:0-24669 GCA_963794775.1 uncultured Alphaproteobacteria bacterium | reverse complement strand
GAACTCGATTTCGGCGCCCAGCATTTTCGCGGCGCGCTCGGCCTCGTCCTTGCGCCCGGCCTTGACGGTAGTCATGGTCGCGCCCGCCTCCCTCCAGGCGAACTGGCTTTCGCCGCGCTCGCCATAGGAGAGACAGACGATCTTCATGCGGTAGCCGCGCCTGGCATGCAGCGCGATGGCGCCGCCCGCGCGCCACACAAAAGTCCCCGGGATGGGCGGAGACGACCAGACCTGTTTTTGCCATGAGAGTTCCTTAAGTCAGCTTCGCTGGCGAGCCTATGAAGCCTCGCGGCACTCGTAAAGAGCTAGCGCGCATTCGCCGGCGCATGCAGCGGCCAGAGATCGGCGCGCCAGTGCAGCGCGATCGCCGCCATCGCGATCAGGCCGGAGACCGCATAGAGCGTGCCGGTCGCGGAATAGCCGATGAGGTCGATCAGGCTGCCGGCGGCGAGCAGCCCGATCGGCAGGCCGTAGATCACCATCATGCGCACGCCCATCACGCGGCCGCGAAATGCGCGCTCGCCGTGCGCATCAGGATCACGGCGGCCGAGATCATCGACAGGCTCTGCGCCATGCCGGCCAGCACCAGGCAGAGCAGCGCCACCGGCATGGCCCTGATCTCCACGAACACCAGCAGCATCGCGTACCAGGCCAGCGTCGCGCCGATCATAAGCCGGGCGATGCGCACGCCGCAGGTCAGGCTCAGCGTGATCGAGCCGATCAGCGAGCCAAGCGCGAAGCTCGCCGAGAGATAGCCGAGACCGGTCTGGTTGGTATGAAAGATTTCGCTGGCGACATAAGGCAACAACCGTTGGTGAAGGGAAAGGCGGTGAGATTGGCCAGGAACGCAACGCAGAGCGCCGCGCGCATCCCCGGGCCGCTCCAGGCATAGACGATGCCCTCCTTCAGGTCGCGCAGCAGCGACGAGCCAGGCAACTCGTCGGCCGCATGGTCGGCCGCGCGGTGCGTTTTCGGGCCGGGCCATGCACAGCATCAGGATGGCGGCCGTGAGATAGAGGCAGGCGATCGCCACATAGGCATAGCCGATGCCGAGCACCGCGAACAATCCGGTGCCGCTCAACGCGCCGGCGATGCGCGCGCTGTCCTGCGTCGTGCGCGACACGCTGATCGCACCGACCAGCCGCTCCGGCGGCATGATGTCGGCCAGCAGCGCGCCGCGCACGCCGAGGTCCGAGGGACGGATCAGGCCCATGATCGAGACGATGATCATGACATTGAGCGGCGTGAGATGACCGGTCAGCGCCAGCGTCATGATGGTCGATGCGAGCACGGTGTAGGCGAAGCGCATCACGACCAGCAGATCGCGATGCCCGATGCGATCGCCGATCATGCCGATGACCGGCGCGATCAGCGTCCCCGCATAATTCAGCGATGCGAGCAAGGTCAGCAGCAGCACCGAGCCGGTCTCGGTCATGATGTACCAGCCGAGCACGAGGTTCTCGACCTCGAACGCCCAGGAGGTGAGCAGATCGGAGGGCCACTGGAAGCGATAGCTGCGACGGCGAAGGGTGCGAGCGCGGAACGCCGCGCGGACCCGCTCAAGACGCGATGACGCGTTTCACGGCGTTCCACCCTACCCGGTTCTTGTTGTGTTGGCGGAAAGCGTAACGCCGAGCGCGCCCTGTCAACCGCAGCTGCGCAACGCAACCCTGCAAAACCAGTGCACCACGTCACCTCATGCGTCAACCTGATCAACAATTCCGGCAAACATTCCTGACGATCCGGTCAATTCTGGCGTCTTCTTCGCTCAGATTGTCCTCTCTCGGAGATGCAGGAATATCCACAGATCGCGGCTGGTGATGACCTCGCGGCGCTGACCAGGGAAGCGTCGCCGTTTCGTTTCCCGCCTTCCACGCGTGGGTCCCCAGCGCCGGCGCGCCATATGCCGGCGATGCAGCCGCAACGAACAACCTCAATGCCAGACCAACGTACATTACGCTCTTCATCGAACGTCTCCTCGCTACGAAGCGGCACAATCTGCGCGCAGCAGCCAGACTGCCGTCAGCCGGCTCATATTTCAGGAAACGGCGATATTCAGGCTCTTTTGATCGCCGCGTGAGCTCGCGCGCAATTGAATGCACGTGATGAAATATCAGGTAGCGCGGGAGCTACCCGATGACATGCCGCACGGCGGCGCGGGTGAGGAAGCGCAGCTTTTCGTTCAGCGGGAAGCGGCCGAAATTGGTCTTGACCGCGCCGAGCGTGAACGCGGTCTTCTTGGAATAATCGATGCGCACGGCGACGATGACCGGCCTGCCGCCGGCCGCGATCTCGTTGGCCTTGCTGATGACGCCGGCGATTGCATCATTGTCGTTCATCGGCAGATAGGCCGCGCCGGTCGCGATCGCCACGCCCTCGATGTTGAGCTTGCCGATGGTCGTGCCGGGCTTGCGGCCGTAGGGAATCGACTGCGCCTGCGCGATCTGGGCGAGCTCGCCGTCATTGAAGACGTAATAGACGATGCCGAGATTGTTGCTCGCCGCCGTCAGGATCTCCATGCAGGTCATCATGAAGGCGCCGTCGCCGACGATCGCCTGCACGGTACGGTCGGGGCATGCGAGCTTGGCGCCGATCGCCGCCGGCACCGCGTAACCCATGCAATTGAAATCGGTCGGCAGGATCACGCTCTTCGGCGCGTGGATCGGCATCAGCTCGGCGGTCAGGAAGGTGTGGTTGCCGTCGTCGATGGAGATGATGCCGTTGTCGGGCATCTGCCGGCGCAGCTCGTCGAAGAAGCGCGCGGGATTGACGATGCCGGCCGCATCGTGGCGATACCAGCTCTCGCGATAGGCGGCCTTGTCGCTCCTGATCTGCTCGCGCAGGCGCCCTTGTGACGTGCGACGCGGCCCCTTTGCTTCCAGCTCCTTCAGCAACTGCCGCAGCACGGCGCCGGCATCGCCCGCGATCGCGACCTTGGCCGGAAAGTTGGCGTTGAAGACATCAGGATTGATGTCGATGTGGACGAGATTCTCCGGCACTTCGGCGCCATAGCTGCCGGTCGCGATCTCCGAGAAGCGCGTGCCGATCGCGATCATGCAATCGCAACTCTTGAACGCGTTCTGCGCCGCCGGCACGGCGGACGCGCCGAAACCGAAACCGACATGGAGCGGATGATTGGCGGGAAAGACCGACAGCCCCTGCAGGGTCGTCGCGACCGGCGCCTCCAGCCATTCGGCGAGGCGAATGAGTTCGTTGCTCGCATCGCGCGTGCCCCAGCCGGCAAAGATGCAGGGATGTTTCGCGGCAGCCAGCAGTTCGGCGGCGCGCGCGATCTCGGTCGTCGCGTCGACAGGCGGCGCAGGCGCGGGCTTGAATTGCGGCAGTTCGCCGATCTCGTCCATGAGCAACAGGATATTGACCGGCAGTTCCACGAACACCGGCCCGGGCTCGCCGGAGGTTGCGATCTCATAGGCCTTGAACAAGGTCGGCACGACCTCGTCGTGGCTCGTGACGCTGAACGTCGCCTTGGTCAGCCCCGACATGAATTTGTGGGTGTCCATCTGATGCAGCTGATAGCGATGGCCGGTGTCGGTACGCGGGCCGCCTGACAGCACCAGCATCGGCACGCCGTCGAGGAAGGCTTCGCCGATGCCGCTCGCGGCATGGGTCAGGCCTGCCGCCGGCACCACCGTCAGCACGCCGATGGAATCGGAGAGCCGGCCGACCGCATCGGCCATGAACGACGCCCCGCCCTCATGGGTGACCAGCACCTGGGTGATGCGGTTGGAGTTGTTCAGCGCGTCGTACAGTTCGGTGGTGTGCACGCCGGGAATGCCGAAGGTGAAGCGCGCGCCGATCTGCTCCAGCGCGTAAACCGTGAGCCAGGCTCCCGTTCTCTTCATGTCCTCAACCCTTCACAAAAGACATTCGCCCGTCGATCGACGCGGCCGCAATGCGCGCGGACAGAATGCAGCCGCCAAGGAACGTGCCTTCCAGCGCGCGCAGGCCGTGCATGCCGCCGCCGCCGAAGCCCGCGGCCTCGCCAACCGCATAGAGACCGGCGATCGGCTGTCCCGCCGCATCCAGCACCCGGCTCTCCAGGTCGGTCTGGATGCCGCCGAGGCTCTTGCGGCTGATGATGAATTCACGAACCGCGATCAGCGGCAATGCCTTTGCATCATTGATCGGCTGGAATTTGCACAGCCGCACGCGGTCGCCGCTGTACTTGCGCATCGATGCGATGCGGCGGAGCTGCTCGTCATTCATCAGCTTTTCGCCGCGCGCGATGGTGGCGTCGTAGTGCGCGACCTCGTCCTGCGACCGTCTTTAGGTCGACCGATTGATCGCCCTGCAGCGCGTTCATCTTCTCGACCAGTTCGGGCAAGGAATTGGCGGTGACGAAATCCTTGCAATGATCGATCATCTCGCGCACCAGCCAGCGATTGCCGAACAGGATATCGCGCAGGAAGCCAACGCGCTTCTTCTCGCGGATCGACGGATTGTGCTCGGCCCCCGAGATCGCCAGCTCCTTCAGCGCGATGCGCATGTTCATCAATTGCCAGGAATACTGCCTTCTCCTGCGCGCAGATGTCGGTGACGAGCCTTCGCGTGTCGAAGCCGGAGACCAGCGGCTGCGGTCCGATCCGCTCTCCTCGCCAATTCAGCCACAGCGCCGAACGCGGCGGCACCAGCGACAGCCCGTGCATCGGCTTGCGCGGCTTCGGATGATGCACGCCCGCGGCATAATTCCACATATTGTCGAGATGGGTGAGCACGCCGCCGGCTTTCACGGTCGCATCGTGCAGCTTGCCGTCGGCGAAGCGATGCGAGCCGCTGAGGATCGTCTCCGGCGGCGTCTTCCAATCGGCGTGCCAGTTCGCCCGCACCCGCGAGAGATCGCCGCCATTGATGCCGCCGCCTGCGACCACGATCGCGTCAGCCGGAAACTCGAACGGCGCGCCGGTCTTTTCGTCGACGCCACTGGCGCCAACGACCTTGCCGCCCTGCATGACGAGTTGCTCGACCCGCGCGTTGAACCGCAGCGTCAGGCGGCCGGCATTGCTGTGGCCGCGCAAAGCAGCAATCAACGCTTCCGCCAGCCCCTTGCCCGTGCCCCAGCTGACATGAAAGCGCGGCACCGAATTGCCGGGCACGAACTCGCCACGCTCGACCCAGTTGACCACGGGCAGAAAACTCACGCCGTGGCCGCGAACGAATTTGTGGACGTCCTCGGTGCAGCGCGACACATAGGCTTCGGCCCAGGCTTTGGGCCAGTGATCGTCGCTGCCGAACTCGGCAAAGCTGCACCAGTCGCGATACGCCAGATCGACGCTGTCGCGGATGCCCTGACGGCGCTGCTCCGGCGAGTCCACGAAGAACATGCCGCCAAAGCTCTCGCGGGCGAGACCGCCGAACACCGCCTCCTCGTCGCGGTCGAGCAGCGTGACCCGCTTGCCGCCATCGAGCAATTCGAGTGCCGTGGTGATGCCGGCGATGCCGCCACCGATGATCAAGACGTCGCTGCGATCCATGGCCCCCTGCTTCTCCCGCAGACCCCCGCTGTGTGATCGAGTATCACGGTTTTTTCGGCTGTGGACCGGCATCAATGACGCAAGCGGCGCTGCCTCGGCGACGCCAACGGGTGCGACGCAACGCCGTTCGCAAAAATGGTAAATCGGAAGTTAAGCGCCGTCTTTGTAAGGCGGCCGTAATAAACCCTGCTTTTCCAAGCGGAATTTACGACTGCCGCTGACGTGGTGCCGCTAACTGCACCGGATTGCTTCGGATTTGAGCGGTCGCGGTTCCCTACGGCTTAACAGTTTGTCCAGCCCGGCCTGCGCATAGTGTGCCCGGAACCCACCATTTGAAATGCCAGGTAGAATACCCGTGACATCATTCGGACGTGTGATTTCGGTGCGAGGAGCTCTTGCCCGGGTCGGCCTGCTGGCCGACGGTCAGATGCCGCTCTCCGAGGTGCGAGGCACCGTCGGCAAATTCGTCAGCATCCGCTGCGCCAGCTCCACCATCGTTGCCATGATCACGGACGTCACGTCCGAAAACATGAAGGCGTCCGACACCTATATCGCGTCAGCCGGCGTCGACCTGCTCGGCGAGATCCTCGGCGGCGACCGGCCGAAATTCCAGCGCGGCGTCACCCACTATCCGACCATCGGCGACGTCGTCGAACTGATCTCGAGCCAGGAGCTGCGCACGGTCTATGCTCCCACCGGCGCCGACCAGATCAATGTCGGCACCCTGCAGCAGGACCGCTCCGTCATCGCCTATGTCGACGTCGAGGAAATGCTGTCCAAGCATTTTGCCGTGCTCGGTTCGACCGGCGTCGGCAAGTCGACCGGCGTGTCGCTGCTGCTCAACGAAATCCTGAAAGCGCGGCCGAACCTGCGCGTCTTCCTGCTCGACGTCCACAACGAATATGGCCGCTGCTTCGGCGACAAGTCGTTGGTAATGAACCCGCGCAACCTCAAACTGCCGTTCTGGCTGTTCAATTTCGAGGAAATCGTCGACGTGCTGTTTGCCGGCCGCCCCGGCGTGCCCGAAGAGCTCGACATCCTCGCCGAAGTAATCCCGATGGCGAAGGGCATCTACACCCAGTACCAGAACGCCGACCGCATCGGATTGAAGCGCATCGATCCCAAGCAGATCGGCTACACCGTCGACACGCCGGTGCCTTACCGGCTGCAGGACCTGGTCTCGCTAATCGACGAGCGCATGGGCAAGCTGGAAAACCGCTCCTCGCGCATCATCTATCACAAGCTGATCTCGCGCATCGATACCGTGAAGAACGATCCGCGCTACGCCTTCATGTTCGACAACGCCAACGTCGGCGGCGACACCATGGCGGAAGTGATCAGCCATTTGTTCCGCCTGCCGGCCAACGGTCGGCCGATGACGGTGATGCAGCTCGCAGGCTTCCCTGCGGAAGTCGTCGACTCCGTGGTGTCGGTGCTGTGCCGAATGGCGTTCGATTTCGGCCTGTGGAGCGACGGCGTCTCGCCTTTGCTGTTCGTCTGCGAGGAAGCGCACCGCTATGCGGCCGCCGACCGCAATATCGGCTTCGGGCCGACCCGCAAGGCGGTGTCGCGCATCGCCAAGGAAGGCCGCAAATACGGCGTCTATCTCGGACTGGTGACCCAGCGTCCGGCCGAGCTCGACGCCACCATCATCTCCCAGTGCAACACGCTGTTCTCGATGCGGCTTGCCAACGACCGCGACCAGGCGCTGCTGCGTTCGGCGGTGTCGGATGCCGCCGCCAACCTGCTCTCTTTCATTCCCTCGCTCGGTACCCGCGAGGTGCTGGCCTTCGGCGAAGGCGTGGCGCTGCCGACCCGGCTGCGCTTCAAGGAGGTGCCGCCCCATCAATTGCCGCGCAGCGAGGCCGCGATCAAGACCGTGCCCTCTGTGGCGGCCGGTCACGACATGCATTTCGTCAGCGCGGTACTGGAGCGCTGGCGCGGCGCCACCTCGCAGCGCGACGTGCCCAACGACCCCGTGTTCAACGAGCGGCCGATGCCCACGCCTGCGCGCACGCTCTCGCCGGTGGACGCGCCGATGCTGCAGCCCTCGCAGGGGCTCGATCCCGACCGCTTCTCGCTCCTGAAGAAGCCGCTGCGGTAACTTTGCGGCTTCGCTTCTGATGGCGTCTTTGTCTTGCGCATGATCTTTTCGGAAAACCGCTACACACTTTTCCGGATCATGCGCTAAGGTCCCGGACCTGCAAACCCAGGACTTTTCTCATGACACAGGCCGCAACGCGCTACGCCGCGCCACCCATCGACAAACTTCCTGACGATATTCGCACGCGATTGCTCGCCGTGCAGGAAAAGTCGGGTTTCATTCCGAACGTGTTCATCAAACTCGCCTGGCGTCCCGACGAGTTCCGCGCTTTCTTCGCCTATCATGACGCGCTGATGGAGAAGGATAGCGGACTCAGCAAGGCCGAGCGCGAGATGATCGTGGTCGCGACTTCGAGCTTCAACAATTGCGAATATTGCGTCATCGCCCACGGCGCCATCCTGCGCATTCGCGCGAAAAACCCGCTGATCGCGGACCAGATCGCGATCAACTACCTCAAGGCCGACATCACGCCGCGCCAGCGCGCGATGCTCGACTTCGGCATGAAGGTCTGCCGCGAGGCGCACCTGATCGCGGAAGACGATTTCACTGTGCTGGCCGGCCACGGCTTCTCCGACGACGACATCTGGGACATCGCGGCGATCGCCTCGTTCTTCGCGCTGTCGAACCGGATGGCGCATTTCACCGGAATGCGCGCCAACCCGGAATTCTACCTGATGGGCCGCGTGCCCAAGCAGTAGCGGGCTATCGCGCGCCTTCGGACAGCGCGCCGAATACCGGCACCTCGGTTTGGTCTATCAACGCTTCCGCACCCTCATGCGGGAGCGCCTGCGCAAAATTCAGCGCGCCTTCGATGTCACCTTCCCAGACCTCGCGTGGCAGGTCATAGACCAATTCCACGCCATAACCGTTGGGATCATGAAGATAGACGCTATGCGTCATGCCATGGTCGATGCGCCGGTCGAATTTGACGCCTTGATCCCGAAGACGACTGAGATGCTGCAACCAGGTCTCCCTGCTCGGATAGGTGATGGCAATGTGATTGATCGCCATCGGCATGTCCCACATCTTCCACTCGGGAGGCGGCGCCGGAAGCCCTGGATTTTCGACCAGCGCGAGATCGTGATGATGCGCGCCGTCGGGACGCATGCCGCTGTAGAACTGCATCCGGGGTGTGGGCGGACGGTTCGGGCGCTGCTTGAATTCTCCAACCAGCTTCAGACCCACGACCTCTGTCCAGAACTTGTGGCTTTCGTCCATGTTGCGCACGTTCAACGCAATATGATTTATGCCCGTCGGCGCATGCGCCACGGGATTCTTCGCGTCCGCCGGTGCCATTCCGCTGACCCTCCTACTGCCGCGCCGAACCTGCGCCGCGGCGTATTTGCTGACTCACAGCCCGTGACTTGTAAGAAGTACCCGGGCATACGGGTATGCCGAGTTGTCTGCTTTTCTTGCTCGATCGTCCGGGATGAGAGGCCCACCGCAATGGATGTTCTTTCGGACGTGCTGAACGCTGTGCGCCTGACCGGTGCCATCTTTTTTGAGCGTCACTTGCACGCGCCCTGGGTTGGGGAATCGCCGCACTCGGCGGCAATCGCCGCCATGGTCATGCCGGAAGCCCAGCATGTGATCAGTTTCCACGCCATATTGTCGGGTTCGTGCTGGGCGTCACTCGCCGGCAGCGCTGAATCCTGCACACGGTTCAACGCTGGCGACATCGTCATCTACCCCATGGGCGATGCCAACGTTCTGAGTTCTGCGCCCGGTATGCGCGGTACTCCCGACCTCGAGGAATATTCGCGGCCCAAAGACCGTCCTCTTCCCGTCGTCACACGCCTGATCAACGAGGGCGCCGAATACTGCCACCTTGTTTGCGGCTATTTCGGCTGCGACGCCCGACCGTTCAATCCGCTTCTGGACGCTCTGCCGCGGATGCTGATCAGCCAGATGTCGACAGCGGGACAGAGCTGGTTGTCCGACATGCTTAGAGTCGCGGCCGCGGAGGCCGAACGCGGCAGCGCTGGTAGCGAGAGTCTGCTGGCCAAGCTCGCCGAGCTGATGTTCGTGGAGGTGGTGCGCCAGCACATCATCCAGCTTCCCGAGGAGTTGAACGGCTGGCTTTCCGGATTGAAGCATCACCATATCGGGCAGGCACTGCGACTTATCCATGGTCAGCCGGCAAGACCGTGGACGCTTGCCGAGCTTGCCCGGGAGGTTGGTCTGTCGCGATCGGTCTTCGCCGATCGTTTCGCTCATTATGTCGGTGTTTCGCCGATGCACTATCTCGGCCGCTGGCGTATGCAGCTGGCGGCGCGGCGCCTGGCATTGCCAGGCGTCAGTGTTGCGCAGGCAGGCGCAGAAGTCGGCTATGAGTTTGAAGCCGCCTTCAACCGCGCCTTCAAGAAGTATGTCGGAATGCCGCCCGGCTCATGGCGCAAAGGCAAGTCCACGTCCTAATCGTCCGATGCGGGCCCGCACCACCCCGGCAGGTAGATCGCGTCGTGGCTCTTGGCGAACTCGAGCGCTTTCTCCAGCGCCTTTGAAAAATGCTCCTCGACCATCTTGCGCAGGATGTGACGGCGCAGGAAATCGGCCCAGAGAAATTCGCTGAACGGTGTGGTGTCCTTGGCGAAGCCACCGGCACGGCGCAATTCGCCGGCGAGGCTGCGATAGGGATCGTCCTTCATATCCCTGATCGATTTCGGCAGGTCCTTGAAGCGGCGCCGCTCGCCCTTGGCGTCGTAGGGATAGACCCAACGCTTGTTGTCCATCACGCCCCAGAACGCGTCGTGCCCGACCATGGTGAGGTCGCCGATCACGGTGACCAGAATATTCTTGATGCCTTCGTCATGCAGCGCGCGCGCCAGATGGTGATGATCGACCACGTAGTAGCGCTTGTCCGGTCCGCGGACGACCGGGATCATGTGCGAGCCGATCATGTCGCTTTGCTTCTTGCCCTTCTTCTCGCGGAAACGCTTGCGCTTCTCCTTGACCTCGCGCATGCCGACGGTCATTTGCGTCGGCCGCAAATCGAGGATCGGAATCGGGTGAACGGTCGGCTCGCGCGGATTGGACATCGCTTGAAACTCCGGTATCAGCCTGCCAAACAAGTCGCTGAAAGCGCGTGATTATGGCACGGGCGCGGGCGAATTAAAGCCTGTCCGCTACTTTATGGGGAATGCGAAGAGATGCTGGGGGGCCAAAACGACCGGACGGGCAAGCCGCGGGTGGTCCGGCTGGGCCGCCGCGAGATCATTACCGAGGGTTTGCAGCTCTCGTTCTGGACGGACGTCAGCCACCGCTGCATGACCGCGTCCTGGCCGGCCTTCATCGCCGGCGCCGCGCTGGTGTTCGTGCTGTTCAACGCCGTCTTCGCAACCTTCTACTGGATCGGCAACGATCCGATTTCCAACGTGCCGCACGGTGCCTATATCGACTATCTCTATTTCAGCATCGAGACGCTCTCGACCGCGGGTTATGGCGACATGCACCCGCAGACCCATTACGGCCATTTCATCGCGACCGTCGAGCTCTTCACCGGCATCTTCTCGATGTCGCTGATGACGGGTCTGATCTTTGCCCGCTTCTCGCGGCCGAGCTCGCGCGTGCTGTTCGCCAACAATGCAGTCGTCTCGAACCATGAAGGCGAGCCGACGCTGATGGTGCGTTTCGCCAACGAGCGTCACAACGTCATCAGCAACGCCACGGCGAAGCTGTGGATGCTGAAGAACATCGTCACGGCGGAAGGCCATCCGACCCGGCGCTTCTTCGAGTTGCCGCTGTTGCGCAACGAGAGCCCGGCCTTCGCGCTGAGCTGGACGCTGTTTCACGTCATCGACGAGCGCAGTCCGCTTTACGGGCTGACGGCGGAAGACATGGCGACCTACGATGCCGGCCTGATCGTCGTCGTCACCGGCTTCGATGTTGTTGCGGCGCAAACCGTGCATGCCCGCAAGACCTATGAGCACGACGATATCCTGTTCGGCCAGCGTTACGTCGACGTGGTTCAGCCCAATGTCGACGGCCGGGTCAGGATCGATTACGGCAGGTTCCATGACACGTTCGAAGGTTAGTGAGCTTCACACACGATAGTCTTTAGGTGCATTGGTGCCGTGCCAGTTTTTCCTCCCTCACACGCAGTGCGCGTGCTACAAAGAATCCCGATTTCGGAGAGCGTTACGCCGTGACGAACCAGCGGCCCATTGCGACGGAAGAAGAGCACCGTGTGCTGCAATTCCGGCCGCGCAATGCCGCAAGTCCCACTCCCCTCTGGCGCGGAAACGCCGTGGTGCAGCCCCTGCACAGGGAAACGCCCCAGGACGCGCTCGACCTCGCCCGCTATGAGCAGCCCCGCGAAGAGCCGGACGATTTTCGTCACCGCATGCTGGCCAACATCGCGGCGTTCGCCTTCACCATCGCACTGACCGCGGTCGCCATCTGGCTGGCCATGAGCATCGCCGACCTGCGGCGGACCCAGGATTGCGTGCTGATGGGCCGGCGCGACTGCGTGCGGATTTCCGTCCCATAATTGGCCTCAAATCCCCTTCGGACGGAGCCCCAAAATCGGGCTGCCGCCCTCCATTGAACTAACGGCGGCGCTCCGATATACGGGCACTCGACTCCCATGGGGCGGGAACAGGGGTTTTCCGGGCCACATCCCTGAATACCACACCATTTCGGACAATATATCCAATAAATCAAAGGCTTAGTTATGTCTTCCACATTCGATCAGGTCGCCCAGATTATCGCTGAAACCTGCGACATCCCACGCGACACGATCACGCCGGACAGTCACGCCATCGATGATCTCGGCATCGACAGCCTCGACTTCCTCGATATCGCGTTTGCCATCGACAAGGCGTTCGGCATCAAGCTGCCGCTGGAAAAGTGGACGCAGGAAGTCAACGACGGCAAGGCCACCACGGAACAGTATTTCGTGCTGAAGAACCTTTGCGTGCGTATCGACGAGCTGGTCGCCGCCAAGGGCGCGGGCGCTGCGTAATCGCGGACCATGCAGCTTGAATATTTCCAGATGATCGACCGGATTCTCGACCTCAACATGGTCGAGAAGACGATCACGGTCGAAGCGCAGGTCCCGAAGACGAGCCCCGTCTTCGAGGGCCATTTTCCGGGCTATCCGATCATGCCCGGCGTGCTCTTGATCGAGACGATGGCCCAGACCTCGGGCTGGCTGCTGGTCGGCTTGATGAAGTTCGAGCGGATGCCGTTCCTGGCCGCGGTCAAGGAAGCCAAGATGCGCGGCTTCGTCGCGCCTGGCGAGCTTCTCACCGTCGAGGCCAGCGTTGTGCATGAGGGCTCGGGCTACGCCATCACCGAGGCGAAGGTGAAGGTCGGCGGCAAGCTGCGCTCCAACGCCACCCTCACCTTCAGCCACATCCCCTTTCCCCATCCGGACCTGCGCGTACACATGGACGCCGTCGCCAAGCGTGTCGGCTTTCCGATGCAGGCGATTGCGTGAGCACCGTTCCGGAGCCGGCGGAGGTCTGGATCACGGGCATCGGGCTTGCTTCCTCGCTCGGCGAGGGGCTCGACGCCAATTGGGAGGCGCTGCAGGCCGGGCGCATCAATACCGACGAAAAGACCTTCGCGCCCTACGTCGTGCATCCGCTGGCCCAGATCAATCTCGACGTCGCAAATTCCCAAGAAGGGCGATCAGCGCCAGATGGAGGCGTGGCAGCGCATCGGCACCTATGCCGCGGGGCTCGCGCTGCAATCGGCCGGCGTCAAGAACGACAAGGAAATCCTCGGTCGGATGGACATGGTGATCGCCGCCTCCGGCGGCGAGCGCGACATTGGGGTCGACCTCGCGATCCTCAACGCCAAGGTCAAGGGCAATGCCCCGCCCACCTTCCTCAACGAGCGGCTGATGAGCGATCTGCGCCCGACCCTGTTCCTGGCGCAGCTCTCCAACCTGCTGGCCGGCAACATCGCGATCGTGCACGGCGTTTGCGGCACCTCGCGCACTTTCATGGGCGAGGAAGCTGCCGGCTTCGACGCGGCGCGCATCGCGCTGGCGCGGATCGCCGCCGGCCAGAGCGACATCGCGCTGATTGGCGGCGCGCAAAATGGCGAGCGCAAGGACCTGCTGCTGCTCTTTGAGTTCGCCAACTACAACCTCCGCGGCAAGTTCGCGCCGGTGTGGGAACGAAAAGGCAATGAGGGTTTTGCGATCGGCTCGATCGGCGCCTTCCTCGTCCTCGAGTCCAAGGCGCATGCGACCGCGCGCGGCGCTAAGCCGTTCGCGCGCCTGACCCGCGTGGTCTCCGATCGCAGCAACCGCAGCAAACCGGGTGAGATCACGGAGACGCTGCGGAAATTGTGGTCCTCGCTCGGCGAGATCAGGGGCGACGGCGCCATCCTCACTGGCGCAACCGGCAGTGAGCCAGTAACCTCCGAAGAACGGGCTTTCCTTGGCGAGCATCCCGGTCACGCCGTGCGCGCGACCGGCACGCGCTTCGGACACAATATGGACGCTCAATTCGGGCTCGGCCTCGGCGTTGCCGCGCTTTCGATCTCGCGCGGCGCGCTGTTTCCGCCCGGCGATTCCTCCGGCGTCGAGATTGAAATGAAGGGGCCGCCGACCCAGATCGTGGTGATCGGAACCGGCCACTGGCGGGGCGAAGGCATGGCCTTGGTCGAGGCCGTCGGCTAATCTTTTCGGCGCTACCTCCATCGCGCCACACTGCACGGGTGGGAACATGAGAGCACCGCGGGACAAGTTCGGCAGGCCGGTCGTCGTCGTCACCGGCATGGGCGTCGTGACCTCGCTCGGCGCCGGCAAGACCGACAATTGGGCGAAGCTCACTGCCGGCGAGTCCGGCATCCGCACCTTGACGCGCTTTCCGATCGAGGGTCTGAAGACCACGATGGCCGGAACCATCGACTTCGTTCCGGTCGAGCCGTTCACCTCGGTCGGTTTGTCCGAGCGCCTCGCCCATCTTGCGGTCGAGGAGGCCATTGCCCAGGCCGGCATCGGCAAGGGCGACTTTCCCGGTCCGCTTTTCCTCGCCGTGCCGCCGGTCGAGACTGAATGGCCGCAACGCGAGGAACTCGGGCGCGCGGTCGGCTTCACCGATTTCAGCTATGAGGACCTGCTCAAGGCCGCCGGCGGCGGCAAGTTCGTCGGCCATTACCATCGCTATCAGTTGAGGTCAGTCGCCGACTATGTCGCGGAGACCTTCGGCACCAAGGGATCGCCGATCTCGCTGTCCACGGCCTGCGCCTCCGGCGCGACCGCGATCCAGCTCGGCGTCGAGGCGATCCGCCGCGGCGAGACCGATGCGGCGCTGTGCGCGGGCACCGAGGCCTCGGTCAACCAGGAAGGGCTGGTGCGCTTCTCGCTGCTGTCGGCCTTGTCGACGCAGAACGAGCCGCCACAGGCGGCGTCAAAGCCGTTCTCCAAGAACCGCGACGGCTTTGTCATGGCCGAGGGTGCCGGCGCGCTGGTGCTGGAAAGCTACGAGGCGGCGATCGCGCGCGGCGCCTCGATTCTCGGTGTCATCGCCGGATGCGGCGAGCTCACCAATTCCTTCCACCGCACCCGCTCTAGTCCAGACGGCAAACCGATCATCGGCTGCATGCTGAAGACGCTGGTCGACGCCGGCATGACGCCCGACCAGATCGACCACATCAACGCGCACGGCACCTCGACGCCGGAAAACGACAAGATGGAATATCAGACCGCTTCCATCGTGTTCGGCGAGCGCGCCAAACAAATTCCCGTCACATCGAACAAGTCGATGGTGGGCCACACCATCTCGGCGGCCGGCGCGGTGGAGGCGGTGATTTCGCTGCTCACGCTCGAGCATCAGCGCATTCCGCCCACGATCAACTACGAAATCCCGGATCCGACGATCCAGTTCGACGTGGTCGGCAACAAGGCGCGCGACGCAAAGGTAACGGCCGTGATGTCGAATTCGTTCGGCTTCGGCGGCCAGAACGCCTCGCTGATCCTGACGCGCGAACCGGCCTGACCGGCGTAAGTGGCCATCAAGAAGCGCATTCGCGACGCCACCAAGTCGCTCGGAGAGTGCCGCAGTCGGCGCGCTGACCGTCGGCATGCTGCGCGCTACGCGCTATTTCGATCACAAGAAGACGTCAGACTTTTTCGCGCGCGCCGCCCGCACAATCGGGCCACTGCTGCGTGAGCACAAAATTGGCCGCGCCAATCTGACCGCCGCATTCCCCGAGAAGTCGCCCGAGGAGATCGAGACGATCCTGCGCGGGGTCTGGGAAAATCTCGGCCGGGGTGCCGCCGAGTTCGCGCATATCGATCACATCTGGGATCACGTCGAAGCGCAGCCGGAGCTCGGCCACATCGACGTTCCCCCTCGCGCCAACCAGCTGTTTCACCAGCTCCGGCTCGACGGCAAGCCGGCGCTGGTCTTCACCGCTCATTTCGGCAATTGGGAAATGCCGGCGCTTGCCGCCGTCGCCCACGGCATCGACGCCGCGGTGCTGTATCGCCGTCCCAATATCGCTTCCGCCGACCGCATCATCCAGGAGATGCGGCAGGTGAAGATGGGAACGCTGATCCCTGCCGGGCGTGACGCGCCGCTGCGGCTCGCCGAAGCGCTGCAGAAAGGCCAGCATGTCGGCATGCTGGTCGATCAATATCTGACTAATGGCGTTGAGGTCACCTTCTTCGGCCGCAAGACCAAGGCCAACCCGATGCTGGCCCGGCTGCTTCGCCAGGTCGAGTGTCCAATCCACGGCGTGCGTATCATTCGCCTGCCGAACCATCAATTCCGGGGCGAGCTGACCGAAGAGATCCCGCCGGTGCGCGACGCCGAGGGCAAGATCGACATTCAGGGTACAACGCAGGCGATCACCAGCGTGGTCGAAGGCTGGATTCGCGAATATCCGGAGCAGTGGCTCTGGCTGCATCGCCGCTGGCGGTAAGGTTCCGCACGCGTATAGTTTCACGGCGCCAGTGCGTTTCAGGGCGCCTTTCAAGGAAGAGCCAAGATGTTCGTCTCCTTTTTCCCGCGACCCAGGCTGTTCTTTTGGTCGGCCCTGCTCTGGACGGCGCTGGCCATGACAGTCTGGTACGGCTTCGCCAACCAGCTCTTCGTGGGCCCCGAGCCACCGCCCGGCCTGGCAACTTTCGTAACGCCCGCGGCGCTCTGGTTCGATTTCTACTTCGGCGTTTGCGTCGCGATTTTCGGAGCTTTCTGGATGTGGTTCGCTCCGCATCCCTGGGCAGGTTGGTCCATCTTCGGTTCCGCCCTGATCCTTTTCTCCTCCTATTTCGATGTGCAAGTCAGCGTCGCCCTCAACGTTTGGCGCGGACCATTCTATAATCTCATTCAGGACGCGCTGTCGAAACCGGGGTCGGTGACGCTCACACAATTGTACGCAGGGGTGTTGACGTTTTTCAGCATTGCCACTGTCGCCATCGTCGTGGCCGTGCTGATAACCTTTTTCGTCAGTCATTACATTTTCCGCTGGCGCACGGCGATGAACAACTACTATGTCGCGAACTGGCCGAGGCTGCGAACCATCGAGGGCGCTTCGCAGCGCGTGCAGGAAGACACCATGCGTTTTTCGAGCACGATGGAGGAGCTTGGCCTCAATCTGATCAAATCTGTGCTCACTCTGATCGCCTTCCTGCCGGTATTGGTCTCTCTGTCGAAGAGTGTCACCGAGCTGCCCCTGATCGGTTCGATTCCCTATTCACTGGTTTTCGCCGCGGTGATCTGGTCGGTGTTGGGTACCGGCCTGCTTGCCTTGATCGGCATTCGCCTGCCCCGGATCGAGTTTTTCAATCAGCGGGTCGAAGCCGCCTATCGCAAGGAGCTTGTGCTTGGCGAAGACGATCCGGCGCGCGCCGATCCGCCGACATTGGACCGGCTGTTTGCCAACGTCAGGGCGAACTATTTTCGGCTCTACCTGAACTTCATGTACTTCGACGTCGGGCGCTACGTCTATCTGCAGTCTGACGTCATGTTCCCTTACATCCTGCTGATCCCTACCCTTGTCGCCGGCAAGATAACGCTCGGCGTCATGCAACAAATCCTGAGTGCCTTCTCGCAAGTTCGCCACTCGTTTCAGTATCTCGTCACGTCCTGGCGCACCATCGTCGAGCTGATCTCGATCTACCAGCGCCTGCGCGGCTTCGAAGCCAGGATTTACGACGAGGCGCTGCCATCGATCGAAGCGCAGCCGAATGCGGCGTAACTCTGGTTATTGACGGGGCTCTCACCGCCCCGTCTTCACCCTGGTCCAGAGCCGGTTGATGATGCGCTGGGTCGCCGGATCGCGCGCGGTGATCACGAACAGTTTCGAGAGCGTCGCTTCGTCCGGATAGACGTTCCTGTCGTTCAGGATTTTCGGATCGACCAGCTTCTGGCTCGCCAGATTGCCGTTGGCATAGGACAGGAAGTCGGAGTTTTTCGCCGCGACTTCCGGCCTGTAGAGATAGTTGATCAGCTCATAGGCTTCCGCGACGTGCTGCGCGTCGGCGGGGATCGCGAGATTGTCGAAGAACATCTGCGCGCCCTCTTTCGGAATGGTGTAGCCGATCTCAACGCCGCTCTTGGCCTCGGCCGCGCGGCTGCGCGCTTGCATGACGTCGCCGGACCAGCCCACAACGAGGCAGATTTCGCCGGTCGCGAGCGCGCTCAGATATTCCGACGAGTGAAACTTGCGCACATAGGGCCGCACCTTGCTGACGAGGTCGGCGGCCTTCTCGAGGTCGGCCTGTTTGGTCGAATTGGGATCAAGCTTGAGATAGCTCAGCGCCGCCGGGAAGATATCGTCGGCGGAATCCAGCATGTGCACGCCGCAATCTTTGAACTTGGCGAGATTCTCCGGCTTGAACACGATGTCCCAGCTGTCGATCTTGGCATCCGGTCCCAGGATTTTCTGCACCGTCTTGACGTTGTAGCCGATGCCGGTGGTGCCCCACATGTAGTTGGCGGCATAGAGATTGCCGGGATCGTAGGTCGCAAGGCGCTGCGTGACCATCGGCCAGGCGTTGGCGAGGTTCGGCAACTTTGATTTGTCGAGTTTCTGGAAGACATGCGCTGATATCTGGCGCTGCAGGAAATAGGCGGTCGGCACCACGACGTCGTAGCCGGACTTGCCCGCGAGCAGCCGCGTCTCCAGCGTCTCGTTGGCATCGAAGGTGTCGTAAACCACCTTGATGCCGGTCTCCTTGGTAAAGGCCTCAAGGACATCAGGCGCCATGTAGTTCGACCAGTTGTAGAAGTTGACGACGCGCTCCTGCGCGATTGCCTGCGCCGACAGCAACAGCGCCGCGCCAAGCGCGGCAACGAAACCAAAGCGGTTTCGCATTCTATCCAACCTTCCTCCGGCGATGCACCGCGTCCGACAGACGCTCCAATGCGGTGTCGATCGTCGCATCCCTCTTGGAGAAGCAAAACCGCACGACCGAGGTGACGGGGTCCTGCTCGTAAAAGGCCGACACCGGGATCGCCGCGACCTTGTAGTCGCTGACGATGCGTTTGCAGAAGGCCTCATCCGTCTCGTTCAGACCGAGCGGCGACAGGTCGACGGTGAGGAAGTAAGTTCCCTGCGAGCGCAACACTGGAAAGCCGATGCTTTCCAGTCCGGCGGTGAGGCGGTCGCGGCTCTTCGCAAGCTCTCTGCGCATATCGAAGAAATAATCGTCGGGCTTGGAGAGCCCATAGGCAATCGCAGCCTGCAGGTTCGGCGCTGTCGTGAAGGTCAGGAACTGATGCGCCTTGGCGGCGACGCGCAGGAGCGGCGGTGCGGCGCAGACGAATCCGATCTTCCAGCCCGTCAGCGAGAAGATTTTTCCGGCCGAGCCCACCTTGATGGTGCGGTCGCGCATGCCGGGAATGGTGATCAGCGGGATGTGCTCGCGGCCGTCGAAGATGACGTGCTCCCAGACCTCGTCGCAGATCGCAATCGAATCGAACTCCTGGCAAAACCGTGCCAGCAGTTCGAGGTCCTCGCGGGGATAGACGACCGCCGCCGGATTGAGCGGGTTGTTGAACAGCACCGCCTTGGTCTTGGGATTGAAGGCGCTGCGCAACATCTCCTCGGTCAGCCGCCAGTGCGGCGGCTCGAGCCGCAACAGCCGGGGAATGCCGCCGGCCTGGCGGATAATCGGCAGATAGGAATCGTAGACCGGCTGAAAGCAGATCACCTCGTCGCCGGGCTCGACCACGGCGAGGATCGCCGAGGTCAACGCCTCGGTGCCGCCGGAGGTCACCATCACCTCCGTCATCGGATCGAGCTCGAGCTTGTGCCAGTGCCCGTAATGCGCCGCGATCGCCTGGCGCAGCTCCGGGATGCCCATCATCGACGGATATTGGTTGTAGCCGTTCACCGAGGCATCGGCGGCGGCGCGGCGGATGTCCTCAGGCCCGGGATCGTCGGGAAAACCCTGGCCGAGATTGATGGCGTTGTTGTCGCGCGCGGCTTGCGACATCGCCTCGAAGATCGTGACGGGAAGGTCGCCGAAAACCTTGTTCAGGGAACGCATTGAGTTCAGCCGCCAACCTTGGTCGGCAGGCCCGCAGCCTTCCAGCCGATGATGCCCCCTGCGAGATGCTTGTCGTAAGCCAGGCCCGCGGCCTGCGCCGCCAGCGAGGCGGTCACCGAACGCTTGCCCGAGCGACAGGCAAAGACGACCTGCTTGCCCTGCGGGTCGGGAATTGCCTTCGGATCGAAGGTCGACAGGGGAACCACGACGCCCGAAGAATAGGCCTCGACAGCAACCTCGTTGGGCTCGCGGACATCGACCAGCAGATAACGCCCCTGCTCGATTCCCCTGAACACCTCGTCCGGCGTCAGATCATGCACCTGATCGGCCACGTTACGTCCTCCAAAAGGTCAACTTTGCGAGCCCCGCGGGCCCGTCAATTCGGCGGCCAAAGTCGCCCCTCGCGCGAAGAAAATCAAGCGCCGCAAACGGCTTAATCCGCTTGCCGAAACCTCAGCCAAAACTTCAGCCGCGGTCGGGTTCGCAGGGGTCTATCGAAGGTCTTTCATGATCGGCCATGCGCCGCCGGCCGTTTGCGGTCCGCTCATCCGATAACTCCGGCGAAGATAGAACGCTCGCGCATTTGAGCTGGCTTCGGCATGCACGGCGGCGATGCCGCGCGCAATCATCACCCTTTCGAGCCAACTGAGCATGCTGCTCCCCACGCCGTGGCCGGCGAATTCGGGAGCGGCATACAGCCCCTCCAGGACGTCGTCCCGGATAGCGCCCCACGCCGCTACAACGCCATCAAGTTCCGCAACCCATATCTCCAGCTCTCGAAGCTTGGTTTCCATTCCGGCAAGGGTGAGCTTTGCCGCCCAAGCCTCGGCCTCGCCGGCCGGCAATCCCCTGGCGGCGAGTTCGAGGATCGACCGACGACGCAACTCGAACAGCGCCGCAGCGTCATCGAGGGTGGCCGGACGGTGAACAGCAGCCATGTTGATGTGACCCAACTTCAGGGGTCGACACGCGACCGCCTGCCTCCGGCATCCTATCAGTTTGTCGCCTGCATTTCCGACCGGGGTAACCATCCGCTCGGCCGCCGTGCTGCGAACTTAGCTTCCGCGTGATAGAAACAGCCGCTGGCGCGGCAAGGCACGCGCTCATCGAACAGGAGCGGAAAAATGCCGGGGATCATGCCCCGCGTGCTCTGCGCCGCCATCGCGGTGTTCACGTTGGTCCTGTTTTCGGATCGAACCTTCGCCCAGACCGCCAGAGCTGCGGAAGGCGCCGGTCCACAGTTTCGCGCGGACGGACCGGACGCTGATGGGTTCGGCCGCAAGGAAGGATATCCAAGTTGCAAGGGCCTCGAATATATCGACGACACGCGTTGTCGCGTCGGCGCCCTCAGTCACTTTGACACGCTTTTCCCCGCTCGCACCATCGCGGCCCCGAAACAGGCAAGCCCACTCGCCCGCGCGGCGGCCGAGCCTATCGTTCGATATTCCTCGGCCGGGGCAGACCTGACGCTCGACGACTATCTCAACCGCCATCCGGTGACGGGATTGCTGATCGCGAAGGACAACACGATCCTGGTCGAGCGGTACCAATACGGACGCACCGACAGGGATCGCCTCACTTCGTTCTCCATGGCGAAGACCGTGACTGCGTTGCTGATCGGCATCGCTATCAAGGAGGGCGCAATCCGCTCCGTCGACGATTCCGCTGAAACCTATGTTGCCGGTCTCAAGGATACCGAATACGGCCGCACCCCCATCAAGTCGCTGCTTCTGATGTCGTCGGGCGTGGCGTTTTCGGAAAACTACGCGGACAGATCCAGCGACATCTACAAGCTGGCCGCCCTCACGCTGGAGCAAGGTCCTGGCGGCAGCCTCGCCGCCGTGAAGCAGTTCAATACCCGTCACGAAGCCCCCGGACTTCATTTCTCCTATTCATCGGCGGAAACCGTCGTGCTCGGGCTGGTGCTGTCGGCCGCCACTAAGCGGACGGTTTCCGACTATGCCGCCGAAAAGCTCTGGCAACCGCTGGGCGCCGAAGCCGATGCGACGTGGATCATCGACGCGACCGGGCAGGAAGTCACTTTCGCCTATGTCAACGCCGTGCTCCGCGACTGGGCGCGCCTCGGCCTGATGCTGACCAATCGCGGCAACTGGTTCGGCAAGACGATCGTTCCCGAGGCATGGCTCGCAGAGTCAGCCGCCAATGCGCTTCCCACGGGATTCCCGCTGGAGAAATACGGATATCAGACCTGGTTTTCCGCCGACACCACGCGGTTCTCGCTTCGGGGTCTCCGCGGCCAGTACGTTCTCGTCGATCCCAGCCTGAAACTCGTGCTCGTTCAGACCGCGCTCAGCGAGAGCCGGGGTGACTTGATCGAGTTGTTTGCGTTCTGGAACGCATTGCGGGCGCAGCTCGGCAAATCGTAGCGCGTGAACGAACGTCGATTAGATCGTCACCTGCGTTCCGACCTCAACCACGCGCCCGCTCGGGATCTGGAAATAGTCGGTGGCGTCGTTGGCAGTCCGCGTCAGCGCGATGAACATGTGATCCTGCCAGCGCGGCATGCCGGAATGAGCGGCCGGTTTGAGAGCCCGACGCGACAGGAAGAACGACGTCGACATGATGTCGAAATGCCAGCCGAGTTTTCGCGCAATCGCGAGCGCGCGAGGCACATTCGGCGATTCCATGAAGCCGAATTTCAGCGTGACCTTGGTGAAGGTCGAAGAAACCTCCTCCAGCCTCACCCGCTCGGCCGGATCAATTCGCGGCGTCGGTGCGGATTCGATGGTGAGGATCACGTTCTTCTCATGCAGCACCTTGTAGTGCTTCAGGCTGTGCATCAGCGCGGTCGGCGCGCTGGTGGGATCGCTGGTGAGAAACACAGCGGTCCCCGGCACTCGCGCCGGCGGGCGCTTCTCCAGCATCGCGACGAGGTCGGCGAGCGGAAATTCCAGCTTGCGCGACTTCTCCCAGAGCAGCCGGCTGCCGCGCCGCCAGGTGTACATCAGCAGCATCACCCAGCCGCCGAGCGCGAGCGGTACCCAGCCGCCCTCCCACACTTTCAGCAGGTTCGCGGCAAGGAAGGTCAGGTCGAGGCACAGGAACGGCACGATCAGCGCCGCCGCCCACAGCGCCGACCAGCGCCAGACTTTCCAGATCACCACAAAGCCCATCATCGCCGTGACCACCATGGTGCCGGTCACCGAGATGCCGTAGGCGGAAGCAAGCGCGCTCGAGGATTTGAACATCAGCACCAGCAGCATGACCGCAATCAGCAGCATGCGGTTGATGCGCGGGATGTAGATCTGTCCCGAATGCGCTTCGGAGGTGTGGCGGATTTCGAACCGCGGCATCAGGCCGAGCTGGATCGCCTGGCGCGTCAGCGAGTAGGCGCCGGTGATGACGGCCTGGCTCGCGATGACGGTGGCGACGGTGGCGAGCGTCACCATCGGGATCAGCGCCCAATCGGGGAACATCAGGAAGAACGGGTTTTCGATTGCCTTGGGATCGGCGATCACGAGCGCGCCTTGCCCGAGATAATTCAGCGCCAGCGACGGCAGCACGATGAAGAGCCAGGCGGTCTGGATCGGCTTCTTGCCGAAATGGCCGAGATCGGCATAGAGCGCTTCGGCCCCGGTCACCGCGAGGAACACGGCGCCGAGCGTTATGAACGCGATGATGCCGTGGCTGAGCATGAACGACACGGCGAGAAACGGATTGAGCGCGAACAGTATCTCCGGCTGGCGCAGGATCGGCGGTACCGACGCGACCCCGATGATCAGGAACCAGACCAGCATGATCGGGCCGAAAAAGGCGGCGACGCGCGCGGTGCCGCGCGACTGCACGGCGAACAGCGCCACCAGAATCAGCACGGTGAGCGGCACCACATAGGGATCGAACGCGGCGGTGACGAGCTTGATGCCTTCGATCGCCGACAACACCGACAGCGCCGGCGTGATGACGGCATCGCCATAGAACAGCGCGCCGCTGATGATGCCGAGCAGGACGATGGTCCCCGCCCATTTGCTGCTCACGGCGCGCTGCGCCAGCGCCATCAGCGCGAGCGTCCCGCCCTCGCCGTTGTTATCGGCGCGCAGCAGGATCACCACATATTTGAGCGTCACGACGATGATCAACGCCCACAGGATCAGCGAGATCACGCCGAGCACTGCATGCGTGGTGGTCTCGCCGCCGGCACTCGCGGCGTTAACGGCCTCGCGAAACGCGTAGAGCGGGCTGGTTCCGATATCGCCATAGACCACGCCAATGCTGCCGACCATCAATGCGGCAAAACCGGCAGTGGAATGGGTATCGCCATGCCCATTGGCCGCCGCGGCTTCCCCGGCGGGAGCAACAACTTCAGTCGTCATGGAATTGAGGCCCTACAGCACCATTTGCGGTAGCGTGGCGGCATATAGTCCCCGCCAAGGCCGATACCTAGCCCGGTTTCCACACGGCGGTATGTAAGAATCTTATATAGATTTTATAGGCGCGGCCCTACCCGGATATAGGAATTCGGGGCCTTTTTTGATTGGGCATGATCTCCGCGCAAACGCGTCCCGCGTTCTGCGCGGAGAGCAGGGAAAACCGCTGCACACTTTGCGCTAACGCGGCCTTCGGCTCATGCCCTAGATCGTCACTTGCGTTCCGACCTC
>CAWCGA010000046.1:0-183578 GCA_963794775.1 uncultured Alphaproteobacteria bacterium | reverse complement strand
GAGCTGCTTCTTCAGGTTGCGCGCTTCACCGGCGAACACCAGCGGCGGAAAGGTCGCAAGCTGCGCCTCGACATCGGCCAGCGCCTTGGGGTCGGCATAATCGGGGACTTGCAACACTGGCTTCGACCGCCAGCTTTCGGGTGCCCAGCGCTCGGACATGACGTTAACTCCTGAGCAAAAACCGCTACTTATCGGGGAATTGCGAAGTGCCGGGTTATACACAGGCTGTTGCGGGATCGCCACTTGGATTTCCGAAGCACGCAGCCTTCGCGTCAACCCCTTGCGGCACAAGCTGAATTCGCATTTGCTTAAAGCCGAGTGCGAGGTATGGGGGAATTGCGTTGACCGACGCCGGGCTGGACGATGTTTTTGCCGACGACATCACCGTGCCCGCGGCCGACGGATACCGGCTGGGCGCGACCCTGTTCCTGCCGCGGGGTACGCGACGCCGTGCCGCGCTGATCTCCTCGGCGACCGCCGTGCCCCGCAAAATCTATCGCGGCTTCGCCGGTTATCTGGCGCGGCGCGGCTTTGCGGTCCTCACCTATGACTATCGCGGCATCGGCGGCAGCCGTGGGGTGGCGGTCGAGGGCTACAACAAGCCGAAATCGCTGGTGGGCTTCAAGGCATCGATGACGGATTGGGCGATGCTCGATGCCAACGCCGCGGTGCGCTGGATGCGCGAGCGTTACAACACCCTGCCCCTCACCTATGTCGGCCATTCCTTCGGCGGTCAGGCGCTGGGACTGCTTCCGAACAACACCGACGTGTCGCGCGCGCTCTTGATCGCCGCACAACTCGGCTACTGGAAGCTGATGGCCTCACCCGAGCGCTATCGCGTCTATGCGGCGATGAATTTCATCGGGCCTGCGCTGACCCGTGTGTTCGGCTACACGCCGGGCTGGATCGGGATCGGCGAGGATTTGCCCAAGGACGTGTTCCTGCAATGGGCGCATTGGGTGAACAGTCCGCGCTACGTGCTCGACGATCCCTCCGTGGCGGGGCTTGCGAACTTTCCAAAATACAAGGGCGCGATGCGCGCGATGAGCATGACCGACGATCCCTGGGCGACACGGACCGCGGTGGAGCGGCTGTGCGCGGCCTACACGTCGGTCAAGCCGGAACTGCTTGCGGTCACCCCTGGCGAACTCGGTGTGTCCAGGATCGGCCATTTCGGTTTCTTCCGACCCGAGCATCGCGACACGCTGTGGCGGGGTGCGGCCGAGTGGCTGGACGGCTAGCAGATAGGTCCGACTCCGGATCAATTTCCTCGATTGTTGCCACAATTGTAAGGCATTACGGCTGCTTCGTGTTACCGACGCGTGACAGTTGCGGATTCGTGAGTGACGTTTCGACCGGATGGGGCGCCTGAGCTTTGCTCGTCGCGCCGGTCGGCTCAGAGGGGACCACGGAATGCATCAACTGTTCCGGCCGTTGCCGTGCCTGTGCGTCCTTGCGGCGCTTGCGGGCACCTCGCACGATGCGCTCGCCGCGCGTCCCAAGCAGGTTCAGCAAGACAAGAAACCGGCGGCCGCAACTGCGCGGCCCGAGCGCGCCACCGCGGTCAAGAAGGACGAGAAGTCCGCAAAGAAAGACACGACCGCGAAGACCGAGGCGAAGCCCAAACATGTCGCAAAGCGCCACAAGAAAGAGCGCGATGACGACAAGTCCGCCGACAAGAAACCGGAACTCACCTCCGATCAGGCCGCGGTCAAGGATGCGATGGATTTGACGCGGCGCGGCAAGATCAATGACGCCGCCGATGCCGCGAAGAAGATCACCGATCCGGCGGCGCAGAAGCTCGCCGAATGGTTCATCCTGCGTCATCCGGAGTCGCAGGCCCTGTTCACCCGCTATGCGGCTTTCATCACCGACAATCCGGAATGGCCCGGCACCACGCTGTTGCGGCGGCGCGCCGAGTCGCGGCTGTGGCAGGAGAAGAGCGATGCCGCGACCGTGCACGCCTTCACCGGCGACCAGCCGCTATCCGCGCGTGGCCGCTTTGCGCTCGCGCGCGTTCGACTTGACGAAGGCGACCGCGACGGCGCCCAGCGCCTGGTGCGGGAAGCCTATCGATCGGGAGAGCTGACCGAGCGTACCGAGTCCGACGTAACAGATGCGTTCCGCGACCTGCTCGGCCGCGAAGATCACATCGCGCGCATGGACCAGCGCATCGGCGCCAAGGACTTCTCCGGCGCGATGCGCGCCGCCAAGCGCGCCGGCGAGGATGCGGTTGCGATCGTCAAGGCGTGCAGCGCAGTGAAGGGCGACGACAACAAGGCGGCCGACAAGCTCGATGCAGTGTCCGCCGACGCCAGCCGGGATCTCGGCTATGTGCTGTGCCGCGTGCAGTACCTGATGCGCAAGGAACGGTTCGTCGATGCGGCGAACCTGGTGCGGATCGCGCCAAAGGAGACCATGGCGCTGCAGGACACCGACGAGTGGTGGCGCGTGCGCCGCCTGCTCGCACGCAAGCTGCTCGACCTGCGCGACTACCAGGCCGCCTATGACGTGACTTACGACGCCGCGATGCCCGCGAGCGACGCGTATCGTGCGGACTCCCAGTTCATGCCGGGCTGGATCGCGCTGCGTTACCTCGACGATCCCAGGACCGCGCGCGCCTATTTCGCAAGGATCGACGAAGGCGCAACCAATCCGATCACGCTAGCGCGTGCCAATTACTGGCGCGGCCGCGCCGCCGAGGCGCTCGGCGAAAAGACGGCCACGCGCAAATACTACGAGATGGCCGCCCGCCACCCGACCGCCTATTACGGGCAATTGTCGCGTGCCAGGCTCGGCATCGACAGGATCGAGCTCCGCATGCCGCCGCAGCCGCAGCTCGCCAGCAACTCCGCCGTCGCGGACGAAATCGTGCGCGCGGCCGACCTGCTCTACACAATCGGCGAACGCGACATCGTGGTCGCCTTCGGCGCCGACCTCGCCGAGCAGAGCACCGACATTGCGGCCATGTCGGCGCTCGCCGAAGCGATGGGGCGCCACAACGATGCCCACGCGATGCTGGAACTCGGCAGGACTGCGCTCGGTCGCGGCCTGGCGCTCGACGCCTACGCCTTCCCGACCATCGGCATTCCCGAGCACACGCAGTTCGGCCAGGCGATTGATCTCAGCGTGATCTATTCGGTCGCGCGCACCGAAAGCGCGTTCGACCAGCGCGACAAATCCTCAGCCCAGGCGGTCGGATTGATGCAGGTGACGCCTGAGGCCGGCAAAGACACGGCCAAGCGCTTCAACGTCAAATATGACTGGGACAAGATGGTGTCCGATCCCGTCTACAACACCCAGATGGGCGCGGCCGAGATCAGCGCGTTGCTCTCCGAATACAAGGGCAACTTCATCATGACCTTCGCCGGCTACAATGCCGGTCGCGGTCGCGTCCGCGACTGGATCAAGGCCTATGGCGATCCGCGCGATCCAACCGTCGATCCCGTCGACTGGGCGGAGCGCATCCCCTTCTCCGAGACGCGCAACTACGTCCAGCGCGTGATGGAGAATCTGCTGGTCTACCAGCACCGTTTCGGCAGCGGCTCACCCGAAATTGCCAAATCGCGACAGCCGCCGGCGGTTGCGCAGGAGGTCAACGCGGCCCCCGAGCGTTGATATCAGCCGCTACTCCGCGGCTTGCCGGATATGGCGCGCGGTCGGCGTGCGCATGGTGACGAGCTCTTCGGCCGCGGTCGGATGCAACGCGACAGTCGCATCGAAGTCGGCTTTGGTCGCCTTCATCTTCACCGCAATCGCAACGGCCTGGACGATCTCGGCGGCGGCATCGCCGACGATGTGACAGCCGAGCACGCGATCGGTCGCGCCGTCGACCAGCAGCTTCATCAGGACACGGGTGTCGCGGCCGGACATGGTCGCCTTGATCGGCCGAAACGCCGCCTTGTAGACGTCGACGTGGCTGTACTGCGCGCGGGCTTCCGTCTCGGTCAGTCCGACTGTGCCGACCTCGGGCTGCGAGAATACCGCAGTCGGAATCGTTGCATGGTCGACCTGCACAGGCCGCTTGCCGAACACGGTATCGGCGAAGGCATGGCCCTCGCGGATCGCGACCGGCGTCAAATTGATGCGATGGGTGACGTCGCCGATGGCATAGATGTTCGGCGCAGATGATTTCGACCAGTCATCGACAGCGACGCCGCCGTTTTTTGGATTGATGGCGACGCCGGCCTTGTCGAGCCCGAGATTGGCGACGTTGGGATGCCGTCCGATCGCGAACATCACCTGGTCGGAGGCGACGCTCGACCCGTTCGACAGATGCGAGGTGTAGTCCTTGCCGTGCTTGTCGACCGATTTGACGGTGCAGCCGGTGAGGATCGTGATCCCCTCTTTCTCCATCTCGCCGCGGACATGCGCGCGGACATCATCATCGAAGCCGCGCAAAATGTTGTCGCCGCGATAGACCACGGTCACGTCGGAACCATAGCCGGCGAAGATGCAGGCGAATTCGAGCGCGATATAGCCGCCGCCCTGGATCAGGATGCGCTTGGGAAATTCAGCCAGATGAAACGCCTCGTTCGATGAGATCACATGCTCGATGCCGGGAATTGCGGGCCCGTGATTGGGCGCGCCGCCAGTGGCGATCAGGATGTATCTCGCCTTCACGGTCTTGCCGTTGGCGAGACGCACCGTGTTGGCGTCATCGAGCACCGCGCGGGTCTTCACGACCTCAGCGCCGGATTTTTCCACGTTGGTGGTGTAGGCCGCCTCGAGTCGTGCGATCTCTTTGTCCTTGTTCGCAACCAGCGTACGCCAGTCGAACGTCGCGCTCGGCACCGTCCAGCCGAAGCCGGCAGCGTCCTCCATCTCCTGACGAAAATGCGAGCCGATCACGAACAGCTTCTTCGGCACGCAGCCGCGGATCACACAGGTGCCGCCCATCCGGTACTCTTCGGCGATCATCACGCGAGCGCCGTAACCGGCCGCGATCCGGGCGGCGCGCACGCCGCCCGAGCCTCCTCCGATGACAAACAGGTCGACGTCGAACTCAGCCATTTCCTGCCTCGACCCCCGTGAAATTTCGGGTCAGATTTGCTTGCCGCGCTTGCGCATCTCGGCGCGGAACGCGGCGTTGACGGTCTCGGCGAATTGCTGCGCCCACTGGTTCATATAGGCCATGCTGAACTGGATTGCGCGGGGTTCGGACGACAGCAGTTTCTGGCCCAGCGGAGTCTTGTAAAAGGTCACGAGGTCCTTCAATTCCTGCTCGCTGAACTCGTTGCAGAAAACCTGCGCCATGCCCTCGCCGACCTCCTTCTCTCTTCCCTGGAAGCCCTGGTTCACGATGGTGGCGACCTCGGTCAGGTCCTTCTGGTAGTTGAGGTTCGCCGCCAGCAAGGTTTCCTTCGTCTGCAGGACGAGGTTCGGGATGACATTGGCGTAGAGCGCGCTCGCGCCCTTGAACTTGAGGATTTCGGCGGCAGCGTCCTTTGCGGCGGGCGTGCATTGCTTGAGTGACGGCGCAGGCCCCGCGGGCGCGGCCTGTTTCTGCTGCGCGTTGGCGGGCAAGCCCAGTGCCAGCAAGAGGCCGGCAGCCGGCAGGATTTTCAAAAGGCTCTTCATTCTGTTTCTCCCTCGATTTGCAGCGCTACCGCCGCTCGACAACGCGAATTCCATTTGCACCGGCCAACACGGCGGTGTCGGCCAAACCAATGAACAGCCCGTGCTCGACGACGCCCGGAATCACACTCAACAGACCCGCCAGACGCGGTGCATCCCCTATGCGGCCGAGATGCGCGTCGACAATCCAGTGGCCGCCATCGGTGACGAAAACGTGGCCATTCTTGCCGTTCCGGACCGCCATTTCGCCGGAAACGCCGGCCTGGGCAAAGGCTTTGGCGAGGGCGTGCAGGGTCGCAGCCAGGCCAAACGGGATCACCTCGATCGGCAGCGGATAGCGGCCGAGCGGATCGACCCATTTGCTCTCGTCGGCGATCACGATCATGCGGTCGGAGGCCGCGGCGACGATCTTCTCGCGCAGCAGCGCGCCGCCGCCGCCCTTGATCAGGTTGAGCGCGTGATCGCATTCATCGGCGCCGTCGACGGTGAGATCCAGCCGATCGATGTCGTCGAGCGTCGTCAACGCAATGCCGCAACGTTCGGCATCACGGCGGGTCGCTTCCGAGGTCGGCACGCCGATGATCTTCAAGCCGGAGCGCACCCGCTCCCCCAGCAGCTCGACGAAATGTTTGGCGGTCGAACCGGTGCCGAGCCCAAGCTTCATGCCGTCGCGCACGTCCTCAAGCGCGCGCGCCGCCGCCTGCCGTTTCAGGTCGTCCATATTCACGTGACGGGCCTACCCCGAAGAGAATTCGCCCGCCTTCTAGCGTCGATTGCGGGCCGGGAACAGCCGAAAAGCGGGTTCGATCCCATCCGTTTTCATGAAATTAGGTCACCCGGTCCATCGCGGCCTGGATCGCGGCAAATCGCTCGTCCACCCCCTGACGCATGTTCGGATGGGTGAAGATATAGAGCTGCTCGTTCCTGATGGCATCGAGAACCTTCTGTGCGACCTGCCCCGGGTCGATGCCGGCCTCGAGCCGCCTTGCGATCTCGGCCACCACCAGCGCCGCCGGGCTCGCCGGATCGAGCTGAGGGGCCTCACCATAGCGCTCGGGGCGATTGCGCCCGCTCTCGCCGATGCGGGTGCGCACGAATTCCGGACAGAGCACGCTGACGCCGATGCCCTGCGGCTGCAGCTGCATCGCCAGTCCCTCCGACATCGACACCACCGCGAACTTGGTCGCCGCGTAGGGGCTGAAGCCCATTCCGTTGATCATGCCCGCCATCGAGGCGGTGTTGACGATGTGGCCGCCTTCGCGATGTCTGAGCATGTGCGGCACGAAGCTCCTGACACCGTAGACCACGCCCATCAGATTGACGTCGACGACCCAGCGCCAATTGTCGATCGAGATGTTGTCGATGCCACCGCCCGCGGCGACGCCGGCATTGTTGCAGACCACGTGAACGTTGCCGAAAGCATCGAATGTGGCCCGCGCGGCGCGCTCGACGCTTTCGGCGTCGCCGACGTCGCAGCGGATGCCCTGCACGCGATCGCCGTGGTTGCTGAGGTTGTGCAGCGCCTGATCCAGCGCGCCCGCCTCGACGTCTGCGAGCATCACCTTCATGCCGGCTTCCGCAAAGGCGCGGCCAAGCGCGAGCCCGATGCCGGACGCTCCGCCGGTAACGAATGCGGTCTTGCCATCAAAGTCGCGCAATGGTGTTCCCCTTCCCTCGAAATCGCTCAGGCCATCTTGCATGATCGCGAAGAGACCGATAGCGCTTCTCAATGACTTCCGCACCCACCATCGTCTTCGATCTCGACGGCACGCTGGTCGATACCGCGCCCGACCTGATCGACGCGCTGAACTTCGTGCTCGATCGCGAGGGGCTGCCGCCGATGCCGCTGCGTCAGGCGCGCAACCTGATCGGCGCCGGCGCCCGCAAGCTGATCGAGCGCGGCCTCGAAGTCGAAGGCCGTGCGGCGAGCGTCAGCGATATCGACCGCATGACAAAAGACTTCATCGACTACTACGCCGACCACATCGCTCGGGGCTCACGTCCGTTCGAGGGGCTGGAAGACGCGCTCGACGAATTGTCGGCGCGCGGCTCTCGTCTGGCCGTCTGCACCAACAAGCTGGAATGGCTGTCGAAGCGGCTGCTTGATCAATTAGGTCTCTCGCCGCGCTTTGCCGCGATCTGCGGCGCCGACACTTTCGGTGTGGCGAAGCCCGATCCGGCTATCCTGCAGCAAACCGTGGCGCGCGCCGGCGGCGCGATCAACGCGACCATTATGGTGGGCGATGCCGGAACCGATATCGGGGTGGCGCGGCGGGCCCGCGTTCCCGTGATCGGGGTCAGTTTTGGCTATACCGACGTGCCGATGACCGAACTCAAGCCCGATCGGCTGATCCATCACATGCGCGATCTGCCGGGCGCGGTGGCGGCGCTGGCCGATAGTCTTAGATCATCCTAACCACCTGAAATAATTCGATCTTACGAGTTGGTCCACGGCCGGCATTAACCATCAATTAACGATACGACCCCCGACCGTTGCGTGCGTGTCCTGACGCTCCTATGGTCGAATTGTGGTAGTTCGCCGCAGGGTGGGCACGAGTCGAATATGCGTCGGGTGATCGCAATAGCTGTTGCGGGGGCGAGCCTCGGCGGCTGCTCGTCCATGCCGTCCTTTTCGTCGGTCGGCGATTACTTCAAGTCGACGCCACCCGCGATCCAGGTCCAGCTCGCATCCCAACCGCCCGGCGCCGACGCCAAGACCTCGCTCGGACCGGGCTGCAAGACGCCGTGCACCGTCTCGGTGGCCGCGCCCGACACCGGCTTCAGCGTCACCTTCCTGCTGCCCAAACATGAGCCGGCGACCGTGCAGGTGAACGTCCTCCGCAACCCCGATGATCCGGCGGCGACCACGACCGACCCGAACCCGGTATTCGCGGAACTTCACAAGGCAGGCCCGCCGCCGAGGGCGATGAAACCGAAGTCGGTCAAGAAGAAGAAGCCGAAACCGACTGCGGCCGCTCCGGCCGAGTCCCCGTTCCCCGATCCGAACGCGCCACCGCCGCCCGGGACCGCGCCGAGCCGCTAATTCGCAGCGCATAAAACGGCCGACATCGCAACGCTTTGCGGATTGTGGAGGCCTGCCATCATGCTATGCTTCAAAGATTGTGTTGCATGAACGGACCCACCAACATCCCATCGCTGTCGCGCCCGATGATCGACCCGTTCGGGCGCAGCATCAGCTATCTGCGGGTGTCGGTGACCGACCGCTGCGACCTGCGCTGCTTCTATTGCATGTCGGAAGACATGACATTCCTGCCGAAGGCGGACCTGCTGTCGCTGGAGGAGCTCGACCGGCTGTGCTCGGCCTTCATCGCCAAAGGCGTGCGCAAGCTGCGGCTGACCGGCGGTGAGCCGCTGGTACGGCGCAACGTAATGTCGCTGGTGCGCTCGCTGTCGCGCCATCTTGCGAGCGGCGCGCTGGGCGAACTGACCATGACGACAAACGCGACACAGCTTTCGCGCTTCGCGCAGGAGCTCGCCGACTGCGGCATCCGCCGTATCAACGTTTCGCTGGATACGCTCGATGCCACGAAATTCCGCGCCATCACCCGCTGGGGCGAGCTCGACAAGGTGCTGGCCGGCATCGAGGCGGCGCGCAAGGCGGGCCTTGCGGTCAAGATCAACACGGTGGCGCTCAAGAACCTGAACGAGGACGAGATCCCCTCGCTGCTGCGCTGGGCGCATGGCGACGGCATGGCGCTGACGCTGATCGAGGTGATGCCGATGGGCGAGATCGGCGCCGGACGTATTGATCAGTACGTTCCCCTTTCGCTGGTCCGGGCAAGGCTTGGCCGGGAGTTTACCCTCACCGACATCGACGAAAATACCGGCGGCCCTGCGCGCTATGTCAGCGTCGGCGAGACCGGCGGCAAGCTCGGCTTCATCACGCCGATGACCCACAATTTCTGCGAGTTGTGCAACCGGGTGCGGATCACCTGCACCGGCACACTCCATACGTGTCTCGGCCAGGAAGATGCCTCCGATTTGCGCAAACCGCTGCGCGCGTCGGCAGACGACGAACTGCTGTCGGCGGCGATCGACCGCGCCATCGGGCTGAAGCCGAAGGGACACGACTTCATCATCGACCGCCGCCACAACCGGCCGAGCGTCAGCCGGCACATGAGCGTGACCGGCGGTTAGCCGCGCGCGGCTAAAAAACTCGCGGATTTACCAAGCCGGCCCAACGGTTTGACCCCGCGTCAATTTGCCCATTTTAGGATTGACGGAGCCAGAACGCGCTGAAATGGTGCGCGAGCTTCATGCCTGCCGGGCCGGATAGGCCGCCGCGCGCATTCCGCGCGGCCAAGACAGCAACAAGCGCCACGTGGGGAGGGAATTCTTGCAATCGCTTTTGCAGACAGGCCTGGCTTGTTCTGACTTCGCGCGGCCGGCGCGGAGCGCGATGGCTGTTGGAAAATCTGGCGCACCGTTCGCAAGCGTGCGGCCGCGGAGAACATGATGCGTCCATTGCTGACGTTAAGTACAGCCATCGATCTGCTCAACGAGAAGATCGGCTATGTCTGCAATCTGCTGGTTCTGCTGGCGTGCGTGGTGAGTGCCGCCAACGCGATGATCCGCTACGCCTTCAGCTACTCGTCGAACGGCTGGCTCGAACTGCAGTGGTACATGTTCGCGATCCTGGTGATGTTCGGAGCCTCCTACACTTTCAAACGCAACGAGCATGTGCGGGTCGAGATCTTCTATCTGTTCCTGACCGAGCGCGGCCAGCTCTGGCTCGACATGATCGGCACGCTGTTCTTCCTGATCCCGGCCTGCCTGCTACTCGCCTATCTGTCCTGGCCGTTCTTCATGCAGGCCTACGCGGTCAGCGAGATGTCGGGTAACGCCGGAGGGCTGGTCCGCTGGCCGATCAAGTTCGTGATCCCGGCGGGCTTCGTGCTGCTCGCATTGCAGGGCGTATCGGAAGTCATCAAGCGAGCCGCGGCGCTCAAGGGCTACGTCACGATCGACGCCAAATACGAGAGGCCGACGCAATGATTACGCTGGAGATGATGCCGCCGCTGATGTTCGGCGGCCTGGTTCTGGCGATGCTGATCGGTTTCCCGGTGGCATTTACACTCGCCGCCGTCGGACTTTCGTTCGGATTCCTGTCCATCCATCTCGGCTTTTTCGATCTCAACTTCCTCCAGGCCATTCCCGGCCGCGTGTTCGGCAGCGTGCTTTCCAACGAGTTGCTGCTCGCGATCCCCTTCTTCACCTTCATGGGCGCGGTGCTGGAACGCTGCGGCCTTGCCGAAGACATGCTGGATTCGATGGGCCAATTGTTCGGTCCGATCCGGGGCGGCCTCGGCTATTCCGTGATCATCGTCGGTTTCATCCTCGGCGCCATCACCGGCACGGTGGCCGCGCAGGTGATCGCGATGGCGCTGATCTCGATGCCCGTGATGATCCGCTACGGCTACAACATACGCTACATCACCGGCGTGCTGGCGGCCTCGGGCACCATCACGCAGCTGGTGCCGCCATCGCTGGTGCTGATCGTGCTCGCCGACCAGCTCGGCAAATCGGTCGGCGACATGTATCTCGGCGCCTGGGGCCCGTCGGTGTTCCAGATCATGCTGTTCGCCGGCTACACCTTCATTCTTGGCCTGATCAAGCCGAACCACGTGCCGCCGGTGCCGAAGGAAGCGCGCACGCTGACCGGCTGGGCGCTGTGGAAGAAGTGCCTGATGGGCATCATCCCGTCAGCCGTGCTGATCTTCGTGGTGCTCGGCACCATGATGATGGGCCTCGCCACGCCGACCGAGGCCGGCGCCATGGGTGCGATCGGCGCCATTGTGCTCGCCGCGATCCACCACAAGGACTTCAGCTCGACCGGCCACAAGATCCTGATCATCGGCATCGTCGCCGCCGGCATCGGCGTCATCGTCGCCATGCTCTACAGCGAGAACCTCGTCTTCAAGCTGGCCTTCGCCGTCACCTATCTCGCGGTCGTCTGGGTCTGCCTCGAGGCCGTGCGCATTCCAGAGCTGCGCGACCTGATCAAGCAGGGCTACCAGACAACCATGCGCATCACCTGCATGGTCACCTTCATCCTGATCGGCTCGACCTGCTTCTCGGTGGTGTTCCTCGGCGTCTCCGGCGGCGTCTGGCTCGAGCATCTGTTGACCTCGCTGCCGGGCGGCGTCTGGGGCTTCCTGATCTTCATCAACATCTTCATCTTCTTCGTGGCGTTCTTCCTCGACTTCTTCGAGATCGCCTTCATCATCCTGCCGATGATCGCGCCGATCGCGCAGAAGGTTTTGGCGCCCGTCGTCGGCCCGGATGCTGCGTTGATCTGGTTCGGTGTCATGCTCTGCGTCAACATGCAGACATCGTTCCTGCATCCGCCGTTCGGCTTTGCGCTGTTCTATCTGCGCGGCGTCGCGCCGAAGGAAGTCAAGAGCTCCGACATCTATTGGGGCGCGATGCCCTGGATCGGCCTGCAGGCGATCATGGTCGTGCTGGTGATCGCCTTCCCGATCACCGTAACCGGCCTGCTCGACAAGCCGCTCGACGTCGACCTCAACAAGGTCAGGATCGAGGTGCCGCAGATCGAACTGCCGCCGCTCGATTTCGGTCAGCCCAAACAATAGCCGCGTGAGAGCGGAGCAAAACAAAACCCCGGAGCTTCCGCTCCGGGGTTTTTCTCTTGTGCCGCGACCTCTGCTGTCTCAGCCGGTCAATCTGTTCCGCACCATGAAGCTGTCGAAGCTGAGCTCGGCGACCTGCCACCACTGATAGCCGTCGTTGGCGAAGTCGGTCAGCGACTTGTAGACCTTCTTGAAGTTGGCATTCTCGTTGGAGATTTCGGCGTAGAGCTCCATCGCCGACTTGAACGAGGCCTGCATGATCTCGGGCGAGAACGCATGCAGCTTGGTGCCGCCGGCGAGAAGCTTTTTCAGCGCCGGCGGATTGAGCTGATCGTATTTCGCGATCATCCAGTTGCTGGCGGTCTGGCCGGCCTGCGTGATGATGGACTGATAGTGCTTCGGCAGCGAATTCCACTTGTCCAGGTTGATGTAGGTCATGTTCATCGGTCCGCCTTCCCACCAGCCCGGATAGTAGTAGTGCGGCGCGATCTTGTTGAAGCCGAGCTTCTCGTCATCGTAGGGGCCGACCCACTCGGCCGCGTCGATGGTGCCTTTCTCCAGTGCCGGATAGATGTCGCCGCCGGCGAGCTGTTGCGGCACCACGCCGAGCTTCTGCACCACCCTTCCGGCGAAGCCGCCGATGCGGAATTTCAGGCCGTTCAGATCGGCGACCGTCTTGATCTCCTTGCGGAACCAGCCGCCCATCTGGCAACCGGTGTTGCCGCCCAGCACCGAGTAGACGTTGTAGTTCTTGAAGAACTCGTTGAGCACCTGTTGGCCGCCGCCATTGATGTACCAGGCCTGATTGAGCCGCATGTTCGGACCGAACGGCAACGAAGTGCCCATCGCAAAGGTCGGGTCCTTGCCGAAGTAGTAGTAGGACGCGGTATGCCCCATCTCGACGGTGCCGTTCTGCACGGCATCGAGTACCTGCAGGCCGGGAACGATTTCGCCGGCGGCGAAAAGCTGGACCTGAAATTTATTGTCCGTGGCCTCCGCGATCGACTTCGCCATCACTTCGGCGCCGCCGTAGAGCGTATCCAGCGACTTCGGCCAGCTCGCGGTCATGCGCCATTTGAGCTCGGGGCTCGATTGCGCAATGGCCGGAGCCGCAATTGTCGCTGCGCCCGCAGCCGCAAGCCCGGTAACCTTGATAAAATCTCGACGTTTCATGATTTCTCCCTGCCTATGTCTGGTCAGCCTTCTTGCCGAGGCTTGACCTGAGAATGAATTATCCGGTTCCGGATTACCATCCCCGACTTTGGGCGGAAAACGCCCAAATTGACGACAGCGACCGCCGAAACAAAAACCCCGGGGCTGGCCCCGGGGTTTTCCTTCTCACACATTGCCGGTTGTACGGTCTCAGCCCGTCAATCTGTTGCGCACCATGAAGCTGTCGAAGCCGAGCTCGGCGACCTGCCACCATTGATAGCCGTCATTGGCGAAGTCGCTGAGCGAGGCATAGGTCTTCTTGAAGGCGGGATTCTTGGCGGAGATTTCCGCGTAGAGCTCCATCGCCGACTTGAACGAGGCCTGCATGATATCCGGCGGGAAAGCATGCAGCTTGGTGCCGCCGGCCAGAAGCTTCTTCAAGGCCGGCGGGTTGACCTGGTCATACTTCGCCATCATCCAGTTGTTGGCGTAGGCCCCGGCCTGCGTCAGCAGGGCCTGGTAGTGCTTCGGCAGCGCGTTCCACTTGTCGAGATTGACAAAGGCAAGCAGCATCGGTCCGCCTTCCCACCAGCCCGGATAGTAGTAGTGCGGCGCGATCTTGTTGAAGCCGAGCTTCTCGTCGTCATAGGGGCCAACCCACTCGGCCGCGTCGATCGTGCCTTTCTCGAGCGCCGGATAGATGTCGCCGCCGGCGAGCTGCTGCGGCACCACGCCGAGCTTTGCCAGCACGGTTCCGGCAAATCCGCCGATGCGGAATTTGAGGCCATTGAGATCGGCGACCGTCTTGAGCTCCTTGCGGAACCAGCCGCCCATCTGGCAGTTCGTGTTGCCGGCAAGCAGCGAGATCACGTTGTAGTTCTTGTAGAACTCATCGAGCACCTGCTTGCCGCCGCCGAGCATGTACCAGCCCTGATTGAGGCGCGCATTGGGGCCGAACGGCAACGAGGTGCCGAAGGCGAAGGTCGGATCCTTGCCGAAATAATAGTACGACGAGGTGTGGCCCATCTCGACGGTACCGTTCTGCACGGCATCGAGCACCTGCAAGCCGGGTACGATTTCGCCGGCGGCGAAAATCTGAATCTGGAATTTGTTGTCGGTGGCCTCCGCAACCGCTTTGCACATCTGGTCGGCGCCGCCATAGATCGTGTCCAGCGACTTCGGCCAGCTGGTGGTCATGCGCCATTTGATCTCCGGCATCGACTGCGCGATCGCAGGCGCTGCGACCGTCGCGGCACCCGCCACGCCCAGTCCGGTGACCTTGATAAAATCTCGACGTTTCATGGTTCTCCCTCGGAAGATATGCCAGCCATCATCTGAAGTGGCTTGGCCGCAACATGAAACATCCAGTTCCCGATTTCCATCCCCGCGTTTGTCGCAGAACGCAAAAAGGCCCGGTCTCGTTAAGACCGGGCCCATCGCCTACGACTTAAGACGTAGATTTTTGGATCAGCCGCGGGTGCGCGAGCGGATCATGAAGCTGTCGAAGGTATATTCGGCAACCTGCCACCACAGATATTCGTCCGAACGATAGGCCTGCATCGCATCGATCGACTTCTTGAAGTCGGGGTTCTGCGCGGAGATTTCGCCCCACAATTCGTTGGTCGCCTTCAGGCAGGCTTCCAGCACCTCGTTGGTGAAGGGACGCAGCTGCGTGCCGCCCGCCACCAGCCGCTTCAGCGCGGTCGGATTTTGCAGGTCATAGCGCGCCGGCATCCAGTTGTTGGCGTGGGCCGCCGCACCCTGGATGATCGCCTGATAGTTCTTCGGCAGCGAATTCCACTTCTCGAGATTGCAGAAGGCGTGCGCCATCGTGCCGCCCTCCCAGAAGCCGGGATAGTAGTAATACTTCGCGACCTTCTGAAAGCCGAGCTTCTCGTCGTCATACGGTCCGACCCACTCGGCGGCGTCGATCGTGCCCTTCTCCAGCGCCGGATAGATGTCGCCGCCTGCGAGCTGCTGCGGCACCACGCCGAGCTTCTGCAGCACCTGGCCCGCGATGCCGCCGATGCGGAATTTCAGGCCGGAGAGATCGGCGACCGTCTTGATCTCCTTGCGGAACCAGCCGCCCATCTGGCAACCCGTGTTGCCAGCGGCGAGTCCGATCACGCCGGCCTTCTTGAAGAACTCGTTGCCAAGCTCCATGCCGCCGCCTTGGTACCACCACGAGTTCTGCTGGCGCGCGTTGAGGCCGAACGGCACCGAGGCGTAGATGGCATAGGTCGGATCCTTGCCGACATAGTAGTAGGCCGCGGTGTGGCACATCTCGACGGTGCCGTTGGAAGCCGCGTCGAGCGCCTGCAGGCCGGGGACGATCTCACCTGCGGCGAACAGCTGGATCTGAAACTTGTTGTCAGTCATCTCGGCGACGTATTTGCAGAGCTGATCGCCGCCGCCGTAAATCGTGTCGAGCGACTTCGGGAAACTCGAGGTCATGCGCCATTTGATCTCGGGCGAAGATTGCGCAATGGCGGGCGAAGCGACCGCCGTCGCTGCGGCGCCTGCTGCCGAAACCTTCAAAAAATCACGACGCTTCATCAAGTCATCTCCTTGGTGGGTGGTTTCCAATATGGGCTGAAAAGGCTCTTCGGCACGCGAACTGACGCAGTTTGCCAAAGGCGCTTGGCGCGGGGCTTAGCACGACCGCGGGCCTTGCCAAACGCGACAATGGCATGACAGCACTGAACAAAAGTCGCAGGTGAGCCGGATTTACTCAGGCTGCGGCGATCACGCCCTTGAGTTGATCGCGGACCTTGGCGCCGATGGCGCGGTAGATCGCCGCATGCGGCCCGTCCGGCTCGCTCACGACCACTGGGTTACCTGCGTCCGAGGCGGCGCGTATAGCCATGTGCAGCGGGATCTCGCCGAGGAAGGGCAATCCGAGCCGCTCGGCCTCATGGCGCGCACCGCCATGGCCGAAAATGTCGGATCTGGTGCCGCAATGCGGGCACTGGAAATAGCTCATGTTCTCGACGATGCCGAGCACGGGCACGTTGACCTTGGTGAACATCGCCAGTCCCCGCCGCGCGTCGATCAGCGACAGATCCTGCGGCGTCGAGATGATGATGGCGCCCTTCAGTGGCACGTTCTGCGCCAGCGTGAGCTGCGCATCGCCGGTGCCGGGCGGCATGTCGACGACGAGCACGTCGAGCGTGCCCCAAACCACGTCGCGCAGCATCTGGGTGATGGCGCCCATCACCATCGGCCCGCGCCAGATCATCGCGGTGTCTTCCTCGACCAGGAAGCCGATCGACATCACCGCCAGACCAAAGCGTTCGATCGGGATCATCTTGCGATCGTCGTTGAGTTCCGGCTTCTCGCGGATGCCGGTCAGGCGCGGCACCGATGGCCCGTAGATGTCGGCATCGAGTAGCCCGACCCTGAGACCGAGATCGCGCAGGCCCAGCGCCAGATTGAGCGCGGTGGTGGACTTGCCGACACCGCCTTTCCCCGAAGCGACCGCGATGACCGCGCCGACGCCTGGGATTTCTGCCTGCCGCGACATCGGCGAGCCGCCGGGTGGTTGCGGCGGATGGCGGTGCGCAGCGGCAGGCTTCACGCCACCCGCGGCGGCAGGTCGCGGCGGTGGCAGCGCGCTGCCCGCCTTGCGTTCGGCGGTGAGCGCGATCATCGCCGCGGTCACGCCGGGAATGGCGCGCACCGCGCTCTCGGCTTCAGCGCGCACACTTTCCCAGGCGCGTGCTTCTTGCGCGTCGACATTGATCGAGAAGAACACCTTGCCGTCATTGACGGTGATATCGGACAGCACGTTCGCCTCGGTCAGGCCGACGCCGCGCGGCGACTTCACCTTCGAAAGCGAATCCAGAACCTGCTGTTGCGTCACGCTCACGGCGCATCTCCTACTGACGACCCTCATGGTGAGGAGCGCGGAACGCGCGTCTCCGGACGATGCTATCGCATCGCCGGGAGAACCATGAAGCCCCGACATCGGCCTCATCCTTCGAGACGCCGCTGTGCGGCTCCTCAGGATGAGGGATAACGAGGAGATGCGTCCTATAGAGCGATCCGGCTCACGAAGCCAGTTTCGCTCCGATGTCCGCGCGCGTCTCTTTCGGCGCTGACACGCTCTGTTCTTTGGCGGCCTCGTAGTTCAGTTCGATCATGACCCCGTTCGGATCGTCGACGAAAATCTGCCAGAGGTCGCCACCCGGAACCTGCCGCGCATCGTACGGCATCTTCTTGGACTCCAGACGCTGCTTCATGCCGTCGAAGCCGCGGCTTGCAAAAGCGACGTGATGGACCACGCCGGAATCGGGCTTCTGTGCTTCGTCGGTCTTGGAGATGTCGACGATATGCACGACCGCCTTGCCCTCGCTGTACATCCACGCGCCGGGGAACGCGAAGTTCGGCCGCGCGCCCTTTTCCAGGCCCATGACGTCCTCATAGAAGCGGACGGTGTCGTCGAGCTTGCGGGTCCGGATGTTGAAATGATCCAGCGTCCCTACACTCATGGCCATGCGGTATCTCCCTTGTTTTGTGAGGTTCGTTGATGGGGCACACCCTAGCACAAAACCAGCCCTGTCAGCCAAACGAAGCCGTTGCCCTCCCCTGCGCAGGGGTTATGGTGCGGCTCCCCTCAAGACCGGCCGGTTCAAGGCCGCAGGTCAAAACCCCAAGGTAAAAACATGGCTAAAGTCGCTTTTCTCGGTCTCGGCGTGATGGGTTTTCCGATGGCAGGTCACCTCGTCAAGAAGGGGGGCCACGAGGTCACGGTCTATAACCGCACCGCGGCAAAGGCCAAGCGGTGGGCCGAGAAGTTCGGCGGCAAGACCGCCGCGACCCCGAAGGCCGCGGCAGAGGGCCAGGATTTCGTGATGTGCTGCGTCGGCAACGACCACGATTTGCGCAGCGTCACGCTTGGCGCCGATGGCGCCTTTGCCGGCATGCAGAAGGGCGCGACCTTCGTCGACCACACCACGGCGTCCGCCGACGTCGCGCGCGAGCTCGATGCCGCCGCCAAGAAAGCCGGCTTCAAATTCGTCGACGGGCCGGTGTCGGGGGGACAGGCCGGCGCCGAGAATGGCGTGCTCACCGTGATGTGCGGCGGCGACGAGGATGCCTACAAGGGCGCCGAGCCTGTTATCGCCGGCGCCTATGCGCGGATGTGCAAGCGTCTCGGGCCGGCAGGCGCCGGCCAGCTCACCAAGATGGTCAACCAGATCTGCATCGCAGGGCTCGTGCAGGGCCTGTCCGAGGGCATTCATTTTGCCAAGAAGAGCGGGCTGAGCGTGCCCGATGTGATCGACACCATCTCCAAGGGCGCGGCGCAGTCCTGGCAGATGGAGAACCGCTACAAGGCCATGAACGACAGCAAGTACGATTTCGGCTTCGCGGTGGAATGGATGCGCAAGGACCTCTCGATCGCGATCGCCGAATCCCGCCGCAACGGCGCGAGCCTGCCCGTCACCGCGCTGGTCGACCAGTTCTACTCCGAAGTGGAGAAGATCGGCGGCAAGCGCTGGGATACGTGCAGCCTGCTGGCGCGGCTGGAGCACGCGGACAAGAAGTAGGGCCCGACGAAAAGCGCCGAGGATCACGAATGGATGGACCGAGAATATTGGTTCGGACGTTGTCATCGGCCAACGTTCGCGACCGGTATGACAATGCTTGGCAGTATCATTCTCGTAGCGACAATCACTCGAAGATCGCGTGTTGGGGCATCATCTTCGATCTAATGGCATCGACGCCGCTTCTAAGACGTCATGTGGAGACGGGCACAGTCTGCTTTGGCATCAATCACGAAATGCGCGATTTCGTTCACGACCGGAAGAAGAACCTAGACTTGGTGCTCTGCACGCCTTCCGGTCCGACCATGCCGGAAACCCTCGCAAGCCTTGCAGCAAACTACAAGATCGAGTTGGCGGCGGAAGAGCGAACGACGTTCGAAAAGTTCCCAAAACTTGTCCGCGCTCCGGTAGGTTCGGTCTTGATGGCGCTTGAGGCCAAAGCCTGCATGACGGCGCACCAGCGTGCACTTCCCCGGCTATATGACGAGTTGAATTCGTCTCACCTCACCGTGCACGGCGCCAGCGATCAGGCGATTGCGGCTGCCTTTACCATGGTGAATGTCGCCGACAGCTATCTCAGCCCGGATTTGAACAAGAAAAATAGGTCGTCTGATCCAGAGTGGAGCCAGCACAAGCAACCGAGAGATGCGCAGCTGGCAGTCGACAAGATCAAACAGCTTCCACGTCGTTCGAAGGTGGGTGACGTTGGCTACGATGCGATTTCCATCGTCGTGATAGATATGCCGAACGATGGCAGCCCCGTTAAGCTCGTGGACAGCGCTCCAGCGCCGCCCAAAGGCGATATCTATTACTACGAGAACATGATCGCTCGGCTCTCAGGAATCTACGCCACCCGGTTCAAGGACCTTAGTTAGTTTGCTGCGTACCCTGTTCTCCTGACATTCCCAAATGACCACGACGCGAAAGCCTGCGCGCCTCAGACGACTTATGCACCGAGCATCTCTACGCTTATTGTCGCGAAACTTCGCCATCCAGAATCTGCGATTTGATTTTGGTACAGTCGCCCTTGGGCAACCCTCATGATGGTGCCAGAAGCATCCGTTTACGAAAACAGCCCAGCGCTTGGAGCGATTCGCGAAATCGGGACTGCCGGGAAGCTTCTTGACGTTCTTACGATAGTGGGCGCCCATATCGCGCAACACGATCGCAACGACCGTCTCGATCTTCGTTCCCTTCTGTCTTATCCGCGCCATTCGCGCGGACGTTTCAGGATCAGTGCGCGCCGCTTTCATTCAGCAGCAATGGCGAACTTCGCATCGCTCGCCGTATCAGACGCCACCATCCGAACGAGATGCTCCCGAAGCCGGTCCTGAAAACCATCGGCAAACCGCAATTTTGCCCGCTCGGTTCTCGACAGGAATCCTCGCGTGGCCCGCACCGAAAGAGGCTTGCCATGGTGACGGAGGAATTGAGCCAACGGTGGTCGCGCTTCCCATTTTGGATACGAATTGATGCGAACCGCATATCGACCGCTTCCATCATAGCGAGCCGCCTTTGGCCACCTGCCATTCTCGGGAAGCGTGTCGTCGCGACTGATGTCGTATTCGCTGGGCCGAGCTAGGCGTCTGCCCAACCATGTTGCAACCGGAACCGTCACGGCATTCCCGACGAGCGACCAGCGAACCGAAGCGCGCGACGTCTGCTCAGAAGGCCGAGTCCAATTCTCTGGGAAACCTTGCAGCCGTTCCGCATCTCGAATGTCGGGTGTAATGACATCTCCCGATGGCAGTAGGATCGCCGGAGGAGAGGCGATGCCCACGGTCGAGCCGTTCTTCAACGTAGGGATCGAATCGGGCGCCCATCCGAGACCGCGTATTCCCTCGGTCCAATAAAAGCCATGAGCGTACGCGTCGAGGTTGGTTGGGAGCAATTTTGGCTCAGCCTCGTCGGTTAGAATGACTGAAGCAGGATCGACTTCGGTCGTGGTCGCGACGAAGATCACCCGCTCACGTCGTTGCGGCACGAACGAGAGACTATTCACGACGCGGTAGGCCCAACGATAGCCGCGCTCCTCAAATGCTTCGACCAGGGTGCGCATTCCACTTCCCTTGTCGAGCTGCAGCATGAACGAGACATTCTCAAGCACGACCCAAGGTACGCGCCGGCGATCGAGCAACCGGAAGACTTCACCGACTAGACCCGACCGAGAGCCGCCGATACCGAGGGTTTTGCCCGCCTGGCTAAGGTCTTGGCACGGAAATCCGGCCGCTATCAGTTCGACGTCTTTGGGAAGGGCCTTGAGGTCTCGAATATCCGATTTGCATGGAACAGCCGGCAGTCTAGCTGCGAGGACAACGCGGGCTGGCTCCCAAATCTCCGAAAGTAATATTGGTTCATGCCCCGCCGCGGCGAGGCCGCGCTCGAATCCACCGATACCGGCAAACAAGCCTGCTACCTTCACTTCCCACCCCAACCCGTAGAATTGAGAGCAAACTGCAAGTTATCATGTTCTTATTATGTTCTCAATCCCCTCTCACGCCATATCCACCGGCCAGACAACGACGGCGCTCCAGGCTGGCGACAGCTGAGTGTTGCTTTTCAACACGACGGGCAAAACACCTGCGGTTTTCCAGAAGAGCCTGTCAAGCCCCTTGCGCAAAAATATTCCACTTTCCGTAATCCGTAACTTATGATTTAACGAATACGTCCCGCGCTCTCCTGGAGGGGCGTTTCGCCATCGTCACGACTCGTTGGCGCGGGATGCGATGGACGCTTTGGCGCGGCAGGCGAATGCGCCGAAGCGTACGGTCAAGCCGTGTGGTCCTGTCCCCTCGACGCTGGGGTCAAGCCCGTGGACGATTTCACGGGCGACGGAGGCTAACAAGCCCGAGACTCCGGGGAGATCACGGAGCAGCCGTTCAGACCATCGTGCAGGGAATGCCGATCGTTTCGGCCCACCTGTAGTGACTATGCTCGTGCGCTTTTTTTGTTTTGCGTGCGAGGCTGCGGGCGCGGTCGAGCGCCCGGCATTCCCTGCGCCCTCCTTTCAGGAGGGACACTGAAGCAGCAAGACTCGGACGCGAAATCGCGCCGCGGGAATGCGAAGGCTTGTCCCGTTTTGGCCGTGCAAGACTTGCTGCCATGCCGCTACCGATCTTGAGCCTGCCGGTGCAGATGTGCACTGTTCGAGGCACACCACGGGAACGGCGCGATGAGTTTAGGCGGGACTTCCGACGCGGAGCTGACGGCGATTGAATTGCGCAATCTGCGCCGTCTTGCCGGCTTCATGGTGCCGGCCGACGCCGCCTACGGCGTCCCGGGCGCCGATGACGCGACCATCTTCGCCGATATCGTGCGCTCTCTCGGCCGCGACGCGCCGGCTGTCCGCGCGGCACTGGCGACGTTGCAGGAGATCGCAGTCGAAGACTTCTGCAGCATGGCACCGGTGAAGGCTGAGGCCGCGGCGATGGCCCTGCTCGGCCGTGACGATGCGATCGTGAAGGCGCTCGGGCGCGCCGTACTGCAATGTTACTACCGCGACGACCGCGTGATGCGGAGCCTCGGCATCGAGCCAGTCGCGCCGTTTCCGAAAGGACGCGCGCTTGAACAGGGAGACTGGTCCCTGCTCGACGCCGTACGCGGACGGCCGCAGATGTGGCGCGACGATCGGACCAAGCGAGGCGCAACGTGACGCCGCCGGAGCCGAACGCCGAGCGGCCGACCGACGACAGGGTCGACGTTCTCATCATCGGCGCCGGCGCCTCGGGCGCCGTCGTGGCCGCTAGCCTGGCCGAGACAAAAATGAAAATTCTCTGTCTCGAACAGGGCGACTGGATCAAGTCATCAGAGTTTCCGGCGAATGGCCGCGACTGGGAAGCGCGCCGTTACGCCGATTTCGACCTCAGCCCCAATCGCCGCGCCCGCGACACCGACTACCCCGTCAACGACGACAATTCGATCATGAAGATCGCCAACTTCAACGGTGTTGGCGGCGGCACCATCATGTTCACGGCGCACTATCCGCGCATGCATCCGTCCGACTTCCGGGTGCGGACGCTGGACGGCGTCGCAGACGACTGGCCGATCGATTACTGGACGCTGGAGCCGTATTTTGCCGAGAACGATCGCGTCACCGGCGTCGCCGGGCTGGCCGGAGATCCCGCTTATCCCCTGCATCAGCCGACCTTGCCGCCGGTGCCGCTGGGAAAGAGCGGTACGCGCTACGCGCAGGCGATGAACCAGTTGGGTTGGCACTGGTGGCCATCGGATATCTCGATCGCCACCACTGACACCAACGGTCGCGCAAAGTGCATCAATCTCGGCCATTGCACGCCCGGCTGCGCGCAAGGCGCGAAGGCGAGTGTCGACATCACCTGGTGGCCGCAGGCGATTCGCGCGCGGGCGGAGTTGCGTACGCGTTGTCGCGTGCGTGAGATCACTACGAACGATGACGGCATGGCGTCCGGTGTCATCTATTACGATCCCAACGGCGTGGAGCGGTTCCAGCCGGCGGAGATCGTGATCCTGGCTACCAATGGCGTCGGTACACCGCGGCTGCTTCTGAACTCGACCTCGCCGCGTTTCCCGGACGGCTTGGCCAATTCCTCAGGGCTCGTCGGCAAGAACCTGATGTTGCATCCCTGGCCGCAGGTGGTTGGCTATGTCGAGGATGAGCTCGACGGCGATCGCGGCCCGATGACGGTAATGTGGAGCAAGCAGTTTTACGAGACCGATCCTTCGCGCGATTTCGTTCGCGGCTATACGCTGCAGTTCAACCGCGGGACCGGGCCTGCGAATGAAGCCATCACCAGCATGATCGCGGGCCGCCTCCCGTGGGGCAAGGAGCATCACCGACGCTATCGCGAGCTGGTCTATCGCCGCCTGCAGATCGGCGTCGCCTGCGAGGATCTTCCCGAAGAGCACAACCGTGTGACCCTGGATCCCGTGCTGAAAGACGGCCACGGCATTCCGGCGCCCAAAATCCACTACACCATGAGCGAGAACACACGTCGCATGATGGAGCACGGCATCGCGCGCGCATCGGAGATTCTGGCAACCGCAGGCGCAAAATATATCGGATGCTCCCGCACGCTCCTGAACAGCCCCGGCCACCTTCTGGGCACCGCGCGCATGGGGCTCGACCCCTCGCGCTCGGTGGTCAACGAATGGGGACGCTGCCACGACGTGAAGAATCTCTTCATCGTCGACGGCAGCATCTGGGTCACCTCCGGCGGCGTGAATCCGACATCCACCATTCAGGCGCTGGCGCTCTACATCGCCGACAACATCAAGCAGCGACTGACGACATTATTCGACTGAATCGTTCACTCCTATTCGAAGAGAGACTCCCATGACAATGCTCAGACGACGCAAGGTCGGCAAGACGAATCTCGAAGTCACCGAGCTCGGCCTCGGCGGCGCGCCGATCGGCGGTTTCCGCGCGACGACCCCGGATACCGAGGCGATGGCGCTGACCGATGCCGCCTATGAAGGCGGCGTGCGTTATTTCGATACGTCGCCATTTTACGGCTATGGCCGCAGCGAGCTGCGCATGGGCGCGGCGCTGCGCCAGAGGCCTCGCGACGAGTACGTGCTCTCGACCAAGGTCGGCCGCGTCATGCACGCCATGAAACCCGGCGAGAGAAAGTCGGCCGATTTTCGCGAGAACGGCCTGCCCGGCTTTGCGCCCGAGTTCGACTACACCTATGACGGCGTCATGCGCTCGCTGGAGCATTCGCATTTGCGGCTAGGGCTTTCGCGCATCGACATCGCGCTGATCCATGACGTCGATTTCTGGACCATCAAAGACCGCGCCATCCTCAATGAACGCTTCAAGACGGTGATGGACTCCGGGTTCAAGGCGCTCGACGAATTGCGTAAAGCGCGAGTGATCGGCGCCATCGGCGTCGGGATCAACGAGTCCGACACCAGCCTGCGCTTCATCCAGGCCGGCGATTTCGACTGCATGCTGCTGGCCGGCCGCTACACGCTCCTCGAGCAGGGCGGCCTCGAAGCTTTCCTGCCGGAATGCGTGAAGCGGAACGTGTCGGTGATCCTGGGCGGTCCCTACAATTCCGGCATCCTCACCGGCGGCGTCAAACCCGGCGCCACCCATGATTATGTCGCCGCGGCCTCCCATCTGATCGAGAAAGCCCAAAGGATCGAGGCGGTCTGTCAACGCCACGGCGTCGAGCTCGGCGCGGCTGCCATGCAGTTCCCGCTGTTTCATCCGGCCGTGTGCGCGGTGATTCCGGGCGCATTGAGTGCCACCGAGGTGAAGCAGAACATCGCGCGCCTGTCGGCGAAGATTCCGGTGGAGCTCTGGAGCGAGCTGAAACGCGAGAAGTTGCTCGATCCGGCTGCACCCACGCCCAATTGATGCATCCCGTCATTGCGAGGAGCGAAGGCGACGAAGCAATCCAGACTATCTCCGCGGAAAGATTTTGGATTGCTTCGCTTCGCTCGCAATGACGAAGGTTGGGTCCCCCCAATCGTTAATTTAACCTCCCGTTAAGGGAAATTTTTCGTTGTTTAAGTCACCTCTTAAGGATTTGGGCCCAGTAGTAGAGGGTGCAAAAGCTCGCGCGGCGCGCGGGCAGGATTTGTGTTGGTTGATGAGTGTTCCCGCCGATAAGCCCGAGGTTGTCCAGCTTCCGGCCGAGCCGCAAAAGGCCGCACCCGTGAGCAGCCGCCGCGCCGCGGCACAGCGGGTGCGCGAAGCGCGCGATAAGTTAACGTCGACCAGCGGAACCCGGCCCGCGTTCGACCGCGAATTGCTCCGTCAATACGCCCAGACCCGCCTCTCCGCATCGTACATCGTGATGCTGCTGGTCGCCGCGACCGGGCTATTGTTCGGTTTCTCGATGGATCCGCTCTCGGCCGGCGCCTGGACCTGCGGCATGCTCTGCATCCACGCCGCGATCATGCGGACCTGCATCCGTTTCCTCGCAGAGCCGTCGACCGTCACGCCGACCAAGGTGTGGCGAACGCGGTTCGTGCTGCTCGACCTGCTCTACGGGCTCGGCTGGATGGCGATCCTGATCCATCCCGCGCTGTCTTCGGTGTCCGACACCGTGATGATGTTCCTGATGCTGCTGGTGATCGCAGTGTCGAGCATGCTAGCGGCCAATCTGCCGATCGCGGCCCTTGCGGCGACCGTGCCGGTGACGGTCGCGATCGCGCTGAACTTCCTGCTGCGCGGCAGTTTCGACAATTACGTGCTCGCCGCGCTCGCGGTGGCGGCCGAAGGCTATTTCGCCCTGCTCGCCCATCGCCTGCATTCGACGACGCTCGCGACCCTGGAAGCACGCGCCGAAAAGGATGCGCTGATCGGTGAGCTCGAACAGGCCAAGTCGATTTCGGACGAGGCGCGGCATCGCGCCGAGTCCGCCAATGTCGCCAAATCGCGTTTCCTGGCGCAGATGAGCCACGAACTGCGCACGCCGCTCAACGCCATCCTCGGCTTTTCCGAGGTGATGAAGAGCGAGATTTTCGGCGGGCATGCGGTCGCGGTCTACAAGGAGTATTCCGGCGACATCCATAATTCCGGCGTGCACCTCCTGAATCTCATCAACGAGATCCTCGATTTGTCGCGGATCGAAGCCGGCCGCTACGAGCTCAACGAGGAAGCGGTGTCGGTGGTCAATGTCGTTGCCGACTGCAATCATCTTCTGAAGCTGCGCGCGTCGAGCAAGGACATCAGCATTCACGAGGTGTTCGAGCAGGGCATGCCGCGGGTCTGGGGCGATGAGCGCGCCGTCCGTCAGGTCGTGCTGAACCTGTTGTCGAACTCGATCAAGTTCACCCCGCAAGGCGGCGAGATCTGGCTCAAGGTCGGTTGGACCGCCTCGGGCGGGCAATATATCAGCGTCAAGGACACCGGCTCCGGGATTGCCGAGGACGAAATCCCGATCGTGCTGGCCTCGTTTGGACAGGGTTCCAATTCGATCAAGTCGGCCGAGCAAGGCGCAGGCCTGGGCCTGCCGATCGCCAAGAGTCTGATCGACATGCATGGCGGCACTTTTACGCTGAAATCGAAACTGCGCATCGGCACCGAGGTGATCGTCACCTTCCCGCCGGAGCGCGTCATGTCGGCGCTTGCGCCGGTCGCCGAAGAAGCGCCGCCGCTGCAGCCGGAACCCGCCAATCCCGCCGTGACCGATGAGAAGCATCGGACACGCCACAAGCCGATCATGAGCGCCGGCACAGGACTATGAACCGGCGCCCTTGATCGGTCGCCCTGTAATCCCGCAATATCGAGCAATGAGCCAGGACACCCCGTGCATCGCCGTCTGCATGATCGATCCCAGAAGCAATCTCTGCCTTGGCTGCGGACGCACGCTGCCGGAGATCGCGCGCTGGCCTCGTATGACGAGCGCCGAGCGGCAGGCGCTGATGGCGACCTTGCCGCAGCGCATGGCCGACGCCGGACTGCCGCCGTCGAGTCCGAAATAGCGCGGAGCGTTTGCGGAGGCGCCGCATGACGCGCCTCCTGGCGGTGCTGTTTTTGCTGATTGCGACCGCGAGCGCGGTGGTCGCCTGGCGCGATCCGGAACGGATGGCGCGCGCTACCGACGCGGTATCCGACATGCTGCGGCAGCGCGCCCAGCAACCGTCACGATCCGTGCAAGTGCCGCGTTCTCAAGGCGGCGAGTTCGCGGTGCAGGCAAAAATCAACGGCATCGCCGCGCCCATGGTGATCGATACCGGCGCGACGTCCGTGGTGCTGACCTGGGAGACCGCGAAAGCCGTCGGCCTGCCGCTCGAGATGCTCGAATACGACGTCGATCTCGAAACCGCGGGCGGTCACACCAAGGCGGCGCGGCTGACGCTCGATCGTCTCGCGATCGGCCACCTGGTCGAACGCGCGGTGCCGGCGCTGGTGGTGCCGCGCGGCAAGATGAAGATCAACCTGCTCGGCATGAGCTTCCTCGACCGGCTGGAAAGCTGGGAGGTGCGTAACGAGCATCTGGTGTTGCGCGGCTTTGCCGCGCCGGCAGCCTCGCGCGGCAATCGTGGCCGCAGCGCCTCGCTCAACTAGGCAGCGATTTGCGCAGTACGATCCTCGACCAGCGCGATCGCATCGCGCAGCACCTCGATGCCGGCGCCGGGCCTCACGCCATATTCGGCCAGATGACGGCGGAACGCGCGCGCGCCGGGCACGGCGTGATAGGCGCCGACGAAATGCCGCGTGATCGCGTGCAGCCGCGTGCCGCGCACGAGTTCACGCTCGATATAAGGCGTCATCGCCTCGAAGACGTCTTTCATGGTCGCAAAGCGCGGCGTCTCACCGAAGATGTCGGCATCGACCGGCAGCAGCCGCCACGGCTCCTGATAGGCGGCGCGTCCGAGCATCACGCCGTCGACATGCGCAAGATGCGCTTTGGCCTCAGCGAGGTTTGCGACGCCGCCATTGATGATGACGGCAACGCCGGGCATCGCCTGCTTCAGGCGATACACGCGATCATAGTCGAGCGGCGGGATGTCGCGGTTCTCCTTTGGCGACAAGCCGGTGAGCCAGGCTTTCCGCGCATGCACGATGAGCGCGTCGCTGCCGGCGGCAACGACCGCGCGCGCCAGCCGGTCGAGCGACGCTTCCGGGTCCTGGTCGTCGATGCCGATGCGGCATTTCACCGTGACGGGAATTTTCACCGCGCGCTTTATCGCGGCGACGCAAGCCGCAACGAGATCGGGCTCCGCCATCAGGCAGGCGCCGAAACGACCATCTTTGACGCGATCCGACGGACAACCGACATTGAGGTTGATCTCGTCATAGCCAAAGCCCTCGCCGATATCAGCGGCCTCGGTGAGCTCGCGCGGATCGGAGCCACCGAGCTGCAGCGCGACGGGATGCTCGCTGGCATCGAAGCCGAGCAGCCGCGCGCGGTCGCCATGAATGATGGCGGGCGTGGTCAGCATCTCCGTGTAGAGCCGCGTATGGCGCGTCAGCAGACGATGGAAGACGCGGCAATGCCGGTCGGTCCAGTCCATCATCGGTGCGACGGAAAAGCGGTGAGTTTGATCGTTCAAAAGTTAACCTGTGCCGGATACAAATTCCGGCACAGACATAGCGTATTCGGCGGCGATTGCTAGTGTCACTAACCCGTCTGCTGGCGCATCGCGAAGGCTTCGGCCGCCGGTTGAGGCTGTTCGCCCCGCTCCAGTTCCAGCGGCTTGCCATGCGTCTCGACGCCGAGCAGCGTGAACGCCAGTCCAATCGCAAGGCCACACGCCGCGAGGAACAGGAAGGCTGGTGTCACCGCATCGATCGTCGCCTTGGGCGTGATCATATTGGTGGCGCCCGCAATCAGCGCCAGGCAGAGCGGGCCCGCGATCTTGCCAATGCCGTTGGCGGCCTGGGCGAGGCCCACGCCGCGCGCGGCGAGTTGCACCGGGAAGATTTCGGCCGAGTACGGCGCGATGTTGGAGAAGCCGCCGTCGAAAAACAAGGCCGCCGGGATCAACAGCACGATGAAGGCGGGATAGCCGAACAGCGTGCGGTCGAAGAACAGCGCCGCGGCGCCGAGCGATATCGCGATGCCGTAGCCCATGATCGCGCCACACCGCCGCCGTCCGATCCAGTGCGGCAAGAACGAGAACGCGGTGCGACCGAGCATGCCGGTGAGGCTGACGACGATGAAGAGTTGCGCAGCCTGTTGCGGCGGAACCCCCATCAGCAACGCGACGATGGTCGGGCCCCACAGGAACACGCCATAGTTCGCCGTGCTCGCGCCGAACCAGACGATCACCGTGAGCCAGAATAGTTTTGGTCGCGCCAGCAGGTCGGCGAAGCGGGCAGCGTTGTGCGAGCCATCGTTCGCAACGGGACCGCTGGCGTGCGCGAGCGTCTCCGGCGCCACGTTGAGTGTGCGCGCCACGATCTTGCGCGCTTCTGCGTAGCGGCCGCGCGACACCAGCCAGCGTACCGATTCGGGCGTGATCAGCGCGATCAGCACCGCCGGGATCAGCGGGATGAACCCGAGTGCGGCCAACCCGCGCCAGCCGATGGTCTGCAGCATGGTGGCGGCCGAAAGCGACGCCGTCAGCACGCCCAGCGAAACCGGAATCACGGTCGCGCTGGTGATGATGGTGCGGTTGCGGGTCGGCGTATATTCGACGATCAGGGGTACCGCGACCGAGGCGGCGGCGCCGACGCCGAAGCCGACAAAAAAGCGCAAGGTCGAAAACAGCATCCATGCACCATCGGGAATCAAGGACACCGAGCCCGAAGACACGGCGCAGAGGGCGACGCCGGCAACCAGCAGACGCTTGCGCCCGAAACGATCGGCGAGCGCGCCCCAGACCAGCGAGCCGATGATGGCGCCGACACCGGCGCTCAACAGCATCACGGAGGTCTGGCCGAAGGTCAGATGCCACAACGGCGCCAGCACGGCGATCAGGAAGCCAACGATGAAGTAATCGAAATAGTCGAAGACGCTGCTGACGATTCCGAGCGCGATCGTGACCCAGTAGCGCGCGTTCAACGGCGCGCCGTCATACAGCGTGACGAGATCCTCCCCTCGATCTGCCATGGTCGTTCTCCTCCGTCTTGTGTCGTTGTGATCCGTCCTCTTGCAAAAAGGCTTTCACGGCCGCTGCAACCGCCGCAGGATTTTGGCGGGCGGAGACATGGCCAACGTTTGGAATGGTCACGGTCTTCGCGTTGGCGATCTCGCGGGCCAAAGACAGGGTGTGCGCGGGTGGAATGAGGCGATCCTCCGCGCCCACCAGTACCAACGTTGGTGCTGCGATCTTGCCGAAGTCGACCGAGATCGGTCGCGGTATGACCGCGCCACGGCGCGCCTTCTGCGCGTCGGTCCGCGTGTTGCCTCCAAAAATCGACGAGGCGTCCGGATGAGCCGCGAGATAGTCTTTGGTGAAGAAGAACTCGGCGAATTCGCGAGCCGAAGCCGGCAAGCGGCTGCGCAGCTCGGCGAACCTCGGAAATTCCGGATTGATGGACGGCAGCGCCGCGCCGGCGCGGAAGGTGCTCGACAGCACCAGGCGGTCGACGCGCTCCGGATGACGCGACGCGAGAGCCTGCGCGATCACGCCGCCGAAGGAGGTGCCGAACACATGGGATCGCGCGTAACCGAGTGCCGTGATCAGCGCAGCCGCGTCGTCGGCCAATTCCTCGAAGCCATAGGGCGCTGGCGGATTTTTCGTTCCGCCGGAATCGCGCTGGTCATAGGCGATCACGGTGAACTCGCCCGCAAGCAGCGGCGCCAAGGCGTTGAACATGGAATGATCGGCTTCCGCACCATGCATCAGCAACAATGGAGGACCGTGACCTGTCCGTTCAAAACTGATCGTTGTGCCGTTGGCGTCGAGCGTTTCCATCAGTGCAGCACCGTCTTTATTGCGTCAGCAAGTTCGCGCGAAGGATCGGAGGGGATGTAGGGCGTGCGCCAGGCGACGTGGCCGTCGGGCCGCACCAGCACCGCGCCGCGCAGACCCATGTGGATGCCGTCGGCCTCATGGGCATTCGGCAGCTTCTTCACGTTGATCGGCAGGCCGGTTTTTTTCGCGACATCGCGGCCGGCCTCGCACCAGTCATCGCCGAGCGGCCCGGTCACGACCGTGAACTCCTTGTCGAACCAGTCGAGCGTCGAATGCTTGCGCGCCATGTCGAGCCAGATGTGCGGGAAGCGGCCGCCCGGCCGGTCGGTCGGCGTGTAGACGCGCGTGAGATGGCCGCCGCGCGGCGTGCCGTCGGGAATGATCGCGCCCTGCTCGTAGCTGAAGCCCAGCGCCTGGCCGATACTGTGCAGGTGATTGTCGAGGTCGTTGACCCAGAAGCGGATGCGATCCTCGTTGCCGGAGCGCACGGCATCGTCGATCCTGCGGAAGCGGATCATGTTGCCAAAGCTGAAATCAGCGTTGGATTGCGCGACCGGCCGCCGCTCGACGTCGTAGGAGTTGAGCAGCTTCTCCGACGCAAGCCCGCGCAGCACATAGACCAGCTTCCAGGCGAGATTATGCGCGTCCTGCACCCCGGAGTTCAGGCCGAACCCGCCGGTCGGCGGAAAACGATGCGCGGCATCGCCGACCAGAAGGACGCGCTTGCTGCGGAAGTTCTTGGCGACCTGCCGGCTCATGCGCCAGATCGACTCGTTGAGCAGCGTGACCTCCAGATCGGGCACGCCGGTATGGCTGCGGATGATCTCGATCATCTCCGCTTCGGTCCAGGGCCGCGGCCGTTCGTCTTTCTCCCAGCCGATCTGGATCAGCGACAGCCAGCGATCTTTGCCATTGGTGTTGAGAATACTGGCGCGCGGCGGCAAGCCGGCGGCTGGCTCTTTGGAGTAGACCATGTAGCCGGCCGCTTCGCGTGCCAGCGGAAGGTGCGAGAGGTCGCCTTTCCAATATTGGTTCAGGATCACCGAGAGCGTCGCGGGCCCTTCCATCTCGATGCCGGCCTTGCTTCGTGTCCTCGAGCCGGCGCCGTCGCAGGCGAGCAGATATTTGGCGTGCCAATGTTCGGTGCGGCCGGTGTCGACGGACCGAATCTCACAGACGACGCCGTCTTCGACCTCCTCGAAGCCGACGAACTCGGTCGAGAAGTTCACCTGCACCAGGTTGGAGTGCTCGATGACCTTGTAAATCTCCTCCTCGACTGCATCCTGCGCCACCAGCGATTTCCACGCCGGCGTCTGGCCGAGATTGGGCTCGGGACGCGAGCGGCTGATCTCGCGGCCGGCGATGCTCTCGACCTGCACGAACATGTCGGATTTGTCCTGCAGGCCGCGGTCGCGGATCGCTTGCTCGACGCCCCAGAGCCGGAACAGCTCCATGGTGCGGACCCAGCAGCCGCGCGATTTGGGATGATCCGTCGTCGTCGGGCTCTTCTCGACGATCACAGCGTCGATCCCGAACCGGTCCAGCAGCAATCCCATCGCGAGCCCGACCGGGCCGCCGCCGACGATGAAGACCGAGGTCCGGCGCGTGCCGTTGGCTGCGACGCCCATGCATTCCCTCCTGACGTCTGATTTTTGTTGCTTGAACCAAAGACTGCCCTGTTTTTGGTATCTCACAAGAATATGTTTGATATGATATCGATCTCTTTTTGAGATGTGAGGAAAAAGCCATGGATTTGCGGCAGCTTCGCTACTTCGTGGCGGTCGCCGAACGCGGTGGTTTCGGCGCTGCAGCAAGCGCCCTCAATGTCGCCCAGTCGGCGCTGTCCCGCCACATCCAGCAGCTCGAGCATGAGCTCGGCGGCGCGCTGTTCGTGCGCGGCGCGCGCGGCGTTGCGGTGACGGAGTCCGGCAAGGTGCTGCTGGCGCGCGGCCGCTGGCTGCTCGGCACTGTGGACGACATCAAGGCCGAGGTGCGCACGGAGAACCGCGAACCATCAGGCACCGTGCGGTTGGGCGCGCCGTCGAGCCTCGCCGACATTCTCTATGCGCCGCTCGCGAAAGTTTTCGTCGAGCGCTTTCCGCGCGTGCGGCTGGAGCTCAGCGAAGGTCTGACGGAAACGATGAGCGACCGTCTGCTCCGCGCCGAGCTCGACATCGGCATCGTCACGGCCCCGCAGCCGAACGATCATCTCGACTACGAGACGCTGGTGGTCGAGCAGGTGTTCCTGATCGGACCGCCGCGCGATCCGCTGCTGCAGAAAAGCAGGCTGACGCGGCGCGAGTTCAACGCGCTTCCGGCGGCGGTGCTTCCGCTCAGCCGTAGCCCGTTTCCACCCGAGATTCCCTCCTCGCTCCGGGTCGACGGCGTCACGCCGATGAAGCGCATCGCGGCGACCGGCCTTGGCTATGCGCTGTTGCCGTTCTCCGGCATTCACCAGGAGGTCGCGGCCGGCAGCCTGTCGGCGACTTTGGTGCCGTGGTTGCGCGCAGACCGCGTGATGGCGCTGCCGCGCGGCCGGCCCGTGAGCCGGGCGGCGCGCGAGGTCGTCACCGCGCTGAAGGACATCTGCCGCGATCTGATCCAGAAAGGGATCATCCTGACGGCGCCGGGCAGGTCGCGAATGAGCTGACGGCGATGGCTACCGAGATTGACGGCATGGCCGCAAGGCGGTCAGCGGCCCCTACTTCCGCCTGCGCTGCATGAAGCTCTTCACCGCGGCGGTCACGCTCGGCGCGTGGATGCGCTCGCCGAACAGATGCTCCTCCTGGCCCATCCGGCGCAGCAGATCCTCGGTCGGCAGTTTCAAGAGCTTGCGGGAGATCGCGACCGCCTCCGGCGGCAGCTCGCAGATTTCGCGCGCGACCTTCTGCGCCTCGACGATGGCGTGTCCCGGCGGCACCACCGAATTGACGAAGCCGGCCTGACGGCCCTCCTCCGCGCTCATCGGCCGGCCCATCACCAGAAGCGAGAACGCGCGCTGATGGCCGGCCATCCGCGGCAGCAACAGGCTGGACGCACCTTCCGGCACCAGCCCGTACTGGATCAACGGCGACAGGAAGGAGGCTGTGGTGCCCGCGATCACATAGTCGCAATGCAGGACCATGGTCAGTCCCATGCCGACGGCAGGGCCGTCGACAGCGGCGATGATCGGCTTCTTGTTGTTGATCAACGCCTCGACGAAGATCATGGCGTTACGGGGCTTCGATGCCTCGCGCTTGGTCTCGGCCTCCTCGAGGAAATCGGAGACGTCGTCGCCGGCGGTGAACACGCCGGAACGGCCGGTCAGGATCAGGCAGCGAACAATCGGATTGGATTGCGCCGAATTGATCGCCTCGCCCATCTCCAGAAACATCTCCGGCGTGAGCGCGTTCTTCTTCTCCGGCCGCCGCATCACGATGGTGCGGGTCGATCCTTCGTCGGTAACGATGATGTGGCCAGCCATGTCATTCCCCCGAGGCACCGTCCGATAAGCAGGGAGCGGGCCGGGACTCTATCCGGCATCATTACACGAAGCTTACGGCAGTTCGGCCTACCGCGGGAAGCCCGCCAAAGGCATGACAGTTACGATTTTGTGAAGCTTCGACAGCCGTTTATTGCCCGGACGGCGTCCGCAGGCCGTGCCAGGCATCGCGGACCTGATGGTAGTGCACATCAGGCGAATAGTCCGGCGTGTTGAGATTGAGGGTGTGCGCGTCGAGCCTGCCGACCGCACTCAACAGGGTATAGGAGGCAATGACGCGATCGCGTTGAGCGCCGATTTGCCGGGTTCTGGCGTTGGTTAGGTCCTGCTGCGCATTCAACACATCAATGGTGGTGCGCTGCCCGCCATTGGCCTCGCGCCGCACCCCCTGCAGCGCGATATCGGCGGCCTTGACCTCCGACTCGGCCGCGCGCAGCGCGACCTTGGTTCCCTCGTTGGAGACCCAGGCGCTGACCACGGCGGTGCGCGTCTGGTTGCGCATCTGCTCGAGCACCATGCGACTCTGTGACGCGACCTCCTTGGCCTGACGCGTCTGCGAGGCCGCGGTGCCGCCGTCATAGATGGGAACGCTGAGCGATCCGACCACCGAAGCCTGGTCGGTCTGCGACGTGCTGAGCGTCGGATCGTTCTGCACCTGCCGGCTGACGCTGCCCTGAACCGAGAGCGTCGGCAGCAACGCGCTTTCCGCGAGCTTGATCGAGACGGTCGCGACATCGAAATCGTAGCTCGCACCGAGCACCGCAGGATGCTGGCTGGCGGCCAACTCGACGGCTCCGCCTTCGCCGGTAGGGATCAGGCGATCGACCGGGCTCGTCGCAACAAGCTGTCCCGGCGGATCGCCGATCACCTGCTTGTAGATCTCCTTCGAGATCGCAAGCCCGACCTCCGCGGCATTGAGGTCGGCGAGCCCTCGGCTGAGGCGCGCTTCCGCCTGGGCGGTATCGGTCGGCGTGACGTCGCCGGCATCGAGCCGCCGCTTCGTTGTCGCCTGGATTTCGCGGAGCACGTTCACATTGGTGCGCTGCGCGTCGAGCAGCGCGTAGTTCGCCATCACGTTCATGTAGGCGGTGACGGCATCGAGCAGCACGCCCTGCTCGATATTGCGCAGCGCCTCGCGGCCACTCTTCACCTGGAATTCGGCGACGCGAACGTTGTTGGAGGTCTTGTAGCCGTTGAACAGGATTTGCGTGACGGTCAGCCCGATGGTCCATGGCTTCAGGGTCGCGCTCTGCACGGTGTTGTCGGGCAGGATATTGCGCACCGCCTGCAGGCCGGAACTGAGGCTCGCGACCAGCTGCGGCCGGTAGCCGGAGAGCGCCTGCGGGACGTTCTCGTCGGTGCCGCGCTGGCGCGCGCGCTCGGCATTGAGTGCCGGATTGGTCTGGTAGGTCCTCACCAGCGCGTCGGCGAGGGTCTCCGCCGCCGACGGGCTCACGGCTGCAAGCAGGCCAAATGCCGCGCATGCCAGCCGGATTCCCGCAACACGGAAACCCGGGGCGCGCCCGAACCTGGCACTAACCGCAACCCCACCCATCACGCTGGTCCAATCACTCGGCCGGAGCCAAACCCTCCACAAATCCCCTGCGGGTTCGCCGCGAAAACAGGGAAATCAACGCCGGCAGGGTCAGCAGGATGACGACCGGAGCCACCATCATGCCCGCTACGACAACCACAGCCAAAGGCTTTTGCACCTGCGAGCCGATGCCGGTGGATAACGCGGCCGGCAGCAGCCCGACGCCGGCAACAACGCAGGTCATCAGCACCGGGCGAAGCTGCAACTCGCCGGTGCGCAGGATCGCAGCACCCCGCTCCATCCCTTCGGCGATCAACGAATTGTACTGCGAGAGGATGATGATGCCGTCCATCACGGAAATGCCGAACAGCGCGATGAAACCGATCGCCGCCGAGACGCTGAAGGGAATTCCGGTCACGACCAGGCCGACGATGCCGCCGAACACCGCCATCGGGATCACGCTCATGGTCAGCACGGTGTCGACCACGGAACCGAAATTGAACCAGATCAGCAGCGCGATCAGGGTCAGGCTGATGGGCACCACGATCGACAGCCGCTTGATCGCATCCTGCAAATTGCCGAACTCGCCGACCCATTCGATCCGCGAGCCCGGCGGCAGTTCGACCTGGGCTGCGATCTTCTGCTGCGCTTCCTGGATGGCGCTGCCGAGGTCGCGCTCACGCACCGAGAACTTGATCGGCAAATAGCGCTCCTGCTGCTCGCGATAGATATAGGCCGCGCCCGACACCAGCTTGATGGAGGCGACCTCGCTGAGCGGCACCTGCGTGATGCCGCTCGGGCCTTGCGCGCCGATCCGCAAATTCTGGATCGACTCCGCGCTCTGGCGGAATTGCGGCGCCAGCCGGACGATGATCGGGAAATGGCGGTCGCTGCCGGGCTCGTAGAGGTCGCCGGCGCTGTCGCCGCCGATTGCGGTGCGGACGGTTGCATTGATGTCGCCCGGTGTGAGGCCATAACGCGCCGCGCGCGCGCGGTCGATGTCGATCTGGAGGGTGGGCTGGCCGAGCGAGGTGAACACCGCGAGGTCAGTGACACCTTGCACGGTCGCCAGCACCGACTTGATCTTGTTGGCGGTGGTCGTCAGCGCCTGCAAATCATTGCCGAACAGCTTGATCGAGTTCTCGCCCTTCACGCCGGAGACGGCTTCCGAGACGTTGTCCTGCAGATATTGCGAGAAGTTGAACTCGACGCCCGGAAACTTCTCCTGCAACTGCGCGAGCAGTTTTGCAGTCAGATCGTCCTTGTCCTCGCCCTTCGGCCATTGCTTGGCGGGCTTCAGCGGCGCGAAGAACTCGGCATTGAAGAAGCCCGCCGCGTCCGTGCCGTCATCCGGGCGGCCGTGCTGCGACACGACCAATTCCACTTCAGGCAATTCCGCGATCAGCTTGCGCATCTCGTTGACGTAGGAGTTGCCCTCCTGCAGCGAGATCGTCGGCGGCAAGGTGGCGCGGATCCAGAGGTTGCCCTCCTCGAGCTTCGGCAGGAACTCGAGCCCGAGCATGCGAACGGCGACCACCGTCATCAGGATCAGCACGCCGGCCGCGACCAGCACGATATGACGACTGGCCAGCGACCACCGCAGCGCCGGAATGTAGATCCGGTTCAGCCAGCGCATGATCAGGGTCTCGGTCTCATCGACATGGGCGGGGAGGATGATCGCGCTCAGCGCCGGCGTCACCGTGAAGGTCGCAAGCAGGCCGCCCGCAAGTGCGTAGGCATAGGTGCGCGCCATCGGCGAGAAGATGTTGCCCTCGACGCCGCTCAGCGTGAACAGCGGCAGGAAAGCCGCGATGATGATCGCAGCCGCAAAGAAGATCGAACGAGACACGTCGGCCGCCGCCGTCAGGATGGAATGATGCTTCATGTCCATGACGGTGTCGGAGGAAATGGCCTCCATCTCCGCTTCCGAGAGCCGTTCGGTATGCGACAGTCGGCGGAAAATCGCCTCCACCATGATCACGGTGGCGTCGACGATCAGGCCGAAATCGATCGCGCCGACCGACAAGAGGTTGGCGGATTCGCCGCGCAGCACGAGGATGCTGACGGCAAAGAACAGCGCGAACGGAATGGTGGCGCCGACGATCAGCGCGCTTCTGAGGTCGCCGAGGAATATCCATTGCAGCAGCACGATCAGCACGATGCCGAACACCATGTTCTCGAGCACGGTCTTGGTCGTGGTGTCGATCAGGTCCTTGCGGTCGTAGATGCGCTCGATGCGCACGCCCGGCGGCAGAATGCTGGAATGATTGATGCGTTCGACCAGCTCCTCCACCCGCGCGATCGTCGGCGAGCTCTGCTCGCCGCGCCGCATCAGCACGATGCCCTGGACGATATCGTCGTCCTGGTTCTCACCGGCGATGCCAAGCCGCGGCTGCGATCCGACGGTGACTTCGGCGACATCCCTGACCAGCACCGGCGTGCCGTTCTGCGCGGCGATCATGGTGTTGGCCAGCGCATCGATCGAGCGGATCAGGCCAACGCCGCGCACCACCGCGGCCTGCGGACCGATGTTGACGGTGTTGCCGCCGACATTGATGTTGGAGTTGGAGACCGCCTGCAGCAACTGCGGCAGCGTCAGCCCGTTCGCCACCAGCTTGTTGAAGTCGACCTGCAACTCGTAAGTCTTGGTCTTGCCGCCCCAGCCGGTGACGTCGATCACCCCGGGCACGGTGCGGAACCGGCGTTGCAGGATCCAGTCCTGCAAGGTCTTGAGGTCGAGCACGGAGTAATTGGGCGGGCCGACCAGACGATAGCGATAGATCTCGCCGATCGGACTGAGCGGCGAAATCTGCGGCAGCGCGTTGTTGGGCAGCGGCGCCATCTGCGCCAGGCGGTTCAGCACCTGCTGCAACGCCTGCTCGTAGGTGTACTCGAAGGAGAACTGCAGCTTGACGTCGGACAGGCCGTACAGCGAGATCGTCCGGATCACGTTGAGGTTCTTCAGCCCCGCGACCTGCGCTTCCAGGGGAATGGTGATGTAGCGCTCGATCTCCTCCGCCGACAGTCCTGGCGACTGGGTGACGACGTCGACCATCGGTGGCGTCGGATCGGGATAGGCCTCGATGTTCAGCGCCCGGAACGCAATCAAGCCGCCGATCACGACGGCGGCGAACAGGCCGACCATCAGGAACCGGCGTTCGACTGCGAAGGAGACGAGACGATCCATGCGAATCCTTCAGGTACCGGATGCCGCGCGATCGATGAACAGACTGCCCCGGGTGACGACTTTCTCCCCAGGCTTCAAGTTGGCTTTGACTTCGACGAGGTCGCCATTGGTCAGTCCGGTCTGGACCTGCCGTAACTCGAGCGTCTTGTCTTCATCGTGCGCCACCCATAGCCGCACGCGATCGCCCTCATAAATCAGCGCCTGCTTGGGCACTCCGACCGACGTGTGGTCGCCGGCGGCGTAGATCGTGACATTGGCGAACATCTCCGGCTTGAACAAGCCGTCCTTGTTGTCGATGACCGCGCGCACCAGGAGCCGTCGCGTCATCGGATCGATGGCGGCCGCGACATAGTCGATGCGCGCCTTGAAATTGCGACCGGGCAAGGCGAGCACCGTGTAATCGATCTCCTGGCCTGGCCGGACATCAGCTGCCTCGCTCTCGCGCACGAAGGCGGTGAGCCAGACGGTGGAGAGATCGCCGATGACGAAGACGGGATCGCTGGCGCCGGCCGCGATGAACTGGCCGGGACCGGCCTTGCGCGCCACCACCGTGCCCGATAGCGGCGAATAGATCGGCGTGTCCGCGCTGATCTGCCTGCTCTGCTGGAACTGGGTGATCTGATCCTCCGATCGCCCGAGGATGCGCAGCCGGTTATGCACGGCCTCCAGCGCGGTCTCGGCAGCGCGCTGGTCGTTTTGCGCCCCGACCAAGGCGTCCTGCGCCGCCTGCATATCCTTCAGCGGCACCGCCTTGCCGGCATAGAGATCGGTCTGACGCTTCTCGTTGATCTGCGCCAGGTTGAGCTTGGAGCGCGCGCTGTTCAGCGTACTCGATGCCGTGATGAAATCGTTCAGGGCCTGCACGGTGTCGGTGGCTTCGATCACGAACAGCGCCTGCCCGCGCTCGACCGTATCGCTGGGCTTGACCAGGAGCTTCGCGATGCGGCCGGCATAGGGCGAGAATACCGGCGTTGAGGAGTCTTCGTTGACGGCGATCTTGCCTTCGGTGATGTGCTCGGCGCGGAACTCCTGCTCCTTGGCCGGTTCGAAGGCCAGCGCCGTCCACTCCGCATCAGTCGGCGTGAAACGTCCCGGATCCTTCTTGGCGGCCTGCGATGGCTCGGTGGATTTCGCATGCTGGACCAGCATCCGCCCGGCGCCGACAACGACGGCGGCAACCAACGCGACGGCGGCGGCCGCAACCAGCAGCCGCCGCAGAGTCCAGTTCCCGCCCAAGTTCATGATGCGACTTTGTGCATGTGTTGCGCGCCTATCGTCATTTCTCGCCGATCGGCGCGTCTTGCTTGCGGTGTTGGTCCGGCGGTGCCCGTCATATTGGCGATTTCGGACCCCCGCAAGTGCGGGGAATTCCGAGCCTAACCTAGCCCGATGACACTGATTTTAGCCGATTCGGCGCGGTCGCTTCCGGTGCGATTGGCCCCGTCAGGCGGGATTCGGAAGCCCAGCGAATCGGATACGACTTGTACTGGCGCAGTCTTTGCACGGCGAGAGACCGTGGTGCCCTTGCTGACGCCCGCACCGATGAATAGATGTTCATAACCGGCGCGCGATTTACCGAGGTGAGTTGCCAGTGAATGGAGCGAAAAGACCCGGCGAAATGTCCAGGACCGTCTGGTTTGGCGGCCTGACCGTTCGATCGATTTTCATCGCCGTTCTGATCTTGATCACGGCGCGCGTCGCCAGCCCGCAGATCGAGCATATCTGGGCGATCTACGAGACACCGAGCGACCTGGCGCGGGTCGCGATCGGTTTTGCGGTTTGCCTTTGGCTCGCCGTACATCTGTTCATCCTTCCCAAGGACGCCGGCGGCTATCGCACCTGGCTCTATCTCGGCGTCGTCATTCTTCCGCTCTCGATGCTCTGCGCTTTCGCCATCTGGTGACGAGGGAACTGTCCGGCGCTGTCAGCGAAAACAAAAAACCCAATAGACTGTTGAGCTTACACCAGCCTTACGGGCGCCTTCGAATTCGGCGGATGGCTAATTCTTGAGGCGAATGTACTCGCACATGTCCGCCAACTCCCGGTTGCAGCCATGGGTCGCCAGCAGGCCCGCAAACCGGCGTGTTGCAAATTCAGCACGACGGGCAAAACACTTCGCCCATTCAGAAATAATGCGAAATGTCCAGCCTGATAAAAATAATTTTCTTTTCGAAAAACGGAATATGTGATCTAACGCGCGCCGTCCCGCCTCGACACGAGGGACGTTAGGCCTATCGTCACCGGACGTGAGGCGGGATGCGATGGACGCTCTCGGTGCGCAGACGATGCGCGCTGAAGCGTACGGTCAAGCCGTGTGGTCCTGTCCCCTCGACGCTGGGGTCAAGCTGATTGAGATGATCAATCGGCGACGGAGGCTAACAAGCCCGAGACTCCGAGGAGAGCACGGAGCAGCCGATAAAACCATTGCGCAGGGAGTGCCGGATCGTTCGGTTTCACCTGTAGTGACTATGCTCGTTTGCTTGTTTTGTTTTGCAAACGAGGCTGCGGGTGCAGCCAGCACCCGGCATTCCCTGCCCCTCGTCTCTTCGGGGGTGACGTTTCGCAAAACCTGGACGCGTCAGCGCCGCGGGAATGCGGCTTCACGTCTTCGTCATTGCGAGGAGCGCAGCGACGAAGCAATCCATGTTCCAGCAAGCTGAGGAATGGATTGCTTCGCTTCGCTCGCAATGACGAGTAGGTGCCGGAAGCCTTTTCCCCCGCAGGCGGTTGTGATGAACTCCCCCTGTCCGACCGCTTCGGTCGGTCCAATTTCGCAAGGCGCACCGAATGCGGCTGTTGATCGTCGAAGACAATGAGGAACTCGCCGAGCTGCTGGCGAAGGGCCTGCGCACGGCCGGCTATGAGGCCGACCTGCTGTCGACGGTCGAAGACGCCCGCGCCGTTCTCAGCACGACTTTCTATGCCGCGCTCATCCTCGACCTCGGCCTGCCCGACGGCGACGGGCTGGCGCTGCTGCGCGAGCTGCGGCAGCGCGACAATCCTATTCCGGTGCTGGTGCTGACCGCGCGCGGCGGTCTGCACGACCGCGTGCAGGGCCTGCGCAGCGGCGCCGACGATTATCTGGTGAAACCCTTCGCACTGGAGGAACTGATTGCGCGCCTGGAAGCGCAGCTACGGCGGCCCGGCCAGTTGCTCGGCAATTCGCTGCGGATCGCCAACCTGCAGTTCGATACGCAGAATCGCCAGGCCTCGATCGACGATCAGCCGCAGGTGCTCTCGGCCCGCGAAACCGCGGTGCTCGAGCTGCTGATGCGCAGCAAGGGCCGCGTGGTCTCCAAGAAGCAGGTCGAGGATCACATCTTCGGCCATTCCGGCGAGGTCGCCTCCAACGCGGTCGAGGTTTATGTCCATCGCCTGCGCAAGCAGCTCGCCGATCGCGGCGCCAGGGTGGCCGTGCATACCATCCGCGGGGTCGGCTACCTCATCGCCGAGGAAAAATAGCGTGCTGCGATTCCAGTCGATTATTTCCCGGATTGTGTTTCTGCATGTCGTCGCCGTCGTCATCACCTCGATCCTGATGTCGGTCGCGCTGTCGTGGCTGTTGAGCTACGCCACCGGCAACATCCACAACAAGGCGATGCAGGAACAGGCCGCCATGGTCGGCGAGCACCTCAGCGTCGGGCCCGACGGGCATCTCGTGCTGAATTTGCCATCCGAGCTGCTCGGGCTCTACTCGCAGCCCTATGGCCGCTACTCCTACGCCGTGATCGGCGAACGCGGCGAGGTGCTGTTCTCTTCGCTGGCCAATCACGAAGCGCTGTTTCCGAACGATCACCGCGCGGGCGCGATCGAGTTCCTGCAACAGCGGCGCGGCGACGCGACCGTGTCCGGCGCGAGCGTGAAGAAGACAATCGGCGGCCAGACCGTCTGGATCCAGGCTGGCGAGGACCTCGCCAACCGCGACGTGCTGATCGACGACATCGTCGTCGACTTCTATCGCAATGTCGGCTGGATCACGCTGCCGATCCTGCTGATCCTGTTGGTCGCCGACATCGCGATCTTCCGCCGCGCGCTGTGGCCGCTGCGGCAGGCCTCCGAGATCGCCGAGAGCATCGGCCCGGCGCGGCCCGGCGTACGACTGCCGACCGGCGGGATTCCGCGCGAGGTGCGTCCGCTGGTTTCCGCGGTCAACCAGGGGCTCGACCGGCTCGAGCAGGGATTTCGCGTGCAGCGCGATTTCACCGCGGATGCCGCGCATGAATTGCGTACCCCCTTGAGCGTGCTGCGGACGCGCATCGACATCCTGGAGGATCCCGAGATGCGCGAGGGGTTGCGGCAGAACGTCGAAGGCATGGCGCACATCGTCAGCCAGTTGCTCGACATTGCCGAGCTCGACGCGCTCGTCGTCAATGCCGATGAGAAGGCCGATCTGAGGTCGGTGGCCTCCGAGGTCGCCGAGTTCGTCGCACCCCTGGCGCTGGCGCAGGGCAAGGACGTCGCGCTGTCGGGATCAGCCGAACCGGTCTGGATCAAGGGCAATGCGGAAATGCTCGGCCGCGCTATCCGCAACCTCGCCGAAAACGCCATCAATCACACTGCAGCAGGATCGACCGTCGAATTCGTCGTCGATAGCGACGGCACCATCAGTGTGCTCGACGAAGGACCGGGCATTCAGGACGACGAACGGAGCCTGATCTTCCGCCGCTTCTGGCGGCGCGACCGCCGCAAGCCGGGCAGCACGGGATTGGGATTATCGATCGTGCAGCGCATCGCCGAGCTGCATTCGGCTGGCATCACGGTGGAGAATCGCAAGCCGCGCGGCGCGCGTTTCTCGCTGAAGTTCCTACCGGTGGTGTAAATGCGAAAGCTTATGCGCCGGCGTCGGGCAGACTTGCGGCCGCGATCGCGACAAACTGCGCGATGCGGCGGCTGATCCGCGAAGGCGTCGAGCGCAGCAATGAACGAACCCGTTCCATCTCATTATCCTCGGACGCCGGCGGTGGAACCGCCTCTAAGTCAATGGCGCTATGAGGAAAATGGTCTTTGGGGAGGCCCGCGTCGAGGGTCGGCAAAAAATAGCAATGTCCCTACCGCCCGCCCTGCCAGCGGCAGCAGTTTTGTTGCCTCGGCGAATGCGGCAGCGGAGGAATTTTCTCTTGGGTTCGGCCTATTTCGGCGTCACCCCGAAGGTGCGCGCGAAGCGCTCGCTGTAATACGGCCAGACCTCGGGATTGATGATGCGCGGCGGGCGCTTGCCGTCGAGGGTGTCGAGGATCTGCTCGGCAGCGATGCGGGCCATGTTCTCGCGCGCCTCGCGGGTGACACCCGCGGTGTGCGGGCTTGCCAGCACATTGTCGAACTGCAGCAAGGGATGCTCGGGCGGCGGCGGCTCCTTCGACCAGACGTCGAGACCGGCGCCGGCGATGCGCTTTTCCTTCAGAGCCTGCAACAGTGCGTCCTCGTCATGGATGAAGCCGCGTGCGGTGGTGATGAAGAAGGCGTGCGGCTGCATCAGCGCGAACTGCTTTGCGCCGATCATGCCGCGGTTTTCTTTGGTCAGCGGGCAGTTGATCGAGACGTAATCCGAGCGGCGCATCAACTCGTCGAGCTCGACCTTCTCGGCGCCCCGCGCGGCAATCTCGGCGGCGGAGAGATAGGGATCGTAGGCCAGCACCTTCATGCGAAGCAGGCCCTTGCAGAGCTCGGCGAGGCGGCGGCCGACATTGCCGATGCCGACGATGCCGATGGTCGAGCCTCCTGCCTCCCGGCCGATCAGCGCATTGCGGTTGACGTCGCGGTCCCTGCGCAGCGCACGATCGGCGTCGATGATGCGCTTCGAAAGCGTAAGCAGCATGCCGAGCGCATGCTCGGCGACCGAGTCCGCGTTGCCGCCAGACTGGTTCAGGACCAGCACACCGGCGCGCGTGCAGGCGTCGACATCAACGGGATCGAAGCCCGCGCCGTTGCTCGAGACGATCAGCAGATTCGGCGCGCGCTTCAACAGATCGTCATGGACGTGAAAATGCGGCGCGATCTCGTCGCGCGCCGCGCCGACCTGATAGGCATGCGCAGCCGAGAGGATCGGCGCGAACTCGGATTCCGGGCTCTCGTTCTCAAGCCGGTCGAATCGCACATCGGGGCGGGCTTTGAGGATCTCGGTGTAGATCGGGTGGGAGAGATATTTGACGTAGAACACGCGCTTGTTGTTGACGGACATAAGTCGCTTTCGGTTTGGAAGATCGCAGAGAATGGTGATGCGGCGGGTGATTCACTCCGCCTTGATGCCGGCGGCCTGGATGATCGGGCCCCATTTGTCGTAGTCGTCGTGGATTTTCTTGTCGAAGGCCTGCGGCGTGGTACCGATCGAAATGGCTCCCAGCTTGGTCAGGCGCTCTTTCACGGCATCGGTGTTCAAGGCTGCAACAAAATCATGCGAGAGTTTCTCGACCAGGTCGCGCGGCATGTTGCCGGGCCCGAGCAAGCCCCACCACACCTCGGTGTCATATCCCGGAACGGTCTCGCCGATAGAGGGCACGTCAGGCAGGAACGGCGCGCGCTTGGCCGTCGTTACCGCGAGCGCGCGCACCGTCTTGGCCTCGAGCTGACCGACCGATTCCGGCCCGTTGTTGAACGTCAGCGGAATCTGCCCGCCAAGGAGATCGTTGATGGCAGGCGCGCCGCCCTTGTAGGGGATGGGATTGAGGTCGATCTTGGCGAGGCTCTTGAGGAGCTCGAGCGCAAGATGGGTCGACGTTCCCGAGCCTGCGTGCGCGATGGAAAGACTGCCAGGCTTGGCCTTGGCCGCAGCGATCACATCGGCGAGCGTCTTGAACGGCGAGTCTGCGCGGACCAGCAGGATGTTCGGCGACGACGCCAGCAGCGAGATCGGCGTGAAATCCTTGAAGGTGTCGTAGGGCAGCTTCGGATAGAGAAACGGATTGGCGGGATGGCCGCTCGCCACCATGATCAATGTGTAGCCGTCGGGTGGCGATTGTACGAGAGCCTGCGAAGCGATCACGCCGCCGGCGCCGGGACGGTTCTCGACCAGCACGCTCTGGCCCCACTGCTTGGAGACGACATCGCCGAGCGTGCGCGAGAGAATGTCGACGCCGCCCCCGGCCGGATATGGCACGTAAATGTGCACGGACTTGGTCGGGAAATTCGATTGCGCAAGCGCGCCGCCGCCTGCCAGCAGCGCCGCCGTTATGGCGGCAACCGCAAACCGCCTGACCATGACGTTCCTCCCGCATCCGGCGCCCGCTTCGCACGCTGCTGTACCTTATTGCACGCCGGCGAGAGGCTTCGCATCGCCGCGCGGCGCAGACCGCATTGCTTGCGCGGCATGTTGACAATCCCACCCGCCGCGTCAAGTTGCGCCCTCGCGCAGCCGGCATCGACCATGGTCGCAAGCGTTGCAAGAGTTACGAGATAAAGGGAGAGCGGGATGGCAGTCGCGGAGCAGAGAACTTCGCCGCAAGCGTCTCCGGAGCAGGAAACCTGGTACGGCATTATTCTTGAGACGCTGAAGCGCAACGACATCCGCCTTGTGCCCTACGTCCCCGATCGCGTGCTGACGCGCCTGATCAAGAACCTGCATGCCGATCCGTTCTTCACCACCTTTCCCACCGCGCGCGAGGAAGAAGCGGTCGGCATCGCCTCCGGCGCCTGGATGGGCGGCATGAAGAGCGCGGTGCTGATGCAGACCTCGGGCTTCGCCACGCTCGCCAACGTGCTGGCCTCGCTGGTTGCGCCCTCGCAGATTCCGCTGATCATGTTCGTGTCAGAGCGCGGCACGCTCGGCGAATTCAATCTCGGCCAGTCGCTGGTCTGCCGCACCATGCGCCCGGTGCTGGATTCGCTCGCCATCGAGCATCACACCTGCACCCGGCTCGACGAGCTCGAATTCATCGTCGACCGCTCGATCAAGCAGGCCGTCACCACGCAGGCGCCGGTGGCGCTGATCCTCAATCCGCTGCTGACCGGCGGCAAAGTTTTCGACAAGTGAGCGGCATCATGAGCGCGCAAGCCAAACCCGCCCGCAACACCAAGGTGATGAACCGTTTCGACGTGACCTCTCGTCTCGTCGCCAAACTGAAGAACGAAGAGGCCGTGATCGGCGGGATCGGCAACACCAATTTCGATTTGTGGGCCGCCGGCCATCGCCCGCAGAACTGGTACATGCTCGGCAGCATGGGGCTGGCCTTCCCGATCGCGCTCGGCGTGGCGCTGGCGCAGCCGAAGCGGCGCGTGTTTGCGCTCGAAGGCGACGGTTCCTTGTTGATGCAGCTCGGCTCGCTCTCGACCATTGCGACCCTGGCGCCGAAGAACCTCACCATGGTCCTCATGGACAACGGCATCTATCAGATCACAGGCAGCCAGCCGACGCCGGCCGCGGCCCATACAGATCTGGTCGCAATCGCAATCGCGAGCGGGATCGCCAACAGCGCCTGGGCGGCGGACGAGGACGATTTCGAGCGGCTGATCGATCAATCGATGTCGGCGACAGCACCGACCCTGATCGGCGTGCGCATCGACGACAAGCCGGGCACGGGAGCCACCAAGCGCGATCCCGTGCAGATCAGGGAACGCTTCATGCTGGGCCTGGGCGTGCGGCAGGCGCTCTGACGCGCGGCGTTAACTACACGAAGTTCTCAGGTGGCCGCGAACGCATGTGTCAGGCAAACCGTGCTAAGGCGCGCCCATGACGACCTTGATATTGCGAATATTCGCCTGGCTGCTCGCCGCCGCCGTCACCTTCGCCACGCTCGGACCGGCGAGTTATCGCCCGCACTCCGACCTTGGCCAGGATGGCGAGCACGCGCTGGCTTTTGTGCTGCTTGGACTTGCATTCGGCCTCGCCTACCCCCGGAACCGATCGATGGTCGTCGTGGCTGTCGGGCTGATCGGCGTGCTTGAATTGTTGCAGATTCTCGTACCTGGGCGCCACGCACGGCTGGAGGACTTCATCGTCGATGCGATCGCGGCCTGTATCGGCTTCGTGATCGCTGCCCTGCTCAATTGGCTCGGCCGGTCTTATTGGCGTTCGAAGCCGTCCTGAAAAGGCGGAAGTGACTGTCCGTGCCGTTGTCCACAGTCCCACCGTCCCATGCACGTCCGCACACGCTTCGGGTAGCGCACAACGAACACGGGCTGCTTCACGTCGCCGACGTAACAGCGCACCGTGGCACCCGACAGGCGGAATTTTCAGATTGCCTCTGCCTCGCGAACCAAGACCATCAAGTTGGTGATTACGATGCCTTGTTTGTCAATGAAAACGAGGTTTGTGGTTCCGGGACTCAGCGGGTTCAGGAGAACGGAACGTTCATCTTGGGTCTGAAGTTCGACAACAGCTGGATTTCCGATCAGCACAGTTTCGAACGGCCTCTCAACCGTAAATCTGGAGCCGCCACCAACCTGAAGCGTGACGGTGGGATGCGTGGCCTCGTTGCGCATCCCGGATTCGGCCATCCGCGTCCACTCGCGCGGGACCAGGTTGGCGTTTGATTCATATTGAGCCTCGTTGTCGCGGCAGCTCGCAGCTTTCGTCGTCACGTGGTGCGGCCGAACCTGACCGGCGTCGTTCAAGGTGAGCGTGACGACGCCCCCTGCCCCAGCCAAGGCTGCTCCGGCTGCGGACAGAAAGGCTGCCACCATCAATGTTCGAAACCGCTGCACCGAACCGTCGCCCTTGTAACCCGCAAGAGTGTCCGGCTTCTCACGCCAGCGTCGAGAGCGCGACCAGGGTCGTGCCAAGGCTGAGAAAGGAGGCCAGTGTGGGGAGGGCCGGTACGCCGGCTGCGTAAACCAGGTCAATGTGTGAGCCTTGCGAGCAAGTAGACCGTTGCTGCCGCCGCGGGCGCGGGTGCCTGAAGGTTGTGAAGATGCGCGGCGATAAGAAGCGGGCGCGAACAGAACGAGGATCTCGACCGCATTGGCGTGGGCGCTTTTGGCGCTGTTATTTCTTGCGCGGATCGTCTGCCTGATCGACGTATTCAAACCCGTTGGGACCGACACCTGTGATCTGCGCTACCGCTTCGCCCGAGCGCATCCAGTGAAAATGGCTGGTGTTGGCTGGTACCACGAAGGTCGAGCCTGGGGGGAATGCTCTGAGTTTGGCCGGGTCGAATTTGTCACCGTACCCAATATAGAAGGTGCCAGAGATGACGGTGTAGACGCTTTCTTCAGGGTGGCTGTGGGGCAGCACCTTGAAATCGGCAGGCAGCTTCACCCGGTTGATGTAGTAGCCGGTTGGCTTTTGCGCATTGCCGTAGATCGAGGCGGATAGCCCGCCTGGCAGCAGCGAAGCGGCTTGAGTCCATTTGATCTGCTCAGGCAAAGTCTGAACAAAGCCCGGTGGATCGTCTTGAGCCAACGCCGCAAAGCTCAGGGACGAAGCAGCAAACGCCGCGCCGATCAGCAGGGCAGTTTTTTGGTGGGAAATTTTCATATCGAGCCTTCATGGGGTCTGAGTTGTCGTCGGGTTGGGTATTTCAAAGACCCTATATTTCGATAATATCGAGCGATAGATAGTAAAGTTGGACAGATGGTACGATCAAATCGAACAATGAAGCCGGAACGCATCCATCGCTTGGCCGTGCTCGCCGAAGTGGCTGATTGCGGGAGCATTTCGGGGGCGGCCCGCCGTCTCGGGCTTGTGAAATCCTCGATCAGCCATCACATCGCCGCGCTTGAGGACGAGATCGGCGCCAAACTGCTCGATCGGGCAGGACGTGGCGTGAGGCTGACCGCTGTCGGGGAGGTCCTCGCCGCGCATGGCAAGACGATCATGAAGGAAGCCAATAAGGCGCTCCAGGCGGCCAAGGCCGCGGAGATGCCGCAAGGCAGCCTGCGCATCTCGGTACCCACGGGTGTCGCAGACCCTTTCATTCTTCCAATGTTCGCATCGTTCTTGGGGCGATATCCAGGCTTGTCGCTGGACGTCGTCGCGACTGACGAGATGGTCGACCTTGCTGCAGAACGGATTGATGTCGCATTTCGTATCGGCAACATCGAAAGTGGCCCTTTCGTTGCCCGCAAGCTGACCGAAGACAGCAACATCTTCGTCGCCTCGGCCCAGTATCTCGCGAGAAGCGATCCGATCTCCGTCCCCGCAGATCTGAACAGGCATGAGTTCATTGGCTTCTCCGCATTTGGAAAGCGGCAGTTTTTCCAGCTGGAGGCTTCCGATGGCTCGCGCACGGAAATCGAAATGCACTGCCGGGTGACAACGACCAATGGGTTTGGGATCTTGTCATGGGCCCAAGCGGGCGTGGGAATTGCGCGCATGCCGCTTAGTCTCGTGAGGCCGTACCTGGCAAACGGTTCGCTGGTCCGCGTCCTTCCCGATTACACCGCGGGAACATTTCCGCTCTCGGCGATCTATATGCCGGAGCGTTTTCGCCCAGCGAACGCGCGCCGTCTGATCGACCACGCTATCTCACATTTCAAGGGCCAGACGCTGGACGCCGGCAATCCCTCATCAATCACACCGTCCGTGTCCTCGCGCATCAGCAAAACGGCCGCCCGTTAGGGCGGCCGCTCTTGACGACGTGCAGCGATAGATTTCGATCAGAGCAACCCCGCGCCGCGCGCCCATTTGTACTTGGCGCCGAGCACTTCGACCGGTGTCTCCGTCGAATAGGGATAAGCCGGAATGCCGTTCTGATAGAGATATTCGGCGGCCTCCTCGACCTCGACGTCGCCCGCGAGCGAAGCGACGATCGGCTTGACGAAGCCTTTCGCCTCCATCTCCTTCTTCACCTCGACCATGTTGCGCGCGAACACCATCGGCGGCGTGACGATAGTGTGCCAGTAGCCGAGGATCAGCGAATGGATGCGCTCGTCCGACAGGCCGAGCTTCACCGTGTTGATGTAGGTGATCGGCGGTTCGCCGCCGGTGATGTCGACGGGATTGCCGGCAGCACCAAACGGCGGAATGAACTTGCGGAACGCCGCGTCGAGATCGGGCGGCATCGCCATCAGCGACAGCCCGTTGTCGACCACCGAGTCCGACAGCAGCACGCCGGAGCCGCCCGCACCGGTGATGATCAGGATGTTCTCGCCCTTCGGCGTCGGCAAGACAGGCACGCCGCGCGCAAACTCCAGCAGTTGCCGCAGACTGCGAGCGCGGATCACGCCGGACTGCTTGAGCACGTCTTCATAGATCTTGTCGTTGCCGGCAAGCGCGCCGGTGTGCGACGAGGCAGCCTTCGCGCCGGCCGAGGTGCGGCCGGCCTTGAGCACGATGACGGGCTTCTTCTTGGCGACGCGCTTGGCGGCTTCCGCAAAGGCGCGGCCATCCTTGAGGTCTTCGCAATGCTGCGCGATGACGGTGGTGTTGGGATCCTGCTCGAAGAAGGCGAGCAGATCGTCTTCGTCGATGTCGGACTTGTTACCGAGACCGACGATCGCGGAGACGCCCATCTTGGCCGAACGCGAGAAGCCGATGATCGCCATGCCGATACCGCCCGATTGCGAAGACAACGCCGCGCTGCCCTTGACGTCGTAGGCGGTGCAGAAGGTCGCGCAGAGATTGGCCGGCGTGTAGTAGAAGCCGTAGATGTTCGGCCCCATCAGGCGGACGTCGTATTTCTTGCCGATCTCGACGATCTCGGCCTGCAATTCCGGCGCACCGGCTTCCGCGAAGCCGGATGGAATGAGAACGGCGCCCGGGATTTTCTTCTCGCCGCATTCGATGAGCGCACCGGCCACGAACTTCGCCGGGATCGCAAACACCGCGACGTCGATCACGCCGGACACGTCCTTCACACTCTTGTAGGCCTTGTAACCCAGGATCTCCGTTGCCTTGGGATGGATCGGCAGGATCTCGCCCTTATAGCCGCCGTTGATGAGGTTCTTCATCACGGAGTTGCCGATCTTGCCGTCCTCGGTGGAGGCGCCAATGACAGCAACCGCCTTCGGCTGCATGATGCGGTTCATCGCCTTGACGATTTCCTCGGTCGGACGCGGCTTCGGCCGCGGCTTGTAGTCGAAGTCGACAACGATGCGCACGTCGGCCGCAATAGCGTCCTTCTTGGTCGCGAACACCGGATTCAGGTCGAGTTCGACCATCTCGGGGAAGTCGCTGACGAGCTGCGACACCTTGACGATCACATCGGCCAGCGCATCCCGATTGACGGGGTCGCCGCCGCGCACACCCTTCAGCATTTCATGGGCCTGGATGCCGTCGAGCATCGAGAGCGCGTCCTGCTTGGTCGCAGGTGCAAGGCGGAAGGTGATGTCCTTGAGAACTTCGACCAGCACGCCGCCGAGGCCGAAGGCCACCAGCTTGCCGAACGAGCCGTCGGTGATCGAGCCGACGATCACCTCGGTGCCGCCGGCCAGCATCTGCTGCACCTGGACGCCCTCGATCTTGGCATCAGCCTTGTATTTTTTCGCGTTGGCGAGAATCGTCTCGTAACTTTTCTCGGCGGAGGCCGCATCCTTGACGCCGACGATCACGCCACCCGCTTCGGTCTTGTGGAGAATGTCCGGCGAGACGATCTTCATCACGACCGGGAAACCCATGCCGCCGGCGATCTTCGCGGCATCGGCCGCCGACTTCGCCACGTCCTCTTTAGGAACCGGAATGCCGTAGGCGTCGCAAACGATCTTGCCTTCGGGCGCCGTCAAGCTCGTGCGTTTGTCCGCTTTCACTTGATCGAGCACTTTGCGGACTGCATCTTTATTCGACATCAGGCTTCCTCCCATTTATTTTATGGCATTTGGTATGCCAGCAACCAACTTGTCAAGACAAGCTGTTGCTGCGAAAAGCCGAAAAAAGTGGCCGACTTGACATTCTGGCATCTGGCATGCCAAAAATCTTCCGCTACTTATTACGGTAAAAGGCGTCTCCCACTATGAGGAGACCATCGTGCCCATTCGGAAACAACCCAAGGCGCCGCTGACCATGGCCGATGCCGATATTGCAATCGTCAGAATTGCCCCGGAGACCAGCTTCAAGAACAAGGCCTATGAAGCCTTGAAGGAAGCCATCCTGAAGATGGACATCTACGCGACGCCGGAGCCCGTGATGCTCGACGAGCGCGCGCTGTCCGAGCGTCTCGGTGTCAGCCGTACCCCGATCCGCGAAGCGATCGCGATGCTGGAGCAGGACGGTTTCGTGAAGACCGTGCCGCGCCGCGGCATCATCGTGGTGCGCCGGACCAAGAACGAAATCGTCGATATGATCCGCGCCTGGGCCGCGCTCGAGAGCATGGCGGCGCGTCTGATCACGACCACCGCCCGCAAGAAAGACATCTCTGCGCTGCGCGACTTCTTCAAGGATTTCGGCAAGGACCGCCTGCCGCAGGATCATGTCGACGAATATTCCAAGGCCAACATCGCCTTCCACCAGGCGCTGATCTCGCTGTCGGAATCGCCCGTGCTGGTCGACATGACCAACGAAATCCTGCTGCACGTGCGCGGCTATCGCCAGCTCACCATCGGCCGCACCGAACGCATCGCGGCCTCGCTGCCGGAGCATCTGGGGATCATCGAGGCGCTGGAAGAGCGCAACACCGAGCTCGCCGAAAAGCGCGCGCGCGACCACACGCTTGGACTTGCCGCCTTTGTCGAGGCGCACGGCCAGGAACTGGTCTAGGCCGAAAAAGATCAACAACAGAAGACGATCAACTCGTCCCCAACGATAAAGACGACCAGGGAGAAGAGCCATGCTGGATACACCTGCCAAGACGGGCACCGAGCAGGAGCAGACTGACGGCTTTAACCTCATCATCGATGCGTTGAAGCTCAACGACGTCAAGACGATCTACGGCGTACCGGGTATTCCCATTACCGATTTCGGCCGCATGGCGCAGGCCGCGGGCATCCGCGTGCTCTCCTTCCGCCACGAGCAGAACGCCGGCTATGCCGCCTCGATCGCGGGCTATCTCACCAAGAAGCCGGGCATCTGCCTCACCGTCTCGGCGCCGGGCTTCCTCAACGGTCTCACCGCGCTGGCGCATGCCACCACCAACTGTTTCCCGATGATCCTGATCTCGGGCTCCTCCGAACGCGAGATCGTCGACCTGCAGCAGGGTGACTATGAAGAGATGGATCAGCTCGCGATCGCCAAGCCGCTCTGCAAGGCGGCGTTCCGCGTGCTGCACGCGCAGGACATCGGCATCGGAATTGCGCGCGCGATCCGCGCCGCGGTCTCTGGCCGTCCCGGCGGCGTCTATCTCGATCTTCCCGCCAAATTGTTCGGGCAGGTGGTGGATGCCGAAGCCGGCAAGAAGTCGCTGGTGAAGGTGATCGATGCGGCGCCGGCGCAGATCCCCGCCCCCGCTTCGATCAAGCGCGCGCTCGACGTGCTCAAGGGCGCGAAGCGGCCGCTGATCATCCTCGGCAAGGGTGCAGCCTATGCGCAGGCCGACAGCGATATCAAAGCGTTCGTCGAGAAAAGCGGCGCGCCGTTCCTGCCGATGAGCATGGCCAAGGGCCTCTTGCCCGACCTGCATCCGCAATGCGCAGGTGCTGCGCGCTCGACCGTGCTGAAGGACGCTGACGTGGTGATGCTGATCGGCGCACGTCTCAACTGGCTGCTGTCGCACGGCAAGGGCAAGACCTGGGGCGACGCGCCGAAGAAATTCATCCAGGTCGATATCGAGCCGAAGGAAATGGATTCCAACGTCGAGATCGTTGCCCCCGTAGTCGGCGATATCGGCTCCTGCGTCCACGCGCTGCTGGAGGCGATGGGCGGCAACTGGACAGCGCCGCCGGCCGACTGGCTCGACACCATCAAGAAGAAACGCGACGACAATGTCGCCAAAATGGCGCCGCGGCTGATGAACAACAACTCGCCGATGGACTATCACGGCGCGCTCGGCGTGCTCCGCACCATCATCAAGGAGCGGCCGGACGCCATCCTCGTCAACGAAGGCGCCAACACGCTCGATCTGGCGCGTGGCGTCATCGACATGCACCAGCCGCGCAAACGCATCGACGTCGGCACTTGGGGCGTGATGGGCATCGGCATGGGTTATGCGATCGCCGCCGCGATCGAGACCGGCAAGCCGGTGCTCGCCGTCGAAGGCGACAGCGCCTTCGGCTTCTCCGGCATGGAGGTCGAGACCATCTGCCGTTACAAGCTGCCGGTCTGCGTCGTGATCTTCAACAATGACGGCATCTATCGCGGCACCGACGTCAATTCGGCGGGCGCCGATCCTGCGACCACCGTGTTCGTCAAAGGCTCGCGCTACGACAGGATGATGGAGGCGTTCGGCGGCGTCGGCGTGAATGCGACTTCGCCGGACGAACTGAAGCGCGCCGTCAACGCGGCGATGGATTCCGGCGAGCCGACCTTGATCAACGCGATGATAGATCCGGCGGCGGGCTCCGAGAGCGGCCGTATCGGCAACCTCAATCCGCAAAGTGCACTGAAAAAGAAGTAGTCAACCAATCGGACGGGCCAAGGCGGGCCCCGTTCCTATCCAGATACGAGACGGGAGTTATAGCAATGACCAAGGCGCTGAAGGGTGTTCGCATCCTCGATTTCACCCACGTGCAATCGGGACCGACCTGCACGCAATTGCTGGCGTGGTTCGGCGCCGATGTGATCAAGGTCGAGCGACCCGGCGTCGGCGACATCACGCGCGGTCAGTTGCAGGACGTTCCTAACGTGGACAGCCTGTATTTCACCATGCTGAACCACAACAAGCGCTCAATCACGCTCGACACCAAGAACCCGAAGGGCAAGGAAGTCCTGACCGCGCTGATCAAGACCTGCGACGTGCTGGTGGAGAATTTCGGGCCCGGCGTGCTCGACCGCATGGGTTTCCCCTGGGAAAAGATCCAGAGCATCAATCCGAAGATGATCGTCGCCTCGATCAAGGGTTTCGGTCCGGGGCCCTATGAAGACTGCAAGGTCTACGAGAACGTCGCGCAGTGCACCGGCGGCGCTGCCTCCACCACCGGTTTCCGCGACGGGTTGCCGCTCGTGACCGGCGCCCAGATCGGCGACAGCGGGACCGGCCTGCATCTCGCGCTCGGCATCGTCACCGCGCTCTATCAGCGCACGCATAGCGGCAAGGGCCAGCGCGTCACCGCTGCGATGCAGGACGGTGTGTTGAATCTCGCGCGCGTAAAACTGCGCGATCAGCAGCGCCTCGCCCATGGTCCGCTGAAAGAATACAGCCAGTTTGGCGAAGGCATTCCGTTCGGCGACGCGGTGCCGCGCGCGGGCAACGATTCCGGCGGCGGCCAACCCGGCCGCATCCTCAAATGCAAGGGCTGGGAGACGGATCCAAACGCCTACATTTATTTCATCACCCAGGCGCCCGTCTGGGAGAAAATCTGCGACGTCATCGGCGAGCCCGGCTGGAAGACGCATCCCGATTACGCCAAGCCGCCAGCCCGGCTGTCCCGGTTGAACGAAATCTTCGCCCGTATCGAGCAGTGGACCATGACCAAGACCAAGTTCGAGGCGATGGACATCCTCAACAAGGACGACATCCCCTGCGGTCCGATCCTGTCGATGAAGGAATTGATCGAGGATCAGTCGCTGCGCGCCACCGGCACCGTGGTCGAGGTCGACCACCCCACCCGCGGCAAATATTTCTCGGTTGGCAATCCGATCAAGCTGTCGGACAGCCCGAGCGATGTGCAGCGTTCGCCGCTGCTTGGCGAGCACACCGACGAGATCCTGCGCCAGGTGCTCGGCTACAGCGATCACCAGGTCGCTGAAATCCACGGCTCCGGCGCGCTCGACCCGCCCCGTAAGCAAGCCGCGGAATAATCGAGCCAAGCCAATATGTTAGAAGGCTGCCTGCGGGCGGCCTTCGTTTTAGTGGGCATCGTTCCACGCCGTATGTTGCATTGCACACTCCAAATTGCTGCTATGCAAACAAGACCGTTGTTCTGGTATCTGGTATACATTAAATCACTCTCGACGCATTGAGACGGCTACGGCCGCTCTGCAAACCAGAGAGTGAATATGTCCAAGACCGCTACCATCGCCCTTCCCGTCTCCGATACCCTGTTCGGCCGCCTCATTGCCCGGCTCGACGATCTGTTGATGGCGTGGGCCGAGGCGAACATCCGCAACGGCGACGTCCCGCGCGTCGGCCTCTAATACCGCGTGCACGTTGGGTTCTTCGGAACTCTGCGTGAAGCGTTCGTCTTCCTTCTCTCATGAAATGGCTCCGTAGATTTGCGGAGCCATTTTCGTTTGCACTTTCGTTTGCAAACTCGATTCATTTTGTCGCAGCCGAAAGTCGCTGCGGCATTTGCGCCCACTGCGCGTCTCATCTCTTGAGCGTTGGCATACGCAATACGAAGAATGCACTTCGGCGCTCGTCGTCAACGAGAAGCGCGTGCCTTTGGGAGGTTCAATGACAGAGATGGTTCACGCGACGGTTCCCGCGAGCGCACGCGTCAGCGACACCTATCGCTGGACGCAACTGACGATCGGCGTCGCCGCGATGGTGATGATCGCGAACTATCAATACGGCTGGACCTTCTTCGTCCCCGACATCCAGAAGACATTCGGATGGGATCGCGCCTCGATCCAGTGGGCATTCACCCTCTTCGTGCTGTTTGAGACATGGCTGGTGCCGGTCGAGGGCTGGTTCGTCGACAAATATGGTCCGCGCTTCGTCGTTCTCGTCGGCGGCGTGCTGTGCGCGATCGGATGGGTCATCAACGCGAAGGCGACGACCCTCGGCGGCTATTACTTCGGCATGATCGTCGCGGGCATCGGCGCGGGCGGCGTGTACGGCACATGCGTCGGCAATGCGCTGAAGTGGTTTCCCGACAAGCGCGGTCTCGCGGCCGGCATCACCGCCGCCGGATTTGGCGCGGGCTCGGCGCTCACGGTCGCGCCGATCCAGGCGATGATCAAGGATTCCGGCTTCCAGGCGACGTTTCTTTACTTCGGCCTCGGGCAGGGAATTCTCATCGTGATCCTCGCATTCTTCCTGCTGGCGCCGAAGGCGGGACAGGTGCCCGCGCCGGTGCAGAACCTCAAGCTCATCCAGACCCGGCGCGACTATCAGCCGACCGAGGTGATGCGTCATCCGATCTTCTGGCTGATGTATTTCATGTTCGTGATCGTCGGCGCCGGCGGATTGATGGTGACGGCCAACCTGAAGCCGATTGCGGTCGACTGGAAGGTCGACAGCGTTCCGGTGACGCTGATCGGCATGACCATGACCGCGGTGACATTCGCGGCCACCATCGATCGTATCCTCAACGGATTGACGCGGCCGTTCTTCGGCTGGATCTCCGACATGATCGGCCGCGAGAACACCATGTTCATCGCCTTCGGCATCGAGGGCCTCGGCATCTGGGCGCTCTATGTGCTCGGACACGATCCGGTCTGGTTCGTGATCCTGTCGGGCCTGGTGTTCTTTGCGTGGGGCGAAATCTACTCGCTGTTTCCATCGACCTGCACCGATACGTTTGGCTCGAAGTTCGCGACCACCAATGCGGGCCTGCTCTACACCGCCAAGGGAACGGCAGCGCTTCTCGTTCCCATCGCCAACTACGTGCAGCAGAGCACGGGAAGCTGGGACAAAGTCTTCATCATCGCGGCCGGCGCCAACATATTGGCGTCGTTGCTCGCCCTCCTCGCGCTCAAGCCGTGGCGTAAAATCGTGGTGGAGCAAGCAACCGCGTAACCACACCAGCCCCATCGCATTTGGAAAGATCGAGCGCCCGGCCAGTCGCCGGGCGTTTCTTTTTCGCCCCACGCCCGGCCCTCACCGAGGCGCGGCTCCAAGGAACCGTCCCACAACCGGCTTCTCGTTCGAACTGCGTAGCTGAGTTGCTGCAGCGCAGCAGCAAATCCGCCTTGCATCTTGGAATATGATATACCAAGCTCCCAACTTGCGACCTTAGGTCACAACCTTGCGACACTAGGTCTCGGAATTGAGATAAAAACGCGTGGGAGGAATTTCGAATGGTTGCCAGCACAAACGCGGCTGCGCCGACGACAGCGCCATCTGGCGGGTATCGTTGGATGCAACTGACCGTCGGCGTCATCTGCATGGCGATGATGGCCAATCTCCAATACGGCTGGACCTTTTTCGTCGGCCCCATGGCGAAAGCGCATTCCTGGGACGTCGCAAGCATCCAGGTCGCATTCAGCCTCTTCATCGCGTTCGAGACCTGGTTGACCCCAGTTCAGGGATTCATCGTCGACTACCTCGGCCCGCGAGGCCCAAAATGGATGGTAGCGATCGGCGGCGTGCTCGCGGCTCTCGGCTGGCTCATCAACGCATGGGCCAACTCGCTGGAGATGCTGTATGTGGGCGCGGTCATTTCCGGCGCGGGTGCGGGCGGCGTCTACGCCACCTGCGTTGGCAATGCGGTGAAATGGTTTCCTGATCGCCGCGGCCTGGCCGTCGGGATTACAGCCGCGGGTTTCGGTGCAGGCGCCGTCGTCACCGTCATTCCCATCCAGATGATGATCGCATCGATCGGCTATTCCGACACCTTCTTCTGGTTCGCGCTCGTTCAGGGCGGCATCGTCTTCGTGCTCGCCTGGCTGCTCCGCCCGCCGCTGGCCGGCGAAGTCCCGTCCGCCACGGCCGTGAAAGTCCTGCAAACGAAGACCAGCAGCAACCCGGCTCAGGTGCTTCGGTCTCCGATCTTCTGGATTCTCTACGTGATGTTCATCATGGTGTCCGCGAGCGGCCTCATGGTGGCAGCCCAGGTCGCAGTCATCGCCAAGGACTACGGCGTGTCCGAGACAGTGATCCTGTTTGGCGCGTCCACGCTGACGGTAGCGGCCATTATCGACGGTCTGTGCAATGGCGGTGCGCGACCGTTCTTTGGCTGGGTGTCCGACCAGATCGGCCGCGAATACACCATGGCAATCGCGTTTACCCTGGCGAGCCGCCGCCTATTGGCTGCTTGGAACGGCCGGCTCGACGCCGTGGGCATTCGTGATCAGCGCCGCGATCGTCTTCTTCACGTGGGGCGAGATCTTCAGCCTGTTCCCCTCGACCACGACAGACATATTCGGACCGAAATACGCCACGACCAACACCGCCCTCATGTATACGGCGAAGGGAATGTCGGCTTTTGTGGTCCCGCTGGCGAACCTGCTGAAGGCACACACGCGGCAGCTGGCACGCGGTGTTTGCGGTCGCAGCAATCATGAATCTCATCGTCGTGGGACTTGCGCTGTTCGTGGTGCGCCCGATGCGGCGCTCGATCAGCGCGGCGCAGGATAAGAGCTCCCGGTGGGCCAGCTGGCAGAGTGAACTCGCGATCGGATCGGGTCTGGAAAGGGCGCGCGAGGGCGCGCCCTTTTTATTTGGCGCCGCCGTCCACAAATCTTCAGTTGCGTAACCAGATGTCATTTGACTTTTGGCATAATGTATACCAAGATCGTCAGGACTTGATCGAGTTACCCGCCCCACTTCGATGGAGGTTGCGATGCAAGTCGGAGACATTCTGAGCAAGAAGACCCATGCTCGCGTGGTCACGGTTCGCATGAACGAGACCGTCGCCGTCGCTGCTCAATTGATGCGCGCCAGCAATGTCAGCGCGCTCGTGGTCAAGGACGTGGTCCGCACCGAAGGAAATACCGCGGTCGGCATGTTCACCGAGCGCGACGTGGTGCGCGCCATCGCGGAAAACGGTGCGGCCGGCGTCAATATGAAGGTCTCGCAGCTAATCTCGGTGCAGAAGCTGGTGGCCTGCTCGTCCAGCGACTCGCTCGAGCATGTGCGTCATCTCATGAACGTGCACCACATCCGCCATCTGCCCGTCATCGACGACTTCTCGCTGACCGGTGTCATCAGCATGCGCGACGTTTCGAGCGCGTTCGATGACGCCGCGGGCGGCGTGTCGACGCAGACGGCGGCCTGATCTCGCCTAGCTCTCCCTCGGCTGCGACCGGCAGGCTTTGAGCCCCACCTCAGGGCCCGCGCACCGCCTGTCGCTTTTGCATGATGGCGTTGCCCTTGCGGCCTCCGCCCGCGGTAGACTTTTGCCCGATGTGACGCCATCCTGCCCCGGAAAGCAGAACAAAGGCCGCTTCAAGCGCGCCTCAGGGAAACAGAGGGCAGTATGATCAAAACGCGTTTCACCGAGCTTGTCGGCGTCGAGCACCCGATCGTGCAGGGCGGCATGCAATGGGTCGGCCGCGCCGAGCTGGTGGCGGCGGTCGCCAATGCCGGGGCACTCGGCTTCATCACTGCATTGACCCAGCCGACGCCGGAAGATCTCACAAAAGAGATCGCGCGTTGCCGCGGCCTGACCGACAAGCCGTTCGGCGTGAACCTGACCATCCTGCCCTCGATCAAGCCGCCGCCTTATGTGGAATACCGCCAGGCCATCATCGAGAGCGGCATCAAGGTCGTCGAGACCGCCGGCAACAAGCCGCAGGAGCACGTCACCGAATTCAAGAAGCACGGCATCAAGGTCGTGCATAAATGCACCAGCGTCCGCCACGCGCTGTCGGCCGAGCGCATGGGCGTCGATGCGATCTCGATCGACGGTTTTGAATGCGCAGGCCATCCCGGCGAGGATGACACGCCCGGCCTGATCCTTATTCCCGTAGCCGCCGACAAGGTGAAGATCCCGATGATCGCCTCCGGCGGCTTCGGCGATGGCCGCGGCCTGGTCGCAGCACTCGCGCTCGGCGCCGAAGGCATCAACATGGGCACCCGCTTCATGTGCACCAAGGAAAGCCCAATTCATCAGTTGGTGAAGGAAAAGATCGTCGCCAATGACGAGCGCGAGACCGAGCTGATCTTCCGCACCATGCGCAACACCTCGCGCGTCGCAAAGAACGCGATCTCGACCAAGGTGGTCGCGATGGAAAAGGAGGGCGCCAAGTTCGAGGACGTCCGCGAACTCGTGGCCGGCGCACGCGGCAAGATGGTCTACGCCACCGGCGATGCCGACGAAGGCATCTGGTCGGCGGGCCAGGTGCAGGGGCTGATCCACGACATCCCGACCTGCGCCGAGCTGGTCTCGCGCATCATCCGCGAGGCAGAGGCGATCATGCGCGAGCGCTTCGAGACCATGATGTCCGGCGGCAAACGCCAGGCCGCGGAGTAAGTCTCTCCCCTCATGGTGAGGAGCGCCGAAGGCGCGTCTCGAACCATGAGGCCGAACTCTGGCCTCATCCTTCGAGACGCCGCTGGCGCGGCTCCTCAGGATGAGGGTGGCACGGTGATTCCCCAAACAAGAGGAACGATCCCATGAAAGCCTATGTCTACGGCGCCAATGGCGCTGCGATTACGGATGTTCCCAAGCCCGCGCCAAAAGGCACGCAGGTGCTGGTCAAGGTTCACGCCTGCGGGCTGAACCGCGCCGATCTCGGCATGACCAAGGGCCACGCTCATGGCGCGGCCGGCGGCGTCGGCACCGTGCTCGGCATGGAATGGGCGGGCGAAGTCGCCGAGCTCGGTCCCGACGCGAAAGGCGTCAAGGTCGGCGACAAGATCATGGGCTCGGGCGGCCAGGCCTTTGCCGAATATACGCTGGCCGATCACGGCCGGCTGTTCCGCGCCCCCTCCAACATGAATTTCGATGAGGCGGCCACCCTCCCCGTGGCACTCGCCACCATGCACAACGCCGTCGTCACCAACGGCGCGTTGCAGCCGGGCCAGACGGTGATGATCCAGGGCGCGAGCTCCGGCGTCGGCTTGATGGCGATGCAGATCGCCAAGCTGAAGGGCGCGAAGCTCGTGGTGGGATCGTCGACCGATGCCTATCGCCGCGGCCGGCTGAAGGAGTTCGGCGCCGATCTCGCCGTCGATTCCTCCGATCCGGGCTGGGTCGATCAGGTCCTCAAGGCCACCAACGGCGAAGGCGTCGACCTCATCGTCGACCAGGTCTCCGGCAAGGTCGCGAACCAGAACCTGACGGCGACGAAGATCAAGGGCCGCATTGTCAATGTCGGCCGGCTCGGCGGCACCCGCGCCGAATTCAATTTCGACCTGCACGCCGCGCGCCGCATCCAGTATATCGGCGTCACCTTCCGTACCCGCAGCATGGAGGAAGTCCGCGAGATCTTCGACGAGGTCCGCAAGGACATCTGGAGCGCGGTGGAATCGCGCAAGCTGCAGCTGCCGATCGACAAGGTCTACAAGTTCGAGGATATCGGCAAGGCGTTCGAGCACATGGAAGCCAACAAGCATCTCGGCAAGATCGTCGTGACGTTGTGACTCTGCTCTCGTGTCCCGGACGCGGTGCAGCGCGTGAGCGGTGCACCGCAGAGCCGGGACCCAACTTTGTCGCAATGGGCCCCGGATCAGCAGCGCATCACTGCGTGCTGCGCAGCGTCCGGGGCACGAGACCTTTACATCGGAACAATTCGCAATTTCCTTCTGCGAATGAGTGGCGATAGCGTGTCCCGATCTTTGCGTTGACGTTGCGTGGCGCCCTGTTAAACCGCCGCCGATGAGCGCTCACAGTCACAGCAAGACCTCGGTTGCGGCGATCTCGATTTTCGCCAGCGGCGGCATGGCCGTAGCCAAATTCGTGGTCGGGATCGCCATCGGCTCGCTGGCGCTGATTTCCGAAGCGCTGCACAGTTCGGTCGATCTGGTCGCAACCATCATCACCTGGGCGGTGGTGAGGGTGTCCGACCAGCCCGCCGACGCCGAGCATCACTACGGCCACGGCAAGTTCGAAAGCCTGTCGGCGCTCGGCGTTACCGCCCTGCTCTACGTGCTGGCCGGTGGCATTCTGGTCGAGGCCTGGAGCCGCCTGCGCGACGGCGCGCCGCCGCCGACGATCTCGGCCATTCCCTTTGTCGTCCTCCTGATCGATATCGCCGTGAACTACTGGCGGGCGCGCGCGCTGCACCGCGCCGCGCGGGCGACGAAAAGCCAGGCGCTCGCTGCCGACGCGCTGCATTTCGCCTCCGACGTGCTGGGCTCGCTCGCCGTCATCGCCGGCCTCGTACTGGCGGCCCTCGGCTTCCCGTGGGGCGATGCGGCAGCTGCGATTGCGGTCGCCGTCATGATCGCAGCTCTCGGCTTGCGGATGGCGCGCTCCACCGTGGAGACGCTGCTCGACCGCGCGCCCGAAGGCGTGGCTGAAAAGGCCGAGTCCGCCATTCGCGCGGTTCCGGGCGTCGTCGACGTCGCGCGGTTCCGCGTACGCATGGTCGGACCGACCACTTTCATCGACGCTTTCGCCAAGGTGCCGCGCACCTATCCGATCGGCCAGGTCGAGGAAATCAAACGCAAGGCGCAGGCCGCGGTGAGCGAGGCGCTCGGCGATGCCGACCTCACTTTCACGGCGATCCCCGTTGCGCTCAACGACGAAAGCGTGCGCGAGCGCATCATGGTGATCGCGCGCAACTCCGGTCTCGCCGTGCACCACGTCACCGTCCACGACCTCGGCGGCAAGCTGATCGTCAGCATCGACCTCGAGGTCGACGGCGAGATGGCGCTGACCGCCGCCCACGACATCGCGCAGTCGCTCGAGCAGAGCATTGAGGAGGATTTCGGCACCGACGTCGAGGTCGACACCCATATCGAACCGCTCGAACCCGAGTTGCCGCTCGGCACCGATGCGGCGCCGGAGCGGACGGCGACCATCGCCACGGCGCTTTCGCGCTTTGCCGCGGACACCGCAATCCATGACATCCATAATGTGCGGGTGCGCGACACTGACGCCGGCGAAATCGTTAACTTTCATTGCCGCGCCGCACCGTCGATGAGCGTGATCAAGGTGCACGAGACCGTCGACGAGATCGAGCGCGCGCTGCGCCGCGCCTTCCCGACCGTGAAGCGCGTCATCAGCCATGCCGAGCCGCCAAGCGCGTGACGCGCGCGCTCGCCGTCATGCGTTCCCCTTTCGGACTCATATTCCCCGTACTTTCACGTCCGCGATTCTTCGTTGGACAAGATTTATTTGCGTTAAGGAATCGTTGACTCTCGACAGCCCGCAAAAACTGGATTCAAATCACGTTGATTCGGGAGTGACTTGGGGTTCTTTCCGGACGCGTTAAAGAAATCAATTTCCGGTGGGGGACAAAGGCATGGCGCGTGCGCATGCGGCGAACGCGTGCGCCCAATCCAATTCGATCAAGGGATTGGCGCAATCGATCGCAAAGCCGGCCTACCACCGGCTGCTGACCGCCGAGCCCGCGCTGCGCCGCGCCGTGCCCACCCTGATCATCGCCTTCCTGATCACCATCTGCCTCGGCGCCTTCGTCCAGGTGCTCGACCAGAGCCGGCAGAAGCGCAAGGCCAGCGAGCGCGATCTTGCCGCGCTGTCCGACTATCTCGCCGAACGCATCGATCGCCTCGTCTCCTTCCGCCAGGACCGGTTCGCCAACATCGAACGCCTGCAGTTCCTGCTGGCGGATTTGATCCCCGCCTGGGGCATCGCCGCGGGCCGCCATGTCATCGTCGCGGGCGCCGACCGTCGCATCCTCGCCCGTGTCCCGACCGAATCCGGCATCAGTCAGACCGACGGTGTCCTCGACACCATCAGCTCGGCGCAATTGCTGGGGGCGCCGAGCCTGCAGGGCAAGGTCAACGACATCATCCTGCCGAGCGGCAATCGCGCGCTGGTGACGACGATGCTGATCAAGGCGCTGCCCGGACGGGTCATCGTGCTGCAGGAAAATCTCGAGCCGGTCTGGGGCTCGGATTCCGCGCTGTCGGTGACGCTGTCGGCGACGACAGGTTTCGTCGTGCTGATCCTCGGCTTCGCCTTTCACTGGCAATCCACCCGCGCCCGCGAGGGCGACCTGATCAACGACGCCGTGCGCGGCCGCATCGACACCGCGCTCAACCGCGGCCGCTGCGGCCTGTGGGATTGGGACCTGTCGCGCGGCCGGATCTTCTGGTCGCAATCGATGTTCACCATGCTCGGGCTCGACGCGCGCGGCGACCTCCTGACCTTCGGCGAGGTCAATGCGCTTGTGAAATCCGACGACATCGACCTGTTCGCGATCGCCGAGCGGCTGATCGCAGGCGAGATCAATCACATCGACCAAACCTTCCGCATGCAGCACGCCAACGGCCACTGGATCTGGCTCCGCGTCCGCTGCGAGCTGAGCCGCAATGGCGAAGGCAATCCGCACCTGATCGGAATTGCGCTCGATATCACCGAGCAGAAGAGCCTCGCCGAGAGGAGCATCGAGGCGGACTTGCGACTGCGCGACGCGATCGAGACCATTCCTGAGGCCTTCGTGCTGTGGGACGCCAGCGACCGCCTCGTGCTCTGCAACTCGCATTTCCAGAGGTTGCACAAGCTACCGGATTCCGCCGTGATCCCCGGCACCTCCTACGAGACCGTGATCGAGGTCGGCCGCATGCCGGAGGTCCGCACCCGCCAACAGGAGGGCGGCAACCAGACGCCGGGCGCACGGACCTTCGAGGCGCAGCTCGATGACGGCAGCTGGCTGCATGTCAGCGAGCGACGCACCAAGGACGGCGGTTACGTCTCGGTCGGCACCGACATCACCCGCATCAAGGCGCATGAGCAGAAGCTGGTCGACAACGATTTGCGGCTGCGCGCCACGGTCATCGACCTGAAACGATCGCAGGTCGCGCTGGAACAGCAGACCATCGAGCTTGCCGACCTCGCCGAACGCTATGCGCAGGAGAAGGCCCGCGCCGAGGAAGCCAACGCCACCAAGTCGAAATTCCTCGCCAATATGAGCCACGAGCTGCGCACGCCGCTCAACGCCATCATCGGCTTCTCCGAGATCATGGAGAGCGGCATGTTCGGCGCGCTCGGCTCGGAAAAATACCGGGAATATTGCCACGACATCCTCACCAGCGGGCACTATCTGCTGGAGGTCATCAACGACATCCTCGACATGTCCAAGATCGAGGCGGGCCGCATGCAGCTCGACATGGAGCCGCTCGATCTGTCGCGCACGCTTGCGGAGTCGCTTCGGGTGGTCGCGGGCCGCGCGCAGGACAAGAGCCTCGTGCTCGATGCCGATATCGAGCAGAGCATCCCCGTGGTGGCCGATCGCCGCGCTACCAAGCAGATCATGGTCAACCTGCTCTCCAACGCCGTGAAGTTCACGCCCGAGGGCGGCAAGATCGTGGTGCGCAGCCGTATCCTGGATGATCGTATCGTGCTTCTGATCGCCAACTCCGGCATCGGGATCGCGGCGCAATCCCTCAAGCGGTTGGGGCGGCCCTTCGAGCAGGTCGAGAGCCAGCTCACCAAGACCTATCATGGCTCGGGTCTGGGCCTTGCGATCGCGCGCTCGCTCGCGCATCTGCATGGCGGCTCGATGAAGCTGCGCTCCAGGCTCGGCTCGGGCACGGTGGTGCGCGTGTCGCTGCCGCGCCGGGCGAGCGCGAAGGAGGCGGCGTAGCTCGGTCTAACCTCACCCCGCGTGCGGGGAGAGCGCAGCTATCGTCACCTCTCTCGCAGCCTTCCGCACACTGCTGTGCATTGTCCGATATTCCCTTGTTCGCAATAGGTACCGGTGGCAATCTGTTGTTGCATGCAGAAACCGTCCGCCCCGTCGCTGCCGTCGCTGAGCGTGCGCATCGACCTCGATGCCAGAGGCCGCATCGGCCCGGGCAAGATTCAGCTGCTGGAAAACATCCGCGAATTCGGCTCGATCTCTGCCGCCGGCCGCGCCATGGACATGTCCTACAAGCGTGCCTGGGACCTGGTCGATGAGATCAACCGCATCTGCCGGCAGCCGGCCGTCGATCGGCAGACCGGCGGCAAGAATGGCGGCGGCGCGGCGCTGACGCCGTTCGGCACCTCGCTGGTCGCGCGCTACCGCAAGATCGAACGCGATGCGGCAAGCGTCGCCCGCAAGGAATTGGCCGCGCTGCGCAGCGACATCGGCAAGCCGAAAAAGGCCGCGGGGCGGTAACTCCAGAGGAAAAATTCGCATGCCTCATCCAGCGATGTCGCCGGGCCATGTCGCCGTCATCACCGGAGGCGCTTCCGGCATCGGGCTTGCCGCGGCGATACGGTTCGCGGCATCGGGCATGAAAGTCTGCATCGCCGATATCGGCGCGGAACGGCTCAAGGCAGCCGAGACGAAACTGTCGGCCGCGTCGCCCAGTGGCGCCGCCGACGTCATGGCGGTGTCGGTCGATGTCAGCCAGATCGCGCAAGTGACCGAACTGGAAAGCGCGGTGCAGAAGCACTTCGGCGGCACCGACATATTGATGAACAATGCCGGTATCGGACCCGACAGCAACAGTTTCGGTCCGTTGGAAAGCTGGCAGCGCATCCTCAATGTCAATCTCTGGGGCGTGATCAACGGCACGCAGGCATTCGCGCCGAACATGATCGCGCGCAGCCGGCCCGGCCTCATCATCAACACCGGCTCCAAGCAGGGCATCACGACGCCGCCCGGCAATCCCGCCTACAACGTTTCGAAGGCCGGCGTGAAGGCGCTGACCGAAGCGCTGCAACACGAATTGCGCAACATCAAGGATTGCAAAATCAGCGCGCATCTGATGATCCCCGGCCACGTCTTCACAGGCCTCACCGCGCGCGGGCGTACCGAGAAGCCGGCCAGCGCCTGGACGCCGGAACAGACCGTCGACTTCATGATCGCGCGGCTTGAAGCCGGCGATTTCTACATCCTCTGCCCCGACAACGACGTGCCGCGGCAGCTCGACGAGCGCCGCATCCTGTGGGCGGCCGGCGATATCGTGGACAACCGCCCTGCCCTGTCGCGCTGGCATCCGGATTATGCCGATGCGTTCGTGGCGTGGTTGAAGAAGGTGTAGTCGTCATTGCGAAGCGTACGGCCCGCCTACGCTCGCTGCGCAGAACATTCCAACACGAAGGAGTCTACCGATCGTCAGTGGTGATGATGATGCATCATCGGCTGATCGCTGTAGCCGCGCAGTTCGGCATAGCGATGCATTTGCTCAGGTGTGAGCATCGCCGTCGTCGACAGGTGGTATTTGAGGTGTGTCTCCCGAAGCGCCCCCTGTCTAGCGGCGATGGCCACCGTCGACGCCCTGAGGCTTTCCGGCGTGATCGATCTGCTCGCGAAGAGTCTGTCCAAATCGGTTTCCTCTTCGATCAGCCTGGCCCCAAGGGGCTGCGCCTCCGATTTCATTGAATTGAAAAGGGCCAAAACTTGATCTCGCTGATCCGGCGAAAGCTTCAGCTTGTCCGCAAGTTCCAGGACGTGTGCTGGGCCGGGATAGCCGTTCAGCTCCGCGGCGAGCGCGAGGCCCATTCCGCGTCCAGCACTGAGATCAGATATTTGCTCCTGCGAAAGTGCCTTGATGGTCCTCGCCTGCGTTCCGGCATAGGGACCTTGAGCAACAGCGGCAACGCAAGACAGCAAGAGAAGCGCTGAGAGGGCGATACGCATTCTGAACCTCGTTCGAGAAAGCGGCCCGGTCGCGTTCCGTAAGCACGCGCCGGGCCTGACCAGCAGCCAACAGTATGGACCAGCTTTTCGAAGACGAGCAACCGGGGTATTTGCTGCAAGGCCCATTGCGACTGCAACGCTGACCGCTCACAGATTTGAAATCAGGAGGGCTTTGCGCTGGTGACCGACACGGGCGCCGGCGTGGGAGGCTGCGGCGCAGAAGCCAGCGGAGCGCCGCCGACCGACACCGGACCGACAGGCGGAGGCAGCGACGGCAACGGCAGCTCCGCTTTCGGCGACGAGGGTGCGCGCGACGCCCGAAGAATCCGGGCGCGAGGATGCATACGCGGGATGCCGGCGGCCGTCCGCGGAATGCTTGATGTCGTCAAGGGCGGCGCCAAAGCCTCCACCTGCACGGCAAGCGTAGAGAGTTGACGGGAGATTCGCTTCAAATCTGCCTGTTGCGCCTTCAAATCCGCCCCTTGCGTCTCGGAGCTTTGCGTCAGTGACGCCAGCACGACCGTGCTTTGCCGCTGCGACGATTGAATGTCGGTGAGTGCCGTGCGGACGAAGGGGTCCGGGATCGGGACCGTGATCGTCTCACGCAGGGGCTTTGCGGGCTCCTGTAGCGACGTCACGGCAACCCTGGATTTTGGCGGAGCGGTGCGATTGAAAAACGCGAAGTGATCGAGTTTCGGGAGCGTGATGCGATCGAAGCTCGGCAAAGCGAAGCCATCGAGACTGGGCAACAGCGTGGCGGCCGCAGCTCCAACGACGAGCAGAGCGGCCAGGCATGCCACCGTCGCCGTCGTCGCCCGGGAATACCCCTGCTGCATCGGGCCCGGCGGCGTGTCCGCTTGCATGTCGTTCGATAGTTCAGCCACCTGCGTTCCCTGCGCGTTAGCCTGGTCGCAACATCCGTTCTCGCTATCGGCTAAACAAAAGACATCGCGTGGACGATCCGGCGACGAAGGTGCGCGCGATGGCCCAGCCAAATACAGCAGGAATCATCGGCTTATATGGTTAATGTTAGGTTATCTCGGACGCCCCGAATGGAGTTCTCTTCCCTCATCCTGAAGGAGCCGAACGGAGCGAGGCGTCTCGAAGGATGAGGCCGATATCGGGGCCTCATGGTTCGAGACGCGCCTTCGGCGCTCCTCACCATGAGGGTTAGGCCTGACCCTCCACCACCACCCCAAAAACCCGCCGCACCTCTGCCTGTGTCTCCTTGAGGCGCGCCTCCAGCGCGGAGAAATCGGGTGCATCGCCGGCGCGTGCCATCACCCGCAGCAAGTCGTCCCCGGCCGTCTTCGCATTGAATTTCCCGGTGACGCAAAGGCGGATAATTTGCGTGAGATCATGGTACAGCCGCGCGCCCGAGCGCAGCACCTCGGCCGCCGGGCGCGGCAGCACGCCGAGCTGCTCGGCATTGTCGATCACCCTGAGCGTATCGACATCGAGAATCTCCGGCCGCGCCGCGGCGTGAACGAGCTGCAGATATTGCGCGATGAAGTCGATGTCGGTGATGCCGCCCGCGGCGTTCTTCAGGTCCCAGAGATCGTCCTCGCCCTTTTCCTGCGCGATCGCGCGGCGCATATCGGCCACGTCATGGGCGATGGCGGAGGGATCGCGCGGCCGCACCAGTGCGTCGCGGATGACCGCCTCGATCCGCGCGCGAAACGCCGGCGAGGCCGAGATGACGCGGGCCCGCGTCAGCGCCATATGCTCCCAGGTCCAGGCCTCGTGCTCCTGATACTGCGCAAAGGAATCGATATGCGACGCCAGCGGCCCGGCGCGGCCGGAGGGACGCAGGCGCATGTCGATGTCGTAGAGCACGCCGTAATTGGTGCGCGTCGTGAAGGCGCTGATCAGTCGCTGGGTGAAGCGCGCGAAATAGTGCGCGCCCTGCAGCGAACGCTCGCCGTCGGAGTCGGGATCATCGGGATCGAAATCGTAGAGCAGGATCAGGTCGAGATCGGACGACGCCGTCATCTCGCGGCTGCCGAGCCGGCCCATGGCGACGACGGCTGTCTCCTGCCCCTTGATCCGGCCATGCTGTTCGGCAAAGCGGTCCGTCACCAGGCCGTGCACGGTGTGGACGATGCCTTCCGCGACATCGGCAAAAGCGGTGCCGGCCTGCCGCGCCGACACGGTGCCGGACAGGATGCGCGTGCCGATCAGGAACAGGCTCTCCTGGCCGAACATGCGTAACCTGTCGAGAAACTCCTCATAGGAGCCGGCATCCTTCAGCGTCGCGGTCAACCGTACCGACAGCTCGCGCCGGTCGGGCATCGCGCCGAAGAAGCGCGGATCGATCAGGCCGTCCATCAATTGCGGCTGCCGCGCCAGCATGTCGCCGAGCCGGGGTGCTGCGCCGAGCACCAGCCCGACCAGGGCGACGATCTCGCGGTTCTGCCCCAACAGCGTGACCAACCGTTCGCCCCGCTGCAACGCCTGCAGGAAATCGTCGAACACGCTGACGGCATGGTCGGGCTCCTCGGCGCCGGCAAGGCCGTCGATCAGATCGGGCACGAATTGGTTGAACGCGCTGCGCGTCGCATCGTTGCGGAACACCCGGTATTCGCCGCGCATCCAGAGCTGCACGGTGCCGGCAACCTTGACGGGTTGCTTGAAACCGAGCGCGGTCAGATGCGCGAGCAGCGGCTGATCCTCGGCGCCTGCTCCGTAGTCGATATCGGGAAGCTTCTCGGTGCCGGCCGGATCGCCCTCGAACAACTTGCCGTAATGGCCCTGCACGATGTCGAGCTGGGCGAGCAAATCCCTGGCGAAGGCGGCGCGGCTCTCGTAGCCGAGGAAACCGGCAAAGCGTTCGACCGCTTCCGGCGTGTCCGGCAGGCTATGGGTCTGCTCGTCGGCAATCATCTGCAGCCGGTGTTCGACCCGGCGGAGAAACAGATAAGCGGCCGTGAGTTCGTCACACGCCTCAAAGGTGATCCAGTTGCTGTTGGCGAGCACGTCGAGCGCCTCCAGCGTCGGCCGCACCCGCAATTCGGCGTGACGACCGCCGGCGATCAGCTGCTGGGTCTGCGCAAAGAACTCGATCTCGCGGATGCCGCCGCGACCGACCTTGACGTTGTGGCCCTCGACCGAGACCTCGCTCTGGCCGCGATAAGTCTGCATCTGCCGCTTCATGTCGTGGACATCGCTGAGCGCGGCGAAGTCGAGATGCTTGCGCCAGACGAATGGCGCGAGATCCGATATCATCCGCTCGCCCGCGATCGCGTCGCCGGCGCAGACCCGCGCCTTGATCATGGCGGCGCGTTCCCATGTCCGCCCTTCCCGCTCGTAATAGTTCAGTGCCGCATCGGTCGACATCGCCACCTGCGTCGAGGCCGGATCGGGCCGCAGCCGAAGATCGACGCGGAACACGTAACCGTCGCCGGTGCGCTGCTGCAGGAGCCGCGACAACGCCTGGGTGACGCGCACGAAGAACGGCTGCGGCTCGATATCATCAGCCAATGTCGAGGCGTCGGCATCGAAGAACACGATCAGGTCGATGTCGCTGGAATAATTGAGCTCGCCCGCGCCCATCTTGCCCATCGCAAGTACGAACAGGCCGCTGCCGTCTTCGGGCCGATCGCTGTCTGATGGAGAAAGCCGGCCGCGCGATGCTTCCTGGCGCAGCAGATAGCGCAGCGTGGTCTGTACCGAGTTGACGGCAATCTCCGTCAACGCCGCCGTCACCTGCATCACGGGCCAGACGCCACCGATGTCGCAGAGCGCGATCAACAGCGCAGCCTCCGACTTCATGCGGCGGAGCAGCCGCATCACCTCGGCCTCGGCACTTGCCGCGAGTACCTCCTGCGAGGTGGTCTCGATCAGCGCGGCGAGATGCGTCTCCGGGTCGCAGCGCAACAACCGGATCAGCCGCTCCGGATCGTCGCGGATCAGGTCGAACAGATAGGGAGAGGCCTCGGCGAGCCCGAGCAGGATGGACCGAACCAGCGGATGGGCGCCCAACGTGTGAAGCGCAGCCGACTGTTCCGGCGCGAGATCGGCGAGCCAGTTGCCAAGAATCTGTTCGGCCTTGTCGGGCGCAAGCACATGCGGTCCAGTGACGAACCGCGCAGCCAGCATCTGATGGTCCGCAGGTCCCGGCGCGGAAGGCTTCATGCCACCTTCTGTGGCACATCCTGCGTTTGGCTCGCAAGCCTGTCACTGGAACCCGCGCGCGCAGGTATGACTAAGGTCGCAACGAGCCCGGGATTGGCGTCGCCGAGCCTGAGCTCGCCGCCATGAAGTGTCGCAACCGCCGACGCAAGGCTGAGGCCGAGGCCCGAGCCCGGCTGACTGCGGCTGGAATCCAGCCGCACGAAACGTTCCACCGCGTGCTTGCGCTCGCTCTCGGGAATACCGGCGCCGTGGTCGGTAACCCGCAGCAGCACGGAGTCGCCCTCGCGCAGTGCCTCGATCAGGATCTGCCGCGCTTCCAGGCTCACGACAGGGCCGTCGTCGACGGGTTTGCCGTACTTGATCGCGTTTTCGACCAGATTGGCGAGTGCCTGGCTGATCAATTCGCGGTTTGCGTGGATCGGCGCCGGCGCCGTCCTGACTTTCAGGGTCATGCCGCCGTCTTCCGCCAGCGGCTCGTAGAGCTCGTGGATGCCGTTGGCGACCTCGGAGGCGTCGAAGTCGTCCATGTTGCCCCGCGCCTGACCGGATTCGGCGCGCGCGATCATCAACAGAGCATTGAAGGTGCGGATCAGCCCGTCGGATTCATCGATGGTGCGCTCGAGCGCTGCGCGATAATCGGCCTCGCTGCCCGATTTCGCCAGCGCCTCCTCGGCGCGGTTGCGCAAACGCGTCAAGGGGGTCTTCAGATCGTGCGCGATGTTGTCGGAGACTTCTTTCAGTCCCGTCATCAGCGCCTCGATCTGTGCCAGCATGGCGTTGAGGTTGCCGGCGAGCCGGTCGAGCTCGTCGCCGCTGCGTCCGACAGGCAGGCGGCCGGAGAGATCGCCGGCCATGATGCGCTGGGTGGTGCCGGTCATTGCGTCTATCCGCTGCAGCACGCGGCGCGCGACAAAGATGCCGCCGCCGATGCCGAGCACGACCACCACCAGGATCGACCATTGCGCCGCCTTGGCGACGATGCCGAACAGGCGGCGCCGCTCCTCGAGGTCGCGACCGATCAACAGACGAAAGCCGCCACTCAATTGCGTCACATAGACCAGCGCGCGGTGATCGTTGTCGTCCTGATCGTCCATGCGGCGATAGGCGGTCTCGGACCAGCCATTGGTACCCATCACGCCCGGCGCGAGCGAGCCGACATTGCCGGCGATCGCGCTGTCCCGTCTCCGTGGTGACGAGATAGAGATTCGCGCCGGGCCGCAGCGCGCGGCTTTCGACGGTCGGGACCAGCAAGCGCAGACCGCGTCGATTATAGAGATCGGAAATCTCCGCGGTCTCGCCGTTCACCGTGGTGGTGATCTGCTCGGTGATCAGGCGGCGCGTATTCCAGGCGAAATAGCCGAGCAACGACGCCGCGAACAGCGCGAACAGGAACAGATAGACCAGCGTCAGACGGAACGCTGTCGTTCGGATCAGCTTACCGAATGCCGTCACGAATCATGTACCCCGCGCCGCGAATGGTATGGAGCAGCGGCCGCTCGAAACCCTTGTCGATCTTGGAGCGGAGCCGCGAAATATGGACGTCGATGACATTGGTCTGGGGATCGAAGTGATAATCCCAGACGTTCTCCAGCAGCATGGTGCGCGTCACCACCTGCCCCGCATGCTTCATCAGATATTCGAGCAGGCGGAACTCGCGCGGCTGCAGGGTCAACTCCTCCTTGCCGCGGGACACGCGATGCGAGAGCCGATCGAGCTCGAGGTCGCCGACCTTGTAGGTGGTTTCCTCGGCAGGCCCGACATTGCGGCGCGACAGCACCTCGACGCGCGCCAAGCAGCTCGGCGAATGAATAGGGTTTCGGCAGATAGTCGTCGCCGCCGGCGCGCAGGCCCTTGATGCGGTCGTCGACCTGGCCGAGCGCGGACAGGATCAGCACCGGCGTGCGGTTGCCCTTGTCGCGCAGCGCGCCGATCAGCGACAGGCCGTCACGCTTCGGCAGCATGCGATCGACCACCAGCACGTCGTAATCGCCGCTCTCGGCCATCGACAGGCCTTCCTCGCCGTCGCCTGCGAGATCGGCGACATAGCCGACCTCGCGGAACGCCTTCACCAGATAATCGGCGGACTCGCGGTCGTCTTCGATGATCAGGATTCGCATTTGCGGAGCAATGGCGGAGAGCGGTGGCGGTCACGTTCGTGGCTCCTTCAACATGACGCGACCGGCTTTGTCATGCAAGGCGACCGGGCGCCGTTCGGTTGATCGAAAAAGGCGGGCGGTGAAGCTGGGGGACCTCACCGCCCTAGACCCTTCCGACGGAGGGGGGCGTATTCCTTCGGAAGGTAATGGTAGGGAGCGGGCTTGTGGCCCGCTCCCCGGAAAGAGCCGTCGGCGGGGGCGACTGATGCCGGCGACACCCTCCATCTCGTAAACCTCAACCTTTCGCGAGCGGCACCGCGACAAAGCGCGACTGTCCGCCGCTCTTCACGCGCATCAGCACGACATTCTTGTTGTCGTCCTTTGCGGCGTTGATGGCGTCGCGCACGTCGCCAGGGTTCGTAACCACCTTGCCGGCGACCTCGAGAATGACATCGCCTTCCTTGAAGCCGCGTTCGGCGGCCGCACTCTTCGGATCGACCTCGGTCACGACGACGCCTTCCTTGCCGGCGCCGGCGACGCTGTTGGCGGGCGCGACGGTGAGTCCGAGCTTCGGCACATCGGTGCCGCGTGATTGCTTGCCCTTGTCGCCGTTGTCGTTGTCGGCCTTGGCCTCGATCGTGTTCGGCAGCGTGCCGAGCGTCAGATTGATGACCTTGTCCGCGCCCTTGTGCAGGACGTTGAGCTTGACCGCGCTACCGGGTGGAATGGCGCCGATGGTGCGGGCGAGCTCGCGCGCATCCTTGACCTGCTCGCCGTTGACAGCGGTGATCACGTCGCCGGATTCGATGCCGGCCTTGGCCGCGGGGCCGTTGGCCTGCGGCTCGGCGACCAGCGCACCTTCCGCCTTCTTCAGGCCGAGGCTGTCGGCGATCTCAGGGGTGACCGGCTGAATCTGCACGCCGATCCAGCCGCGGCTCACCGAGCCCTTGTCCTTGAGCTGGTTGATGACGGTCTTCACCGTCGCCGAGGGAATCGAGAAAGCGATGCCGACGCTGCCGCCGGACGGCGAGTAGATCGCGGTGTTGACGCCGACGACCTCGCCCGCAGTGTTGAAGGCCGGACCACCCGAGTTGCCCTTGTTGACGGGCGCGTCGATCTGGATGAAGTCGTCATACGGACCATTGCCGATGTCGCGGCCCATCGCGGAGACGATGCCGGCCGTCACCGTGCCGCCGAGGCCGAAGGGATTGCCGACCGCGAGCACCCAATCGCCGATGCGGGGCTTGCCGTCGGAGAGCTTCGCAAACTGCAGGTTCGGTGCGCCCTCGACCTTGATCAGGGCAAGGTCGGTGCGCGCGTCGGTGCCGATCACCTTGGCGGTGTAGGTCTTGCCGTCGTCAGTGGTGACCTCGACCTTGTCGGCGCCGTCGACCACGTGATTGTTGGTGACGGCAAAGCCGTCAGCCGAAATGAAGAAACCCGAGCCCTGGCCGGTCACCTGGCCGCGGCCGCGCGGACGCATGCCCGGTGGCAACCCATCCGGCCCGCCGAAGCGGCGGAAGAAACGCTCCATAGGCGAGCCCGGCTGGAATGGCGTGGCGTCGTCGTTGTTATTGTTGTCGTCGTTCTTGGCGAGCTTTTCCTGGATATTGACCTTGACCGAGATCACCGAGGGCTTCACGCGCTCGACGATGTCCGCAAAGCCGACGGGCTGCGCGACCTTGTTCTGCACCTCGTTGTTGACCTGCGCATGCGCGGTAGAGGTGAAGATATCGACCGGCCGGCCGGAGGGGCCAAACCCATAGACGGCAACGCCGAGGCCCGCGACGACAGAAGCCATCAGCGCAAATTTGCGCGCCGACAACAGCGAACGTGGCTTTCTATATGACGGGAGGGTCGAGAGGTCGGTCGGACGTTCGGTCATGCAAAGCTCTCCAAAAAGGACGAAAATCGAATCGGCGCGGGGGGGTGCCACCCTTCGCTGGTGAAGATGGGGTTTGTCGCCTTACAGCGCGCTGGCGGTGGAGTTAAACTTTGGTAATGAAGGCGGTCTTGAATGCGGCAGAATAGCGCAGGTCCGACAATGACTTGCCGCGACGCGCTCGCCCGGAATGAGACGAAGATCGAAGACCGGAAACCGGCCTTCGCAAGGCGTTCCAGCGACGCCTTCTATCCCCTTGCTTCACTGCCGTTTTCAGCGCTGACCGTAGACACTGTCTCATCAGCCATAAGCAGCCGGAGCCGCGCCTGTTCCTCTGATGTCAGGGGGTCACTGGGAACTTCACCTGATCCTGTTTTCCGCCGCCGCGCCTGCAGCCACAGCACCAGGCCACCGCCGAACAGCACCAGTGGTGAAACAAGCCACAACATTAGCGTTTGGCGCTCGAACCGCGGCCTGAGCAACACGAACTCGCCATAGCGCGCCACAAGGAAATCGATCACCTGTGCATCGCTGGCGCCGGCGGCAATGCGCTCGCGCACCAGAAGCCGCAGGTCGCGCGCCAGCGGCGCTTCGGAATCATCGATCGACTGGTTCTGGCAGACCATGCAGCGCAGTTCCTGCGAGAGCGCCCGCGCCCGCGCCTCTTTGGCGGGATCGGACATCACTTCGTCGGGCAGCACGGCGCGAACCGGCGAAGCGCCGATCGCAGCAAAAATTATCATCGCGAGCAGGACCCGCCTCATCGCCTACTCCGCCGCCTGCAGGCCGCGCAGCGCCTTTGCCGGTTTCGGCGCGCCGACGCGCAGCCGCCGATCGGACAGCGACAGCAAGCCGCCGAAGGCCATCAGCACCGGACCGAACCAGATCAGCAGCACCAGCGGCTTGTGATAGATGCGCACGGTAATGCCGCCGTCGGCGGTGGTCTCGCCGAGCGAAATATAAAGCTGGCTCGCGCCGCGCGATTTCAGGGCGGCTTCCGTGGTCGACGAGCCGCGCGTGGTGAAACTGCGCTTGGACGGCGTCATGATGCCGAGATCGTCGCCATCGAGGCTCACCTTGAACGAGGCGACCAGCTCGCGATAATTCGGCCCTTGCGCATCCTTGAGGCTGTCGAACTGCAAATCGTAGCCGGCGATCTTCGCGGAATCCCCCGGTTTCATCGCCGCTATGTGCTCGCTGTTCCAGGTGGTCTCACAGACGATGCCCATCAGCGCGAGGCCGACACCGGCATGCGCGAAGGCGGAGCCCCAGACCGATCGCGGCAATCCGCCGGCGCGCCGCAGGACGACGCCATAGGGCGCACGGAACAATTGCACCCGTTCAGCAGGATCGCAGACCGCGCCCGCGATCACGAACACAGCGAGCGCGATCGCCAGCGGCGCCAGCGCGCTGCCGCCGCGCGCCCAGGCCCACACGAAAGCCAGCGCACCCAACGCCGCGATGCCGGCTCCGATCAGCCGCTGTGACGCGCCGAGAAGATCGCCGCGCTTCCACGCCAGCATCGGCCCAAACGGCACCGCGATCATCAGCGGCACGAACAGCGGCCCAAAGGTCAGGTTGAAGAACGGCGCGCCGACGGAAATCTTGTCCCCGGTCAGGACCTCCAGCGCCAGGGGATAGAGCGTGCCGACGAACACGGTGGCGCAGGCTGTGGTCAAGAACAGATTGTTCAGCACCAGCGCGCCCTCGCGCGAGATCGGCGCGAACAATCCGCCCTGCTTCAGCGACGACGCGCGGGCAGCAAACAGCGTGAGACTGCCGCCGATGAAGATGCAGAGGATAAGCAGGATGAACACGCCGCGCGTGGGATCGCTGGCGAAGGCGTGCACCGAGGTCAATACGCCCGAGCGTACCAGGAACGTTCCGAGCAGCGACAGCGAGAAGGTCAGGATCGACAGCAGGATGGTCCAGACTTTCAGCGCGTTGCGCTTTTCCATGACCAGTGCAGAGTGCAGCAGCGCGGTGCCGGCAAGCCAGGGCATCAGCGAGGCGTTCTCGACGGGATCCCAGAACCACCAGCCGCCCCAGCCGAGTTCGTAATAGGCCCAGTAAGAGCCCATCGCGATGCCGAGCGTCAGGAAGATCCAGGCGACCAGCGTCCACGGCCGCACCCAGCGCGCCCAGGCCGCATCGATGCGGCCTTCGATCAACGCGGCAATGGCAAAGGAGAACGAGATCGAGAAGCCGACATAGCCGAGATAGAGCATCGGCGGATGCACGGCGAGCCCGATGTCCTGCAGCACGGGATTGAGGTCCCTGCCCTCGATCGGCGGATTGGCAATGCGCAGGAACGGATTCGAGGTCAGCAGGATGAAGAGATAGAAAGCGCTGGCGATCCAGGCCTGCACCGCCAGCACGCGCGCGCGGAGCGACAGCGGCAAATTGTTGCCGAAGGCCGCAACCATGCCGCCGAACAAGGCGAGGATCGACACCCACAGCATCATCGAGCCCTCGTGATTGCCCCAGACGCCGGTGATCTTGTAGATCAGCGGTTTGAGCGAATGTGAGTTCTCGTAAACATTGACGATCGAGAAGTCGGACGTCACATGCAGCGTGACCAGCGCGGCAAACGAGGCGAGCGCGAACATCAGTTGCCCCAGCGCGGTCGAACGCGCGACGTTCATCAACGCGGCATCGCGCCAGTGCGCGCCGAGCATCGGAACGACCGACTGGATCAGCGCTAGCGCGAGCGCGAGTACCAGCGCATAATGTCCGCTTTCGGCGATCATGAAGCTCTCCCGGGCTCGCAGCGCGCGGGCGGCGTGATGTTCATCGGCCGCGCGCCATAGTCGTCTTTCCAGTGGCCCTGCTTCTTCAGGGCATCGGCAACTTCCCTCGGCATGTAGGTCTCGTCGTGCTTGGCGAGCACGGTGTCGGCCCTGAAGGTGCCCGAGGAATCGAGCGCGCCTTCGGCGACGACGCCCTGCCCTTCCCTAAACAGGTCGGGCAGGAGTCCCTTGTAGGCCACGGACAGCTTCGCGCCGCCGTCGGCGACATCGAAGGTCACGGCGCCGTCGCCGCATTTGAGCGAGCCCGGCTGCACCAGCCCGCCGAGCCGGAAGCGCTTGCCAGGTGCGATATGCTGCTCGGCCGCCATCGACGGCGTCGAGAAGAACACGATGGAGCCACGCATCGCATAGAGCACGAGGCCGGCGGCGAAGGCGAGCACTGCAAGCGCGCATCCGATCATGGTCAGGCGGCGTTGCTTGCGTGTCATCCGTCGAGTCCCAAATTCTTCAGGCCGTCGTTCAATTGCTTGAGCCGCTCGGCGTCGCCGCTGACGGCCTGGCGCGCATCGTGAAGCGCGCCCTTGGCCTTGTCCTGATCGCCCATCACAAGATAGGCGCGCACCAGCTTGAGCCAACCCTCGACGTCGTCGCCGTTCTGCTTCAAGCGCGTCGCCAGCCGCTCGACCATGCCCTTGATCATGGCTTCGCGGTCCCCGGCCTTCATGTCCCTGGCCGCCGCCATGGTTTCCGGCGACAGCGTCGGTGCGGAACCGGAACCAGAAGGAGGCTCGCCTCCCGCGCGCGTCAAAGCTTCCGTCACCATTGGCCGCCATGGTGCATCGGCAGGCCCCTTCGCCAGCATCGCCCGCCAGATTTCGGCGGCATCCTGCTTGCGGCCGTCCTGCTCGGCGGCAAGGCCGAGGAAATAGCTTGCCTTGACGTCATTGGCGTCGAGCGCCAGCGCGCGCTCGAACTCGCCCTTGGCTTCCGCGGTGACCACGCCGCCCGCAGCCGCCGACATCACCTCGCCGAGATCGGCACGGCGATTGGCGGTCTCACCGCCATAAGCGATCGCGTTGCGGAAGGCGCGGACGGAATCGTCGAACCGTCCAAGCCGCGCCAGCACCGGTGCAAGCACGGCCCAGCCGCGGGCGTCGTTCGGGTTCTTCTCCAGATGCTGCTCGACCTGCGCCACCAGCTTGTCCAGCGGCTGCTTGCCCGGTTCTTCGCGTGCGCGTTCGGCCAGCGGGAAATCAGCGAGCCGCGGCGAGCCGAGCGGCAGGTAAGTCGCAACCGCAACGATCGGCAGTCCGACGAGAGCGACCATTGCCGCCACGCGGCGCAGCCTGACGTTCGACCCGACGGGCGCATCGCGATCCTGATCCGCTGCCGCCAGCAGGCGGCGGCTGATTTCAACACGCGCAGCCTCGGCCTCTGCGGTGCCAATGAGACCGGCCGCCAGATCGCTATCGACCTCGGCGAGTTGATCGCGGTAGACGACGGCCTCATTGCCGCCGGCCTGTTTGCGGCCGCCAAGCCCCAACGGCAGCAGCACGGCAAAAATGGCCGCGGCCGTCATCAGCGCGAACACGAACCACAGCATCATCAGGCAGGCTCCGATGCGCCGCTTTACACCACGGACAAGCGCAGCGGCAATTGACAATCATCAATTCGCCGTCAGCCGAGCGCCCGGCAAAGCCAATTTATTTCAGGCGGTTAAGAGATTTCAAACGCCGCGCTCTGCGCCACCTTGTCCCCATGCGCGTTGAAGGCCTCGAGGACATAGATGCCGGGCCTGACCAAATCCGGCAGGCGGATCCGCAACTGGCTCACAGGCAGCGGCGAGGAGATATTGGTGACCGGATCGGACAGCGGCCGACCGCTCGCCTTGTCCACCAGCACGACCTTCGCCTTGACCATCAGGTTCCGGTAAGTCGCAGTGATGACGCGGTTGTCGAGTTCGACAAAATGGATGGATGAATTCATGCAGAGCTGGGCAGGGACGTGACTTGCCGGCGACCGTATCCGGCAATCCCGGCCTTAGCAATCAGGAATTGCAAAATAAAGTTTATACTTACTTCTACGCGCTACGCGACGACTTGCGCTCGCCGGCCAGCGCGTTCTCCGCCGCCCTGTGCATCAGCAAGGCGTAGTCCCGGCCGAACAGCACCTCGCTGAAGCGGATCGCGGCTTCCGCCTGCATTTGCCGATAGGCGCGCGCCCGGGGTTCGCCGCCGCGCAGCAATTCGACCAGCGCCTCGGTGGACTGCTCGACATAATGCTGCAGGTCGGAGTAGGTCCGCAGCGTCACTTCGTTGATCGCAAGCTCGTCGGCATAGGTGCGGCACACCGCGACGAAGCCGATCAGCGATACGACCTCCTCGACCTCGGTATTGTCCACCCGGGCGCCGGCCAGGATATCCTTGTCGGCGCGCTGGCGCAGAATGCGCCGGACCCGGCCCGGCACGCTGTCGATCTCGGATTGCAGGGTGTTGGAGATGTCGGCGCGGATCGAGGCCAGCTGCTTGCCCCAGCTGGAATCGTTGCGCAGGTCGAGCTCGGTGCGCAAACCCCGCACGCCCTCGTGCAGGGCCTTCAAATTGTCGCCGACATCGGCGAGTTGACCGCGCCTGATATCCATGCGCAGGCGCGCGGCCATGCAATAGAGATCGTGCAGCGCCAGCGTAACCGCGATGCCATAGGGCGTAGCCGCCACCCGCATCTCGTCGTCGGAAGCCGCCATCCTGATGGCGAGACGGATGATCTGCCATGGCGCGGCGAGCCGCAGCATCACCAGCGACAGCGCGAACGGCAGCAGTTGCGGGCTCTGCAGGGTCGGCACGTTCAGGGTTGACGTGATCGACTCGATCTGGGCATCGCCGAACGCGCGCATGTAGACAGGCAGGCGAGTGCCGAGCGCCTCGATGGCTTCGCGGGCTCCGAGCAGCACGCCAATCGAAACCAGGTCCTCGATGACCTCGGGCGGGCCGACGCGCGACAGCGCGCGGCGGTCGCCATCCGCTGATGAGGTCACCTTCGCGATGGCTTCCACAGCCGCGGTCTGCAGCCTGCGAATGACGGGATCGAGCGCCTTCGCGTCGGAATCATCGGAGAAGTTAGCAAGCGCAGCGTCATAGTCGCGCACAGGATCGGAGGCGCCGTCGCGGACCAGCCATTGCCACACCGGCATCAGCGAGGCGCGGCGGATCTGGCCGTGCCGGATCGGCACGTTACCATCGACCAGGAACGGCTCGAGCGGCCGGAAGAACAGCCTTGCCGCATCCTCGGAACGCGGCGGCTCCGGCGCATCTTCCTCGCCCCCGCGCGCCACCTTGCGCAATTGCTCGAGGACGAGCCTTGCGACCGCGGTGTCCTCGCCACGCTCGATCGCGCGCTCGAATTCTCGCATCAGCAGCGCCTGCGCCCGCGGCGGAAGCTGCCCGAGATAAGTCCTCAGCCGCTCGTTCGAAGTCTGGCCCATCTGGCAAAAAATAAGGGTTGGAGGCAAGGCGCGCCTCCAGAAGCATAGGGGCCGTCGCGTTAAGATTTCGTTTAGTATTCGCGGCAGCGCGTGTGTTGAAACCCTACTGCACGCCCGGCAACAGCAGTTCCGCACGCAAACCCCCGATCGGCGCACTGCCCAGGGTCAGGCTCCCGCCGTAAAGCGCGGCCAGATCAGTCACGATCGACAGGCCCAGGCCGGAACCCGGCTTGGACTCGTCGAGGCGCTGGCCGCGGCGCGAGACCTGCGCGCGCTCGGCTTCCGACAGCCCCCGCCCATCGTCGTCGACGATGATCCGGAACATCGAGGCCGCGCCCGGCTTGACCGGCTGCTCCACCAGCACCTCGATGAAGACGCGGGAGGCCGCCCATTTGCAGGCATTGTCCACGAGGTTGCCGGCCATCTCCTCCAGATCCTGCCGCTCGCCGCGAAACCGCGCCTTCGAATCGGCCTGGACTTCGATGAGGATGCCGCGGTCGCGATGGATCTTCTCCATGGTCCGCTGCAGCGCCTCGATGGCGGGCGCGACCTCCGTCACCGTGCCGATGACGGTGACGCGGGCGGCGATGCGCGCGCGCTCCAGATGATGCGCCACCTGGTCGCGCATCACGTCGGCCTGCTCCAGCACCTTGTCGGCGAACGGATCGGCGCGATGCGCGGTGGCCTCGTTGACGATCACCGAGAGCGGCGTCTTGATGGCATGGGCGAGATTGCCGACATGTGTGCGCGCGCGCTCGACGATTTCCCGGTTGGCGTCGATCAGCGCGTTGGTCTCGCGCGCCAGCGGCTCGACCTCGACCGGAAATTCGCCCTCCAGCCGTTCGGCACGTCCGGAGCGGATGGCGGCGATCGACTGCGAGATGCGGTTGAGCGGCGCCAGACCGAAACGCACCTGAAATATGATGGTGAGCAGCAGCACGATGCCGAGCGTGGTAAAGGTGCCGCCGAGATAATAGTCGAAGCTGTGCGTCTCGTCGAAAATCTCGGTGGCGTCGCCGGCGACGCCGACCACGAATTTTCCGTCCGCGCCGAGATCGACCGGCCGCTCCACCATGCGCAGGCTCTGACCTTCCGGCCCGTCGACGTAAGCGACACGGATGCCCGCCGCGGTGAGATCGAGGCCGCGCTCGTCGAGCTTCGGCAGCTTGCGGTCCCACAGCGAGCGCGAGGCACGCACGTCCGGCTTCTCGGTGTCGGTGCGCGTGATTTGCCAGTACCAGCCCGACAGCGGCAACTCGAACAGGGGCTCGCCGAGCGACTGGAACTGACGATCCGGCGGCTCGTCAGGGGTGGCGACCTCGGCGATCAGCGTGCGCAGATAGAGATTGAGCCGGCGGTCGAAGGCGCGCTCGGTCGCATTGCGATAGACCGATGACAGCGCAAATCCGGTGACGGTGAGGATCACCACCACCCAGGCGGTTGCAGAAAAGTACAGCCGGGTGGCAAGTGAGTTGCGGCGCATAAGCGCTAGTTTACGCTCCGGCTGGAGGCGGAGTCAGCAAATATCCAAGGCCACGGACGGTCTGGATGATGTCGACCTCGAGCTTCTTGCGGATGCGGCCGACAAAGACTTCAATCGTGTTGGAGTCGCGATCGAAATCCTGGTCGTAGAGATGCTCCACCAGCTCGGTGCGCGACACCACGCGGCCGGAATGATGCATCAGATATTGCAGCAGCCGGTACTCGTGCGAGGTCATCTTGACCGGATTGCCCGATACGGTGACGCGGTTGGTGCGGGTGTCCAGCGCCACCGGACCGCAGGTCAGCTCGGACTGGGCGTGACCGGCCGAGCGGCGCAGCAGCGCGCGAATCCGCGCGAGCACTTCCTCGAGGTGAAACGGTTTCGCGACATAGTCGTCGGCGCCGGCATCGAAGCCTTGCACCTTGTCGCTCCAGCGGTCGCGCGCGGTGAGGATCAGCACGGGCATGGCGCGCTTGTTGCGCCGCCAGGCCTCGAGAACGGAAATGCCGTCCATCTTCGGCAGGCCGATATCGAGTACGACGGCGTCATAGGGTTCGCTGTCGCCGAGGAAATGCCCCTCCTCGCCATCGAATGCGCGATCGACCACGTATCCGGCGTCGCTCAATGCGGTGGTGAGCTGACGATTGAGATCCGGATCGTCCTCAACGACGAGCAGGCGCACGCTTGCCTCCAAAGGTGAACAGTATCTGCACTCAAGATGAGCGTTTCCGGCGTGAACCGTTCATGAACGGAGCAGGCATTGCAACCTTACTTTTTCGTCACGAACAAATTTTGCCGGTATCTTGACGCTTTGACACCTCAGGATGCCCTGAGGTTCACCTCTTCTCCTGCTTGAGCCGCTCATTCGCGCGCGGACGAGGCCTTATGTGCGGAAGAACACAAACCAGACCCCCGCAAGGATCAGGATCGCCAGGCCGGTCGATACCGACAAGAGCGCGAGCACCGAAGGCCCCGGCTCGGCCTGCCGCGCCTCGGTGGGAGTTTCGACAATCCGGCCGTGTTCTGTCCTCGCCATGGTGACCTCATTCATTCCAAATTCGCGAGCTTTCGCGGCCTCAGCTATGGAATGAAACGCCCGATCAAGGCCGATGTTCCGGTTCTACCCCCGCCTAAACGACACGGTTAACGCCGTTCGCAAAATCCCCGTGCCGGTTGCTTAAATCGGGACCTCTCGATGTTATCCTCAAGCTTTCGTCCCCTGTTGCGTACCGGAGTTTGCCATGGCCCCCCGCGCCAATTGGAAGGGTTTCCTGCGGCTGTCGCTCGTGACCTGCCCGGTCGCGCTGTATCCGGCCACCTCAGACACCGAGAAGGTCTCGTTCAACCAGATCAACCGCAAGACCGGTCATCGCATCAAATACATGAAGGTCGACGCCGACACCGGCGAGGAGGTCGGCAACGAGGACATCGTCAAGGGCTACAAGGTCGACACCGACACCTACATCGAGGTCAGCAAGGAAGAACTCGACGAGGTCGCGCTGGAGTCGACACACACCATCGAGATCGACGAGTTCGTGCCGAAGACCGAGATCGACAACCGCTATCTGATCCGCCCCTATTATCTCGCGCCCGACGGCAAGGTCGGCCACGACGCCTTCGCGGTGATCCGCGAAACCATGCGCAGCATGAACAAGATCGCGATCGGTCGCGTCGTGCTCACCAATCGCGAGCACATCATCGCGCTGGAGCCGCTCGGCAAGGGACTGATGGGAACGCTGCTGCGCTACCCCTACGAGGTGCGCAGCGAACAGGATTATTTCGACGACGTCCAGGATGTGAAAGTCACCAAGGACATGCTCGACCTCGCCAGGCACATCGTCGAGCAGAAAACCGGCTCGTTCGATCCGGCGGAATTCGACGACCATTACGAGACGGCGCTGATCGACCTGATCAACAAGAAGCGCAATGGCATCAAGATCGCGCCGAAGGCCGCGCCCAAGTCGAGCGGCAACGTCATCAATCTGATGGACGCGCTGAAGAAGAGCCTCGCCAGCGAGCGACAAGCGCTCCCTCCCGCAAAGGCCAAGAAGGCCAAGCGCGCCGAGGGACAGCGCGAGATGCTGCTGCCGATCTCAGGCAGCGGCAAGCGTGCCGCCAAGGAAACCGTCAAGGATAAGGCCGAGCCGAAAAAGGTCGCAAAGCCCGCGCGCACGACAGCGCGCTCGCGCAAGGCAGGCTGACTATTTAGCCAGGCAGGGATTACTTCAGTGACGAATTGATCGATGTGAACTTCGTGTTCACTGTCGTGCCCATGCCGTTGACGGCAACCAGGATCACGATAGAGATCCCGCACGCAATCAGGCAATATTCGATCGCGGTCGCGCCGGACTGATCGGCCAAAAACCTCGAAATCAACTTCCGCATTTCCAACTCCGTGGCCCCTTCTGTCCGCGCTGGCGCAATTTAGGGATGGAAGGGTTAATGGCCCGTGCAAAGACGGGCTCAACGATCGGTTAATCGGATGGCCCCGCGGCGCGGCATTTTGACCCCGGCAACAGTGTCCCGCGCATATCAGGACTACCCGGCGAGCGCCCGCCTGCGCTTGTCCGGCCGCGGAATTCCTGTTCCAACTAGGGAAAGGCCGAGTTGAAGAAAGCGGCCAATCCCTGGGGAGAGAAACCGTCATGAAGCTCGGCACGGCAATCGCGGAAATCATGAAGCGCGAGGGGATCGAGATCCTCTGCGGCTATCCCGTCAATCATCTGATCGAGCACGCGGCGAACGCCAACATCCGCCCGATCATGGTGCGTCAGGAACGCATCGGGATACACATGGCGGACGCGATCTCCCGTGTCACCTCGGGCGAGACCATCGGCGCCTTCTGCATGCAGCACGGTCCCGGCGCGGAAAACGCCATGGGCGGCGTGGCGCAGTGTTACGGCGAGTCCGTCCCGGTGCTGGTGCTGCCGCAAGGCTACCCGCGGCGGATCGCCAACATCGACCCGAATTTCAATTCCAGCCAGGCGATGAAGCCCTACGCGAAATCATCCGAGCCTATCAATATCGCAGCCGAGGTCTGTAACATCTTCCGTCGCGCCTTCACCAGATTGAAGAACGGCCGCGGCGGCCCGGTGATCGTCGAGATCCCCACTGACATGTGGAACGAGGAAGTCGCCGAGCCCCTGAATTACACGCCGGTGCTGCGCACCCGCTACGGCGCCGATCCCGCTCATATCAAGGAAGCCGCCAAGCTGCTCGTCAACGCCAAGCGGCCGGTGCTCTATGCCGGCCAGGGCGTGCACTACGCCAAGGCCTGGCCGCAACTGAAGCGGCTGGCCGAGCGGCTCGCGATCCCCGTCACCACGAGCCTCGGCGGTAAGTCGTCCTTTCCCGAGACGCATCCGCTGTCGCTCGGCTCGGGCGGTCTCGCGGTGCCGCGCGCGGTGCCGAAATTCCTGGGCGAGGCCGACGTGATCTTCGGCATCGGCTGCTCCTTCACCGAGACCAATTTCGGCATCAAGATGCCCTCGGGCAAGACCATCATCCATTCGACGCTCGACCCCAACCATCTCAACAAGGACGTCGAGGCGAAAATCGGCTTGGTCGGCGATGCCGGCCTCGTGCTCGACGCGCTGCTGGAAGAGATCGGCAAGACCGTCACCGCCGATCGCGATCATTCCGCGGTCGCCGCCGAAATCGCAGCCTCGCACAAGGAGTGGCTGGCGAAATGGATGCCGAAACTCACCTCCAACGACGCGCCGCTCAGTCCCTACCGCGTGCTCTGGGACCTGCAGCACACCGTCGACATCGACAACACCATCATCACCCATGATGCCGGCAGCCCAAGGGACCAGCTCTCGCCGTTCTGGAAGCCGACAAAGCCCCTCACCTATATCGGCTGGGGCAAGACCACCCAGCTCGGCTACGGCCTGGGGCTTGCCATGGGCGCCAAGCTGGCGCGGCCCGACAAGCTCTGCATCAACGTCTGGGGCGATGCCGCCATCGGCTTCACCGGCATGGATTTCGAGACCGCGGTGCGCGAGCGGATTCCGATCATGTCGATCCTGCTCAACAATTTCTCGATGGCGATCGAGCTCAAGGTGATGCCGATCTCGACCGAGAAATATCGCTCCACCGACATCTCCGGCGACTATGCCGCAATGGCGCGCGCCTTCGGCGGCTATGGCGAGCGGGTGACGAAGCCTGAGGACATCGTGCCCGCGATCAAGCGCGGCATCCAGAAGACAAAGGAAGGCATTCCCGTGCTGCTGGAGTTCATCACCAGCAAGGAAACCGAGGTGTCCCGTCCCGGGACCTGAGCAGGCGTTAGCGTTTCTGCCGAAAAAGTGTCCCGGGGTGCTGGCTTACCCCTGCCCGGGGTGAAATAATCATGCGCGAATAAAGGCCTGACCGCTTTTGAGCCCGCCCGCCGGGCCTATGGATTCTTTTGGGAATGACCGCGCTTCCCCAGGACGCCGTGGCCGACCTTCAGCAACGGATTGCCGAGCTCGAGCGGCAACTGGACACGGCTGTCAACGAGCGGGATGCGGCGATCGAGCGCCAGACCGCCAGCGCGCTGGTCAATTTCCGCCTCAAGAACGAGTTGCGCGCTGCCACGGACCGGCAAAAGGCCAGCGCTGACATCCTGGCCGCAATCGCCAACACGCACGGCGATGCCGCGCATGCGCTGCAACGGATCGCCGAGACCACCCAGCACTTTTTCAATGCTGCGAGCGTCACCATCCGAATCGCTGAAGGCGACCGATGGGTTCAAACGGTCCGGGTCGGCGCCGGCTCATTTGCCACCGGCGCCCAACCAGCAGCAGACATCGCGACGCCCGGGCACAACATGCCCGGCACCGTCTATGCGGAGAACCGGCAGATTCACATTCCGGACCTCGACAACATTGATCCGTCGATGGCGCATTGGCCCGCGACGGCGGCGCGCGCGGCAGGTATCCGTACGATCTGCGGAACGCCCTTGCGGCAACGTGTAAAGGCGATCGGTGCGATGGTCGTTTACCGCGACCGGCTTGCGCCCTTCACCGACGACGAGCTGGCGCTGCAGCAAAGCTTTGCCGACCAGGCCGTCATCGCGATCGAGAACGCGCGGCTGTTCAACGCGACCGAGGAGGCGCTGGCCAGGCAGACCGCGACCGCCGACATCCTGCGCGTCATCAGCTCTTCGCCGACCGACGTGCAGCCGGTGTTCGATGAAATCGTCCTCACCGCCGTGCGGCTTCTCGGCTGCGAGACATCCTTCATCCAGCGATGCGACGGCGGCCACTTCTGGACGGTGGCCCGATGCACCAAGAAGGAAGGCCTGGTTCCGGTCTTGCACTCCCGGCATGCGCCGGTCGACGCGGACGCCAATTTTCCCTCCCGCGCGATCGTGGCGAAACAGACGCTTTATTTGCCGGATTGGTCCGAGATCGAGCTGCCGGAGTTCGAGCGCCGCATCCAGCAGGAGCTCGGCTACAATTCGGCGATTTACCTGCCGCTATTGCGCGAAGGCGAATGCATCGGCGTGCTCGGGATCGCCGGATCGCGGCCGCGCATGTTCAGCGAGGCCGACATCGCGCTGGCCGAATCCTTTCGCGACCAGGCCGTGATCGCCATCGAAAACGCGCGGCTGTTCAACGAGACCCAGGAGGCGCTGGAGCGACAGACGGCGACCGCCGACATCCTCAAGGTGACCGCGAGCTCGCCGTCGGACGTGCAGCCGGTATTCGCAGCGATTGCGCACAGCGCCAACCGGCTGATCGGCGGCTATTCGACTGCGGTGTTCCGGTTCATCGATGGCGTCCAGCACCTCCAGGCATTTACGCCGACCACGCCCGAGGCCGACGAGATCCTGAAAAATACGTTTCCGATGCCACTTGCCAACGTTCCCTTGGCGAGCAGCAGCAAGTTGCTCAACGGCGAAACCGACCAGATTCACGACATCGAGACCGGGGAGGAGTTCCAGGTCAGGCTTGGCCGGGCTCGCGGCTTCCGCAGCATGATGTTCACGCCCCTGATGCAGCAGGGGACGGCGATCGGAATGATCACGGTCACGCGGCGTGAAACCGGCAGCTTCGCCGATCATCACGTCCAGTTGTTACGGACTTTCGCCGATCAGGCCGTGATCGCCATCGAGAGCACCCGGCTGTTCAACGAGACGCAGGAGGCGCTGGAGCGGCAGACCGCCACATCGGAGATTCTGCGCGTCATCAGCTCTTCGCCAACCGACGTGCGGCCGGTTTTCGACACGATTCTGCAGACTGCAGTACGGTTGCTGGATTGCGACCGCGCTTTCGTGATGCGGCTCGACGGCAACACGTACTTTGCAGTGGCCACGGCCACGCGGGACGGTTCGCTGGCCGAACTCGGCCATTCGGTGCCCATCGATCCCGACGCCAATTTCCCGTCGCGCGCAATCGTCGCGAAGCAAACGCTGCACTTGCCCGACTGGTCTCTGATCGACCTGCCCGAACACGAGCAACGGATTCACGAACGATACGGCATCAACTGTTCGCTCTTTCTGCCGCTGTTGCGCGACGGAGAATGCATCGGGCTGCTGATCCTGGTCAGCAAACAGCCAGGAAAGTTCGGGAACAAAGCGATTGCGCTCGCCGAATCCTTCCGCGATCAGGCGCTGATCGCAATCGAGAATACGCGACTGTTCAACGAGACGCAGGAGGCGCTGGAGCGGCAGACTGCGACATCAGACATCCTCAAGGTGATCGCGAGCTCGCCATCGGATGTGCAGCCGGTGTTCGAGGCAATCGTGAACAGCGCAGCGCAACTGTTCGAACCCTGCGCCGCGACGATTACGACGCTGAAAGACAACAAACTGCACTGGAATGCGGCGGCAGGTTCAATCGAGGACTTCGATGTCGGGCGTACGCGCTCGGTCTACCCGATCCCGTTCGACCGGGAACGCGCACCTTCGGCACGCGCGATGCTCGAACGTCGCATCATCGAGATTCCCGATATCGAGAGCCCGGATACGCCGGAATTTACGCGACAGGCCGCGACCGCGGGCGGTTTTCGATCCATCACCTTCGTGCCGCTGATCGATCAGGAGCAAGGCATCGGCACGATCATCTTTACGCACCCGCTAGCCGGACACAGGTTCTCGGAGAGGCAGCTGGCGCTGATGCAGACCTTCGCCGATCAGGCCGTCATCGCGATCCAGAACACGCGCCTGTTCAACGAGACCCGCGAAGCGCTGGAGCGGCAGACCGCCACCGCCGACATTCTCAAGGTGATCGCCAGTTCGCCTTCGGATGTGCAGCCGGTGTTTGAAGCGATCGTCGGCAGCGCGAAACGACTGCTCGGCGGGTTCTCCGTCGCGGTGTTCCGTCTTCTCGACGGTACCGTCCATCTCGCCGCGTTCACCCCGATCAGTCCGGCCGCCGACGAAGCACTCAAAGCCGATTTTCCGAGACCGGTTGATGAGTTCGAGGGCTTCCGGCTGGCTCAACACGGCAAACCGTTCTCTATCGCGGACACTGAAGATCGGACAAACGACTCGCTCAGGGACGTCGCGCGGCTGACCGGCTTCCGCAGCATGCTGTTCGTGCCGCTGATGAACGGCGGCGAGCCGACCGGCATCATCACCGTCACCCGAGCCGATCCCGGCGGATTCCCGCCTCATCATATTCAATTGCTGCAAACCTTCGCCGATCAGGCTGTGATCGCCATCGAGAACACCCGGCTGTTCAACGAGACCCAGGAAGCGCTGGAGCGACAGACGGCGACTGCTGACATCCTCAAGGTGATCGCGAGTTCGCCGTCGGACGTGCAGCCGGTATTCGAGGCCATTGCAAGCAGTTCCAAACAGTTGATCGGCGGCTTCTCGGCCACGGTGTTTCGCTTTGTCGACGGCATTGTCAATTTGGTTGCTTACACGCCGATTAACCCGGCCGCGGATCAAGTTCTAACGGCCTCATTCCCGCGCCCAACTGCCAATTTGCCCTTTTTCGAATTGGCGAAAGGCGGCGAGGTCGTCCAGGAGGCGGACAGCGAAACCAACCCTGACGCGGGGCTGAGGGAGATAGCACGGGCACGCGGTTTTCGCAGTTCGTTGTTCTCGCCGATGATGAGCCGGGGAACGCCGATTGGCCTGATCGTGGTCACGCGAAAGGAGCCAGGTCCCTTCGCAGCGCACCACGTTCAACTTCTGAAGACCTTCGCCGACCAGGCCGTGATCGCCGTCGAGAACACGCGGTTGTTCAACGAAGTGCAGGAGGCGCTGGAGCGCCAGACCGCGACCGCCGATATCCTGAAGGTGATCGCGAGCTCGCCGTCGGATGTCACCCCGGTGTTCGACGCAATTGCGTCCAGCGCCAACCGGCTGATCGGTGGTTTCTCGACGGCAGTGTTCCGCTTCATCGACGGCATCGCGCACTTGACGGCGTTTACATCGACCACTCCCGCCGCAGACGAATTGCTCAAGTCGCATTTCCCCCGTCCCGTCGACGATTTCGAGGCGGCCGAGTTGGCGCAGCAAGGAAAGCCGGTCGCGGTGACCGACACGGAAGAGGCAACGGACGCCCGGATCACCGAGGTCGGCCGCGCGCGAGGTTTCCGCAGCATGCTGTTCGTGCCGCTGGTGAACAATGGCATCCCCATCGGATTAATCAGCGTCACGCGCGTCGCGGCCGGCTCGTTCGCGACCCACCACGTGCAGTTGCTGCAGGCTTTCGCCGATCAGGCTGTCATCGCCATCGAGAACACGCGGCTGTTCAACGAGACCCAGGAAGCGCTGGAGCGGCAGACGGCGACCGCCGACATCCTCAAGGTGATCGCGAGTTCGCCGTCGGACGTGCAGCCGGTGTTCGACGCGATCCTGGCGCGCGCGTTGCACCTGTGCGAAGCGGCATTCGGATTTCTCACGACCTACGATGGCGAACGCTACGCGTTCGGCGCGCAGCTTGGCGTGCCGCCGGCGCTTGCCGAGCATTTCCGTTCCGGAATGGACACGCCACGGCCGGGAGACGCGCATTGGCGCCTCCTCGAGGGCGAGGACATCATCAACGGTCTGGATCAGAAGAACGAAGAGGCCTACCGGGCGGGGAATCCCTTGCGCCGCGCTGTTGTCGACCTCGGCGGCGCGCGGTCGGCGCTGGTGGTCGCGCTTCGCAAGGGCGGAGCGCTGCGCGGCTCGATTACGATCTACCGCAAGGAGGTCAGGCCATTCTCGACGACGCAGACCGAGTTGCTACGGCATTTCGCCGACCAAGCCGTGATCGCCATCGAGAACACCCGGCTATTCAACGAAGTTCAGGAACGCACCCGCGACCTTTCGGAGTCGCTGCAGCAACAGACCGCGGTCGGCGACGTCCTGAAAACCATCAGCCGTTCGACCTTCGATCTGCAGCCGGTGCTCGACACCCTGGTCGAGACCGCCGCACGTCTGTGCGACGCCGAGATGGCGTTCATCCTGCGCCGCGACGGGGACGTCTATCGCGCCGGCGCGGCGGTCGGTTTCGCGACCGAATTCATCGAATTCATGAAGAGCAATCCGATCACGCCCGACCGCGGCACGATCACCGGTCGCACCGTGCTCGAGGGACGACCGGTGCAGATCCTCGATGTCGCCGCCGATCCCGAATACACGATGAGCGAATCGACGGCACTCGGCAACCAGCACACCGCGCTCGGCGTGCCCCTGATGCGCGAGGACGAGCCGATCGGCGTCATCGTGCTGTCGCGCCAGCGCGTCGAGGCGTTCACCCAGAAGCAGATTGATCTCGTCACGACCTTCGCCGACCAGGCCGTGATAGCCATCGAGAACGTTCGCCTGTTCGACCAGTTGCAGCATCGCACCGACGATCTCTCGGAATCGCTGCAGCAGCAGACCGCCACATCGGAAGTGCTGCAGATCATCAGCACGTCGCCGGGCGACCTCGCTCCCGTGTTCGACAAGATGCTGGAGAATGCGACGCGGGTCTGCGGCGCCGAATTCGGATCGATGCTCCTGGTCGAAGACGGTGGGTTGCGGCAGGCGGCGCTCTACAATGCTCCCGCCGCGCTCGCGGCAGTACGGGCGGGCAAGCTCACGCAGTACGATCCTCAGAGTGCGCCCGCCATTGCCATCAGCAGCAGGAAAGTCGTCCAGATCGACGACGTACGTACCAGCGCAGCCTACCTGAAGCGCGCCCATGCAACAGTCCAGATTGCGGAACTTGGCCTCGCGCGGACGATCGTCGTGGTGCCGATGTTGCGGGACGACGAAGCGATCGGCTCGTTCACGGTCTATCGCCAGGAAGTCCGACCCTTCTCCGAAAAGCAGATCGAGCTGTTGACCAATTTCGCGCGGCAGGCCGTGATCGCGATCGAGAATGCGCGGCTGCTTCGCGAATTGCGCCAGCGCACCGACGATCTCAGCGAGGCCCTCGTCTATCAAACCGGCAGCAGCAACATCCTGAAGGTAATCGCATCCTCGCCGACCGATGTCGGTCCGGCCCTGCAGGCGATTGTCGAAAGCGCCTGTGAAATATGTGACGCCTATGATGCGATCGTGCTGATGAAGGACGGCGATGACCTGGCCTTGTCGGCTCACCATGGCCCGATTCCGATTGAATTCAAGCGATGGCCGATCAGTCGGAAGTGGATCACTGGCCGAGCCGTGGTTGACAAGGCTCCGCAACATATCGGCGATTTGCTAGGGCCGGAGGGTGATGACTTTTCGGAATCCCGCGAGCTGTTGCGCTACCAGGCTCAGCAGCGGACCGTTCTCAGTGTGCCTCTTATGCAGGAGGGCGAGCCCATCGGCGCCATATCGCTTCGCCGCATGGAGGCGCTGCCATTCAGTGACAAACAAATTGAGCTTCTGAAGTCGTTCGCCGACCAGGCCGTGATCGCCATCAGCAATGTCCGCCTGTTCGAGGAAGTACAGGCCAAAACACGAGATCTCGAAGAGTCCCTGCAATTCCAGACGGCGTCATCGGACGTGCTGAAGGTGATCAGCCGCTCGCCCGATGCTCTGCAACCCGTACTGGACGTAATCGTCGAAACGTCGCGCGAGCTGTGCGGGTGCGATGCCACCACGATATTCCTGCTGCGCGACGAACGTTTTCATGTCGTGGCCATTTCAGGATCGCTGCCGCAACATCTGGAGTATATGAAGGCCAACCCCCACTCGATTGCGGAGCCTGGCTCAGCTCTAGCCCGCGTCTACCAGCAAAAATGCACGCTGCATTATCCGAATGTCATGAACGATCCGGAGTTGAGCCAGGGGGTGTCCGGACGCGGCGGCGCGCGCGCCCTCTTGAATGTGCCTTTGATGAGCGACGGAGAGGTCATCGGCATCATCACGCTCCGCAACTCCTACCTCCGGCCGTTCACGCCCCGCCAGATCCAGGCCGTCGAAACCTTCGCCGATCAGGCCGTCATCGCGATCTCGAACGTCAACCTGTTCGACGAGGTGCAGCAGCGCACGCGCGAGCTGTCCAAATCGCTGGACGATTTGCGCACCGCGCAGGACCGCCTGATCCAGACCGAGAAGCTGGCCTCGCTTGGTCAACTGACCGCGGGCATCGCGCACGAAATCAAGAACCCGCTGAACTTCGTCAATAATTTCTCGGCGCTTTCAGTCGAGCTGACCGACGAACTCAATGACATCCTGAAAAAGGCGGAGCTCGCCGAACAACTCCGCACGGAGATCGACGAGCTGACCGGCATGCTCAAGGACAATCTGTCCAGGGTCGTGCAGCACGGCAAGCGTGCCGACTCCATCGTCAAGAACATGCTGCTGCATTCGCGCGAGGGAAGCGGCGAGCATCGGCCGGCCGACGTCAACGCGCTGGTCGACGAAAGCCTCAACCTCGCCTATCACGGCGCCCGCGCCGAGAAGCCGCAGTTCAACGTCACGCTAAAGCGCGATTTCGATCCGCAGGCAGGTCAGATCGAGGTGTTTCCGCAGGAAATCACCCGCGTGCTGCTCAACCTGATCTCCAACGGCTTCTATGCGGTGGCCAAGCGCAAGGCCGACAACGGCGCCGCGGAGTTCGAGCCGATGGTCACCGCCACCACGCGCAGGGCCGGCGACCATGTCGAAATCCGCATCCGCGACAACGGCACCGGCATCCCGCCCGAGGTGAAGGAGAAAATGTTCAATCCCTTCTTCACCACGAAGCCGGCCGGCGAAGGCACCGGACTCGGATTGTCGATGAGCCACGACATCATCGTGAAACAGCATGGCGGCACCATCGAGGTCGAGACCGAACCCGGCGCGTTCACGGAGTTTCGCCTGGTGCTGCCGCGAACGAGCCGGGCAAACGGCAACTGATGACGGACACGATGCCAACGGAAGCTGACCAGCAGCGCATCGTCGACGGGCTCAAGCGCGAGCTTGCCGAGGCGCGAGCGGAACGGGCCGCGACCGCCGAGATACTCGAAGTCATCAACTCCTCGCCCGCCGATCTCGCACCGGTATTCGATGCGATCCTGCGCAACGCGCATGCGTTGTGCGGCGTAGCGCATGGCAGCCTGCAGATTCTCGACGACGGAAATATCCGCGCGGTTGCCGTTCACGGACTCGCGGAATCCCTGGCGGATATCCTGCGGCGGCCGCGGCCCGTAGCCGAGGCCCCGACATTCCAGACGCTGTTGCAGGGGCGACGATATTCTCAGGTGGACGACGTGAGAGAATCGGACAATCCGATTCTACAAAGGACGGCGCAGCTTCAGGGCGCGCGAACCCTCCTCTCGGTGCCCTTGCGCCGGGAAGGAAAACTGCTCGGGATGATTGTCTGCGCCCGTCGCGAGGCGAAGCCGTTCACGGAGCGTGAAATCAGCCTGCTCGAAAGCTTCGCTGCGCAGGCAGTGCTCGCGATCCAGAACGCGCGGCTGTTCAATGAAACAAAGGAAGCACTTGAACGGCAGACCGCGACCGCCGAGATCCTCGAAGTCATCAATTCGTCGCCCGCGAACCTGACGCCGGTGTTCGATGCGATCCTGCGAAAGGCGCATGAACTGTGCGGGATCGCCCACGGCAGCCTGCAACTTTGGGATGGCGAATGCATTTATGCGGTCGCTGTGCATGGCATGTCGGAGCAATTCTTTAATATCCAGCACCAACGCCGGCCGATCACCGAAACGCCTGCCGTCCAGGCGCTGTTGAGAGGAGAGCGCTACTTCCAGATCGATGATGCGCGCGAATCTGCCTTCGCCGCCCCGCGAAGATCAGCAGACATCGACGGCACCCGTACCATCCTCGGCGTGCCCCTGCGCAAGGACGGGCGCCTCCTTGGAGTGATCTTCACGACCCGCCGCGAGGTGAAGCCGTTCTCGGAGAAGGAAATCAGCCTGCTCGAAAGCTTTGCGGCCCAGGCGGCGATCGCGATCGAGAACGCGCGGCTTCTGAACGAGGTGCAAGCAAAGACGCGCGATCTCGAGGAGGCGTTCACCTATCAGACCGGAAGTAGCAACATCCTACGGGTCATCGCCTCATCACCAACCGACGTGAAACCGGTATTGCAAGCCATCGTGGAAAGCGCCTGCGAGCTTTGCGGCGCCTATGACGCCGTGGTGCGGCTCAAGGCCGGCAACGGTCTGGCATTCGGGGCGCATCATGGCCCGCTTCAGGTGAGCCTTGACAGCCTGCCGTTCACTGAGAACTCCACCGCCGGCCGGGCGATCATGGAACGACAGCCGGTTCACGTACATGACTTGCTCTCACCCGATGGCGACAGGTTCCCGCAAGCGCAAGCATTGTCGCGTTCGCACGGCGGCGAACGCACCATCCTGAGCGTGCCGCTGCTGCGCGAGGGCGAGGGTATCGGCGCGATCATTCTCCGGCGCACCGAAATGCATCCCTTCAGCGACAAGCAGATCGCCCTGCTGCAGACCTTCGCCGATCAAGCCGTCATCGCGCTCGGCAATGTTCGCCTGTTCGAAGAAGTGCAGGCCAAAACGCACGACCTCGAGGAGGCGCTGCGCTATCAGACCGGCAGCGCCAACATTTTGAACGTGATTGCCTCCTCGCCGACGGACGTGAAACCGGTGCTCAAGGCAATCGTCGAAAGCGCCTGCGAGTTGTGCGAAGCCAACGACGCCGTTGTCTTGCTGAAGGACGGAGACAATTTGTGTTTCAGTGCGCACCATGGCCCGATCCCCGTCAACACGGAGAGGTGGCCGATCAGCCGTGGCTGGGCCTCCGGTCGCGCCGTCGTCGACCGGGCAACTGTGCACGTGCACGATATCTACGCCGATGAAGACTACGCAGCAGGTCGCGAATTGTCGCGGCGCGCAGGGTCGACTTCCGTCAGGAGCATCCTCGCCGCGCCACTGCTCCGCGAGGGCGAAAGCATTGGTGCCATCCTGTTGCGGCGCCAGGAAGTACGCCCCTTCAACGACAAGCAGATTGCCCTGCTGCAAACCTTCGCCGACCAGGCCGTGATCGCGCTCGGCAATGTTCGCCTGTTCGAGGAAGTGCAGGCCAAAACGCGCGACATCGAGGAGGCGTTACGATATCAGACCGGCAGCGCCAATATTCTCAATGTGATCGCCTCCTCGCCAACCGACGTGCAGCCCGTGCTCAAGGCGATCGTCGAAAGCGCCTGCAAACTTTGTGAAGCCTATGACGCCGTCGTCCTTTTGAACGAAGGCGACCATCTGCTGTCCAGCGCGCATCACGGGCCAATCCCCATGCAGGTTCGGAAAAGGCTGATCAGCCGGAAATGGACCGCCGGACGCGCGTTCATCGACAGGAAGGCGGTCCATGTCCATGATTTGCAGGCCGAGCAGGGCGAATTTCCCGATGGCGTGGAGATGGCTATTGCCGGGGGTTACCACAGCATCGTGAGCGTGCCGCTGTTGCGCGAGGGTGAGAGCATCGGCGCGCTGACCCTGCGCCGCACCGAATTGCATCCCTTCAGCGACAAGCAGATCGCCCTGCTGGAAACTTTCGCCGATCAAGCCGTGATCGCGCTCGGCAACGTTCGACTCTTCGAGGAGGTGCAGGCCCGCACGCGCGACTTGCAGGAATCGCTGCAGCAGCAGACCGCGACCGCCGACGTACTCAAGGTGATCAGTCGCTCGGCGTTCGATCTTCAAGCTGTGCTTGACACACTCGTTACTTCCGCCGCGCAACTCTGCGGTGCCGATGGTGGAATCATCTGGTTGCGCAAGGCTGAATTGTTCCACGCTGCTGCTGCTATCGGCTTTTCGCCTCAGCAAGTCGCCTTCTTTAGAGCCAATCCCAGGAGCATCCACGACAAGTCGTTGGCCCCGAGAGTCCTGCGGTCCCGCCGGACGGTGCATATCCCCGACCGCTCGCTGGACCCGGAGTTCGCCTTTCCCGGCAGTCCGGGAATGCCGTCCAGCATGCTTGGGGTTCCCTTGCTTCGGGAAGATCGTATCGAGGGCGTGTTCACGCTCACTCGCACGAAGGTTGCGCCGTTCACGCCGCGCCAGATGGAGCTCGTCGAGTTGTTTGCCGACCAGGCTGTGATCGCGATCGAGAACGTTCGCCTGTTCGACGAGGTTCAGGCCCGCACCCGCGACTTGCAGGAATCGCTGCAGCAGCAGACGGCCACCGCCGACGTGCTGAAGGTGATCAGTCGCTCGGCGTTCGATTTGCAGGCCGTGTTGCAGGCGTTGGTCGAGTCTGCGGCAAAGCTTTCCGACTCGGACAAGGCGACAATCACCCGCCAGCGCGATGGCGTGTTCTATCGTGCCGAGACCTATGGGTTCTCGGACCAGTTCATGGAATACGCCCGGAGCGTTCCGATAGTCCCCGATCGTAGCTCGGCCACCAGCCGCGCGTTGCTCGAGGCGAGAGTCGTGCATATTCCCGACGTCGCAGCCGACGCCGACTACACCTTCCGTGAAGGACAGCGTCTGGGAGATTTCCGCGCCGTGCTCGCCGTCCCGATGCTGCGCGAGCGGACGCCGATCGGTGTCATCGTGCTGACGCGCACCCAGCCACAGGCTTACACCCAAAAGCAGATCGAGCTGGTGACCACGTTCGCCGACCAGGCTGCGATCGCAATCGAGAATGTCCGCCTGTTCGAAAGCGTTCAGGCCCGCACCCGTGAACTGGCAGAATCGCTGGACGATCTGCGCACCGCGCAGGATCGCCTGGTCCAGACCGAAAAGCTGGCCTCGCTCGGCCAGCTCACGGCGGGCATCGCCCACGAAATCAAGAACCCGCTCAATTTTGTCAACAATTTTGCTGCGCTTTCGGTTGAACTGACCGACGAGCTCAACGATGTGCTGAAGCAGGCTTCGCTCGCCGACAAACTCCGCGCCGAAGCCGATGAATTGACTGGCCTTTTAAAGGATAATCTCGCCAAGGTTGTCCAACACGGCAAACGTGCAGATTCCATCGTGAAGAATATGCTGCTGCATTCGCGCGAAGGATCGGGCGAGCATCGCCCCGCCGACATCAACGCACTGGTGGACGAAAGCCTCAATCTCGCCTATCACGGCGCCCGCGCCGAAAAACCGCAATTCAATGTGACGCTGCAGCGAAATTTCGATCCCGAGGCCGGCATGGTCGACGTGTTTCCGCAGGAAATCACCCGGGTTTTCCTGAACTTGCTGTCGAACGGCTTCTACGCCGTGACCAAGCGCAAGGCCGACAATAGTTCTGGATTCGAGCCTGTCGTCAGCGCCATGACAAAGGGCCGTGCCGACGGCGTTGAAATCAGGATTCGAGACAACGGCACCGGAGTTCCGCCCGAAGTGAAGGAAAAGATGTTCAATCCGTTCTTCACGACCAAGCCCGCGGGCGAAGGCACCGGCCTCGGGCTGTCGATGAGCTACGACATCATTGTGAAACAACACGGTGGCACGATTGACGTCGAGACCCTGCCGGGGGAATTTACGGAGTTCACGATTGTTTTGCCCAGAACCAGTCTTTCAAAGAAGAATTGAGGTTGGACGTGAGCGTTCTTGTTCTTGTGGTGGATGACGAGCCCGACGTCGAGGCGTTATTCCGCCAGCAATTCCGCCGCGACCTGCGCTCGCAGCGTTTCATGATGGATTTTGCCAATTCCGCTGCCGATGCGCTGAAGCAGATCGGTTCGACCATCGAGCAGTCGCTGATCCTGATCCTCTCGGACATCAACATGCCCGGAATGACCGGGTTGGAAATGCTGCCGAAGGTCAAGGCGATGCGGCCCGAAGTGCCTGTGATCATGATCACGGCCTATGGCGACCCCGACACCAAGCGCAAAGCGATGGAAAGCGGCGCATCGGGATTGTTGACCAAGCCGATCGACTTCACGCTGCTGCGCGAGGAGATCGATACCAGGCTTGCGCAGGCGAACTAGCCGCCCGCCCCTACTCCGCCATCTCGATCCGCTGCGTCGATGGGCCGGCGAGCGGCCGCTCTTCCATCAGGATGATGCAGAGGCAGGCTGCCGCCATCAGCGCGGCGGCGGCGCCGAACACGTAGCGGAACGCCGTGATCATGTCGGCGACCGGGATCGAGCTGACGGGCCCGCGATGCTCGCCGGCGAGCGAGATGTCCGCGCCCAGCGCCATCAGCAGGATCGCCGTGAACGCGGCCACAGTGAACGAAGCCATCAGCGCGCGGAAGAAATTCATTGCGCCCGTGATGGTGCCAATTTGCGCGCGCGCGACCGCGTTCTGCATCGACACCACGCTGGTCGGAAACGCCGTGCCGAGCCCGAGCGCGAAGATCGACAGCAGCACCAGCATGCCCCACAGCGGCAGTATGGTCAGCGCGAGCGCGGTCGCGCTCAGCGCGGCAACAAGGGTGCCGACGATGGCGACACGCTTGTAGTGCCGGTGCTTGGCCATGGTGCGGCCGGCAATCGCGGCGCCGCACGTCGAGATCGCGGCCAGCGGAATCAGTGCAAGACCCGCTTCGCTGGCGGACAGGCGATAAACGACTTCGTAGTAGAGCGGCAGGTTCACGGTCAGCCCGGTCATGGCACCGAGCGCGCAGCCGCCGGCGGGAATGGCGAACGGGACCACTGTGCCGCCGAGCAGCGACAGTTGCAGGAACGGCTCGTCGGTGCGGCGCGCATGCCAGATGAAGCCGAGCGCCAGCGCAAAGGATGCACCAAGCATCGCGATGATTGCCGGCGACAGCCAGAGGAAGCGGTTGCCGCCCCAGGTCAGCACCAGCATGAACACCACGGCGGAGGCCATCAGCAGCACGCCGCCGAGCCAGTCGACTTCGCGGCGGCGGTGATAGACCGGGATCTTGCCCATCTTCGGCAGCAACAGCGCCAGTGCGGCGAGCGCCAGCGGCAGGTTGATCCAGAAGATCATCGACCAGTGCAGATGCTCGGCGAATACGCCGCCCAGCACCGGTCCGCCGATGCCGGCCGCGACCCACACGCCAGAGAAATAGGCCTGGTACTGGCCGCGCTCGCGCGGGCTGACCACGTCGGAAATAACGGTCTGCACGACCGGCATGATGCCGCCGCCGCCGAGCCCCTGCAGGCCGCGCGCGACGATCAGCACCGGCATGCTCGGCGCCAGCGCGCAAAGCACGGAGCCCGCGATGAACAGGCTCAGTGCCGCGATCACCATGGCGCGGCGGCCGTAGATGTCGCTCAGCGTGCCGAACACCGGCGCGACCGCGGTCGATGCCAACAAATAGGCGGTGATGACCCAGGAGAGAGAAGTGACGTCATGGAACTGGCGGCCGATGGTCGGCAAGGCGGTCGCGACGATGGTCTGGTCGAGCGCGGCCAGGAACATCGTCACCATCAAGCTCATCAGGATGGTGCGGGTCTCTGCCTGGGTCAGCGGCGCGCGTGGCGCAAGCGAGGGCGCATCGTCGACCGCGAGCACTTCAGTGGAAAGTTCCGGAAGTTCGGCCTCGATCGCCTCAGTCAAAGTCTGGGGATCGGCAGGAAAACGGCTCTGCCGCTCGTACTTGTTCATGAGGAAATGCTTGTTCCGGAGCGCCGCCACAGCAGGCGCAGATTCGTTGGCTACGCACTTATTTAGGGGGCAAACCCTCTGTGAGGCAGCACCCTGCGTGCATGGGTGCATCCCGCAGCGCACCCATCGCGGATACGTGATGAAATCAGCCCTTCGGCCGCCGCTTCAAGCGTGCGCGTTTCGGCAACAGCACCGGCCAGCGCACAATGTGATGCTCGAGGTCGGCATCGGGAATCTCGTCCTCGCTGCCCTCGACGCGTCCACGCACGGACACGCCGGCCTCGTGCACCGTATCGGGATCGCCCGAGATCAGCGGGTGCCACCAATAGAGGTCGCGGCCCTCCGCAACCAGGCGATAGCCGCAGCTCGGCGGCAGCCAGTTGATGGTGCGGACGTTCTGGGGCGTCAGCCGCACGCAATCGGACACTTTGTCGGAGCGGTTCGCATAGTCCTTGCAGGCACATAGGCCGGCATCCAGAAGGCTGCAGGCAACATGGGTGAAGAAGATTTCGCCGGTATCTTCATCCTCCAGCTTTTCCAGGCAGCAGCGTGCGCAGCCGTCGCACAGGCTCTCCCATTCGGCGTCGGACATTTCCTCCAACGTCTTGGTTTTCCAGAAAAATCCGGCCTGATCGGAGGGCGGTTTGGGCGGCGCGGTCATCTCGTCGGGTGTTCCATTGACGGCTCAGGAGGCTGCTCACGCGGCCCTTCCAGGCGGCTCGGATGGCATGGGTTCGACACTAACGCCGAAACCACCACCTTTGGGGCCCAAAATGGCGTTCATCCTGCTCATGAAAAGCCCGATCCGGCCATTGGTTTATCGCTCCTGCTCGGCTACAACAAAACCGAATCCAATGGTGCTGATAAATCAAGCCGCGCCTTGGGTTTGCCGCAACATTCCAGCAAGAAACGCGAACACGCCCGCGCCGGGGCGGTCGACCATCTTGAAAGCTCGAAAGTCCAGTGCCGCGCCAGATCATACCGCCGCAACTGAAGCAGAAATTCCGGAATTTCTTTCTGGATCTGGATGCGCGCATCGATTCCACCCTGTTCTCGTCGGGCAAGGGCGCGCGCGAACTCTATGAGCGCTACTCGACCTTCATGGACCGCTTCTACGTCGGCCGCTGGAAGCGCTGGGTGTTCATTGAGCCGCTGTCGGAAGCCGCCACCATCGGGCTCGGCGGACTTGTGCTGCTGCTGGCGCTCGCGGTCCCCGCCTTCCGCGAGACCGCCGACGAGGATTGGCTGAAGAAGTCCGACCTCGCGGTGTCCTTTCTCGACCGCTACGGCAATCCGATCGGCAGCCGCGGCATCAAGCACAACGACTCGATCCCGCTGGAAGACTTTCCGGACAATCTGATCAAGGCGACGCTCGCCACCGAAGACCGCCGCTTCTACGACCATTTCGGCATCGACCTCGCCGGCACCGCGCGTGCGCTGGTCACCAATGCCCAAGCCGGCGGCGTGCGCCAGGGCGGTTCGTCGATCACCCAGCAGCTTGCGAAAAACCTGTTCCTCTCCAACGAGCGCACCATCGAGCGCAAGGTCAACGAGGCGTTCCTTGCGATCTGGCTCGAGACGCGGCTCACCAAGAACGAAATCCTGAAGCTCTATCTCGACCGCGCCTATATGGGCGGCGGCACCTTCGGCGCCGACGGCGCCGCGCATTTCTACTTCAACAAATCGGTGCGCGACGTGAATCTCGCGGAAGCCGCGATGCTGGCCGGCCTGTTCAAGGCGCCGACCAAATTCGCGCCGCACATCAACCTGCCCGCCGCGCGCGCCCGCGCCAACGTCGTGCTCGACAACCTCGTCGACGCCGGCTTCATGACCGAAGGCCAGGTGTTCGGCGCCCGGCGCAATCCGGCATTTGCCGTTGACCGCCGCGACGAGAGCTCGCCGAACTACTATCTCGACTATGCCTTCGACGAGATGCGCAAGCTGGTCGACACCTTCCCGAAATCCTACAGCGAGCGCGTGTTCGTGGTCCGCACCGCGATCGACATGACCGTGCAGAACGCCGCTGACACGGCGATCGAAACCCAGCTCCGCCAGTTCGGCCGCGATTATCACGCCACCCAAGCCGCGACCGTGGTCTCGGATCTCGACGGCGGCATCCGCGCCATGGTGGGCGGCCGCGACTATGGCGCGAGCCAGTTCAACCGCGCCGTCGACGCCTATCGCCAGCCGGGTTCGTCGTTCAAGCCGTATGTCTACACCACCGCGCTGCTGAACGGCTTCAAGCCGACCTCGATCGTGGTCGACGGCCCGGTCTGTATCGGCAACTGGTGTCCGCAGAACTACGGCCACTCCTATTCCGGCTCGGTGACGCTGACGCAGGCGATCACGCGCTCGATCAACGTCGTTCCCGTGAAACTTTCGATCGCGCTCGGCGGCAAGCTTGGCCCCAAGGAAGGCCGCCGCAAGATCGTCGAGGTGGCGCGCCGCTTCGGCATCAAGGCCCCGCTGCCGGATACGCCGTCGCTGCCGATCGGCGCCGACGAAGTCACGGTCATCGAACATGCGGTCGCCTATGCGACCTTCCCCAACAAGGGCAAGGCGGTGACGCCGCATTCGGTGCTGGAAGTGCGCACTGGCGCCGGCGACCTGGTCTGGCGCTGGGACCGCGACGGGCCAAAGCCGCGGCAGGCGATCCCTGCCTCCGTTGCCGCCGACATGGCGGGCATGATGAGCCATGTGGTGAGCGAAGGCACCGCGCGCCGTGCGGCGCTCGACGGCATTCCGACCGCCGGCAAGACCGGCACCACCAACTCCTATCGCGACGCCTGGTTCAACGGTTACACCGGCAACTTCACCTGCGCGGTGTGGTTCGGCAATGACGACTACTCTCCGACCAACCGCATGACCGGCGGCTCGCTGCCGGCGCAGACCTGGCACGACATCATGGTCGTGGCGCATCAGGGCATCGAGGTCAAAGAACTCACCGGCGTCGGCATGGGCGTGAAGCTGCCGCAGCCGGCCGTGCCGCAGACGATCGCGGCCACCGGCGCGCCTGCTGCGCCAAAGATTCTCGAGATCAAGCCGGGACCGCCGCCGGTGCTGACCAGGCGCGGCGCTGACATTCTGGTGCAGGTCGAGAAGGCGCTCGACGACGCGGCGAAGGCCGCCGACAAGACCGCGGGCGATCCGCCGAAGCCGGGGCGGCCGGTGTCGTCGACGGCCCTGCCCTTCCCGGACAGCTTCGCGTCGGCGACGACCGGCGAAGCGGCGCCACCCCTGCGCAAGAACTAACACCGTGCGGCTGCTCTTCATCACCTTGCTGGCGTTGGTGCTGGCCGCAGGCGTCGGCGTTGGCCTGACCTGGAGCACGACGACGCGCGGCACCGAGCTCGGCACGCTCACCATCGGCGCCTGGACCGCGCGGCCGCGGACCGGCACTGCCGATATCGATCCCTATTCGCGCGCCACCATCACCCGCAACGGCGAACTGCCGATCGGCACCGGCGACGGCGTCGCCTTCACCGCGTTGCGCGACGACAACAAGAAGGCGCTCGACGGCCGTTGCGACATCGTGGTCAGCGGCGTGACGCCGCCGGCGCGGTTCTGGACGCTGACGCTGTATGACAACAAGGGGCACCTCGTCGCCAACACGCTGGAGCGTTACGGCTTCACCAGTCAGGAGATCGTGCGCGGCGCCGACGGCGGATTTGAAATCCGCATCGCCTCGCGCTCGCGCGCCGGCAACTGGCTGCCCACCGGCGGCATCGAGCGCTATTCGCTGATGCTGCGCCTCTACGACACGCCGGTTGGCGTTGCGACGCGCACCAAGCGCGACGCGCCGATGCCGGCGATTGCAACGGTGGGCTGCCCGTGATCCGTATCCTGTTCACCATCATCGCGGGCGTGCTGCTGGGCGGCGTGGTGCACCTCGTCAGCGTGCTGGCGCTGCCGCGGATCGCAACGCAAGACGCCTATTCGCGGCTGACGCCGATCACAAAACTCAACGCCGTCACCGTGCTGCCGGCGGCCGATCCCTCCAACACGCTGATGCCGTATCTTGATCCTGCTTTCGCGACCGCGGTCTGCCGCTACGATCTGTCGGGCGGCCCGATCAAGCTGACGGTGCCGGTGAGCCAGGCCTACACGTCGGTGTCGTTCTACACCCGCAACGAGCTCGCCTATTACGCCATCAACGATCGCTCGGCCGGCAGGAAGGTGATCGAGCTCGACCTGATGACCACGGCGCAGCATGACGATCTGCCCGAGGATGAGGAAGTGACCTCTGCCGACCGGCTGATCATCGACTCCCCGTCCGTGACCGGCCTGATCGTGCTGAAGGCCTTAGCGCCCGAGCCCGGCCTGATGCCGCAGGCGCAGGCAACGATGGCCGCCTCGAAATGCAATGTGCAGGTCGACGAGCCGACGCCGCCACCACCGAAGCCGGTGGCGCCGCCGCCCGCGCCGGCACCGGCGCCGCGCGGGAAGCGGTGACGCTGGCTCATTAGCTTCCGCTTACAGCAGCGGAGATCGCTTGGCGCGATATACTTTTGCAGATGCGCAGGTTGAGGATAACTAAAGACTTTTGCCAATCCCTCATACGGTCACAAAATTCCTCCTCGAACTTTTTGCGCCACAATGACGCGAGGGTTAGCGGATGATCCCAATTCGCGAAGCAACGCGACGATGGCCACTAATCCTCGAATAAGCCTTACGAACCAGGCTAAGGTCGCGCTGTCGCTTTTGGTTGCGTGATTATCGCTGGCTGACCATTTATGTAAAACGACTGTACGGCTCCTGCCTTGGACCCGGCTCCGCCGAGGACGTGGGAGCCGACCGTATTCGGTATGCCTCCAAGCACAAAAAGTACGAGGTCGCTGAATTTCTTGCGATCGTTCGTCCAAAATTCCAATCCACTCGCCGAGCCGAGATAGTCCGTCGGCGGCTCAGCCGCCATCCCAACGCCCGGATCGCGACACGGGATAGAAAACGATCCGTCGCCCTTCTTCACAAAAAGCCAAGGCTTCTCGCCAAGGCTCGCCAAAATGAGTTCCATTTTGTAGTCCTCGTAGGCAGTGCTATCGCTGCCACCCGCGGCTTTCGTTTGATCGCTCTTGCCGCCGGCAGCAGGTTTTGAGCCCGCAGCAGCGTGAGGCTTTATAAGCTTCGTGTCGGGTCCAACGACGCAAATGATCTTATAGGCCTTCACTTCAATGTCGTCCTTAGATGCGATCGCGTCCTGAATATCTTTCAGCTGAGCTGCGTCCAGAGACTTCGCGATTTGATCCCGAATTACTCCAGCTGTCTCCTCGGGCTTCGCACCTGTCTTTTGGGCCTTCTTCAAATCTTCCTTGATCACATCCGATAGAGTTTTCTCCTTCGGGGGTTTAGCGGGGGCCGAGGAGGAGACAGGACGGAAAAAGCGCTGATCTGCAATGCCCCATTCCAGCGCGAATGCTCGCGGGTTGCCCGGACAAACCGCATAGTGGTATAGCGCCCGCAGGCGACGCAAATCGTCCGAATCCGTAACAGGCAGCAAGCTGTAGCTTTCCTGATCCTGCGTCTGGGCTGGATTTACGTCGGCTTCAGAGCCGATCGTCTTGGACGTAACCGCACCGGCACCGTTCAGCACTTTTGAGTATGGAAATTTGAAGTTCACGCCAACCTGATTGGTGATCTGGATTTGTCCAGTGGCCAGCTCGACGTGTCCCGGTATTGCCCAAGAGTTATTAACGAACTTCGCAAGATTCTGAAGAACCTGGCGCTCCTCGACGCTTCCTATAGACGGGCTCATCAGAAGCGTCGTGTCGTTGAGAATTTGTCCGGCGCATCCGCCGAGGAACATGCAGCTTCCAAGTACACCTAGCAAACGCATACCCGCCCCCCATACGCTCACACTTACCGAATCCGCGTCTTGATCCATCCAGCGAACGCGTCGAGTTCTCGTGTCGACGCCATAAGTGCAACTGTCGTCGCCGCCAGAAGTAACACCTGCCAGCAGCACCGCCTTTCCGTCAGGCGTCTCAACAAACAACGGCCCACCGGAGTCGCCGTCGCAGGTGTTGGCAGACTGCGAACCGAAGAATAACTTTCGATTCTCAAAACGCTCAACATGAATGGCAGCCTCGCGCTTGAAGCCCAACCCAACCATGCCGCCGTCGATGACGTTAAATCCAAAACCCACAATTTGGACCGGGAGCTTCTTGTCCACGATGTTGGACCATGGAGGTTCGCCTGCGTACAGTTCGGCAGGTTTTACTGCCGCGTCACCCGCGAAACTCACGACCGCGATATCGTCTTCGAAAGTTTTCGGATTGAACGAATATCCAGATGCTGAATTGTTTGGAATGTTGACAGCATCAACTTCGAATTTCTGATCTGGCGCGTTGAAACTTGATCCGAACCGCACGTCCAATTTGTTGGTTTTGAACGTGTCCTTTACAGGATAAACGCAGTGCGCCGCTGTTACGACGGTGTGCGCTCCGACATACGTTCCCGAGCAGGTGATGCGGCCATTGAGACCAAGTGCGACGACATAGGGATAGCCTGTGGTCGATTTGCCGCCGGCTATAAACGGCTTGAAGACGTAGTTGACGTCCAATTCAGCAGTCGGCTTAAGCGATACTGTGATGATGCTGCTTTTGCCTTCGCTTTGGTTACAACATCCGCCCTTGTCAGCCGCTTTCGTTCGGGCCTCGGCATGAACGATAACGTCGCGATTGCTCTCCGACATCAAGAAGTGCGAGGGACGGTTTGGAATCTCCGGCACCAGCCGACCGTCGGCGGTTGTCACCGAGACAGAACTCTGTCCGTCAGTGTCTACATGCCCGACGAACAAGTCGTACTGAAATCGCTTCAGAGGACTTGTTATCGAGACATTGATATCGGCTGCTGACGAAGCCGTAGCAGTTGCGGTTGTATCTGCACCGCTGATACCGAGACACGTATTCGGGAGAGGACACGACGCGCACTTACGGATGTGACCGCCCTGTGCAAAGCTTCGACTGGACAATTCAAACACCAGTCTATCGTCTGACTGGTTCAATACCTTGTTTGCTCCGTCAGCCTGTGCCGCGCTTGGACGGCCGTCTCCTGGAAAGCAAGCATCTGTTTCTACCCCATTCACATTCAGGCCAAACGAGGTCTCCCCCAACACGCGCTTGTTCTGCGGCTGACCGCTGCCGGCTTGAACCGTCCTCTCCGATGAGAAATTAAGCTGAAAATTCACGAAGGACTCGGCTTTGGCCGAGTCGGGCATGAATAGGCCAATAATCAACGCGGCCCCGACTATGGCCTCGGCCGCGCAGACGGATCGCCCCGACCCTTGCATTTTCAAAATCCGATCAACACACAACAACCAGAGGTAAATGCAACCAGCAATAGGCCGCTCTACCCTGTTGCTCGCCCACTAGGCTGTCAAGTAGAGGCCCTCGAAATTGCAACCACTGTGGCCGAAGGACAACATCTCGTAAACTGACGAGCACTTTTGCACCACGGGCATTCGCTCTCTGAGTGCCCACCGGCGCTTTCCTCAACCTGCGCCGTTTCCCGAATCGCTTCGATGACAGGGACAGCCTTGCCGATTTGACCAGCACTATCTATCGCGCAGTATAGCGTTGCTGTCTCGACGCCATCCTGATCCTTTCGATCACACCAGCCGCCCGACGAGGCGTCCTCTCTTTCTCGCCCGGCTTCTGTTAGGGCGCGCGGGCCTTTCAAAGCCGCTCGCTTCCGCGGCCGGAAGAAATCGACCTTGTGCAGCTCCGCATCGCAGGGAGCCTTCGGCTCGCTTGTGACAATCCCGCTTTTCCGCCCGGCCTTGAAACGAGCATCGAGGACGCCATCGGCGGCGATCTCACAATGAAAAGGAAAGCAACATGACCACCACCAACAGCCGACAAGGGCTTCAACCAGCGGATCGACTATCTTCCGCTCAATGACGCCGAGCTGGTCGTCCGCATCGCGGGCGACAAAGAAGCCGAAAGCAAAGGGGGCGCGCAATGAGCGCGCCCTCACGCCGCAAGGCTAGGAAGCAGTCCGCGGGACGCTCGCGAGATCTGTTATGAAGCCTTGGCACTACTAACTGCTGCCTCTGATAGGCTTCAGGTGGCCAGCTGACCGGGGCGACAAGCGCAAAACAGTCCATGTCCGCCAAGATATGGAACGGCGGGCTACCTGAGAATTCTTTCCCAGGCTCCTCCGGTTTCCAAGATTTGTTTCGGGATGCCGAAGCGGCTTGTTATGCTTGCATAACTTAGGTGTACCAGCTGGGAGCTTAAATCCCCGAGGGTGTCCGTTAACCCGGGTCCGTTCTGACAGCTACTGTTGCTTTTTCAACACGACGGGCAAAGCACTTCGGCTATTCATAAATGACGCAAAATGTCCAGCCTCTCGCGCAAAAAATTTGCCTTTCCGAAATAGAGAACTTATGATTTAAAGAATCCGTCCCGCCCACATGAGGGGCGAAACGCGTCGTCACGATTCGTTGGTGCGGGATGCGATGGACGTGTTGGGTCGCAAGGCGTGCGGCACAACGCGTACGGTCAAGCCGTGTGGTCCTGTCACCTCGACGCTGGTGTCAAGTTTGCGGGTGATGATCCCGCAGGCGACGGGGGCTAACAAGCCCAATACCCCGGGGAGAGCACGGAGTAAGCCGTAAAGCCATTGCGCAGGGAATGTCCGAGTGTTTCGGCAATACCTGTGGTGACTATGCTTGTGGGCCTTCTACCCTTTTCTGCCCACGAGGCTGCGGGTGCGGCCAGCGCCCGGCATTCCCTGCGCCCTCTCTCGGGAGGGACACTGTTCCTGCATCACTCGGGCGGAAAATCGCGCCGCGGGAATGCGGAGGCGTGTCATCGCGATCGTAGGGTGGGTTAGCGCGAAGCGCGTAACCCACCTCTTCTGTCGCTGCGGATGGAGAAGTGGTGGGTTACGCTTCGCAAACCCACCCTACGTTCTTCGCACGATGACGAGTGGCTGTTTGACAGGTTGAATTCGAAGACGCTTGGCCCCTCGCCTACGCGCGCGGCGGCCGTCGCTATCCCCGCGTCGTCAGCGGACGCGCGATGACGGGCGCGGTCACGACCGGCGGATTGGCGGTTTGCGCAGCGAGCTCGTTGATCAGGCGATCGGCGTCGGCGGCGATGTTGTCGGGCGCCTGCAGCACCAGCCGCTCCAGCGCCCAGCGATAGGACGACACGCGCCGCTCCAGGCATTGCTGCACCCACTGCACGATCAGCGAGTTCTCCTGCATGCGCCCGACCGCGTCGGCGCGCTCGCGCGGCGACAGCTCGGTGATGTATTTCAGGCTGGCGTCGCGCTTCTTGTCGAGGTCGATGACCTTGATCGCGGTGGCGTAGAACGGCTCGAAGCGGGCGACGTCGCCACGTACGTCGTCGATCAGTTGCGAATAGCGTGAGGTGTGCGAGCGGTGCGGCTCGTCGATCAGCATCCGCCCGTAGGCGGTGCGGTCGAAGGCCGGCGCCTGCTGCCGCCAGGGCGAGGCCATCGGCAGATAGTCGCCGAACACGCTCTTCCATGCGGGCCGCGAATGCGGCGGCTCGATCAGGGGAAAAGCGAGATCGCGAAGCTGGCGTTCATTGTCGGTGAGCTGGAATTGCGATGGACGTAGCGCGACGCTCGATGTGGCCTCCAGCCCAAGCCAGCGATGCATGTCGGCGCTGCGAAAATCCTCGCGGGTGCGGCCGAAATCACCGCCAGAGCATGCGCCGAGCGAGAGCGCGAGCAGGCTCAACAGGGCCGGCGACAAATACCGGATCGGCGGAAACGTCTCCGGCATGACGTCCTCTGCTTGTCAGCGGCGACGGCGACGGCCGCCCGAGGCGGCGCCCTCTTCCGGCCCGCCGTCGTCGCTGGCTTCGTCGCCCTCGCGTTCGATGCGGACGACAGGAAGGATCAGGACGGTCCCCGTAGAGCCCTCCGGCGCGCCGATCATGCTCGAGCCCAGCCGCCGCGAAGCCGCATCCGCCGGAAATTCGATGATGGTCCCCATGCCCATTCTCTCTGGTTGTCACCGCTCAGAACGTGGCGACACTTCAATTAAGATCAGTACGTGGTTAATGGTGTCTTAATGAGAGGCGATGGACCGTGCTAATACGGCACGCGTTGCGTTGCTGCCGCACATCTTCACAAATTCTTTTCCTTAACGCGGCGTTAAAGCCTGCGGGCATAGGCTTTACGCCGACATTTCCCGACGTTTTTTCGCGTAGCCTGACATGACCGCATCACCGCTATTCCCGGGCTTCGACGGGCTGATGACGCTGTCCCGCCGCGAGGGCGTCGACATCAGGCCGACGCTGCTGCGCGTGCTGACCGATCTCTATGTGCAGGCGCCGAAACATTCATCCGACGAGCAGCGCCAGTTCGTCGAGCTGACGTCGCGCCTGATCGATCAGGTCGACGACGCCACCCGCGCCTCGGTGCGCGCGCGGCTTGCGATCTATCCGGGCGCGCCGCTCGAAATCCTGTACAAGCTCGGCGTGAGACCCGCGCAAGCCGATGCGCCGATGCCGATGGCGAAGGAAATTCCCGCCCCACAGCCCACCCCTGCCCCGCCAAGGCCGCTGACCGAAGCGCAGGCGCGGATGGCTTCCAACATTTCGATGCAGCCGACCGATGCCGCTCAAATCTGCGAGCTGTTCGCGCGCGCCAATTCCAGCGAGCGCGCGGAGATTCTGCACAATCTCGCCGAAAGCCCGCTCAAGGCGTCGCCGCGCGTCCCACGCGGGCGGGCGGAGCAGTCAATCGCAGCGCTGGAAATGGCGGCGTTCGTCACCGATACCGAGAATTTCATCCGCGAGCTCTCGGAGACGCTGATCCTGCCGCACAGGATCGCAACTGAGATCGTGAACGACGCGAGCGGCGAGCCGCTCGCCTGCGCGATGCGCGCGTTGGACATGCCGGGGCCGACGTTCCAGCGCGTATTGCTGTTCCTGAGGCCCGAGATCGGCAGCTCCGTGCACAACGTCTACCGGCTGGCGCGGCTCTATGAACGGTTGAGCGAGCGTGCAGCGCTGGTGATGCTGGCAGCCTGGCGCGGCTCGACCATGGAGGTCGCGCGCGCCAAATATCGTCCCGCGCTCTACGACGACGAGCGGCAGCGCGCGCGAGCTGCGCCTTCGCAGACCCGCCCCACCGTGCAGCCAGGCTCCGCGCCTGCCGTGCGGACGGGAACGGATGGCTCGGGCCGCTAATTATTTCGCTGCTGGAGCCAGATCGAGGAAATGCCGGCCTTGCCGGTCTTCGGTCTCGACGATCCAGACGTCGGGATCGAAGCGAATTTCTTTTGCGAGCCGATCTTCCACCGACTGCTCCGGGACCGGCTGCGGCGTGGTCGCCACGAACAAACGCTCGACCGGCCGGCTGTCGTCATAGACGGTCTGCGGCGCCGGCACGTAGAGCGTGGCGTTGCCGTCAAGCATTGCGACCTTGACGAACACGGCGCCCGCCTCTTCCGCGCCGCGCCGGCGCACCGCGCCGAACACGCCAGCGGTCTGGCAGCGGCGCAGATAGGCCGCCACCCATATCGCAGATTTCAATCGCATGGAGAGGCTATAGGCCAGCGTTCTGGTGAACGCCAGCCGCGTTGCGGCGGAGCTAGTCGATCGGATGGCCGGTCACGACGGTGAGCTCCTTCACCAGACGATCCGACACCTGGCCAGTCACTACCATATGCCGCTCACGCTCGAACTTCTGGATCGCAGCCTGCGTGTCCGCGCCGATCGTGCCGGTCGCCTTCAGCTGGCCATAACCGTTCTCGCTGAGCGCGCGCTGCACCGCCGCCACGCGGCGCGAGCCGGTGATCTGGACGGGTGCCGGGATCGGCGCCGGTGGCCGCACGACATTCGCCACTGATGGCGCTGACGTCATCGGCGTCGACGACAGCGGCGAGTTTGCCGTCGCCTTGATGATATTGCCGAGGGGATCGTTGGCCCGCGGCTCGATCAGCCGGGGTTCGGCGAGCCTTGTTTCGGCGAGTTTTGGCTCGGAGACGGCGGCATCGGCCTCGAGGGGGCGCGGGCGCGGCAACGGACTGGACGTGCCGAAATGGACTGGTGTGCCGAACATCGGCGACGGGTGCTGCCCGGTCTGCAGGAACAGCGCGTTGGCGATGATGGCGCTGACGCCTGCAAAGGCAAGCAGGCCCGCCACCATGTCCTTGGGGCTGTGCAGCAGCATGCGCATCGCAAGACCACGCTCGGTCTCGACCGCGGCAGCGCTGCCACGCCGGCGGCGCGGCATCTCGTCATCGTCTCTGGTCTTTCTAGGCACTTTTCTTCACCTGGACTGTCTGTTCCTGCGGTGCGGATCTCGTGGCGGGCGCTAGCGTTGCAATGTTGCTGACGGACTGCGGCGCCTCTGGCTTGCCGCAAGTGAGCGGCAACGCCACGGTGACGGTGGTGCCCTCGCCGATCTTGCTGTGCAAGCGGATGTCGCCGCCGTGCAGGCCGACCAGGCTCTTGACGATCGACAGGCCGAGGCCGGTGCCCTCGTGGCGGCGCTGATAGGTCTTGCCGGCCTGGAAGAAGGGATCGCCGATCCGCTTGAGATCGTCGGGCGAAATCCCCACGCCGTTGTCGCTGACGCGCAACACGAGGCGCGGGCCTTCGACGGCGGCCGCAACCGTCACCTTGCCGCCGCGCTCGGTGAACTTGACGGCATTGGAGACGAGATTGATGCACGATCTGCTTGAACGCGCGCGGGTCGCCGGTGATCACGGGCAGGTCGAGCGGCGCGTCGGTCGCAAGCTCGATGCCGTTCTCGCGCGCCCTCAGCGCCAGCAGGTTGCAGCAATTGATCAGCGCCGCGCGCGGCGCGAACGGCTCCGGCGCGATCTCGAAATTGCCGGACTCCATCTTCGACATGTCGAGGATGCCGTTGACGACCGACAGCAAATGCTGGCCGGAATCGTTGATCAGCTGCGCGTATTCCTTGCGGCGCGCCGCATCCAGCATCAGCGCATCCTCCTGCACGATCATCTCGGAGAATCCGATGATCGCATTCAGCGGCGTGCGCAGCTCATGGCTCATGGTGGCAAGGAAACGCGTCTTGGCGGCATCGGCCGCCTCCGCCGCGCTGCGTGCGAGGTCGAGCGCCTGCTCCTGCATCTTGCGGTCGGTGACGTCGCGCATCACGGCGACCACCTCGGCTTCGGTGGCCGGCGTCTGCTCCAGCAGCCGGCAGCGCATCTCGACCCAGATGAAATCGACCTGCCCGTTGCTTCCGCCCGTGCGCGGCGCATCGCGGCGCAGCCGGAACTCGACGCTGCGGGCTTCACCGTCGCGGGCCACATTCGACAGCGCGGTGAGATAGGCCGGCCGGTCGGCGACATGGACGCGGTCGAACAGGCCATGGCCGATGAGCCGCGTGACCGGGGTGCCCAGCATCGCTTCGGCGGCGGGCGAGATGAACTGCACCGCGCCGTTGCGGCCATGGCGCGAGATCACGTCGCTCATGTTGCGCGCAAGCAGGCGATAGCGGTCTTCCTCCGACGTCAGCAGCGAGACCGTGGTGCGCGCGAGCGCCTCGGCGCTGAAAGCAAGGCCAGCGGCATAGAGCGTCGCCGAGGCCACGCCGAACGCGGTCAGCATGCCGCGCGAGGAAGCGCTGGCTTCGATCGGCGCCAGCATGCCGAGATGGCCGCAGAGGATCAGGATCGCGGCACAGGTCAGCGCCAGCGCGGAGGCAAAGGCGACCACGCGGCGCGACGCCGACAACGCCGCTTCGAGGGGAACCAGCACCAGCCAGATCGCGGCGAAGGATTCGATGCCGCCGGTCGAGATCGCGACCGCCATCACGAGTCCCGCGAGGGCCAGCGACGACAGCACATGCGCGCCTTCATAGCGGCCGGTGCGCGACAAGAACCAGGAGACCAGGATCGGCGCGATCAGCCAGGCGAAGGCGGCGACCTCGAGCGTACTCGGGCGCGCCGCGGAAGGCCAGATAGACCGGGAATATCGCAAAGGCCGCCAGGCTGCCGAGCAGCCGCGGCGCCATGAAGGCGCGATGGCGCGCACGGGTCAGCGCGTCGTAGCACGCCGACGGATGCAGCAGCGCATCGAGACAATCGCGGATGGTACTCAACACAGTCACGGCTATTTGCGCTTCGGCTTGTCCGTCGGAACGACGCGCCGGAACGCCCCCTTGTCTTCGGTCACCGTGTCAGAGCGACATTAAACGAACGCTAAGGCGATCGGAGCCGCGGCGAATACGCCCGATTTTCGCGAGGTTTTCCGCACTTCGCGGCAATTCATTCGGCGCGGATGGTGAACGACCGGTTTCGAAGCACGCGCGCTTATGGTTTCGAAATGGTGGACGCCTCGGCGAGGCACGCGCGAGCGCGTCAATCGAAAATTTACGAGAGAATCGGATCGGTCGATTCGTTGGCAAATTTTCAGCGAATTAAGCTCAAGGCAATCACTTCCGATTTATCGAGGACTGTTAGTCAGATTCTGCGACGACGGGAACTCTTGCGATGTTCTTCATGCTGCGCCTGGTATTCTGGCTCGGGCTCGTGCTCGTGCTGCTGCCGCGCGACAAGACGCCCGACTCGGAGAAGATGCCGCAGATCAGCGTGTCCGACGCGGTGCAGGCCGCGACCGCGGCGGTGTCCGACATGAGCCAGTTCTGCAAGCGCCAGCCGGCGGCCTGCGAGGTCGGCGGCCAGGCCGCGACCGTGATCGGCGTGCGCGCGCAGGACGGCGCGCGCAAGGTCTACCAGTCGATCACCGACAAGAAGCCGGCCGATGCCGCAAAGGACAACTCTGCAAAGGACAGTGCCGAAGGACAAGAAGGCGCCTGACCACACCGGTTCGATCGGCCTCGCCGATGCCGGCGAACCCGCCGCAATCGAGATCGCCCCGCGCGACACGCTTACGGGCGACGACCTCGCGGTGGAATGGCGCGGCGGCGCGCCGTAACGGCTCGCAATCAATCCGGTTCCGGAACTCGCTTTCGTCAGCGTCAACCCCTATATAATCCCGGACGGAACGCGGCATCATGACTGATATCGACGAGATCAGGGACAATTTTGCGCTGCTGGAGGAGTGGGACGACCGCTACCGCTATGTCATCGAGCTCGGCCGCACGCTCGAGCCGATGCCGGAGGCCGAGCATTCCGCCGCCAACAAGGTGCAGGGTTGCGTCAGCCAGGTCTGGCTGTCGAAGGCGCTCGACCGCGGCGGCCAGGAGCCGATGCTGAAATATCTCGGCGACAGCGACGCGCATATCGTGCGCGGGCTGATCGCGATCCTGCTCACGCTATATAACGGCCGCACGCCGAAGGAAATTCTCGCCACCGACGCGACCGGCGTGTTCGACGAGTTCGGCTTCCGCGACCATCTGACGCCGCAGCGCTCCAACGGCCTGCGCGCCATGGTCGAGCGCATCCGCTCGGATGCGCGCGCGGCGCTGGCGGCGGCGAGCTGAACTACTTCCGCTTCCGGCGCTGCTGGCCGAGGCCCATCTTCTTCGCAAGCTGCGAGCGCGCCACCGCATAGTTCGGCGCGACCATCGGGTAGTCGGCAGGCAGGCCCCATTTGTCGCGGTACTGCTCCGGCGTCATGCTGTATTGCGTGCGCAGATGACGCTTCAGCGACTTGAAGCGTTTGCCGTCCTCCAGACAAACCAGATAATCCGGATTGATCGACTTCTTCAGCGACACCGCGGGCTTTGCCGGCTCAGTCGGCGCTTCGCTGCGTCCGCTCGACACGCGCAGCAGGGCCGAGTGAACCTGGCTGATCAGGTTCGGGATTTCGGAGGCCGGCGTCGGATTGTTGGAGAGATAGGCCGAGACGATATTCGCGGTCAGATCGATGTAGCCCTTGGCGGTGCCATCAGTCATGACGTCAAACCTCTCAACAATATTCGACTGCACCAATACGCTGGCACGCCATGTATAAGCTAGGGAATACTGCCAATATCACAACAACAATTACGTATTGCCGATTAATTCCAAACGTATCAGGGCCGCCGGTCGATATGGGCGGTCAATTCGTCGAGCGAGGCAAAGCGCATCAGCCCTTCCGGCATCTGCGCCTCGATCGAGCCGTCGGAATAAAGCGAATAGGCCATGCCGTCGACCACGCCCGACTTGAGCACGGTCACGCCCGGTTGCGGCTCGCTCGCAGGCGGCGGCGCGCTGTGCTCGGGCGCGGCGGGAGCATTTGCTTCAGGCGTGCCCAACGGTGCACGCGGGGCACGCCGCTGCTGCGGCGGAATGTCGCCATTGCGGCCGCGATCGACCTTCGGCCAGGCATCTTCGAAAGTCGCCGGCGGCGGTTCGCCCGGGGCGCGCTCGCCAGCCTTCCTCACGCTCGACGAGAACAACAAATTCCGCTTCGGCTTTGCCGGCGCCGCCGCAGGCGCGGCCTCGGTCGCATCAGTCTCCGGCAGCGGCGCGTCGCGCGGCGGGATGTCATCCTGCATGGCCAGCGGCGCGACGGGCGGCGCGACAGCAGCCGGGCTCTCGACCGGTTGCGGCGGCTCGGGCGCGGACGGCAGAACCGGACGCGGGCGGGTTTCAGCGGGAATGCGGCCATCCATCAGGCGCTTTGCGATCACCTTGAGCTCGGCCACAACAGCCGATAACGCAAGCAGCATCATGCCAGTGCACACGCCCAGCACGCCGATCAGGATCAGCGTGTTACCGAAACCAAACTCCCGGATCGGGATGCCGTACAGGATCACCAGCAGGCCGGCCAACACCGAGCCAATCCCGGCAACCATCATGGCAATCATCATCGACGTCATTCCCCCAGGACGGACCGGTTCAGCCATCTGCTTTTGGGGTCGCTTGACCCCGGAACCGGAACCACCCGCTTCAGCGCGCTGACGGCAATTCCGCCAACGCACACTCGTTTCACTCAGCCCTTCGCCACGATACCGTCATAATACGGGGATGGCCAACGACAATCGCCAGCTTCGCCCGGCAACCGATCGAATCCGCAATTCATTTAGGGTTCATTGCGCCTGTGGTTTAACAAGATCGGCGGAATGCTGCAGCGCATTAGGCGAATTACGCCCAAATTGCCAATTACTTGCCCGATCCGATTGCGCTATAGGGATGCCGGGGAACAAGGCCCATAAGCGCCAGCTGGGCCAAGAGGGATGCCGGGTTACCGATCACCATGACTTCCATTACGACTTCGGCCATCGACACGCCTGTGCGGCGCTCGGTAGCACAGACGTGCGACGAACTCGCGCTTGTCGTGCTGGGCGCCGTCGCCGTCATCGCCGCCTTCACCTTCCATAATTACGGACTCGGCTGGGACGACTACACCCACGCCGAATATGCCGACCTCTTGCTGCGCATGTACGGCTCCGGCTTCAAGGACACCGCGGCGCTGTCGTTTGCCAACCTGTATATGTATGGCGGCGGCTTCGACATGGCGGCGGCGCTGCTGCACAAGATCATTCCGCTCGAACTGTTCGAGACGCGCAGGCTGGTCGGCGCCATCGTCGGCGTGATTGGCCTCGCCGTGACTTGGCGGCTCGCCCGCCGCGTCGGCGGCCCGCTTGCTGGTCTCGTCGCGTTGCTGCTGCTCGCGCTGTGCCCGACCTATTACGGTCACATGTTCATGAACCCGAAGGATGCGCCATTCGCGGTCGCGATGGTGGTCCTGATGCTGGGCCTGGTGCGGCTCGCGGAGGAATATCCGCAGCCTTCGCCGCGCACGGTGCTGATCCTGGGTCTCGGCGCCGGCCTGTCGATCGGCACGCGCATTCTCGGCGGTCTTGCGCTGGTCTATGCGGTGATCGGCTTTATTCCGCTGCTGATCCAGGAGGTCCGCAGCGAAGGCGCGCGCGAAGCGCTGCACCGCTTCGTCCATGTCGTCGTCGTGCTGCTGCCCGGACTTGCGCTCGGCTACCTCATCATGGGGCTGATCTGGCCGTGGTCGATCATGGACGTCGGCAATCCCTTCCACGCCCTGACCTACTTCTCGCACTTCTTCGAAAAGCCGTGGAAGGAGATGTTCGACGGCGCGCTGGTCTCCGTGCCCGACATGCCCTGGTCCTATCTGCCGACGCTGTTCGCGCTGCAGATGCCGGAGGTTTTGCTGGCGCTGTCGCTTGCCGGCGTGATTGGAACCTTTGTGGTGCTGCCGCGCAGCGACGTCACCGCGCGGCGCAAGACCATCCTGCTGATGCTGATGCTGGCTGCCACGCTGCCGATCGTCATCGCGATGGTGAAGCGGCCCGCGCTCTACAACGGCATCCGGCACTTCGTCTTCGTGATCCCGCCGATGACGATCATCGCCGGCGTCGCCTTCGATTGGGTGATGCGCTGGTTGAGGGACAATCGCCGCAGTTGGCAGCCCGCGGTGCTCGCCATGCTGATCTTCGGTCTGCTGTTGCCGCTCGGCGAGATGATCCGGCTGCATCCCTATCAATACACGCATTTCAACCACATCGCCGGCACCGTGCGCGCCGCCGACGATCGCTTCATGCTGGATTACTGGGGGCTCGCCTTCAAGCAGGCCTCCGACGAGCTGCGCGAGCAGCTCGACGAGAAGGAGGAAATTCCGCCGAAGGGTCGCAAGTGGAAGGTCGCGGTCTGCGGGCCGCAGCGCCCCGCGCAGGTCGCGCTCGGTCCCGACTTCACCATCGGCTGGGACAGCCATGCCGCCGACTTCGCCATGACGCTCGGCGAGTTTTACTGCAAGGGCCTGACCGCGCCGGTCATGGTCGAGATCAAGCGCGACGATGTGGTGTTCGCGCGGGTTTATGACATCCGCGGCCGCAGCATTTCCAGCCTGCTGTCGATCCCGGCGCCGTAGGCTTTACGTCAGGAATTGAACTTTTACGGTTTGTACCTATTATCGTCGCGAACGACCTCTACGCTGCCGAATCAAAACGCCGCCCAATCCCGGGCGGCGTTTTTGCGTTGAGGATCGGCGAAATCCTCAATGCGGCAATTCCGCGAGTGCGGCGAGGATGCGCGCCCAGGAGCGGATGCCCTTATGATAGCTCGTCAGGTCGTACTTCTCGTTCGGCGAATGGATGTTGTCGTCGTCGAGGCCGAAGCCGACTAATAGAGAGTCGAGCCCGAGCGTCTTCTTGAAGTCGGCCACGACCGGGATCGACGCCCCGGACCCGAACAACACGGCCTCCTTGCCCCACTCGTCCGTCAGCGCCTTCCTCGCCGCGCCCAGCGCCTTCATGTCCCAGGGCAGTGCGATCGCTGGCGCCGATGAGTGATCGCCGAATTCGACCTTGCAGTCGCCGGGGATCCGTGCGGTGACGTAGTCGCGGAAGGCCTTGCGGATCTTTGCGGGGTCCTGGCCCGGAACGAGGCGGAACGAAATCTTTGCGGACGCTTCCGCCGGGATCACGGTCTTCGAGCCCTCGCCAGTATAGCCGCCGATGATGCCGTTGATGTCGCAGGTCGGGCGCGAGGAAACCTGTTCGATCAGGAGACGGTCTTTCTCGCCGGCCGGAATTGAAAGACCGATCGGCTTCAGGAACGTCTCGGGCGACAGGTTCAGCTTCTTCCATTGCGCCAGAATATCCGGCGGCAAATCCTTCACGCCGTCGTAGAAGCCGGGAATGGTGATGTGACCGTTCTCGTCGAACAGGCCGCCGAGGATGTAGGTCAGCACGCGGATCGGATTGCGCGCGCCGCCGCCGAAAATGCCGGAGTGCAGGTCGCGACTGGCGGCCTTGATCTTGACCTCCTCATAGACGAGGCCTCGCAACGAGGTGGTGATCGCAGGCGTCGCCGGGTCCCACATGCTGGTGTCGCAGACCAGCGCGTAGTCAGCTGCGAGCTCCTTCTTGTTGGCTTCGAGGAACGGCACGAAATTCTTCGACCCGATCTCCTCCTCGCCCTCGATCAGCATGGTGATGTTGAGCGGCAGCGAGCCCGTGACGTTCTTCCAGGCGCGGCAAGCCTCGACGAAGGTCATGAGCTGGCCCTTGTCGTCCTCGGCGCCGCGCGCGACGATGATCTTGCGCCCGTCGGCGTGATCGGTGACCACAGGCTCGAATGGCGGACGGTGCCACAGATTGAGCGGATCGACCGGCTGCACATCATAGTGACCGTAGAACAGCACGCGCGCGCCGGCATGGCCGTTGCTCTTGGCGACGATCGCGGGGTGACCGGCGGTCGGCCGCACGTCAGTGGTAAAGCCGAGCGAAGCGATGTCTTTCGCCAGATGATCGGCGGCCTTCTTGCAATCCCCGGCGAAAGCAGGATCGGCCGAGATCGATTTGATGCGAAGCAGCGCAAAGAGCCGCTCGAGAGATTTGTCGAAATCGGCGTCGATGCGGTCGAGGACGGATTGCAGCTGGGCATTGGCCATTGTTATTCCCTGACTCTGGATTGTTGTTGGCTACTTCAAGCGCTCATCGCCGCCGCAGCAGGCCGCCAAGCGCGCCCCGCACCAGCGAGCGGCCGACCGAGCCACCGAGCGATCCGGCAACGGATTTGCCGAGGCTGGCGGCGACGCCGCCCACCACATTGGTGGTGACCGAGCGCGTGATGTTGCGCGTGATCAGCTGACCGGTCGACAAGCGACCGCGCTTGACGTTGGTACCGAAGATCGTGCCGACGATGGCGCCGAGATGGCCGAGGATACCGATGTCGCTGCCGCCACCACCGGCGTCGTCGGGATGCGCGGCGCTTCCGGCTACGCGCTTCTGCAACATCTCGTAAGCGGATTCCGCATCGATCGCGGTGTCGTATTTGCCCTTCACCGGGCTCGCATCCATGATCGCCTTGCGTTCTTCCGGCGTGATCGGCCCGATCCGCGCCGAGGGCGGACGGATCAGCACGCGCTCGACCATCGCCGGCGTTCCGTTGCCTTCGAGGAACGACACCAGCGCCTCGCCCTTGCCGAGTTCCATGATCGCCTTGGCGGTGTCCAGCTTCGGGTTGGGCCGAAACGTCTGGGCGGCCGCCTGCACCGCCTTCTGGTCGCGCGGCGTGAAGGCGCGCAGCGCGTGCTGCACGCGATTACCGAGCTGGCCGAGCACCCGATCGGGCACGTCGATCGGGTTCTGGGTCACGAAGTAGACGCCGACGCCCTTGGAGCGGATCAGCCGGACCACCTGCTCGATCTTGTCCATCAGCGCCTTCGGCGCATCGGTGAACAAGAGGTGCGCCTCGTCGAAGAAGAACACCAGTTTCGGCTTCGGCGGGTCGCCGGCCTCGGGCAGCTCCTCGAACAGCTCCGACAGCATCCAGAGCAGGAACGTCGCATAGAGCCGCGGACTCTGCATCAGCTTGTCGGCGACCAGGATGTTGACCATGCCGCGTCCGTCGCTGTCGGTGCGCATGAAATCCTTCAGCGTGAGTGCCGGCTCGCCGAAGAATTTCGCGCCGCCCTGGTTCTCTAGCACCAAAAGCTGGCGCTGGATGGTGCCGACGGTGGCCTTGGTGACGTTGCCGAACCCTGCCGCGGCCTTGCGGATCGGCGCCAGCGGATCGTCGTCTCCATCTTTCCCACCGGCCGGCACGATTGCATCGAGCAGCGCCCGCAGGTCCTTCATGTCGATGAGGGTGAGCCCGTTCTCGTCGGCGACGCGGAAAGCGACGTTGAGGACGCCTTCCTGCACATCGTTGAGATCGAGCATCCGCGCCAGCAACAGCGGCCCCATTTCCGTGACGGTGGCGCGCACGGGATGCCCCTGCTCGCCGAAAACGTCCCAGAACACCGTCGAAAACTGGTCCGGCTGGAATTTGAGGCCGATCTCGCCGGCGCGCTTGGTGATGAAGTCCTTCGCTTCGCCGACCTCGGAGATGCCGGACAGGTCGCCCTTGATGTCGGCGGCAAACACCGGCACGCCGGCCCGCGCAAATCCCTCCGCCATCACCTGCAACGAGACGGTCTTGCCCGTTCCGGTCGCGCCGGTGACGAGGCCGTGGCGGTTTGCAAGCGCCAGCGTCAGCCAGGCCGGCTGCTCGCCCTTGCCGACGAAGATCTTCTCATCAGTGTCGGCCACATTGTTGTCGGGTATAGCCATTGCGCGTCGGTCTCATTGCCTCAATCGGGGCTTCTGACGTGATCATACTGCATCTCGCAAGACGATTGAAACCGCCAACGACGGCTCCGAAGCAGCGTTTTGCGCCTGCTCACACACAAGTTTCCGCATGATCATCCGTCGAAAGTCGGAGTCGCCGTTGGCAACCGCGACACTTTGTACGGAATTCGCCTCTGCTCTTGCATGGCTGCAACACTTGCGGCGCGAATGAAGATGAATCGCGCCGGGAATGTGGTTGGTCGCTTGTATTTCGTATTTGCGAAGCCCAAGATGAATTTCTGAGCAGGGAGACCCGGTCAGTAACCGGTCGGGGCGGGGCAACATGAACGAATTGGTTGATGAGTTGGCCGCCAAGGCCGGCATAGACGATGCCGTTGCCGAAAAAACCGTAGGCATCATGCTGGACTACCTTCGTAGCGAGGGACCTCCCGACACCGTACAAGTGCTGATCGACCGCATCCCGGGCGCCGAGGCCGCAATTGCCGCCGCGCGCGAGGCCAGCGGTCTCTCGCGGCTGATGGGCGGCGGCCTGATGGCCGTCGGCACCCAGCTGATGGGTCTCGGGCTCACGATCACGGACATTCAGAAGACCGCGCGTGAACTTTTCGCCTTCGGCCGCGACAAAATCGGAGCGGATCGGATGCGCGCGATCATCGCAGGGACGCCGGGGCTTAGCCACTTCGCCTGAAGCACCTTCTTTGAATTGAGTGACATGACATATCCGATCTCCGATATTGAAGGCATGAGCGCCTTCGCCGCCTCCAAGCTCAAATCGCTGGGTATCCGCACCACCGATGCGCTGCTGGAGGCCGCTCGCAATGTGAGGGGCCGCAAGGCGCTCTCATCCAGCACCGGCATCAGCGAGCAGCAACTCCTCGCATGGGCCAATGTGTCCGACTACATGCGCATTCCCGGCATGGGCAAGGCCAAGGTCAACCTGATGCGCGCCGCCGGCGTGACCACGGTGCGCGAGCTTGCGCATCGCAACCCGGCGCGGCTCGCCCAGAACATGAAGGAAGTGAACACCAGGCGAAAGCTGGTTCGTGTTCTGCCCTCCGAGAAGTCGGTCGAGCAGCTGATCGCGCAGGCCCGCAAGCTGCAGCCCAAGATTACCTATTAGTTAGACTTGCTCGCTGTGGCGTGGGCGACCCCAGCGGGTCCCGCGCCGTCTTGACTCCCCTGCCCCGACCGCGCAAAGCCACGGCATGATGGCAGCCACCTCCAGACCGGTCCTGTCAGCAACAGCGGTCCATCCGCTGCTGCAGAAGCTGCTGTCCGGTGCGATCCCGGCCGTGATGGGCGTGCTCAATGTGACGCCGGATTCCTTTTCCGACGGCGGCGAATTCCTCGAGCCCGAGCATGCGCTGGCGCAAGCAAAGCGGCTGGTGGCTGAGGGCGCCGACATCATCGATATCGGCGCGGAGTCGACCCGCCCCTATGGCGGCGCCCGGCCGGTCGGCGCGGACGAGGAAATGGCGCGGCTGCGGCCGGTCCTTTCCGAAATCATCAAGCTCGGCGTTCCCGTCTCCATCGACAGCATGAAATCGGATGTCGCCGCCTCTGCGCTGGATGCAGGCGCTGTGATCGCCAACGACGTCTGGGGCCTGCAGCGCGATCACGGCATGGCGCCGCTGGTGGCGCAGCGCGGCGTGCCCGTCATCATCATGCACAACCGCGACCATGCGGATCCTGCCATCGACATCACCAGGGAGATCGCCGGCTTCTTCGCGCGCTCGCTCGACATCGCGGCGAAGGCGGGCATTCCCTTCGGCCATATCGTGCTCGATCCCGGCATCGGCTTCGGCAAGACGCCGGAGCAGAGCATGATCGCGCTCGCCCGCCTCGATCAGCTCAAACGTTTCGGCCTGCCGATTCTGGTCGGTGCCTCGCGCAAGCGCTTCATCGCATCCGTGTCGCCGTCGGAGCCGCAGAACCGGCTCGGCGGCTCGATCGCGGCGCATCTGATCGCAGCCAAAGCCGGCGCGCGGATCATCCGCACCCACGATGTCGCAGAGACGGTACAGGCATTGAAGGTCGCCTCCGCGATCGGGGATCAGGGATGACCGACACGATTTTCATCAAGGGCGTCGTGGTCCATGCCCGTCACGGCGTGATGGAGCACGAGACCAGGGTCGGGCAGCGCTTCGTCATCGACCTCGAGCTCTACACTGACCTCTCGGAGTCTTCGCGCACGGACCGCCTCGCCGACACCGTATCCTATTCCAACGTGGTGTCGACCGCGACCTCAGCCTTCAAGGGTACCAACTACAAGCTGCTGGAGCGTGCGGCCGGCGCGGTGGCCGATGCGATCCTCGCGGCTTTTCCGAAGATCCGCACGGTCAAGATCACCGTGCACAAGCCGCACGCGCCGATCGCCGAAATCTTCGAAGACGTCGGCGTGGTGCTGACGCGCAGCCGGCATGGCTAACGCTATCATTGCGCTCGGCGGCAATGTCGGCGACATCCGCTCGACATTCAAAAAGGCAATTGCGCATATCTGCGGCATGGCGCAGGCGGCGTTGCTGGCGCGTTCATCCGACTACGCCACGCCGCCCTGGGGCGAGGCGAACCAGGACCGCTTCATCAACGCCTGCATCGAGATCGAGACCGCCCTCGACCCCCATGCGCTGCTGTTCACCCTGCACAAGATCGAACAGAAATTCGGCCGCGACCGCGCGAAGGAACAGCGCTGGGGCCCGCGCACGCTCGACCTCGACCTGATTGCCTATGACGACGTCAAGCTCGACAAGCCGGAACTGACGTTGCCCCACCCTCGCCTGTTCGAGCGCGCCTTCGTGCTGGTACCGCTCGCCGAGATCGCGCCCGAGCGCATGATCGCGGGGCGGAACGTCAAGGACGCGCTGGCGCAGCTTTCGATCGACGGTATCGAGCGGCTGCCAGACCTCGATTAGGGTTTGGCTTGGCGGTCCGGCCATGGCAAAGAGTCCGGGATGACCACGACCCCCGATTTACCCCTCGCCGCGGATTTTGCGCAGGCCACGCAGGATGACTGGCGCAAGCTGGTCGACGGCGTGCTCAAGGGCGCGCCGTTCGAACGGCTGGAAAGCAAGACCTATGACGATCTCAAGATCGCGCCGATCTATCCGCGCGCGAAAGGTGCTGCGCCGATAGCCGGCCGCGCGGCGGCGATGCCCTGGCAGATCATGCAGCGGATCGATCATCCTGATCCGACGAAAGCGAATGCGATCGCCTTGCATGAGCTCGAGAACGGCGCGACGGGGCTTGAGATCGAATTCGCTGACGGACCGGGTGCGCGCGGCTTCGGCCTCACAGATGCAACGCCGGATACGCTGAAGCGACTGTTCGAGGGCGTCATCTTCGATGCCGGAATATCGATCGCGCTCAATCCAGTCATCGGCCGCGAGAATGCCGGCGAAAATTTCGCTGCAATGATCGAGGCGCAACGCGTCGACCCCGCCAAGGTGGATGTCCGCTTCAACTATCAGGCGCTGTCGACGATGGCGGCACGCGGTAGTGCGCCGGCCGTCTGGTCCGAGATGACGAAACCGTTCGCGCAGATTGTCGGTAGCCTGATGAAACGCGGCTTAAAGGGGCCGTTCGTGCTCGCCGACGGCCGTCCGGTGCACGATGCCGGCGGGTCCGAAGCGCAGGAATTGGCCTTCGCGCTGTCGCTCGCAATCGCGTATTTGCGCATGCTTGAAGCCGGCGGCATCGACCTCGAAGCGGCGCGCACGGCGATATCGTTCCGCCTCTCCGCCGATGCCGATCAGTTCCTGAGCATTGCCAAATTCCGTGCGCTGCGGCTGCTCTGGGCGCGCATCGAGCAGGGATGCGGGCTTGCGCCCAAGCCGGTCTTCATCGCGGCCGAAACCGCCTGGCGCATGCTGACCCAGCGCGATCCCTATGTGAACCTGCTGCGCGCGACCATGGCGACCTTCGCGGCCGGGCTTGCCGGCGCCAATGCCGTCACCGTGCTGCCGCACACACTGGCGCTCGGCCTGCCGGATGCGTTCGCGCGGCGCGTCGCGCGCAACACGCAACTGGTGCTGCTGGAAGAGTCCAATCTCGCCAAGGTGAGCGATCCCGCCGCCGGCTCCGGCGGCATCGAGAGCCTCACGCGAGAACTCTGCGAAAAGGCGTGGACGCTGTTCCGGGAGATCGAAAAAGCCGGCGGCGCCTTCGCCGCGCTTCAGCAGGGCCTGATCCAGGGCAAGGTCGCAGCGACGCGCAAGGCGCGCGAGACGAATGTCGCGCGGCGCAAGGATGTGCTCACCGGTGCCAGTGAGTTTCCGAACCTGCACGAGGCCGACGCCACCGTTGAAAATGTGAAACCCGCGACACCTGCAGCGATGAACGATCCCGTCAAATTCGAGCCGCTGACGGCGATCCGCCTTGCGATGCCCTTCGAAGGTCTGCGCGACCGCTCCGACCAGATCGCCAAACAGACCGGCAAACGCCCGCGCGTCTTCCTTGCCAATCTCGGCACCGCCGCCGACTTCACCGCACGCGCGACCTTTGCCAAGAGTTTCTTCGAGACCGGCGGCATCGAGGCCATCGACACCGAAGGCTTTTCCGATGCCGACGCACTCGCCGCCGCCTGGAAGGCTTCCGGCGCCGGCCTCGTGTGCCTCTGCTCCCAGGACAAGGTCTATGCCGAGCGGGCGGAAGCCGCCGCCAGGGCCCTGCAAACATCAGGCGCAAGACATATCTATCTGGCAGGCCGGCCCGGCGAGCAGGAAGCTGCGCTGCGCGGTGCCGGCGTGACCGGCTTCATCTTCGCAGGCGGCGACGCACTCGCCGCCCTGCGTGAGGCCTACGCGCTGATGGAGCAAGCATGAGCGAGGAGGCCAAGCCCGTGCTGACCGGGGGCTGCCAATGCGGCGCCATCCGTTTTGCGCTGAAGGCCGCGCCGGTCCGGGTCAGCCTCTGTCATTGCCGGATGTGCCAGAAAGCATCCGGCGCGCCGTTCGCCGCCTTCGTGGACATCGACAAGGGCGATTTGCCTGGACCCGCGGCACGCCGGCCGCGTTCAAATCCTCTTCGATCGCCGAGCGCGATTTCTGCCGCGATTGCGGAACGCCGCTGAGCTTCCGCCGCATCGACGGACCCCGCATCGAGATCCTGAGCGGGACCTTCGACCGGCCCGACCGGGTGATTCCGACGCGGCAATATGGCACCGAATCGCGGCTCGGCTGGGTGGTCGGGATCGCCAACCTTCCGAGCCAGACCACGATGCAGAATTACGGGCCCGAGAAGATGGCCACCATCGTCAGCCACCAGCATCCGGATCATGATTGAAGGTGGCGTGACCGGGTCCCGAATATGATATGTTGGACACCATGAGCCGCATTCCCGATTTCGCCACCGTCGCCTTCGAACCCGTCGCGGCCGCGGCGCCTGCGGGCAAGGCTGAGCCCTGGCTCACGCCGGAAGGCATTCCGGTCAAGCCGGCCTATGGCGAGAGCGATCTCGCCGGCATCGACTTCCTCGAGACCTTCCCCGGGATCGCGCCCTATCTGCGCGGCCCCTACCCCACCATGTATGTCAACCAGCCTTGGACGATCAGGCAATATGCCGGCTTCTCCACGGCGGAAGACTCCAACGCCTTCTATCGTCGCAACCTCGCCGCCGGCCAGAAGGGCCTGTCCGTCGCCTTCGATCTCGCCACGCATCGCGGCTACGATTCCGATCATCCGCGCGTCTCCGGTGATGTCGGCATGGCCGGTGTCGCCATCGATTCCATCTACGACATGCGCACGTTATTTGCTGGCATTCCGCTCGACCGGATGAGCGTGTCGATGACCATGAACGGCGCGGTACTGCCGATCCTGGCGCTGTTCGTGGTCGCCGCCGAAGAACAGGGCGTGCCACCGGAAAAGCTGTCGGGCACCATTCAGAACGACATTCTGAAAGAGTTCATGGTGCGCAACACCTACATCTATCCGCCGACATCCTCGATGCGGATCATCTCCGACATCTTCGCCTACACCTCGCAGCGGATGCCGAAGTACAACTCGATCTCGATCTCCGGCTATCACATGCAGGAAGCCGGCGCGACGCAGGACCTCGAGCTTGCCTACACGCTCGCCGACGGCGTCGAATATCTGCGCGCCGGTCTCGCCGCCGGCCTCGACGTCGATCGTTTTGCTCCCCGACTCTCCTTCTTCTGGGCGATCGGCATGAACTTCTTCATGGAAGTCGCCAAGATGCGCGCCGCGCGGCTGCTCTGGGCGAAACTGTTGAAGCCGTTCAATCCGAAAGACCCGCGCTCGCTATCACTGCGGACGCATTGCCAGACTTCGGGCTGGTCGCTGACCGCGCAGGATGTCTTCAACAATGTGATGCGGACCACCATCGAGGCGATGGCGGCCACCCAAGGCCATACTCAGTCGCTGCACACCAACGCGCTCGACGAGGCGCTGGCGTTGCCGACCGATTTCTCCGCCCGCATCGCGCGTAACACCCAGCTGTTCCTGCAACAGGAGAGCGGCACCAACCGCATCATCGATCCTTGGGGCGGCTCCTTCTATGTCGAGCGGCTTGACGCGCGACCTTGCGGCGAAGGCCTGGGGCCATATCCAGGAGGTCGAGGAACTCGGCGGCATGGCCAAGGCGATCGAGGCCGGCGTGCCGAAGCTGCGTATCGAGGAAGCTTCCGCCAAAACGCAGGCGCGGATCGACGCCGGCCGGCAGGCCGTGATCGGCGTCAACAAATACAAGCCGACCGACGAGCGGCCGATCGACATCCTCAAGGTCGAGAATTCGACGGTGCGGCGGCTGCAGATCGACAAGCTGAAGCGACTGCGTGGCGAACGCAGCCAGAAGGACGTCGATGCGGCCCTTAGCGCGCTGACCCGCTCGGCCGGCGAAGGCAATGGCAATCTGCTGGCGCTCGCGATCGAGGCCGCGCGCGCGAAAGCGACTGTCGGCGAAATTTCGGACGCGATGGAAAAGGTGTTCGGGCGTCACCGCGCCGAGATCAAGTCCATCACCGGCGTCTACAAGCGGGAGGCGTCCGCCATGTCGGACAAGGTCGAGAAGGTGCAGGCGCTGATCGACGCCTTCGAGGAGGCGGAAGGCCGGCGGCCGCGCATCCTTGTTGCCAAGATCGGTCAGGACGGACATGACCGCGGCCAGAAGGTGATCGCATCGGCCTTTGCCGATGTCGGCTTCGACGTCGACATCGGGCCGCTGTTTGCGACCGCCGACGAGGCCGCGCGGCAGGCCGTCGAAAATGACGTGCATATTCTGGGCGTATCCTCGCTTGCGGCTGCGCATCTGACCGCCGTACCGGAACTGAAGGCGGCGCTGAAGAAGCAGGGCCGCGAAGACATCATGATCATCGTCGGCGGCGTGGTGCCACCGCAGGATTATGACGCACTCTACAAGGCGGGCGCCGAAGCGATCTATCCGCCGGGCACCGTGATCTCGGATGCGGCTGAAGAGCTGATCCGCAAGCTCAATGCGCGGCTCGGCCATAGCGAGGCGGCGGAGTAATTTCGCTGACCGCGTCGAGGATTTCCTTCTTGCGCTATGCCGGCATTCATCTCGCCCTTCTTCTGATCGGCGGCCTGTTGGCGACGTCGGCACTCGCCGCCGACCCCAAGCCCGACGCTGCGATCAAGACCAAGGCAATCGAGGCCAGCGTGATCCTGGACGACAGGATCAAGGCTGATCCCGCGCTCGCGGCTGATTGCCTCGCCGAGGGCAGAAAGTGGATTGACAAGAATGCCGCCGAAGCTTCCAGCTCGATGAAGCAGGACCCGCAATTCTTCCGCGACGGCGGCTGGGAGTTCGAGCGCAAATACAGCGTTCGCTCCGATGTCGCCAGCCGCTATGTCAGCGTGCTCAGGGACGACTATATGGACACCCACGGCGCGCATCCGAACACCGACGTCAATACCATCCTGTGGGACAAGGCCGAGAAGAAGCGGATTTCGATCCGGCCATTTTTCACCGAGACCGCCGACAACGGCCCGGCCATGACCGCGATGCAGAATGCGATCATCGTCTCGCTGCGCGCCGAGAAGAAGAAGCGCGACTCGAGCGAAACGGCGACCGCGGAATGGTTCAAAGCTGTCGAGCCAAAGCTGCTGAAGATCGGCGCAGTGACGCTTGCGCCATCGACCGAGGCCGGCAAGAGCTCGGGCCTGACGTTCCATTATCCGCCCTACGCCGTCGGGCCTTATGCCGAAGGCCCCTACGTCGCCTTCGTACCCTGGGAGACGCTAAAACCCTTCCTCGCTCCGGAGGGTCAGCGTATCTTCGGCAGCGCCCGTCCAAAGGGCGACGCAGATGATCAGCAATGACGGGCACGCGCGACTTTAAATCACTGGCGAAGGAACTTCGTGCCGGCAACCGCGCGGCGCTGGCGCGCGCCATCACGCTCGTCGAGAGCCGGCGCGGCGATCATCAGGCCTCGGCCCGCGATCTCGTGCAGGCGCTGCTGCCCGCGACCGGCCACGCGATCCGCGTCGGCATCACCGGCTCGCCCGGCGTCGGCAAGTCGACCACCATCGATGCGCTCGGCATGTTCCTGATCGAGCACGGCCACAAGGTGGCGGTGCTCGCGGTCGACCCGTCCTCGGCGCGCACAGGCGGCTCGATCCTCGGCGACAAGACGCGGATGGCGCGGCTTGCAGCCTCCGACCACGCTTATATCCGCCCCTCGCCATCGTCGGGCACACTCGGCGGCGTCGCGGCCAAGACGCGCGAGGCGATGCTGTTGTGCGAGGCGGCCGGCTTCGACGTCATTCTGGTCGAGACTGTCGGCATCGGCCAATCCGAGACGGCGGTGTGCGACATGACGGATTTCTTCCTGGCGCTGATGCTGCCGGGCGCCGGTGACGAGTTGCAGGGCATCAAGAAGGGCCTCGTCGAGCTCGCCGACATGATCGCGATCAACAAGGCAGACGGCGACAATCTCAAGCGCGCGCAGCATGCCGCTGCCGATTACAAGAGCGCGCTGCATATTCTCACACCGCGTTCCGAGCATTGGCATCCACCCGTCGTCACCTATTCGGCGCTGAACAACAACGGCATTACCGAACTCTGGCAAAAAGTCCTTGATCATCGAAAAGCGATGAATGCATCGGGCGATTTCGCCGCACGGCGGCGCGAGCAGCAGATCAAATGGATGTGGTCGATGCTGGAACAGCGCATGCTGGCGCGGTTGCGCGCGGACGCGTCGGTCCGCGCCAAAGTGAAGAAAATCGAGGCCGAGGTCGCGGCCGGCCGACTGACGCCCTCGCTTGCCGCCGAAGACATCGTCGAGCTGCTGCGATGAGTGACAAGCCTCGCATCCTGATCACCGGCTTCGGTGCATTTCCGGGCGCGCCCTACAATCCGACCATGCCGCTGGTCGATCGGCTGATGCGGCTGCGCCGGCCCGCCTTCGACGATGTCGAACTGTCCAGCCACATCTTCCATGTCACTTACGCGACCGTCGATCGCGAATTGCCGGAATTGCTCAGGAAGCACCGGCCGCATGCGTTGTTGATGTTCGGCCTCGCCGCGCGCACATCGTATCTGCGCATCGAAACTCGCGCGCGCAACGCGATCACCACGATCTGGCCCGACGCAGACGGCACGCGCGTCCGCAAGGGATCGATCGCGTCCGGCGCTTGATGCCCTGACGTTCGGACCGCATACCGCCAAATTGCTGCGCGCGGCGCTGGCGAGCGGGATCGACGCGCGGTTGTCGCGCGATGCCGGCAGCTATCTCTGCAACTATCTGAGCTGGCATGCCATCGAGACGACGCGGCGCGACAACGGGCCCCACCTTGCCGCCTTTATCCACGTTCCCCTGCTCGCGCGCGATGGTACAGCGCGTGTTCCCGGCGGCATCACGCTGGAGACACTGGTCGATGCCGGAGAAGGCATGCTGGGTGAAATGATCAAGCTGACGCGCCAGGCATTGCACGCACCCGTGGCATCCTGACGGCCTGTTAACCCTACCCCTAACAATCGACCCGTTCTCGCCGGGTGTTCACCACGTGACGCGTTGCGCGTACATTGGCGCTACTGATTGCGAGCATGGATTTCAACCGCCGCCATCTTCTCGGAGCTTCCGCGGTAGGCGCTGCCGGCGCGCTGGCGATATCGCCTGACGCTGCGCGCGCAGCACCGCTCACCTCCGCGCTTGGGCGCGATGCCACGCAATATGGCGTGCGTCCCAATGCGCCCGAAGATCAGACCCGCGCCTTGCAACGCGCGATCGACGAGGCGACGCGCGCACAAGCGCCGCTGGCGCTGCCGCCGGGCCACTATCGCACCGGCACGCTGCGGCTTTCGCGCGGCACGCAACTTGTCGGCGTGCGCGGCGCGACCAAACTTGTCTTCAGCGGCGGCGCGACGCATGCTGCTTGCCGAGGGCGCCGACAACCTCGGCCTCTCCGGCATCACGCTCGACGGCGGGAACATTCCCCTCCCCGATCGCCGCGGCCTGATCCATTGTCTCGCCGGCCGCGATGTGCGTATCAACGATTGCGAGATATCAGGCAGCGGCGGCAACGGCATCTGGCTCGAGCAGGTCTCGGGCGACATCTCCGGAAACATCATCACCAAAACGGTGACGACGGCGATCGTGTCGTTCGATGCGCTGGGCCTGATCGTCGCTCGCAACACCATCACCGGCACCAACGACAACGGCATCGAGATCCTGCGCACCGCGATCGGTGATGACGGCACATTGGTGGCCGACAACCGCATCGAGGACATCAAGGCCGGCCCCGGCGGCTCCGGGCAATACGGCAACGCCATCAACGCGTTTCGTGCTGGAAACGTCATCGTGCGCGGCAATCGCATCAAGAATTGCGACTATTCCGCGGTGCGCGGCAATTCCGCATCCAACATCCAGATCGCCGGCAACAGCGTAACCGACGTGCGCGAAGTGGCGCTCTATTCGGAATTCTCGTTCGAGGCCGCCGTCATTGCGGGCAATACCGTCGATGGCGCGGCGCTGGGCGTCTCCGTCTGCAATTTCAACGAGGGCGGCCGCATCGCCGTCGTCCAGGGCAACATCATCCGCAACCTGTTGCCGAAGCGGCCGATCGGAACCGCGCCCGACGATGACGCCGGCATCGGCATCTATATCGAGGCCGACAGTTCCGTCACCGGCAACGTGATCGAGAATGCGCCCGCCTTCGGCATCGTTGCCGGCTGGGGCAAACATCTGCGCGACGTCGCCATCACGGGCAATGTGATCCGCAAGGCCTTTGCCGGGATCGGGGTTTCGGTCGTCGCGGGCGCGGGCACGGCGCTCGTCAACAACAACATGATCTCGGAGACGCCGCGCGGCGCGGTGGTCGGGCTCGACCACGCCCGCGCCATCACCACCGATCTGTCGGCCGAAGGCGCGCAGCGTTTCGCGCAGGTGGTTATCGGCGGCAACGCGGTGCGGCGCTGATCCGCCCTATAGCGCGTTGCGCAACAGCGGATAGCGCGCCTCGATCGCGGTGATGTCGAAGGCAGCGTCGGGAATGTCGAGCGCCTGCTCCAGTGCCAGCATGTCGATGATCGGCTCGGGCGGCGCCGCCTCGGATGGCGCGAGTTCCGCCTGTTCGACGTCATGTTCCTCTTCGAGATCGAACGGCTCGGGCGCGATCGGCACCGGATCCGGCGCGTCGGCACGCACCGCCACCGGAACGGATCGACTCCGACAGCGCAAGCTCGACGGCGGCGAAGCCCTGCACCAGCTCCGGGGTCACCGGTATCGGCTGACGCGGATTTAACAAGCTGTGCCAGGTTTCGACGGCGAATTTCGCTTCCTTGATGTTCTCGAGAAAGGCGGCCTCGGTATAGAAACGGCGCCAGCGGCCGCTTTCGAACATTTCGGTGAGATAGTTCAGCCGCTGCTCGGCCAGCGTGCACCAGCGCGCGATGACCTCGCGGCGAGGCGCCTCGTCAGTGCGATGTGTCATGAGAGAGCCCGCAAGAAAAGGAACGGACGCAGACGCGCACTCACGAATCAACTTGGGATGTGACCGCAATATGTTGTGGAAAAGGTGATTCTTGTCCAGCGCTGCGGCGGAATCCCGGAATCGCACGGGGGATTCGCATGCCCGAAAGTAAAAGACCCGACCGGGGGGACAACCGGTCGGGTCGAGCCATACGGGCGCTTGGGGTGGATGGGCGCTCGCGCCTGATACAGCTATGGGGAGGGAAAACCGCTCCCACACTGTCATTTGTCGCCGCCGGGCCTCCTGACGTTCAAGCGAGGGGGCGATTTTTTTAACCCTTCGCCTAACGACGCTTTCGTGCGTAAGCTTATTGCGCAGCCGGCCTGCCGGTCTCGATCGAAGCGGCAACCGGCGGCGTCAGCGAGCGATCCAGCCCGGTTTGCACGGGTTTTTCGTCGGCTTTTGCACCATCCGACGCCGCGATCGGCGTACCTGGCACAATGGATGCCTCGACTGCGGCAAGGGCGTCGGCCTCGCCGGCACCGAACAGATCATCACGACCTGGTGAGCCAAGATCGCGCGCCGTCCGCGTCAAAATGGCGCGCAGCTCGTCCGGCTTCAGCGCGCCATTGCGCTCCAGCATCAGCGCGGCAACGCCGGAAACATAGGCGGCGGCGAACGAGGTGCCTGAGGTGATCTGGTACTTCTGGTCCGGCGCAGGCAGGAAGATCTCGGCGCCGGGAGCCGACAGCGCGATGTAGCTGCCGCGGTTGGACGCCTCGAACAGCTTGTCTTTGGCGTCGGTGGCGGACACCGCGATCACATTCGGATTGGCCGCGGGAAACAGCGGCGGCGATTTCGCTCCCGCATTGCCGCTGGCTGCGATCATCACGATGCCTTTGGCTGCGACAGCATTGATGGCGCGCTCGATCAGCGAGTCCTTCGGTCCCGCAAAGCTCATATTGATGATTTGCGCGTGCTGGGTCACCGCGTAGTCGAGGCTCTTGAGGATCACGAAGGTCGAGCTCTCCGCCCCGACCGGTCCCTGACCGAAAGCGCGGATCGCGATCAGATGCGCGGACGGAGCCGCGCCCATCAGCCGGGCATGCGAGGCGATCGCGCCGGCAATGCCGGTGCCGTGCACATGCGGCCCTTCGCCGGTGCCGAGCGCATCGAAACTGTCGGCCACGGAATTCGCGAGTTCCGGGTGGCGCACATCGATGCCGGAGTTGATCACGGCCACCAGCACGTTCTTGCCGTGCGAAAGCGTGTGCGCCTCGGGCAAGCGCAGCTTGGCGAGCGCGTATTGCGCGGGATCGCCTTCGGTCTGCGTCTTCTCTTCCTGCAGGAGATAGCGCCAGTCGCGCTGCACCGAAACCACGCCGCTGGCGGCGCCGAAGTCGCGGCTGGCGGCCTCGTAAGACCGGCCGTCGGTGATCTGGAACAGGCCTACGGTCGCGCCGATCAGCGGGAAGGTCTGCAACGAAAGCCTTCGCAGGCCATGGCGCCGCGCCAGCGCCTCGGCCTGCTCGTCGGTGTAGTTACCCTTGAGCTCGGCGACGATGTGATTGTTGAAGGAGCGCAGATTGAGCGCATTCTGCAAACCGTTGCCGCCCCCTCCGCCGCTCTTGCCCTTGCCTTTGCCGGACGAACCGCCACCACCGCCGGTCGCGGTGACCGGCGCATTCAGGCATTCGCCGTCGCTGTCGCGAAAGGCGGCGGCGCAGGACGGATAGAGGTTCGGCGAAGTGTGCAGGTAGGGCGATGTCGCCGCCGGATTGACGTGGACGCTGCCTGCGATGTTGGGCGACGGCAGCCGCACCGCGTTGACGCCGGCGATACCGACATTGGGGTTGTTGATCACCGGCGCGCGCGGTCCGATGTTGATAGCGGGTGGGCGAACGAAATTCTGCGCCTGCGCGGCGGAGCCAACGACGAGGAGCGCGCTCAGCGTCAGCGCCGCGCAAGAAGCCCGTGAACGCCAGTTCGTAGCACCCAGCATCATGGCACCTCGATATCGAATGAAAAATGCCGCTCGCGCTTACTGCGCCTGCACGGCAAGGCTGACGATCTTCTCGCCCTGCAGCTTCGCCATCAGGATCGCGACCTCGTCCTTGCTCATCGGCTTGGAGCCGAATTGCAGGCGGAACATTCCTTCCCGGGCACTGTCGACGATCGAGGCCTGATAGGTGTCGAGCAGCGCGGTGATGTCGACGACCTTCGCCTCGGGCGTGAAGCGCACCAGCGCGCGCGGCGCCATCGCTACGCCCGGGTCGTGATCGCCGGTGGAGAGCGAGGCGGTCTGGAAAACGGACTGGTTCTTCACCAGCACCGTGCCGATCACGCCGGCCTGCAGCAGCAGCGCGATTGCGCCGAGCGTCGACGACCAAGCGAGCGTGCGTGGCGAGAGGCTGGCGAAAAAGCCGGCGAAGCGCGCCGACAGTCCGGCCAGCAACGAGGGACGGCGCGCCGGTTCGGCATCGAGCGCGGCGAACAGTTTCTGCATGGCGCGCGTGGACGGTGCACCCAGCGTCTCGTTGAGGCTGATGGTCTCGGCATATTCCTCGCGGATCACGGCGTACTGCCTGGCGAGATCAGGGTCACGGGCGAGAGCTTCCTCGACCCGGCGCGCGTCGCGCGCATTCAAGGTACCCGCGGCATGCCAGGGCAGCAGAAGCTCGATATCGCCCGGCTCTTGCTCCAGGACTTGTTTGCTCAGTGCCATCATGGCCAGCCTCGTTCCACGCCGGCTGCCTTGAGCAACTCGGCCAATTTCTTGCGCGCATAAAACAGGCGCGTCTTCACTGTGTTCTCCGGAATGCCGACGATCTCCGCCACCTCTTCCACGGACTTTTCGTGGTAGTAGACAAGATCGACGATCTCCCGATGTTCCGCCGACAGTGCCCTCAGGCACTTACGCAAGACCTCACTCGTATCCTTCTTCGTGGCCGCCACCTCGGGATCGTCGGACGAATCCTCGATCGCGTTGGCGGCCTCGTCGTCGAGCTCTGCGTCTTTTCTCTTCCGCAGCGCCGACAAAGCCTTGAACCGGGTGATCGCCAGGAGCCAGGTTGAAACGGCGGACCGGCCTTCGAACTTGCCGGCTTGCCGCCACACATCGAGAAACACCTCGCTGATGAGGTCTTCCGCGATCTGCTCGTCCCGCACGAGCCGAAGCCCGAAGCGGAACACCCTGACATGGTGCCGTCCGTACAGCACCTGCATGGCGAGCCGGTCGCCTTGAGCGATCCTGGCAATCAGGACTTCGTCCGTAGCCGCAGCTGCGCTCAATGGCCGTCTCGCAAGGTTGGTCGGAAGGGATTGGCGGCGGGTTCGATGCCAAAGCCAAGATTCTTCAGCTTAGCGCTATGACTTGGACGCGTGTGTGACCTACCCCACACAATTTTTTTCTTTGCAGGGTGCCGCGAACGAGCCGGATGGAGCAACAAAATAGGTATCATAGTATAGAAAAACTCACTTTGGCGCTGCCGGCATCGCCCGCCGACCATAGCAAGGGTTCCAAGCTCAAGACAAAGCCCAAGACAAGTCCAGGACAGGGGACGACAACGTTCGGCTGTGGGCTGCCAACCCCTCTCCGCCAGAGCGATTTCCCGTTGCGGATCAAAGGCACAGCATTGCCCAACCATCATGGATTCGGTCCCAAAAGATACCAAACCTAAAGGCTTTCCCACTTAGATTTTTGCCGCCGAGTTCCATTCATGGCCAGGTAATGGGCAGTAGCGCGACACCATCCGTCAATCCGATTGCGGCTGAACTCGAGGCCGCGCGTCCGCAGCGGACGCCCAAGGAGTTGATGCGCCGGGTCAGGCAGCGCCGCCAGATCCAGATCATGATCGCCGCGAGCTACATGGTCGATGGCCTGGTCCTGCTGATCTATGCCCATGCCGGCACGGTCCCGGTTGCCATCGGCCCGGCCTTTGCCGCCGCCGGTCTCGCCTCGGTCCTGTTCTACCTCGTGCTGTCGGAGACCGGTCTCATCGAGCGCTTCAAGGACCACTACTTCGTCGTCCCGCAACTGTGCATCAGCACGACGATCATGCTGGCGTTCACTTACGTCGCGCCCGAGGTCGGCGTGATGTTCCTGTGCACGCTGTTCACCGTCTTCAATTTCGGCTCGCTGCGTTCGACGCCGTTGCAGACTGCGTTGGCCTGGACTGCGATGACCGCCGGCCTCGCCTGGCTGTTTCTCCTGACCGACAAGCCGATCGGCCTGCCGCATGACGGGGTGATCGAGCGCTTCGCCACCATGCTGGTGTTTGCGATGGCGATCGGCCGCTGCATGTTCCTCGGTATCTTTTCGAGTTCGCTGCGCGCTTCGCTGTATGCGAGCGGACAGAAGCTCAAGGAAGCCTATCGCCGCATCGAGGAACTCGCCGAACTCGACGAACTCACCGGCGCCTTCAACCGCCGCTGCATCATGCGCGTGCTGGGGGAGGAAATCGCCCGCAGCACCCGCCATGGCCAGCCCTGCTCGATCGCACTGATCGATCTCGACTGGTTCAAGCGTATCAACGACGCCTACGGCCATCCGACCGGCGACGAGGTGCTGCGCACTTTTGCCATCACCATGTTCGCCAACATCCGCAACATCGACCGCTTCGGCCGCTATGGCGGCGAGGAATTTCTGCTGGTCCTGCCCAACACGCCGACTGAAGCCGCCGCGCGGCTGCTCGACCGGCTGCGCATGATCGTCGCCGATCTCGACTGGAGCGCATTCTCGGCCGGGATGCAGGTGACGTTCTCCGCCGGCGTCACCACCCTGCGCACCGACGAGCATGCCGACAATTTCCTCGCGCGCGCCGACAAGGCGCTTTACGCATCCAAGGCACAAGGACGCAACCGCATCACCAGCGCCTGACCAGCGCATGACGACCCCGACGGCGAAGAAAACGCCGCCGTGCAACTCTCCAGGACAGAGACCATGAGTTCGAGACCCGCCTTCCCCACCGACAACCTGCTCGACGAGCTGCAGAACACACTGGCGCACGGCACCGTGGCCAAGCGCGTCGAAGCGCTGCGCAGGGTCACCGATCTCTTCGTCAACGGCGCAACGGATTATTCCAACGAGCAGGTCGGCCTGTTCGACGACGTGTTCCAGTGCCTGATCGAGCATCTCGAAATCTCGGCGCGCGCGCTTTTGTCCAACCGCCTTGCGCCGATCGACACGGCGCCGCCGCGAACCATCCGCACGCTTGCTTTCGACGACGCGATCGAGGTCGCCGGCCCCGTGCTGTCGCAATCGGCCCGGCTCGACGACGATGCGCTGATCGAGCTTGCGCGCAGCAAGAGCCAGGCGCACCTGCTTGCGATCTCCTCGCGCAAGTCGCTGAGCGACGCGGTGACCGACGTGCTGGTGCTGCGCGGCAATGACGAGGTGATCCAGAGTACCGTCAACAATCCCGGCGCCGAAATCTCCGAGCGCGGTTTTTCGCGGCTGGTCAACCGCGCCGAGGGTGACGACAATCTGGCGACCTGTCTCGGCCTGCGGCCGAGCATGCCGCGGCATCTCTATCTGAAGCTGTTGGCGCGGGCCTCCGCCACGGTGCGTGAGCGGCTCGAGGCCGCTCACCCGAAGCAGGCCGCCGAGGTGCCGGTCGCGGTGCGCGAGGCGACGCGGCTGGCGCGCTCGGCGCCGTCGGCGATGTCGAAGCAGACCGCGATCGCGCATGCGCTGGTCAAGTCGCTGTACGAGGACGGCCGGCTGGACGAGCATCAGGTCACCCTGTTCGCCGAGGCCGGCAAGTTCGACGAGACCAATGCCGCGGTCGCAGCGCTCGCCAACGTGCCGGTGGCGATCGCCGAGACCATGATGGTGGAGGCCCCGTCCGAGGGCGTGATGATCCTCGCCAAGGTTTCGGGCATGTCGTGGTCCACGGTGCGCGCGATCATCGACCTGCGCGACAATCTGCTCGGGGGAGAGCCGACCGACCTGCAGGCCTGCCGCGACACCTATGAGCGGCTGCGGCCGTCGACGGCGCAGCAGGTGCTGCGCTTCCACCGCATGCAGCAGGCCGCGCCGGCGGCGTAGAGCCGTTGTCATCCCCGCGAACGCGGGGACCCATACCGCGGAATCTGTCGATAAGCCCAAGTGGCAAACGCTATGCCTAATACTGCTGCCCGTGGTTATGGATCCCGGCTCGCGCTCACTTCGTTCGCTTGGCCGGGACGACACTGAGTTCGTCATTGCGAGCGAAGCGAAGAAATCCACCTATCCGCTCGCTGTGAAATGGATTGCTTCGTCGCTGCGCTCCTCGCAATGACGAGCAACTTCGTTCCCGCGGCGCGCTTCCGCCCGAGTCTTGCAATTCGTTGTCCCTCTCCGGAAAGAGGGCGCAGGGAATGCCGGGCGCTGGCCCGCACCCGCAGCCTCGTATGCAGAATGAAGGAAGCATACGAGCATAGTCACTACAGGTACGCCGAAACGATCCGGCACTCCCTGCACGATGGTTGAACGGCTGCTCCGTGCTCTCCCCGGGGTATCGGGCTTGATAGCCCCCGTCGCCTTGTCGATCATCACCGACAAAACTTGACACCAGCGTCGAGGTGACAGGACCACACGGCTTGACCGTACGCGATCGCCCCGCACGTCTTGCGGCACAACCGCGTCCATCGCATCCCGCCTCACGTCTGGTGACGACTGGCCGAACGCCCCTCGTGTCGAGGCGGGACGACGCGGGTTAAAACATATATTACGATTTACGTAAAGGTAATTATTTTTATCGGAAGGACTGGACATTCCGCGAGATTTCTGGATGACAGAAGAGGTGTTTTGCCCGTCGTGTCGTCTCGGCAACACCCCGATCAATAGACCCGAAAGCGGACCTGCCGTGTGGACATGCGCCGGAATCGGACATCACCAGGCGTAACGCACGACAGCCTTGCCGGCGTAGGAGGTGGTGACTTTCGAGAATTCACCCTCGAACGTCGCCGCAGCGGACCAGCCGTTGATCAATTTCCATTCGACAGACGCGGTCGTCAGCGCGGAGTTCGCGGCCTGGGTCGCCCCGTTCACCACAAAGCTTGCGCCTGGCAAGGTCTGGAAGGTCGCAAGGAGGTTGCGGTCGGGATTGTAATCATGCGCCCAGGCGAGACGTCCGCGCAGCGTCAAGATGCCGTTCTCCATCGCAAATGGCGCATCGGCGCGGATGCCGAGTTCGCTGCGACCGTCGGTCACGCTGTCCGCCTTGTAACCCAGTGCAAAGGTGTTGGCGCCGAAGGTAGCCCGCTCCATGTAGGCCGGCAGATCGAAGGTGACGAACTGAGCTGCTGCGTAGGGCGTGATACCGAAGCCCCATGCGGCAAAACGATAGCCGCCTTCGACGCGGCCGCTCCAGGCATTGGCATTGAACGCGGCGTGCAGGCGATCGAGACCCGCCAACGCTACGATGCGGTCGGTGGTAATGTCCTGCCAGCCGTAGGCGGCTGCGCCGGTGATGTAGGCTGCGCCGAAGTTCTGGCGAATGAAGCCGCCGGCCTGGAACAGGTCCGAACGTCCGTTGCCGAGCGTGTTGACGCTGAAGTTCGTGCCGCCTCCGGCCACCGCGAAACCGGCCAGCGTATCCGGCGACAGACGATAGTCGGCACCGACGGCGGCGCCATAGATTTTGCTGCTGGTATCGTTCGATCCCAGCACCGTGTTGCCACTGGTTCGCTGCGAACCGCCAAAGCCCGCCGCCCACACGCTCCAGCGTTGCTCGAAGGTTTGCGGCGGCGTCCTGGCGGCCATCGCGATTGCGTCGATCGGGGCGTTGTTCGGCGCCTGCTCCGCGTAAGCCGTCGGGCTCGTCGGGCTGCCGCCGGCGTTGATCGGATCGCCTCGGCCCGCGATGGAGGGATCCGTGAGCAGGCCCATGAACTGGCCCATCGCATTGAAGGTCGACTGCTGCGAGGCGGTCGCTCCCTCGCCGGAAAGCTGCGTCAGCCCGGCCGGGGTCAACGCGCCGAAGACGAGCGGGATGCTGCCGTTTGTGTTGAAGAAGTTGACGATGGCGTTGCCGACATTCTGCTGGTTGCCGTTGAGCTGGCCGGACGGCGGCGTGAAGACCAGGACAAGGTTCATGTAGGCATGCGTTGCGTCGTAGCTGAGCGTGGTCTTGAAGCCCGATGGCAGATTGTTGTTCACCGTCGCCGGATTGAAAGTGCCGCTGATGCTGCCGGCCGTCACGATGGTGTACTGCTTCTCGACGTAGCTCCCGCTGGCGAATGCGGCGTTCACCGTGGCGTTGCCGAGGGTCGCCGTGCCCGTGACATTGGTGAAGTTGGCCGTCAGCGGATTGACCTGCACCATGTAGATCGCCCCCGACTGGAAGGCGAGGCTGCCCGAAACCGTCATGGCGCTGCCGGGCGCGGCCGACCCGGGCGCAAAGGTCGCGCCGGAATTAACCTGAACGTTGGAGGATACTGTTCCGATACCGCTGAACGTGCCGCCGGTGATGGTGGCTGCGCCGAACAAGTTTCCATTGTTGACGAAAGTGCCGGCGCTGCTGACAGCGCCGGTGGTCACGCCGTTGTTGACGAACGTCGCCCCGCTGTTGTTGGTGAGGCCGCCATTCGCATCAAGCGCGGCACCAGCGGTCACCAGAATGCCGCCGCCGTTGGTGCTGGAGTTCGTGATGAGTCCGGTGACCGTGTAGCTGCCGCTGTTCACCAGCAGCCGGGAATTCGCGCCGCTGTTGTTGAAGGTGCTGTTGCTGGTGACCGCGCCCGCGACATTGAACGTGCCGCCCGCATTGTTGGCGATCGCTCCATTGAACGCGCCGCCATTGGCATTGACGGTGCCGGTATTCGTCGTACCGCCGCTGGTGGACCCGCCGCTCTGCGTATAGGTACCGGCGTTGGTCAAGCCGCCGCCGAAGGTGCCGGCATTACTGACGGTGCCGGAGGAAACGATCGCCGCGCCGGAAACGGTCGCGCCGCTGCTGCTGTTGTTAAACGTGCCGCCATTGTTGTTCAGCGTCGTGATCGTGCCGCCGTTGTTGTTGGTGAAGGTGCCGGAGGTATTGGTGACGCCGGCCATGGTGGCGGTATTGCCGATTGAGCCGCCATTGTTGGTCGTCGCACCCTGGACCTGGCCGCCGTTATCGTTGGTGAAGAGGCCGCCGGTCACGCCGAGCGTGCTGGCAAACGTGCCTGCGTTGGCGACGGTGCCCGAGGAGACGGTCGCCGCGCCGGAAACGGTCGCACCGCTGGCGTTGGTGGTTGCCCCGCCGTTGTTGTTCAACGTCGTGATCGTGCCACCGTTGTTGTTGAAGGTGCCGGCGGTGTTGGTGACGCCGGCCATGGTAGCGTTGTTGGTGACCGTGCCACCGTTGTTGGTGGTGGCGCCTTGAACCTTACCGCTGCCGTCGTTCTCGAACGTGCCGCCGGTCGTCACGCCCAGGGTCGCGGAGAAGGTTCCGTTGTTGGTGACTGAACCCGCCGAAACGGTGGCTGCGCCGGAGACCGTTGCACCAGCGAAATTGAGGGACGCGCCGCCGTTGTTGTTCAGGGTCGTGATCGTGCCACCGTTGTCGTTGGTGAATATGCCTGACGTGTTGGTGACGCCCGCCATGGTGGCGCTGTTGTCGACGGACCCGCCATTGTTGGTCGTGGCGCCCTGAACCTGGCCGACATGGTTATTGAACATGCCGTTATTGAAGATGCCGCCCGTCAGGCCGACGGCGCCTGCGACCGTTCCCAGGTTTGTGACGATGCCGTTCGAAATCGTGACCGCACCCGAGACGGTGCCGGTGTTGTTGAATGAGATGCCGCTGTTCGACAGCGATGCGATCGTGCCGCCATTGGAGCCGGTCCCGGCGTTCGAGACTGCGCCGGCCGTTCCGGTGTTATTGTCGAAATTGCCGCTCGTATTCGTCACGCCAGCGAAGGTGCCGCCGTTATTGCTCACCGAGCCGCCATTGTTGGTGGTGGCGCCCTGAACCTGGCCGCCGCTATTGTTGGTGAAGGTGCCGCCGGTGACGCCCAGCGTGCTGACGAGCGTGCCGGCGTTGGTGATGGACCCGGACGAGAGGGTGGCTGCGCCAGAGACGGTCGCACCAGTGTTGTTGGCGAAAGTGCCGCCATTGTTGTTCAGCGTGGTGATCGAACCGCCATTGTTGTTGTTGAACGTCCCCGAGGTGTCGGTCACGCCGGCCATGGAGGCATTGTTGTTGATGGTGCCGCCATTGTTGGTGGTGGTGCCCTGGACCTGGCCGCCGCTATTGTTCGTGAAGGTGCCACCGGTAACGCCCAGCGTGCTGGCGAATATACCGGCGTTGGTGATGGATCCAGACGAAAGGGTCGCCGGGCCGGAAACGGTCGCACCTGTGTTGTTGGCGAATGTGCCGCCGTTGTTGTTCAGCGTCGTGACCGTGCCGCCATTGTTGTTGTTGAAGCTGCCCGAGGTGTTGGTCACGCCGGCCATGGTGGCGTTGTTGTTCACCGTGCCGCCATTGTTGGTCGTGGCGCCCTGGACCTGTGCGGTGTTCGTAAACACGCCGCCGGTCACGTCGAGCGTGCTGGCAAATGTGCCGCCATTGTTGACAATGCCGGACGAAACAGTGGCCGCGCCAGAAACGGTCGCGCCGAAGCCGTTGGCGAACGTGCCGCCATTGTTGTTCAGCGTCGTGATCGAGCCGTTGAGGTTGTTGTTGAAGGTGCCGCTGGTGTTCGTCACCGCGGCAAAGGTGCTCGCATTGTCCACCGTGCCGCCATTGTTGGTGGTGGCGCCCTGAACCTGGCCGCCCTCATTGAGGAAGCTGCCGCCGGTCAAGCCCAGCGTTCCGGCGAACTTGCCGATGGAGTTGTTGACGATACCGCCGCCCGAAATGGTCGATGCGCCGCTGACGGTACCGAGATTGAAAAAGTTCCCGCCGCTGTTCGTCAGCGAAGCGATCGTGCCGCCGTTGCTGGCCTGGTCGGCGTTTGAGACTGCGCCGGCCGTTCCGGTGTTGTTGTTGAACGTGCCGCTGGTATTGGTCACGTCGGCGAAGCTGCCGCCGTTGTTGTTGACGGTGCCCCCGTTATTGGTGGTGGTTCCCTGGACCTGACCGCCGGTGTTGTTGGTAAGCGTGCCGCCAGTTACCCCCAGAGTGCTCGACAATGTGCCGGCGTTGGTGACGGAACCGGACGAAAGGGTGGCTGCGCCGGTGACCGACGCGCCGGTTTTGTTGGCGAAGGTCCCGCCGTTGTTGTTCAGCGTCGTGATCGAGCCGCCATTGTTGTTGTTGAAAGTGCCCGCCGTGTTGGTCACGCCTGCCATGCTGGCATTGTTGTTGATGGTGCCGCCATTGTGAGTGGTTGCGCCCTGAACCTGGCCGCCGGTGTTGTTGGTGAACGTGCCGCCGGTCACGCCGAGCGTGCCGGTGATCGTGCCGCTGTTGGTCGTGCTGCCGGCGCTTTGCGACACCGAACCGGAGACCGTACCGGTATTGCCCAAGGTTCCGGAATTGGTGATGTCGCCGGTGACGGTGCTGTTGTTGGTGAATGTGGCGCTGTTGGTGACCGTGGTGGTCAGGCTGCCGCCGTTGACCAGGGTGCCGGCGGTCACGCTCGTGGTCGTGAACGAATTCGTCCCGCTCAGCGTCAGCGTGCTGGCGCCGGCCTGCGATATGCCTGCGCCGGTCATGTTGTTGGAGATCGAGATCGACTGTCCGGCATTGGCGTTGTTGACGAGATTGGGACCGGCGCCGTTGAAATTCACAGCCTGACCAGAAATCGTATAGCTCTGCGACGTGGCGGTGAACGTCCAGGAATCCGGCGTGATCGGACCGGCCGACACCGTCACCGTCGCGCTGCCCGTGGCGTCGAACGACGCGGACTGGCCCGCGTTCACCGGCGGCGCACCGGCCGGCGGGTTGGACCAGTTCGTGTTGATATTGTAGTCCGCCGTGGTGGTGCTCGAACCCGTCCCGCCCCAGGTGAAGGTCTGCGCCTGCGCGGAGGTCGGCGATGCCAGCGTCGCCGCAAATGCGGCAATGCTGGCAATTCCGAGAGCCCGCGATGCGAGGAGGAGGCTTCGTTCAGAACACGACGACCGGATGTTCGTGAGCCAAATCCGATTTCTCATTTTCAACGCTTCTCGACGCTACGTTCAAAATGCGCACATCAGAATGTCGTCGACCGAACTTGATTCCGGAAAAATGCGCCCCGCCGGGTGTGTTAGCCGCCGACGCAACGCCAAGCTATGTTCCAATTCTCGGAACCCGAAATTGCGCAGCTTTTACGTGCATCTGTTGCACAGGTGCAACATTTAGTGGCGACTAAAGTTGGGTAGGTGTTTCATTGTTGGATAGGTGTTCCGTTGTATGCGCACGGTGTTCCGCGGGATGATCCGCCCCTCCTGGCCGGCTTCCTGTGGGGCAATATCGGCGCGATACTTTACCTGGCCGGAAGACACCATGAGCAGCCCATCCCTCCTTCCTCACGCCACGCGCGAGCTCGCGGAATTTGCCGCTAACACCCGCATCGAGCAGGTACCGGCCGAGGTCATCGAACGCATCAAGCTGAGCCTGATCGACGGCCTCGGCGTTTGCCTGCAAGGGTCGACCCTGCCCTGGACGCGAATTGTTCACGATGTCGTCGGCGAGGAAGGCGGCAAGCCGGTCGCCTCGGTCTGGGGACGCGGCCAGCGCACGTCGCTGACCAACGCCGTCCTCGCCAACAGCACGGCCGGCCATGCCTTCGAGATGGATGACATCCACAAGGAATTGATCGTCCATCCCAATTCGCTGGCGGTCCCGGTGGCGATGGCGCTGGCCGAGGCCGATCGCGCCATCAGCGGGCGGGACATCGCTCTCGCCCTGACGGTGGGTTACGAGGTCGGGCTTCGCATCGGCAATGCCGCGACCATGTCGCTGTTCCTGAATGGCTTCCATCCGCAGGGTACTTCAGGGGCGTTCGTCGCAGCCGCCACGGCAGGAAAGCTGCTCGGGCTCGACGCCGGCGCGATGCAGAATGCGCTGGGCATCGCCGGTTCGATGGCCGCTGGCCTGATGGCCGCGCAGGAGGGCGCGATGGTCAAGCGCCTGCATGCCGGCCGCGCGGCGCAAGGGGGGCTGTTGGCGGCATTGCTGGCCAAACGCGGATTCACCGGCACCTCCGATGTCGTCGAGGCCGGCTATGGCGGTTTCCTGAGCTCGTTTGCGCGGACGCCCAATCCGGCGAGATTGCTGGAAGGTCTGGGGAGCGATTGGGAAGCCGGCAAAGTCGGCTTCAAGATGTATCCCAATGTCACCAGCATCCACGCCGCCCTCGATGCATTCCGATCGATCCTGACCGAGGAAAAGCTCACCTTCGCCGAGATCGGAGAAGTCCACGTCGGATGCGGCCACATGACGTTCGTCCATACCGCATGGGAGTATCGGCCGGCCGGCGTCACCGCGGCACAAATGAACATGTATTACGGGCTGAGCGTCATGGCGCGCCGCAAGGACGTGACCGCCGCCGACTACGGCGAGGCCGAGATCGCCCATCCGGAAACCATGTCATTCATTCCGAGGATCCGGATCCAAGAAGACGCCGAGCTCGAAAGCCGGGGCGCCGCTTTCCGTCATGCCGCGCGCTTGCGCGTGCAAACCGTAGATGGACGCACTTTTACACGCGAAGTCCTGCACCGGCGCGGCAGTCCCGAAAATCCGGTCGAGTGGCCCGACATCGAGCGCAAGTTCAGCGCCAATGTGGATGGTCTTCTGAATGCTGGTGATCGGACCCGCCTGATCGAATTATGCGCGTCGCTGGAGACGCTCCCGAACGTCAGCACTATCAACGAGATCATGGCTGGCAATGCAACGCGGGCTAACTTGCCTCGGCGCGGTTTGCTTCACGACGCCGTCTTGCCACAACGAAGTAGATCAACCCATACATCGGCACGAACAGCGATACGACCGCATGGAAGACGGCATGATTCTCGACGCCGCGGACGACCCCGAAAACCGGGCTCGCGAGTTTTGCGGCCAGCAGGAACATGATCAGCCAATGCCAGATTGAAAATGATGCCATCGTAGAGCCCGTCGCGCCCGTTTGTCGCGCCCCACCTGTCCATGGTTCAATCCGAAATCGATTGTGGAGACTGGAAGGCTCCGCTGCGGCGTGATTAGTTCGGGCGGGCATCAAGGGAGGCGCAATGCCCGGAACGGTCTTTCAAAGCGCGATCGCGCTGATGCTGTGCTGCGTCCTTCGCGCGCTGGCGGGTGATGCACGGGCCGCGCAGCTGGAGCGCGTCGCGTTTGAGAGCGCGCCGCGACGGCTCGTTTCGGGCACGCTCATTGCAGGCGACGACATCCGGGGCGATCTGGCGAGGCCCGACGGCCCCGGGCCTTTTCCCGCCGTCGTCGGACTGCATGGCTGCGCCGGAATGCACAGCGCGACCAGGCAAAGGCTGGCCGATGAGCTCGTCGCCCGGGGCTACGTCCTGCTGCTTGTCGACAGCTACGTAACGCGCCGCGGCACGGAGCTCGCCTGCACACAAAGCGCGTTCGCCACCTTCATCAAGCGCAGGCCGGACCCTTACGGGGCTCTCGCCTTCCTGGCGCGCCAAAGCTTCGTCGATCCACAACGCGTCGCCGTGGTCGGCTTCTCGGCGGGCGCGCGCGTTGCCCTCTACGTGGCAGAGAGCAATGCGTTCGACGAGTTCGTCCCCGAAGGCAATTTGCGGTTTCGCGCGGCGGCCGCGTTTTACCCTCCCTGCGAGCAAGCCGTGCGACGTCCGCTCATTCCGACGCTGATCTTCATCGGGGCGCTCGACGATTGGACGCCGGCGACAGACTGCTCCACCAAGGTCGCCGACTGGAGCAACGATGGACCGCCGATCGAGCTGATCGTCTATCCCGGCGCGTACCACGGATTCTATTACACGTACCTCGAGCCCGGCCGGACGATGTTCGATCACTGGCTGGAATATAACGGCGCGGCGGCCGACGATGCCGATCGCCGTCTGCACCGGTTTCTCGATCGTCATCTCAAATGAGGGCGTGCCGATCGCGGCAAGGGAGCCTCTTCCGCCTCCGCACAAGACCGGTATAGTCTAAAGCTGCAGCGCGCCGGATTGCAGAAGCGCGCACAGACTGTGGAGGGCGCATCATGACAATTCTCCGCCGTGCATTTTTGCATCTGGCCGCGGGAGCGGCTGCATGGCCGGCGGTGCCCCGCATGGCGCAGGCGGACGCCTATCCGTCACGGCCAGTGCGCATCGTCGTCGGCTTTGCCGCCGGCGGCGCCACCGACATCCAGGCGCGCCTGATGGGGCAATGGCTGTCGGATCGCCTCGGCCAGCAGTTCATCGTCGAGAACCGCGCCGGCGCCAGCGGCAATATCGGAACCGAAACTGTCGCCAAGTCGCCGGGAGATGGCTACACGCTGCTGCAGATCGTGACGCCGCATGCGATCAACGCCGCGCTTTACTCCAATCTCAATTTCGATTTCATCCGCGACATCGCGCCGGTGATCTGCGCCGCGAAACTGGCCTACGTCGTCGTGGTCAATCCACAAGTCCCGGTCAAGACGCTCCCGGAGTTCATCGCCTATGCCAAGGCCAATCCGGGCAAGATGAATTACGGCTCGGCCGGCCCCGGCACACCGCAAAACATTGCTTGCGAGCTCTTCAAGATGATGGCCGGCGTCGATCTGGTCCACGTCCCCTATCGGGGCGGCGCGCCTGCGACCACCGATCTGCTCGCCGGCCATCTGCAGGTAATTTTCAGTCCGGTGTCGGAGTCGATCCAGTTCATCAAGGCCGGCAAGCTGCGCCCCCTGGCGGTCACGACCACGACGCGGCTCGACGTATTGCCGGACATTCCGCCGATTGCAGACTTCGTGCCCGGCTATGAGGCGAGCGGCTTTGCCGGCATCGGCGTGCCCAAAGCGACCCCGGCCGATATCATCGAATTGCTCAACAAGGAGCTCAATGCCGGCCTCAAGGATGCCAAGATCAGAGAGCGGATCGAAGAGCTGGGCGGCACGGTGGCCGGGGGCTCGCCTACGGAGTTCGCGACGATCATCTCGGATGCCACTCAGAAGTGGGCCAAGGTGATCGAGTTCGCGGGCATCAAGGTCGAGTAGCGCCGCGCGCTATCCCGCAGGCGGATGCTGTTTGCGCCAATGCTGGGCGATGTCGACGCGCCGCGTGATCCACACTTTGGGATTGCCCGCAAGCCAATCGAGGACTTTTGCCAGCCCGTGGGCGCGGCCGGGATGACCGATGATGCGGTTGTGCAGCCCGAAGGAGAGCATCCGCGGCGGATCCTCATCGAGCACACATTGCACGGCATTTCTGATGTAGTCGAAGTAGTCGTCGCCCGTGGTGATGCCTTGCCGGCTGAAGCGCACATCGTTGTGCACGAGCGAGTATGGCACCACCAGCTGGTCGCGCGCGCCGACCTTCACCCAGTAGGGAAGTTCGTCGTCATAGGCGTCGCTGTCGTAGGAGTAACCTGCGTCGAGCAGCATCACGCGCGTGGACAGTGACGGCGCATAGCGCGTGTACCAGCCCTCGGGGCGCTTCCCGATACATTTGGTGATGATCTCGGTCGCGAGCCTGATGTGCTCGCGTTCCTCTTCAGGCGCGAGATTGACATGCATCTCCCATCGCAAGCCGTGGCCGGCGACATCCCAGTCCGCCTCGCGCATGGCAGCGCAGGCTTCCGGATTGCGTTCGAGCGCGCGGGCGATGGCGAACACGGTGCACGGAAGCTTCCGCCGGGTGAATATCCTGTGCAGGCGCCAGAAACCGGCGCGGCTGCCATACATGAACATGCTTTCTGCCGCGAGGTCGCGGCCTTTGACGGCGGCGGTCGCCCCTTCCGTCAGCGCGGCCTCGGAAGCCGGGTCGCCGTCCGGCACGGCATACTCGCCGCCCTCTTCGTAGTTGATCACGAAATTGACGGCGACATGCGCGCCATTCGGCCAGCGCGGGTCCGGCGGATTTCGACCGTAGCCCGCAAAGTCGCGTAACCGTCCCGCCTCCGCATCACTCATGTCGGCTCTCCCTGATCACATGAACTTGGGCAGCACTTTCGTCCACAGCGCCTCGGTCGACTTCATCAGCTTATGGTGCGGCACCAGCGCGTTGTAGGTGTAGCAGAACAGCCAATCGACCGGCTGGCGCTTCATATTGGCTTCCAGTGCGCGCGTCACGGTGTCGACGGTGCCGACCAGCGCGTAGCCCAGCTCGATCGATTCTTGCGCGGTCGCGTATTGCTTCGTCACCGGGTCCTGCAAGCCGCGGCGAAAGCCGAATGGCTCGAACCACGCTCTTCCGGAGAAACGCCCGGAATCCTCCCACAGCGCCATCGCCTCCTCGTCGGTGTCGGCGATGATGACGTCGCGCAACAGGCCCGTGCCCTGCCCGCGCGGCCGTCCCGACACTTGCGCATAGAGATCGTAGAGCGGGTTCGCGTAGGCTTCATGCATCGGCGGCAGGATCGCGGTGACGCCTTCACGCGCCGCCCAGTTGATCGAATTGGGCGAGGACGCGAACGGCAGGAACACCGGCGGGTATGGCTTCTGCAACGGCTTCGGCACCACGCCGACCGACTTCAGCATGCCGTTCTCGACGCCCTTGCCGTATTTCACTGTGGTCTCGAGGTCCCAGGGCGTGGCGCCGGCCGGCACCTTCCAGTACTTGCCCTGGAACGTCAGCATCTCCTCCGTCCAGCACTTCTTGATGATCTGCCAGTTCTCCTCGAACGCCTCGCGGTTGGCCTGATCGATCGCATCATGCTGGTGCGGCAAGGTCCCGGACACGCCATGGGTCTGCTGCGCCATGACGTCGACCCAGCGCCGCTGATAACCGCGGGCGAAGCCAGCGCAGGCGCGCCCGCCGGTCATGTGATCGAGCATCGCGATGTCTTCGGCGACGCGGATCGGGTTGGCGGCCGGCAGCACGATGCCGAGCTGGCCGACGCGGATGCGTTTGGTCTGCATCGCGAAGTAGAGATCGAGCAGCACGGGATTGTTGGAAAGCTCGAAACCCTCGATGTGAAAGTGATGCTCGGTAAAACTCACCGAATCGTAGCCGAGATCATCGGCGAGTTTGACGAGCTCGGTCAGCTCTTTCAGCATGCGCTGGTAGAGCTCCGGCCTCATTGCCGCCATGCCGGCCTCGATTTCGGCGCGCGACGCCACGCTCGGCAGGCAAAATATCGATGCTTTCATCTGCTTCCGCCCCTTACTTGTTGTTGGTCTTTGGGCCAAGCGTAAGCAGTTTTGCTGACGTCTCCAAGGGGCTGCGCGCGATCGATGTCCTGCGGCGCGGAATAAGGCCAGGCCGGGAAAAGCCTAGCCCGCCATCGCCTCCGCGCGCGCGAACCATTTGGCTTCGAAGTCCGCGACCGGCATCGGCTTGCCGAAGAAGTAGCCCTGCCCTTCCTCGCAGCCCATGGTCAGCAGCAGATCGGCGCTGGCGCGGTTCTCGATGCCTTCGGCGATCACGGACAGGCCGAGTTGCTTGCTCAAGCCCGACCGTCGAATTGACGATCGCCGCGTCGTCGGAATCGGTGAGCAGCTCGAACACGAACGACTTGTCGATCTTGAGCCCGTCGAGCGGGAACTTCTTCAGGTAGGAGAGGCTCGCATAGCCGGTGCCGAAATCGTCGAACACCACGCGCACGCCGAGCTGCTGGATGCGCTGGAAGGTCTCCAGCACCCGCGCCTCGTCCTGCAGCAGGATGTCCTCGGTGACCTCGAGCTCGAGCAGGCCGGCCGAGAGCCCGGTCGCCGCCAGCATGTCGGCGACTGACCTTGCGAGATCGCCGGACTGCAATTGCGACGGCGAGAGATTGATGCCGACGCGCACGCCATGTCCGGCGAGCTCCCATTGCCGCGCCTGCCTGCAGGCGGTCTCCATCACCCAGACCGCAATCCGCTCCGAGATGGCGGAGGAGTTGACCACGGGCATGAACTGGATCGGCGCGACCAGGCCGCGCTCGGGATGGCGCCAGCGGATCAGCGCCTCCGCGCCGCTCAGGCGGCCGTCGGCGAGATGCACCTGCGGCTGATAGAACAGCTCGAACTCGCCGCGCTCGACCGCGAGCGCAAGCTCGGCTTCCAGCGTCACCCGCGCTTCGAGCTCCTGGCGCATGGAATTGTCGAACATCACATGGCCGCCGCGCCGCGGCCCCTTGGCGCGGCAAAACGCCAAATGACCGTTGCTCAGGAGCTCGTCGGCGTCGCGCCCGTTTTCGGGATAGATGGCGACACCGGTCGAGATCTTGACGCGATGTTCGCGCGAGCCTGCGAACAGCGGCCGGTCGAAAGCCTCGACGATACGCTCGGCAAACTCGCCGACCGGATAGGACAGCGCCGCGCGCGGCATCGCGATGGCAAATTCGTCGCCGGAGAGGCGCGCAACCAGGCCGTCTTGTCCGGCCTCCTGCTTTCAGCCGTTGCGCGACCGCCTGCAGCACGCGATCGCCGGCGGCATGACCGAGAATGTCATTGATGTTCATGAATCCGTCGAGGCCAAGCACCAGCAACGCGATGCCGCCAGCAGACTTCTCAGTCGATGCGATCATCGCTGCGAGACCCGACTGCAGCGTGTTGCGGTTGGCGAGCCCGGTCAGCGAGTCGTGTTCGGCGAGATAGCGGATGCGCTCGGCCTCGCGTTTGCGCACCGTGATGTCGCGCAGGATGGCGCCATATTGCAGCCCATCGGCGCCGTGCCAGGCCGAGAAGCACGCTTCCACGGCAAACGCCTCGCCGTTGCTGCGGCGTCCAGCGAACTCCATCACCGTGCCACCCGGCGTGAGCCAATCCGGCAGCGCCGCTGCGCCGGTCAGGAACGCCGCGCGGCCTTCACCGCCGGCGCAGATCAAGTCGATGGGCTTGCCGATCATCTCGGCGGCGGAATAGCCGAAAATCGCTTCGGCGCCCGGATTCCAGAACGTGATGCGGTGATGCTGGTCGGTGCAGACAAGACCATCGCCGAGCGACATCGCGATGCGATGGAAGCGCCGTTCGGCGATGCGGCCGAGAAGCTCGCGAAAATCGATCTCGTCGAGCGCCATCGCGGCGAGGTAGGCGACGATCGCAGTGCACAGCAGCGACGTATCGAGAATGAGCGGCCAATTGGCCTGCAACAGCATCGCCAATGTCTCGGCGGCGACAGCAGTCGCGAGCAGTATCATCACCCGGACGCCGGGTTTGAAGCGCCGCCAGGCAAACATCATGATCAGCGAAATCGCGGCCAATTGCATCAGCGTGACCAGATCGGAGGTCCAGCGCAGGGTCCGGTTCTGCAGCATCGACTCGGCGGCGACAACCTGCAGCACAGGGCCAGACAGGATTTGGCCGTTCGGAACGCTGAAGCGGTCGCCGAGCTCGAGCGCGGTGCCGCCGACGATGACTTTCTTGTCCTTGAGCTTTGCGAGGGTCGCCGCATCGCCGCGCAGCACGTCGACGAAGGAGACCGACGGCACCGAGCCCGCGCGAATGCCGTAGTCGATCAGGAAGGGCGCGGCGTTGCTGGTGTACTGCCCGGCCAGCATGGCGGCCATCGACGGCAGATATTCTCCGCCGAGCTTGTCGCCGAAGGGATAACGGCGCACACGACCGTCGGGTTCGATGGCGATGTTGACCAGCGCCGCCCAGGATTGATCGGCGAACGGTTTCAGCGGACGATTGATATGGAGCGCGGCTGGATTGGCCGGATCTGCGCCAGGCTGCTGGAACGACGGCAGGATCACCGAGCCCGCCGCGCCGCGCAACGCCTCGACGAAGTCGCGATCGGACGCCGGGTCCGACGGCGCACTGAAATCGACGTCGAAGGCGGTGTCGCGGACACCAGCCTTCTCCAGCTGGCGAAGCATGTCGGCATGGAGCCGGCGCGGCCATGGCCAGACGCCGATTTTCTCGATCGAGGGCGTGTCGATGGCAACGACGACGACGTCGCCGCCGGCGTCGCGTTGCAACAAGCTGGAAGCGCAAATCGGCAAGCGCATTGCGGAAGGCGTCGTGCCAGCCCGACATCAACACGACGACCAGCGCGATCGCCACGAGAATATGCGGTCGATAATGTTTCATGATCCCCTGCGCCCCACTCCCCAGCGAGGCGCCCCTCAGGTGCTGGCTAGCGCTGGTCAGTGATGGCCATTGCCATGGCCATTTCCATTGCCGTTGCCATTTCCATTTCCGTTGCCATTGCCATTGGCGTGACCGTTGCCCGTGGCGCCATTCCCATTCCCATTCCCATTGCCATTGCCATTGCCATTGCCATTGCCGTTGCCATGGCCGTTCCCGTTGCCATGGCCGTTCCCGTTGCCATTGCCGTTACCATTGCCATTTCCGTTGTTGCTGGCAGCGCTCGCGGAGTCGCCCGCGGCGGCGCTGGTGGCGGCAACGGCTGCGGAGGCGCCCGGAGACGAACTGCCCGGCGCCGACGTGCTGCCCGACGTCGAACCGTTGCCGTTGCCTGAGTTGGACGCAGTCACGCTGGTCGAGGATTTGCTGTCGCTCCAGATCGTCGCGGAGTCCCGCGACGCGTTTCTGACCGTTCCGGGCGCGGCACCGCCATGCGCGAGCCCGTGAGTGGCCTTCTGCACGTTCAGACGGACTTCACCGAGCGCGTTGCTCAGGCGGATGACGTTGGACCTCACCGGCGCGGAGGTCTTCGGCGATTGCGGCTCGCCATTGGTCGCAAACTTGCCCGACCCGCCCGGTCCGAGCGCGTGGATCGACTTGCCCTCGCCGGCATTGCTGGGCGCGTGGAGGCCGCCTCGGGGGACGGGAATCCGGTCGATGGTCGACGCGCGCGGCCTGCCCTGCTCGATCGGATTGAAGGTGCCCGACCCGCTCAGCGACAGCCCGGGCTTGCCGTTGGCGAAACTGGCGGCGGCCTGACCCGGCATCACCTGCGCGATCTGGCCGGATTTGAAATCCGCGACTTCGACCTGTCCGCGGTTCACGTCGACGCGTGTGGTGCCGGCGTTCACGGTGACGCTGAACTGCGTTCCCTTGACCACCGCGGCGAGATAGGGCGTCTCGACCTCGAAATGCTTGACGTTGCGCTTCTCGACCTCGAGCAGGATCGATCCCGCCTGCTGCAGGATCGTGGTCGACAGCCCGTCCTTCTTTTCGGTCGGCACGCCGATCACCGAATTCGGCGCGATCAGGATGGTCTCCTCGCCGCGCACCAAGAGGACACGGCCGTTGCGTCCGGTGCGGATGGTGTCACCAGGCTTGAGCGCGTCTTCCTGCGTCAACGACGCCGGAGCCGCGCCCATCGTGGTAATCCAGACGTCACCGGAGGACTTGCTGACCGACCAGACGCCATCGTCGGCGGCGAATGCACCCGAACTTCCGGCCAGAACCATCGCCAGCGCCAGCGCGTGGCGCATTCCCTTAACCGAAACCATGAGCGTTCCTCAGGTTGCCCACCCGTGAGCCCAGAGGATGACCGAAAAGTCTCAAGATCAGATTAGCCGAAGCAAGGCTTTCGAGAGGCCGCGTTAACCGTTCATTGACCATATAAACGTATGAAATATCATGCGTTTATCGATCCTACCTCTATTTGTAACTTATGTTAATCGCGACCTCAGCGCGAGCGGATCGCGCACGCCACCGGCCCCATATCGCGCTACCTTTCTTGCCATTCTCGCTTGCATCCTGCTGTCGCCTGCAACGCTGAGGCCGGCTCACGCCCAGCAAGCCAACCAGCCGGGCTTCGACCCCAGGCAGACCGAGAAATATTTCGACGACCGCCAGACGGGAGCCGATCGGCCGATGCGGCCGCCGCCGCGCGCCCCGACACTGGCGCGGCCCGACATCACCGCCGACCGCAAACCGCTGTTCGTGCTGCGCACAATTTCGGTCTCCGGGGCATTAGCGCTGCCGCGCGAAGCGCTCTCGGCGAGCTATCGGCCCTATCTCGGCAAGATGGTCTCGCAGGCGGACCTCGCCGCGATCGCGCAAGCCATCAGCGACTGCTATCGCACTGCCGGTTTTCATCTGACCCGCGCCATCGTGCCGCCGCAGGACATCGAGGGCGGACGAGTCCGCATCCAGGTGATCGAAGGCACCATCGCCGCAGTCGACCTGCGCGGCGACGGCGCCGAGCAGTTCGGCGTGAGACCGTTTTTCAATCCGGTACTGGCGGAGCATCCGTCGCGGCTTGCGACGCTGGAGCGGCAACTGCTGCTGGTCAACAACCTGCCCGGCGTGCGCATCGTCGACTCCGCGCTCGAGGAGATCGGCGGGCCGACCGGCCGATTCCGCATCGTCGTGCAGCTGAAGACGTGGCACATCTACACCTTCGCCGGCATCGACAACCTCGGCTCGGCGACGGTCGGGCCATGGCAGACTTATGCCACCGCCGCGTACAATTCCCTTCTGCGGCCCGGCGACACCCTCGCCGTGAATCTCTCCACCATCGCCAACGACCCGCGCCAGCTCGGCTTCGGACGGGTTTCCTACGACACGCCTGTTGGCGTCGACGGGGTGCGGCTCGGCGGCTCGGCGCTCTACAGCGAGGTTCGTCCCGGCGACGACCGGCGGCTCATCAACGACATCACCAAGACCGAGTCCTACGAGCTTCACGGCAGCTTCGTTCCGATCCAGTCGCAGCATTCAACGCTGACACTGACGGGCGCGATCGGCTTCAGCAATGTCAGCGAATACAATGTTTTCGGAAAGATCTACGACGATCACATCCGTACCCTCAGCCTGATCTCCGACTACCGGCTGGTGGATGCGTTCGGCGGCACCAACTATGCCACACTGACTTATCGTCAGGGTCTCGACATCCTCGGAGCCTCGCATTTCGACGATAACTTCGTATCGCGCGACGGCGCCCGCGCGGATTTCTCCGTGCTGAACTTCTACTACACGCGCTATCAGGCGCTGACCGGTCCGTGGTCGGCCAAGCTGTCGATGGCGAGCCAGACCGCGTCGGGGCCGCTGTTCACCTCGCAGCAATTCTATCTTGGGGGCGCTGCGTTCGGGCGCGGCTACGGCGCCGCCGAGATCAGCGGCGATAACGGCGTTGCCGGCTCTTTCGAACTGCGGTTCGACCACAAGCCGAACTGGCGATATCTATCCGGGATTCAGCTCTATGCCTTCACCGATTCCGGCGTGGTCTGGAACGACGGCTATCATCCCTGGGACGGCCTCTCGCTGACGTCGGCCGGCGGCGGCATCCGCTTCTTCCTGTGGGATGATTTGCAAGCCGACATCGGCGTCGCGTTTCCGCTCAGCTACCGTGCACCGGACAATACGCGGCGCGACGCGCGCTTGCTGTTCTCGCTGTCGAACGCGCTGAAACTTTGCCCGGAGCGCGGACAGGGACGCTGTCTTTAGTCAGGCGCGCCTAACGTCCCTTCTTGTCGCCACCGCTTGGCGGCGGATTGTCCATCTGGCTGATCGCCTTGGCGGCGGCGGGGTCGCCGGCGGCCTGGGCCATCTCGTACCACTTGCGCGCGCGAACCGGGTCCTTGGTGACGCCGAGCCCTTGCAGATAAAGGTCGCCGAGCCGGATCATGGCGAATGTTCTGCCGCCGCTTGCCGATTTCTCGTACCAGGCGCGGGCCTGCGTGTAGTCCTTCGGAACGCCGCGTCCGAACTGATACATATTGCCGAGGTTGGCGAGCGCATTGAGTTGGCCGAACGCCGCCGCCTTCTCGAACCATTTTCGTGCTTCGGAAAAATCCTGGGTGACGCCGTGTGCGTTGTCGTAGAGCACCCCGAGAGCATTCATGGCGGTTGCATCACCGCCGGCAGCGCCTTTCTCGTACCACTTCCTGGCCTGCGCATAATCCTGAGGCGCGCCGATGCCGCGATCGAACATATTACCCAGCGACCTCATCCCGGCGGGATCGCCGGCGGCGGCGGCGGTTTCGAACATGCCGCGCGCCCTTGCAGGGTCCATCGGAACGCCGTTTCCTTCCTGATAGAGACGGCCGAGATTGACGGAGGCCGCCGTTATGCCTGCCGCGATCGCCTTCTCGTATAGCCTCTTTGCCTCTGCGTAGTCCTTCGGTGCGCCATGGCCGGTTTCGTAGAGGAAACCGATGGCGTTGAATGCCGCGACATCGCCTGCCGAAGCCGCCTTCTCATACCAATTACGCGCCTCGTTATAATCTTGCGGCACTCCCCAGCCCTGATTGTAGAGCACGCCGATATTGATGTAGCTCGCGGCATAACCTGCCGCCGCGGCCTTCTCGAAAAGCGGTCTGGCCGCGGCATAATCCTTCTGGACCATGGCAACGCGTCCGGCTTGATAAATGAAGCGCGGCACATCCGGGTATTGGCGCATCGCCTGATTGCAGGCCGGCGCGGCGCGCGCACCGTCGATCTCTCCAAGCCGCAATCCCGTGACGCCCTTCGGTCGCTGCGGATCGGCAAGATTGCCGGCCAGTCGATCGCAGTCGGTGATGACGTCGGCACCCGATAAGGATTTCGTGGGCTCCGCCAGCGTGGCCAGCTGCTCGGTCGGCTCCTTGAGTGGCCCCTGCGGCGGCGTCACGTCGCTGGCCGGCGCCGCAGCCTGCTGTCCGACAAAATAGAAATTGCCGTCGATCGGCGATGACGACACCCATGGCTGCTGGGCGCCGCCGGTCGACCGCTTCACGGTCAAACCCACCGCGTTGAAGGTCTGGAACAGATCGAAGCCCGGACGCTTCAACGTCGCCGCAAGCGCCGCCGTATAGGGGCTGTGTCCATTGCTGCCGTCCTGCGCAACATTGCCGGGCTGGGTCGCATACGAAATCAAGGTGCCGTCGGGCGCCTGGAGTTGCGCGAGCCCGCCGTAGGCGGCGCGAAGCCCGCGGCCGCCGAACGGATTGTTACGGCAGGCATCGAGGATCACCATATTGAGCCGGGTCCCGGAGCCCTGCATCTGGTTCAGCACCAGGCTGACGTCCACCAACTGGAAATCGACATCGGCTTCGCGGGTCGGATTGGCGTTGACGGGAACGAGGAAGTTCGAGCCTCGCACCTGAACGCCGTGGCCGGCGTAGTAGAACAGCGCGACGTCGGCTCCCTGGACCTGCTTTCCAAAGGACTGGATCGCATCGTCGAGCGCGCGCTTGTCGAGGTTGAGTTGCGCACGGTCGCCCGTGACGGCAAAACCGAGATCCCTGAGCGTCTCCGCCATCAACGTCGCATCGTTTGCGGGATTGTCTAATGGCGTCACGTTTTGATAGGCGGAATTGCCGATCACCAGCGCCACGCGCTTCTCGGCCATCGCAGGGCCGCCCAATCCGAGCAAGCCCACGACCACGAGCGGCAACAGAGCTTTCATTGCCAGTCCTCTCAAAGCTGTCCTTGCATAAATATTAGCGCGGGAAAATGCAGTTGTCGTGTCTGTCGAAAGCTTCGCACGCGACAAATCAGTCGAGGCTGTCGAGAATGGCCTGTATGAATGGGTCCTTGTCCGCCAAATATTGCTGAATACCAAGCGTGTTCTCGCTTTCCAGCTTCAGCTTCAATTCCTGATAGCGCAATCGATCCGCTGCATGACCGCGCAGATGGTCGCGGAACTTCAACATCCGCGCGATCTGGGCATGGCCATCCAGGCAAATATGGAGCTTGTGGGTGCGAACACCGCCCACGTCGCGTTTGAAGAAATGGTGGCCGGAAGACAGATCGCCTCCGCGGCGATAGCCGAGCGGGGCGAACGCTCGGCTCCAGTCATCCATGGCGTCGTCCGCATTGACGACCGCGAGGATGTCGATCTCTCCCTTGGCCGCCAGCTCGGGCACGGCGGTGCTCCCGACGTGATGAATCTCCATCAACGCTCGCCCGAACAGAGGCCGCAGCCGCGCCGCTTCCGTCGCGTATTGTTGCGGCCACGTTGGATCGTAGGGCCGGATCGGGCTGGTGAGCGGCATGCCCCGACATTACGCCGCAACACGCTGCCCGGAAAGATCGCGCGAGCGGCGAGCCGGGCTTGGCAGTGCTGCGCCAGTCCTTCTACAATCGAAACCATCATGCGCACGCGCCCGTCATCGCGACTGCTGGTCCTCGATCCCCAGAATCGCCTGCTGCTGTTCAAATTCGAACACAAGACGGGACCGCTCGCAGGGCAGAGTTTCTGGGCGACACCCGGCGGCGGGCTGGATGATGGGGAAGATCATGCCCAGGCGGCCCGCCGCGAGCTGTTGGAAGAAACCGGCTTCATGATCGACGATCCCGGACCGGTCGTCGAACGGCGGTGCGTGACGCTGCAACTGCCCGATGGCGAATGGGTGCGCGCCGATGAGCAGTTCTTTCTGGTCCGGATCGAGGCAACTCAGCTGCTTTCGACCGAACGATGGACCGATCTCGAACGTGAGATGATGGCCGCCCATCATTGGTGGTCGCCCGACGAGTTGCGATCGCCGGCCGAACAGGTTTGGCCGGAAAACCTGCCCGAGATTCTGGTGCGGATCGGTGCCTGGCAATCTCCGGCGAGGTGAATTCGTGTACCGTCAAATGCGACCGACGTTAAATGGACGAAGATCTCGCTTCGGGAGGACCATGTGATGCGATGCAAATTTGCGGTGCTGGCGGTGGTGCTCATGGCCGCGCCGGTCATGCCCTGCATTGCGGTGGAAACAACACCGCCCTCCTCCGCCACTCCGGCGTTCGATCCTGCCGTCGAGCAAGGCATCCGTCGAAGCTGCAATGTCGAGTGCTTCACGGCGCTCGATCGATGCCTGCGCGACAACCAGGCATCGCCGAGCCCCTGTCCGACCGACTCAATCACCTGCTTCATCGGTTGCCGCGCCTGCGTCCCGACCTATCGGACGTGCCGTACCGCGGCTGCGCCGGGGACTCACGAAGACTGCCTCGGCCGCGAGAGCGCTTGCGTCGCAGAGAAACGGAAAGCCCAGGAGGGGCGAACCGACCTGATACGATTTTCGGGCGGCGACGGCAGCAGCGTCGAAACCGCCGTGGTGGTCGAGGGCGCCCGCAACGAGGAAGAGGGGATCGTCGCGGAATCCTACTGGATCTCGCGCAACCGGCCCGGTTGGCGAAAGGGCGACCAGGCGCTGATCAACGGCAACGGCCGGCAGTTCGATCGCATCAGCTACACCTCGCCGGACGGCAAGCAGGCGACGATCTTTTTCGACGTCACCTCGTTCTTCGGCAAGATGTAAGTCCAACTAATACTTCAACACCCGCGCTCCCATCAGCGCACCGACTGCCGTCACCAGCGCGGTGGCGAGCGTGTACCAGGTCGCCACGAACAGCGGCGAGTCGTCGGTGCAGTGCGAGGCATAGAGCGTCGCCGCCAGTCCCGCCGACACCATGCCGGCAATCGCCCCGGCAAGCGCAGGCCGCGCCGGCGCGCCGTGGCGCAGACCGATCAGCGCGCCGATCAAGAGCGGCAGCGACATAGCGGGGATCGCCGACAGGCAGACCTTCGAGTTGCTGCCGACGAGCCGCGTCATCATCGGCATCCGCTGCGGCATCATCATCTCGCCGGAAATGCCCGCGACCAAAAGCCCTGCGGGTATCGCCAGCAGCCAGACCCAGCCGCGCAGCTCGGCCTCGGGCCGCGATAGATGCAGGCTGACGATGATCGCGGCGGCGGCGAGCGCCAGCGTCACCGCGAATTTGAGATCGAAGAACGGATTATGCATCGCGGTCATCACGTCCGGCCGCACGCCAAGCTCTGCGAGGAAGATCAACAGCGATACCGGAAAGGCCGCGAGCAGCGCCAGCGCCAGCACGAAGCCGACCGGGCGCGGCCGATGCGTATTGTCGGCGGCAAGGGAGCGAATGAGCTGATCGGTGTCCATCGTCACTGTTCCCTCAGTTTCGCGGTGAGACTCGAAAGTCCCCGATGCAGCGCCACCCGCACCGCGCCTTCGCTCATGGCGAGCTTCGCCGCGGTCTCCTTGATCGATGCGCTTTCGACCGCGATCGATTGCAGCACGTCGCGCTGCCGCGCCGGCAGCGAGTTGAGCTCCTTCGCGACCTCCGTGGGCGAAGCGGTTTCGGCTTGCGGCTGATCGGCCAGCGTCTCGGCGAAATCGTCGATGTTGACGAAGATGCGCCGCCCACGGCGGCGCAGCGCGTCGATCAGCTTGTTGCGGGCGATCGCGAACAGCCAGGGCGCGAACGGCGCGGTGGCGTCCCAGGTATGCCGCTTCAGATGCACCGCCAACAAAATGTCCTGCACGATATCCTCGGACTGATCGATCGGTTGACCCGCACGCGCGAGCCCGCGGCGCGCCGCGGCCCGCAGGACCGGCGTGATCGCCTTGAGCAGCCGGTGATACGCCGCGCTGTCTCCGGCAATGGCCGCCCTCATCAAGGGCGTCCATTCGTCTTCACGTTCGGGCACGCACGCTCCCGTCATTGCAATTCGTTCGATGTATCAGTTTGTTACGCAGGGATTCTCCAATCACGAAACCGTGATCCCTGATTTCGGGCCCCTGCCCACGGCCGGCGGTGACCCACAAATACGACGGCGCCAATTGCGCACGATGAACTTTGCCGCGTTTTCGCCGTGGGAAGCCCGAAGATTCCCACATTTCGCCGTGCTGCGGTCACCACCAAAGGTCTTTTTTGAATCGGGACGTTGGTATTGGGCATGATCTTCTCGGAAAACCGCTTCACACTTTTCCGGATCATGCCCGCGAAATGGGGAGATTGCCGGATGAAGGGCAACGGGCGTTTGGCGTGGATGATCGGGGCAATGGTGGCGCTGGGCTTCGCAGCGCCGTCGCAAGCAGCAGTCAGCGCAGGGAATATCCTCGCGGCGCCGGCAATAGTCGATAACAGTTTCCGTCAGGAATTGCGGGTGCAGGCGGCGGCCGATGCCCGCGCCGGTACTGCCAAACCGGCGGTCGACCCCGGCGCTCAGCCGCAGGCTCCGCAGACCGACGAAGCCAAGCCTGCCGACGGTCAGGTGGTGGCAAGCGACCAGCTCAACGATGTCGATCGCGCGCTGCGCGAAGCGCCGCCCCCGGTCACCGTTGCCTCCAACGATGCGCCGACGCAGCCCACCTTTGCGATGACCGGCAACGATCATTCGCTCTGGGACGAGACCTCGCTGATCGGCAAGGTATTCATCGCCTTCGGCACGCTGCTGACCATCGGCTCCGCCGCGCGCATGTTCATGGCTTAAGGATACTTGAAGCTCACCCTGCCCGCGGGCACATTGTCCGCGCGAACAATTGCGGGGTGGGTCATGGCGGTCTTCGAGCACATCATCGTCGAGAGCAAGGGCGCGGTCGGCATCGTCAGGCTGAACCGGCCGAAGATGCTGAATGCGCTGTCGTTCGGCGTGTTCCGCGAGATCGCAGCGGCCATCGACGATCTCGAAGCCGATGATTCGATCGGCTGCATCGTCGTGACCGGCAGCGAGAAAGCCTTCGCGGCCGGCGCCGACATCAAGGAGATGCAGCCGAAAGGCTTCATCGACATGTTCAACAGCGACTTTGCGGCCGTTGGCGGCGACCGCGTCGCCCGATGCCGCAAGCCGACGATTGCGGCGGTTTCGGGCTACGCGCTCGGCGGCGGCTGCGAGTTGGCCATGATGTGCGACATCATCATCGCCGCCGACACCGCGAAATTCGGCCAGCCTGAGATCACGCTCGGCACCATCCCTGGCATCGGCGGCACGCAGCGGCTGACGCGCGCGGTCGGCAAATCCAAGGCGATGGATTTGTGCCTCACCGGACGGATGATGGACGCGGCAGAAGCCGAACGCAGCGGCCTCGTCAGCCGCGTAGTGCCTGCCGACAAGCTGATGGATGAAGTGATGGCAGCGGCGGAGAAAATCGCGTCGATGTCGCGCCCGGCCACAGCGATGGCGAAGGAGGCGATCAACCGCGCGTTCGAGACGCCCCTTGCCGAAGGGCTCAATGTCGAGCGCAATCTGTTTCATTCGACCTTTGGGCTGGAAGACCGTTCCGAGGGCATGGCGGCCTTCATCGAGAAGCGCAAGCCGGTGAACAAGAACAGGTAAGAGACGCGTCATTGCGAGCGAAGCGAAGCAATCCACCTCTCCGCTTGCGGCGCGATGGATTGCTTCGTCGCTTCGCTCCTCGCAATGACGATTAATTCTCCGTCAGCGCCCCACTGACCAACGCGCGATACATCCGCTCCTCGAACGTCTTCGGATGATCCAACCCGAGTCGCACCAGGCATTCCGCCTCACCCGCATCGGGCGTTCGCGTCAATCCGCGCCACAACAACGCAGCCAACCGCAGCGGCGCGGCTTGCGCCTCCTGCAGGACCTGCAGCACCGGAATCAACCGCTGCTCGACATCGGTGAAATCGCTGCCGAACGGAAACGCCGGTAACGGTCCGGCCTCGCGCGCACGCTTGAGTGCAGCAGCAATCCGCTCCGGTGTGTTGTCGCGAACTTCGCGCGGAATCTCGTAACTCTTCGCCAGCTTGCCGGCGTCCTTGGCGGCCCGCGCCAGCTCATCCTGGAAACGCGAGTCAGCGATTGCCAGCATCGCCGCGATCACGTCGGCGTCGGATTTACCCCTGACATCGGCGATGCCATATTCAGTGATGAAGACGTCGCGCAGATGCCGCGGGATGGTCTCGTGGCCGTAGGTCCAGCGGATATTCGACTGCGGCCGCTTGCCGGGCCGCGTCGATTCCAGCGTGAGCACTGAGCGCGCGCCGTCAAGCGCAAAGGCCTGCGTCACGAAATTATGCTGACCGCCGACGCCGCTGACGACCTGGCCGTCCTCGAGCCCGTCGGAAACGGCGGCGCCGAGCAACGTCACCATCATGGTGCTGTTGACGAAGCGAGCGTCCACGCGCGCCGCGCGCTTGCCCGCTTCGTCGCCATAAATTTCGTTGGTGAACGACACCGGCATCATGCAGATGCGCGCGCGGTCCACCTCGCTCATTTCGCGCAGCGCGCGATAGAACGATTTCGGCCCGAGGAAGAACGCGCCGTGCAGGATGATGCCGTCGACCGCACGCTTGAGGATGCCGGCGTCGATCAAGCCGACAAAAGCTTCCGTCACCATCTCGCTGACGCCGTAAAGCCCCTTGTCGAGCGGCGCGGTCTCGCGCGGCGTCGTATTCGGCGACAGCCGCTGCATGATCTCGGTAAATTGCGCATTGTTCTTGTGGCGCACGACCAGCGACTGCGCCAGCGCATCGCCGACCTGACCAATGCCGATCTGAAGGGTGCCGCCGTCGCGCACGAGAGACGCGGCGTGCAGGCCGATGGCATATTTCGAGTCCGAGATAGGCTCGGACGGCGGCGCGAACAGCGGGAAATCCGTGGCGGGACTATCGAGCACGGCGGAGAATTCGTCGGCCGCAAGATCACCCGGCCCCGGCATGAAGGGCAGCTCGGAATTGACCTGCGCCACCAGCTTGAACGCGGCGCGGCCCTCGCTGCGCGCCCGCAACACGTCGAGCGTGGTGTCGGTGTTGCAGGAGAGCGAGTAACGCGACACGCCGCCGACCGTGCGCTTTGCCACCAGTTGCGTGACGACATTGAGGCCGGCCGCCAGCAGATAGGACGCCGCATGGGTGTAGTTGGCGGAGATGTAATTCTGCTGCGCCGCCGGGACATGCATCCAGCGCCCGGCGAGGAAGAAGAACTCGATGACGCGGATGTTGGGCGGCAGCCTGCCGTGGCGCAGCGGCTCGGCATAGGCGAGATCCGGGTAGCCGCCGAACAGGCGGTCGATCACGGGCGTGATGAAGCGCGCCTCCAGCAGGTTGGAGGGCTTCGGCTTCTCCAGGGTCAGCGCGGAAAAGAAGGTGAGATCGATCGATCGGTCGGCGACGGCGCGGGCATAGAGCGCATTGACGATGTGGTTGGCCTTGCCGAGCCCGAGCGGCAGGCCGACCACGAGCTTCCTGCCGACATCGCTGATGATGTCGTCGGCAATCGCATCCGCGTTGCTGAACATCTTTGGCATAGCCTGCTCCGAGGATGCGGACATTCGAACGCTGACGGCCATGCAGCTATATCCTATTTTCCGGGTGAGTCGCTGCCGATACGATTCTGCGAGGCCTTGATGAAAGTCTTTCTGCGCCGCGCGACCAGGACCGTGGCTGTCCTTTTGCTGCTGATCGCTGCCGCGGTCGCAGCCTTCAGGCTGGCGGCCACGATGCGCGAGACCGCGACGCGCGAGGAATTCGCGCCGGCAGGCGGTCATCTGGTGCAGACTACCTCCGGCGGCGTGTTCGTTCAGGAAAAGGGTAGCGGCGTGCCCGTGGTGCTGATCCACGGCACCGCGGCCTGGAGCGAGTTGTGGCGCGCTACCATCGACGCACTGGCCGCGGCCGGCTTCCATGTCATCGCGCTCGACCTGCCGCCCTTCGGCTTCTCGGACCGGCCGGGCGATTACACGAGGGAACGCCAGGCAGCGCGGATCGACGGCGTGCTCGAACGGCTGTCAAGCGCGCCCGCCATCATCGTCGGTCACTCCTTTGGCGCCGGCGCCGCTACCGAATTTGCGATGCGCTATCCAAGGCGAACGCGCGGGCTGGTGCTGGTCGATGCGGCGCTCGGATTGACCTCGGAGCCTTCGGATGCGCCGTGGTTCCTCAAGCCGAAATGGACCCGTGAAACTACGGTGTCGTTGACGATCACCAATCCCCTGGCGACCAAAACGCTGCTGGCGTCCCTGATCGCGAAGAAGGAACGCGCGCTGCCGCAATATGTCGAGATCCTGCAGCGGCCGCTGCGCCGGCGCGACAGCACGCCTGATATCGCCGACTGGCTGCTTTATTTCGCCGGTTCCGACAGCGCGGCGCAAAGCGCGGATCCTGCGTCCTATGCGAAACTCACGCTTCCGGTTGCAATGATCTGGGGTGAGCGGGATTCCGTCACGCCGATGGAACAGGCGCGCGATCTGCAGCGCCGCTTGCCGCAGGCAACGCTCGCCACACTGCCGGGCCTCGGTCATATCCCGCAAATCGAGGACCCCGAAGCGTTCAACGCGGCCCTGCTCGCGGCGCTGAAGAAACTCTGACTGCGCTGACATCTCAGCTTCGTTCATCAATATGTGACGAACACGCAACAGGCGCGAAGCGAGTTTGAACGCACGCTGTTTAGTTGTGGCGGCCGGATGTACGAAGCAGCTAAATGAGGTTGTGCGCATCGGCGGGGGGCTGAGGCCGAGGCTGGTTTGACGTTTGAACGCACGCTCGAAACGCGGAATGACGTGGGACGCGTCGCCGTGTGACGAGGGTGCATCGAGTTCGCCGTCACCAGCCTCGGCCGCGCCTTATCTTCACCTGCGGCGTGTGCGCCGCCCTTCCCGCTCGCGCCAACCCCCGGTAGAGTACCTCCCAATCAAAAGATACGAGGGAGGACACCATGCTGACGCGACGCGATATCCTGCTGGCCTCCGCAGCCGCGGGAGTTGCCATGAACACCAAAGCTGCATTTGCCAAGGCCGCCCAGTCGTCGACGGCGGTCAACTTCGACGTGCCGGCCGGCGCCTGCGATTGCCACACCCACATCCACGCCGACCCCGAGAAATTCCCGTTCTTCGCGGGCCGCGTCTACACGCCGGAGCTGGCCTCGCCCGAGGAGATGAGCGTGCTGCACAAGGCGCTGCATCTCGAGCGCGTGGTGATCGTGACGCCCAGCGTCTACGGCCCCGACAATTCGGCGACGCTGTTCGGCATGAAGGCGGCGGGGCGACCGCGCGCGCCGTAGCCGTGATCGACGACAAGACCAGCGAGGCCGATCTCGATGCGATGGGACAGGCCGGCTTCCGCGGCATCCGCCTCAATCTTGCGACCGGCGGCGTCAACGATCCCAATGTCGGAAAGACCCGGTTCTCGGCCGCGGTCGACCGCATGACGAAACGCGGCTGGCATGTGCAGCTCTACACGACCTTGCCGATGATCTCCGCGATCAAGCCGTTGGTGCTGGCTTCGCCCGTGCCGGCGGTGTTCGACCATTTCGGCGGCGCGCAGGCCGAACTCGGCGTCGACCAGCCCGGCTTCTCGGACCTCGTCGACCTCGTCAAGTCAGGCAAGGCCTATGTGAAGATTTCCGGTGCCTATCGCTCTTCGAAGCAGGCGCCAGATTATTCCGATGTCGTGCCGCTGGCCAAGGCGCTGATCGCGGCCAATCCCGAGCGCATCGTGTGGGGCACCGACTGGCCGCATCCGAATTCGGTTACGCTACCCGGCAAGCAGGTCAGCGACGTGACGCCGCTGTTCCAGATCGACGACGGCCGGCTGCTCAATCAGTTGCCGGTATGGGCGCCGGACGCGGCGACGCGCAAGACCATACTGGTCGACAATCCGGCAAGACTTTACGGATTTGCATGATCGACGAGGAGAAGTTTCAGCCGCCGCCGAAACTACTCGCGCCGATCATGGAGGAGACGCGCAAGCTCGGCTTCATGAACTGGTGCTGGCCGCAGGTCGGCGCGCTGCTGCGGGTGACGGCGGCGATGAAGCCCGGCGGCCGGCTGCTCGAGATCGGCACCGGGACCGGCGTCGGCACCTGCTGGCTGCTGGACGGCATGGATGCCAAAGCAAAACTCACCACCGTCGATGTCAATCCGAAGGTGCAGGCGATCGCGCGAACGCATCTCGGCAACGACCCCCGGCTTACTATTCTCTGCGAGGACGGCGCCGAGGTAATCCGGCGCGAGCAACTTGGCTCGCTCGACCTGATCTTTGCCGACGGCCAGGCAGGCAAGCGTGCACTGCTGGATGAGGCGCTGGCCCTGCTCCGCCCCGGCGGTCTTTATATCTGCGATGACACCAAGCCGCATCCGCTATGGCCGCCGGATCACGCTGCCAGGATTCCGGTGCTCATGAGCGAGCTCGCCGCGCGCAAGAATTTCCAGCGGCTTTATATCGACTGGTCGAGCGGCGTCGTGGTGATGGTCAAGCTGGGCGCGTGACGGCGGCGGCTTCGCGCGCTTCCTGCGGATAGGCGCGCAGCCAGTTGCCGGCCTTGCGCAGGCCTCCGAACGGAAACAGGTGGAAGCCCGATATCGCAGCGGTCGCCTCGCGCGGCGCGGCTTCCAGGCCACGCATGACCTCGTCGGGCCCGGTGTCGATCAGCAGCCGGCCGAAGCGGCCGATCTGGTTGCGCAGCGCCCGCATCGAATTGCCGATGCCGCAGCGAAGCGCGAACTTTGTGAGCGTCGCCGGCGTTGCCGGTCCGGCCAGGCCGATGATGACGGGCAGTGCGATGCCATGCGTCTTCAATTGGCCAAGCCACTGCAGGATCGGCGCGCTCTCGAAGCAGAACTGCGTGACGATGTCGATGTGGATGCCGCTGTCGCGTGAAAAATCCTGCCAAGCCCGCAACAGCTTGAACGCCGCCGCATCGTCGAGAAACGGATGGCCCTCGGGATGACCGGCGACGCTGACGGATATGATGCCGTGGGCCTGCAGCAGCCCAGTTGCAGCGAGGTCCAGGCTCGCCCTAAACGGACCACGCGCGCCCGCGACATCGCCGGCGATCAGCAGCACGCGCCTCACATCGGCCTCGCCGGAGAGGCGCGCGAGGAAATCGTCGAGCGCCTCGTGCGACGCAATCTCGCGCGCCGCGATGTGCGGCACCGGATTGTAGCCGGCGCGCCGCAACGCCACCGCCGTCTCGACATTGCCGCGGAAATTGTCGCCGGGGAGGAAGGTGATGGTGACGTCGCACCCCAGAGCGAAATTCTCGCGCAACTGATCGAGCTGCAGCCCGTGCGAGGACACCTCGACCGACGCTGACGGCAACAACTCGACGAGATCGCGCTGGCCTGTCATCGCTAGGTCAGGCCGGCGCGCGGCGGCGCGAGATCACATAAGTCTCGTCGTTGAACCAGAGCCCGCCATGTTTTTTGAGCACGCGGTCCGTGGCTTCGAGATAGCGGCCGTCGCGCACCACTTCGGACAGCCTGTTGTCCTCGATCTGCGCCACGTAGATCGCGGCGTTCCAGGCCGCGAACAAGGTCGATGTGCCTATCGGACCTGACACTTCGTCCGGCAGCGTGTGCATCTGATAGCGGAAGATCGAGCGCGCATCGGACGAGGCGTTGAAATTGTAATGCCGCGCGGCGGCGCCGAGCTCATGCTTGACCTGGCGGAGCAGCGCGTAGCGGTCGGTCTTGAAGGGATCCTCGCCGGGCCAGACCTGGTCGATGATCTCCATGCCGGGGTCCTGCCCGTGCGAATGAATGCCGATCAGCCGCCCGCCCGGCCGCAGCGAGCGCACCAGCGGGGTCACCACTTTCGAGGCCTTGAACTCGACGCCGATGCGCGCGCGATAGGGCTGCGAGGCGATGACGAGATCGTAGTCGGCCGTCACCCGGCCCGGCCGCGGCATGATCGGATCGAGCAGGAAGGCGTGATCCTCGCGCCGCAGGGTCAGCACGATCGGGCGCTGGTAGACCGGGTTGCCGGTCTTCGCGCTAATGCCGGCGCGCCAGTTCTCGGCCAGAAAGCCTTCGAGCTCGCCGATCTGCTCCGCAAAGCCGTGCGCGGTGTTGCCCGAGAGCGCGACATCCTTCCAGATCAGGCCCTGCGCCGACGTCACCGAGCGCGGCGTCAGCCACGGCGCCTCGGCATAATAGAGATTGGTCACGACCAAAACAGTAGCGGGATGCTCAAAGAGCCGGTCCGCCATCTTCTCCAGCATCATGCGCACGTCTTCGTAGGAGATTTCCTTGGCGACGACATAGAGCGGCATGGTCGGAAAGCGCGCATGCAGCGCGCGCATCACCCGCGACAGCACGGTGCCGTCGCCGACACCGGCATCGAACAGCCGCAGCGCCGGCGGCGACGGCTGCAAATTCGACAGCTCCAGCGAGACGCGGTTGGCGATCTCGGTCTTCTCGCTGCAGGTCGAGACGAACAGCAGATATTTCTGGCGATTGTCGAAGAAGCGGAAGCCGGCCGGCACGACATCGGCGCGAACGGCCGTGCCGTTTGCGGGCTTCGCCGCGACCGCCGCGCCATTGCCGTTGCCCGGCGCGGGCCGGTGCTCGCTGAGGTAAGCGCGGACCTTGTCCAGCGTGCCGGTCGTGATCTTGGCGCCGTCGCGCAGGCGCGACACCAGCTTGCCGTCATTGACGACGAGGCGGCCAAAAGTGGACTCCGCGGTTTGGGTCGCGCGGCAGAATTCCCTGATCTCGCCGAGGATCTCCTCGGAGGTGCCGCTGGCACGCCCCATCTGGTGTTCTTCGATCCGCATGGTGTCTCCCCGCGGTTTCCATCCCTGATCGGCAATCAAGGAACTTGGGTTGGGCGACGTCAACCACAAACCGAGTGGGCAGGATTTATGGGCAATCGCCCATTTCCGTGAACTATCGGGTTTCGGGTGGTTGTCGCGGCCGGCTTCCGTCTTGGGTGATCCGTCGGAAAACGGAGTGAAATCATGGTCGCCAAGACCTACGGGACGGTCGATCCGGAACGCCGCAAGGTCATGAGCGGACTGGAGTTCGTCACCGGGCTTGCGAGCGGGGCGCTGCCCCTCAACACGATCGCGCGAACGCTCGGATACGACGTGGTGGAAGCCGAAAGCGGTCGCGTCGCCATCACGCTCGATCCGACCGACGCTCACCTCAATCCGTGGGGCACCGTGCATGGCGGGCTCACCGCGACCTTGCTCGACAGCTGCATGGGTCTCGCGATTCAGACCATGCTGGAGAAAGGCGTCGGCAGCACGACGCTCGAATTCAAGATTTCGCTGGTCCGTGCCGTCACCCTGGAGACCGGCCGCATCAGGGCCGAGGGCAAGGTTCTCAACTGCGGGCGCCGGGTCGGCACGGCCGAGGGCCGGCTGACCGACGCCCAAGGGCGATTGCTGGCGCACGGCACGACGACCTGCATGATCTTCCAGATATGAACGGGCGCGCTCTTGTTTTGCGCATGATCTCCGCGCAAACGCGTTCCGCGTTTGTCGCGAGGGAAAACCGCTGCACACTTTTCCGGATCATGCGCTATCGCGCCGGCCATTCCGGCGCGTTCGTGCCAAGCTTGACCGCGGGCCGATCCCAATGAGCTGGCGTTTTGGACAGGATCGCCGAATGCTTCACCGCATGCAGTGGCCCGAAGGCTGACGGCAAATCCTCCATGAAGGGCTCGACGGCCTCGGCCTTCAGATCTGATGTCTTCAGTCCATCGGCGAGGCGGCCGAGATTCCACAGCCAGCGTCCGGTCTGCGCCAGCGACACCCGCACATGCCAGCTGCCGCCCTCGCGCGCCTGGCGCGCCTTCGCCATCATGGCGCCGAACGCCATCAGATAGCCGGTGGCATGGTCGAGCATCTGCGCCGGCAACTCCTTCGGCCCGTCGATGCCGGCGGCCTGCCCTTCGGCATGGTTGAAGCCGGTCGAGGTCTGCACCAGCGAGTCGAAGCCGCGGCGCTCCGCCCACGGGCCGGCATGGCCGTAGGCGCACAGCGACACATAGACGATGCCGGGATTGAGCTTCGCTACTTCTTCCGGCGAGAAGCCGAGCGAAGCAAGCGACGTCGGTCGATAGCCTTGCGAGAAGATGTCGGCCTCTCGCAGCAGCGCGCGCATCTGCGCCCTGCCCGCTTCGCTCTTCAGCTCGACGAACGCTGCGAGCTTGCCGCGGCCGGTGTCGATGGTGAGCCATTGAAACGCCGGCAGCTCGGGACCTGATATCAACAGAACGTCGGCGCCGTGTGCGGCAAGCGTCCGCCCGGCAACCGGGGCGGCGATCACCCGCGATAGATCGAGTACGCGCACGCCGGACAGCGGACGCTTCCCCGCCAGCCACGGCTTTGGCGCGGCCTCGCCGATCTTCTCGATCGTGAGCACCGGAAGCGCAGCCAGCGCTTTCGCCTGCGGCGTCGCCGACCATTCGTCATGCGAGCGCATCAGCGAGACAACAGCGCCGCCGGCATAGGCCGCGGTCTCGAAGGCCTCGCCGTCCCATTGATTGAGCGCGGCCTGGATTTTCTCGCGCTCCATGTCGCAGCCGAGCACATTGCAGACCGCGGCGCGATGATGCTTGAAGTTGGTGTGCAGCCGCACGAAGCGCTTGTCTCGCGTGGTGTAGATGCCGGCGGTCGGATCCCAGGTCGGCGGTGGCGGCTTGTTGTCGACGCGCAGATAGCGCTCCGAGCGGCATTCGGCCGTGGCATGCACCATGTCGACTCTGACCTGTTGCGATTGCCCGCTGCGCGCTTTCCAGATTTCGGCGGCCGCAAGCCCGCTGGCCGCAATCGAGGCTTGGGCTGCGGCATCGACGCGAAACGATGACGGCAGCACCGGCTCGGTGCCGGTCAGCGTGACGGAGTTGAGCGCGGCGGGATCGCCGCCGGCGAGCGACCAGAGCTGGCTAAGAATTTGGGAGGGGGTTTGCATGGGACCTCGATCGTCATGCGCGGGCTTGACCCGCGCATCCATCTTCTTCGAGTGGATGGATGGCCGGGTCAAGCCCGGCCATGACGAGTCCTAATGAAAATCCCGCGACTTCGGCAGGATGCGCACGTCGCGGGGATGGCGGATGCGCTGGGCGGGATTGTCGGGATGCTCGCGGCGGTCGTCATTGAGCGGCTCGATCAGGGCGGCACCCGGCGGCAGCGGATGCTTCCTTTCGAACGCGTCGTCGGAGAGGCCGATCAAATCCTGCGAGCGATCGATCAGGCGCTGCGCCACCAGATGCGTGACCTCTTCGGGGCTGCTCTGCACATAACCCTCGACCAGCACCAGCCGCGCGCCCATCACCTCTTTGCGGAATTGCTCCATCACCTTCGGCCACACCACGATGTTGGCGATACCGGTCTCGTCCTCCAGCGTCATGAACACCACGCCCTTGGCGCTGCCCGGGCGCTGCCGCACCAGCACCACGCCGGCGCAGCGCAGCCGGCGCTTATCATTGGCGTGACAGACCTCGCGGCAGGCAACGATGCGCTCGCGCGCAAATCGCGCGCGCAGAAATTCCATCGGATGACCTTTCAGCGACAGACGGATGGTCTGGTAGTCGGCGACGACATGTTCCGCGCGAGGCATTTGCGGGAGGGGTTGCGCGCGCTCATCCGGCAGTTCGCGCGCGACCGCCGCTTCGAACAGCGGCAGCGGCACGTCATCGGGTAGCCGTCGCACCGCCCACAGCGCCGCGCGGCGATCGAGCCCGAGCGAGCGGAACGCGTCGGCATCCGCCAGCAGGATCAGCGCGCGCTTGGGCAGCGCGGTGTCGCGAGCGAAGTCTTCGAGCGAGGTGAATTTGCGGCGGTTTCGCGCGGCGATGATGCGGTCGGCCCAGTCTTCTCCTCTCAGAACATTGTCATTCCGGGGCGCGCCTTCGAGACAAAATTGACGCGCAGCGTCAATTTTGTTGGGAGGCGCGAGCCCGGAATCCATACTCCCGATGGTGGTTATGGATTCCGGGTTCGTCGCTAACGCGACGCCCCGGAATGACGACTGAATGTTTTTCAACCTCTCCTCGTCCCGATCGATCCAGCCGAACCCGTCGATCTGCCGAAACCCGAGTCGCACAGCGCAATATTCCCCGCTTCCCGCCTCCATCGTGTTCTCGGCAACGCTGAAGGACACATCGATCTCGCGCACCTCGACGCCATTGTTGCGGGCATCGCCGACGATCTGCGCCGGGGCGTAGAAACCCATCGGCTGCGAGTTGAGCAAACCGCAGCAAAATGCATCGGGATGATAATGCTTCAGCCATGACGAGATATAGACCAGCTGTGCAAAGGCAGCCGCATGGCTCTCGGGAAAGCCATAGGAGCCGAACCCCTTGATCTGCTCGAAACAATTCTTGGCAAATTCCGGCGCATAGCCGCGCGCGATCATGTTGCCGACCATCTTGTCGCCGAATGTGCCGATGGTGCCGACATTGCGGAAGGTCGCCATCGAACGGCGAAGCCCGTTGGCTTCCTCGGGCGTGAACTTCGCGGCCTCGATCGCGATCCGCATCGCCTGCTCCTGGAACAGCGGCACGCCGAGCGTCTTGTGCAGCACCTTGTACAATTCGTCCGGCGGTCCGTGTTCGGGCGCCGGCGACGGATAGTTCTGCTTCTCGATGCCGTTTCGCCGCCGCAGATATGGATGCACCATGTCGCCCTGGATCGGGCCGGGCCGCACGATCGCCACCTCGATGACGAGATCGTAGAACTCTCGCGGCTTCAGGCGTGGCAGCATGTTCATCTGGGCGCGGCTCTCGACCTGGAACACGCCGAGCGATTCTCCGCGGCACAGCATGTCGTAGACATTCTCATCGTCCTGCGGGACGGTCTCGAGCTTCCAGCGCTCGCCCTTATGCTGATCGATCAGATCGAAGCATTTGCGGATGCAGGTCAGCATGCCCAGCGCGAGCACGTCGACCTTCATCATCCGCAGCGCGTCGACATCGTCCTTGTCCCATTCGATGAAGGTGCGGTCGTCCATCGCGGCATTGCCGATCGGCACATAGGAGTCGAGCCTGTCCTGGGTCAGCACATAGCCGCCGACATGCTGCGACAGATGCCGCGGGAAATCGATCAGTTCACCGGCGAGCGCCACCGCAAGCTCAACCATGGAATTGCCGGGATCGAAGCCCGCCTGCTTGACCTGACCATCAGTCAGGCCGTCGCCCCAACTGCCCCAGACGGTGTCAGCGAGCAGCGAGGTGACGTCCTCGGTCAGCCCCAGCGCCTTGCCGACGTCGCGGATCGCGCTGCGCGGGCGATAATGAATGACGGTCGCGATGATGGCCGCGCGATGCCGGCCGTAGCGGCGATAGACATATTGCATCACCTCCTCGCGCCGCGAATGTTCGAAATCGACGTCGATGTCGGGCGGCTCCAACCGCTCCTTGGAGATGAAGCGCTCGAACAACAAATCGACCTTGGTCGGGTCGACCGAGGTGATGCCGAGCACGTAGCAGACGGCGGAGTTCGCCGCCGAGCCCCGGCCCTGGCACAGGATGTGCTGACTGCGCGCGTAATGCACGATGTCGTGGACGGTCAGGAAATAATGCGCGTAGTTCAGCTCTGATATCAGCGCGAGCTCCTTGTTCAATGTCGCGCGCAAGAAATCACTGATCTTGCCGCCGAAATATGTCTGCACGCCGGCCCAGGTCAGGTCTTCCAGATGCTGCTGCGCGGTCTTGCCCGGCGGCACCGGCTCATCCGGATACTGGTATTTGAGCTGGTCGAGCGAAAAGGAGATGCGCTTCGCAAAGCGCAGCGTCTCGGCGATCGCATCGGGATAATCGCGGAACAGCCGCATCATCTCGTCCGCGGGCTTGAGATGACGCTCGGCATTGGCTTCGAGCCGCTTGCCGATGGCTTCAATGGTGGTCTTCTCGCGAATACACGTCAGCACGTCCTGCAGCGGCCGCCGCGCGGGATGATGATACAGCACCTCGTTGGTGGCGAGCAGCGGTACGCCCGCTGTTTGCGCGAGGCGATGCAGACGCGCGAGACGCCGCTTGTCGTCGCCACGATAGAGCAGGCTTGCGGCAAGCCATACGCCGTCGGCCGGGCTTGCCTTGAGTTGCTCCAGGATTTTCGTCGCATCCGCCGTCTCGAAGCGATGCGGCAGCGTCAGCACCAGAAGCTGGCCTTCGGCATAATCGAGCAGATCGGCAAGCTTCAGATGACACTCGCCCTTCTCGACATCGGCGCCCATCTTGCCGCGGGTCAAAAGCTGGCACAGCCGGCCATAGGCGGCGCGGTCACGGGGATAAACGAGGATGTCGGGCGTACCATCGGTGAAGACGATGCGCGCGCCGATCAGCAGTTTCGGCTTGTGCTTGACCTCGGGGTTATCCAGCTCCGAATAGGCGCGCACCACGCCGGCCAGCGTGTTGTGATCGGCGATGCCGATGGCGGCAAGGCGCAGGCTGCTTCCCTCATGCACATAGTCCTGCGGATGCGAGCCGCCGCGCAGGAAGGAGAAGTTGGTGGTGATGCCGATCTCGGCGTAAGCGGTCATGGCGGCGCCCCGAATTCCATCGTCATTGCGAGGAGCGGAGCGACGAAGCAATCCATAGCGCCGCAAGCGGATAAATGGATTGCTTCGCTTCGCTCGCAATGACGAATCAGACCGCTCATGCGAACAACCCGTGCACGAACCAGTTGGCGGGCACAGGCTTGCCCGTCTCGTCTTTCAGCTCGTTGCCATAGAGACCATCGCGAAAAATCCAGAAGCGCAGGCCCGCCTCGTCCTCGACGCGGAAGTAGTCGCGGGTCAGCGCCTTGCCGTCCTGCTTCCACCATTCCATGGCGATGCGCTCGGGCCCTTCTACCCGCGCCACCACATGATCGGCGCGGCGCCAGGTGAAGCGATGCGGCGGACCGTCCGGCACGGTCGCCAGCGGCACCTTGATCGGCTCGGGACGCGCGAACAAACGCAGCGGCCGCAGCGGCGGTTCGCCTTCAACACGCGCGGGCCACGTGGCTTGCGCGGATGTGGCAAGCGCCTGCTGCGCGGGCGCCGCCAGCGTTGCCCGTTCGGGAATATGCGTCTCCTGCGGGATGTGCACGACCAGGCGGCGCGAGCCGATCCGCGCCGCGATGCGGTCGATCAGCGCCGCCACTTCGTCATTGTCATGCACATGGCTGTCGAGATCGTGCTGCTGCTGCACCACGATCTCGGTGCGGCTGGCGGCCAACCGGATCAGGTCGAAGCCGAAACCGGGATCGAGGGGATCGGCGAGCGCATCCAGCCGCTCGCGGAACAGGCGGTCGATCACGGCGGCCCGTGTCACCGGCTGGCCAGTGTCGACGAGGAGCGTGCGCACTGCGCCATCGGTACGGAAGAAACTTGACTTCCAGCCGCCGCGCACCCTTGCCCTGCTTCTCCATCGAAGCGACCAAGGTCACCGCGAGCCGCGACAGAACAGCTGAAATCACGGTATCGGTCGCAACCGGCTCGGCAAAGCGTTGCTCGACGATGTAGTCCGGCAGCGGCTTGCGCGGACTGATGGGCGCGTCGCCCTGCCCCAGCGCCTGCTCGAGATGCGCGGTAAAGGCGGCGCCGAACCGCGCGGTGATCTCGTGGCGCGCACGCGAGGTGACATCGCCGATGGTTTTCAGGCCCGCGCGGCGCAGGCCGTTGACGATTGTCTCGTTGGCGCCGAGCGCCGACACTGGCAGCGGGTTCACCGCTTCCGCCTCCTCGCCGTCAGTGACGATGCGGCCATGGACATGCCGGGTCAGGGTGCGCGCGCAGATCGCGGTCGCAGCGACGGCAGCGCTGACGGCAAAGCCCTGCACGGTCAGGGCGTCGCAGAGCAGTTTCAGCATCACAGCCTCGCCACCGAACAGATGGGCGCAGCCGGTGATGTCGAGAAATAATCCATGCGGCGCATCGCGCGCCACCAGCGGCGTGAAGCGGTCGCACCAGTCGGCGATGTTATCGAGTGTCCTGGCGTCCGCTGCCTCGTCGGCGTCATAAACCTGCAAGTGCGGGCAGATGGCGCGGGCGTTCGCAAGCGGCATACCGATCGCAAGATTTTGGCGCGCCGCGGCATCGTCGAGCGCGTAGAGCTGCAGCGCGTTGTTTTCCTTGATGACGACCACGCTGGGATTCTCGCCATTTAACTCGGTGGTGTTCCCTCCCCCCTTGCGGGGGAGGGTTAGGGAGGGGGGTAAACCGCGGGCACCGGCGTTCGTGATACCCCCCTCTCCAGCTCTCCCCCGCA
>CAWCGA010000045.1:0-7289 GCA_963794775.1 uncultured Alphaproteobacteria bacterium | reverse complement strand
ATTTCGCTCAGGTCAGGAAGTCCGCGATCGTCTCGGCGGATGTCTTCGCGCTGGTCAGCAGGAACAGGTGTCCATCGTCGATCGTGACGAGCCGCGAGTCCGGAATGAGCTTTGCGAGGATGCGACCGTTGACCACGGGCACGATCGGATCGTCGGTGCCGGCCATGACCAGTGTCGGCTGCGACAGGAAGGGCAGCCAGGGCAGGCTGCTCCAGCCGAAGCTCGCGAACAGCTGCAGATAGTAGCCATAGTCGCTCGACCATTTGATGTGGCGGAGATGGCCGCCGAGCGCGTCGGGCGACTGGCGCAGCACGCCGCCATAAAGATCGCCTGCGACCTTTTTCAGATATTTGGCATCCTTGTAGCGACGTGGTGTCGCCATCTTCAAAAGCACGGACGGCTTGCCAGGCACCATCAGATGGCCGGGCGAGGTGGCGGCGAGCACCAGCCGCCGGCAGCGGTCCGCTTTCTGAAAGGCAAACTGCTGCGCCAGCGTGCCACCCCAGGACACGCCGAGCACGTCGACTTGTTGATGGCCAAGTTGATCAAGCAGGCGTGCGCTCATGCGGGCCAATGTCGAAGGACGATAGGGCAGGCGGGGTGTCGGCGAGCCGCCGACACCAGGCACGTCGAACACGATCGCCTCGGGGCCTTCGAAGGCGTCGAGGAACGGCTCCAGCAACTCGATATTGGCGCCGATGCCGTTGAAGAGCATCAGGGGACGGCGCTGCTTGTCGCCGCGCCGGATTCCGACGCGCAGCTTCTGCCCGCCGACGTCATGGATTGCGATCTGCAACTCACTTCTCCATCACGTAGCGGCCGGGTGCGGCATCGAGCGCGGCCAGGTGCTCGTTGCCGAGGGTGGTCGGCGCGGGCTTCTTCTCGCCCGAGCGCGCGGCGATCCATTCCAGCCAGTGCGGCCACCAGCTGCCGCCGCTCTTTCCGGATTGCGCGAGCCAGTCGTCGGCTGTCTTCGCCTGCGCCGGGCCAGCCCAGAAGTATGCCTTGCGGTTGTCGGGCGGATTGATAAGGCTCTGGATGTGGCCGCTGTTGGCGAGAACGAAGGTGCTGCGATCACCATAGAGCTTCGCGGTGTCATAACAGCCTTGCCATGGCGTGATGTGGTCGGTGATCCCCGCCACAACATAGCTGTCGATGTCGACCTTGCGCATGTCGAGCACCTCGCCGTTGATCTGCATCCGGCCCGGATTGACATAGGGGTTGGTGTCGATCAGGCCGAGGAAGTCCGAATGCAGCCGCGCCGGCAGGCGCGTGGTGTCGTTGTTCCAGTACAGGATGTCGTAGGCCGGCGGATCGTTGCCCAGCAGATAGTTGTTGACCCAGTAGTTCCAGATCAGATCGTTGGGCCGCATCCAGGCGAACATGCGCGCGAGTTCGCGGCCTTCGACCACGCCGCTCACCTGTGATGCGTGCTTGGCGGCTGCGATGGCTTCCGGCGTGGCGAAAAGTCCGGCCGTGGTCGATTGCGTCGCGCCGGTGTCGAGCACACAAACCGCGACGGTCGCCGAATGAACCTTGCGCGCGCCGCGTGCGGCGAGATTCGCCAGGAACGCGGACGTGGTGATGCCGCCGGAGCAAGAGCCCCAGATATTCACGTCATCGCTGCCGGTGATCTCTCGGATCACGTCGACCGCTTCTTCCAGCGCCGCAACATAGGTTTCCAGGCCGAAATGGCTCTCCGCCGCGGTCGGGTTCTTCCAGCTGATCGCGAAAGTCTGCAGTCCGCCCTTCAGTGCGAACTGGATGATGCTTTTCTCCGGTACGAGGTCGAACACGTAGAATTTGTTGATCTGGGGCGGGGCGATCAGCAACGGACGCGCATGCACTTCGTCCGTCATTGGCGCATATTGAATGAGCTCCATGATCGGGCTGCGGTACACAACGGCCCCCGGCGTTGTCGCGACGTTTTTGCCGACGGCGAATTTACTTGTGTCGACCTGGGTGGGGAGGCCGCCATTTTGCACGAGGTCGCCGGCGAAGTTCTTGAAGCCGCGCGAACAGGCTGACGCCGCCGGTATCGACGCACTTCTTCAGCGCGGCAGGATTGCCGGCCACCGTATTGGTCGGTGCCATCGCATCGACGAACAGCGAGACGATGAAGCGCGCGCGCTCGGCATCGAGCTTCTCCATTTTGGCGTCATCGACGAATCCGATAGAGCGCATTGCTCCAGGCCAGATAGCCCTGCACCAACGCGCGCCACGACACGCTGTCTTTCCAGACCGCGTCGGAGAAGCGCTTGTCCTTCGCGTCGGGAACGAGTTCCGAGCCGCCGGCGGCAATGCGGCCGAGTTCGCCGAGCCAGGACATGTGGTGTTTCGCCGCGATGGCCGGATGGGTCATGACCTGCTCGAACAGTTTGAATGAGGCGTCATAAAGCTCATGGTCGCGGATGCCGACCAGCGGATTGGCGGCAAGCGTGTATTCGACGGCCTGCTCGCGAAGGCCCGTGTCGTTTTCAGCCTGGTTTGTCATGGTCTCCTCCTTCAGCGTTTGCCGATCAGCATGCACAGGACTTCCGCGATCACGGCGGGCTTGGCCTCGTCCTCGATCTCGAGTTTGCAGTCGAGCTTGAGCAGCACGCGGCCGCCGTCCTGCGGCTGCGCCGAGATCAGCGTGACGCGGGCGCGCACGCGCGCGCCGGCCTTCACGGGCGCGAGGAAGCGGACCTTGTCGAGGCCGTAGTTCAATCCGGTCGAGGCATCGGGTGGGATGACGCCGACCTCCATCAGCATGGCCGCGACCAGCGACAGCGTGAGATAGCCGTGCGCGATCGGTCCGCCGAACGGACCCTCGCGCGTGGCTCTGATGACGTCGACATGGATCCATTGATGGTCGCCGGTGCAGTCGGCGAACCGGCCGATGCGTGCCTGGTCGACCACGACCCAGTCGGAGGTGCCGAGCTCGCGGCCGGCGAAGTCAGGCGCCGTGGCCATGGTGTAGTCGGGTAAGGTTGCGGTTGGGGCCATGGCATCACCTCTGGATCAGGGCGCGCAAATCCTTGCGCAGGATCTTACCGACGTTCGATTTCGGCAGCGCGTCGAGGAAGCGCACCTCCTTCGGAACCTTGTAGGCGGTGAGTTGGCTGCGGCAGTGCGTGCTCACTTCGGCTTCCGTCAGTGCGGCGCCGGGCAATTTCACGACGAACAGCACGATCGCCTCGCCCGTCTTCTCGTCCGGCCGGCCGACGCAGGCGCATTCGGCAACGCCCATGCAGGCGGCGGCAACCGCTTCGACCTCGTTCGGATAGACGTTGAAGCCGGAGACGATGATCATGTCCTTCTTGCGGTCGACGATCCGCAGGTAGCCGCGCTCGTCGAATACGCCGACATCGCCGGTTCGGAAATAACCGTCGGCGGTGAAGGCGGCTGCATTGGCATCCGGCTTCTGCCAGTAGCCGCGCATGACCTGCGGGCCTTTTGCACAGATTTCGCCGGCCTCGCCGAGCGGAACGGGCTGATCGTCCTCGCCGAGCAGCTTGATGTCGGTTGAGGGCAGCGGCAGCCCGACCGTGCCGGAGAAGCCTTCGGCAGTCATCGGATTGAGGGTCAGGATCGGCGATGTCTCCGACAGCCCGTAACCTTCGAGGATGTCGCGTCCGGTCAGCGTCTTCCATTTCTCAGACGTCGTCGGCAGCACGGCAGCGCCCCCGCCGATGGTCGCGCGCAAGCGAGAGAAATCGACCTCGCCAATATTCGGCTGCGCCACGAGCCCGCCAAATAGCGTGTTGACGCCGGTGAAGACCGTGCAGCGCGCACCTTTCAGCGTGGCGATGAAGCCCGCCATGTCGCGCGGATTGGGCACCAGCCAGTTCTCGGCGCCGATCGAGAAATAGGTGATGAAATTCACCATCAGCGCGAAGATGTGGTAGAGCGGCAGCGCCGTGACCACGATCTCCTTGCCGGGGCGCAGTGCGTCCGGCGTGAAGGCCTTGAACTGCTCGGTATTGGCGATGAGGTTGCGGTGCGACAGCGCAGCGCCTTTGGAAAGGCCCGTCGTCCCACCGGTGTATTGCAGGAACAGGATGTCATCGCCAGTCAACGCCGGTGTCGAGAGGGGAAGTTCGGCGCCCTGCGCCAGCGCGTCGGTAAAGGCGACGGCGCCGGTCAGTCGCGCATCGACCGATGGGCTCTGCAATTGCGCGGGGGTTCCGTCGCCAGGCGCGACCGTGATGACCTGCGCGATGCCGGTGTGGCCGACGATCTCGGCGAGCGTCGGCGAGACGCCCGCAAAGACCACGATCGCCTTGACGCCGGCGTCGTTGAGCTGATGCTCGAGCTCGCGCGCCGTATAGAGCGGGTTGACGTTGACCTGGATCGCGCCGGCCCGAATGATGCCGAGCATCGCCAGCGGGAAGGCCGGAATATTCGGCAACATCACGGCGACGCGGTCGCCCTTCGCTATACCGATCTTGCTCTGCAGCCAGGCCGCGAAATCGCGCGACTGCCGGTCAACGTCGGCGTAGGTCAGCGTTTGGCCGAAGCAGCGGAACGCCGGCTTGTCGGCATAGCGCTTCATCGCACCTTCCAGCATTTCCAGTACGGATTCATAAGCCCCCGGGTCAATCTCGGCCGGGATTCGCGCGCCATAACTGGTGGCCCAATGCCTGGTCATCTCGTCAACTCCCTCCTGAGCCGGAGCGCCCCCGCCGGTGGCGAGCGCTGCGGTTTCGTGTCATATTCAAGGGATCAGCCGGGCGGCCGGCTCGCGTCTGTGACCGACGGAGCCAATCTGATTGCCGCCAGAGCCAATCATGCGGAGGGACATCGAGGGCATGACCAAGCGGACGGCCGCCGGCTGGGTGAAGGGCATCGCGGAAATGTTCGCCGCGGAAGGCCTCGACGTCGCGAGTCTGTTCGCTGCCGCCGGCATCGACCCTTGCGCGCTGGAAGGTCCGAGCGCGCGGCTGCAGACCGAGAAGATCAGTCACCTCTGGGAGCTTGCGGTAGAGCGCTCGCGCAATCCGGAGCTGGCGCTGTCGCAGCATGACGTGGCGCGGCCGGCGAGCTTCGACGTGGTCGGCTACACCATGATGTCATGCGCAGACCTGCGCGGTGCGTTCGACCGCCTGATCCGCTATCTCCTCATTCTCAGCGACGCCCTGACCATGACTGTGGCGGAAGAGGAGGAAGGACTTCGGATCTCCTTTGTCCTGTTCGGCGGCGAGCGGCCGATCCCGCGCCAGCGCATCGAATATATCTTCGTCACGTTGATGGGCTTCTGCCACTGGATCAGTCGCACCAATGTCAGCCCGCGCGCGATCGAGATCGCCTATCCGCGGCCTGCCGACGTCGCAGCCTACCGCGCGGCGTTCGGCTGTCCGGTGAACTTCGATGCCGAGCGCAACAGTTTGTTATTTGCACATGCCGACATGAAACTGGCGCTGCCGACCTTTAATCCGCAGCTTGCCGAATTGCACGAGCGCTACGCCGGCGACTATTTGCGGCACTTCGACCACGCCCAGACGAGTTTCCGGGTGCGGGAAGCGATCGTGCGGCGGCTTCCCGACGGCGAACCGCGCCGCGACGAGGTCGCAGCCGAACTTCGCATGAGCGAGCGGACGCTGCAGCGCCGGCTGGAGGAGGAAAAGACCACGTTCGTGCAGCTGCTCGACGATATCAGGCGCGAGCTTGCGGACCAGTATCTCGGCCGACTGCATCTGTCGCTGGCACAGGCCGCCTATCTCCTCGGCTTCGCCGACCAGTCGAGTTTCTTTCGCGCTTGTCGGCGCTGGTTCAAGGTGTCGCCGGCGCAATACCGGAATCAATTGCTGCACGGTGCCGCCGCCACGTCATGACCCCATTCGCCTGCCGCTGATTGACGTCGTTCGGGGTGCGCGGTAAGCCCGAACCAAGGCCGGACGCACGTCCGGAAGAACAACAATCAGGGTGGAACGCCGTGAAACGCGTCATCGCGTCTTGAGCGGGTCTACGCGGGCGTTCGCGGTCTTTCACATCCGCAACTATCGCTTCCAGTGGCCGTCCGATCTGCTCACCTCATGGGCGTTCGAGGTCGAGAACCTCGTGCTCGGCTGGTACATCCTGACCGAGACCGGTTCGGTGCTGCTCTTGACCCTGCTGGCGTCGTTGAACTATGCGGGCACGCTGATCGCGCCGGTATTCGGCATGATCGGCGATCGCATCGGACATCGCGACCTCCTTGCCATGATGCGCTTCGCCTACACCGTGCTCGCCTCGACCATCATGATTCTGGCACTGACCGGCCATCTGGCGCCGCTCAACGTCATGATCGTCGTCTCGATCATGGGGCTGATCCGCCCCTCGGATCTCGGCGTGCGCGGCGCGCTGCTTGCCGACATCATGCCGTCCGGGCAACTGGTCGGCGCGATCAGCGTGTCCAGGACGACGCAGGACACCGCGCGCATCGTCGGCGCTTTGAGCGGCACCGGCTTGTTCGCCGTGCTCGGCATCGGTTATGCGTATGTGGCGATTGCCTGCCTCTATCTCACCGCGGCAGTGCTGATGGTTTGCATGAGCAGGCCGTCGACGCATCACAGCATGGCCGATATGGACCATCCGGCGGATGAGTTGCCGGGCTCGTCGTTGCTGCGCGACCTCAAGGAGGGCATCGTCTATGCCTGGAGTGGCCCGGGCATGCGCGCGGCGCTCTGCGTCGCGTTTCTCGTCAATCTCTCCGCGTTTCCGTTCACCAACGGATTGTTGCCCTATGTTGCCAGCGAGATCTTTCATACCGACCAGACCGGCCTCGGCTATCTCTCGGCGAGTTTTGCTTTCGGTTCGCTGATCGGTTCGATCACGCTCAGCCTGACGTCCGGTGTGCGCATCGCGCGGCTCATGATTGGCGCGACGTTGTCCTGGTACGCCATGCTGCTGGTGTTCGTGGCGCTCAAATCCATGCCGGTCGGGATGCTGTGCCTGATGCTTGCCGGCATGTCGCAGAGCCTGTCGATGATCTCGGCTGCGGTGATCCTGATGCGCACGGCGAGCGCCCGATATCGCGGCCGCGTGATGGGCGTGCGCATGATGGTGATCTATGGCCTGCCGATCGGGCTGCTCGCCGCCGGCAGCCTGATCGACCTGATCGGCTATGGCGCGACCGGCTCGCTCTATGCGATCTCCGGCCTGATCGCGATGGCGGCGATCGCGCTGCATTGGCGCGCTGATCTCTGGCCGGTGCATGCGCCCGCGAATGCGGGGTAGGTCTTTACGACAGGCGTTGAGCTTCATAGGCTCGCCCGCGAACCGATTAAAGGAACTCTCATGGCAAAGACAGGTCTGGTGGTGTCGGC
>CAWCGA010000044.1:0-284194 GCA_963794775.1 uncultured Alphaproteobacteria bacterium | reverse complement strand
GCACCTTCTATGTCGCGGGTGGACTGGTCGACAAACCCAATAACCATAGTGAGGGCATCGACCCTGATGGCATCGTCAAGCTGCGTCGCGACGGCCACGAGATCGGCTGCCACACTTTCTCGCACCGGCGCGCCATCGATCTCGACGCGACCGCGATGGCTGCGGAGATCGCACAAAACTGGCGCTTTCTCGAAGGGCTTGATGCCTCGATCCAGCTTGAGAATTTCGCTTACCCTTACGGACTTGCGACGGTTGCGCGCAAGCGGCAGTTGACCAACAGCTTCCACTCGGCGCGTGGCATCCTGCCGGGCGTCAACAGCGGCACGATCGACCTGCAGTTCCTGCGTTCGACCCCGCTGATCGACAAGGATATGACCGCGCCGGCATCGATCGCGTCTTCGATGAAGCCGCCGCGACCGGTGGATGGCTGATCTTCTACACCCATGACGTGGCGGATACGCGAGTCCCTGGGGCTGCACGCCCGGCCTGCTGCGCCGTGCGCTGGATGCCGCCACGCGGCGAAACATGCCGATGGTCAGCGTCGCCGAAGCGTTGCGACGCGCCGGCGGTTAAGCTGTTTGCTTTTTATTTTGCGCATGATCTTGTCGGAAAACCGCTTTACACTTTTCCGGATCATGCGCGTGGCGCTCCGACATATCCCATGAACAGGATCAGGCCGGTCTTGCGGTCGCGCAATGCGAACACGAACGGCTTGTCGACGATCATCTTGACGTGATCGTCGGGCGCGAGCGATCGCGTCGTCACCACGGCGGTCGCGGCCGCCGCCTCCGTGCCCTCTTCGGAGAGGCGCAACTCCAGCTTCTGCACGACGCGGCTGATGACGAGGTCCTCGTCGGAGAATTGCTCCAGCGCATCCTTGCGCTGACGCGCGGCCCGCAAGCCCATCGCGTCCAGCGGCCGCAGCAATTCCTCCACCGACGACAGCGACAGTTTCGGCATGCTGATTTCGCCGTTTCGCGACTCAAAACCCTGGCCGCCGAGCCAGCCTGCGACGGGCGCAAAATCTGCCGGGCCCGCGGGGGCGGATTTGGTCGTCACCACCACCAGCTTGAAATCGTCATGGGCATAGCCGAGTTCGGTCGCAATGAACCGCTCGTCCTGGCGGAACGCAAATTTGGCGACCGGCGAATGCATCATCGCAACATCGACATTGCCGGACAGCGACTGGAATTTCTCGGTCTGGGTCTTTGTCGGATTGAACTGAACCTGCCACTTGTCCTTGAAGTAAAGCGCATTGATTGCGACAAGGCCCAGCGTCTCCGGCGCCTCCTCCAGGATCGACGGAATCAAGTCGCGGGTCTTTTCCTTGACCCAGCGATTGATGCGATCGACGATCTCGGGGTTGCTCAGGCTGTCGACCAGCACGTCGGCGCCGGCACCTGAAAGGCCGAGCAGCGCGAGCTGCTTCGGCCGCACGGCGCGATCGAAGGCCAGCAGATTGGCCAGCGCGAGCGGACTGTCGCCCGCACTCTTTGCGATGATCGCGGACACGCTGTTGCGAAGCGCGCGCAAATCCTCATCCGCCTGCGCCCGCCGCGCGACCGGCTTGAAGCCGAGGGTGCGATGGATCGCCGAGCGCATCATGTTGCCGGCGCCGAGATCAACGAACGACAGGATCGATGCGATGCTGGCAGGCGAGACCACGAAGTTGCCGGCGGCGTCCGGCTTGCCACGGCCAGCGAGATAACGGATTAGATTCTCGCCGAGTTGGGCTTGGGCTGCGAGCAGATCGTCGCTGCCGATCGCCTTGTTGTTCGGGTTGGTGGCGCCCGCGGCATCGAGGATCGCCGCGTAGGCATAGCTGTTGGCAAGGCCAGCGAGACCGACAAGGCCCGCCTTCAGCAACAGTCTCCGTTCAACCGATAAAGGTTTCATATCCAGCCTCATGAGAGCCGCCGCGCCCATGCGCATGCAAATTCTAGCATGTTATCGCAGTGTTGTTACCGGGTGGATGTGACCGGGATCACTCTTTTCCGGACCATGCCTGGCGACGGCACCCCTTCAGGAACAGCGCGGCGCAGGCCTTTGCGCGTTGCGCGAGTTCATTGCGGCTGAGTGGCGGTCGGTGCCCGAACATCACGGCGCGCTGCGGTTGCAGCGCCAGCATACCGAGCAGCATGCCGGCAGCCGCATCGGCATCGTCGAGCGCGATCGTGCCACGCTTCACCTGCACGCGCAGCCAGTCGGCGAGCGCGCTCTGCGTTCGCATGATGGCCTTGTCGAAGAAGGTCTCGGCGATGCCAGGGAATTTGTCGCTCTCGCCGATGATGACGCGCTGGAGCGCGATCACCTCGCCGTCGAGGATCAGTTCGCCACAGACCAGCAGCGCGTCGGCAAGCGCCGCCTCGACGTCGCCGCCGTCGCAGGCGCGCAGCTTTACGAGGGAAACAAAGGCATCGATGCGCTCGGTCACCATCCCCTCGAACAGCGCCTGCTTGTTGGGGAAGAGCCGATAGAGCGTCTTGGTCGAAACGCCGGCGGCGCGCGCCACGCTGTCCATGCCGGTGCCGGCAAAACCTTTGGCCGCGAAGGCATGACGCGCGGCATCGGTGATGACGGCGCGCGTCTCCTCGTCGCACCGGACCTGCGGCCGGCCGCGGCCGCGCTGCGGCCCGCACTCATCGCTGTTTCCCGGCTTCGTGATCGCCATGCTTTTAGATGATGCCTGTCATTCTATTGACAGTCCCAATATGAGGGCTATTTTGGAAAATATCAAGTTTCCTAATTATCCCACTGCCGGGATTAAGAAATTCTCCTTTCTTGGCAATGGGATAGGTCGATCAGGAGGGCACCATGAGCCGTCATTCCACCGCTTTCGAAGCCGAGCGCGAGGTCTCCGCAGAGACCGCCCAACAGCTGCGCGCAGGGCCGAATTCCCCTTCCAATCCAACGGCTAAGCCGGTTCAGGTTGCCGCAGCGAAGCCCACAGGCCCTCTGCGCCGCTTGTTGCTGGCGGGCGTCGCCGTGGCGGCGCTGGCTGGCGCGTCCTGGTACGGCTTTGACTACTGGACGGTCGGCCGTTTCCTGGTTTCGACCGACGACGCCTATGTGCGCGCCGACAACACCACCATCGCGCCGAAAGTGTCCGGCTATTTGCGGGAAGTGCTGGTCGGCGACAACGAGCCTGTGAGGGCCGGGCAGGTGCTGGCGCGGATCGACGAGCGTGACTTCAAGGTCGCGCTCGATCAGGCGCGTGCCGATGTCGCCGCGGCGCAGGCGACGATCACCAGCAAGCAGGCGCAGCTCGAAGTCCAGCAGTCGGTCATTGCGGCGGCGAAGGCAACCATCGAGGTCGACATCGCCAACAAGACTTTCGCGGGCCAGGAGAACAAGCGCTACACCGACCTTGCCGCCACCGGTTATGGCAGCTTGCAGAATGCGCAAGCCGCGCAATCGAAGAATGCTGGCGCGGAAGCGGCCATCGCCCGCGACCAGGCCAATCTGGTGTCGGCACTGAAACAGGTCGACCTGCTCAAGGCCGAGATCGCGCAGGCCGAGGCGGCCGCGGCGCGCGCATCCGCGCTGCAGGCGCAGGCCGAACTGAACCTCGGCTACACCACCATCACCGCGCCGATCGACGGCGTCGTCGGCAATCGCACGCTGCGCGTCGGGCAATACGTGCAGGCCGGCACGCAATTGATGTCGCTAGTGCCGGCCTCCGGCGCCTATGTGATCGCCAACTACAAGGAGACGCAGCTCACCCATGTCAAGCAGGGCCAGCCGGTCAACGTTTCCGTCGACATGTTCCCCGGTCAGGTCGTGCATGGACATGTTGACTCGCTCGCGCCAGCCAGCGGCCAGGAATTCGCGCTGCTGCCGCCCGACAACGCCACCGGCAACTTCACCAAGATCGTGCAGCGCATCCCGGTGAAGATCGTGCTGGAGGGCGGCGCGCCGATCGAATTGCGGCCGGGCATGTCAGTCGTCCCGCATATTTCGACCGAGTCGCGCAACGACGACTCCAGAAAGATCGCATCGATTGCGAGGTGATGTCATGAGCGCCCTCACCCTTTCAGCTTCAAGCCAGATTCCGGCACCCGCCGCGGCCGCCAATCCCGATCGAGCCAGTCCGACGGTATGGATCGCCATTTCCGCCGCGATGATCGGCGCCTTCATGGCGATCCTGAACATCCAGATCACCAACGCCTCGCTGCTGGACATCGAAGGCGGCATCGGCACCGGCGTCGACAACGGCTCATGGATCTCCACCTCCTACTTGATCGGCGAGATCGTGGTCATTCCGCTGACCGACTATCTGAGCCGCGTGCTCTCCGTCCGCAAGCTCATGCTCTCGTTTGCGACGCTGTTTGCGATCTTCTCGGTGCTGTGCGCCTTCACCACCGACCTGCCGTCGATGATCGCGATGCGCGCCTTCCAGGGCTTCTTCGGCGGCGTGCTGATCCCGATGGCCTTCACGCTTGTCTTCACCAAGCTGCCGCAGCGGCAGAAGCCGATTGGACTGGCGATGTTCGCGCTGGCCGTCACCTTTGCCCCGGCAATCGGTCCGACCATCGGCGGTTATCTCACCGAGAATTATGGCTGGCAGACCATCTTCTTCGTCAACGTCGTGCCGACCGCGGTGATGGTCGCCATGCTCTCGCTTACGCTCGAGCGTCAGCCGATGCAGCTCGGCCTGCTCCGCGAAGCCGACTGGCTCGGTATCGCCACCATGGCGATCGGGCTGTCGGCGCTGCAGGCGGTGCTGGAGGAAGGCAACAAGGACGACTGGTTCGGCTCGCCCTTCATCGTGCGCCTCGCGGTGATCTCGGCAGTCAGCCTCGCGCTATTCGTCTGGATCGAGCTCACCGTCGAGAAGCCGCTGCTGCGCCTGCGCCTCCTGACCCAATGGAATTTCGGCGTCGGCACGGTTGCCGCAGTGTTCCTCGGCTTCGCGCTGTTCGGCTCGGTCTATCTGCTGCCGGCCTATCTCGGCCAGGTGCAGCGCTACAATGCCGAGCAGATCGGCAACGTTCTGGCCTGGACCGGCCTGCCGCAGCTCCTGCTCATTCCGCTGGTGCCGAAGCTGATGCAGCGCTTCGATGCGCGCTACATCGCGGTCACCGGCTTGCTGCTGTTCGCCGCCAGCTCCTTCATGAACATCTGGATGTCGCTCGACTATTCGGGCGACCAGTTCTGGCTGCCCAACATCGTGCGCGCCGTCGGCCAGGCGCTGACCTTGGCGCCGCTCAGCTCCGTCACGCTCGGCAGCGTCGCGCCACAGGATGCGCCGGCTGCGTCGGGCATCTCCAACATGATGCGAAATCTCGGCGGCGCGATCGGCACCGCGGTGCTCGCCACCATCGTCACCAAGCGCGAGCAGTTCCATTCAAACATCATTGGACAATCGGTCGATCTCGGCCGCGAAGAGGTGCGCACGCGCATCGCGCAACTCACCAATTACTTCATCTCCCACGGCGTGCCCGATCCCGCCAATGCGCGGCATCAGGCCATCGTCGCGCTGGGCAATACCGTAAAACGCCAGGCGCTGGTGATGGGATTTTCCGACACCTTCGCCGTGATCGGCGTCGTGCTGGTGCTTGCCGCGATCGCGATGCTGATGTTGCGCAAGGTCAGCGCCGGCGCGGGCGGCGGCGCGCATTGAGGCGCCGCCGGTCTCCGCGCTCAGTAGCGCGCGACCACCGGGCCCCAGTTGAACTTCACGTTCATGCCGGCGCGGATGATGTCGTCGGTCAGCTTGACGTCGCGGATCGGGAAGACGACGCCGGCCAGCACGTTGGTGGTCGGGAAGAAATACTGCTTGGTCTCGAAACCGACGTGGAGATATTCGACCTTCAGCGTCACATCGAACGCGCCGCCGGTCCACACCGCGAATTCGCCGCCGAGGCCGGCGACCCAGCCGGTGCGGTCGCGCGACTGGCTCACCGTGCCAAACGCCGGATTGGACACCGAAACCGTCGAGCCGGCGAGTGCGACACCGGCCGTGCCATAGACCATGAAGCGGTCGATGGCGTAGCCGAAGCGGCCGCGGAAGGTATCGAGCCACTTCTCGCGAGTCTCGCTGATGCTCGCCGTGTTGAACGGCGCCAAATCGTTCCTGCTGGCGCGCTTGTTGGTCCATGAGAAATCGGCCTCGCCGCTGACGACGAAGTTGCTCATCAGGATGTTGCAGCCGACGGTGCCGCCGGCAATCCCGCCCTTGATGGTCATGCCGCCGGTGATGGTCGCGTTGGGAAACGGACCGGAATTTGCGATCTGCTCGCCCTGGCCCGATGCACCGCCGCCTTCGACGCCGACATAGCAGCCGGTCCACGAGAACAGAATCGGCGCGGGCAGCGCGACTTTCGCGGGCATCGGACTGGCCGGAAAGTCCGCGGCGGTGGCCGCTGTCGCGATGCTCACGAGAGCCGCTGCAAGCGGGAAAAGCTTTTTCATTTCTGACGCCCCAGACACGTATTTTCCGGCACACTATCAGCGCTCCCAGCGCTCGCCTGTGACCGTAGGGCAACTGTCGATTTAAAAGCACCCGCCGGCCCCCGACGCGGATCGCCGCGGCGGCGCCTATGGTATTTAAATACTTCCGGTCGCGAACCGGTTCTGCTGCACTCCACGCCTGCAAAATTCGCGACCATCCGCGGCTGCCGCCGTGATAAGCCGCGAGGCGAATGACAATTCCGGAGCCGAAATCCGTGGCTGACGCCAAGCCTCTCACCGCAATCGAAGCCGTCGAGCGCGGGCTTGCCTCGCAGGGCTATATCGCGAGCCGCCAGATCGCGACCGCGGTCTATCTGTCCGAGCAGATCGCCAAGCCGATCCTGGTCGAGGGCCCGGCCGGCGTCGGCAAGACCGAGCTGGCCAAGGCGATCGCCGGCTGGCGCAAGCTCAAGATGATCCGCCTGCAATGCTACGAGGGCCTCGACGAGGCCAAAGCGCTGTACGAGTGGAAATACGCCAAGCAGCTGCTCTACACCCAGATCCTCAAGGACAAGCTTGGTGAGGTCTTGGGCGGCGCGCAGACATTGCATGACGCGCTCGGCCAGCTGCATGATTTCGGCGACGTGTTCTTCTCCAAGGAATTCGTCGAGCCGCGACCGCTGTTGCAGGCGCTGGAGCAACCGGCCGGCTGCGTGCTCTTGATCGACGAGATCGACAAATCCGACGCCGAGTTCGAATCGTTGCTGCTGGAAATCCTCAGCGATTTCCAGGTGAGTATTCCCGAGCTCGGCACCGTCGTGGCCAAGGTCGCACCGACCGTGATCCTCACGTCCAACAGCGAGCGTAATCTCGGCGACGCCTTGAAGCGGCGCTGCCTGCATCTGCATATCGGCTTTCCCGAGCAGAAGCTGGAGGAGCGCATCGTCGAAAGCCGGGTGCCCGGCATCTCGCAGACGCTGCGCAAGCAACTGGTCGGCTTCATCCATGAGCTGCGCACCCTCGACCTGAAGAAGCAGCCCTCGGTCAGCGAGACCATCGACTGGGCACGGGTGCTGGTGCTGTTGCAGGCCGCCGAGCTCGGCCACGAGATGGTCAAGGACACGCTCAACGTGCTCCTGAAATACGAATCCGACGTCGAGGCCGCGACGCCGCATGTGACGACCTTCGTTGCCAAGGCCACGCGCCAGAACGTTTTCGGATAAATGCGCGACAATTTGCATCGCTTCTTTCGCGCCGCCCGCGGCGCGGGCGTGCACGTTTCGCCGGCCGAGAGCATCGATGCGATGCGCGCGGTCGAGAAGGTCGGCTTTGGCGAGCGAACCATCCTGCGCGACACGCTGCTGCTGACACTTGCCAAATCCGAGGACGAGAAGAAGGCGCTCGGCGCCTGCTTCGACCTGTTCTTCTCGCAACCGGAGCCTCGGCAAGAAGCCAACGACAACACGGCGAACGCCGAGACGCCGGCGTCGCAAAGCGAGAGTTCGGCCGGTGGCGGCGCGGAATCGCAATCCCTCGGACCGCTGGCGCAGATGCTGCTGTCGCAGGACCGCAACGCGGTCGCCGCCGCTATCGCCAACGCTTCGGCGGCGGCGACGCTCTCCGACATCCGCTTCTTCACCCAGCGCGGCATCTTCTCCAGCCGCATCCTGGAGCAGATGGGGATCGGTCGTCTCAACGACGATCTGGAGGCGCTGACCGCCAACAACCCGGCGCTGGCCGAGCGGCTCTCGGCCTTGACCGACGGCCTGCGTGAGAATGTGCGCGATGCGGTCTCGCAGGCTCTGTTGCTTTATGGACGAGAAGAGGCCGAGAATTTGCGCAACGAGATTTTGCGCAACGCGCCGATGGCGCGGCTCGAACCGCGGCAGATCGAGCAGATGCGCGCGCTGATCCGCCAGATCGCGCGGCGGCTGCGCGAGCGCTACAGCAAGCCGCGTAAGCGGCAGCGCCGTGGACATCTTGATGTTCGTCGCACTTTGCGCCGCAACGCCGCCTGGGGCAGCGTGCCGTTTTTGACGGCCTGGAAACGCCGGCATCGCGACCGGCCGAAAATCGTGGCGCTGTGCGACGTGTCGGGCTCGGTGGCGCGGGTGTCCGATTTCTTCCTGCTGCTGATCCATAGCTTGCACGAGGTCGTCTCCGACGTGCGCTCCTTTGCGTTCTCCGGCCATCTGATCGAGGTCAGCGACATCCTCGAAGCCAAGAGCGCCGAGGAGGCGATGACCGACATCATGGGCAAGGTCGGCTTCGGCTCGTCCGACTACGGCAACTCGCTGGCCGATTTCGAACGCGGCTTCATGTCCTCGGTGACGCCGCAGACCACCGTGATCGTGCTTGGCGACGCCCGCTCCAACAATCTCGATCCCGGCGCCGATATCCTGCGGCGCGTCTCCGAGCGCGCCAAGCGCGTGGTGTGGCTCAATCCGGAGAGCCGGCTGACCTGGGGCTTTGGCGATTCCGAGATGCCGCGCTATGCGACGTTCTGCAACGTGGTGCGCCAATGCGCCACCGCGCAGCAGCTCGAGCGCGCGGTGGGGGATATCGTCGCGGCGTATCAGTAGCTCTCCTTCTTCACCTCTCCCCGTTCTTTACGGGGAGAGGTCGAAACCGACGCGCAGCGACGGTTTCGGGTGAGGGGCGGGGCACATCCGCACCGCATTCGCAAACCCATCAAACTCGCGCGTAGCGTTCTTCGATTCGGGAACCGGTCTTACTCGGTCTCCCAGTGTGCATGGCCCCTCACCCCAACCCTCTCCCCGCGAAGAGCGGGGAGAGGGGGAAGAGCCCCTCACCCCTTCTTCGCGGCCTCGACCAGCGGACAGTTGCCCTTGTCGAGCGGGCGGTAGGCCTGCTCGCCCGGCACGGTCTGGACGATCTTCATGTAATCCCACGGCCCCTTGGATTCTTCCGGCTTCTTGACCTGCACCAGGTACATGTCGCGCAGTACGCGGCCGTCGATGCGCAACTTGCCGTCATGGGTCATGAAGTCGTTGATCGGCGTCTGGCGCATCTGCTCCATCACCTTGAGCGGGTCCTTGCTGCCGAGCGCCTTGACCGCTTTCAAATAGTGCAGCGTCGCGCTGTAAACGCCGGCCTGCACCATGGTCGGCATGTGCCCGACCTCCTTGATGAAGCGCTGCGAGAAGGCGCGGGTCGCCTCGTTCTGGTCCCAGTAGAACGCGGTGGTGAATTGCAGCCCCTGCGCTGCCTGCAGGCCCATCGCATGAACGTCGGTGATGAAGAACAGCAGCGCCGCGAATTTCTGGCCGCCCTTCAGAATGCCGAACTCGGCGCCCTGCTTGATCGCATTGGTGGCGTCGCCGCCGGCATTGGCGAGGCCAATGATCTCGGACTTCGACGCCTGCGCCTGCAGCAGGAACGAGGAGAAATCGGCCGTGTTGATCGGCGCGTAGACCGAGCCCAGCACCTTGCCGCCTTCGGCCTCGACGACCTCGGCGGTGTCGCGCTGCAGCGCGCGTCCGAACGCATAGTCGGCGGCGAGGAAGAACCAGGATTTTCCGCCGGACTTCACAATCGCCGATCCCGTGACGTGCGACAGCGCGTAGGTGTCGTAGTTCCAGTGCGCCGCATAGGCCGAGCAGTTCTTGCCGGTGATGTCGGATGACGCCGGGCCGTTGAACAGCACGAGCTTCTGCTTCTGCCGCGACACTTCCTCGACCGCGAGCGCGACGGCCGACGAGCCGCCGTCGGTGACCATGTCGACGTTCTCGTTGTCGTACCAGTTGCGCACGATGTTGGTGGCGACATCCGCCTTGTTCTGGTGGTCGGCGGTGATGATTTCCACGGGCTTGCCGAGCACCGGGCCGAAATCCTCCGCGGCCAGCCGCGCCGCGACGCCGGTGCCCTTGCCGGTGATGTCGGCGTAGAGCGAGTTCATGTCGCTGAGCACGCCGATCTTCACTTGCGCGGCCGCGGGGTATGCTGCGATCGCCAGCAGCGCGGCAAGCAGCAGCAGGTTCGTTCGGCGCATCCGTTTTCTCCCTTATGTTGATTTGTGCGGTTCGTTGTTGTTGGGAGCGTTTTGCTCCGAGGCGTATTCAATACGCAGCCGCGAGGCGCGGCAAGGACAACGGCAGTGCGGCGGCGCGCTGGTTGATGTCATTTAGTCGCGGCTTTTTCCGTAGGGCGGCATTGGATCACGCACGCTGATGCATGATCCCGGCGCGTTGCCCGATCGCGGCGCCGAGCTGGCGCAGCGCGAGCGCGTTGAGCGGGAATTCCAGCACGATGTGCGCGAGACTGAGCGCCAGCAGCACGCTGAACCCGTAAGCGTAGTCGTAGAAATACAATGCCGTGGAGGCCGCGCTGACCGCAACGACCAGCGCGAGCCGCTTGCGCGAGATATCGGTCCAGCGGATCACCTCGGCTTTGATGAACCAGTTCAGGTAATGGTAGGTGTAGATGAAGGCGAGCAGGCCGATCAGGCGATTGTCGAGGTGAAGGCCGCGAATGCCGAACAGGCGGCTCAGCGCCGGCGCGACGTTGGCGAAGTAATCCTGCGCCGCCTTGGCAAAGGACGGCACTTTGCTGGCTGATGTCGGCGGCAGCACCAGGATCAGCACGATGGCCGCGAGATAGAGGCCGATCAGCAGCCATTGCACGCGCGCGCCGGAGCGGAAGGCGCCGAGCATCATGAACACCAGCGTGAACAGCGAGACGTGAACGAGCGTCGGCAGCAGGATGCCCATGACAGCCATGGACTCGCCATTGGTCAGCATCCAGATCGTGACCGCGCCCGCCGCCATGAAAAGCAGCATGCCCTGAAAGGCGGTCGTCGCAGCCGAAATGACCGCGCAGATCACGAACGCGCTCCACATCACGATGCCGAACAGCTGCGCATCGTCGATAGCCGCGGCGGCAATGGCGACGCAAGCAAGCGCGATTGCGGCTCCGCGCTGCGGCAGGAAGTATTTGCGGTCGTGCAGCCACGAAATTTCAGTGGTGTAGTGCGCGGGGCCGAGGACGACATAGGCGAGCAGCAGCAATTCGAACGGCACGGTATAGGTCAGCGCCAGCGCGCCGAGCATCAATCCGAGATGGGCCAAGTCCATACGCCGCATCGCCATACCCCCGGAAGTTGAAATGCTAGCGCGCATGCTCGTCGTTTGACAAGGCGAAGGTTGCGGCAAATTCGTCATTGCGAGGAGCGCATCCGACGAAGCCCGCAGGGCGGAGGCGGAAGCGACGAAGCAATCCATCATGCCACCAGCCCGCAAGCGGAGAGATGGATTGCTTCGTCGCTGCGCTCCTCGCAATGACGAGAACATGACTCCGCATTCCCGCGGCGCGATTTCGCGTCCGGGTGATGCATCAGACGTCGCTCCCTCGAACAGAGGGCGCAGGGAATGCCGGGCGCTGGCCGCACCCGCAGCCTCGCTTGCAAAACAAAAAAGCAAGCGAGCATAGTCACTACAGGTTGGCCGAAACATCCGGCACTCCCTGCGCAATGGTCTTTTCGGCTGCTCCGTGCTCTCCCCGGTGCATCGGGCTTGATGGCCACCGTCGCTGATTGATCATCTCGATCAGCTTGACCCCAGCGTCGAGGGGACAGGACCACACGGCTTGACCGTACGCGTCGGCAGCGATCGCCTCGCCGCCTCCGCGTCCATCGCATCCCGCCCCACGTCTGGTGACGATAGGCCTAACGTCCTCATGTCGAGGCGGGATGGCTTCGTTAAATCATAAATACGGTCTTTCGGAAAGACAAATACTTTTGCGCCGCGCGCTTGACTCGTCGGGCAAAACAGGCGGCGGGTTTTTTCACCTCTCCCCGCGTGCGGGGAGAGGTCGAAGCCGGAGCGCAGCGGAGGCTTCGGGTGAGGGGGAGTCTCCGCACAGCCGGTTAAAGTCGTGAACGACAGTTGTTCGGGCCGGAGACAGAAGCGACGTGGCCCCAATGTGCTATGCCCCTCACCCGGCGCTACGCGCCGACCTCTCCCCGCAATGCGGGGAGAGGTGACTACTTCCCCTCGAACTTCGGCTTGCGCTTTTCGTTGAACGCGCGCACGCCCTCGCGGCGATCTTCCGTCGGCACCAGGCGATTATAGGCTTCGATCTCGAAGGCCAATCCATCCGCGAGCGACATCTGTAGCCCCCGATGAATCGCCTGCTTGGCCTGGCGTACCGAGAGCGGGCCGTTGGCAGCGATGCGCTCGGCGATCCTAAGTGTCGCCGGCAGCAAGTCTTGCGGCGGCAGCACGCGATTGACCAGGCCCCATTGTTCGGCCTCGGCAGCGGAGAACGGCAGGCCCGACAGGATCAGCTCCTTGGCGCGGCGCTCGCCCACGGCGCGCGGCAGATTCTGCGTGCCGCCGGCGCCGGGCATGATGCCGAGCGTCACTTCGGTAAGCGCAAAGCGCGCCTCTGATGAGGCGTAGACGAAGTCGCAGCTAGCTGCGATCTCGCAGCCGCCGCCATAGGCCGCGCCATTGACGGCCGCGATGACCGGCAGCGGACAGGCGAGGATCGCGCGCAGCATGCGCTCGAACACGAGATGCTGCGCCTGCCACGCCTCATCGGTCATGCCGTTGCGCTGCTTGAGATCGCCGCCGGCGCAGAACGCCCTGCCCTGCCCGGTCAGCACGACGGCGCGCAGGCCTTCGAGATCGACCGAAAAGCCCTCGAACAGCGTCATGAGGTCGAGCCCCAGCTGCGTGTTCATCGCGTTCGCCGCCTCGGGGCGGTTCAGCGTGACCAGCAGGATGCCGTTGTCGCGGCGGTCGAGGAGGAGGGTGGAGAAGGTGGGGGGCATGGTGGTCTGTCATCATACTACGAAGAACGAGATGCTTCAGCGTCGGCAAAGCTGGGTGCCTTTATTTGTCAGCCCTAAATTCGTCAGGACCCTGTCGGGTGCTCCAACTAATCGGGTTTTGGTCGACGATTGCATGCATTGCGGATTTCGTCGAAGCTGTCGTAACATGATTTGCAACCGAAAGGGGTGGAGCCATGACGCTTTTAGAGAGCTTTTTGAATAATTTAGTTGCAGGTATTGTCGCATCAATTCTCACTTGGATTTTCGTGCGATATAGTCGTCAAATCCGCCATAGGATTTGCTTTTCCGACTATGCCGGTCACTATGAAACCTTCTTAGATGGGAAACGAATAGCAGATGAAATTGTAGAGCTTTCCTGGGCTGGCGATAATCTCTTGTACGCTAAATGTACGTCGTCAGACGGCCAATGGGAAAGTTACATCACAATGGACGAAGCCGTCCCCAGTGTCGGCAACGGCTTTTTCCAATACACCACCAGAACTGACTACGGCGTGCACCAGATTTAACGTAACCTTGAGAAGGATCACATTTTCGTTTTTGCGCATAATCCGGCCCTTGGGCAGCCCCCAGTCGCCTATCTTTGGAAGAAACGAAAATAGCAGGACGATTTTTCCTGCCCTTGGAAAGGCCGTTTCGATATTGAACTCTCACGCTAGCGGAGTTGCCAGTGGAGCGGCCAGTAGTTGGTGTAGATGTCGGCGGCACAAAGATGCTGATGATCGCGAAATGGCATCGCACAACAGAGTCAAAACAACTGCCTACAGGTCCCGATTTGACTGCCAAGGAGGTAGAGCAAGCCATATTGGAGTTTGTGCATAAGCTCCCATGTCCTCCGAAAGGCATCGGCGTTGCTGTCGCCGGCTTGGTAGATTCAGGTGACGAAATCATTTCCTGTGAAGTTCTACCCGGACTCTTGCATTGGACACCCAAGAAGGCGTTCGAGTCATTGTACCCAGTTATCGTCATGAATGACGCAATGGCGGCCCTTATGGAAGAAACCCATGATCTTCCTCTAAGATCGACGGCAGCTGTCATCATGATTGGAACAGGTACGGGCGCGGCTTTGCTTGTCGATGGTCAACCGGTAGCGGGTGCGCGGGGATGGGCCGGTGAGCTAGGGAGTATTCCAATCTCGCTTCTCGCGGGCGGAGTAAAATCACTAAATGACTATGCCAGCGGGCGCTCGATATTGCAGGACTTGAGAGTGAATATCGACGAACTACTAAAGCTGATCGTTGAGGAAGACAAACGCGCAATTGATCGCGTGAGGTTGGCGGGTAAGGCCCTAGGTTTTGGAATAGCCACCTTAGTCAATTTGTTAAATCCCCATCGCGTCGTTTTTGGTGGTCTACCGACCACGCTTCCATTTTACGCCGAGGCTGCAATTGCAGCTGCGCAATCCCATTCGTTCCCCCTTCTTTGGGAAGCATGCGAGGTATATCGCTCCGTGCATGGTGGCATGTCAGTGGCCTTGGGAGCAGCTCGGGCAGCGGGCAATTTGAAAGCAGTATCCTAATTCTTACTTCTGCCATTCAGGCGGTAGGCGGCTGATGCGAATTTGGCACTTTCATTATTACCCCCCAATTTCGGGGGGAGGCCTTGCCCGGTACGTCTTAGACTTTACCCAGATCTTCAACTCGATCGAACAACGAATTGTCTATAGTCGAACGACTGACAACTTTGCGGATGATGCTGGAAACTTGTCGACAATACGATCTCTGTTACCCCTCTCAGCATTTAGCATAGAAATGTTGCAGCCAGACGATCTTGTCCTATTTCACGTCACCCACACTCCTCATGCATCGTGGCGATCGTTTAACGCCATTATTTGTTCGGAGATGGCTCGGACAATTGTCGTCTTGCACACCGATCTGGAGCATTCCCATTTTAACTTTTTACAAACCTGGCCCGGCCACATTAGAATGAAGTTTATCAGCCGTGCCTATCGAAATGCGAACCAGGCGTCGCGTGTCGTGGTGTTTACCCCTCATCAAAAATGCCAGTTAGCCCACGTTGCTGCGGTCGATGCGACGATCGCGCCTATGCCGATTCTGAATGACTTCAACCACACAGACGCGCCGACTGAAGCCGTTGACCAATTGCTGATTTTAGGCGAGCGCAACGCAATTAAGGGGTACGATAGGTTCATCAAATTTGCGGGTCTGTCACCGGAACTCAAGTTCGTATCTGTTGGCTCGGGGGAGCTAACTTGCAAGACTGCCTTAGGCAAAACTGTTCGGGAAATTGAGACATTACCCTATCAAAGCTCGATGCGGTGCCTCCGAGACGCAAAAGCACTTCTCGTATTTTCGCGGACCGAGTCTTGGGGAAGAACCATCTTGGAGGCGTTTCTCTTCGAAAAGCCCGTAATCGCCTATGAACCCGTCGGAGTCCTTAAGGAAGTGCCTTCTGAATGGGTCGCCTGCCTCGGGACTCTAACGAAAGGCGGCTCTACGGGCCTTTCCAATAATGAATTGACGTCGATCATCTCAAAATTGAATTCGACATCGACGGCACGTCGCATCTGGTTACTGGAGAAAAATGAAGAATATCGCGCAATTTGGTCGCGAATTATCTCGGACTCAATTTAAGCTTTCACATGAACCGAGGGATGAGCTTATGATTTTGTTCGCTCGCTCGACCACGGAGGCCGCCGAGAGGACTTCGCGGAATCTGGCGGAGGGAAAGAATCTTTAAAGAACCTTGCTCTTTGGGGTCCCGACAGGTGCTCTCCCTAGGGCAAGAGAACCGTGCTCCTTGTATCAAGTTAGGCCTTTTTCTCCAGGATGGTTTGGCCAAAAAAACCCTTGCTGCAGTGCAAATGGCTTCTCCGAACAAATTTCACAGCCACGGGCACCACCAACCCGCCATCAGATCAAGTCAGACGGTCCGTCGGGCGCTTTTGCGACCCATGCGGCAGTTTCCCCAACTCTACGGATCGCGGGCTTTCCCAGGGCCGCCGCCAAAGCACCGGCGCGCTGCGTGATGTCTACCCACATAATGGGATTTTTGGCGGGTAGCTTAGGCATCGGGACATTGAGGTTGGGTTCCGCCGATGATGGCCGCCAGCTCAAAAACCTTTCGCCTAAAATCCTCTACCCTTCCGGCCAAAAGCAAATCCTTCCGGCCGGCCATCGACAGAACGGCGTTCAGCACCTGGTCTGAGTGCTGGGCCAATATAACGAGGTGGCGGCCGCTGGGTGCGTATCGCCCTACAATCCAATTTTTGACCGTGCGCTCATTCGCACCCGTCCAGCCCGCAACCAACTTTGCGCGTGAGTTTCGATCCTTCAGTTCTGATTTCAATGCCAGCGCAATTTTCATCGCGAACGCATGATCGTCAAGCCCCGTACTTGTGCCTGGAAAGGACTTACCCTTTTTTGGAAAGGACTTGCCCTTTTTTGGAAACGACATTCCACGCTCCTGTCCCATACAATCAAGCGGGTAAAACTCAGGACCGCCTTGGGAGAGGCCGGCAGTATCGCGTTGGAATTGGGTGCTGATTGACAAGGCAAATCAAAAGCTTCGTAAAAGCCTCAAATCGAGCAGATGGGCCTTCTCCTGCGGCCGCGTATGTTCGGATGTCGACTGATCACCAGAAATACTCCACCGAAAATCAACTCGACACGATCCGTCGATATGCCGAACAACGCGGCTACACGATCGTGCGCGTTTTTGAAGATTCTGGCCGCAGCGGTTTAAGGATGGACGGTCGTGAGGGTTTGCAGTCTCTCATGCTGGCCGTGCAATCCGGCACCGCTGATTTCCAAGCAATCTTAGTCTACGACGTCAGTCGCTGGGGGCGCTTTCAGGATGCGGATGAAGGTGCATATCACGAGCACGTTTGCTCTCGGGCGGGAATCCGCGTCCACTATTGTGGCGAGCAATTCGATAACGACGGCAGCATCGGTTCGATCCTCCTAAAGAACGTCAAACGGGTCATGGCTGGCGAATACAGCCGCGAGCTTTCGGTCAAGGTCTTTGCGGGGCAATGCCGCCACATAGAGCGCGGCTTTCGCCAGGGTGGCCCCGCTGGATTTGGTTTACGACGCCTCTTGATCGATGAGGGCCGGAACCCGAAGGGCGAGCTCGGACGTGGCGATCGGAAAAGCCTGCAGACCGATCGTGTCGTCCTTACTCCCGGTCCAATTGAAGAAATCGAACACGTTCAAAGCATCTATTTGATGTTCGTTGAGGAAGGTAAGTCCGAGCGAGAAATCGCACTTGAGCTCAATAGACGTGGGATAGTGACCGATCTCGACCGGCCGTGGACGCGCGCGTCAATCCATCAAATTCTGACCAACGAAAAATACATTGGCAATAACATTTTCAATCGCGTTTCCTACAAATTGAAGCAGCGCCGTATCGTCAATCATCCCGACACATGGGTTCGGGCAAATGGCGTTTTCCCTTCGATTGTAGATCGCGCCCTCTTTGAACGGGCCAAAGCCATCATAGACCAGCGCGGCAATCACTATTCCGACGACGAATTGCTCTCACTGCTCCAAGTGGTGCTTCACGAAGAGGGATCGTTGTCGGGCCTCATCATCGATGAGCGCGACGGCATGCCCTCATCCAGTCTTTATCGGTATCGATTCGGCAGCCTCCTGCGTGCTTACAACCTAATAGGCTACGCACCCGACCGAGACTACAGATACATCGAAATCAACCGGCACATACGCGAGTCCTTTCCGGGATTGATGGCCGAAATTGTAGCCGGCATTGAAGGCGCGGGCGGATCCGTCGTTTGTGACCCCACAAGCCAGCTTCTCCAAATCAACAAAGAATTTACGGCATCGATCGTGCTTGCACGATCCTTTGAGACAAAGGCCGGTGCGCTCCGATGGCAAATCCGGTTTGAGACAGGCCTTGCACCGGACATCACGATCGCAGTGCGCCTGGATCACTCCAACAAACAGGCTCTCGACTATTACATTCTCCCGAGTATCGACATGAATGCCAACCGGATACGAATGGCGGAAGATAATGCGCTTTCGTTAGATGCGTACCGATTCGAAACGCTCGACTTCTTCTATTCTATGGCAGCTCAAACATCATTTTGGGAGGCAGCATGAGCAAATCAAAAGCAAAGGACACAAAGCGGGTTAAAATCATCCCGATTGACCAAATTCGCATTCTAAACCCTCGTGCCCGAAATCGACGCAACTTTCAGGAAATCGTCCAAAGTATCGCCAACGTCGGGCTCAAGCGTCCGATCACGATTAGCCCACGAAAGTGCGAGGCCGACTCGGCCAGCTATGATCTTGTTTGCGGACAGGGTCGGATTGAGGCGTTCACTCAGCTCGGTCAGACCAAGATCCCGGCCATTGTCATTGAGGCCGAGGAGAGTGATTGCCTTGTCATGAGCCTCGTTGAAAACTGTGCAAGACGTCAGCACAGGGCGATCGACCTGCTGCAGGATATCAGCACACTCCGCGGCCGCGGATATAGCGACCGTGAAATCGCACCAAAAATCGGTGTCAGCGTTGAATATATTCATATGATCGGCGCTCTCCTGGAAAAGGGCGAGGAAAGACTCCTTACCGCAGTCGAAGCTGGGCTCTTGCCAATAAACATGGCTATCGAGATTGCAAAATCGAGCGACGAAGATGTTCAGAGAGCTTTGACGCAGGCCTATACGGAAAAGAAACTACGCGGCAAAAAGCTAGTCGCAGTACAAAAGATTATTGAGCAGCGACGGCGTCGCGGCAAACACCTGCGTGACACTCGGTTAGGACAACGTGACGGTTCGAGGCGGCCACTCACCGGCGAATCGATCATCCGGGTCTATCGACAAGAAGCCGACCGCCAAAAGCTGTTGATCAAGAAGGCCGAAGTCACTCAAGGCCGCCTGCTCTTCATTGTCGAGGCCATCCGCGAGCTTCGGGATGATGAGAATTTTGCAAATCTGCTCAAGGCTGAAAGCCTTGACACCATGCCGGCATTTCTTGAACAGCGGATAGCTGACGGACTGGCCGTATGAACAAGCATGTGGAGCCCGACACATCAGGCGGTATAGCGCAGGCCTTTGGCTCCGATTGCGTTGTCGTACCTATCGCCTCCATCTTGCCCGTAAAGGCCATCGAAAAGAACACTAAATCGAGTCACAAATATCGACAGATCGCAGCGTCCATTCGTGAGATTGGGTTGGTCGAGCCGCCGGTTGTGATCCAGGATACCCGCGATTCCAATTGTTACCTTTTGCTTGACGGTCATCTACGGATCGAGGTGTTGCGGGATCTCGGCCAGACCGAGGTTGAATGCCTGGTCTCGACCGACGATGAAGCGTTCACCTACAACAAGCGCATCAGTCGTTTGTCCGCCGTGCAGGAACAGCGGATGATTGCCAAAGCCATTGAGCGGAACGTTCCCAGGGAGAAAATAGCAAGGGCATTGGACATCAATGTTCGCAGTGTATCGCGAAAGGTTCAGCTACTGGACGGGATCTGTGAGGAGGCGACCGGACTGCTGAAGGATAAAATGTGTCCTATGGCCGTCTTCGATGTTCTCCGAAAGATGAACCCGCTTCGTCAGATTGAAGCCGTCGAACTCCTGATAAATGCCAATAATTTCTCGGTTAGCTATGCCTCCGCCATATTGGCGGGAACGCCACAAGCCCAACTAGCCACCCCGCAGACGCCGAAACGGCTGAAGGGCATGACAGCGGAGGCGATTGCCCGAATGGAGCGTGAGCTTTCACGGTTGCAAGAAGCGATATCGTCGATTCAAGATTCCTACGGCCAGGATCACCTGCATTTGACGGTGGTCAAAGGATATCTGCAGAAGCTGATCAGCAACGAGCGTGTGGCGCGATACCTCGCCCAATATCAGCCGGAACTATTGATCGAGTTTCAGAAGATCGCCGACATGACGTCAACGCTTCCAAGCGAGGCGGCATAAGGCAAAAGGGGACCCGGACCCACAAGCGCGGGGACCGCAGGAGAAGCCGCACGCTGGGGCGGATCAATTGCGGCGATGGGGATGGCGGCGAACCCGTCCGGAGCCCATCAGGCCGGTCGAGTTTTCGCCGGCCGAACAGATGGAGGTGGCGTGTCAGCGCGCGACGTCGGCCCTGCGCGCGCTGACACGCCCTGGGAGCGGGCAGAGTTGCTTGATAGTTGAAGCGCCAGCTATTGTTAGCTACGGACGGTGAGGTGGTTGACTTTTTACCCAATTTGGGTATATATATCCCCAATATGGGTACAAATATCAATCCGTCCAATTTGTCCGGCGCGCTATTCTCCCGGGTTCAATCCCGTGTGCTCAGTATTCTTTTCGGCCAACCTGATCAAGAATTTCAGCTCACCGAAATCATTTCAAGGGCGGGCTCTGGACGCGGCGCTGTGCAGCGGGAGCTTGAGAAGCTCACCGCCGTGGGAATAGTTGCCACCAAAGCATTCGGCAACCGAAAGCTCTATCACGCCAATCGAGAATCACCCATCTTCCATGAACTCTACCAATTGATTCTGAAGACGGTAGGCGTCCTAGGCCCGCTCCGAGAAGCTCTGATGGAGTACCGCCCATCCATCAAATCGGCGTTCGTCTACGGGTCGCTAGCCAAGGGAAGTGATACGGCAAAGAGCGACATCGATGTGATGATCATCGGCGATGGACTAGCCTATAGCGAAGTTTACTCCGCCCTCGAGAAAGCTGAAAAAACCCTCGCTCGACCTGTCAGTCCGAACCTCATGGCCACACGGGAATGGCTAAAGAAACTCAAAGGCAAAAGTCCCTTTGTGACCAAAATCCTGGACCAGCCCAAACTATTCGTTTTCGGAACGGAAGATGAGCTCAGAGCCCTTAAATAATTTGGCCAAAATGGGCGTGCTAAAGCCGGAGCCGCCCGATCAAACCGAATTTGATGGCTTGGTTCAGTCAGGTACCAAACGTCTGAAAGATGCACGCAACAAAGATCTTTCGACCGAAAGCCGATTCGATCTCGCATACAATGCCGCCCACGCGCTCTCACTCGCCGCAATGCGTTGGCACGGATTTCGGCCCGACAACCGAAGATATATCGTATTTCAGGCTCTCCAACACACGCTCGGGCTCTCTGCCGCACAATGGCGTGTTCTGGACAAGGCCCACGGCGCCCGGAATTCTATGGAATACGAGGGCTATTCTGAGGTCGACGAACAGTTGCTAGCAGAGATTCTAAAGGTCACTGAAATCGTGCGTGAAAAGGCGACGGCACTTAAACCGATCGTACCAACGAAGAAGTAGTGCGAACGAAAGCACTGTTCGCATCCGTGCTGCCGGCAGAACTGGCTATTTTAATCAGGGAATCAGTCTATGACCTGATTTTCTAGATAAAAAATCAGCCTATAGCCTGATTTTCTGTCGCAAATACAAGCTGCAATTTTAGGGCCTGTCATCAATTCAGCCAGATGATAGCAGCCGCGAGGTGGATTGCGGCGAGGAAATTTCTGGCGGTTTTGTCGTAGCGGGTGGCGATGGCGCGGTATTGCTTGAGCTTGCAGAAGAAATTCTCGATGAGGTGGCGTGCCTTGTAGGTGTCTTTGTCGAAATCGCGTTGAACCTTGCGGTTGCTCTTGGGCGGGATCACGAACGACTTTCCCCGTGCGAGCAACGGCTCGATCACCCGCTGGTCGGCATCGAAGGCCTTGTCTGCCAGCAAGGCTTCGGCAGCCATATCCGGCAACAGCGCGTCGGCGCCTTCCAGATCATGGGCTTGGCCCGGCGTGAGGATGAAGTCCAGCGGATTGCCCAACGCATCGACGAGCGCATGAATCTTGGTGCTCAGCCCGCCTTTGCTGCGCCCGATCGCTTGGTCTTCGCCGTCTTTTTTTGTGCGCCGGCACTGTGCTGATGCGCCCGCACGATCGTGCTGTCGATCATGGCGTACTCATTGTCCGCATCGCTCGCCAGCATCTCAAACAGCTTCTTCCACCCCCCGCTCTTGGCCCAGCGCGAGAAGCGCGTATGGATCTTGATCGGGTCGCCAAAGCGTTCGGGCAAGTCCCGCCAGGGGATGCCGGCCCGATATCGGTAGATTACCGCCTCTACAAACAGCCGATTATCCTTGGCCGTTACCCCAACGTGCCCTTCACGCCCGGGCAAAATATCCTTAATCCTGTCCCATTGATCGTCCCGAAGGGCATAGCGGCGCATCTGTCAGCTCCGAATCAGCTGACCGCCTGTGAATCACGCGATAACCTGCTTGGGAATCCTCTAATTGAGGACAGGCTCTAGATCAGGAAAACGTATCCACCCCGATCAAATCGAAAAGCGAGCCAGTAGTATGCGCTGCATCCTCTTGTCCATGCTGTTGCTCGGATCGTTTTATGGCAATGCTTTGGCGTGGGGCGACACCGCCCATCAGGTCATTTGCGAGGTTGCGTTCCGGCTAACAAAACCTACGACACAGGCAGAGATCCAGCGTCTGATCAATTCAGACCCGTCTGCGACGTTTCCCGATTTTTCTGAATCCTGCGTGCTTGCGGATCATCAGCGCACGCGGCCGGCCGCACATTTTCTGAACCTGCCTCGGGATTCGGCTGGTTTGAACTCAGATCAATGCCCGCTGGCGCCCAAATGCGTCCTGACTGCCATTTTGACTGATCTAAAGATCGTCGCATCCAAGTCAGACCCCGACGCAAGTCGATTGTTCGCTCTGGAATCCCTTGGGCATTGGGCGACATCCATCAACCCCTGCATGTCTCGTTCGAAGATGACCGAGGCGGCAACAAGATCACTGTCAGTGGTTGTGCGCGCAATCTACATGCGGTTTGGGACAGTTGTCTGGTCAATTATGCAATTGGCGCTGACGTGATTAGAGCTGCGACTGTTCTGATGGCGACGATCACTCCCGACATGCGAGCACAATGGACAAGCTCCGCGCCACGGGATTGGGCCAACGAAACATTTGCGATCGCGAAAGCTGTCAAGACCCAGTACTGCGTGATGCACGGACAATCCTGCGATTCGCCGGGCGGCGATTTGACCATCACGTCCGAATACCTGGAATCGAATAAGTGGGTGGTGCGAGAGCAGTTGCAAAAAGCCGCTGTTAGGCTTGCCCGCATTCTCGATACGGCGCTAGGAAACTGACGCCGGACCAATGGCGGGCCGACGCGCTCCATTCGGATATGAGATGTTACGGAGTAATCGGCTGCTAAATGCGCACAGCGTGATCCGCGCGCTCTGTACGTGGGTATACGCTCTCTAGTAGCCGAAGCCAAAGCTCTCGCTCCGGCCCTTCACAATTACCGCTCTCTTGATCGAGATTCAAACAGCTCGGAATAAAGAGAGAGCGCTCGTCGTATTGTGTTCGGATCTTGCTGGCTGGTTGACTGCCGCCGATCCGTTTCAAGACGATTCATGGTTGAATCGGTCAGCATAATATTACCGGCCTCAGGCCAGTGGATGTCTCGATCCATTGCAGTGCTCCCCCTATTGAATCCTCTTCGTCCCCTTAGCCCGCTTCGCGCCTCAGTTAGATGATCTCGTAGGGAAGGTTAACAGGACGTTGCTTTCGAAAAAAAACTGGCCTCTATCGCCTGATGGCACTCCTAGAATCTATTGGAAAGGATACGGCGAATGTCATCTGGACCATATTTTTCTGCGACAAAGATGAAGTCTTCCAGAGTGGCGTAACACACCCCTTCAGACACATCATTAGCTTGTGCGTGCTTTGCTATTTTTGCGATTTCTTCTGCCTGCAGATGAGCCGGTAGATCATAGGCGTGCCCGCTGGCTTCCCTATCTTTATGAAATCGAAGAAAGGCATTAAACAGCTCGCGCAGCGCGAGCTCCCTCTCCCCCATGGTTCCCCCTAAAACAGCCCGAATTGAAAACCTGCTCGTGGCTTTCTAGTATTCCTTAAGCCGGGGGGAAAATGCAACCTGACAGAGCGCTTTAGCCTCAATAAAAGCCGCCTGGTTGGCCAGGCGGCTTTTATCAAAAACGGCAAACGGTTGGTCGTGTAAATCTTGCCGCTTCCCTAGTACATCGCTACAGGCAGCGTCCTGCCATTCTTGTCCTGTACAACAGCCTCGCTTTCCAAGAGGCTCTCGTACAAGCGCAGTGCCCTGCGAATTACCTCCGAGTCGGACGTCGCTTCGGTCTTCTGCCGGATAGCGGAAATCCGAGCGATCGAACTCTCTGGGAGAGTTACATTTCGGCGCTTTACTGCGCTCATGGTTAGCTCCTATGTCTTATCCAGCGTAACTAACGCATGGAGTGATGCCTTGTGCCGCATTGATCCAATGCATTTACGCACTGGATGCACTTTTATGATGGGAGTTGGTTGCATCACAAGGCTCCGCGGTTTCCGGTAGGAAACAACTTTTCCTGCAAAATACAGCCAAATGGACCCCCAACCGTCCCCGATGAGGACGTCGTTTCATTAGTTCGAAGATGCCCCCGCTTCCGCAATAATAGCGAAAACAGGCGCACACTATGCGCACGATCGCTTCTCACAGACAAGTGATGGAAAGCAACACATCGAGAAAATTAGGACGAGTACGGAAAAAGATTTTCCAAAAACGTGAATTATTTTGAATAAAACCTCAAAAATTGCAACTAGTTTCCAAAAATATGCAAGTTATTGCATTTCTGGGAAAGTTCTCCTGAAAATGCAATGCGCCATTTTAGCGCATAAAGTGCACTATAAAAAACAAAACTTGCGCATCCAATGCGCATCATGTACATCAAATGCATGCACAACGGTTGGTCCTGCTTGTTGCATGTAGCCGCCTCACTGGGAAATCGCCCAGTCGGGCTCCCGAAACGGCCTCTGGCCATCGCTAAAAGGAGACTCACAATGAACGTTACATTCTACGCACCCCCCAACGTCACCCCTGTTTACGCGGCCTTCTCTCTCGCGCCGGACCCGGATCGCGAAAGGTGGGCATCTCAGGGTACCCGCCCACGATCTCTGGCTCGCGGGGGGTCCGATGCTTTTACCCGCATCCAGAAAAAGGGGGGAGGGGACCTCGCTAATCGCCTCCTCTGATAAGGATCTGTCACCGGTCAACGGTCGTCCGACGGACGGCCGTTGACTACCCCGGTGCACTATCGCGATCAGCGGCGACTGCCTCCAATCGGACGCCATGTTCCTTCTTCAGCGCCCTCATCAAAAACGTGGTCTCGACTCGATCAACATTGGGATGGTTGTGGACTGATGAGACTACGCGATCAAGATCTTCTGGACTCTTGCAAAGCCACAAAACGGCAAAGTCCCAGTCACCAGTGACCTTATAAACGTGAATAGCTTCCGGCATTTCTACAAAAACCTGGCTCGTCGCTATCGTATCGATTTGCCTCTTTTCCTTGATCATCGAAATTGCCGAGAAAAGGTAGCCTAGTTTCGAAAAGTTTATGTCAGCCATATATCTCGTGATAACGCCATCTTCTCTGAGTCTCTTAATTTTCTTGCTCAACGTTGATTCGGTTAAGCCAAGAGTGTCTGCCAGCGCCTTCTGAGGTTGGCCGGCATTCTTTTGAAGTTCGATCAGAATTTTCAAATCAAGATCGTCGATCATGTCATCCGCCCTCGGAATTAGGCGATCGGGATATGGAATGTAGTAAGCGCGTGTCGGAATGCAAAGAGCGAGCCTCCCGTCCCCAGAGTGTTGATGACTTACTTACTGGAAGGCCCGAGCTTCCGACGAAGGCCCAAGCTTCCAATGATGGCAGACATTCTTCGGTGGACTAACCCGGAGCTTACTAGTTGCATAGCACCCGATATACTAGAATAGCGAGCGTGCGGTCACCGCCCTTTTGGAAGGGCTTGCGGATCGGGGCCCTTGGCAGACACACCGGACACAAAGATATTTTGCGAAAGAATCGTTCGCTGATTTTGCATGGATTTTGATCGATGCGTCGTTGGCTGGCTGTCATCAGCGATCTGCACATAAGCGAGGGATCTCTCGACGATTTTGATGATGAGCTTGAAGCACACCTGATCAATTTCCTGGGCTGGCTCGGAGGACATCCGGAGCCGGCGGAGCTTGTCATCAACGGAGATTTTTTGGACTTCGTGCAGGCGACACCGTGGTCTGGCCGAAATCTTGAGGCGTTCACCGCGGACGGCATTCCGCTTTGCTTTTCCGAAGAACAGTCACGTGAGAAGCTGAGAAACATCAAAGCTGCTCACGAGAAGACATTCTCCGCCCTAGCCAACTTTTTGGCCCGTCAGAGTGGAAACCGCCTCGTGATACTCCCCGGGAATCATGACTGCGACTTTTTCTGGGGTGGCGTTCGCAAGGATTTGTCGTCGGCCCTCGGCCTCGCTCCGAATTCAATCCAACTTAAATTCTGTCTCCAACGCTATTATAAGCCCCACGACATGCCATGGCTGCACATCGAACACGGGCACCAGTTTGATAAGGCAAATTGCTTTTATGTTTCAGGACACGAGCGCTGGAGTGAGGACGAGCCTCCAATCCTAAAGGCCAAGGACGGAACACCGCGGCTGTACGAGTGCATCGGAACGCGCTTCTTGATCAAGTATATCAACAGCTTGGACGCGCGCTATCCTTACGTGGACAACGTTAAACCATTTTCGCGATTCCTACGCATATTTGGAGCTTCGGCTCTAACATTCGGATGGGCGCCGCTTGATGCAGCGATCAGCGTAACCAAGATGCTTGAGTACCTTCTCCGTACAACGGTTTCAGCCCCCAACGATCTGCTCACTGTCAAGGATCCGAGTGGCCAAAGCCGTCCGCACCCACTCGTCTTGTGGGTAGAGGAAGCCTCCGATGGCGAGCGAAAGCGAGTGGCTAAGGTTTTGCGCGAACATGGATTCGAACTCGCCATTCCGTTGACGCTGCTGATCGAACGTCCGAATGAACTCGAGCGCCTCATCAATTTTCTAGCAGATCACCCACAGATAACGTCTAACCTAGGTCAAAAAGATCCAGCTCTCTTGGGTGAAAATGCCGGAACGCTAACTCTGACCGAAAGCTACGATGCGAACGAAACCCAGGATCTCTACATAGGGGCGATCGACGCCGCAATCGCAGGAGTAAACACCGTCGCTATGGGCCACACCCATGAACCTGTGGAGCGGCTCAGAGGCTTCTCCTACTTCAACACCGGATCCTGGACCCGCTACTATCGATTTTCCGACACCGAACCAACGAGGCCATGGGCTGTCTTAAGAAATCATTCCTACGAAGACTTCCCCTACTCTCTGCAATACGTGCTGGTGCGTCCAAGCGCGGAAAAAGCAACTGTTGAAACTTGGGCCGAAAGCCCCAACTTATGAAGATAGTGCAAGTAGACATCTCTCGCCAAAAAAACATGTACAGAGTGTTCTGGCATGAATGGATTCCCTACACGATCGACAAGAAAGTTGTCGATAGCTGCGCCAGCGAGGTACGAAAGGTTCTTCTTGAGCTGGTGAATCACTGCTTGACGAACGACCTAAGGACAGCGGGCCCGATACTCAAGCGATTGGCAAGCAAGGGAAGCTCCCTGCATCAAGCACTATTCACGAAAGTTGACGGGGACATAGACCCGAGGCGAATAAAGGCGCACTACGAAGCCCTCCAAGAACCCATCCAACTGGATTTCCGTGTTTCGAACGAAGTTTCCGTTCCTTGGGGGCTAGTCTATTCATCTGACCCCTCTTCGTTACCCGACAGTTGGAGTGATGATCCGGAGCAACCCAGCTGGAAGCAATACCGAGATTTCTGGTGTTTCTGCCGAGATCTGACCATTAGATACGACCGCATCCCGCCAGACCACGTGGGCGACGCCTCGCATTTGTCGATGTTGCGTATCATCAATCTGGATACATTTGACAAAGCAAAGACACGCGTTACCTCCGAGCCAGAATTGGCTTTCCTAGGCTGGCTCGAAAAGCAGTACAGCCCGCCGCTCAATACCGAAGTCGCTATAAAGCAAGTTTGGTATCGAGAAGCTTCAGCGACCGGACTTCTCTATTTTTACTGTCACGCAGGACCGTCAACCCTAGCGATAGGTGAGGACGCTTCACTTGCAGCTCACGAACTCTATTTGCTGATAGGTGGTCCCGAGCGGAAGCCAGGACCAGGCTGCCTTGTGCTGATCAATGGATGCCGAACGGCCGTCGGCGATTCAAAGGGCGACTTCATGCTTGCCTCAAGCACCAACGGTCTATGTGGCTACGTAGGAACCGAAACCGATATTCCGGATGTTTTCGCTTTACGATTCAGCACATCGCTCCTGCACAGTCTCTTTCGTGAGGGCAACGATCTTGGGCAGGCGATGCATAAACTTTACAGAGATCATTTTCCGCTGAGCTTGGTTTACGGAGTCTACGCCGACCGACGTTTTCGGATGTCACAGAAACAAGCCCCCGAAATGGCATCGGATAAACTCGAAAATTACTCGAGAGGGATTGTAGGGACACGCGTTCTGGAGGCGATCAATGACAAATGAGCGTGCGACCGTCTGGCCAGAAGCGCCCTATAAGGGATTGTCTTCATACACGGAGCTCGATGCTCCCCTATTTGCCGGCCGAGACGACGATATCGCGCGTTGTGCAGCTTTGCTCGCAGACTGGAACACTCGGGTGTTAGTTCTGCATGGGCTTCCAGGGTGCGGAAAGTCGTCATTCTTGCGAGCCGGCATCATCCCGCGCGTTGAAAGGCGAGGCAGTGGCATCCAATTTGCTCGCCCAACATCCGCGAAAGACTTCTTCATAACGTCAACGGCCGATCCGTTAGCCAAACTCGCCAGCGCGCTCTTCAATTTAGCTGCGCGAGACCTCGTCGTGGACACCCCGGTGGGAGCCCACCATGTGAATCTGCGTCTAGCGATGCCAGACCCAAGGGAGGAGGATCAAGCCGCATTCGTCCGCTCGATCGGTCGACAGCCTCGCGCGATGGTCAAGATTCTCGAGAACCTTAGTTTACTCGTTCCGGAAACCATTATTTTGATAGTCGACCAGGGCGAAGAGGTTTTGACCCTAAATAATGCGGTCGCGCCAGCAAAATCAAGCGATCTGTTCTTCGAGTTCCTCGACGAACTATCTTGCGCGAAATTCGACCTTAAGATTCTGATCGCCTTGCGTACCGAATATCTCGGACGATTCATTGCACGGCTTCGATTGGGATTTCGAAGCCCAGGAATTCGTGAATACTACCTTGGAGAGCTCACGAAAGCACAAGTAAAGGAAGCGTTGCAGAGACCGAGTTCGCGTATGCAAATCGACAACCTTGGATCTCCTTTTGCCCACTACAGGCTCTCGTTTGAACCCGGCCTAATTGATGCCGCTATCGAACAGCTCGACCACGCGCCACAGGAGAGGCTTGGCGCATTACAAATCGCCTTTAAGGAACTGTACGAAATCTCAAGCATTCATCCGTCTACAGAAAAAGTAATCGCTCTCTCGGACCTTGCCGGCGTAGGAAATGTCGAAGGCTCGATTGCGCGCTTCGTAGATAACGCCCTCTATCGTTGTGGGATAGAAAGTAGACTTTTACCGGTAATCGCTCAACGAGAAGTCACCATTTGGAAAAACGCGCTTTGCGGTCTCGCACGACGCGAAGCAAATGGCACTGTTACCACCAACATTAAGCGCATATCTGATCTCCGCGAGAGCTTAGAGGTAAGTCGGCTCGACTTCGATCGAACCGCCGCGGTACTTCTAGAAGCCGGTTTGCTGAAGCCAATCAACATGGTCGACAATCAAGGCGGCTTGGTACATTGCTACGGAATCGGACACGATACGGTGGGCTTCGTTCTGCTTAATTGGCAAGTTCAGCATCTGCGGCAGTCAACGTTCGCTCCAATCTCCAGTTCTGACGATAAGCCCGAAGACGAACCGTCATCGCCTGGGAAGGACATAGCCCTTTGTTTATCCGGTGGCGGTTTTCGCTCGATGCTCTTTAGCCTCGGGGCGGTCTGGCGGCTGAACGAATTGGGGTTTCTCCCGAAGATTGGGCGCGTATCCGGCGTCGGAGCCGGCGCGATTCTTTCGGGAGTGTTGGCAATGGAATGGAATAACTTGGAATTTAGAGATGGCATTGCATCGAACTTTAAGAACCTAGTCGCGGATCCGCTGTTTGCACTCGCCAACCACACAATCGATGTGGTTTCTCCGGTGCTCGCCGCTTTAGAAAGTACCGCCGGTCCGGAAAAACTATTGGATCAACTTCGGGAGCATCTCTTCGGTGAACGGACACTACTTGCCATTCCCGATGAGCCTCTATTCATCTTTAGCGCGACAAATTTGCAAAAAGTTTCATTGTTTAGATTGTCAAAACCCTTCATCGGCGATCCAGCCCTAGGACGCGTGAGGATGCTTGCATTGCCCCTAGCGGTCGCCGTCGCCGCATCGAATGCAACACCACCTTTACTCGCTCCACTGGTGTTGAATCTCAAAGAATGGTCTGAATCAAGCGAGACTTCGAATCCGGGATTCGACGAGGAGGTGTACCTCGCGACCGGAAGTCTCATCGACCATCTTGGTTTGGAGGCAGCATGGAATCATCATCAAACTATTTTCGTAAGCGACGGTGGTGTCGACTTTCCAAGCAATCCCGACCTGCCAAAGGGAATCTTGCAGCAAGTCATCAGAACAGTCGACGTTATGGACCAACAATTGAAGAACCTGCGCCGTCGTCAGGTCGAAGATGCATTTCGAACTCAGACCAAGAAGGGAGCCTATTGGTCGGTCCTCGGCTCATCGCTAGACCGAACGGTTCGCCTCAGCAGCGGTTTTGACCAGGAAAAAGCTTCCAAATTGGCGGCCCTGCCTTCACGATTGGCCAAGCTCGATGAACCAACCAAACGGGACCTTGTCAACTACGGTTACGCGATGTGCAATGTGGCCCTAGAATCATTCGATAGAACGCTGCCTACGATTACAACCACCCCTCCGTACCAGTAGACGGTTCGTGAAAAGGAGAGCCCAATTGTGGGCTTCCCCTCTCACGCTTTCACAAACGAAGCTTCTCCTTGGTTCTTGCCGTTGGTAATCTCGCCATTCCTTGTTCGCAATAGATAAAAATGCACGGAACGGTGAAGCATCACGCACTGTGATTGCCCACTAATCACCCGAAGATAAGACCAATGATGCGCGCGTATTCCTATCAAACCTCGATACGGTCATCAGCGCCCTTTCGCGACCCACGTTAATCTCGTTTGCGATGCGCATGCGTCGGTAGAGAGCCCGCGAACCATCAAGAGCAGACATCTGGACTTGGCTCTAAATTCGCAAATCAGATGTTATGATATAAGTCGGCTAACAGCCGAGGACGTACCGGCTCGCAAGTGCCATTTGTCGAAAACACGCGCTTACAACAGACGCACCGTCACCTTTGCGGCGCCGCTGTTTCGTTTGTAGAAACGATCGCTCAGCCACGGCAGCCCAATGACCGCATCGTTGACGTAAAGAAAAATCTCACCGCCCCGTTCCGCCGTGAACCTCGCCTTGTAGACCTGCGGGCTCGTGTCAGGCACAGGAGTAGGTTCAAGGAAGAACTCATCAACCCCGGTCGCTCCAACCCGCGCGATCAATCGGAACCAAGGGCGGAACAGGATGCGGCGAAGAAAGATGGTCGCGTAGCCTTTCCATCGCGCCGCCCGGGCCTCGATCGTTGATGTTCTATAACCCGCTGGCGTGACCGCGCGACCGTCATCTTCCCACGGACTCGTCATGGTGATCTCGATTTCGTATTTGAATCCCGATCTGACGGTCAGCCCGGTTGGCGCGCAGATTGAGGAGGTATCGAAGTCTTTTGCGGGTTGCGCGATTCCCTTATCGACCGCGACGAGCTGCGCCGTTGGCGTTCCTTCGCAGAATGCACCCATCGAATCAGCGACATTGAAGAAGAAGTGACTCAGTAGCGTTGCACTATACCAGACCATTGCGGCCGCAAGCAGGAGCGGCACGACGTGGCGTTTCCCAACTCTTAAGAGCCACTGATAGATGACGCTTGTGCGGAAAACATAAATGGCATCATGGATGATCCCGGTCAGCGGTACAGGAGAAGTGCGCGACTGCCAGATAATCCGCATGCTGTCCTTGATGCGCCCGCTGAGTGAGTTGCCGATGCCCATGAGCACGGCGATCAAGATAAGGCCTCCGGCGAACCACTCGGGGTTCGCAGCATACCAATCAGTCCACCAATGCACGGACCTGGGAAGGAACGATTCGATGAGGCGAACGGCCTCGGAAACCATCCGAATGTAACTCTCGTACTCGTGCTCCGGAACCCGATTGTGGAAGAGCCAGAACGCGGCGATGTGCAGTGTGGCAGCCAACGTGGCGAAATAGGCTAGCCGACGCAGCCAGACGAAATTCCAGAGCCGCTCCTGAGCCGTGTAACGCTTCGTCACACCGACCGACGTTTCGAATGTGGTTGAGCTGAGCGGCGAGACCTTTCCATTGTAATCCACCACGACGTAACGAGGCGGCAGACCGATCGGCGCGTAAGCATTGCAGCCACTATCAATCCGGTCGAAAACGCTTTGATGGATCTTGGGAACAGGGACGCTAACTCCGACGGATTTATCGTTGCAGAGGTCGTAGACCTTGCGCGGGCCGTAGCGATAATAAGAGCCGAGGCCGGCGCGCGAATCGTACAGTCGGCCGTCCTTGTCCTGTGACGATTCGATCCATTTGATAAAATCGGGATCGGCGGTCGGCGAAACCTTAAAGGCTAGCCCGTACTTTTCGGCCTCCGACAACAACCAAAAGAGCGGTACGAACGCGACAGCGTCATCGGGATAGCCGCCGCCCACGTTGGCGTGCATGCCGACAAACCAGACCTGCACCAGCTTCTCGCCGTCAATGGTGGCCGGGACCTCCGGCTCGGGCGTGCCCAGTTGATGCTCGGTCCAAAGGACCGGATGAAACGTGGTCCGTTCATCGTCGAGTGCTAGCGCGTGGCGGGCGTAACTGACCCTTGGACTCAAGACGCGGTCTGGCAATTCCAGCGGCCAAACCCAGTTGCTGATGCCGCGGGTCATCTCATCGATGGGAAGTCCATACGCGGCCACGGTGTCCCAGACGCCGATAAACTCGATGGTCGGAACGGGTTTGCGGACGATTTTTGAGAACGACTTATTGCCCCGAAAGGTATCGATCACTGGAATGATCAGGTAATCGCGTATTGCCCTAAAGATGACCTCAATACGCCACACCGAATGGTAGCCACTGGCGCGATAGGCCCGGTAGGCCTTCACCGCGCCATCGTGCAGCTCAGATTCCGTGTCCGCGACGACGAGCCCCTGTTCGAGAATGAACGCCGCCAGGACTCGGGCGGTGAAGGCGCCGCGGCTAAACCCGAACAGGTAAATCTTCGAGCCGCTTTGATGATCGTAGTTGCGGCAAATAAACTTGTAGGCGTCGAGGATATTGCGCTTAAGGCCGTAGCCGAACGCGCCGCCAAGGATCGCCAGCGGCACAAACGAGGAAGTGCCGACGCCGTCATCGTATTTTGCGGCCTGCGTGCTTCCCCGGAGGTCCAGCGATTGAAAAATCCGCCAAACGTTCGTTCTCCAAACGCTTGATGCCGCGTTCCCTGTGCCGTCAGAAAGAATAACGATTTTGGGACTAGCCATCGTTTGCCCCCAAATGACGCGTCGTTGCGCTTTAAAATGCTCTTGGGGGCAATTTCTTAGATATTAACTCGCAAATCGCGAAATGCAACCTATGATAGCTTTCAAAGGCAGAACACTTCATCTCGAGGCGCACCAAACATTTCTCATTGCTTGCGCGCGTGTGGCTCTTGCCTCCATTTTATTGCTCGATTACCGACCGGTGAGGGCTGGAGCTGCATCTTCGGATTCGAAAACCAGATGTTATGGAAGCAATTGGCCAGCGCTAGAGCCGGTAAGCCCAACACGCCAAGCACTCGTCATATTCGTTTTGCAGGGCGATTCGGGGTGATCAGCGTCACAGTTGTTTGTGACATTTTTCTCAACTCTGATATCACGATGATAGCCGGGCGATAGCATCGGAAAAGTTGGCTCAGCGGCACGAGAGGGCAGCATGAGACCCAGAGTTCCGTGGAGCGATCCCGTGAGGATCGCGCATTTGGTCCTGGCGGCCATCTTCTTGATCGCCGCGACTACCGCCCGTTGCGCAGCCGAAACCCGCCTCACAGTAGTCGGCCTCCCATCCGGAGATTTTCTTAACGTGAGAAGTGCGCCGGGTGGGCGCAATCCCATTGTCAACAGGCTCGCTCCTGGCTTCACTGGCATTGTCGCCACAGGTCGCTCTCGGTCGCTTGGCGGCGATAAATGGATCGAAATAAGCACAGGAGCAATCGCGGGCTGGGTGAATGCTCGCTTCGTCGCCAGCAGCCAGACAGAGACTCCTCAAGCTACCCCACAAAACATCGCAACTGACGCATTGCCTCGAATTGCGCTAGTAATCGGCAATTCGAGCTACCGCTTCGTACCCAGACTCGGGAATCCTGAAAGGGATGCTCGCGCAGTCGCGGCGGCGTTGCGAGCAGACGGTTTTGACCAGGTGCTCACCCTGGAGAACGCCACAGGTGATGAGATGCGGTCGGCCATCGCGGCTTTGCGCGAACGAGCAAAGGGCGCCGGCATCGTCGTGTTATATTTTGCCGGCCATGGACTTGAGATTAACGGACAGAATTTCATCGTTCCAATCAACGCCAAGATCGACAACGCTCAAGATGTTCTTGTCCAAGCGTTGGACCTAACATCGATCCTCGAGCAGCTCGACGAGCTTCACGCCACGAAAATTATGATGCTGGATGCTTGTCGAGATAATCCCTTCCGGGATCAGATAGCTCGTTCCGAGGCGACTCGATCCCTGCCCCAAGGTGACAAGCGGAATACGGTCGGAATAGGCTTCGGCTCAATTTCTGCCGGCCGAGATACCCTCGTTGCCTATGCAGCTAAGCACGGCTCGTACGCATTAGATGGCCAAGGCAGCAATAGTCCGTTTGCTGAAGCTGTAGTGAACAACCTCAAGGTAGAGGGTGTCGAAGTTGGTCTGTTTTTCCGTCGCGTGCGGGATGCCGTGCTAAAAAGCACAGAAGGCAAACAGGAACCATTCACATACGGTTCGCTTGGCGGCGACGAAATATTCCTCGCCCCAGTGTCGGGGGGCATCGTTCTCAACCACGACACCCGAGATCGCATGAAGTTCAAGGATGACCTTAAGGCACAAACAGATGGCATCCTGAGAGCGTTAAAATTGGCCGATTTTCGCGGGCTCGCAGATTATGTACACCCAGTGTCGGGATTGATGTTCGACGGAGTAGTGCTGAGGAAGTCCGATCTTCGCGAACCGAGCTATTCGCTAAAGACCCAAACCTTCCAAGGTTTCATTGTTCACGAAGGTTATAGCGATCAGCGTTACCGAATGAGTCTTCGAGACTACACTACGACTCAACTTTATACCCGAGACTTCCTTTTGAATGGGGAGGTCTCTCTCGGGGAACGAAAGGTCGGTGGCGGGGCGGACTTAGATCCAGCATTCCAGGATCGCCCAGGAAGCATCTTTGTCGATTACTATGTCCCAAATCGCAAAAATGATTACGACTGGCAAACCCTCAGGCTAATTCTAGAGCGCTACAACAGCAGGTGGTTCCTGACTGAAATCACAAAGAAGGCATGGAAGCCGTGATGTGTATCTCCGTTGCTTTTGGCCTCACTGAGCGCCTCACCCCGACGGGCCTCACCATTCCGAAAATAGATGTTACGGAATAAGTCGGCCAGCGGCCGTAACCAGAAATCGACGTGGAAGCAGCGCCTGCCCCGATGCGGCAGGTCCCGAAACAGCGATCATGGCACAGCGGGGCGAGGCCTACTTAATCCAGTTCAGCTCCGAATAAAACACGTCTCCGTATGTGACTGCCGTGTGATCCCGAGCGGCTTCAACAGCTATTCGCGCTTCAGAGGTATGAGGACGAATCTGATCATCGACCCGGTGATCGAGAAAGGAGTCTGCAGATATCAGTTCCTCTATGATCTCTGGCAGTACTCCCTGGCGAATGCGGACCTTTCGATACGGGACCTGTTCGGTTGGCGGCGGAAGTTCAAGCTCAATCACCCGGCCCTTATAGCGACGATGACCGTGGGTGAAGCTGTCGAACTCTCGCCCACGGGCCTGTTCAGTCGCCCGGTCAACGCGCGCTCGACGCGATGAGCGCAGTCGAGATCGCTCGCTCGGAAACAGCAGCTCACTTTTCGGATCGATATCCTGTGGCAGACTCATCTCAACGGCAACCTCATTCAGACCAATGGCCCCGAGCGCCTGCGCCACCGCCAGTCGACTGGCCTTTGCTTCCATCTCTTCGGACTCCTGCTCCGTCAGTCTGATCAGCGGCTCGTCCTCTTCGGGGTCAATGACCCTCAGGCTCGAGCCTAACCTCTCCTTCTCATGCGCGATGTATAATGATGAGGCCAGTTGCTCGCCCCGAATACTGCCGATGAGCTGAATGGCGCGCTTCTGCGCCAGAGCCGTTTTCAGCACGCTGCTCTGGTATTTTCGGTTTGACTGCGTGCCCTTGCACTCAAGCACGTGCCACTTCCCCAAGGTGTCCCGCATGACGAAATCAGGAGATTTGCTCGTTCCAATCTTCGCCTTCGATTTGTGCCTTTTGCGAAGGAGCCGCGTGAACTGGTTTGCAAATCGGCGACCATCAACAATGTGAGTAAAGGGTCCAAGACGATCGACCAGCCACTGAGTTGAAAGAGCCACGCCGAAATCATCGCTCAGGATTCCCTTCTGATGAGGATCTAGATCAGAAAAGTCCATCGTGATCCGCAGATCCGAAGCTCCGGTCAGCGCGCGATAGTACCGAAGCCACGCCCAGAACAGCGCGGGCGAGGCAGGAGAAAACATGTTCGGCATCGTAAGCGTGCCGAGCATATGCAAGGCACGCCCAACATCGATGGGCTGTTGGACGGAAGCCACCACCAATTGAGGTGGCATGGTCTTCCTGCCCCAGCTCTCCCTATCAATTCGAATATCGAGATTTCGAACTAGAAATGAAGCCATGACTAAACCAACTCTATCGACGTAACCAACCAAATGGCATGATCTCCCGCCACCTTAGCTTCCAGCTTTGCAAAAACCATCTTGTGCTTGGCTGCCTCACCTATTCCAAGCGCGGCAGGCAGCACGCACGTGTACGAGAGATTGGGCCGTTCGTTGTTCGCGACGAGAGTGATCTGCCGAATCTCGCCCTTGGGAAGACCAAGGAGCTTCGTTCCAAGGCCACTTAAGCCGCTCAGTGCCGTTGTACGTTTGGTCTTTCGCGATATTTCACGAACTACCGCCAGAAGGTCGAGCGCCTGACTAGGCTTTGGTGCGACCTTTTTTATGGCTTGAGAAGGTGGTCCGGTTTTCCTTCTCGTGGTAGGTTCGGGAAACAACATCGCCATGATCTTTGGGCTGATGCCGATGCCATTAGCGCGGAGGACGTCGGCTGCAACCCAACCCTTCAGCCCGCTTCGGCCAATCGTCCCAGTTTCTGAACAGTCATGCTCGGGCCACGGAGGACGAGGCTCATCAAAAAGAACTGCGCTGCCGCACGTACATTGCAGGATGTGGATCGATGCACCACATCCCCAGCAGTTGGTCGGGTATATCCACGTCTGACAAGATGCACGGTGATTGGGTACTGACAATCGAGGGCTCCCGCTCTCGACTATTGATATTAATGTAATGCCTTAGCATTGCAACCATACGTTTTCTCCGAGGACCCCGCCGCGGAGCAGTCCATTCTGCCGGCTGCTTTTGCTACTCCGCCTGTCACGACGCCCGGACGTCTTCAACCTCACCGCGCGGTCCTACCAATGCGATCTCGATGCCGGCTACCGAACAGCGGTGAACTAGCCGTTGTGCCAACTTAATGATGCCCGCGGTACGGGGGACGACCGCGATCTGACGCCCGGCCGAAACGTTCGCCATGAGCAATCCGACCGCTTCGCAAAGCCCCTTAGACAATCGCGAGACTTGGCCCGAGTGCTTCGTGTTGATGATGCCACCCTCACATTCGGCCCAGATTGTAATCCCGTCGACCTCGGTCACGACATCGCCACGCCCAGGTACGGGATTGACCACGATCGTCCGATCATCTGGCAGCACGTAGCGGCCAGCGTAGGAGGTCTTGCCCATACGCATCGTTCTTTTGAAGCCTCGCTTTCCGAGCCAGCCCTCGAAGTCGAACCGCTTGCCATGCTCGCCATCTGGATGGACTCGGATCTCGCGTGCCGAGCTCGTCCGAAGCAAATGCATCGCGAAGGCCATCATGACGGCGCCCTCTGAGAGATGGTGCTCAGTCGCTCCTTCGCACTTTCCTACCCGGTTTGGCGGCGGTGTAATTTCGATGATCAGATCGTCGTAGTTCACAAACCCCTCCAACCGACATCTGGGAAATTCGCAAGAGATTCAGATCAGGGCTTTTCCCAACTCGCGGCGCATCTTCGTGCTTGGCGCTTGGAGCTGCCATAGGCCTAAAAAAATAAACGCCTCGCGTGGGCGCTCCAGCTGTGGACCGTTTCTGAGACATCCGTCCAAGTACAAGAATAACTTCATTTTTTTCATTTCGGAGAACGAGGGCTACTGCCTCTGTCAGGCACTTTCCCTCTCAAAAATGCAGGGAGCGAGAAAAAAATCCCTGAGTGAGAGTGGGGCCGGTCCGCGGGTAAGAGGTCGCCAAGGAATGACCCACCCCCCATCCACCTTTGTGGTGGAATCCACGTCCGCTCATAATTCAGTAGCTGACGTAGCTCGTTAAGACTTGGACGGCCGCTATGGGCGGCGGGCGTCCGCACAGCGCTTCGTTCAGGTCAGCGTTTTGTAGGCCGGTATAAGTTAGAGATGATCGAAAGCTATCCCTCGAGCACACCAGTTGACTTTCTGTTACACACTATTGTGCGCATGAAATCGGTGTTATTGGCAAGGATTGCAACTTCGGCGACCCGTTGAGCTAATGGATAAACCGTACCCGAAGCAATTGTTTGCAGGCTTTCCGCTGCGACAAGAAGTAGACCGCATCACGCAAAAGGTGACTGCTTCCCTTGCGAGCGCCACTCTCTCTTCGTTGACGAGTAAGTCGATGGACGATCTCGTGCAGGCGCTTTATAGCGCTAACGAACCTCACATCCCCGTACTCCTAAAGGACCAAGCGACCCAAGAACAATTTGAGTGGTTTTATGATCCATTCCTCAGGCCATACAATCCGATGGAAAAGACTCAGGACACGCGAGGCGGTCCCATCTTCGCGGTCGAGATACCGTTCCTCGGCGACAAGATGTATTTCCATTATAGGCCCCACCCACCTATTCCCGTGCCGTTAGCGGCAATTAACGACAACAATACGCTGACCATCTACGTCCCAGCTGAGAACCATACGTTGCCGGAAGTTCAAGCGCGATTTGACGCGATTATACACAACATCGAAGCGAACCTTGAGGCCCAGAGAAACACACTTCGCGATTGGCCAATGCGTTTCCGAGAAGCAGTTATCAATGCTGCGTCAATTCGGTTGAACAGATTAAAGCAGGCAGCAAGTATTTCGGCTGGGCTAACGTTCCAGCTAAAACCACGTCCGAACGCGCCCGATATCACTGTGCCGCTCGTGCGCGCCAAACTTCGCCCTGCACCTATCAACCTTCATATGCCGGAAGAGCAGCAGCGCGCGATCGCCGAGGAAAGCTACAATCACATCTTGTCTATCGTCGAGAATATGGGAAGGGTTTTTGAATATAGCCCAAAGTCGTTCGAGAACATTGGCGAAGAGGCCATTCGTTTTCACTTTCTCGTCCAACTCAATAGTCAGTACGAAGGCCTAGCTTCTGGCGAAACGTTCAATTTTCGCGGAAAGACCGACATCGTCATCAGGGAGGGAAATACCAACCTGTTTATCGCTGAATGCAAAATCTGGAGCGGCGCTTCGGCGTTCACTGATGCGATCGACCAACTTCAGAAATACATAACCTGGCGAGACACGAAGACGGCAATTATTCTATTTAACCGCAACAAAGGTTTTTCAAACGTCATTGCCGAAGCGCAAAGGGCGTTAGCAGCGCATCCGCAGTACAAATCAGGTCCGACTGTAGTGAATCCAACCCGCTTTCGTTACACTTTCACAAATATTTCAGACCCAGCCAAAGACTACGCATTGACACTGCTGGCTTTTGACATCCCCGCTCCCGATTGGCAGATCGAAGGATTTCAGACTGTTATGCCATCGTGACAGCAAGTTGCGAATGCGCCATGATTTCGGAACGCCGTGAGGCGGATGCCAACAAACGAGAAGAGACAGACGTGGCAGCTTTCATTGCCGTCGCCGCACTTATCGTCGGCACGGCCAACATGAGCTTCCAGCAGGGGCAATCGAACCCGGATGCGAACAGCTTCTTCCAAAGCAGCTCTCACATCGTTCACGACAGTTACGTGGACTAGGTGCTGAAAGAACCAAGGCCCCGATGAGGGGTCTTTTTGTTGAGGGCGGCGACGAACACGACGGCCAACACAATCTGGCACCCTCGCATGGTCTCCGTTGCTGGACACGGTGGACTTGTCCTGATCCGGCTCGCGCCGGCTAGCCTATGCCGGAAAACCATAATGTTCGCCCGTTCCCGACTTCGGTTTTTCCCGTGCACCTATAGCAGATTTCTCAACTTCTGATAGCTTCTGCGGCCCGCTTTACTGAGGAAACCAGTGGCGTCTGAACCCACAACACCAGAAGAACCAGCATCGGAAGCCATCAAGCGCAGCCGTGGCTCGACTGCGTCTGAACGTCTGCTCGCCAATCTCGGTGAGCAGGCCTTCTTGGACCTATGGTCTTACCCCAACCTCTTTTACGAAAAGAAACAAGGCGGCAAAGGTGACGGAAAAGAGCTTTGTGACATGCTGGTATCGTCTGCGGCGACGACATCGTCATCTTCAGCGACAAACACATCAGGTATCAACAAGATGTTGATGTGAAGGTGGCATGGCCACGCTTCTATCGTAAGGCCATCGAAGCTGCCACAAAGCAAATCAATGGTGCCCAGAACTGGATAACTCGATATCCGGACAAGGTGTTCACCGACTCGGCTTGCACCCAACGCCTTCCTATTGAACTACCGTTGGAAACTCGCAGAGTCCACGGCGTTGTCATCGCAACCGGAGCTCACAAGGCCGTTCAGATCATCCTAAAAGACGATAGCGGGTCCTTTATCGTCGCGCCCATGCTCAAGGGCCGCGATTGCCTCGACTTCGACCAACCGCACTTCATCCCATTCTGCGTTGGTGACGTGAACCCTGATGGAATGTTCATTCATGTTTTCGACGACGTAGCCATCCGCCGTGTACTTGAGCACCTGAACACAATCTCAGACTTCACCCGTTACCTCAACAAGCGGGCTGAATATCTACGATCGGGCAAACTGTTTGTGGCCCATGGCGAGGAGGAGCTACTGGCTGGCTATCTCACGACGGGCATCAAGACTGGTGGCAGGTACGATTTCGAGCCTCCCCGCAAAGCCAAGTTCAAGGATGCCGCCATGATGACCGTCCAGGGTGAATGGTCTGCCTACATCCTTTCCTCGCAGTACTTCGCCAAGAAGCTTGCCGACGACATTTCTTATACTTGGGACCGCCTTATCACCGTCTTCAGCAAAAACCTACTTGCCGGCACCAGCGTCACCGTACTGGGCGAACACACCACCCTCGCGCAGGCTGAACCGGGACTGCGCTTCATGGCGATGGAAAACAGGTTCTCGCGCAGAGTATTAGGTGAAGCAGTCGATAGCGCACTCAAAAAGGCGCTGGAATTAAAGAAGGACCGCTACGCCAGGGTCATCTTTCCGCAGCAGGCCAGTGCGAACTCAAAGCTCGCATATGTCATCATGGTACTCGCCTATCCCACCGAGCTTGAGGCGCGTGGGGGCATGGAGCGTGGTTACGAGCAATATCGTGAAACGAGAGCGATGATGCTTGAGGCCTACTGCCTTGGAGTACTTTACACGAACCGCAACCTCAACACTGTGGTAGCGATCGGCATGGACGCCCACTCCTCAGTGACCGGTCGCAAGGGTGGGTCTGAAGATCTCTTCGCCTTGCGCATCGATGAATGGAGCGCGGAGAACGAAGCCTATGCTGTCGAGGCTATGGAGCACTACGACATCCTTAGGCAAGAACGACTCACCAAACAGATTATTTCGCGGGATGAATTTCCGGTGCTGGGCGAAAACGACGCTAGCCAGCGGCGTTCCAAACATGCGCGGTCTCGGGCACGATTCAGAAGGCGTAAGTGAGCGTAGCGTGGTCTGAGGCATTGCTAACCACTCCTGGGGGTAACGCGCCCACCCGAAAATCCTTGGCAAGGCGTACCGCATAAGAAGACCGACAAGCGCAAGCCCAGCAGTGATCCACCCTCCCCACAGAATCGCGGATTTTTAGCCAAGATGGATTCTCGGATTAATTCCGAGATTTTACGATGGGTCGCAGGTGGGCTTTTCCTTTTGAATTTTGAGATTTTGCGTATGAAGCAGGGGCACCGGTCCGCGGCGATGCGTCTCTAAAGATTTGACCACCCCCCGCCCCGTCACAGGCTTGCGCCGACGTGACGTCAACCGGGATGTCAACTACGTCAACCGGGTCAACCTAGTTTTTGCCGCTCGTAGACTTCCCCGCGCCCGCCGTTGTTAACTCGGCGGCGTTAACCGTGTTAACCGTGTTAACCTAGCTTTTCAGAGCCTTCGGCTGGCGAAATCCCGGCATCGGACCGCCCGCGATGCCTTCAAAAGGCTGGAAGGACCCGTGGAAATCTTCTGGGTTCCCGTGCCTTAGAGCAAAGCGGAGACAGCGGACTTTCTTATCTGACTCCCACTCACCACCAAACACTCGTTGGAAATTCCGCTGTGGTGCGCTGTGCGCTGTGGCCGGCAATCACAATTTTACCCACCAGCGCTTGCCCTGCCAATCGGTTCTGCCGTCCTGCCGCTCGCGACGCCAACCGACCCTCTCCAAGGCTGCTGCAACGCGGTTTTGGTCGGCTTTGCCGATGCGCGTCGTTTCCACATTGAGCGCTTCCTGTGCGACTTGGCCCACGGTGACTTTGGTCTGCGTCTTGAGGTATTCCGCGATAATCTCTTCCCAAACGTCCGCCTCATAGCGGGCGGCCTGCTCTGGTTTTATATGTTGTTGTTCGAAGCCTCGTTCTGGCCACCAAACTTCGCCCTCGTGGTAAAGGTGCACAGCTTCGGCAAACAGCTGATCGCGATCAGCCACCAGCCCGTCGATATCAATCTTCCCAACCCTCACGGGCCAAAAGCGTCGGCCTCCGCTTTCGTCGCGAAGGTAGGCATCTCAATTCGTTGAGCCGATGAAGACACATTGGCGCGGCTCTTCAACCTCATAGCGACCATAGCTTGGTCGATACTGCTCCACGCGCCGCGTTATAAACGCCTTTAGCTGCGCAGTTTCAGCACGATTCATTGCGTGCATTTCGCCGATTTCAATCAACCATTTGTCACGTAAATGTTGGGACACATCCTTGCCATCAGTCACGTCGGGAAGGCAGTCGGAATAGTAGCTGCCGCCAAGAACCGCGCATGCCTGCGACTTCATTGCGCCTTGAGCTCCCTCCAGCACCGGCATGTAGTCGACCTTACAGCCTGGTTCAAAGATGCGCGCGACCATGGAAATCAAGAACATTCGTCCAATTGCTTGCGTATAGGCACTCAGTTCCGCGCCGAGCTTCGTCGTCATCCAAACGTTCGCGCGGCGATGGCCATCCCAAGTTAGACCTGCCAACCAACCCTGCAGAGGATGAAAACTATTCTCTCGCGCGCGCTGATTGACCGCATCCCGCACAACTTCGCGCGAGATGCGCCTTAGTCCTGCCCGCTGCAAAAATTCAGTAAGAACGGTCAGGTCCTCGTCTGTAATCGCTCGAAGCTCCAAAGCAGTAAGCGCATCGCCGATCTTGTGAACCATTACAACGCGGCGCTTCATCTCATCGTAAGCAAACGCGTCGCGAATACCAGGATCGCGGCGTAGCGCGACGAGCGCATTGGCTACGATTGGAAGGGGCTTGCCGTTTTCGCTGATACAATGAAGGAGCCAAGAATCCTGTTGAGCTGGGAAAACACTGAAATTCATAGCTCAGATCCGCAACCGGTCATTTTGCTCGGCACCAAGGCAGCCGCCTTAGCCAGAAGCGAACGGATGTTAATCAGCCTGCGCGGCGATGTGCATTCGCCCAAGCAATAAGATCCTGCTGCCTGTATCGAACGGCCCGGCCAAGCTTGATAAAGCATGGGCCCGTGCCGTTTCTTCGCCATGCTTGCAAGGTTCGGTGCGAGATCGAGAGCAAGCGGGCGGCCAGCTTCTCAGTCAAAAAGGCCGAATGGCCACCATCGGGACCGGTCATCTAAGCCTCCGTTAGCGCAATCAGGTGTGATTCAACGCATTAGGAAGTAGCAGATGTCATTTTCGGGGGGCCATCACGCCGACGTCCGAATTGGCCAATCCCGGACGTTGTAGATGTCCGAATTGGCCAATTCGGACTGGTGGCGTTTATTGGCGGTGCTCGGCCTCTTTCAGGGCAACGCTCAAGTGGTTCGATATGGTCTTATAGACCAACGGTGCAGACCCGGGCCGCATCCGCTCCCTGTCGTTGTTCACTGTGTCGGCGATCTTCTTAGCCGTATTGACTGGGTGGCCCTTGAACTCGGGGTGCCGACTCCAGAAATCTTGAGCAATCTCCAATATCCGCTGCCGAAGGGTCCTTGATCTCTCAATTTTTGTCTGTGGGCCCTGCGCGAGACCCTTTTCGGAAGCCAATCCGGCCATCGCCAAATTGTTGAGCTCTCCAACAGATGAGTGGAGATGATAGAGATACATTGCTCGAAAAACGTCGCGCAATTCATCTTCGTCGAACCTTGCAAGTACTCGACTGGTAGCATGCAAAAGTTCGGCTGCTAGGCGATCTTCCGTTAATGGTTCTGTGGATCCTTCGGCAACGCAAAACCAAAGATCCTCGTCTGCGACAACCCCATGTTCTTCGGGTGTGTAGCTCCAATCAAGCTCCTTCGGCATGATAGGCGACTTGTCCGTGGGGAGGTCCTTGGATTCGAGGTGCGCGCGCAACTTCTCGGCAAGTCCAAGCAAGGCCTGCTTCCCCTCTGGCCGAAATGGCGGCTTGTTCAGCGCATCCGTAGTGTCCTCTTCATGGTAGTCCTTCAGAAAACCTCGTCGACGAAACGAGATGATCACGGGACAACTCCCTTCAACAGAATGCGACGTGTCCCTAACTATCTCCAAGGGAGTCTCGCGTTTCTTTTTTTCAGGCATGGTGAATCCGCTTGATTCGTTCGTGGCGTAGTCCAGAGCAATGTACCGCAAACGACAGCAGGTCGTCTTTGGGATCATCCACAGCGGTTTATTACGTCCCTGCACGTTTGTGCGCGGCCTATTGCTGGCGTGAGCAATTGCCGCTGGTGTGTAAGATACGTCGGATGCAGTTTGCTTGGCCATGCCGACGGCAGCCCAACAGCAAGAAGATCTAGCGGAACTTGGCGCCATTCTGGCGACGGGGCTCCAGCGTCTTTTTGAGCGGAAGTCCAGTCAGAATTTGCCCGGTGTGGCGAAAACTCCGCTCGACTGTGGGTCGTCCTCAGGGGGTCATGTCCGCAAGAAGATCGAGGACATTGACCCGTGAAACAGACCGTTTTGTCCCAGCTGGCGGCGCTAAAAGACGCCCCTGCGGACGCCCTAAAAGCCCGCTGGCGGGAGCTCTTTGACGGCGAGCCACCCGCCTATAACCGGCGCTTCCTCGAGAGCCGGCTTGCCTACCGCATCCAAGAGCTCGCCTATGGCGGACTGACGCCCGAGACCCTCGAGCGGCTCAAGGCGCTGGCCAAGCGGCAGGCGGCCAAGGAGGGGCCCGGGCGAAAGGATCGCCCGGTCTTTCGCCCTGTCGTCGGCACCAGGCTTGTCCGCGAATGGGAGGGCGTCGAGCACTGCGTCACGGTCCGCAACGACGATTTCGAGTACCTCGGCAGGCCCTACAAATCCCTTTCGTCGGTGGCCCGCCAAATCACCGGCACTAAATGGAACGGCTGGGTGTTTTTCGGCCTCAAGCATTCGCAGGTGCGGAAATGACTAGCTCCCGCCGGCAGCGCGCCGCCAAGCATGGCCACTCGGACTTCCAGGCTGCCAGCTTGAGCGGCCCGATCAAGAAATTCCGCTGCGCTGTCTATACCCGCAAGTCCAGCGAGGAGGGCCTCGATATGGACTTCAATTCGCTGGATGCGCAGCGAGAGTTGGCTGAGGCCTACGTCGTCAGCCAGCGTGCGGAAGGTTGGATGCTGGTTGCCGATCGCTACGACGACGGCGGCTTTTCCGGTGGCACACTCGAGCGCCCTGCCCTTCAGCGCCTTCTGTCCGACGTCAAAAGCGCCAAAATCGATGTCGTCATCGTATATAAGATCGACCGGCTCTCTCGATCGATGCTCGATTTCCTGAACCTCGTCGAACTATTCGAGCGGCATGGCGTCACCTTCGTGTCGGTTACTCAGTCCTTCAACACAAAGGACGCTATGGGCCGAATGGCCCTGAACATCCTTGTCACGTTCGCACAGTTCGAGCGCGAACTGATTGGCGAGCGCATTCGTGACAAGGTCGCAGCTTCACGCAAGAAGGGGATCTGGATGGGCGGCTGGACGCCGCTGGGCTATGAGGTCAAAGATCGCAAGCTCATCATTCACGAAGCCGATGCCGAGCGGGTGCGATCGATTTTCCGAAGGTTTGTGCAGTTGAAGTCGGCAACGCTTTTGGCACGCGAACTGATCGCGACCGGCGCAACCAACCGGTACGGCCACGTGATCGACAAGAACTCCCTCTACAAGATCCTGCACAATCGCGTCTATATCGGCGAGGCCGTTCACAAGGGAACATCGTACCCGGGTGAGCATGAGCCAATCATCGATCGCGTGCTATGGGACCAGGTGCACTCCATCCTCAAGGTCAACCCCCACAAGCGCGCCGGCTACGCCAGGGCGCAATCTCCGGCGCTGCTGCGTGGCTTGCTGTTTGGGTCTGATGGCGCCGCCATGTCACCGACCGCCAATCGCAAGGCCGGTGGCAAGCTGTACCGCTATTATTACAGCCAGACAGCCATAAAGCGTGGCGGCGGTGGCGATTGCCCGGCCCGCATGGTGCCGGCCGGTGAGATCGAGCGCATCGTGCTCGAACAGGTCCGCAATCTCATCCGGACCCCTGAGGTCATCGTCCAAACGTGGCGTGCAGCTCGCAAGCTCGGCCAGGAGACTTCCGAATCCGAGGTTCGGTCGGCGCTGACCGGGTTCGAGGCGCTCTGGAACGAGCTTTTCCCTGGCGAACAGGCGCGGATCGTCGAGCTATTGGTGGAAAGGATCGACCTCCATCCCGACCGCGTGGACGTGACCCTGAAGGTCGAAGGCCTGACCTCACTCCTGCAGGAACTTCGCACACCCGCGGCATTGCTGCAGGCCGCCGAATGATGCCGCTCAAGACCATCGCCGTCGGCTCAGTCGAGCGGCCCAAACTTAGCCGGGATGGCCGCACAATCGTCGTGACCATTCCGATCTCGATGCGCCGCTTCGGAGGCCGCAAGAAGGTGGTCACGCCGGCGAACCTCGCACCGTGGTCGCCACCACCAGCACGCGTCGACAACACGATTGTCAAGGCGCTGGCGCGCGCTCACCGCTGGCGCGGCATGCTGGAGAAGAGACTGTTCGCCAACGCCCGCGAGCTGGCAAACGCTGAAAAGATCAACGAGGCCTATCTCGGCCGTGTACTTCGCTTGACGCTGCTGTCCCCCACCATCACGGAAGCCATTTTGTCGGGCCAGCTACCAGACGGTGTAGATCTGGCGAAGCTGCTAAAGCCATTCCCTGTTGAGTGGCATGAGCAAGAGGCGATGTTCCTGAAGCGCACCTGAATGTTGCAACAAAGTTGAGATGTCCTTAGCTCTGCAAAGTTGAAATGTCACAAGGCGGTCTGTCAGGGGACGGGAGACGGCGCCGCGCAGACCATCGTATCGGAGCGGCGCCGTCTTTTGCGGGCGGGTTTTCGGATTGATTTGGCGGCTTGGGTGATCTGGAGGGCTCGGTCCTTCATTGGACCGGCCCTCTGGTCTGAGCGCCGTGGTCCTGCCGGAATGCGGCTGAAGCGGGGTTGTTGGTCCTGCTGCTGCTTGATCCAGGCGAGAACCTCACCCAGACGTTTGTTCTCGACGATGGCGGCATGACTGACCCGCTGCAGCTTGTCGAAGGCCGAATACGGCAGAGGCTGGCCTTTCCAGCGGACCTCCAGCCGTCCATCCGGGAAGTCGTAGACCTCGACCATTTTGCCGCGCAAGGAAAGCGCTGGGCCTTGAGGCTTGAGCATCAGCTTCATCTGGTTGTAGTTCACCACCAGCTGATGAGAGACCTTGCGCTGCTCGCGCCAGCACAGGACATTATCCAGATCCTGACGGGGATCGAGCACGCGATGGAGATCTTTGTCGCGCGCCGGCACCTTGGCGAAGCGAGCATTGTAGTGAGCGATAAAGCCGGGCAGGAAGGCATTTGCTGCATCGATCGAGCTGATGCCGGCGAGGCGCAGCTCTTTCACCAGACGATCCTGCAACGTATGGTGCGCTCGTTCGAACTCGGCCCTTCGCCTGGCTGGTATTGGCGCAAAGAATCTCGATGTTCAGCTCGGACAACGCCCTTCCGAACTGCGTCATTCCATCGCCGCTGGCCGCGTTCTCGTTCGATACCCGAAAGATCGAATGCTTGTCGGAGTAGAAGGCGACTGGTTTGCCATGGCATCCGAGATAGGCCTTCAGCGCCTCGAAATAGGCAAATGTGCTCTCCGAAGTGACGAAGCGAAGCTCCATCAGGCGGCTGGTGGCATCATCCACGAACACCAGCAGGGTGCAGGGATCAGCACGATCTTCGAACCAGCGGTGCTCCGAGCCATCGATCTGGATCAACTCGCCGACATGCTCGCGGCGATAGCGAGGTTGCTGGATCCGCTTGCGTTCTGCCCGAGATACCCAAATGCCGGCGTGCCGCATCCAGGTGCGCAGCGTCTCTCGGGAAACTCGCAGGGCATGACGTTCCCGTAACTTCTCGGCCGCCAGTGTCGGGCCAAAGTCCGGATAGAGCTCCCGTACCAGAACAGTCGCATGATCACGAACCGCGTCCGATGACCGGTTGTTCGAGGGACGACCCCGCCGCTGGTTGGCGATCGCTGAAGCACCACCGTCGCGATATCGACTCAACAGTCGATAAGTTTGCCGCGGCGTTACGTTCATTAGTCCGGCCGCAACAGCCACGCTCAGCCGGTCGCTATCCAGCCGTGCCAGAACATCGAGGCGGTTCAGTTCGCGCTTGCTCATCAACACCATGCTCCATCGAAATGACAGCCTCCCGAGTCCCCGAAAGGACCAGAAGCTGACATTTGAACTTTGCTCAGTGCTGACATTTTAGCTTTGCTGCTACATGAAGGTTCGTCCATCGGATGTTATGGAACCATCGGCGGTCATCCCTCACGAGCATTCAAAGGAGCAATGCCCACAGAAATTAACGACGTCTCGCTCCGCCTGCGCCTCGGTAGTACCGGGCTCTTCACGCGCAATCTCGGCTTCGCAATGGCTAAGCCAGAGGGACAGTTGGGTAGGGTCCCTTGTCGCTGCCATTGTCGGCTGCTCTCGACCAGGAATCTCACTGAGAATGTGAGAGGGATCGCCTCGATTAATCGTCGGACGACGCGGGCAATGGAGACAGTCCAAGTTCCTTCAGAAACGAGTTGTGCTTCGCGGTTGAGTCCCGAATCTGCTTCTCGATTTCGACCAACTCTCTATGCGTGGCCGACAGGTCAATCGCGGCCTCCTCCTTGGCCGTGCTGACATAGCGGGAAATGTTGAGGTTGAAATCATTGGCCTCGATCTCGCTCATCTCTACCCGTTTTGCGTAGCGCTCGATGCTCTCCGGACGCCGCTGGTAGGTATCGATAATCTTCTCGATATGCTTGTCGGATAGATAGTTCTGTCGCTTGCCCTTCTCGAAATGCTCGGACGCGTTGATGAACAGGACATCATCGGGCTTTTTGCACTTCTTCAGGACGAGGATGCAGACCGGGATGCCGGTTGAGTAGAACAGGTTCATGGGCAGGCCGATGACAGTATCGATGTGCCCGTCGTCGAGGAGCTTGCGGCGGATCTTCGCCTCCGCGCCTCCGCGAAACAGCACCCCGTGCGGCAGGATGATCGCCATAGCTCCGTCATCCTTCAGGTAGTGGAAGCCGTGCAAAAGGAATGCGAAGTCCGCCGCCGACTTTGGGGCCAAACCGTAGTTCTTGAAGCGCACGTCCTCCCCCAACGCCTCATTCGGATCCCAGCGATAGCTGAACGGCGGGTTGGCAACCACAGCGTCGAAGTAAGGCTTCTTCGCCGGATTCGTTTCGCGGAGCATGTCCCAGTCGTTCGTCAGTGTATCGCCGTGGTAAATCTCGAACTCCGAATCCTTTACTCCATGCAGCAGCATATTCATGCGTGCAAGATTGTAGGTGGTAATGTTCTTCTCCTGCCCGAAGATCTTGCCGATGCCGTGCGGCCCCAAGCGCTTTCGTACATTGAGTAGCAGCGAGCCCGATCCGCAGGCGAAGTCCATTACGTTGGCTAGGTGCTTACGTTTGCCAGTCTTCGGCTCCTGGCTGTCCAGCGTGACGATTGCGGAGAGGATGTCCGAGATTCGCTGTGGCGTGTAGAACTCACCAGCCTTCTTGCCCGAGCCGGCGGCGAACTGGCCAATTAGGTACTCGTAGGCGTCTCCCAGTGAGTCGCTATCCGTAGAAAACTCTGCGAGGCCCTCTGCAATCTTGGTGATGATCGTGCAGAGTTTCGCGTTCCGGTCCGCGTAGGTCTTGCCGAGTTTATCCGAGCCGAGATTGATTTCCGAGAAAAGCCCAGAGAAAGTGCTCTGGAACGAGTCGTTCTCGATGTACTTGAAGCCTGCTTGAAGCGTGTTGAGCAGCTCGCCATTCTGAGTGCGAGCCATGTGGGCGATGCTGGCCCAGAGGTGATCGGGGCGGATCACGTAATGCGCCTTGAGTCGCATTTGCTTCTCGAATGCCGACACATCGCTGGAGTTCTGCTCATACCAGACAGACAGGGATGACCGACCACCATTCCCGATCGCGTTAGGGTCAGGGTAATCTCGCCCTAGTTCCTTTTTCGCGGCCTGCTCGTAGTTGTCTGAGAGGTAACGAAGGAACAGGAACGCGAGCATGTAGTCGCGAAAATCGTCTGCGTTCATCGCGCCGCGGAGCTGATCGGCGATAGCCCAGAGCGTCTTGCCAAGCTGTTTCTGGTTGTTCTCGGTCATGCTTTTTTCGTGTCCACGGCAGATTCTGGCAAAAGTTCACGGCTAAAGGGATGGCGGTCCACGAATCCTCTCAGAATCGTAAGGAAGTATTCTTTGGTGTCTTCACCCATTTCGCTCGGTTCGTACATCGAGTATTTTCCGTGGCTTAAAAGATCGACGAAGCGTTGATGCAAGATGCCATCCGCGTCGTCTGGTGCTCTCTTGATGCACTCCGAAAAATGGCGATGGCCGAGAAATAGAGCGGTCTTCTCTAGGATTGTGCGCAAAATATTGAAGTGGAAAGTCTTGGCTTGGCCGCTCTGTGCGACGAGCCAGAGATCTGCCAGCGCAGTGACGTGGTAGAACTGCGGCGTATCGCCAGTTTGTTCGGCAAGCAGGTAGCCGCCAGTCTGGCGGTCTCGTTTGAGGATATATTGTAATGGTCCGCCCACATGGTAGCGCAGCTCGTAGTGCAGGACGTTGAAGAATAGTGCGTGATGGGTTGACACAACGGTTTTTATCGGGCGCTGCGCCTCGCGATAGAGCTGAACGAGGTGGTTCCCGACGACGATTGCATTGTGTTCATCGAGTGACGAGATGGGGTCGTCGATGTAGACGTGTTCGACCCACTTATACGCCTCTGCCCCATCGAGTGCCAGTTGAAGGATTGCGAGGAAAAAACACCAAATGAAGATATTTTCTTCGCCCCGCGAGATCTTGATTCCATCGATCTCGTTGGTGCGCGCGTCGTCGCCGATGCCGTTGAGGACTTTGCGCGAGAACGTCACTTCCGCACCGGAGATGTTACCTGTCTGCTGATCAAACTCGAAACCGATCTTGAAGTCGAAGTCCGCGTACCGGTCCAGCAGCGGGCGAATTCGATTGTCGATCTCCAGTTCGTTCAGTCCGATAAAAAAGCTGGATGCCGCATTGAGCTTCAGCGTGCGATGCTGATCCTTCTCCAGATCGTTATCCCATGAGAAGAGGTCTTCGGTAAAGGCGTTGAAGTACAAAGTATCCCGACTCTGCACTTCACCGTTCGCATCCACCACCTTCCCAAGGTCTTTGAAGGCCGTGGACAGCCGTGTCTTTCCGGTACCGTTGAAGGCGTAGATCAGGACGAACGGGCTCCTGTCGGGCTTCCTCTGAGCTTTGTCCGCTAGCTCCGATCGGAGATGCCGGGCGACTTTCCGAAGATCGGCGTAGCTGGTCTCGCTCATCTCGACTCTTCCTCCATGCTGGGAAAGAGCTGCTGCAACAAGCTCCGCTTGTGCCGATGCAGCACGTCAAGTTTTCGAGCTTGTCCGGCGATGCGGTCGTCGAGCGACGATAGACAATCAGCGATAGCTTTTTGTTCGGCGGGGTCTGGGAGAGGCACCGGCATGTCAGTGATCATTGATCGCCTGACAGAATCTACGGAGTTTTTTGCACTCACCCGCCGCACCCGCGGTCCGAAATGCTCAGAAAAGTAAAAATAAAAGAATCGTCCAAGTACACGGCTTTGAAAGTCATGGATGCAGTATACTCGCTGATGGAAGTCAAACCTTCCGTTGATATAATGGAAATTCCTCCCGACTCCGACACCGTCGCCCGATGTCAGCACGGCCTCGCCCTCGTACGCATACGTGTCGATCAACTCTGTCGACTGTGATCTGACGAAGAATGGGTATCTCCCACTCTCGACCTTATCTTGCGTGTCTCTATTGCCTGTCGTCGTCTGAGCGAAATCGCTAATCGATTCCACATTCCACTCTGGCTCATCCCGAAACTGCGGGAAACGGAGAGGGGGTACATTTTCGCCTTCTTGCGGAAATAGCTGCTGCATCAGCCCCTTCTTATGATCTTCTAGGGCTTTGAGTTCCTCGATTCTCCGCCCCGATCAACTTGTCCAATGAGTTGAGGCAGTCAGCAATTTTTTGCTGCTCGAACCACGATACCGTATCCGGCGGGAGTGGCACCGGCATCGACATGAGATCATCGTCGCTCACACTCAGCGCGCCGTGAGACCGCGCACCGACGGTGATGTATTTCTGCAGCCATCGGCCGTGATGATTTCCGTGGAAGAGATGGTCGAGGTAGTCCGGGATAACGACGGCGGTATCCGGCCTAAAGCACGTGAAAATGCTGTTCGGAACAGCTGCGTCCCTCGCGCCAAGATATCGAGCGATGTATCCCTGCGGGAACTCCCTCGTCGCACTCTTGTTGTAGGCGAAATCGTTCGTCTGGAGCCGGATGTAATTCGAGTACGAATTGCCTGCGATAGTGCGGCCAAACTTCTCCTCCTGACTCACGAGGCCCGCGCCAGTGTTGACGCTCATCGGCACGCACTCCGTCGTCCCAACCCTGTCGGAGATCGGCTCCGCGATGTCGCGTAGTGGCTTCAAGAGCCAGTCTCCGCCGCCCTGGAAGTCGGGAAATCGTAGCTTCGGCACCATGTTCGATGGCTTGTCTGCGGTCATTGCGCACCGCCATGCTCGTAGGCGTTGAGGCCCGAGATGTCTCGGCCGTGAGCCCGTTTGCTCAGGAGCGGCACGAGGTCTGACATAAGCGCGAGTTCACGCTCCCGACGTTCTCGCCAGCCGAGGCCGAGCGGCTCCATAAGGTCGGTGAGCTGTTCGCCGTCGAAGATCATGCGCTGAAGGATCGTGTCCACGAAGGCCGCGAGAGACTGCGGTGGGCAGACCGTGAGTCTGAGCGAGCCCCTCGATTTCCTTGGCTTGCTTCGCGGCCTTGAAATGCTCGTAGCCGGCGCGGACCGCGGGCTCGTCGAGGCCTTCACCCTCCTTAAGTGAACGGACATACTCGGTGATGTTCTCTCGCTCGTCGAGAAACTTGGCGTCAGACTGGATCAGACCAATGAGCTGCTCCCGGCTAATCTTGAGCTTCTTCGGGTCTTGGCCCGAGTACTTGAGCGATGAGCTTCATGATGTAGTCGTAGTCGATGATGGCGGAGGCGAAGAGGACGAACTCGAAATCGAGCTGGTCAACCTCCGAGTTGACCGACCCGTCGTCCTTTCCGGCTACGTCCTGCTGCTCCTTCAGGCGTTGCGCGGTTTCGAGATAAACGCCGCGGAAGGCGCGGAGGTCGTCCTTGGGAAGGGCCTGCTCGATCTGCTCCCGCTGCTCCTCGGTGAGATTGGTGTACTGGTCGAGTTGCGTCTGGAAGCGCTGGACTTCCTTGAACCGCTTGATGAACTGGGCGCGGGCGTCGTCGCCCATCAAGTTAGTCACCTGGTCGGGCTTGGCTTTGAGGCCTTGCGACCTCATGAACTCGCCGAGTTCGGCGATAGCCTGCTTGAAGTTGTCGATTACGACGGGGGCCTTGTCGACAAGCCAAATCTCGCGCGCCCGGTCGGGCTGGGCGCCGGAGAAGAGGGCGATGGCGGCATCGACGCTGTCCTGCTGGTTGCGGAAGTCGAGGATGTGGCCGTAGGGCTTGGTCGCGTTGAGAACGCGGTTGGTGCGCGAGAAGGCTTGGATCAGGCCGTGGTACTTGAGGTTCTTGTCAACGTAGAGCGTATTGAGGAATTTAGCGTCGAAGCCGGTGAGGAGCATGTCCACGACGATGGTGATATCGATTTTTTCCTGGCCCTTGCGGGGCAGATCGCGGTTGGGAAACTGCTGATCCTTGATGCGCTGCTGGACGTCCTGGTAGTAGAGATCGAAGTTGTTGATGTCGTGGTTCGTACCGTACCGCTGATTGTAGTCGGCGATGATTGCCTTGAGCGCGGTCTTTTTGCCCTCGGGGTCGTGGCGGTTGTCTTCCTTCTCCTGGAGGAGGTCCTCTTGGATCTGTTGGACGTCCTTGTTTCCCTCCGCCGGCGGGGAGAATACGGCAGCGATTTTGAGCGGGACGAACTCGGGATCAACGGCTTTCCGTTCGACTTGGAGGTTTTTGAAGACCCCGTAGTACTCGATGGCGTCGTTGATCGAGGCGGTAGCAAGCAACGCATTAAAGCGTCGACCCCCGGTTGCTGCATCGTGCTTGTCAAGTATCGCCTGGGCCACCGCCTGCTTGGTGAGAGTCTGGCCCGACTTGAGGGCAGCGGCCTCCTTGGGCTTGTAGTAGTCGACGTGGAAACGGAGAACGTTCCGATCTTCGATCGCGTGAGTGATGGTGTAGGCGTGGAGTTGCTTTTGGAAGAGGTCCTTGGTGGTTCGAAGGGTGGCTGCGTCTGCTTCGATCTGCTTGACGGTTGCATTGTCTTCGAAGATCGGGGTGCCAGTGAAGCCGAAGAGCTGGGAGTTCGGGAAGAACTCTTTTATGGCCTTATGGTTATCGCCAAACTGCGAACGATGGCACTCATCGAAGATGAAGACCATGCGCTTGTCTCGGAGCTGCTCGAGCCGCTGCTTGAACGTTGACCGCCCCTGAGCGATGCTCTGCTTGTTGTGCTTGCTATTCTCGTCGAGGGCGAGCCCGAGCTTCTGAATGGTAGTGACGATGACCTTGTCCGCGTAGTCGTCGGACTGGAGGCGGCGGACAAGCGCTGCGGTGTTAGTATTTTCCTCGACGCAATTCTCTTGAAACCGATTGAACTCCTCGCGGGTTTGACGGTCGAGGTCCTTGCGGTCGACGACGAAGAGGCACTTGTGGATGCTATCGTTTGTTTTGAGTAGCGTCGAGGCCTTGAAGGAGGTGAGCGTCTTGCCAGAGCCGGTCGTGTGCCAGACATATCCGTTGCCACAGTTCTGATCGATGCAGTCGACGATAGCCTTGACGGCATAGATTTGGTACGGGCGCATCATCACGAGCTTCTGCTCGTTCGCGATGAGGACCATGTACCGGCTTATCATCTGGCCAAGCGTGCACTTGGCGAGGAACCGATCGGCAAAGTCGTCGAGATGAGTGATCTTAGTGTTGTCTTCGGCCGCGAACTGATAGATCGGAAGGAACCGCTCGTCCGCGTCGAAGGCGAAGTGCCGTGCGTTGTTATTGGCGAAGTACCACGTGTCAGTCCGATTGCTGACGATGAAGAGCTGGACGAAGCAAAGGAGCGTCTTGGTATATCCGTTACCGGGCTCGCTCTTGTAGTCGACGATCTGCTCCATGGCTCGTCGGGGGCTGATTCCAAGAGTCTTCAGCTCAATCTGGACGACGGGCACGCCGTTGATCAGGAGCATAACGTCGTAGCGGTGATGGCTGTTGTCGGTATTGATGCGCAGCTGATTGACGACCTCGAAGTTGTTCTTGCACCAGTCCTTGATGTTGACGAGGGTGTAGTTGAGCGGTGTGCCATCGTCACGGATGAACGCCTCCCGATTTCGGAGGGAGCGTGCGGCTTCGTACACGTCGGGTTTCACGATCTCGTCGAGGAGTCGTTGGAATTCACCGTCGGTGAGTTTGACACGATTCAGGGTTTCGAACTTTTCCCTGAAATTTGCTTCCAGCGTGGCTCGATCGCGAATGTCAGGGCGATATTCATACTTGAGGTCCCGAAGCTTCGTGACAAGCGCCTCTTCAATTTGGCGTTCGGGCGTGATCATCGCCATCGCGGGGACTGACTCCTTTTTGAATCTGTTAAATGCGTCCGATTTGGCCAAAAAAACAAGTGGTTGCATCCCTCAAATCTGAAGTATCTCCGGTATAAAGTGGCATGGGCGAGCGTTGGCGTCCGCTGAGGGGACATCACGTCTGCGGCTCTCTCAGCCAGCTGCTCAGACGGCCTTCATTTTCGATTCTCGTCCCTTTGCAGGTGCCGGCCGCGAGACAGAAGCAGAGCTGTCGTCACCCCGTGAGCGAGAGAGATTCGAAACAATGAGGACCAGAGCCGTTGGTCTTGCTACAAAATCAGCACTGACAGCGGTTTCGCTAGTACAAAGGATCCGGAGAAAAATGCATTCTCCGAGCCCTCCTGAGGGCTCGGAGGCCGGGCTTGCCGGATTCTCCCGATTGAAAAATCTCTCAAAAATGGCGGGATTTTCGAGATCGCCGAGGCCTAAAGGTCAATTTCGGTGAGACCTGTTGGCGGAGAGAGTGGGATTCGAACCCACGGTACAGTTTCCCGCACACACGCTTTCCAAGCGTGCGCCTTAAGCCACTCGGCCATCTCTCCGGATGCCCTCTCTTGAAGGGGCGGACGGATTTTTGCAAGCGGGCGGCGGGGGGTGTGGCTGAAATTCAGCCAAATAATTGAATTATCGTCAGATTTAGTAGACGCGATCCGCCTCGCCCAAAGGGCCCCCACCCTGACCCTCCCCCGCGCGCGGGGGAGGGAACACGGCGGGCGGTGAACCCGAATCCCGGTAACACCGACGACTAATGTGAACGGCGCAGCCAGATCAAGCGAGGGACAGCATGAGCATCCGACAAACAAAAACACTCGCATCGCTGGCCATCGCTATCGCCCTCCTCTCGGCCGCGCCCGCGCTGGCACAGACCTGCACCCGCCAGGGCAACGACGTCACCTGCGACGACGGCAAGCGCGGCATCTTCACCGGCGATGCCATCATCTGGGCCGACGGCACGCGCTCCAACCTCGCCTCGCAGCATCCGAGCGTCATCGTCGGCAACAAGTCGTCGGTGATCGTCGGTAAGGGCGTGATGGTCGGCAGTCCCAGCGGCAAGGGTGTTGTGCCGATGGAGAACCCGAGCGCGCAGACGCGATGTCCCGTGCTGGATGGGGTGGCGTATTGTTATTGAGGGACGTCGTCATTCCGGGATGGCCCGAAGAGCCTGGCCCGGAATCCATAACCACAGGCGTTTGTTTGGCGAAGACCATCACGACGACCAGCCTGCACATTTGAGATATCACGCGGTATGGATTCCGGGCTCGCGCCAAGTGGCGCGCCCCGGAATGACGAGCTGAGAGGCCTGAGCGCGCGCGTCAGCCAAGTGGCCTCGGCATGCTCCCATCCCTATTCAATCACCTCGTCCGCGCGCAGCAGGAACGACTCCGGGATGGTCAGGCCGATGGCGCGCGCCGCCTTGAGGTTCACGACCAGCTTGAAGATCGACGGCGCCTGCACCGGCAGGTCGTTCGGCGCAGCACCTTTAAGGATCTTGTCGGCATAGCCCGCGGCCTGCCTGAACACGACGATGGTATCGATGCCGTACGACAGCAGTCCGCCGCTGGTCGGAAAGAACCGGTACGGATAGATCGCGGGCACGCGATGCTGCTCGGCGAGCTTCGTGATCAGGATGCGGTGGACCTGCACGAACACGTCGGGCAGCACGAACAGCGCGGTGTCGGGCTCCAGCCTCTCGAACGCCTGCTCGATCCCGGCCGCATGCCGCACTGGCGTCGCAATCCCGCGCACCTTGAAGCGCGGCGCGGCCTCGTCGAAATTGCGAATGAAGTCCCGGTAGAATGTCGCCGTTTCGGGGTTGAACAGCAGCGCCACCTGCTTCGTTTTCGGCGAGATCTCGACGATCAGCTCCAGCCATTTGCTGGTCATCGGCGAATCGACGTTCATGAATCCGGTGATGTTGCCGCCGGGATGCGCCAGGCTCTGCACGAAGCCGCTTCCGATGGGGTCGGCGACCAGCACGAAGACCATCGGAATGGCCGTCGTCAGTTGATGCAGCGCCTTCACGCAGGGCGTAGAGTGAACGACGATGAGGTCGGGCTTGAGCGCGACGATGTCCTTGGCAAAATGCTCGGCATTGTCAGGATCGCCGGCGGTCCAGCGGTAATCCAGCTGAAGGTTGCGGCCCTTCACCCAGCCCAGTTCGCGAAGTCCCTGCTCCAGCGCCTCGACGCGCGGTCCTGCTTCGGGATCGTTGTCGCCGATCCCCATCAGGACGCCGATGCGCGTGATCTTTTCGGAACGCTGTGCATGCGCCGCCAACGGCAAAATCATCGTGCCGCCAAGCAGCGTGACGAAGTCGCGACGCCTCATGGCCTTATCATAGGCGCAGGAGTCATGGCCTGATAGTGCGGCAAGATGCACCCGGACGTCACCCCGGCGTGAGCCCTGCGGCGTCGCGGTTCACGCCTCAGTGATACCGCGCGCTCGCGTTCGCGGTGCGCAGCGGCCACAGCGACGGCGGGGTCGCGGGGATCGGCTCGCTCGCAGCGCGCGCGAGCTGGCAGTCGCCAAGCGCGTCGACGAACTCGGCGAACCAGTCCTGGATGGTATGCTTGCGCAGCTTCGCCATCATCGCCTCGTAGCGCAGCCGCCGCTCGGTCAGCGGCATCGACAGCGCCGTCGAAATACTGCGCGCCATGCCGTCGATGTCGTGCGGATTGACCAGGAGCGCGGCGTCGAGCTCGTTGGCGGCGCCGGCGAATTTCGACAACACCAGCACGCCCGGATCGGCCGGGTTTTGGGCGGCGACATATTCCTTGGCGACCAGGTTCATGCCGTCATGCAGCGGCGTCACCACGCCGACCTGCGCGGTGCGATACAAGCCCGCGAGCACCTGCTGGCCAAAACCCTTGTTGAGCCAGCGGATCGGCGTCCAGTCGACCTCGCCATGACGGCCGTTGACGTCGGTGACCAGCCGCGACAATTCAGCCTGCAGCTTGCCATAGGCCTCAATGGTGCCGCGCGAGGGCGTGGCGATCTGCAGCAGCGACGCCGCGCGCTGCAAATGCGGATGCGCGGTCCACATCCGGTCGAACGCGCTGATGCGGTTGACCAGGCCCTTGGAATAATCGAGCCGGTCGACGCCGATCGCAAGCTGCGCGCCGTTGAGGCTGCGGCGCAGCCGCGACACGTCGGGATGCATGGCCGACTTCGCGGCGAAGCCAGCGAACTTCTCGGCGTCGATGCCGATCGGGAACACGGCGAGACGCGTGCGACCATGTTGTGAAACGGCCACGTCGCCGGCGACCGGCAACGCCAGCGCGTTCTTCACATAGGCGATGAAATTGTTGCAGTCGGCTTCGGTCTGGAAGCCGATCAGGTCATAGGCCAGCATCGCCTCGACCAGTTCGCGATGATGCGGCACGCCCTCGATGACGGAAGCCTCCGGCCACGGCGTGTGGAGGAAGAAGCCGATCGGCTCGCTCACGCCAAGGTCGCGCAGTTCCGCGCCGAGCGACAGGAAGTGATAGTCCTGTACCCAGAACGCGGTGTCCGGCTTGTGGAAGCGCAACAGCGCGCGCGCCATGAAGGCGTTGACCTCGCGATAGCTGAGATAGTCGCCCTGCGTGACGCGGATCAGATCGCTGCGCGAATGCAGCGCCGGCCACAGCGCGGAATTGGCAAAGCCTTCGTAATAGCCGCCGTAATGCGCGGCCGGCAGGTCGAGCATCGCGAGCGCACCCTCGCCGAGCGCCTCGATCTCGGCGAGCGGCTCTTTCTGCAATCCGTCGCGCACACGGCCGGACGAGCCGACCCAAATGGCGCCGGATTTCTCCACGACCGGCAGCAACGCGGCCGCCAACCCGCCGGTCATCGGCTCATTGGGCTTGCCGCGCGATACACGATTGGAAACGACGACGAGGTTCACAGGTCCCCTCCTGTTGTCGGCTGTTTAACTGCCGTTCATCATTATGGTTCCTGCGCCGCATTTCGTGCCCGGTTCGGACCCTTCGATCCGGCGCCATTTCCGTGAGATTTTCGATGAATTGAAACGGAAATCGGACTTTTGCCGCGGAACCCGGGTTCCACACTGAAAAGAATTCATCTGATGCGCCAAAGGCACGCGTGGCGCTGAAAAAACGCTGGCGCGTCACAATGCGAGCGCGCGGATCGGAAAGCGGGCGTCAGCGCGTCACGCTTCAGCCATCGAGCAAGCGCGCAAGGAACTCGCGCACGTCGTTCGGCGCATCGAAATGACCGTCGACGCCGCGGGCGCGGCGGCCGACCGAGAACGCCACGCCGTCGAAATCAGGCATGATTGCGAACACGGTTTCGTCGGTGACGTCGTCGCCGATGAACAGCGGCTTGCGTCCTTTGAAGGGTTCGTGCGTCATCAACTCGCGCACGCCGGTCGCCTTGGTGAAGCCGGAATGCTTGATCTCGCAAACGCATTTACCGGGCAGCACCTCGATCGGCGCGTTCGGCAGATCGGCGCGGATCAGCGACACCGCTTCATAGATCGCCTTCTCGGCATGCGGCGCGAGGCGATAATGCAGCGCCAGCGAGTAGCCCTTGTCCTCGAGCAGGATTCCCGGGCTGAGCGCCGCGATGGCGGCAAGACGCCGCTTCAATTCCTTGTCCATCGGCGGCGCGTGGGTGGCGACCGCCTCGCTGTCATGCGCAAGCCGCATCTCCGCGCCATGGCCGCCGACAACAGGATATTCCTGCGGCGCGAAGATCAGGTCAATATCGCCAAGCGAGCGTCCGCTGACGAGCGCCAGCGCGCCGGAAGTTCTCGCAAGCAAGCCGTTGAGAGTTTCGCGCAAGCCGGGCGGCACCCAGACCTGGCGCGGCGTCGGCATCAGGTCGAGCAAGGTGCCGTCGATGTCGAGCAGGATCGCCATCTCGTTCAAATGGGGAACAAGAAGGTGCGGCACCGGAACGGCGTCAGGCTTTTCCTGCAACGGCGTCAGATCCTCCGGCGACAGATCGTCCATGGGCATTTCGGCCAGTTCCTGGTTCATATCCTACTCCACAAAAGCCAGCGGCGTTGCGACGGATTCGAGCGATTTGCGCTCGGCCGCCACCGCATAGCGCCAGCCGATTCCAGCTGCGACAATCATCAAAACCGCCCCAAGCAAGTAGCCAACGAACACGCTGGCGCGCGATCCGGTATCGATGAGCACGCCGAACAGCGCCGGCCCGATCACGCCGCCGATGCCGGTGCCGATGGCATAGAAGATTGCGATCGCAAGCGCGCGCACTTCCAACGGAAAGGTTTCGCTGACGGTCAGATAGGCCGCACTCGCGGCCGGCGAGGCAAAGAAGAAGATGATCATCCAGGCAATCGTCTGGGTCTGCGCGCTGAGCGCGCCGATTGAGAACAGGTAGCCCGAGAGAGCGAGCAACACGCCGGAGACGCCGTAGGTAAAGGCGATCATGATGCGGCGGCCGAGCGTATCGAAGAGGCGGCCGAGCAGCAGCGGGCCGAGGAAATTGCCGGCGGCAAAGGGCAGGAGATACCAGCCAATTTTATCGGCAGGTATGTGATAGAAATCGGCGAGCACCAAGGCGAAGGTGAAGAAGATGGCGTTGTAGAAGAAAGCCTGCGCCACCATCAGCGTCAGTCCCACCAGCGAGCGCTGCCGATAGGTGACGAACAGCGTATGCGCGACTTCGGTCAGCGGCGTGTGATCGCGCATGCGCAGTTTGATTTTCGTGTAAGCGCCCGCGCGCGCCGTATGGCCGGTCACGCTGCGTTCGATGTCGTCGACGATGGCGTTGGCCTGGTCGGGATAGCCGTGGATCATCAGCCAGCGCGGGCTTTCCGGAATCCACATCCGCATCACGAACACGATCAGGCCGAGCACGGCGCCGGTGAAATAGGCGAGCCGCCAGCCAATGTCGGGCGAAGTCACGGCGGGATCGAGCAGCACGATCGCAGCTGTCGCGCCCATCGCGGCGCCGATCCAGAAGCTGCCGTTGATGACGAGATCGGTCCAGCCGCGATAGCGCGCCGGCACCAGCTCCTGGATGGTGGAGTTGATCGCGGTGTATTCGCCGCCGATGCCGGCGCCCGTGAGAAAGCGAAACAGCGCGTAGCTCGCGACGTTCCACGACAGCGCGGTGGCGGCGGTCGCCGTGAGATAAACCGCGAGCGTGATGAAGAACAGCTTCTTGCGGCCGATGCGATCGGTGAGCCAACCGAAGCCGATCGCGCCGAGCACGGCGCCGGCAAGATAGAGCGAGTTGGCCAGCCCAACGTCGAAATTGGAGAAGTGCATCGCCGGGCTTTGCTTCAGCGCGCCCGCCAGCGCGCCGGCGAGCGTCACCTCGAGCCCATCAAGGATCCAGGTGATGCCGAGCGCCAGCACCACGCGGGTGTGGAAGCCGCTCCAGGTCAGCGCGTCCAGCCGCGACGGAATCGAGGTCTCGATCAGGCGATTTTCACGCGATGGCGCATTCGCTGGAGCGCCGTGATCGGACAAGACGTGAGCCTCCTGCAGGGCCATTGGATCGAACCAATGCAAAAAGCCCGGGAAAGCTGCGCCCCGGGGGGTGATTAGCGCGGATTGCGGCAAAGCGTGGCCTGCCACGCGAAGTTAACGCCTTGGGACTGCAGGGGTTCCGGCGACGCTTCGTCGTTCCGGGACATCGCCAACGGGTCCGCGCGAAGCGCGGCCCGATGACAGGCTCCGCGATGGGCCCGGAACCCATAATCACAGGCCGTGGTGTTGAAGAAGGCTGGGGCCGTTATCTCATGCAACAACAAAAGATGGTGGTTATGGATTCCGGGTTCGCGCTTACGCGCGCCCCGGAATAACAAATCAAGCCGCCCTGATATTCCCCATGAAGCGATCGAGCTCGGCGCGGAGCCGAGTGCTCTCGCTGGTCAGCGCCTTCGCCGAGCTCAGCACTTCGCCCGAGGCCTCGCCGGTCTCGGTGGCGCCGCGATTGACCTGCACGATGTTGCTGGCGGCCTCGCGCGTACCTATCGCCACGCTATGCACATTGCGCGCGATTTCGCTGGTCGCTGCGCCCTGCTCTTCGACCGCGCTTGCGATCGACGAGGCGATATTCGAGATTTGCGCAATGGTTGCGCCGATCTCCTTGATCGCGGCGACCGACTCCTGCGTCGCATCCTGCATGCCCGCGATGTGACCGGAAATCTCCTCGGTCGCCTTCGCGGTCTGGCTCGCCAGCGATTTGACTTCGGCTGCGACCACCGCAAAGCCGCGGCCGGCGTCGCCCGCGCGCGCCGCCTCGATCGTTGCGTTGAGCGCCAGCAGGTTGGTCTGCTCGGCAATCGCGTTGATCAGCTTGACGACGTCGCCGATCTCGCTGGCGGCGCGCGACAACTCGCCGATCCGCGCGTCGGTCGCCTGCGCCTGCTGCACGGCGGCTTCCGCGATGCGGTTGGACTCGTGCACCTGGCGGCCGATCTCGCCGATCGAGGCCGACAATTCCTCGGTGGCCGACGCCACCGACTGGATGTTGGTGGAGGCTTCCTCGGAGGCGCCGGCGACCTGGCTCGACAGACCCTGCGTGGTATCAGCGGTGCGCGTCAAAACGCCGGCCGCCTGCTCCAGCTGCCCGGCCGACGACGAGACGTTGGAGACGATCGAGCCGACCGCGGTCTCGAAATCGTCGGCGAAACGAATGAGCTCGGCACGGCGCGCCGCACCCGCTTCCTTGTTCTGCGCGTCTTGCGCAGAGGCATCGCGCTCGGCCTTCGCAACCGCCTGCAGCTTGAACTCCTCGACCGCGCCCGCCATCTCGCCAAGCTCGTCCTTGCGCCCGAGACCCGGCAGCACCACGTCGAACTTGCCGCCGGCGAGCTCGCGCATGGCGCGGCACATCGCCGTCATCGGCGCGGAAATGCCGCGGCCGAGCACCAGCGCCAACGCGGCACCGAGCAAGGTTCCGCCGATCGCGAGCATCAGGATGAGATGCTCGGTCTCGCCGATGGCGGCATTCGACTGCCGTTCCAGCCGCTGCTGATCCGCCAGCAGGTCGGCCTTCATCTCGCTTGCGACCTTGACGATGGCCTCCGCGGAATTGGTCATCGCGGCGACAAGCTGATCGACCTTCTTGGTGTTCTCGACCAGCTTTGCCAAGGTCTCCCGATATTCGGCGAGCAGGCTGTTCGCCTCCTTCAGGCCCGACGCGATCCGCTCGTTCTGCGAGGTCACCGCGCCAAGCGAGTTTTCGACGAATTTCAGCCGCGCCATCGCGCCGGTGGCGATCGCCTGATCGGCATTGATCACGAAGGTATTCGCGAGCGCGGTCGCCGACTGGAACTGGTCGTTGACCTTCTTGGCGCCGAACTGGATCGCCTGCAGCTCCGAGTCATCGGCATTGCTGGGGAGATCGTCGAGCTTGTAACGCAGCATGTTGGCGTCGCGCGACAGCTTGTTCTGCACCAGCAGCGCGCTCTCGCTCTTGACCTGGACGATCTCGGCGAAAATTTTCACAAAGCCCTGGAATTCGTTCGACAGGCGCGTGATCTGATCGAGCCGCGCCGGGTTGCTGGCGCCCCGCATCGACGCGTCGATGGCATCCTTGAGGTGCGCCTCCGCGGCCTGCGCCGCCTTGGCGTCGTCGTCCTTGGCCGTGACCACGAAGTAGCGTGCCAGCCCGCGATAGGCGATCAGCTCGCGGTCGATGTTGCGGGCGAGATCGGCCTCCGACACGCTGGTGCGCCAGGTCGCAACGGCGGAGGACACCTTCTCGAAGCCGAGCCAGGCGATATAGAGGCTCACGGCCGAAATCGCGAGCACGAGACCGAAGCCGAGGATGATCTTGGCGCGGAAGCGCAGGGTCGGAAGCCTTCGTGTCAGCAGCTGCTGCTTCGACATCCCAACCCCCAGTGTCCCCAAAGCCCGCGGAGCCGGGAACATCGGTCCCCGGCGCGTTTGCGCAAAACTAGGGCAGAATGGATAAGGGCCGGTAAATTTGTCGCGCCCTGCGACCTAAGCATGAGTCTCGCTCGCGTTCCGGTCGGACACCGGCCGCCGCCGCTCATTCCCCCTCTTGCCCCTCTCGCCGCTACCAAATTCCCGGTTGCAAAGTCCCCGCCCCCTGTCTCTAATTGGACTAATTCAAAAATCATCTCGGGAGGGTCTACGCGTGTCTACCGTCAAACTCACAGTGAACGGCAGGGCGATCTCGGTCGACGTGGAGGACCGGACGCTGCTCGTGCATCTCTTGCGCGAAAACCTCAATCTGACCGGCACCCATATCGGCTGCGACACCAGCCAGTGCGGCGCCTGCGTGGTCCATATCGACGGCCGCGCAGTGAAATCCTGCACGGTGCTGGCGGGCCAGGCCGCGGGAAGCAGCGTCACCACCATCGAAGGCATCGCCAAGGGCGACGAGCTGCATCCGATGCAGGCGGCGTTCCGCGACAATCACGGCCTGCAGTGCGGCTATTGCACGCCGGGCATGATCATGTCGTCGATCGATATCGTGCAGCGTCACGGCGGCAAACTCGACGAGGCCACCGTCCGCGAGGAGCTCGAAGGCAATATCTGCCGCTGCACCGGCTATCACAACATCGTCAAGGCCGTGCTCGATGCGGCCGGACGCATGAAGGTGTCGCAGGCCGCCGAATAGGCTCGCAAACCGTTTCACTCGAAATCAGATCGCCGCACTTCGATGGAATTGGCGGCAAACAAACTCCGGTAGGGAGAAAAGACTATGGGTGTTGAAGGCATTGGCGCCAGCGTCGTCCGCAAGGAAGACAAGCGTTTCATCACAGGCAAGGGCCGTTACGTCGACGATATCAAACTGGTGGGCATGACTTTCGCCCAATTCGTCCGTAGCCCGCATGCCCACGCGAAAGTCAAAAGCATCGATTCATCCGCGGCAGCGAAGATGCCCGGCGTGGTCGCGGTGCTGACCGGCAAGGAGCTGGTCGATGACAAGGTCGGCAATTTGATCTGCGGTTGGGCCATCACGTCGAAGGACGGCACTGGCATGAAGATGGGCGCCTGGCCCGCGATGGCGCCGGAGACCGTGCGCTTCGTCGGACAGGCGGTCGCGGTCGTGATCGCCGAGACCAAGAATCAGGCGCGCGACGCAGCCGATGCCGTGGTCGTCACCTACGAGGAACTGCCGGCTGCCGCCAACATCAGCGCCGCGATCAAGTCGGGCGCGCCACAGTTGCACCCGGAAGCCGCGGGCAACGTGATCTATGACTGGACCATCGGCGACGAAGGCGCCACCGACGCGGCGTTCAAATCTGCAGCCAACGTGGTCTCGCTCGACATCACCAACAACCGGCTGGTCCCGAACGCGATGGAACCGCGCGCCGCGATTGCCGATTACGACACCGCGGAAGAGCACTTCACGCTCTATACCACCTCGCAGAACCCGCATGTCGCGCGCCTCGTGCTATCGGCATTCTACAACATCGCACCCGAGCACAAGCTGCGCGTGATCGCACCCGACGTCGGCGGCGGCTTCGGCTCCAAGATCTTCATCTATCCGGAAGAGATGGTCGCGCTGTGGGCCTCCAAGAAAACCGGACGGCCGGTGAAGTGGACCGGCGATCGCACCGAGGCGTTCCTGACCGACGCGCACGGCCGCGATCATCTCACCAAGGCCGAGATGGCTTTCGACAAGGACAACAAGGTCACCGGGCTGCGCGTCAAGACCTACGCCAACTTGGGCGCCTATATGTCGCTGTTCTCGTCCTCGGTGCCGACCTATCTCTATGCGACGCTGCTGTCGGGCCAGTACAACATCCCCAACATCTTCGCCGAGGTGATCAGCGTCTACACCAACACCACGCCGGTCGACGCCTATCGCGGCGCGGGCCGTCCCGAAGCCAGCTTCGTTGTGGAACGGCTGATGGAAACCGCGGCGCGGCAATTGAAGGTCGATCCAGCTGAGCTGCGCCGCAAGAACTTCATCACCAGCTTCCCGCATCAAACGCCGGTCATCATGGCTTATGACGCCGGAGATTTCGGCGCCTCGCTCGACTCCGCGATGAAGGCAATCGACTATGCCGGCTTCGCCGCGCGCAAGGCCAAGGCGAAATCCGAAGGCAAGCTGCGCGGCCTCGGTGTCTCCTGCTACATCGAAGCCTGCGGCATTGCGCCGTCGAAAGCGGTTGGCAGTCTCGGCGCCGGCGTCGGGCTCTGGGAATCGGCGGAGGTTCGCGTCAACCCGGTCGGCACCATCGAGATCCTGACGGGCTCGCACAGCCACGGCCAGGGCCACGAAACGACGTTCTGCCAGCTCGTTGCCGAGCGCCTCGGCGTTCCCATCAGCCAGGTTCAGATCGTGCACGGCGACACCGACAAGGTGCAGTTCGGCATGGGCACCTATGGCTCGCGTTCGGCCGCCGTCGGTCTCACCGCAATCCTCAAGGCGATGGAAAAGGTCGAAGCCAAGGCCAAGAAGATTGCCGCGCATGCACTCGAGGCGTCGGAAGGCGACATCGTCATCGAGAACGGCGAGTTCAAGGTGACCGGCACCGACAAGTCGATCGCGCTGCCGATGGTCGCGCTCGCGGCCTACACCGCGCACAATCTGCCCGACGGCATGGAGCCGGGCCTGAAGGAAGGTGCGTTCTACGACCCGACCAACTTTACCTTCCCCGCGGGCTCATACATCTGCGAGGTCGAGGTCGATACCGGCACCGGCAAGACCTCGTTCGTCAACTTCGTGGCGGCCGATGATTTCGGCCGGCTGATCAACCCGATGATCGTCGAGGGCCAGGTCCATGGCGGGCTCGTGCAGGGCATCGGCCAGGCGCTGCTGGAAGGCACCGTCTATGACAGCAACGGTCAACTCGTGACCGCGTCGTTCATGGATTACGCCATGCCGCGCGCCGACGATGTGCCGTCGTTCAAGCTGAGCCACACCACGACGCTCTGTCCGGGCAACCCGCTCGGCGTCAAGGGCTGCGGCGAGGCCGGTGCGATCGGCGCATCCGCCGCCGTGATCAACGCGATCACGGATGCAATCGGCAACAACAAGCTCGAAATGCCGGCGACGCCCGACCGCGTCTGGCATGCGATCCACGGTTAAGAGGGAGAGGACATATGTATTCCACCACCTATCATCGCGCCTCTTCCGTCGACGAAGCGGCCACACTGTTCGGCAAGGGCACGGAAGCCAAATATCTCGCCGGCGGCCAGACCCTGCTGCCGGTCATGCGGCAACGGCTCGCCGCGCCCTCCGACGTCATCGATCTCTCGAAGATCAAGGACATGGTCGGAATCATTGCGACCAACAATGGCTTCGAGATCAAGGGTGCGACCACGCATTACGATGTCGCCCAGAGCGGCGACGTGAAGAAAGCGATCCCGGGGCTCGCCTATCTTGCCTCCGTGATCGGCGATCCCGCCGTGCGCTACAAGGGCACCATCGGCGGCTCGCTCGCCAACAACGATCCCGCGGCGGACTATCCGGCCGCGGTGCTGGCGCTCAATGCTACTGTGAAGACCAACAAGCGCACGATCCCCGCGGACGAATTCTTCAAGGGGTTGTTCACGACGGCGCTCGCGGACGGCGAGATCATCACCGCGGTCTCGTTCCCGGTCACCGCCAAGTCGGGCTACGCAAAATTCCGCAACCCGGCGTCGCGCTTTGCGCTCACCGCCGTGTTCGTGGCGAGGTCACCCAGTGGCGACGTCCGCGTCGCTGCGACTGGTGCATCGCAGAACGGCGTGATGCGCGTGTCCGCGCTAGAGGCCGCATTGAAGGCGAACTGGTCGGCCGGCGCGCTGGATAATGTCAAAGTCTCGGCCGACGGCATGCTCAGCGACATCCACGGCACAGCCGATTACCGCGCCAATCTGGTCAAGGTGATGGCGCAACGCGCGGTGGCTGCGGCGGGCTAGCGCCTGGACACAAACTTTGAGCGAACGGCGCGCATGATCTGCGCGCCGTTTTGCTTTTTGGGCACAAATGTCCTCTTGCTAGTTGGTCCCTCTGGCAGGACAATTTCACCAAGGAAACACCAAGGGCATAAAACCATGCTGGACAAACCCGCGTCCCACACGTCCGTCCGCGCCACTGGTCCGCTGACCGGTTATCGCATCGTCGAATTCGCCGGCATCGGCCCCGGCCCCTTTGCGTGCATGATGCTGGCCGACATGGGCGCCGAGGTCGTGACGCTCGACCGCGTCGGCGCAAAGAAAAACATGAAGGGCGTCGCGGTGCGCGGCCGCAAGGTCGTCGAGCTCGATTTGAAGGACAAGGCGGCGATCGCGCAGGTGCTCGACCTGCTCGCGAGCGCCGATGCGTTGATCGAAGGATTCCGGCCCGGCGTGATGGAACGTCTCGGGCTCGGCCCCGACGTGGTGCTCGCACGCAATCCGAAACTGGTTTACGGCCGCATGACCGGTTGGGGCCAGGAAGGCCCGCTGGCGCAGGCCGCAGGCCATGACATCAACTACATCGCGATCACGGGCGCGCTGGCCTCGATCGGCCCAAAGGAAAAGCCGGTGCCGCCCCTCAATCTCGTAGGCGATTTCGGCGGCGGCGCCCTTTATGTGGTGGTCGGCGTGCTGGCGGCACTGCTGGAAGCGTCGAAATCCGGCAAGGGACAGGTGGTCGACGCCGCCATGTGCGATGGCGCGGCCTCGCTGATGTCGATGTTCTTCGACATGACCGCGTCAGGCCGCTGGGTCGAGGGCCGCCAGAACAATTTCATCGATGGCGGGGCGCATTTCTACGGCGTGTACGAGTGTTCGTGCGGCCACTTCATCTCGGTCGGATCGATCGAGCCGCAATTCTATGCGCTGCTGCGCAAGCACGCGGTGCTCACGGATGCCGATTTCGACGCGCAGATGGACCGCAAGGGCTGGCCGGCGCTGCGCGAGAAGCTCGGCAACGTGTTCAAGACGAAAACGCGCGAGGACTGGTGCAAGATCATGGAAGGCACCGACATCTGCTTCGCGCCGATCCTCACCATGGCCGAAGCGCCGCATCATCCGCACAACAGAGCGCGCCAAGTGTTCATCGAGCGCCATGGCGTGACCCAGCCCGCGCCCGCGCCGCGCTTCTCGCGCACGCCATCGGCGGCGCGCGATCCGGCGGCAGCGGAGATCGGGGAGTTGGTGGGAGAGTGGAAGAAGTAACCCTGTCGTCCCGTGCGAGATCGTAGCAACCATTAACTGACGGCGTGGGTGTCAGTCCAAGGTGTTCCACGGGCTACAACGGTGTTGGCGTAGATCAGGAGCTTCCTGGCGCAAGCGACGAGGGCGGCGTTGTGAGCCTTCCCCTTGGCTTTGAGCCGCGTGTAGAGGTCGATCAGGGCTTTATTCCATCGGAAGGCGGCGGGAAGCGCGGCTGCGAAGAGAGAGCGCCGGAGGCGGCCGCGTCCGCCGGCAATGTGCCTTTGGCCTTTGTGTTTGCCGCTCTCGTCGTCGAAGGGAGCAAGGCCGGCGAGTGCAGCCGCCTCTTCGCGATTGACGCGGCCGAGCTCGGGCATGCGGATGATGAGCGCGAGCCCGGTGCGCTCGCCGATACCGGGAACGCTCAGCACGAGATCAAGGCGAGCAGCGAGATCGCGGTGAGCACGTAGTTGCCTGGCAATGAAGCGGATCTGGGTAAGCCGTCGTGCCTTCAACCGCGCGATGTCGCCAAGGACGGTGTGTCGCAATCCGGGGTCGTTGATATGTTCGAGCCGGACCTTGAAACGGGCCATGTCCTCCTCGATCTGCTCGAGGAAGGTCAGATGGTCCGCAAGGCTGGCCAAGCGCTGATCGGGCTCGATCCGGGGCTTCTCCATGACAGCCGTGCAAGCTGCAATCAGAGCCGCGTCGAGCGTATCGTTCTTGGCCCGCTGAAGATGAACGCGCGCGAAGGCGCGCACCTGGAGCGGTTGCAGGATCAGGACCGTAAAGCCGGCTTCCTGCAGATGCCTGACGACTCCGCGTTCATAGCCTCCCGTCGCCTCGATCCCCACACGCTCGATCCCGGCCTTCGCCAGCTCCGAGCGCAAATGCTTCCAGCCTCGCAAGGCATTCTCTACACGCCAATGCAAGTTCTGGCCGTGTACTGCGATATCCAGCTTGTCCTTGGCCGTATCAATGCCGGCCACTGCCGTGTTAGTCTTCGTCATCTTCGTCGATCCCTGCCTTGTGAAGCGAACCAAATTGTTCCGGCAACCATCCGGGTCCGATGAAGTTCTGACGACGATCACGCTACGGGGCAGCAACAAACTGCTCAGGGTGGGTTCGATCCGATCGCCAGACGCTCTGCCGCGGATGGCCGTCCGCGGCAGAGCATTCCTTTCGGAACACCCTCACAATATCCCAATCGCGCTATTACAAGGGTGGGTTAGCCCGAAGGGCGTAACCCACCTCTTCTGTCGACGCGGATAAACAAGTGGTGGGTTACGGCGCAGCGCGCCTAACCCACCCTACGCAGTGTCGCTACGCGTGCTCGACCTTCAGCACGCCCCTGCGAATCTGGTCTTCCTCGATCGATTCGAACAGCGCCTTGAAATTGCCCTCGCCGAATCCGTCGTCGCCCTTGCGCTGGATGAACTCGAAGAAGATCGGCCCGATCGCATTCGCCGAGAATATCTGCAGCAGCACCTTGGTGTGGCCGCCGTCGACCACGCCCTCGCCGTCGATCAGGATGCCGTTCTGCTGCAGCCGCGCGATGTCCTCATCGTGGCCAGGCAGGCGCGCGTCGATCTTCTCGAAATAGGTTGATGGCGGCGACGGCATGAACGGCAGGCCGCTTTCGCGCAGGTCCTCGATGGTGCGATGGATATCGCGCGCGCCGCAGGCGATGTGCTGGATGCCCTCGCCGCGATAAATGTTGAGATATTCCTCGATCTGACCGGAGGCGCCGGCGTCCTCGTTGATCGGAATCCGGATCTTGCCGTCCGGGCTGGTCAGCGCGCGGGAGAACAGGCCCGAGGCGCGGCCCTCGATGTCGAAGAAGCGGATCTGGCGGAAGTTGAACAGCTTTGTGTAGAAGCCGGTCCAGACATCCATCCGCCCGCGATGAACGTTGTGGGTGAGATGATCGATGTAATAGAGCCCGGCGCCCGCCGGGCGCGGATTCGCCGCACCAAGCCATTCGAACTCGGCGTCGTAGGCCGAGCCCTTGGCGCCGTAGCGATCAACGAAATACAGCAGGCTGCCGCCGATACCCTTGATCGCGGGAACGTCGAGCGTCTTCCGCGCGGACGACACATCCGCCGGCTCCGCGCCCACCGCGATCGCACGCTCATACGCGGCTTTCGCATCCACCACGCGGAACGCCATCGATGGCGCGCAGGGCCCGTGCGCGGCGACGAAATCGAAACCGTGGCTGCCGGGCTCCTCGTTGACGAGATAGTTGATGTCACCCTGGCGGTAGACCGTGATTGTCTTGGTCCTGTGGCGCGCGACCGGCGCGTAACCCATCAGCTTGAACAACGCGTGCAGCTGCGCGGGTTCGGGATGCGCGTATTCGACGAACTCGAAGCCGTCGGTACCCATCGGATTGTCGGCGCTGATGCTGGCGGGCGGCGCGTCGTGCGGAAACGGACCCATGGCGCAAACTCCTGAAATCTGTTTCATGCAGTTTCCGCCAAATCCGGCGCAATATGCATGCAAATCACGCGGCAATCGGCTATGATCATGCACGATTTGTGCATGATATGGACTTCTGACGCATGATCCCGGTAGACGCCTTCGACCTCAAAATGCTGGCCGCGCTGCAGAACGACGGCCGGCTCACCAATCAGGAACTCGCCGACCTGGTCGGGCTGTCGGCCTCGCAATGTTCGCGGCGGCGGATGCGGCTGGAAGAGGAGAAGGTGATATCGGGCTATCACGCCGATCTCGCAGGCGAGGCGCTCGGCTTCGGCCTGATCGCCTTCATCCACATCACGCTCGCGACCCACTCGCCGGACAATTCCAAGAAGTTTCGTTCCCTCGTCGGCCGCGTCGACGAAATCCAGGAGGCCTATTCGCTGACCGGCGACGCCGACTATGTGCTGAAGGCGGTGCTGCGCGATTTGAAGGGCCTGTCCGACCTCGTCAACAACGTGCTGATGCCGCACGGCAGCGTGGCGCATGTGCGATCGTCGATCGTGCTGGATCGGTTGAAGGAGAGCACGAAGCTGCCGCTGCGGGCGCCTTCTTAACCTCTCCCCGCTCTTGCGGGGAGAGGTCGCGCGAAGCGCGGGTGAGGGGCCGTACCACGAGTCGTCGTGTGGCCGCCCCTCACCCCAACCCTCTCCCCGTAAGAACGGGGAGAGGGAGAAGAGCGGAGTTGGTGGCTTAATTCGAGGGAAATTCGCCATTCGCTTTTGTGCAGGCGTTTGCGATGATGCAATCCACGCGAGGACCGACGTCATGGCGCTGCAGCTGCGACCGAACTGCGAATATTGCGACAAGGACCTGCCGCCGTCGGCCACGGATGCGCGCATCTGCTCCTATGAATGCACGTTCTGCGCCGATTGCGTGGAGACGAAACTGTTCAACGTCTGCCCGAATTGCGGCGGCGGCTTCGTGCCGCGGCCGATTCGTCCCTCACAGGAATGGCGGCAGGGCGTGTGCGTGACGAAGCACGCGCCATCCGATAAGCGCGTGCATCTGAAATACAGCCGCGAGGATGTGGCGGCGCACTGCGTGCGAGTGAAGGGCATTCCGCCAGAACAGCGATAGCGATCTGTAGGGTGGGCAAAGCGAAGCGTGCCCACCATCCTCGGCGTGCCCGTGAAGGTGGGCACGGCGCAAGCGCGCCTTTGCCCACCCTACAAACGAGTCACTCCGCCTTCACAATCGTCCCCTCGACCTCGCCAAAACCGACGCGATAGCCGTCGCCCTGACACCAGCCGCGCATCACGAGCAAATCGCCGTCTTCGAGGAACGTGCGTTTGACGCCACCGTCCAGTTCGACCGGCTCGCTGCCGTTCCAGCTTATTTCAAGAAGACTGCCGCGCTGATGCTTCTCGGGACCGGAAATGGTGCCGCTGCCCAGCAAATCGCCGATATTCATGGCGCAGCCGGATGAAGCGTGGTGCACCAGCTGCTGCACCGACGACCAGTACATGTATTTGAAATTGGTGCGGCAGATCGACTGCGGCGCGTTCATCTGCGACGCGCGCAAGGCCACGTCCAGCTCCATGTCGTAATTATTCGGCTGCGCCTGCCGCAAATAAGCCAGCGGCTCGGGGGCTTGCGCCGGCCCATGCAGGCGAAACGGCTCCAGCGCCTCGCGCGTCACCACCCACGGGCTGATGGACGTGCCGAATGCCTTGGCCTGGAACGGGCCGAGCGGCACATATTCCCATTGCTGGATGTCGCGCGCGCTCCAGTCGTTGAGGATCACGAAGCCGAAGATCATCTCCTCGGCCTGTTTCTCGGTCAGCATCTCGCCCATCGCCGAGGCCTGACCGACCACGACTCCCATCTCCAGCTCGAAGTCGAGCCGCTTGCACGGACCGAAGCTCGGCACCTCGGCGGTCGGCGGCTTCAGCTGCCCGCGCGGCCGCTTTACCTTGGTGCCGCTCACGACGACGGTCGAGGCGCGGCCGTTGTAGCCGATCGGCATGTGCAGCCAGTTCGGCTGCAGCGCGTTGTCCTTGCCGCGGAACATCACGCCAACGTTGGTGGCGTGCTCTTTCGAGGAGTAGAAATCGGTGTAGCCGGCGACCGTGAAGGGCATGTGCAGCTTGACGTCGCGCATCGGCACCAGCGCGAGCTTGCGCAGCTCGTCATTGTCGCGCAATTCAGGGTGATCGTGGCGCAACAGCTCGCTGATCCGCGCCCGCGTCTTCGTCCACACCTTCGGTCCGAGCGCCATGAAGGCGTTGAGCGAGGCCTGCGAGAACACACCGATCTCGCCGAAAGCAAAACGTCCGTCCTGCTCGAGCTCCCAGAGATCGAGCACGTAGTCGCCGATCGCCACGCCAATGCGCGGCGCAAACCCGCGCGCGGAGAACACGCCGTAAGGCAGATTCTGAATCGGAAAGTCGGATGCGGGATCGACCGGAATGAAGGAGCGGAGTTTGGGGTCGTTGGGATTTGTCACGAAATTCTCCAATCGAGAAATTCGTCATGCCCGGGCTTGACCCGGGCATCCATCAAACTTCGCAAGAAGGCTCTTGTCGAAATGGATGGATCGCCGGGTCAAGCCCGGCGATGACGAGCTTTGAAATCATCACGGCTTGTTCGGATCGAACCTCTTCTCGAGTCCCTTCCAGCAATCGGAATAGTCGTCCTGCAAATTCGCCGAGGTCGCCGCATACTGCGTCACGCGCTGCGGAAAGCGCGTCTCGAACATGAAGGCCAGCGTGCCCGTCATCTTCACCGGCTTCTGCTCGCCATTCGAGGCATGATCGAACGCCTGGCGATCCGGGCCGTGCGGCAGCATGCAATTGTGCAGGCTCATCCCGCCGGGCGTGAAGCCCACCGGCCTGGCGTCATAGACGCCGTAAACCAGTCCCATGAACTCGCTCATGATGTTCATGTGATACCAGGGCGGACGGAAGGTGTTTTCCGCGACCGCCCAGCGCTCCGGAAAGATCACGAAATCGATGTTCGCCGTGCCGGCCGTCTCCGACGGCGAGGTCAGCACGGTGAAAATCGAAGGATCGGGATGATCGAACGAGATCGCGCCGACCGGCGAGAAGTGCCGCAGGTCGTATTTGTACGGCGCGTAGTTGCCGTGCCAGGCAATCACGTCGATCGGTGAATGCGGCAGGTCGCATTTGAACAGCGATCCGCCCCATTTCACGTAGAGTTCGGTCGGCGTGTCCTTGTCCTCATAGGCGGCGACGGGCGTGAGGAAGTCGCGCGCATTGGCGAGACAATTGGCGCCGATCGGGCCACGCTCCGGCAGCGTGAACGCGCCGCCGTAGTTCTCGCAGAGATAGCCGCGCGCGGGACCTGACGGAATTTCCACCCGGAACTTCACGCCCCGCGGAATCACTGCGATCTCGCCGGGCTCGATATCGATGCGGCCGAACTCGGTGACGAAGCGGACATTGCCCTGCTGCGCCACGAACATCATCTCGCCATCGGCATTGTAGAAGTGCTGGTTCACCATCGATTTGGTGATGAGATAGACATGCGCGGCCATGCCGCCTTGCGTGTGCACGTCGCCGGCGGTGGTCATGGTGCGCACGCCCTGCAGAAAGGTGGTCTCCTCCTTCGGCAGTGGCGTGGGGTCCCAGCGCAACTGCGCGATCGGCAGGTCGTGCTCATGGCACGGCGCCGAGCGCCACAGCCCGGCATCGACTTTCGTGAAGCGTCCGGAATGTTTCACCGAAGGACGGATGCGATAGAGCCAGGATCGCTCGTTGCTGCCGCGCGGCGCGGTGAAGGGCGAGCCCGACAGTTGCTCGGCATAAAGCCCGTAGGCGCATCGCTGCGGCGAGTTGCGGCCGATCGGCAGCGCGCCGGGCAGCGACTCCGTCTCAAAGCTGTTGCGGAAGCCGGACATGTAGCCCGGCGTGACCTGCGCGGATGCGCGGCTGATGATGTCGGGCGAAGTGTTGATGTTCATCGCTATCCTCCTTGCAGGGCGGCCCACATCTCGCGGTCGCGCTTGTCGGTCCAGATCACGGGATCGTCGATGCCGGACGCCTCGTCGAATGCGCGCGAGACGTTGAACGGCAGGCAGTGCTCGTAAATCGCAAAGGTCGAGAATTTCGGATCCATCACCTCGCGCGCCGCGGCCATGGTCTCCTTCAGGCTGCGGCTCTTGGCGACGGACGATTCGGCCGCGCCATAAAGCGTGGTGACGAAGTCGCGGGTCATCGCGATCGCATCGCGACCGGTGGCGATGCCGTTCAGCGCATCGCCGCGGCCCGGCGCGATCGCCTTCGGATTGAACGCGCGGATTTCGTTCAGCGTCATCGGCCATTCGCGCAAATGCGCGTCGCCGCAATAACAGGCCGAATGATATTCGATGAGATCGCCGGAGAACATCACCTCGGCATCGGGCACCCAGGCGACGATGTCTCCGGAGGTGTGGCCGGCGCCGAGCTGCATCAACCGCACCTCGCGTTTTCCCAGATAAATCGACATCGCCCCTTCGAAGGTCAGGGTCGGCCAGGTCAGGCCGGGAATACTCTGCGCATCCTGGAACAGGCGGGGAAATCGGCCGTATTCGGAATCCCAATCCTGTTGGCCGCGCTCGGCAACGAGGCGATAGGTCTCCTGCGAGGCGACGATGGCCTGCGCGTGATACGCGGACGCGCCGAGCACGCGCACCGCATGATAGTGCGACAGCACGACATATTTGATCGGCTTGTCGGTGACCTTGCGCACGCGCTCGATCACCTTGTTGGCCATCGCGGGCGTCGCCTGCGCATCGAACACCAGACAGCCGTCCTCGCCGACGATGACGGCCGTGTTCGGGTCGCCCTCGGCGGTGAAGGCATAGAGATCGGTGCCGATTTCGGAGAAGGTGATCTTCTTCTCAGCCGTATCGGTGGTGGACGCAAAGCCTTTGGCCATCAATTCATTCCTGTCGTTATTGTTGCTGCTGTTGTTGCTGCTGATCGATCACGCGGCGCTTGGCCAGCGCAATCGCCTCGCGCAAGACGTCGATATCGCCGATGTGATTGGCAAGGATCAGCACCAGCGCCGCATCGAGATCGGCGCTCTGCTCGTCGTTCAAGCCGCGATGCGCTTCGACGACGGCGCGGAAGGCGTCGTCGGGCTTGGCAAAGTTCGAGGCGGTCGAGAGCGGCATCTGCATCCCTCAGTTCAGGCCGGAGGCGCGGGCGAGCGCAGCATCGAGCGCGGGCCGCGATGGATGACGAAAGCGCGCGGCGACGTAGCCGTCGGGGCGCAGCAGATAGGCCGTGCCGGGCTCGGCGTCGTAGCGCGTTGTCGCAAGTCCTTCGGAATCGACCAGTCCGCCCTCGCCGCCAATGCGGATCGCGGCCAGGCCGCCGGGTGCCTCGATGGCGGCGCCATTGCCAAACTCCAGCAGGGTAAACTGCGCGCCACCTTTGATGAATGCCTCGGTCAGGAACATCGGACTGCCCCGCACCGCCATCGGCGCATCCAACATCGAGGCACCCGGCCGAGGACCACCGCGCCAGCTATCCACGTCCGCGGTCGACAACGGCGTGTCGTAGACCGAGGGCACCGACAACCGGCCGCCATTGACCATGCGCTTACCGAACTCGGTGTCCTTTGCGAGCGCCAGCACCGCCTTGCGAAGCCGCGCCTCCTGCCGCGTTGCGGGCGCCATGAAATCCGTCGCGCGCGTGGACTCGCGGATGTTCTCGTCGGCAGCCGCACTGCGCTCGATGTGATAGCTCTCGAGCAGACTCTCCGGCGAAGCCTTGCGCAGGATGCGATCGAGCTTCCACGCGAGATTCTCGGCATCCTCCAGGCCCGAATTGGCACCGCGCGCGCCGAACGGCGACACCTGATGCGCGGCATCGCCGGCAAATATCACCCGGCCGTGCAGGAAACGATCCATCCGGCGGCACTGGAATTTGTAGAGCGAGATCCACTCGAACTCGAATTTGTCGTGACCGAGCATGCGCGCAATCCTCGGCCGCACGTTTTCCGGCTTCTTCTCGGCCACGGCGTCGGCATCGGGACTGAGCTGCAGGTCGATGCGCCAGATGTCGTCGGGCTGCCTGTGCAGCAGCGCGGAGCGCCCGGCATGAAAGGGCGGATCGAACCAGAACCAGCGCTCGGTCGGAAATTCAGCGGTCATCCTGACGTCGGCGATCAGGAACTGGTCTTCGAACACCTGGCCTGCGAACTCCGCGCCGACCATCTGCCGCAGCGAGGAGCGCGCGCCGTCGCAGGCGATGACATAGGCGGCATGCAGCGCGTAAGGACCGTCGGGCGTGTCGATTGTCAGCACCACGCGATCGTTGCGCTGCTGCAAGCCGCTCACCTTGTTGCGCCAGCGCAGCGAGATATCAGGCAATTCCTCGACCCGATCGACCAGATAGGCCTCGGCATAGAATTGCTGCAGGTTGATGAAGGCCGGCCGCTTGTGACCCGGCTCCGGCAGCAGGTTGAACTGATAGAGTTGGGAAGCGCCATGAAAGATCTTGCCGACGCTCCAGACTACACCCTTGTCGACCATGCGTTGGCCTATGCCGAGACGATCCCAGAACTCCAGCGAGCGCTTCGAGAAGCAGATCGCGCGCGAGCCCTCGCCGATCCGGTCGGCATCGTCGAGCAGCACGACCTTGTGGCCGCGCTGCGCCAGATCGATCGCAAAGGACAGCCCGACCGGACCCGCGCCGACCACGACCACCGGATGCTCGGCGGCATCGACGCCGGCGCGATCCTGGTCGGGATGCCTGCGATAGCCGAACTGGGTCTTTGCCTGCACCATGCTCGAGACCGAAAAGCGCCCCTGCCATTGTGAATTAGTTTCACTTGCAACTATTCTGGCATCCGCTAGGCTGCCCCGTCAACTCAAATCGGAGCGATCTTTTGCCGAGGGCGGCGACCATCGATACTGATACGGATGCCCGGCCAAACGCCAGCAAGGCCGCCCGGCTCGACCTGTTCAAATTCGTGCCGTTCCGGTTGAACCGGCTCGCGGCCGAGGTCAGCAACGCGCTGTCGGATGAATACCAGGCGCGCTACGGCCTCGACATTCCCGAATGGCGGGTGCTGGCGACGCTCGGTTTCCGCGTTGAGCCCTGCAGCGCGCAGTACATTTCCGACTGCACCCGCACGCATAAATCCACCATCAGCCGCGCGGTGACGGCGCTGCTTGCACGCGAGATCGTCGAGCGGGTGGAGAACGCGCAAGACCGCCGCGAATTCCGCCTGCGGCTGACCCGCAAGGGCCGCGCGCTCTATGAGGAATTGATCCCGCGCCTGCTCCGCAAGGAGCAGGAGATCCTCGCCTGCCTCACCGCGGCCGAACGGAAGAATTTCGCCGCGCTGCTCGGCAAGATCGAGAAGAGCCTCGAACTGGTGCAGACCAGCGCGGAAGCGGATGCGAAGCAGGCTTATTAATCGATCACCTGGTCGGCCGCGGCGAGCAGCGTCGTGGGAATGTCGATGCCGAGCGTTTTCGCCGTGGAGCGGTTGATCGAAAGATCGAACACCGTCGGCTGTTCGATCGGAAGATCGGCCGGCTTTGTGCCCCGAATGATCTTGTCGACATAAAAGGCCGTGCGCCGGTTGATGTCGACCGGGCTTGCGCCATAGCCGATCAGGCCGCCAACCTGCACGAACTCCCTGGAATTGTAGGTCGCGGGCAGCCGGTATTTCGCCGCGAGGTCGACCAGCCGCTTGCGATTCTCGAAGAAGGTCGGATTCGGGAATGGGAACATCGCATCGACACGGCGCTCGGCCGCCTCGGCAACCGCGCGCTCGAACGCATCGAGCGCGGGCACCTCGATATATTGCAATTGGACTCCGAGCGCCTTTGCCACCTCGTTGGTCTGCTCGACCATTCCGGCAGTGGTGCGCTCGCCGAACGCCTTGGAATTCCACAGCACGGCGACATTCACCGCCTTCGGCAGCAGCTCTTTCAGCAGGGCAACTCGCTTCGGCACCAGCTCTGGACCGAGGAACGTCGTGCCGGTGATATTGCCGCCCGGATGCGCGAGACTTGCCGCGAACCCGTCCTGCACGGGATCGCCGACCGAGCCGGCCACGATCGGGATCGTGCTGGTGGCCTGCTGCGCCGCGCGTGTCGCCGGTGTCGCGATCGCGACGATGAGATCGACCTTCAGTGCCACGAGTTCGGCGGCAAGCTCCACAAGCCGCTCGGCCGTGCCGTTGCCGCCGCGTCGCTCGAAAACGATGTTCTGTCCCTCGATATAGCCGAGCTCGGCGAGCGCCTGCACGATGGTGCCCAGATTCTCGCGCGTGACGGGTGCATCGATGGCGGACGGGATCAGCATGCCGACGCGCGTGATTTTTGTCGATTGCGCGCGCACGATGCGCGGCGACATCACCGCGGCGACGCTTCCCATAACGAAATCGCGCCGCCTGATCATTGCGTCCGGCCGATGTGCTTCGCGATCACAGGAAAATAATTGTCTCCCGACCCCGCATCGGCCGCTTCCTGCAGGATCGTGCCGATCAGCTCCGCGCCACGCAGCTTGAGGCCGCCCTCGCGCGCGAGTTCGAGTGCGTAGGACAGATCCTTCAGCGCGTATTCGGTGGAGAACGCGCGCTCCGGAAACACGCCGGGCACGATCGCCTTCAGGCCGTGATTGCGAAGGGCAAAGCTGTCGGCCGACCCCTTCGACAAGGTCTCGAGCAACAGTTTCGGATCGACGCCGGCGGCCCTGGCCACCGCGACGGCTTCCGACAGTGCGTTGACCGTTTCGAACAGCACCATGTTGTTGAGGATCTTCGGTCACCTGCCCCGCGCCGACGTCGCCGCAATGGGTGACGTCGGTGGCAAAGCAGCGGATGACAAGCTCGACCGCGTCATAGAGGTCGCGCGGGCCGCCGACCATGACGCTGAGCGTGCCGTCCTGCGCCGCCTGCCGCGTGCGCGCGATCGGCGCGTCCAGCCATGCCGCGCCCTTCGCCCGCAATTGCCCGGCAAATTCGCGGGTCTGGCTGACCGACGAGGTGCCGAGATCGACGACGAGCTGCCGTTCCCGGATGTTTTTGAGAATGCCGTCGCCTTCGAACACGGCGCGCACGTGCTTGGCGCTGGGCAGGCACAGGAACACGATCTCGCTCTGCGCGACGACTTCCGCAACCGAGCTCGCAACGACTGCGCCGTCGGCGCGCAGCCGTTGCAACGGTTCGGCCGCGACATCGAACGCGGTGACGCGCGCGCCGCTCTTCTTCACGAGGTTGCGGCAGATCGGCTCGCCCATCACGCCGAGCCCGACGAAGCCGATGGTCTTGTACGCCATCTGTGTTGCCTATTTCACAAACGAGCGCGACGGCGCCTTATGCAGGGCAAAGGCGTCGACCTTGTCGCTGGCGCGCGGATAGATTTCGGCGACGATCGGATCATGACCGGGGATGAAGCGATCGGGATGGCCGGCGAGCCGCTCCACGGTCTCCCATCCCGTCACCATGTCGCCGATGTTCAGCACGATCGGAAACGGGCTGCGTCGTTGCAGATTGGCGTAGTAATGCGCGGCGTCGGATGCGAGGACCACGGGCCCGCGTTCGGTCGCGACCCGCACCACCTGCAATCCATCGGAATGACCGCCGACCCGATGCACGGTCACGTCAGGGGCGATCTCGCCCTCGCCGGCATGGAAGGTGACGCGATCGCCATAGACGTGCCGCACCATCTGCGTGACATGCTCGACCGTGAAGGGGTGCCGCAAAAAGCCGCTGCACATGCAGCGCCCGGTCGCATAGGCCATCTCACGGTCCTGCAGATGAAAGCGCGCATTGGGGAAGCGATCGAGATTGCCGGCGTGGTCGTAATGCAGATGCGTGACGATGACGTCCTTGATCTCCTCGGCCTTGACGCCAAAACCGTTGAGCGCGTCGACCGGATTGAGCGTCAGCTTGCGGCCGCGCACCTTGGCTTCATCGGCATTGAAGCCGGTGTCGACCAGGATATTGCGGCCATGCCCACGGACCAGCCAGACGAAATAGTCGAGGTCCTGGGCGCTGGTCTCATGCGGATCGGGGGAGAGGAAATTCATTTGTGGCGTGCGCGCCATGGTGGCGTAGCGAAGCGCGTAGATTTCGTAGGCGTTTCCCATTTTTGCTCTCGTTCTTCTCTGTGGACAGCGCATCCAAGCCATCCCGCTGCCAAAGGTCAAACGCGTCAACCGTCTGTCACCGCGGTGACGCAGAATCCGCCTGGATGTGACCGTCCAATCACCTTAGGGGCGCGGACCGACGAACCGGGGAACCCGCTGTCACCGCCTGCCGACGGCCGGTCACAGCCGTCGCACCTCCCCAATCGGAGCGACGCCCCCTTGCGCGCAATCGCCGCGATAATCACGATGTTACAAGCGGTTGACGCGGTGCGGCCGCGGTTTGATAATGGGGGTTGCGTAGAGTAATGTCGCCGAGGCGCAAGCTGGAGTTGGCGCCTTTTTCGCTGGACCCCTGAATGAAGACTAGCCTCGCCCTGCTGCTCTCGCTGATTGTCTCGGTCGCCTGGACCGTCCCCTCGTCCGCCGCGGGCGATCGGTTCGCGCTGGTGATCGGCAACGCCAAATATCCCGATGCCGACGCCCCCCTGAAGGAACCGATCAACGACGCCCGCCAGGTGGCAGACGAATTGAAGCGCGACGGTTTTACCGTCGAGATCGGCGAGAACCTGACCGGCGACAATATGCGCCGCGCTTTCGACCGCCTTTACAACAAGCTGCGGCCGGGCTCGGTCGCGCTGGTGTTCTTCTCCGGCTTCGGCATCTCGTCGAACCGGCAGAGCTACATGGTCCCGGTCGACGCCCAGATCTGGACGGAGTCCGACGTGCGCCGCGACGGCGTCAGCCTCGAAACCGTGCTCGGCGAGATCAACAACCGCGGCGCCGGCGTCAAGATCGCACTGATCGATGCCTCCAGGCGCAATCCCTATGAGCGCAGGTTCCGCCCGGGCTCCCAGGGACTTGCGCCGGTTATCGCGCCGAACGGCACGCTTGGTCGTGTATTCGGCGGCGCTGTCGTCGGTCGTCTCGGACAATGGCAGCGATCACAGCCTATTCGTGCAGGAATTGCTCAAGGAAATCCGCGTTCCCGACCTCAGTGCCGAGGAAGCGCTCAATCGCACCCGTCTCGGCGTCACCCGCGCCTCGAACCGCGAGCAGCAACCCTATCTGTCCTCCTCGCTCGCCGAGGATTTTGCCTTCATCGGCACGCCCGGCAGCGGTGGCAGCCGTCCCGCCCTGACACCCACGCCAACTCCGGTCATAACGCCGCAAGCGCCGATCGCGCCACAGCCGCCTCCCGTGCGGCGACCGTGCAGCCGCCCAAGATCGAGCGCCGACATCGACGCCGACGCCCCTGATTGTGGACAAACCCGTCGCCGACAAGCCTGCAGCTCAATTGGCGCTGGCGGATGATCCCACGATCAAGAGCCTGACCGACAAGCTCAACGCCAATCCTGACGACGCCAGCGCGCTGTACCGGCGCGGCCAGGTCTATGCCTCCAAGGGCGCCTACAGCCTCGCGATCAAGGATTTCGACGACACGCTGCGCATCAACCCGAAGGACGTCGAAGCCCTGAACAATCGGTGCTGGGCGCGTGCAGTGGTCGGGGATCTGCAGTCGGCCCTGAAGGATTGCAACGAGGCGCTCCGGCTGCGGCCCAATTTCGTCGATGCGCTGGACAGCCGGGGCCTGGTTAACCTCAAGAGCGGATTGACGAAAAACGCCATCACCGATTTCGACGCGGCGTTGCGGGTCAACCCGCGCCTGAGTTCCTCCCTCTATGGTAGGGGGCTTGCCAAGCAGCGGAATGGCTCGATTTCCGAGGGCAATGTCGATATTACCAATGCCAAGGCCATGGATCCGAACATTGCCCAGGAGTTCGACAGTTACGGGGTAAGGTAGATTAAATCGCGTTGCGGTCTCAGGCAGCCTCGAACCCCGGGGGAGTGGCCTGAGACAAATAGTCAAATAGAGACGGCCGCGGCGGTGGGCCGCGACCCATTATCCAAAGTTTTTTGAACATCGCGCGAGAAGCGCGCGCAGGAGGGACCAGCTAATGTTGAAATTGTCCGCAAAGCGGTATCTCACCGCTATCGTTTCCGTCATGGCCATTGGCGCCGCAGTTTCCTTCTGCGCGACCCAGGCGCGTGCCGGCGACGTCACCGAGGACCAGATCGTCAACGCGCTCGCACCGGCCAAGAAGCCGTTGACCCGCGGTCTGTCGATCGGCGGCGAAGACGCCAAGCCGGCGCTGAACCCGGCGCAGGAGAAGTTCCTCTCGGGCGTCAAGGGACGGACCCGCGGCCTGAACTTGAATGAGCGCGAGGAACTCGCGACCATCGCCAAGGACAAGCCGAATATCGATCTCGAAATCACCTTCGACTACAACTCGGCCGACATCAGTTCGAAATCGCTTGGCGCCGTGCAGGCGCTAGGCCGCGCGCTTACCAATCCCGACCTGAAGGGTTCGACCTTCGTGGTGGCCGGTCACACCGACGCCGCCGGCGGCGAGGGCTATAATCAGGAGTTGTCCGAGCGCCGCGCCGACGCGATCAAGAAATATCTGATCGACAACTATCGCATCTCTTCGGCCGACCTCGTCACCGTCGGCTACGGCAAGAGCAAGCTCAAGGATCCGAACCAGCCGATGGCGGAATCCAACCGCCGGGTGCAGGTCGTGAACATGGAAAACAAGACGACTGCGTCGAAGTAACTCCATCTTCCGGTAATCTTCTCTTGGCGTTAGTCGCGTTTTTCAGCAAAGATGCGTCCCGCAAACCCTTGCGGGACGCTCGTGTGTTTGAGGGGCCGTTTCGGCAACCTCCAAGCCGCGCAGCGGCCCCGCTCATGATCCTCTGAGGTTAGTCCGGCGATGCAGTTTTCGCTGTCCGAGAACATGAAGCGTGTGGCCGGCGCAGTATTCTTTGTCGTGCTGGCGGGCGGCTACTGGTGGTGGGAGCATCGCCCCGAGCCGGTCGAGAAGGAGACGGTCACCGAAGCGCTGGTGGTCGTCACCAAATCCACCAATGCCTGCTTCTCCGATCTGGTCCGCGTCACCGGCTTTCTGGTTCCGCGCCGCGAGGCCGTGGTCGGCCCCGACCAGGAAGGCTCCAAGGTCACCGATCTCTTCATCCGCGAAGGCGACACCGTCACCGACAATCAGGAGCTGGCGCGCCTGAGCGCGCCGCCGCAGCAGCAACAAGGCCAACAGCAGCAGCGGACGAGCAACGGACCGGTTTCGTTGCGCGCGCCCGCGCCCGGGCTCGTCACCGAAGTGCGCACCGTGGTCGGCGCGCCGGCCTCGCCCCAGGCCGGCCCGATGTTCCGCATCGCCATCAACAACGAGATCGAGCTCGACGCCGAAGTGCCGAGCGTCCACATGCCGAAGCTCAATCCCGGCGTCACCGCGCGCATCACCCGCGACAACGCGCCCGATTTGATCGGCCGCGTGCGGCTGGTGTCGCCGCAAATCGACCGCAATACCCAGCTCGGCCACGTCCGCATCGCCGTCACCAACAATCCGACGCTGAAGATCGGGCAGTTCGCCCGTGCCTCGATCGACGCCAAGCGCAGCTGCGGCGTCGCCATTCCGCGCACCGCGATCGACCATCTCACCGTGCAGGTCATCAAGGGCAACGTAGTGGAGACGCGGAAAGTGCGCGTGGGCCTGAGCTCCGACTCCGCGACCGAAATTCTCGAAGGCCTCGAGGTCGGCGAAATCGTCGTGGCCGATGCCGGCTCCTCGCTGCATGACGGCGACCAGGTCAAAACCATGTTCGCAGACGAACTCGATCGACGGGCACGCTGATGGCACTCAACATTTCGGCATGGTCGATCCGCAACCCGCTTCCTTCGGTGGTCTTCTCGATCATCCTGGTGGTGCTGGGATGGCTGAGCTTCACCAAACTCGCGGTGACGCACCTGCCCTCCGCCGACATCCCCGTGATCTCGGTCGCGGTCGCGCAGTTCGGCGCGGCGCCCGCCGAGCTCGAATCCCAGGTCACCAAGGTCATCGAGGACGGCGTCTCCGGCGTCGAAGGCGTCCGCCACATCAACTCCTCGATCACCGACGGCCTGTCGGTAACGACGATCGCGTTCTCGATCGAAACCAACACCGACCGCGCCATCAACGACGTCAAGGACGCGGTCACCCGCGTGCGCGCCAACCTGCCGCAGAACGTCACCGAGCCGCTGATCCAGCGCGTCGACGTGATCGGCCTGCCGATCGTCACTTATGCGGCGATCTCGCCAGGCAAGACGCCGGAGCAGCTGTCGTACTTCGTCGACGACGTCGTCAAACGCGAGCTGCAGGGCGTGCGTGGCGTCGCCGAAGTCCAGCGCATCGGCGGTGTCGAGCGCGAGATCCTGGTCTCGCTCGATCCCGACAAGTTGCAGGCCGCGGGGCTCACGGCGGTCAATGTCGGCCAGCATTTGCGCGGCACCAACGAGGACCTCGCCGGCGGCCGGGCCGAAATCGGCCGCAACGACCAGGCGATCCGCACGCTCGCCGGCGCCAAGACCCTGAACGATCTCGCCGGCACCATGATCCCGCTTTTCGGCGGCGGCGAAATGCGCATCGACGATCTCGGCACCGTCACCGACACCATCGCCGACCGCCGCACCTTCGCCCGCGCCAATGGCGAGCCGGTGGTGGCCTTCGCCATCAAGCGCGCCAAGGGCGCCAGCGACGTGCTGGTGGCCGCCGCCGTGCAGAAGCGCATCGACGCGATCAAGGAGGCCAATCCGGAATACGACCTCAAGATGATCGACACCTCGGTGAAATTCACCAGGGGCAATTACGAGGCCGCGATCTCGACCTTGTTCGAGGGCGCCATCCTCGCCGTCATCATCGTGATGATGTTCCTGCGCGACATCCGCGCCACCCTGATCTGCGCGGTTTCCCTTCCCTTGTCGATCTTCCCCGCTTTCTGGGCGATGGACATCCTCGGCTTCTCGCTGAACCTGATCTCGTTCCTGGCGATCACGCTGTCCACGGGTATCCTGGTCGACGACGCCATCGTCGAGATCGAGAACATCGTCCGCCACATGCGCATGGGCAAGTCGCCCTACCAGGCCGCGATCGATGCCGCCGACGAAATCGGGCTGGCGGTGATCGCGATCTCGTTCACCATCATCGCGATTTTCGCGCCGGCGAGCTTCATGCCGGGCATCGCGGGACAGTTCTTCAAACAGTTCGGCATCACCGTGTCGGTGCAGGTGTTCTTCTCGCTGCTCGCCGCACGCTTCGTCACGCCGATGCTGGCGGCCTATTTCATGAAGCACCACGATCACGACGATCCGCCGCCCGGCCCGGTGCTCAACACCTATCACCGCGTGGTCACGTGGTCCGTGAAGCATCACTACATCACCGTGCTGGTCGGCATCGGCATTTTCGTCGCGTCGATCTGGAGCCTGACGCTGCTGCCGAAGAGCTTCCTGCCGGCGCAGGATGCCGCGCGCTCGTGGCTCGGACTGGAGCTGCCGCCAGGCACGCAGCTCGCCTACACCGAGAAGGTCACCGAGGACATCGTCACGCGGCTGCGCAAGCGGCCCGAGATCAGAAGCGTCTTCGTCGACGGCGGCCGCTCGCCGCAGGGCTCGCAGGAGGTGCGGCGCGCCACGCTGATCGTCAACTACACGCCGAAGACCGAGCGCAAGCTGACGCAGCGCGATCTCGAGGATGCGATCAGCAAGGAGCTCGACAACATCCCCGACATCCGCTTCTGGTTCCTCGACGACCAGGGCAACCGCGCAATCTCGCTGATCGTTGCGGGCCGCGACAGCAACATCGTCAACAACGTCGCAAGCGAGCTTGCGACCCAAATGAAGCGAATTCCGGAGCTCGCCAACGTCGTTCCCGACACCTCGCTGGAACGGCCCGAACTCAACATCCGGCCGCGCGCCGATCTCGCGGCGCGGCTCGGCGTGACCACCGAGAGCCTGTCGCAAACCATCCGTGTCGCCACCATCGGCGACGTCGGTCCCGCGCTCGCCAAGTTCGACGCCGGCAACCGGCTGGTGCCGATCCGGGTCCAGCTCGAGGATTCCGCACGCGGCAATCTCAGAACGCTGCAGGAATTGCGTGTGCCGCTCGGCGAGCACGGCGAAAAGGGCGGCGTGCCGCTGGAGACGGTCGCCAACATCAAGCTCGATCAGGGGCCGAGCAGCATCGGCCGTTACGACCGGCAACGGCAGGCGACGGTTGCCGCCGATCTCGCCGGTGTTTCCGCGAGAAGTGCCGCCACCAACAAGATCGCCGAGCTTCCCGTCATGAAGAGCCTGCCCAAGGGCGTCACCGTGAGCGAGGGCGGCGACTCCGAAAGCCAGAAGGAACTGGCAGACGGCTTCACCTCCACGATGTTGACAGGGTTGATGCTGGTCTATGCGGTGCTGGTGCTGCTGTTCGGCACCTTCCTGCAACCATTGACCATCCTGTTCTCACTGCCGCTCTCGATCGGCGGCGCGGTGCTTGCGCTTTTGATCACCGGCAAGCAGCTCACCATTCCCGTCTATATCGGCATCCTGATGCTGATGGGCATCGTCACCAAGAACGCCATCATGCTGGTCGAGTTCGCGATCGAGGCGATCCATGCCGGCGCAAAGCGCGACGAGGCGATGATCGACGCCGGCATGAAGCGCGCCCGTCCGATCGTGATGACCACCATCGCCATGGTCGCCGGCATGATGCCGAGTGCGCTGGCGTTCGGCGCCGGCGGCGAATTCCGCTCGCCGATGGCATTGGCTGTCATCGGCGGCCTGTTATTCTCCACCGTGCTGTCGCTGGTGTTCGTGCCGGCGATGTTCATGATGATGGACGATCTCGCCTCGCTGATCTGGCGCTTCGGCAAGAAGCTGATCGTCTCAACCGGCGAGGAGCATGACGACCATCACGCGCCGCCGGGCGCGCACGGCCAGCCGCCGGCGGTCAGGCCGGCGGCTGAGTAAGCCTCGCATCAGAGCTCAGTGCGTGCCCGCATAGGCGCGCCGCATCGGTTTGAGCACCGTGATCGCCAATATCCCGGTCAGCGCGTCCATCGCGATGATGATCGCAAACACCGGCAACCAGCTTCCGGTCTGCTCGCGCAATAGCGCCGCCACTGGCGCGCCGAGGATCGAGCCGATGCCTTGCGCGATATAGAGCAGGCCGTAGTTCGTCGTCGCATGCTCGGCGCCGAATGTATCGGTCAGGGTCGAGGGGAACAGCGAGAAGATCTCGCCCCAGCCGAAAAATACGAGGCCCGACAGCACGACCAGCGCCAGCGCGTTGTCGCGGAATAGCACCATCAGGGTGACGGCCGCGGCTTCCATCAGGAACGCGATCGCCATGGTGTTCTCGCGGCCGATCCGGTCAGAGACCCAACCGAAGAACGGGCGCGTCAATCCGTTGGTGAGGCGGTCGACGGTAAGCGCGAGCGGCAGCGCGGCAAGCCCGAATACCATGACGTTGGCCGTGCCGAAGTCGCGCGAGAAGGCGGCGAATTGCGAGATCACCATCAATCCGCCGGTCGACATCATGGTCATCATCACGAACATCAGCCAGAAGATCTTGTTGCGCAGCATCTCGGCGGGTCCTATGCCCGCCTTCGAGGCCAACACCGACGGAGCCGGAAGTACGTCGTCCTTGCCGGGCATGCGCATCGCAAGTGCCGCGGCGGCGCCGATCAGACCGAGGATGATGCCGAACACCACGAGCGTGTGCTGATAGCCTGACGCTTTCATCATGGTGTCGATCGGAAACGTCGTCAGGATCGCGCCAAAACCGTAGCCGGCCGCCACCGCGCCGGTGGCCAATCCCCGCCGGTCCGGAAACCAGCGCACCATCAGCCCGATGATGCCGACATAGACCACGCCGGTGCCGATGCCGCAGAAGAGCCCATAGGTGAAATAGAGGCCGGTCAAGCTGCTCACATAGGCCGATGTGATCCAGCCCAGCCCCGACAGCAGGCAGCCGACGGCGATCAGGAGGCGCGGGCCGAAGCGGTCGACCAGATAGCCCTGCACCGGCGAGAAGAAGGTCTGCAGCACGATCACGATGGTGAAGGTGATCTGGATCGCCGGCAGATTGACGCCGAGCGCGTCCTGGAACGGCTTGGTGAACAGCGTCCAGACGTATTGCGGGCTCGAGATCGCCATCATCGCGATCAAGCCGAGCACAAGTTGCACCCATCGCGTCGATGCCACCGATCCACGCGTCTCCGCTACAACAGTCATTGTTACGCCCCCCGATTAAGACCCCGATGCGCGACGATACGGCCGGTATGTTAGTGCCGCAAGTTCGACTATCGGGCAGGAGACGATGAATTGTGCGGCAAGAGTCGGCGTGCAGTTCTCCGCTTCTATCGCAATGCGGGATGGACCGACCAATCCTGATCCTCGATCAGAACATAGCCTCCGCCCGCGCCACTGCCGGCGACCTGCACGAGCTGGCGCTTGAGGTAGGTCTTCAACATCTTGTCGGCGTCGGAGGAGATCGAATGTCGCTGGGTTTCGATGGCAACCCGCGCCGTCACGCCGCTACCGGCGAAGAAATCCAGCACCGTCGAGCCCGGAAACGACAGCGCGCGCACGATGCGGTCGATCAATTCACGGGGCTTCTGGGTCGGATGTCCGACACGCTCCTTCGAATTGCCGTTGAGCCGCGGAATCTTCCAGACATTGGTCGGGTTGATGCCCTTGTCGAGACTGTCGGGGTTGAGGCGCTTGTCGCGCTTGTAGATCGAGAGCCGCTTGGCATCGAGCGGCGTGCGGACCGCGTCGAGATCGAAATAGTATTTCGGCGATTTCGCAAACCAGGCGATCTCCTCATGCCGGTTGGCAAAGAAGCGCTGCGCGCTCATGCCGTTCGGATAATTCCAGATGATGAGATTGGCCAGCCCCATTTTGCTGTGCTGGCGCATCCAGCCCATCAGGCTGAGCAAATCGCCGCTGCCGGCCTCGCCCTGATATTGCAGACCGCCGAACAACACGAAATTGCCCGACGGCAGCAGCACGCGCTCGACTTCCGCGAGCCATTGCCCGGCCCAGTCGACATAATGCGCGAGGTCGTCCCAGTGAGCGACATTGATGTTGTAGGGCGGATCGCAGATCACGAGCTGGATCGATCCGGACGGGATCTTGCGCAACGTCTCCAGACAGTCGGCGACCGCGATGATGTGCGATGTCGTGTCCGAACCGGCAATCGCAGCCGCGCGCGCGGAGGAATGCGCCCGCCCGCTCTTGCGCAGGCGGTTCATCCCGATATGTCCGCGGTTGCGGTGAGATCGGTTCGGCATCGCGCCCGTGCGCGCTATTCGTTGCGCGCGATAGCGGTGAGCCGGGTCAGGTTCTGCAAGAGGATGCGGCCGCGCTGCAGATCGAGGATGCCGTCCTTGCGCCAGGTCTGCAGCTGACGATTGACGCTCTCGCGCGCAGCACCGACGAAGATGCCGAGTTGCTCCTGCGAGATGTGCACTTCGGAGCCGAAATCGGCGGCGAGCGCACAAAGCCGGCGCGCCAGCCGGATCGGTAGCGGCTGCAGCATCGATTCTTCCATGCGCTCGCTCTGATAACGGATGCGCTGGCACAACAACTGGATGATCTTGATCGCGACCTTCGGCTCGCGCTCGAGATGGCCGAGGAAATCTTCCCGACGCAGCACGAACAGTTCGGTAACCTCGCCCGCCGTTGCATCCGCGGTGCGATCCTGGCCGTCCATCACGGCGACCTCGCCAAAGAGGTCGCCCGGGCCCATGAAATTCAGCGTCAGGCGGCTGCCGTCGGAGGAACCGGTCTCGATTCGGACCTGGCCGCGGCGCACCCCGAACAGGGCATCGCCGGCGTCGCCTTTCTGGAACAGCACCTCGCCGGTCGACAGATGCTGGGTGTGACAAAGATTGGAAATCCGCGACAATTCGTCGGAACCGAGGTCCGCGAACATCGGGTTCATCTTCAAAATGACCGCGAATTCGGCCTGTTTACTCATGGCAATGCCTGTTCTGTTCTGAATCGACCTTTTAGGGAATTCTGGCTCCAGAGAAGTGTGTCATAAGTCACATAACTTTGCAGCCATCTCTGATTATTTTTGATGTCTTTTGAGCGATATCCCGTTTCCGGGATAAGCTCGAAACACCGGCTTTGGCGGGGGGATGACCGCCAGGCCGGTCGTGCACCCCTTTGCCCGGGAACGTCATATGAGAGCACTGAAAATCACTGGCGCAGCCGTCGCTGCCATCGTCGTCATCCTCGCGCTGGTCATGATCGTCGGGGTCCCCTCCGGCTTTCTGACCTCCACCATCAAGGAGCGGGTCGAGCGCGAAACCGGCTATCGCCTGACCATTGCCGGCTCGACCAAGATATCGCTGTGGCCGACGCTCAACGTCACCATGAACGACCTGACCTTGCAGGAGCCGAAAGATCGTGAGGGCGCCAACAAGGTGACAGTCGGCTCGCTGCAGGCCGACATGACCCTGTCGAGCGCCTGGTCGGGCCATCCGGAGATTTCCGAACTCATCGTCACCAAGCCGATACTCTATGTGCCGCTTTTGCGCGAGCGTCACCGTGCCGCCGCGCAACCGGGCGACAAGCCTGCATCCGCCATTGGTAGCGACGTGCAGATCGATCGCATCACCGTCATCGACGGCGCGGTCGCCTTCGCCAATCCGCGCGACCGCGTGGAGAGCCGCATCGACGCCATCAACGTCAAGGCGACCTTCGACGCCGATCGCAAGATCAAGCTTTCGGGCACCGCGCGCTCGGGCGCGACGCCGATGAAATTCGACATCAAGGCGGCCGTGCCGATGCCGCCGATCGATCGGCAGAACATCCCGGTTGAGCTGACCCTCGAGGCGCCGGGCGCGCTGAACGCGCCACTGTCGGCCAAGGCCGAAGTGCGGCTCAACGGCCCCGTGGTGCTGATCAACGGCTTGAGCGGATCGCTCGACGAGGGCGGTTTCTCCGGCTGGGGTTCGATCGACGTGTCCAGCAAGCCGCTGGTGAAGGTCGATCTCGACTTCCAGCGCTTCAATGTTCCGGGCTCCAAGGCGCAAAACACCTCCGCGCAGCAGGGCTGGAGCGATGCGCCGATCAATCTGTCCGCGCTGAACTATGTCGACGCCCAGGTGAAGATTTCCGCGGCGCAGATCGATTGGGCGGATGCGCAGTTCGCGCCGGCCGCGATCGAGGCGACGCTCGCGGGCGGCGTGCTGAAGGCGTCCGTCAGCAATCTCGGCGCCTATGGCGGGCAGGCCACGGGCGAGGTGATCGTCGACGCCTCCACCGGAAATCCGACCTATCAGATGCATTGCGATCTCGTCGGCGTGCGGGCGTTGCCGCTGCTGACGAGTCTCGCCTCCTTCGACAAGCTCGACGGCAAGATGCAGGCGAAGATCGCGGCGCGGTCGGCGGGCGCAAGCCAGCACGCGATCATGTCGAATATGGCCGGCACGGCGTTCGTGATCTTCCAGGACGGCGCCATCCGCGGATTGAACGTCGCCCAGATGATCCGCTCGCTGACTGCGAGCACGCTGAACGGCTGGCAGGAGCAGCAGGAACAGGCGACTGATCTGACGCAACTCGCAGCGTCGTTCAAGATCGACCGCGGACAGGCCACCACCACCGATCTCAACCTGGTCGGACCGCTGGTGAAGGTGACCGGCGTCGGCACCATCGATCTCGGCACCCGCATGATCGGCTTCCGCGTCGAGCCGCAACTCGTGATGACCACGCAAGGCCAGGGCCGCGCCGCCGATCCCGTCGGCTTCGGCATTCCCGTGGTGCTGTCCGGCCCGTGGTCGTCGCCGAAAATCTATCCGGAGATTCAGGGCATCCTCGACAATCCCGATGCCGCCTATGGCAAACTGCGCGAGATGGGCAAGGGCCTGTTCGGGCCTGACGGCGCGGGCCTCAACAACATCATCGGCAACCTCGGCAGCCTCGGTAACATTGCCGGCAATCAGGGCGGCACGGGTGGGGCCGGCGGCACCGGCGGGACGGGCAATCTGCTCGGCGGCGGGCTTGGCCAGGCACTCGGCGGCCTGCTCGGCGGATTGGGTAACGGCGCCGGCAGCACCGGCGGCGCTCCAGCCGCCACCGGCCGAACCAGCAACAGCCGCAGCATCCCGGCGACGCCGACGGATCCGCAACCGGCTGCCCCCCAGCAGGCCGCGCCTCCGGCCACTGCCCAGAACACGCCGCCGCCGGTGCAGCAGGACAGCCAGACCATGAATGACGTGCTGCGTCAGCTGTTTAACCGGTGATGGGCCTTCGTCCCTCATCCATCTCCTCCTGATCGCCCCCACCCCAACCCTCCCCCGCGCGCGGGGGAGGGTGCGATAGAGCCGCGCCATCCACATCCGCCTTCGCCAAGGCTTCGGCGGACAGGCCGGGCGGTAACCAAGCGACCCGGCGGCGCGGTCAAGCTCCCCCGATTGTGCTAGAACCGGCCTCGCTCCCCTAATGGGGCGAGGATCTGGATGATCGCGGTCAAGGACAAGATCTGGTTTCTCCGCGAGGGCCTGTTCGCCAAATACGTGATGGCGCTGGTCGGCCTCGTCGTGTTCGTGCTCGCCGTGAATGGCGCGACCGAGACCTGGATCAGCTACCGCGCCACCAAGAAGGCCCTGATCGAGGGCATGACCGAGAAGGCCGAGGCCACGTCCCGGCGCATCGACCAGTCGATGACCGAGTTGGAGCGGCAGGTCAGCCGCGTCACATCCGCCTATGTCCACACCGTCGAGCAGCGCCGCGACGCCTATGCCCAGCTGCTCGGCCAGGTGCCCGCGGTGGCGCAGCTGTCGCAACTCGACGGCCAGGGCAAGGAGCTGCTGCGGCTGTCGCGCACGCAGATTGCGCTGTCGACCGGCATCGATCTCGGCCGCGATCCGCGCTTCACCGAGGCGGTCGCCCGCGGCGTCAGCTACTCGCCCGCTTACTTCTCCGGCACGCGGCCGCTGATGTCGATTTCGATGGCGCATTCCGGCTTCAACGCCGGCGTCACCTTGGCCGAAATCGATCTGAACTTCCTGTCCGACATGCTGGGCGACGCCCAGGTCGGCAAGAACAACCTCGCCTTCATCGTCGATCCGCGCGGCCAGGTGCTCGCGACCTCGGCAAAGGGCCCCGAGGTCGGCAAGGACGTCACGGCGCTGCCGCAGGTCGCGGCGATGATGGCCAAAGAGCGCGTGCCGGCCGAAAGCGGCGCCGATGTCGATGGCCATTCGATGCTGACCGCGGCCGCGGTGGTGCCGAAGCTCGGCTGGAGCGTGTTCTTCGAGCAGCCGACATCGACCGCGCTCGCGCCGATCCGCGACCAGCTGGTGCGCATCGCGCTGCTGGTCGGGCTCGGCCTGATCATCGCGATCCTCGCCGGCAGCGTGATGGCGCGGCGCATGCTGGTGCCGATCAACGCGTTGCGCGCCGGCGCGCGCCGCCTCGGCTCCGGCGATTTCAGCCAGCGCATCGAGGTCAACAGCAATGACGAGCTGGAAGAGCTCGCCGACCAGTTCAACTCGATGGCGGGCCAGCTTGGCCAGACCTATTCCGTGCTCGAAGCCAAGGTGGAGGAGCGCACCCGCGATCTCGCGCAATCGATTGGCGAGCTGAAGGTGCTGGAGGAAGTCGGCCGCGCGGTCGCCTCCTCGCTCGATCTCAACGCGGTGTTGCCGACCGTTGCCTCGCGCGCGCTCGACATCACCCATGCCGATGCGGTGCTGATCTACGGCTATGATGCGGCGAAGCGCCAGTTCAACCTTGTCGAGGCCGGCGGCATCGACAAGCAAGCCGAAGGTCCGCACCAGACGCTGGACGAAGACACCACGATTCTCGGTCAGGCTGCAGCAAAGGGCGAGCCGATCACGATCGCCGATCTCGCGGCCACCGACGATCTCGTGTTGCGCGACATCGCGTTGCAAGCCGGTTTCCATGCGGTGCTGGTGGCGCCGCTGGTCGATCAGCAAGGCGTGCTCGGTTCGCTGGTGGTGCTGCGCCGCACGGCGGGTGAATTTCCGCCAAGCCTGATCGGGCTGATGCGCACCTTCGCGCACCAGGCGGTGCTGGCGATGCGCAACGCGCGGCTGTTCACTGAAGTGGACCAGCAGGGCCGCGAGTTGGCCGCCGCCAACACCGTGGTGAGCGAGCAGGCCGACAAGCTGCAGGAGCAGACCGATCAGCTCAAGGATTGGAACCGCTCGCTGGAGGAGCGGGTCGAGAAGCAACTCGGCGAGATCGAGCGCATCCGCAAGCTCGAACGATTCCTGGCGCCGCAGGTGGCGCAGCTGATCGCCTCCTCCGACGGCCATGACGCGCTGTTGCAGAGCCATCGCCGCGAAGTCACGGTGGTGTTCTGCGATCTGCGCGGCTTCACCGCGTTCACCGAGGCAACCGAGCCGGAAGAGGCGATGAACGTGCTGCGCGAATATCATGCCGCGCTCGGCGAGTTGATCTTCCGCTACGAGGGCACGCTCGACCGCTATGCCGGCGACGGCGTGATGATCCTGTTCAACGCGCCGATCCAGTTCGAGGACCACACCAAGCGCGCGGTGAAGATGGCCTGCGAGATGCGCGACACCATCGGCGCGCTGACCTCGAGGTGGCGCAATCGCGGGCACAGCCTCGGGTTCGGCATGGGGATCGCGCTCGGCTATGCCACGCTCGGCCAGATCGGCTTCGAGCAGCGGCTGGAATATGCCGCGATCGGCAGCGTGACCAACATGGCCTCGCGCCTGTGCGACGAGGCCAAGGCCGACCAGATCGTGGTGGCGCGGCGCGTCTACGGCGCGGTGGAGCAATGGGTCGAGGCGAAGCCGCTCGACGATCTCGTGCTGAAGGGATTCAACCACCCCGTGCTGGCGATGGAGATTTTGCGCTGGCGCGAGGAGGTCGACAATGTGGTCGACGCCGCGGCGAAGAGTGCGCGGCGGAGGAAGTAGGTACTCCGAACGCGAATCCGCTGCGTAGGGTGGGCAAAGCGACTCCCGAACTCGGTCTTTCAACACGGCGCGGCAGAAGCGTGCCCACCATATCAGGCGTGCTCGTGAAGGTGGGCACGGCGCAAGCGCGCCTTTGCCCACCCTACGCAGGCTTGCTATATGATCGGTGAGGCAAGCCATGTTGATGACAAAGCGCAAACCCGCGACAGTCGGCGAAATCCTGCTAGAAGAATTTATGAAGCCGCTCGGCCTGACCCAGGGCGCACTGGCCGAGGCCATGGGCGTGCAGCGCAAGCACGTCAACGAGCTGTGCAACGACCGCCGCAACGTGACCGCGGCGACCGCACTCATTCTCGCGCGTGTGTTCGGCAACACTCCGGATTTCTGGCTGAACGTCCAGCGCCGCAGCGACCTCTGGGAGGCCATGCACTCACCGCGTGATCGTAAGCGGATTGATCGCGCGCGCCCCCTGACGTCAGCAGCATGAGCGTGTCGAAGACGAAGGGGTGAGGCCGTTTCCGGATGGCCGCAAGCATCTCCATCTGATATCCATGGCCCGTAACTGGACCCATTTCCCAATGCCCCCTTTCCCTTCCCCCCGCCTCCCCGCCCTCGCGGCAGTCGCCCTGCTCGCCCTCGCCGCCTCGCCCCTTCGCGCAGCCGACGACGACAACAGCCCGAAGGGCCCGGCGGTCACCGTGCTGAAGGCCACCAAATCCTGCTTTGCGGCGATCGTGGAATTGTCGGGAACCATCATGCCGCGGGAGGAGACCGCAGTGCGCCCCGAACGGCAGGGGCTGAAGGTCGCCGAGGTGCTGGCGGAAGCCGGCGACACCGTCACCGCCGGGCAGACGCTCGCCCGCCTCAACCTGCCCGAAGGCGGCACGGTCACGGTGCAGGCGCCGGTCAACGGCACCATCTCGGTCAGTAACGCCACCGTCGGCGCGATGGCCTCGGGCAAGGGCGAGGCGCTGTTCAACATCATCGCCCGTAACGAATACGATCTGGTGGGCCTGGCCTCGACCTCGGACCTGCCGAAACTCGCGGTCGGCCAGCCGGCCTCGATCCGCGTCATCGGCATCGGCGACGTCGATGCGCGGGTGCGCCGGATTTCGCCGACGGTCGAGCCCGCGGTGCAGCTCGGGCCGGTTTATCTCAGCATCACCGTGAACCGGAAGCTGCCGGTCAACACCGCCGGCCGCGCGCTGATCAAGACCGGACAGAGCTGCAACGTCGCGGTGCCGCTGACCGCGATCCAGTATTCGGCGGCCGGCACCGTGGTGCAGGTGGTGAAGCGCCAGCGCATCGAGACCAAGCGGGTCGAGACCGGACTGATGTCGGGCGGATCGATCGAGATCCGCGACGGGCTCAACGAAGGCGAGGACATCGTCGCGCGCGCCGGCTCGCTGCTCCGCGAGGGCGATCTGGTGCGGCCGGTGAGTGCGGCGGCGAACGCGAAATAGGCTTGCAGAGATTTAGCTGAACTGCCGCCGCATCGGCGGTGGAATTCCCCTCCCCCTTGCGGGGAGGGGTTAGGGGTGGGGGTAGCAACGGGCACCGTTCTCTCGGACCCCCACCCCCGACCCCTCCCCGCAAGGGGGAGGGGAGCTGACCGAGTTCGCGGCGCGCACGCGAAATCGCGGCGCGAGCGGCGCGCCAAAAACTACAGCGTGATCGTGGAGAAATGGATTCCGGGTTCGCGCCCAAGAGGGCGCGCCCCGGAATGACGAGGGGTAACTAACCGTCGCTGCCGAAGCGGACGTCTTCGAGCAGCGAGGACGACACCGCGGGCACCTGCTCGCCATCGGACGCCTTGGTGATGGCGACGCGGGTCTTGTTGAAGGCGGCTTCGGCGCCGACCATCCTGGCATTGATCTGGGTGAGCAGCTCGCCGATCAGCACCGAGTGCTTGCCGGAGGAATCCTCGACCACCTTGCCCGGCGTCGCCGAGGTCAGGATCAGCGCGTTGTCGGGCGCGGTGATCGGCGCAAGGCCGTGGCTGTACTGGCGGAAGCGGCGCTCATAGGGATTGCGGCGGGAGGCGTCGAGCACGACCAGCTTGGCGCGCGCGCCCTTCTCCTTCATCACGTCGAGCACGCCCTCGACCGAGACGCCGGCGCGGCGCACGTCGGCTTCTTTCCAGATCGTGGCGTCGACCGGGATCATGAAAGTCTCGCGGCCGGCCTGCACGCCGTAGCCGCCGAAGAACAGCATGACGACCGAGTCCGCCGTTATCTTTCCCTTCAAGCGCTCGACGGCGCGGGTGATGTCGTCGCGGCTGGCGTCCTCGATCATGTCGACGTCGAAACCGTCATGGCGCAGCGCATGCGACAGCGCGCGCGCATCGTTGATCGGCTGGACCAGCGGATCGCCGGCGTCGGGGTAATGGCCGTTGCCGATCACCAGCGCCAGGCGGGAGGCCTTCTTGGCGGTCGCGCCCTGCCCGGTCGCAACTGCGCTCGCCGCATCCATCGTCCGCTTGTTCAGCGCGGCGTTGGCGCCGATCGCCAGCGACACCGTCGCCGCAAGACAGGCGGCCACGAGAAGCGGTCGGCGGGAGAGGTTGAGCTGCAATCTCATCACGATACTTCCTGCTCAGTGCTTTCAAGCGCGCGTTTGGTTAGTCGCGCAAAACGGACTCAGGTTTCCTCGGGGCTTTGGGTTTGGCCGGCTGGGTGCCTTCGAAATGCGCTCATTTTGCGGCACCGCAGCAAACAAACCCTTAGCCTGCAACGGCAGTTCCGGCAATAGTGCTGGCCCATTACCGGATAAACCTTTGCAAATCCTTGATATTCCGACACTGCCCAAGGCAGCGACCCCGGTAAACTACCGACTGTCGGCGGGGATATTGCCGTCAGGGAAGGGTGTTTGCCGTGACCTGCGTCACATTGTCCTAGGCGCTCGGGACGGCCTCTCGATTGCCAGAACGGGAGGCATTTCCGGGAGCGGCTTTGTCGTATAGCTTTTGACCACTTGCTGGTTCGGCAGGGGCGGCCTTTGCGCGGGCGCTGTCTTTGGGACCATGGTGACGGCCTCACGAGGACGCGTGGACAGAAGTATTTTTGAGACTGCCGGGGTCGCCTGGCGTGCGCTGACCGCCCGGAAGGACGGGCCGTCGCTCTACGACGTCTGCGATCCCCTGCTGCTGAACGGCCATGGCGGCGACGCCCATCTCTGCAAGTTTTATCGCACAGCGCTCGGCAACGCGCCGCTGCGCTCGCTGCTCCGCGGCGCGGGCCTGCCGGAGCTGTCCGATCCGCAGAAGATGAGCGCATTGCAGAACGCGATCAGCCGGGCCCGCGACGATTCCGATCCGGACTGGCAGGCGGTCGGCAAGCCCGTGGCCGAACTGCTCGACACTATCGAGCTCACGCATCCCAGGCCTGCGCCGGCACCTAGTAATGGCGCGCTGCCAGCGCTTTCCGCCATCGAGAGCACGATCCGTGTTGCTGCCGCGCATCTGCTCGGCTCGTACAGGAAAAACGGCTTCATCCCGACCTATGCCGCCTTCAACCTGATCGGCGACGCCGATGTGCGCGGCCGCGAAATGCTGATGGCGCTGACCGGCTTGAATGCACGCGGCTACAAGAACTCGACGCTTCTGTTCTCGCTGGCGCGGGTATTCGTCGCGCGTTCGAAGGCGCGCACGCTGATCAACCCGTCATGGACGGGGATTGCCGAACCGATGTGGGAGCCGATGCAGATCCGGCACCGCTCGGCCTATTACGATGCGTTCTTCACCGAAGCGCTGCTGTCTTATCTGGAGACCGGGCTTGCTTCGAACGCGGACGACGCAGCAGCCCGCAAAGCGGTCGCGGACATGGTCGACTTTTGCATCAATATCAGTGCTGAGGAGGTGCGCGCCCATGACGGCACGCCGTTCAATGTGGTGACGGCGCTGGCGCCGGGGCCGCATCCGCGGTTCTCGCGCTTCTTCGCACAAATCAAGCAGGACCTCGGCTTCGGCATCTATGTGCCGGACTGCGACACCACGGCCTGTGCGTTCTCCGCGGCCACGCAGGCGGGTTCGAGCGATCCGATCCTCGACCAGCCGCTGCTCGACTTCTATGCCGGCTATCAGGTGCGCGAAGGCGCCAACGAGCCCGTCGTGACGGTGCCGCTCAACGACAACATCGAGTTCGAGGGCGGCGTTGCGACCTGGATCGACAATCTCAGGGGCGAGCGGCCCTATGGCAACGATCTCGATCCGACCCTCAATCTCGATATCCTCGAGGTGAGTTTTCGCAATCTGTCGCGCTGGAAAGTCCTGGAGACGCCGTCACGGCTGGCGACGGTCCATCGCATCATCGGCTTCCAGAAGAAGCTCGCCTCGAGCGGCGCCTTCACCAATCCGCGCTCGCACATCTATTATCTGCCGGAGCTGTACTGCGCTTATTTCGGCCGCTGCTACGCCGCCTTCCTTGCGCTGCCGCCGGCCGCGCAAGCCGCGATTGATCCGGACGGCGCGTTCGATTTCATCCGCGCCCGCGTGCTGGCCTATGTGCAGGGCGAGTTGATCGCAGCCGAAATGAACGCCTTCGATGCGGCGCTGGCGCTGATCGCGCTCGGGCATCTCGAGGCTGACGTGGCGACCTTCGCCGCCCCGCTGCGCTGCATCATCGGCGCCACCGGCGAGGGCGGCCGACGTGGGCCCTATCGGGCCTATGAGTGGAACAAGATGAAGACGCCGACGCGGATCCTGGTGGGTGGGCCGGAGGTCACCTCGGCATTCGTGCTGATGGGGCTGGCGCTGGCGCGGCAGAAGCTGGCGGGGCGTCCCTAGCTGACGCGAAGTTGACAGTGCATGGCGGAGATTGGCGCTGGCAGGCGCGCCAAATCAGCAGCACAATTGCGGCGCATTGATCCGGCCGATTGCATGATGAGACGCATTGCCCTCGCCCTCCTGCTGATGTTGCCGCCCGGCCTCGCGTTCGCGGCTGACATCAGCGGTGTGCCGAAAATCCGCGAGGGCGAATTCGATCGTGATCGGCGCCACCCGGATCCGGATCGGCGGCATCGACGCGCCTTCGACCGACCAGCTCTGTCTCAACACCAAGGGCGAGCGCTGGACCTGTGGCGTCGCCTCGCGCGACGAACTGATCAAGCATGTCGGCACCAAAAGCTGGACCTGCCACACCCGCACGATCGATCGCCGCGGCCGCACCGTGGCGCGCTGCGAGGTCGAGGGCGAGGACATCCAGAAATGGATGGTGTCGAACGGCTGGGCGCTGGCCTACGTTCGCGTGTCGAAGGATTACGAGGCCGACGAGAAGGTCGCGCGCGAGGCCAAGGCCGGCATGTGGCAGGGCGCGTTCATCGCACCGTGGGACTGGCGCGTACGCAACAAGAAGACGGCGATCCTCGGCGCGGTGAAGGCGCCGCCGAACGCGCATGCGATCCTGATGGCGTCGGCCTCCGGCGACGTCGCGCCCTCGCCCGACTGCACCATCAAGGGCAACGTCAACTCGTCGGGCGAATGCATCTACCACAGGCCGACCAGCCGCTGGTACGCGCGCATCAACATGAAGATCGACAAGGGCACGCGCTGGTTCTGTTCGGTCGAGGATGCGGAAGCCGCCGGCTGCCGCGAGACCCGGCGGTAGCTCTTCTCCCCTCCCCCTTGCGGGGAGGGGCCGGGGGTGGGGGTCCACGATTTACGATCTAGAAGTTACCCCCCTCCCCAACCCTCCCCCGCAAGGGGGGAGGGAGCGCACCGTCGATGCGGCTGGATTGATTTCACAACTCGCAGCATAAATTCCAAGTGACCAACGACCACCACGATCCGCAAGTCCCCGCCCATCACCACGCCCGCCTCGAGCGCGTGCTGCTGACCCTGCTTGCGGTCGTCGCGGTCTACACGGCCATCGCCTATCTGCTGCTGCCAGCGCTGTGGACACATTACGAGCACCAGAAAGGTCTCGCCAACCTGCCGATGGTAACGCGCACCGCGCAGGGCATTCCCGGCGATGCCATCAATGTCGGGCTGATCGGCAACGAAAAAGAGCTGCTGTGCGCGATGAACGCGGCGGGCTGGTTTCCCGCCGATCCCGTCACGCTGAAATCATCGATCGAGATCGCCGGCAGCGTGCTGCTCGACCGCGCCTACAGGGACGCGCCGGTCAGCCCGCTCTTCTATCTCGGCCGCCGCGAGGACCTCGCCTTCGAAAAACCAGCCGGCAGGAGCGCGGACCGACGTCATCACGTGCGCTTCTGGAAAGTGATGGACAGCGGCGAGGAGCAGCGGCCGGTGTGGCTTGGCGCTGTGACCTTCGACAAGGGCGTCGGCGTCAGCCACTTCACCGGCGCCATCACCCATCACATCAACGCCGACATCGACGCCGAGCGCGACTTGCTCACGGGTGACATCGAGCACGCGGGCATGGCGACCGCGAAATATCAGGTCACCGGCGTTGGCCTCACGTTCACGGGACGCAATGGCGGCGGCGATCTCTATTACACCGACGGCGAGGTGTGGATACTGCGGCTGGTCGCCGACTGCCACAAGCAGGAAAGCCCTGTCGCGACGCTGCCGAGCCCGCCCGCCACCGAGCTGAAGGATCAGATCTGGCATGCGATCGAGCAAACGCTACCGAAAAGGCCCGGTTAAGCCTTGATATTCGGCCGGTTCCCCTGCATTCCTGCGCGATACGAACAAGGACAAATCAAATGAGCGTTCGCGCGGGCCGCGAATTTCTGGCCATCCCCGGACCCACCACGATGCCGGACGAGGTGTTGCAGGCGATGCACCGCCCCTCGCTCGACATCTATTCCCGCGAGATGATCGATCTCACCGACGGCTTGCACGCCGATCTGTCGAAACTGTTCGCAACCCAACACAGGTCTTACATCCACATCTCCAACGGCCACGGCGCCTGGGAAGCCGCGCTCTCCAACGTGCTGTCGCGCGGCGACAAGGTGCTGGTGCTGGAAAGCGGGCGCTTCGCGATCGGCTGGGGCCATGCCGCACAGCTGATGGGCGCCGAACTCGAGGTGCTCAAGGGTGATTGGCGACGCGCCGTGCGGCCCGACGAGGTCGAGGCGCGGCTGCGCGCCGACAAGAAGCACGAGATCAAGGCGATTCTCGTGGCGCAGGTCGACACGGCGTCGGGCGTCGTCAACGACATCGCTGGTATCGGCAAGGCAATCAAGGCCGCGGGCCATCCCGCGCTCTACATGGTCGATGCTGTCGCTTCACTCGGCTGCATGCCGTTCGAGATGGATGCGTGGGGCATCGACGTTGCGATGTCCGGCTCGCAGAAGGGCCTGATGACCCCGCCCGGGCTCGGCTTCGTCGCCGCAAGCGATAAGGCCAGGGACGCGCACAAGAACGCAAATATGCGCACGCCCTATTGGGACTGGACCGAGCGCGAAGGCACCGAGCACTATCGCCGCTATGCCGGCACCGCGCCGGTGCATCTGTTGTTCGCGATGCGCAAGGCCGTCGACATGCTCTACGACGAAGGCCTGGAGAACGTGTTCCAGCGCCACCGCCTGCTCGCCGAAGCGGTGCGCCGCGCGGTCACGGTGTGGGCCGAGGGCCAGGTGCTCGGGCTCAACATCTCCGAACCGTCCGAGCGCTCCGATACGGTCACGACAGTGCTGGTGTCGGGCGGCGAGCACGATCCGATCTCGCTGCAGCGCTACTGCAAGGAGAAATGCGGCGTGGTGCTCGGCACCGGCATCGGCGAGTTGCAGGGCGCGGCGTTCCGCATCGCCCATATGGGTCATGTCAACGCGCCGATGATCCTCGGCACGCTCGGCGTGATCGAAGTCGGGCTCAACGCGCTCGACATCCCCCATGGCAGCGGCGGCACCAAGGCCGCGATCGAGTATCTCGGCGAAAGTGTAAGCCCTTGAGCGAGGCGCAAGCCTTCCCCGTCCGTCATTTTTGGTGCTAACTGCGCGACTTGAAGGTCGGCGGTATCAGCAAAAATGACCTCGGGGAGATATGAGTGGCGTCGGTTGAATTGCGCGGCCTGACCAAGCGTTTCGGTTCGCTTGCCGTCGTCGATGATGTCTCCCTCAAGATCGATCACGGCAAACTCGTGTGCCTGCTCGGCCCGTCCGGCTGCGGCAAGACCACCACGTTGCGGCTGATCGCCGGCTTCCTGGAACCATCAGCGGGCGAGATCCATGTCGGGGACCGCGTGGTGTCCTCGCCGGCGAAGACGCTGCCACCCGAGCAGCGCAAGATGTCGATGATTTTCCAGAGCTACGCGCTCTGGCCGCACATGACCGTCGCGGAGAACATCGTCTACGGCCTGCGCTTGCGCAAACTCGACCGCGCGACGATTGCCAAGAAGCTCGACACGATTCTCAAGGCCACCAAGCTCGAAATCCTCGCGCAGCGCTATCCCGGCGAGCTCTCCGGCGGCCAGCAGCAGCGCGTAGCGCTGGCCCGCGCGCTGATCGTCGAACCCGAGACGCTGCTGCTCGACGAACCCTTGTCGAATCTCGATGCCAACCTGCGCGAAGAAATGCGGTTCGAAATCCGCCGGCTGCACGACCAGTATCGCTACACCACGGTCTATGTCACCCACGACCAGTCCGAAGCGATGACGACCGCCGACCTGATCGCTGTCATGAACGCCGGCAAAATCGACCAGCTCGGGAGCCCTGAGGACATCTACGACCGGCCGCAATCGGAATTCGTGGCGCGCTTCATCGGCGCCAGCAACATCGTTAAGGGCGTGGCGCGCGATGCGGATCACATCGCCTTTGCCGGCGCGACGTTGCAGGCGGTCGGCGCGAAGTTCGCTGCAGGACAGAATGCCGCGATCGCGATCCGACAGCACGACATCCAGCTTGCGACGCAAGCCCCAGTCAATCCGCAGAACGCGGTGAAGGCCCGCGTCACGCGGCAGGTGTTTCTGGGCGCGACCCGCGACTATCTGGTCGAGACATCAGACGGCACCTCGCTGCGCGTCGTCACGTCGCCAAATAATATCGTCGCTGAGGGCGCCGAAGTGTGGCTGACATTGCTACCCGAGCGCTGCCGCGCCTTGAGCCGATGAGGAGCGTAAGATGAAGACCGTTTCACGACGCGCAGTTTTGAAGGGAAGCACCGCGCTCGCGCTCGGCACAATGTTCGCCACGCCCGTGCGCGCCGCCCCGCCGCCAGCGGAAGCGATCACCCCGGCACTGATCGAAGCCGCGAAAAAGGAGGGCGCCGTGGTGCTCTATTCCTCGATGGACCTGCCGGTCGGGGAAAAGCTCGGCAAGGCCTTCGAGGCCGCCTATCCCGGCATCAAGATCCAGATCGAGCGCTCCGGCTCGGAGCGGCTGTTCCAGCGCATCGCGCAGGAAATGGATTCCAACATCCACGCCCTCGACGTGGTCAACACCTCCGACGCCTCGCACGTCATCCCCTGGAAGAAGAACCGCTGGCTGATGCCGTTCGTCTCCGAGGACATCGCCAAATATTTTCCGGACATCTATCGCGATGGCGACGGCATGGCCGCGACCTCGCGACTCTATTTGTCGTCGATCGCCTACAACACCAACCTGGTGAAGGCCGAGGATGCGCCGAAAAGCTGGGCCGACCTGCTCGACCCGAAATGGGCGGGCAAAATGGTGAAGGCCCATCCGGCCTATAGCGGCACCATCATGACCGCGACCTTCCAGCTCGTGCGCGAGTTCGGCTGGGAGTATTACGAGAAGCTGTCGAAGCAGCGCGTGATGCAGGTGCAGTCCTCGACCGATCCGCCGAAGAAGCTGTCGCTCGGCGAGCGCGCGGTGATGGCCGACGGCAATGAATATAACGTGGTGCTGCTGAAGGAAGCGGGCCAGCCGGTCGAGCCGATCTATCCGGCCGAGGGCGCGCCGACCATCTCTGGTCCGACCGCCATCTTCGCGAGCGCGCCGCATCCGAACGCGGCAAAACTGTTCCAGGCCTGGCTGCACACGCGCGAAACCCAGCAGTTCTTCGTCGACTTCACCGCGCAATATTCGGCGCATCCGCAGGTCACCTCCAAGCCGGGACGGCGCAAGCTCTCCGACATCAAGCTGATGAAGGAGGATGCAGCCGGCGTCGAGGCGCAGGCCGAAGAGATCAAGACGCGCTATGCGAAGCTGTTCAAGGTCTGATGGTGCAGACGATCGCGCGTCACGCTCCCCTTCATCTCTCCCCGCCTGCGGGGAGAGGTCGCGCCGAAGGCGCGGGTGAGGGGGAGTGTCCGCGAGAACGGTGCGTGGAGAACCCCCCTCACCCCAACCCTCTCCCCGCAGGCGGGGAGAGGGAGCCGACCTGCGCAAGCTGGACCTGACATGGCCACGACTGACACCACCACCTCCCTGAATAGTGCCAAACCGCGCATCGACTGGACGGCGCCGGTGCTGTGGCTGTTCGCGCTGGTGCTGGTCGCGCTGATCCTGCTGCCGATGTCGTGGCTCGCAGTGTTCAGCTTCACCGACAAGGCGCGGCATCCGACCTTGCAGAATTTCGTCACGCTGTTTTCCGATCCGGATTTCCTCGATCCGCTGCTCACCACCGCGATCATCGCGTTCTCCTCGGCGGCGATCTGCTGCGTGGTCGCCGCACCCATCAGCTGGCTGGTGTCGCGCACCGACATGCCGGGCCGCCAGACCATCCGCGCGCTGGTGACAGCCTCCTTTGTGACGCCGCCGTTCCTCGGCGCGGTCGCCTGGGAGCTTTTGGCGGCGCCCAACAGCGGCCTGCTCAACCAGCTCTATCGCCACGTCACGGGCGCGGAGTCCGACGTCTATCTCTTCAACATCTACTCGCTGCCGGGGATCATCTTCGTGATCTCCTGCTACACGTTTCCGTTCGTGTTCGTGCTGGTGGCGAATGCGCTCGACACCATGCCGGGCGAACTCGAAGACGCCTCCGCCATTCTTGGCGGAAAAGCCTGGACCACGGCGCGGCGCGTCACCATACCCCTGGCATTGCCCGCACTCGTTGCGGGCAGCCTGATCGCGTTCCTGCAGGCGATGACGCTATTCGGCTCGCCCGCGATCCTGGCGCTGCCGGCGGGCTTTCACACCATGACCACGAAAATCTGGAGCCTGTTCCAGTATCCGCCCAAGCTCGAGCTCGCCGCCGCCTCTGCGGTCCCGCTGTTGATCGTGACCATCCTGCTGTTGCAGGCGCAGAAATTCATCCTCGGCCGCCGCGGCTATTCCGTGGTCGGCGGCAAGTACGGCGCGCCGCGCCGGGTCGAGATGAAGGCCTGGCGCTGGGCGGCGTTCGCCTTCTGCATGCTTGCGCTGATGAGCCCGGTGTTTCTGCCGTATTTCGCGCTGCTCAATGCCGCGTTCTCGCCGAACGCAACGACCTTGGCGACGCCCTCGACGCTCACCTTGCACAACATCGTCTTCGTCTTCACCGAGCTGTCGTCGACTGCGCTGGTGCTCAAGAACACCGTGATCCTCGGCACGGCGACCGCAACCGTCGGCACCATCCTGGCGCTGGTCATCGCCTATGTGACGACACGCAAAGCGATTGCCGGATCGCGCGTGCTCGGCTTCCTCGCCACCGCGCCGGTCGCGGTGCCCGGCATCGTGCTCGGCGTCGGCCTGTTCCTGAGCTACACCCGGCCGCCGCTGGTGCTCTACGGCACGCTATGGATCCTGCTGCTCGCCTTCCTCACCATCAACCTGCCCTCGGCCTATCAGCAATTGCAGGCGGCGTTCGCGACCATCCATCCCGAGCTGGAAGACGCCAGCCGCATCCTCGGCGCCACCCGGCTGCAGTCGCTGATCCGCATCACCGCGCCGCTGTTGCGCACCGGCGTGATCGCGACCTGGTGCTTCATCTTCATCGGCGTGATGCGCGAATTGTCGGCGGCGATCGTGCTGTTCACCTCGCAGACCAAGGTGCTGAGCGTGCTGATCTACGATCTCAATGAGAGCGGCGACCTCGCCGCGATTGCCGTGCTCGGCATCGCCATGCTGGTCATTACTTTTGTGGTGGTGATGGCGGTGAACCGGATTCCGACGTTCGGCGGCGGCGCCGCGGCGGCACGGTTGCGGAATAGCTAACTCCGTCGTCATTGCGAGGAGCGAAGCGACGAGTTTAGATAGCGGACTTCCATATCTGGCAATTTCGCGGGCCTTTCCGATATAAGGCAGGTAATCAAACAACCCGAGGACCCGCGTGACTGACGCCGCCACAAAACCCCCTGCCCTGTCGCCGCCGATCGCGCCGCGCCGGCCGCATTCCGTGACGCTGCACGGCATCACCATCAACGACGACTACGCCTGGCTGAAGGATGCGAACTGGCAGGAGGTGCTGCGCGATCCGAAACTGCTCGAGGCCGATATCCGCGCCTATCTTGAGGCCGAGAATACCTACACGGACAAGCTGCTCGGCGACACCGGCGGCTTGCAGAAGAAGCTGGTCGCGGAGATGCGCGGCCGGGTCAAGGAGGACGATTCCAGCGTGCCGTCGCCGGACGGCCCTTATGCATATTTCCGCAAATTCCGCGAGGGCGGCCAGCACGAGATGTTCGGCCGCAAGCCGCGCGACGGCGGCGCGGACGAGATCGTGCTCGACGGCGACGAGTTGGCGAAGGCGAGCGACTATTTCCGGTTCGGCGGGAGCAAGCACTCCTGGGATCATCGCCTCGTGGCGTGGAGCGCGGACGTTCAAGGCTCGGAATACTTCACGATCTTCGTACGTCGATGGGACGGTTGTCATGATCATCCCGACCGCATCGAGGACACCGACGGGTCGGCGGTCTGGAGCAAGGATTGCAAAAGCTTGTTCTACGTCAAGCTCGACGACAATCATCGCCCGACGCAGGTCTGGCGCCATCGGCTCGGCACCGCACAGAACGACGACGTTCTCGTCTATGAGGAGAAGGACTCCGGCTGGTTCACCCATCTGCATGAATCGCCCAGCGGGCGGTTTTGCGTGATCGCCGGCGGCGATCATGAAACCTCCGAACAGCGGCTGATCGACCTCGCCGATCCCGACGCGCCGCCGCGTCTCATCGCGGCACGGGAGGAGGGCGTGCAATATGCGGTCGCCGATCGCGGCGACGCGTTGTTCATCCTGACCAATGCGGACAAGGCGATCGACTTCAAGATCGTCACCGCGCCGCTCGTCTCGCCCGAGCGCAACAACTGGCGTGACCTGATCCCGCATCGCGCCGGCACCTATGTGATCGAGCACGATCTCTATGCCGGCCATCTGGTGCGACTGGAGCGCAGCAATGCGCTGGCCGCCATCGTGATCCGCGATCTCGGCAACGACGAGGAGCACGCCATCGCCTTCGACGAGGCCGCCTACTCGCTCGACATCATGGGGTCCTACGAATTCGAGACGACGAATTTGCGATTCAATTATTCGTCGATGACGACGCCGTCGGAAGTCTACGATTACGACATGGCCAAACGTTCGCGCGTTTTGCGCAAGCGCCAGGAGATCCCGTCCGGCCATAACCCTGCCGATTACGTCACCACCCGTATCATGGCGAGGTCGCATGACGGCGCCGAGGTGCCGGTCTCGATCCTGCATCGGCGCGACTTGAAACGCGACGGCAGCGCGCCGCTGCTGCTCTATGGTTACGGCTCCTACGGCATCGCGATGCCCGCCTCCTTCAACGCCAACCGCCTGTCGTTGGTCGATCGCGGCTTCGTCTACGCCATCGCACATATTCGCGGCGGCACCGACAAGGGCTGGAGCTGGTATCTCGACGGCAAGCGCGAGAAGAAGACCAACAGTTTCGACGATTTCGCGGCAAGCGCCCGCGCGCTGATCGCCGACAACTACACCAGCGCCAGGCGCATCGTCGGCCATGGCGCCAGCGCTGGCGGCATGTTGATGGGTGCGGTCGCCAATCGCGCCGGCGAATTGTTTGCCGGCATCGTCGCCGAGGTGCCGTTCGTCGACGTGCTCAACACCATGCTGGACCATTCGCTGCCGCTGACGCCGCCGGAATGGCCGGAATGGGGCAACCCCACCGCGAGCGAAAAGGATTTTCGCACCATCCTGTCCTATTCGCCCTACGACAATGTCGCGGCGAAGCCATATCCCGCGATTCTCGCCATGGGTGGATTGACCGATCCGCGCGTCACCTATTGGGAGCCGGCCAAATGGGTCGCGCGGCTGCGCGCGACGATGGCGGGCGGCGGCCCGGTGTTGTTGCGCACCAATATGGGGGCGGGCCATGGCGGCGCATCCGGTCGTTTTGATCGACTGGACGAAATTGCGATCGTCTATGCTTTTGCGCTGTGGGCGGCGGGATTGGTCGAGAGCGCGGAAGTGTGAGTTTGACACTCAACCGCGCTAGCTATTCACCTTGCGTTCCCGCCTAGTGCGCAATTGCGCACGGGAGCGGGGACCCATAACCACAGGATCGAGTTGGGCGAAGGCTGGGGCCGCTAGCCATCGCGATCATGACGTCCTGTGGTTATGGGTCCCGGGTCGCGTTCGCTTCGCTCACTTGCCCGGGACGACGGAGGGATTCATGCCGCGCACCACCAAGAAAGACTTCCCCGTCTGGAACGTCCGCCGTTTCCTCGAGCCGGGACCGATCGTTCTCGTGAGCTCAGCATACAAGAACGACACCAACATCATGACCATGGGCTGGCACATGGTGACGGAGTTCACGCCATCGCTGGTCACCTGCCTGATCTCGGGCGCCAACCACAGTTTCGAGATGATCCGCAAGAGCCGGCAATGCGTGATCAACATCCCCACCGTCGATCTCGCCGAAACTGTCGTGAAAATCGGCAACTGCTCGGGCCGCGACGTCGACAAGTTCAGCGCCTTCGCCCTGACGCCGAAGCCGGGCACGCATGTGCGCGCGCCCCTGATCGACGAGTGCTACGCCAATCTCGAATGCCGCCTGGCCGATTCCGGCTGGGTGAAGAAGTACAATCTGTTCGTGTTCGAGGTGGTGAAGGCGCATGTCGCGGCCTCCCCGAAATTTCCGAAGACAATTCACTATCGCGGCGACGGCGAGTTCATGATCTCCGGCACAGAGACCCGCAAATATCGCAAGCTGTTCCGGCCGGGCATGCTTTGATTTACACCGCCTGCGGCGGCTGAAATCACGAGGCGCGCTGCGCGCTCATCACGATCCGCACCAGATCGGCGGCATTGCGCGCGCCAAGCTTCTTCATGATGTTGGCGCGATGGTCCTCGATGGTGCGCGGGCTGATGCCGAGCGTGCGGCCGGCTTCCTTGTTGGAGGCGCCGGCAGTGAATTGCTGCAGCACTTCGCGCTCGCGCCGGGTCAACGGCTCGCGGCCGGGGAAATGCAGCGGCGTGACGTTGGATGTCGATTCCTGTTGCCGTCGCATATAGGCCTCGACCGCCTCTTTCACCCGCATCACGATGTCGTTGCCACGGAACGGCTTCTCGATGAAGTCGATCGCGCCGCTCTTGATGGCGCTGACTGCCATCGCGATGTCGCCCTGCCCCGAGATCATGAAGATCGGCGCGGGATAGTCCTCGCCATGCAGTTCCTTCAGGATATCGAGGCCGGATTTGCCGGGAATGTGCACGTCGAGAAGGATTGCCGCCGGAATCCTGCCTCGCGCCACATCCAGCAATGCCGCGCCGTCGGCGAAGCAGATCACATCAAAGCCGCCGCTCGACAGCACGACGCTGAGCGTCTCGCGCACGGCAGGGTCGTCGTCGACGACGAAGATTTCGGCGCGAGAAACAGGGTTATCGGCCATCTGCCATCATCCCGATCATTCGAATGATACGCGTGTTGCCAGACCGTCATCAGCCCGAGGGCAAATTCGATCCGAACGTATTTGTACGGGAGGAGAACTTTACCCACAAGTAGCGGCGCATGTCTAACTTGCCGCGCAAGGGAGCACCGCATGCATACCGCCATGGAGCCGGTCAGGAACCCGGCCAATCTCGATCCGGGGGAAGACCCCGCGACCAGCCTGATGTCCATCGTTGCCGACATGATGTCGCTGATCATCCATGTCCAGGCCAGCGCCCGGCGCATAGAGGCAGAGATTCAACGCGACCTCGGCGGCGCCGATGTCAATGACGCTTCAGACGTCGTGATCCTGGACGACGTCACGCCCTGCTACGCCGCGGCCAGCGAAACACTGAGCGCGTGCAACGTCGGCCTCGATGCCGCGTTGCAATCGCTGCTTGGCACCTTGTCGGAGGCGAAAAGCCCCGCGCACCGGCAGGCCCTGTTCTCACACAAATCCGCGTGAACGATCGCCTGGAATGTGCCTGCAGCTCAGGCGTCCATCATCGCGTCATGGCCGGATGAGGCGCCCTTGCGTTTCCGCACCTTGCCCTTGAGAAACTGGATATCCATCTCGGCTCCGTTGACGCGCACCAGCTCGCAGCGCCGATAGGCAAGCCCGGTCGATGACAGCAGCAGGAAAAATTCCTTGAGGTTGAGGCCCTGGATCGAACCCTCCACGGTGAGGATCGCGTCATTGTCCGAGATCGCGTTGAGCTGGCAAGCGCGGCGCCAGGTGCCGTCGATCGCCATGATGCAGACGTCGTAGCCGCGGCTGAAGTTGACGCGGTCCGGATGCTTGCCTTGCTCTGACATGCGAGACGCTCCGCGGATGCGGGTTTCCGCCTGGGCGGATTCCCTTTCCCGACCGATAGCGCGTGATGCTTGTCATCCGCGTTAATTTCATGGTCCGTGTAAATACGGATCACGCCGCCGCGAACTCTTCCTCGCGTTTCATCAGCTTCCTGATCTCCTTGAGCGCCTTGTAGAGCGTGCCCGCGGCGACATGGTGATTGGCGGCGTCGATCAGCTCGCGCGCCTCAGGCATGGCCGCGCGCAATCCGTCGAGATGGCGCGCGTAAGGCTCACGGTAACGCGCCGCATCGTTCTTCAGATACATCATCTGAACGCAGTAATAGAGCTTTCGCGCGGGCGTGTTGGCGGTCTGTTCCGTCACCGTATCCTTCTCGCGAAGGATCGGCGTTTCGCCGTCGATCAGAAAAGTGGCGCGGGTAGCGGAATTGATGAGGACGCTCTCGCCGATCACGATCCGCTCGAACGGCTTCAGCTCGACCCTTAGCGGCATCGCGGTGTCCCTTCCTGGGTACGGCGCCGATACAGACCCGGACGGACGCGCGCGTTGCGCGTCACGGCATTGGTCCGGTCAGTGGATTTTCAGGTGAAGTGGGCGGCGGGGATTGCCCGCCGCCCGATTTCAGCAAGTGGCCTTCGCTTAGCGCAGCAGCTGCAGGACACTGGCCTGCGACTGGTTGGCAAGCGCGAGCGCGGAGACCGCGATCGACTGGCGGGTCGACAGCGCCTGGCTGTTGGCCGCTTCCTCATTGGTGTCGGCCAGCGTCAGGTTCGACGAACCGGTCTGCAGCACGTTGATCAGGTTCTTGTTGAAGTCCTGACGGATCTGCACGATCGAGAGGTTCGAACCGAGCGCGGAGGCTTCCGAGCGCAGCGTGGTAGACGCCGACGACAGCGAGGTGAGCGCCTTGTTGGCCGACGAGTTGTCCAGGAAGTCGGTGCCGGAGACCAGCGACGACAGGCTGAGGCCGGCCGAGTTGAAGGTCACGCCGGTGATCGACAGCGTCGACTTGCCGGTCTCGTTGAACACCAGCTTCAGGGTGTCGCCGTTCAACAGGTTGACACCGTTGAAGGAGGCATCCTGCGAGGTGGTGTTGATCTGCGCCAGCACGTTGTTGTACTGCGCCACCAGGCTCGCACGGGTCGCCTGTGCGGTGGCGTCGGCCACCGGAGCCGCCGCGGTGAGGCCGTGGAAGGCCGAACCGGAGGCCGTCGACGTGCCGCCGATCGCACCGATCGTCGAGGACGCCGCATCGTTCGAGGTCGTGATGTTGATCGCGCCCGTCGAGGAGTTGATCGTGGCCTGCAGGTTGTTGGCCGCGAGCGCCGCGTTGAGCCCGTTCAGTGTCGAGACCTGGCCGGCGCTGGTCCCGAAGGTGATCGAGGTCGCAGTGCCGCCACCGGTCGCACCGACGGTCAGCGTCTCGCCCTGCAGCAGCGGCGGATTGAGATTGGTGGTCCCTCCCGTTCCGAGGCCAAAGGACGTGAGCGCGTTGGTGGCGCCGGCTGCAATGACCAGGTTCTGCGTCGTACCGGTGGAGATGACGAGTTTGCCGGCCACAATCGACGAGGCGTTGCCGCCAGTGGCGCCGGTGATGCCATCGATCGCCGTCAGGACGCTGCCGACCGTCAGGGTCGAGCCGGCGCCGACGCCGATCGTGACGTTGCCGCTGGCGTCGGTGACGACCGAGGTCGACGCCGTGCTGAAAGTGATGGTCTTGCCGTCGACGGTGAAGCTCGATCCGTCCGCGGGCGTCCCCTGCAGCGTGTCCGAGTTGGTCGCAGAGACCAGCTTGGTGGCGGCGGTGATCGCAACGCCGCTGGTCAGATCGTTGGTGACCGCCGTTCCGGTCGTCGCGTTGTTGGTGGCGAGCGTGCCGAGCAGGTTGTTGGCGGTCGCGCCGGTGATGGCGGCCGAGGTCACATTGGACTTGGTCGAGTAACCGACCGGGCTCTGCAGCACCTGGTTGGCGATCGACTGCGCGCTGGAGACGAGGCCCTGCAGCGAGGTGATGCCGGTGTTGGCGGCCTGCAGCACCTGCACGCCGTTGCCGATCGCATCGAGCAGATTGCCGATGTCGGTGGCGCGGTTGTTGAGGCCCTGAGCCGTGAAGAAGTTGGTGGGGTTGTCGAGAGCCGAGTTGACCTTGTTGCCGGTGGCGAGGTCATTCTGGGTGGTCGCGAGCAACGCAGCGGTCGACTGCAACGAGAGGAGGTTTTGGCGCACTGACGCCGAAAGAACGATACCTGACATGGGTTTTCCTTCTGGATGAACACAACTGACGCATCGCCGCACTTGTTCTGTGGGCGACGTGCCACGATGTTCCCGAAGGCCCTACCTGTCCGTTAACGCGATCCGTCCAATGCGCGGAAACGCCGGCGCTGCCGACATTAACACTAATTGCGCGGTAACCTTGCCGATGCGCTAACCATCATTTACCGCTCGTCCGGCGGTCACCGCTTCATGAGCGACACTCGGCGCGCTCGCCTGCGTATCGGCAAGACAATCGTTGATCACGGTGAGCAGCGCCACCGGCGTGAACGGCTTGCGCAGGCAGCGCGACGCGCCGAGCTCCAGCGCCATCCGCAGGAAATCCGGCGCCGGTGCATTGAGGTTGGCGAAGGCGTAGCCCGACATCGCCACCAGCGGAATAGCCGGCGCGCGTTCATGGAAGATCCGGATCGACTCGAAGCCGCGCATATGCGGCATGAAGATGTCGACGATCATCAGATCGATACCGCCGCGGTCGAGCGCACGAAGTCCGGCTTCACCGCCATCGGTTACCTCCACCTCGAAATTGTGACGTTGCAGCAAGACCTCGATGGCCAAGCAGACCATCGGATCGTCATCGACCACAAGGATGCGCGTCATGATATGCCCCAGCAGTGCCGGCCAGGATGCGCGGCCGGCGAATCAAAGCCCTATTGGCGCAATTCCGCAATAAAGACAGCATCCTGTCTGCTCTCGGAGGTGTATAATCCCGACCATACAATCCTTGTGGAACCGGTACGGAAACCCGTGCGATTTTTAACCTGGCTGAATTTACACCTTTAGAGCGAAGCTGTATAGTTTGGCACGTTCAGGGAGATATGTGGCAGAGAAGACCCGCCGATGTACTGCCGCGCGACCCGCGGCAGAACCACATGTCCTCGATTCCGCGTCCGCCGAACCAGTTGTTGCAGGCACTGCCGGCCGAGGATTTCGAGCTCGTCGGCGCGCGGCTGAAGCCGCTGCAGATGATCCGCGAAACCATCCTCGTGGAAGCCGGCGTGGCGCCGGGCCAGATCGTGTTCCCGCACGGCGGTGCCGTCTCGATCGTCGTGAATCTCTCCGAAGGTCAGCCCGTCGAGGTCGCGATGATCGGCAGCGACAGTGTCGTCGGAGGCTGCGAGGCGCTCGGCGATGGCGTGTCGTTCACCGATGCGATCGTGCTGTTTCCCGCCGCCGCCTCGGTGATCGAACTTGCGGATTTCAAGGCCGTGGCGGCGCAAAGCCCGGCGCTGCGCGGCCTCGTCACCCGCCACGGCGAGGCGCTGCTGGCGCAGGCGCAGCAGACCGCGGCCTGCAACGCCGTCCACTCGGTCGAGGCGCGGCTGTCGCGATGGCTGCTGCGCGCGCGCGATCTTCACGACGGCAGGACATTGCCGCTGACGCAGGAGTTGCTGGCGCAGATGATCGGCGTGCGGCGCAACGCCATCTCGATCGTCGCCAATGCGCTGCAGAAGACCGGAACCATCAGCTACAGCCGCGGACAGATCGAGGTCATCGACGTCGAAGCCCTGCGGGAAACGTCGTGCGAGTGCCACGCCGCGATCCGCGCCAGGCAGAAACAGTTGCTCGGCTGAACCGGCGTTACGTGGGCCCGTAGTTGTACGCTAGCGGCCCTGCCATCCATCAGCTAGTGCCCGGCGGCACGAGGGCGATATGCCGCTCTGCACGTTACTGGACACAGGCAAGCGCGTTCGGGCGTGGAAATTAACATACGTTAGATCGGCGACGGCACCCCATCATGCGACGGACGACTAATTTTGCTTTCGGGAAAAATCGGCAATGTCTATCCTGTCTGGTGAGTGACGTGCATTGCAGCGACCCAGAGGCCTGATTTGCCCGTAAGGCAGGAGGCGGCTTTGGACGTGACATCTCGTACGACGAACGGATTCTTGTCGGCGCTGGCGGCGGACGATTTCGAGCTGATCCGCCCTCACCTGAAAACCGCCGATCTGCTCGCAGATTCCGTGCTGGTCCGAGCCGGCGACGCGCTGCTGCGCGCCTGGCTGCCGCACCGCGGCGTGATCTCCCTGATCGTCAACCTGTCGAAAGGTGAGCACGTCCAGGTCGCCATGATCGGACGCGACAGCATCTTCGGAGTGTTCTCTTCGCTCGGCGATCCCGTCGCGCTCACCAGCGCAATCGTGCTGGTGCCCGGCATCGCGTCGACCATCGAGCTCGAACATTTGCATGCCGCGGCCGATCGCAGCGCCACGTTGCGCGCGCTGATGTTGCGGCACGGCCTTGCGATGTACGCGCAGGTCCAGCAGACGGCCGGCTGCAACGCCGCGCATCCGGTCGAGGCGCGCATCGCGCGCTGCCTGCTGCAGATCCACGATCTCTCAGGCGGCGGCAAGTTCGTGCTGACGCAGGAATTGATGGCGCAAATGATCGGCGCGCGGCGCAACAGCGTCTCGATGGTGGCGAGCTCCCTGCAGCAGTCTGGCGTGATTCATTACAGCCGCGGCCACATCCAGATCCTCGATCTCGATGCGCTGAAGAAGGCCGCGTGCGAATGCTACGGCACGGTGAAGGCGCAATATGACCGGCTGGTGCGCCCGCATTGCAGCGAGACCGACGGCGGCAAGCCGCCTTCCACGCGCGGCAAGGCGCGGCCCCGTTCCGTATAAATACGGCGCGGCCGATTAACGCGCCGTTCAACGGCCGCTGCTATCTGTCGCCGGGCTGACTTAAGCGCGAGTCCTTACAAAGCTTCGATCGGTTGTCGCGGGCTTGTCACGGCTCGCCCGTGTTTCGGCCGGTTTGCGTCAGGACGCGCGGAGCAAGACATGGCCTTTGATCCTTCGATGCCGATCCTCGTGGTGGACGACTACTCCACCATGATCCGCATCATCCGCAACCTTCTGAAGCAGATCGGCTTCGAGAATGTCGACGATGCGAGCGACGGCTCGGCGGCGCTCGCCAGGATGCAGGGCAAGAAATACGGCCTCGTGATCTCCGACTGGAACATGGAGCCGATGACCGGCTACGACCTGTTGCGGGAGGTGCGCGCCAGCCCCGAACTGTCGACGACGCCGTTCATCATGATCACGGCCGAATCCAAGACCGAGAACGTGATTGCCGCGAAGAAGGCCGGCGTCAACAACTACATCGTTAAACCGTTCAACGCCGCGACGCTGAAGACCAAGATGGAAGCGGTGTTCGGTCCCGCCGGGTAGGCGAGACGCCGGCAGTCCTTCGCGATCCTGGCCGGACGTTATGCACGAAGGCACACGCAACCCGGTACTTGTACGGTTGCCGATTTTCATCTCCAGCTAACAATGAAACGCGATAGTGGCGGAAAGCACAGGAGAGCTTTCCATGTTCACTTACGAGACCGCGGACCAGAAGGAAGTCCGGCGTTTCCGCATCGCTCAATTCAACGGGCGGGCCGCGACCGTCCGCAACGGCGAAGCAACCATCACCGGCCATGTCCGCTCGGTGCTGGAGAAGGCCGCAAGCATACCGCCGTGCTGGACCATCACCATCGTTCCGGCCTCATCGAAGCCAGCGGCGTTTGCCGTACGCTCCACGCCGCGCTTTGCGTCTTTTGTGGAAGAGGATTTCTATTGATCGTTTGAGAGCAGCATGAGGCTGGCTCTCGAGCGCGTCGGCGCGGAGATCTCGGTGTGGTGGCAACTAGTGGAGCGGATTTGACGTTCGCCAGCCATAGACCGCAATCTCGTAAGCGAACGTCGAATCCAAAGCTCCACTAGAATCCGAATTTTCTAGTGGTCCTTTGATTCCAACATTCGCAAAGTGCTCGCCTCAACGGCGTGCGAATGTTGGAATTGGACCACCAGCTGTCCAATGGAGTTCCACGAGCACAGTCGTTAACTTTTGGAACCGTAGAACTACGGGAACCTTGGAAGAAACGACCCTGGCACGCGGGCTTTCGCAAAACGCCGAAATTGCAGACGCATCAAACTGTTTCCCGGAGATTGTGGGCCCGTGCGATATCCCCCTCCGGCTGACCCACCAGATTACCACTTCTTTAACGTTGGCCTGCTTTGCTGATCTGCGATTGCGAGCGCGCAAATGCCTCCAAATATGGGTTGGTTCGGGAGACACCGCGGCGTGCCATGATGCAATTGTGGGACTTTCTGGCGCGACTGAGTCCGTTGACGCGGAAGAGCCTGCTCTCCGAACTGGAGCGGCTCGAGCTCTGCGGGGTCGACGTGCCCCGCTCCGCCGACATCCAGGCCAAGCTGCGCGCCGAGTTCGGCATGAATGGCGCCGACAAGGACAAGGATACGAACTCGCCGCCGCGCCTGTTCTTCGCGCCGCTCAATCCGCTCCAGAGCGAGGGCGCGCCCGAGCACCCCAATTCCGGCAAGATTCCGCGCGGCTCGCTGGGCCCGATCTGGGAATGGATCAGCCGCGACCTGCTGCCGACCATGACGCGCGACTTCGTGCATCAGGTGAAGGATCTGATTGCCGGCGACAAGCAGAAGGAAGCGCGCCAGGCGGTCACCGCGTTCCAGACCAAGGTCGTCAAATATCTCGAGAGCACGCTGCGCGATGCCGACAGCGCCGGCCACACCCGCTTCAAGCTCGCGACCTATACTGCGTCGCGCTCGGCCTATGACGATCTGGTCAAGATCATGCAGGCGCTGCGCGCACGCGACGCGCTCGCCAAGTTCAACTCGGCGCTGCCGGAGAGGATCACGAAATTCGACGACACGCAGGTCCGCAAGATGACCGCACTGCTGCACGGCTTTGCCAAGCAGAATGCCGACGCCGTGCCGTTTGCGATTACGCTGATCGCGCAGCGGCTGCGCACGCCGTGGCAGCTGATCTTCCTCGCCACCAAGGCAGCGGCGAGCCGCACGGCGGCCGATGTCGCAAAGACGCCTTATGCGATCGCGGTCTCGATGGTGCTGGACCGGATCGAGGACAATCGTGCGCTGCTGCGGGTCGCGCTCAGGAACAACCGGGTGGTGGTGGCGCGCGATCTGCTCACCGAAATCTACGATACCGAGCACGCGCTGCACATTCGCATCGACCAGCTCGAGCAGTCGCCCTGGGGCGAGCGGCTGACATCGCTCATGGACTCGATCGCGGCGCTGGTCGAGGCCGAAGTCGCCCGCTTCCCCGATGAGGTCGGTCACGTGCTCGCCTCGCGCAGCCTGCGCAGCCGCAACTCCCTGTCGGGCAAGCTGACCCAACTAGCCTGGAAGGGCCGCGACGCCATGACGAGCGGCGCCGCCTATTGCATGAAGCTGATCAACGCCGCCTAAACGGGAAAATTCTGGCCGCCATAATGCGGCGGCCAGAACACGACTGGAAAAGTGTTCTTCTGAAAAGACAGGCAACAAGCGTTACGTGCGCTTGCCGCGCAGGTTCAAAAAGGTCTCGAGAAAGCGTCCCGAGGTCACGAACCAGAACCACCAATATGCCTTGCGACGCGTTGACATGATCTCGTCCTCAAATGCGTGAGCCGCGCTGGCTTGCTGGTTAATAGCCCGGGAAACTCCGGATTCGTGTGATCTGGTTCACACATGACGAGAGCGTGAGCGGCTGGCTGAAATAATCCTTTTGAATGAGGTATTTCCCCAAAGTTGCAAGGAACCCGGAACCTCGCCTGACGTTCTCGTCAAAACCAAAAAAGTTTGGGGATATCGGAGCGCGCCATGGCCATATCCACCGATCCCGTCTCGCTTTCCAGTTCCGAACATCAGCTTCAGCTCCGCCGAGCGGTGATCGCCTCGACCGTCGGTACCGCGATCGAATGGTACGATTTCTTCCTCTACTCGACCGTCACGGGCTTGGTCTTCGCCAAACTGTTCTTTCCGCATTCCGACCCATGGGTCGGCACGCTCGAAGCCTTCGCCATCTATGCCGTCGGCTTTGTCGCGCGCCCGGTGGGCGCCGCCATCTTCGGCCATTACGGCGATCGCATCGGCCGCAAATCGACGCTGATCGCGACGCTGCTGCTGATGGGGCTTGCGACGGCCGCAGTCGCACTCGTGCCGACTTATCAGAGCATCGGCATCTGGGGCGCGGTGCTCCTGACCGTGCTGCGCTTCATCCAGGGCGTGGGCGTCGGTGGCGAATGGGGCGGCTCGGTGCTGATGTCGATGGAATGGGCGCGCGACGACAAATCGCGCGGGCTGATCGCGTCATGGCCGCAATTCGGCGTGCCCTGCGGCCTGTTCCTGGCCAATCTTGCCGTGCTTGCCTTCAGCCAGATGTCGGGCGAGAGCTTCATTGCCTGGGGTTGGCGCATTCCGTTCGCACTCAGCCTCGTGCTGGTCGCGGTCGGGCTCTGGATCCGGCTCGGCATCATGGAGACGCCGATCTTCGCGAAGTTGCTGGCGGAACAGAAGATCGACCGCACGCCGATGCTCACGGTGCTCTATGAGCATCCGAAGGAGATCCTGTTGTCGGCCTTCGCGCGCATGGCCGAGCAGGCGCCGTTCTACATCTTCACCGCCTTCATCTTCTCCTACGGCACCGGCACGCTGCACGTCTCTCGCGACTTCCTGCTCGTGGCGGTGCTGGCGGCGTCAATATTGTCGTTCGTTTCGATTCCCGTGTTCGGGCACCTGTCCGACAAGATCGGGCGGAAGAACATGTACATGATCGGCGCTGCCGTGACCGGCGTGTTCGGCTTCATCTATTTCGCCCTGCTCGGCACCGGGTCGCAGCCGATCATCTTCTTCGCCATCATCCTGTCGCTGATCCCGCATGACATGATGTACGGACCGCAGGCGGCGCTGATCGCCGAAAGTTTTACCGGACGGCTGCGCTACAGTGGCGCCTCACTCGGCTATCAGCTTGCGTCCGTGATCGCCGGAGGACCGGCGCCCTTGATCGCGGCCTGGCTGTTTGGGACCTTCCATACATCGACGGCGATCGCCGCCTATGTCGCCGCCTGCGCCGTGATCACCCTGATCTCGACCGCGCTGATGACCGACTACACCGGCAAGGACATTTCGGGGGAGTACAAGCTGCGCTGATTTTCAGCGTTTACAGGTCCCCTCGATCCGTCGATGATCGTCTCCGATAACGACAACATCAGAGGGAGACGACAATGCGTCGAGGGCGAATTCTGCTGACGGCATTCACGGTGCTGGCGTCAGCCATGTTGTTCAACGCGAGCAGCGCGCAGGCGCCGACACCGACGCCGGCCAACACTGCGACGCCGACGCCTGACAATGCGGTCATGCTGACCATCTTCATGAAGCATGACCAGTCGCGGCCGCTCGCCGAGCTCAACGCGCAACTGGAGAAGCAGGGCTTCTACAAGGCGTTTCCGCCTGACGGCGTCGAGGTCGTGAGTTGGTATGTGATGATGGGCATCGGCCAGGTCGTGACCCTGCGGCTGCCAGCCTCGCGGCTGCGCGAAGTCAATCGCATCTTCGAGACCATGGCCTGGGGCGCCTATCGCACCGAGTTCTACGCCACCTATGACTACAAGCCGATCGGCATCGCCAATCATGAGAAGGCGAAGTAGCGAGAGGCTTTTTTTGGGGCATGATCTTATCGGAAAACCGCTTCACACTTTTCCGGATCATGCCGCTATTTCCGCAAACTCGCCCAGACGCCGCCGAGGATCAGCAGGCCGCCGACCAAATGAATCAGGGTCGGCGGCTCGCCGAGGATGAGAAACGACAGCAGCGCGCTTGCGACCGGACCGACATAGAGCACCAGCGAGGTGCGCACCGAACCGAAGCGGGCGGCGAGCCAGGCGAAGCCGGCATAGGCGATCAGGCCGGGCACGAGTCCTGCAAACAGATAGGCCTCGGCTGCCTTCATGCTGAAGACCGCGTCCGGCGCGGTCCACATCTCGTGGATCGCCGGCGGCAGCGAGCATAGCGCGCCGGCCGCGGAGAACAGGCTGATGCGCGCGAGCAGCGAGGCTTTTGGCGCGACGCGCGATTGCAACAGCGTGTAGCCGGACCAGCCGAGCATCGCGAACACGACCAAGAGGTCGCCCCACGCCGCCTTCGATTGCATGAGCGCTTCGGGATGGCCGGCGGTCACGATCAGGAGCGCACCGGCGAGCGCCAGTGCGGTGCCGAGCCATTGCAGCGGGCCGATATGCTCCATGCCGAGCGCGGCCGAGATCAGGAGCACGACGATCGGCGACAGCGCCATGATCAGCGCGATATGGATTGCGGTCGTCGAGATGCCCGCGACATAAACCGGGCCACCGCACAGGAACATGCCGAGAAAGCCGGCGGCGAGGATCGGCCACGCATCCCTCGCCAGCGCAATTCGGCCCTGACGGATTTCCGCGAGTGCCACCGGCATAAGCCCGAGGAAGATGATCGACCAGCGAAAGAAAGCCAGCGCAAAGGGCGGCACCGCGCCGGCCAGACCGCGCGCCAGGATCATGTTGGAGGCCTGCGCGGTCGCAACCAGGATGAAGCCGGCCAGCGCGATCGCGCCGGCTCGGCCCGCGGCGTCCGCCGTGGTCGCCGGTTTGTGATCGGTCATCTCATCCATTTCAAAGGGATAGCGCATGGCCGGGCCGGCGGAAAGCGCGGGAACAGGACGGGCCCCGGCCGGAAAGGCATTGTTTCTATGATGACCATCATCTAATATCGGCCATCCGATCAGTGAGGACCATGCGATGCCGGGCCCAGAATGGAAGAAGACCGCCTGCAACATCTGCTACGTCAATTGCGGCGTCGAGATCCTCGTCGATGACGGCAAGATTACAAAGGTGCGCGGCGACCGCGACAATCCGAAGTCGCAAGGCTATCTCTGCAACAAGGCCGCGCGGATTCCCTGGTACGCCCATCACCGCGACCGCCTGACCACACCGTTGCGCAGGCGCGCCGATGGCGGCTTCGACGAGATCGACTGGGATACCGCGATTGCGGAAATCGCCGCGCGCGTCCGCGATCTCGTGGAGCGCCATGGTGGCAAGAGCCTTGCGCTCTATGGCGGCGGCGGACAGGGCAATCATGCCGGCGGCGCTTACGCCACCGGCTTCCTGCGCGCGCTGGGTTCGCGCCATATCTTCAACGCGCTGTCGCAGGAAAAGACCGGCGACTTCTGGGTCAACGGCCACATGTTCGGCAGCCAGACCTGCCACACCGCCGAGGACGTGCATCATTGCGATCTGCTGTTCGTGATCGGCGCCAATCCCTGGATCGCGCACGGCTTCCCCAATGCGCGCGATCATCTCAATCAAATCCGGAAAGACGTCGCGCGAAAAATGATCGTGATCGATCCACGCCGCTCCGAGACTGCCGCGATGGCAGATTTGCATCTGGCTGTGCGGCCGGGCGCGGACGCGTTCCTGCTCGGGGTGATCCTCGCCACCTTGGTGCGCCGCGACGCGCTCGATCACGAATTTCTCGCGCACCACACGACAGGCTTCGACGAGGTGAAGGCCGCCCTGCTCCGCATTCCCGTCTCCGAATGGGCCGCGGCCGCCGATATCCCGCTGGAGGAGATCGAGCGCTGCGTTGACATGATCGTCGCCGCCAAGGCGATGACCGTGCGGGTCGAGCTCGGCATCCAGCAGGGCGTCAACTCGACACTGAACTCATACCTCGAAAAGCTGCTGATCATGCTGACCGGCAGTTTTGGCCGCAAGGGCACCAACCAGCTGCACTCCTGGCTGCAGCCGCTGTGGGGCAACTCGCCGAACCAGCAATACGCTGCGACCGGAACCGAGGTGATCGCGGGCCTGCTGCCGCCCAACGTGTTTCCGCAGGCGGTGTTGAACGATCATCCGGATCGTTTGCGGGCGGTGTGGATCGACAGCTCCAATCCGGCCAACACCGCGGCGAACACGGCGGAGGTCGAGAAGGCCCTCGCCGCGCTGGAATTGTGCGTGGTGGTCGATGTCGCCATGACCGAGACGGCGCGGCTGGCGCATTACGTGCTGCCGGCGTCCTCGCAATATGAGAAGACCGAGTTCACGCTGTTCAATTTCGAATTCCCGACCAATTATTTCCATGTGCGGGCCGGCGTGGTGCCACCACTGCCCGGCACCCTGCCGGAGCCGGAAATCTACACGCGGCTGGCGCGTGCGCTCGGCCTGTTGCCGGGCGACAATGCGCTGGCGCCGCTTCGCGAGGCGGCCCAGCATTCGCGCGTGGCGTTCGCGCAGGCGCTGCGCGGCTTTATGGGCGCCAACCCGAACGCGGTAGCGGTCGGCGCGCTGGTGCTCTATCATACGCTTGGCACGACATTACCCGACGGCACCGCTGCAGCAGCATCCTTGTGGCAGGCGGCGCAGTCTTGCGCGAAGCGCTCGCCCGAGGCGGTGCGCCGCGCGCTCGGCGCCGACAGCGCCACGCCGGATCAAGCCCTCGGCGATGCCCTGTTCGACGCCATCGTGGGGCGGCGTAGCGGCGCCGCCTTCACCGCGCACAGCTATGACGATGTGTGGTCGCTGATCAGCCATCCCGACCGCAAGGTGCGTCTCGCGATTGCGCCGATGCTGGACTGGCTGGCGCAGCTCGACGCCGTGCAGGCCCAGGCGCCGAAGGACTATCCGTTCGTGCTCGCCGCCGGCCAGCGCCGCATGTTCAACGCCAACCAGATTTTCCGCGATCCGGCGTGGCGGCGCGACGATCCCGACGGCGCGCTACTGATCAACTCAGAGGACCTCGAAGCGCTCGGCGTGCGCGACGGCGAATGGATCGCGGTCGCTTCGCCCGCGGGCCGCATCGTCGCCCGCTGCAAGACCGACGACAGTTTGCGGCCGGGCCAGCTCGCACTGCCGCACGGTTACGGCCAATCCTATCCCGCCCGCGACGGTGAGCGCCTGAGCAACGGCCCGCGGGTCAATGCGCTGACCGACAGCGAGAACTGCGATCCCGTCGCGCGAACGCCCTATCACAAGCATGTTGCGGTGCGGCTGGAACGGCTCGCCGCAGCCGAGGCCGCGGCATGCGAGGAGCGCTCGCGGCGCATTCACGCCGCCTGATTGAGAGATTGTAGAGCGGCATCATTCGTTCCGCAGGTTGTAGCCGCGCGTCGCAGAGCCGCGCGCGATAACGTCCCGTTCACCATGAGGACGATTCCACCGGCTACCGCTGCGCGCATCCGGCCCGTCTCAAGTCCCCTTACACCTTTGCTGCGTAACCCTGCTTGCGGGGATAGGGGAACTGACCGGCCTTCACGGGCAGGAGTAAAGTTGCGTTAAGAGTATGTTTACCGCCCGAACTGTCGTGATCGTCGCGCCCGGCGCCGGCGGCATTGCCGCCTCGTCCGCGCGCAGGATCGACAACGCGCTCTCCGCTTCGGCGGGCATGACCGCGACGCTCGCCGTCGTGCGTCCGGCCAGCGCGGTCCAGCACACCCCAAAAGCAAACCTGCACCGGCAGCGACGGCGTCCATCCCGTTCGCACGCCGCGTCACGGCACAGAAAGTGACCGAGGATCCCAAATGAACAGCAGGGCAAGCACCTTGAAACCCGTCATCATCCGCGCACTTTCTGCATCGGTGATCGTCGCGCTCGCGCTGCAGCTCAATTTCGCGCGCGCCACCGATGACCCGGCACTTGCCGCGCTGGCGCACCAGCTCAACTCCACGCACGCCGGCGACGTTGCGCCGCCGGCCACGCTGCCCGCGGCTGCGAGTCCGCAAGCCGATGCCGGTGTCGAGCCGATGGTGCGCACGACAGCGAGCACGCCGACGAGACAGCGCTTCCTGGCGCTCGGCATCGGCAAATCCGTCGTCATCGACCTGCCGCGCGACGCCAAGGACATTCTGATCGGCGACCCCAAGATCGCCAACGCCGTGATCCGCTCGTCGCAGCGCGCCTATGTGATCGGCGTCGGTATCGGCCAGACCAACGTCGTGTTCTTCGATGCCGACGGCCAGCAGATCGCAAGCTACGACATCGCCATCAAGCGCGACCTCAACGGCGTTCGCGCCGCGCTGCATCAGATCCTGCCCGGTGTGAATATCGAGGGCGTCGGCGAAGGCGTGGTACTGACCGGCGCGGTGACGAGCCCGGTCGAGGCGCAGCAGGCCGGCGACATCGCCGCGCGGCTGGTCGGCGGTCCCGACAAGGTCGTCAACAGCATCGTCGTCAAGGGCCGCGATCAGGTCATGCTGAAGGTGCATGTCGCCGAAGTCCGCCGCGACATCATCAAGCAGATGGGTATCGATCTCTCCGCCAGCATGAATGTCGGCACCGCGGTGGTGAACTTCAACAACAGCAATCCGTTCACCGCGCTCGGCGCGCCGCTGGTCGCCGGCAACGGCCTGCAGGCGCTTTCCACGCCCAAGGGCATACCGACGATCAGCGCGATCATGCGGGCGATGGAGAGCGCCAACGTGGTCCGTACGCTCGCCGAGCCGAACCTGACTGCGATTTCGGGCGAATCCGCCACCTTCATCGCCGGCGGCGAATTCCCGATTCCCGCCGGCTATTCCTGCGATCCTGTTTCGCACGTCTGTACCACCCAGATCACCTACAAGAAGTTCGGCATCTCGCTGAATTTTACACCGGTGGTGCTGACCGAGGGCCGCATCAGCCTGCGGGTGATGACGGAAGTGTCGGAGCTCTCCAACGACAACGCGATCACGGTGTCGCAGTCCGCCAGCGCGACCACGACCAACTCGATCACCATCCCGTCGGTCCGCACCCGCCGCGCCGAGACCACGCTGGAGATTCCCTCCGGCGGTTCGATGGCGATGGCCGGCCTGATCCAGCAACAGACCAAGCAGGCGATCAACGGCATTCCCGGCGCGGATCAGCTGCCGGTGCTGGGCGGGCTGTTTCGTAGCCAGGACTACGTCAACAACGAGACCGAGCTGATGGTGCTGGTGACGCCCTATGTGGTGCGCGCCGTCGCGCAAAAGGAGCTGTCGCGTCCCGACGACGGATTTGCGCCGGCGTCCGATGCGCAATCGGCCCTGCTGGCACGGATGAACCGCATCTACGGCGTCTCCGCCCGCATCGATCCCGTGACCGGCAAGCAGTTCAACTTCGGCTTCTTCATCGACTGAGCGGCGAACACGAAGACTGAGGACAAGACGATGACCCACACAGCACAGTCCGGACGCCGACACACATTGCACCTCGCCGGCGCTCTGATCGGCCTTTCCGCCATGCTGGGCGGCTGCCACACCGCATCCCAGGACTATGTGACCTCAGGCGCGGCCGACGATTACCGGCTGCGTCATCCGATCGCGATCACCGAGGCCACCAAGACGACGGTCGTCTTCGTCGGCCACGGCCGCGGCGGCCTGACCGCGACGCAGCGCGACGACGTGATGGGACTGGCGCGGACCTGGGTTCGTGAAGGCACCGGCGGCGTGCTGGCCGAAGTGCCGGTGGATTCGCCAAACGCGCAAGCCGCGGCGTCGACCATGCACGAAATCCGTTCGGTGCTGATGGCGGGCGGCGTGCCGGCGAACGGCATCGCCACGCAAACCTATCGGCCCGCCAATCCGCAGGAGCTTACGCCGATCCGGCTCAGCTACACCAAGATCGCCGCGACCGCGGGTCCTTGCGGCCAATGGCCTGACGATCTCGGACCTAACATCGACAACCCGCTCTATAACCAAAACAAACAGTATTACAATTTCGGCTGCGCCACGCAGCGCAACCTCGCGGCCATGGTCGCCAATCCGTCCGACCTGGTGCAACCGCGTTCGGAGACGCCCGGCTACACGGCGCGGCGCACCGAAGGGTTCGAGAAATATCGTCAGGGCAATTCGACCGCGACCACCTATCCCGAAGCCGAGAAGGCCAAGCTCAGCGATGTTGGTAAGTAGGACTTGGGCAAAAAAATGAGCGACACAAAGAAGAAGTTCGAACAGGCGATCAAGGAAGCATCCGGGCTGCCGGCGCCGCCGGAGCGGCCGTCGAGCGACCACATCCAGGCAGCACCCCGCATCTCGGTGCAGGCCTTCTGCGAAACCGAGGCGAGCGCGTCCGCGATGAAATCGGCGGGCGAAGACCGGCGGCTCGCGAAAGCCCATCTCACGGTGAAGATGGGCGGCATGGCGGCCGCGGTCGAGACCTATCACAACGCGCCGACGCCCAACGTGATCGTGCTCGAGAGCAGCGGCAAGGGCGACCTCGTGCCCTTCCTCGACGAACTCTCAAGCGTGTGCGATCCCGGCACCCGCGTGATCGTCGTCGGCAACGAAGCCGATGACGTGCCCTATCGCGAGCTGGTGCGCCGCGGCGTCAACGATTACGTGATCGGCCCGGTCGGCGTGCTCGACATCGTGCGCTCGATCTGCAGCCTGTTCTCGTCGACCGAGACCGTGACCGCCGGCCGGGTGATCGCCGTGGTTGGCGCCAAGGGTGGCGTCGGCGCCTCGACCGTTGCGCATAACGTGGCCTGGGCGATCGCCCGCAACCTCACGCTGGACTCGGTCGTGATCGATCTCGATCTCGCCTTCGGCACCGCCAGCCTCGATTACAACCAGGACCCGATGCAGGGCATTGCGAACGCGGTGTTCCAGCCGGACCGGCCCGACAGCGCGCTGCTCGACCGGCTGCTCTCCAAATGCACCGACCATCTTTCCCTGCTGGCGGCGCCCGCGTCGCTGGAGCGGGTCTATGATTTCGGCGTCAACGCCTTCGATGCGATCTTCGATACGCTGCGCATGACCACGCCCTGCATCGTGCTCGACGTTCCGCACCAATGGTCGGGATGGACGCGGCGCGCGCTCGAAGGCGCCGACGATATCCTGATCGTCGCCGAGCCCGATCTGGCCAATTTGCGCAACGCCAAGAACATCCTCAACACGCTGAAGGCGGCCCGTCCCAACGATCACGTGCCGCTGTTCTGCCTCAACCAGGTCGGCATGCCGCGCCGGCCGGAGATCGACAAGGGCTCTTTCGCCAAGACTCTGGAAAGCCAGCCGGTCGCCGCGATCCCGTTCGATTCGAAATTGTTCGGCACCGCCGCCAATAACGGGCAGATGATCGCCGAAATCTCGCCGAACCATCGCACCAGCAGGCTGTTTCAGGATATCGCCCGCAAGCTGACCGGTCATGGCGACGTCAAGAAGCCCAGGGGTTCGCTACTCAGCCCGATCAAGCGCCTGATCGCAGGCTAATCCGGCTTGGCCGAATTGCCGCCCGGAGCGCGCGAAGCGTTGCGCTCGGGCTTGGCGCCCTTGGTCAGCAGCCGCTTCAGCTCGGCGACGCGTACATTGCCCTCATCGGACGATACGTCGGCCTTCAAGACTTTCTCGGCTTCCGCAGACTGACCCTCGAGCGTCAGCACGACCGCAAGATTTCATCCGCACCCGCAGATCTCCCCTGGCGCGATCGAGCGCGTGGCGCAGCACGCCTTCGGCCTTCGGCAGATCTTTCGACAGCATGTAGGACATGCCGAGATTGGACAGCACCGAGGGTTCATCGGGCACGATCTTGAGCGCATTGGCGTAGTACTGCCGCGCCTCGTCGAACTTGCCGAGTTGGTCGAGCACCGCGCCTTGCGCCGACAGGATGCGCCAGTCTGGGTCCTCGGGCGTGTGCGCCTGGGAGAGCACGTCGAAGGCCTGCTGGAAATTGCCGTTGTCGGCGAGCGCGCGGCCGTAAGCCGCGAGCAGCGACTTGTTCTTCGAGTTGCCCAGCGCCGCCTGCTCCAGCACGGCGACCGCCTGCGACCGCTCGCCGTTGGCGCGCAGCGCCCGGCCATAGTCCATCGCGATGGCGGGATCCTTGGGGTTGGCCTTGTAGCGCTCGCGAAGCGAGGCGACGTCGCGGCGCGCGTCGGGCGGCGCGCTCATCGCCGCCTTCTCGCCGAGCGATCCCGTGACGTCGGCATCCGTGGTCTGGCAGCCAACAAGCGCAAACGCGAGCACTGCAGAGGCGGCTGCGACGACCATCAGCCGCGGCAGGCGACCTCGTTTGAACGCGTGATGCAACATGAACTCTCGGCCTGCAGATGTCGGCTGGCCGGGAAATCGTTGCAGCTTAACCCTAAGGCCGGGTTAACCGGCCGCGCTTTCGGCCGGAATTCGCCTTCTCAGTGAGGCGTTAGCGAGGCGCTAGCGGACGAATTCGGCGCCGAACTCGCAGCCGATCTGCCACGCCAGCCGGCACTGCTTGGGACTGCCGGTCGAGAAGATCAGGGTGAATTCGGACGGCGGCACCAGGTGCTCGGCCACGATCTTCACGCCGCCGTCGGAAATGTCCGTGATCATGCAGTCGCGCGGCAACGAACCCGTGCCGAACTGGATTTTCGCGAGACTCCTGCAGACCCGACGTTCGCTTCTGCGCCTGTTTACTGCCAACATGTCTGTCACCTACCCCTGAGCTTCATCGTTACTGGGTAGGATTTAGCGCGGATTTGTTGGGATATGCTGAGGGTGATTGCTCGCAATTGAGCGGTCGTTTTCGAACGCATTTGAGTCAAATAAATTACTGCACGACGTCGAGCTTCACCTTGGCGACGCCGCCCTTGACCATGCCGAGCTGTTCGGCCGCCGAATAGGACACATCGACCACGCGCCCCGGCACATACGGTCCGCGATCGTTGACGCGCACGGTGACCGTTTGCCCTGTCGTGACATTGGTGACGCGCAGCTTCGTGCCGAACGGCAGCGTCGGATGCGCGGCGGTGAGCTCGTGAGTGTTGAAGGTCTCGCCATTCGCGGTCTTGGTGCCTTCCGTGTAGAAGCTGGCGAGACCGCCTCCGCCGGCCGTAGCTGCGATGTCGGTATGCGCGGGCGCATCGTGCCGGCGCACGACGCCGACCGGCCGGGGAGAAGGCTGATGATGCGCGACCGCCTGCCGCGGCGCGCTGCGCCAGTCCGATCGATCCGACACGACCGAGGTTTTGGCGCAGGCCGCGAGCGAAGCTGCGGCGAGGGTGATGGCCAGAAGGCGCAAGGCGCGGCGCGCATGGCTGATGGATGGCATGATGCACCCGATTCCATTTCAGCCCGGCCCCGCGTGCCAAAACGCCGCCGGATGCGGGCGGAAAGGTGGCTGCTTCGGAGCGCCGTGATGGCGAGGGGTGATTTGGGGAGAGTGTGGCTTTTGAGGTACGCATGCGCGTCATTGCGAAGAACTTAGGGTGGGTTAGGCGCGCAGCGCCGTAACCCACCACTGCTTTATCCGCGGCAACAGAAGAGGTGGGTTACGCCCTTCGGGCTAACTGTGGAATCTCAACAGGTCGTCCCGCGGGAGAGCAAGGCGGCTGATGGGTGTTTTGGCTTGCAGGCTGCCATGTGGTCGATGCCAGTTGTAATGATGAAGCCAGATCGGCAGGTCTTTGGCACGCTGGTCTGAAGTTTCGTAAGCCCGAGCATAGGCCCACTCGCGTAAGACGGTTTGGATGAAGCGCTCGGCCTTGCCGTTTGTTTGTGGTCTGTAGGGCCTGGTGAAGATGTGTTTGAGGCCCAGCTTCCTGCACGCTTTGGCGAAGGCTTTGGCACGATAGCAGGAACCGTTGTCGGTCATGATGCCGGTGACCGTCATGCCGAGGCTGCGGTAGTAAGTGACGGCCTCGTTGAGGAAGGCGATAGCGCTCTCTTTCTTCTGATCGCGTCGGATCTGGGAGAAGGCCAGGCGCGAAGCATCGTCGATGGCGACGTGGACGAACTCGTGGCCTGCGCCGCGGCTTTCGCCCTTCTGTCGATCGCCGGTGATCCGGTGGCCGGGTCGTACAAACCTGCCGAGCTTCTTGATGTCGATATGGATGAGCTCGCCGGGATGTTCACGCTCGTAACGGCGCACCGGTACGGCCGGCTCGAGATATCGCATCCGGTTCAGGCCCAACCGGCACAGGACGCGGCTAACGGTCGCCGGCGAGACCTTCAGCTCGGCGGCAATACGCTTGCCGGTCAGACGCTGACGGCGCAACGCCTCAATCAGCGCACATGTGGCCGCCGGGGTTTGGCTTGGCGATGAATGGGGGCGTGAGGAGCGATCGCGCAATCCATCGACACCTTCCGCGCGGAACCGGCCAACCCATTTGGCGACCGTCTTCGCCGTCGTGTTGAAGCGAACCGCAGCCGCGGCGTTCGTCAAGCCGCCTTCCACCACGCTAAGCACCATCGCCTCTCGACCTTTTGGCGTCAGAGGCGCATTCTTGTGGGTGTCCATCTGGTCCCTCCGGTGATCACTGAAGCTTCGCAACCTCAGTTTCTTCGGTTCAGACCAGATGGACAACCTCCTGAAAGCTCAAAGCTAACCCACCCTACGAAGCTTGGCCGGGACGACAGGCGGTGGTGTTCACCCCTCATACGCAAACAGCTCGATCGGGTCGTTGAAGCCGCGCACCGGATATTCGCCGACGCGTTCGAGATCGAAATCGCCTTTGACGGAATCCGCAAACGCGCGGGACAGCAGCACCGGCTTGCCGACTTGCTTGGTGAGCGTTTCGATGCGCGAGGCCATGTTGACGGCGGGGCCGATCACCGTGAAGTCGAGCCGCGAGCGCGAGCCGATATTGCCGTACATGACATCGCCGACATGGACGCCGACGCCGTAACGCAGCGGCTCGCGGCCGATTTTGCCGTTCGCTTCATTCAGGGCGACCATCGCTTGGCGCGCCTCGGCCACCGCGCGCAGCAGGTTGGCGCAAGCGCCGGGCTGATCGAGCGGAAAGATCGCGAGCAGACCGTCGCCCATGAACTTCAGGATTTCGCCGCCATGCCGCACCACCGGCTCCGATATCGCGTCGAAATAGCCGTTGAGCAGATCGATGACGTCGTCGCGCGGCCAGTTGTCGGAGATTTTCGTGAAATCGCGCAGATCGCAGATCATGATGGCGGCGCGCACCGTGGCGCCGCTGCCGCGGCGCGTGGCGCCGGCCAGGATCATCTCGCCGGCATGCGCGCCGACATAGGTCTCGAGCAGCGTGCGCGCCAGGCGGTTCTTGACGCGGATTTCGCTGACCAGCGCCAGCGCCGGCAACAGTTTCAACAATCCGGCAATGTCGTCGGCGTCGAAGCCGCCGGGCCGGTCGGTCGCAAACGTCACCATGTGGCTCTTGCCGAGCGTGTGGTGCAGTGGCCATGCGATATAGTCGGTCAGGCCTTTCGCGCGCATGTCGTCATAGACGCCGTGCTTGCGGCCGGGGCGTTCGAGATGCTCGCGGACCTCGGTCGCGCCCTCGAACAGCTCGTTGGCGGGACTGCCGATATATTCGCTTCGCTCCCTCACATCGTAGCCGATCCTGTCGATCGAGGCGTCGTGCATCCCGTCGGCCCACATGAAGCGCGCGCCCAGCCATTGCGGATGGTGGATCAGGATGTGCAGCGTCGCGCGCTTCAGCGGGATGCCCGAGCGCTGAATGCGCTCGCACAGCTCGGCGAAGATGTTGTCGACGAAGCGCTGATCGCGCGTCTCATTCATCAGCCAATGCACGACGTCATGATCGGACGCGGTGGTGGCGAGATGGGGTGGTGCGTTCATGGCGTGCTCCCGGGGGAGTGGCGGGCGGTGGGGAATATGTCGTGTCGAGGCGCGGCGGCGTCAACAGGGCGAGCGAACCCATGGCAGTGTCGTCGCCCGGCTTGACCGGGCGACCCAGTATTCCAGAGGCGGCAGTGCTTGAGCCGAGAAGCCTCTGGGATACTGGATGCCCCGCATGCGCGGGGCATGACAGCTGAGAGGACATGAAGCGGCGATCTCGCGACAGGATTTCCGCCCGAGTCCTGCAAGTCAGTGTCCCTCTTCAAGAAGAGGGCGCAGGGAATGCCGGGCGCTGACCGCACCCGCAGCCTCGTGGGCAGAAAAGGGTAGAAGGCCCACAAGCATAGTCACCACAGGCAAAGCCGAACGATCGGCACTCCCTGCGCAATGTTTGACGGCTTACTCCGTGCTCTCCCCGGGGTACCGGGCTTTTTAGCCCCCGTCGTCTTGCCGACTCGTCATCGGCTGACTTGATCCCAGCGTCGGGGGATCAGGACCACACGGCTTGACCGTACGCTTCAGTGCACATCGTCTGCGCGCTTCCGCGTCCATTGCATCCCGCCCTCGACGTTCGTGACGATCGCGACGCGCCCTCAGTTGAGCGCGGGACGGGAGGAGATATAGGACGGTTTCCGTATTTCGGAAAGGCAATTATTTTTGCGCGAGGGGCTGGACTTTTTGCTCAACTTCTGAATAGCGGAACGTGTTTTGCCCGTCGTGTCGTGGAGGCAACAGTCGGCGGACCGCCGCCGCAAGGCCAATTACACATTGAAAAAAGTCAGTGAGTGTTAGAAATGAACGGCGCTTTAATATGCGCCCTGACGCTCTACCAAGGCTCGAAGAATTACGGACGGGCCTCGGGGCCTTGGCAGCTCGGTAGATATCCGATCTCTTTGAACAACGTCTCCCAAAATTCTAAGGCCCTCGTGAATATTCGTTCGATCAGGATAGTTCGCCCTTGGTCCATGACCAATAGGCCGAACCGGACATCATCCGCGTTAAAGGCTGCTCTTCCTATCTTCAGATAAAACCCGCGTTTGTCTTCATCGTCGAGCTTGAGATGCTTCGCGCTGTTAGCAATGTACCTGCAAACGTGGATGTCGCGGCTCTTGTTTGCAACGGAAGCTAAAAATTGATTCCGGTTATTCCGATCTTTTTTCACGAGTTTGAAGCCGAAGTGTACGGCAAGGTCTGCCTTGCGTGCGGGATCAGCGTAGGCCCAAGTCCAATCTGCGATATGATATGCGGTAACCGCACAATTGAACGCCTGATAGCCGGCATGATTGTACGCTTCCGGTTTGCCCATCTGGCCTGAAACGGTCGCGCAGAAGCCCGCAATTTCCCACCTCAGCTTTTCCAGCATCTCCGACGGTTTAGACAAAACGAAAACCGGCCCGTGACTGTCCTCGTCCTGTTGAGCCGCAAGCATGCTAAGAACTCCATTCATGGGCTACGTCGCACTCGAAATGGCCGTTCGTACTTTTAAGGGGCCGACGAGCCATTTGTTAGCGGAGGCTCCTCCGACCTTCGTCGAGCCTGGTATTAATGGTCGTTGGATTTTTGACCGCGCCGTCGCGCGACGCTTGCTGGTTTACCGTCAGGCGATCGAACAGCTGGAAAGCATAGCAAGTAAGCGGCTATTTCGCATACTCTTGGGGTCCATCTCTGTTCGGCTCGGCGCCGCGAGTGTCAGCAGATTGATGATGCGGCTCGGACGTTGCGCTTTCGGAATTGCTCGAGCGAATCTTGGCTGGACCACGCGTTTTCGTCCAAGCGTTGCTTGCGAAGCGGCGGTCTTTTCGATTTTCGGGGGCACGAGTGTACCCATGAGAGCGCTGAGCATCTCCTCGTTGTTCAGATTTGTGCTCGCGATCAGCACATTTTTTCGCTGCGGGTCTTCCGCATATACCCGGAATGCTTCACCCGCCTTCGATACAAAGAGGCTGTCAAGACTTCAATTCCGGCGTCTCGAACACCAGCATCGAATCCGTTTTGTCTTGCGTAACCGCGCCGATAAGTGCGATCCGGAAGGCAATATCTAGAAATTCCCTTTGCGATTCCGATACGGAATCGGAATCCGCTCGAGCACTTGGGCTGTTATGAAAAACCCCTGAGGTCATCATGACTTCAAAGTAGGGGAACTCGAATTTCGTGCCTTCCTGACCGATCGATCGCCGATCGATCTCTACTGAGAGCTCGCAGGTTTCGGCGAGGACCATGGAAGAAAAGGCCCTAAAGCGCTTTTTGATGTCGCTGGTGACTTCGTCGATCTTGGATCGTTGCCGCCTCATGATACGACCGTAGCGGCTTTCCGCAGAGGCCTGAGCCGCTTGAGCTTCCGCCATAGCTTTCTCGCCAGCCGCGATCGACGCGCGAACGTTTTCCAGCGTGGTCTCGTCTGGCAATTCGAGTGGACCGAACTTGGCGAGTTCGTCACGGATTTTCTCGCGGGACTCGCGATCGAATTCCCTGCGTTCAAGTAGTTGCTCGAATTCCGTCTCGAGCCGCTCGATCTCATCCGTTCCGGTCGAGACAGCTGTCTTGTACTTGTCGACCTCAATCTTGAGACGGCGGAGGCGTTCACGACTAAACGTGGAGGCAGGAATAATTTTCTCTTGTTGCTCCTCGGTCGAGTCGCAGATGGGACATCGTTGCTGCTCAAGTTTCAGTCGCAAATAATTCGCCGCGTCCTCTGACTCGTTGCCGCAAACGAAACACGATCCGCCGCTAAGAAGGTTCAAGAAGACATACTGGGCCGTATCACCCAGATTCGGGAATAGATGGCTATAATGAGCCTGTTCTTCGAGTTCGACGCCGCTGCGAGCTTCCTGCAGATCAAGAAGCGATTTTTCGCGGGCCAATCTCGCCGTTTCGATTGACCTACGGACATCTTCGATCGCCTCTGCTTGCTCAGCATCTTTCTGATTGGCCCCAGCCAACGCAAGCTGCAGCATCCGGTATTCAGACGCCTGTGTCATGCCGGCGGCCTTCTCAAGCTTAAGAAGGTTTTCTCTCTCATTATTTACGACGGCGCGCAGCGTCCGATACTCGCTGTCTGCAGATTGAGCATCATCATATGCTATCGACGCGGCTCGCGCAGCGTTGCTGTCGAACAGTAGAACGCGCATCATGTCGAATTGCGATCTGCGATCCCAGATTAACTCGATGCGGTCTTCGAGGTAGAATACGAGATATCTGAGGATCGCATAGAAATCAAAATAACTTGCCGCGCCGGAAAGTTCGAGCACCGTTGCTTCGTATTGCTCCTGCGAGGCATCAAGCTCTTCGCCGCCGACGGCAAGGTGAACGACTGACAGATCAGTCAACCGACGACGGACAGTTACGAGATTGTCACCGAACGCGACATCTACCTCGACCGTCGCGTGGACAGCGCCATCACTCACTCGGTCGCGGAAAAACCTTTTAGTGCGCCAATTCGAGACCTGATGCTTCGAACTGAGCAAGCCACCATCATCCCTCTTATTCTGATCGAAAGGTCCCATCAACGCGCGGTAGAGTATGTTGAGGAGCGTCGTCTTGCCCAGTCCGTTGATTCCGACGATGGCATGAACGCCTCGTTCAAAATCGTGCGCTAGGCCGTCGGTTTTCTCTGTTTGGAAGAGCTCGTAACCGCGTACTTCGAGACGCCGTATGACGGGAAAGTTGATCACGGAACTACGACGTCACGATACGAGAATCGCGCGCATCAAAACGTTCGCGAAATCCGCGTGCTACCTTGGTACTCATCCGCTTGCCCGCCTGGCCCACTCTATGATTTCCTAACTATTTCGCGGGTGCAAGCTATAGTTGAACGCAAAGAGAATGGCGCGGCGGAGCACCGCAAAATGACTGCTTCGAGAAGCTGCAACGAGACGTCCAGCGCGGAAACTCGGCAGTTTGGTAGTCAGAGCCTGTGGTTGGGATAATTAGGAGCTGTTTGGGGGCCAATTTGGGAGCCCAATGAGAGTCACCCTTATAAAGCCAAGTCTTTTCAGCGCTTTATTGGCCTTACATGGCGGAGAGGGAGGGACTCGCTCATGGCGGGCATCCCGAATCCCTTGATTACAAGTTTATCCTTCGGTTTCAGGGGTTCTTGAGCGGCCGGTGCTACACCGAGGTGCTCCACCATGCCCCTGTTGAAAATGCCGACCCCCATTAAACGCCCCACCAGCGACTTCTACTGGATCCGAAAGAAGGTTCCGGAAAAACTGCGCCCTCTCGTCGGCAAGACCGAGATCTGGGCGTCGCTCGGCACGAAGGACCAGCGGCAGGCCATCATCAAGATCGGCGCCCTGAACGCTACCATCGAGGCCGACTGGGCCCGTCTTCGAGCCGAACTCGGCCAGGGACCCACCGCGGCAAAACCAGCGGCACGGAGTCCGTACAAACTTTCCCACCAGGACCTGCACGCGTTGCGCGCCGAGGAGCATACCCGAGTCCGCGATCATTGGATGAAGGATCCTCCGGCCGGCTTGGGCCGCTTGAGGATCACGGCTCATGACGAGGAAACCCTTCAATTGGACGCTTCGGAGATGCTCGAAAGCGGAGGTTATGACCCATCGATTGCCAACATCGAGCGCCTCGTGCCGCTACTCATAAGGGCAAGAAAGGAAGCCGCGCAGGACGTCGAGCACGCCCGCGCCGGCGAATACGAGAAGGTCGCAGACCTGAGCAAGGCGCCGTCGCGAACCACGCCCGCTCTCGACCTCATCGACGGCTTCGAGGAGTACGCCACCAACGGCGGCCTGAAGGGCGGACAGTTCGGGCCGACGGCCAAACGATGGCGTCCCGTCGTCAAGGCCTTTTGCGACTTCGTCGGTCACCGAGACCTCAAGAAGATGACTACGAAGGACGGCTACCTCTGGATCGATCGGCTCAGGAAGAAATACCCTCAAAAATCGATCAAGGACGTGTGGATCGCGGCCTTGAAGGCGACAGCCGGCTATTTCGTCGAACGGACGGAGTTGGACGTAAATCCCTTCGCGGGGATGAAGGTCAGGAAGGACGATCCGAGCCTTGCCAAGGAAAACAAGGTCGAGCAGACGACGCCGCCCAGGAAGAATTTCGAGCCGAGCGAGATTCAAGCCATCCTGACGGCGACGCTGGCGACGCCGAGCCACCTGATCTCGACCGAGATGAGGGCTGCGCGGCGCTGGCTACCCTGGCTCTGCGCCTACAGCGGCGCGCGCGTCAACGAACTCACCAGCCTTTATCCGCACGACATCTCGCCGGGGCCCGACGGGATATGGTGCATGATCATCAAACCCTCATTGGAAAAGACGGAGCAGTGGCGCGTCGTGCCGATCCACTCGCACGTCATCGAGCAGAAGGGCTTCCTCGATTACGTCGACGAGCGCAGGAAGCTCAACAAGCCCCTCTTCTACGATCCGGACCGGAGTCGCGGCGGCAAGCCGGGCAATCCGCAATTCAAGAAGGTGGCCGAGCGTATCGGCGAGTGGGTGCACGGCCTCGGAATTCCAAAGGGTGTGAAGCCGAACCACGCATGGCGCCATTTGTTCAAAAGTGTGGCGCGCGACGTCAGAATGGATCGCGAAGTCGAAGGATTCATCACCGGCCATCGGCCGAAAGGTTCCAATGCCGGCAACGACTATGGCGACCGGTGGATCAAGACGATGTCCGCTGAGATCGAACGATACCCCCGCTTCAAGATCGCCGCCCTAGACAAATCGCCTGCGCCTCATAGGAGACATCGCCGGACCAATGCCGAAGTCGCCGCCGCCAGGGCTGCGAGGGAAAAGCGCAAGGTAGCGCGCTCGGTCGGGGCGAATTAAGTGGGGCAGCTCGAGAGAGTGGGATTCTCTACCGCACGCCTCCAATACCCCGAAAAGACCGGAAAACAAGGCCTTTATAAAAAGGCAGGTGGAAATTTGTGACCACCGCTGTGTACCACTCCACAGGCCGATTCGGCCGTCGATGTCGGGCGATTTGGAGGCATTTCAGAGCCGCAAAATCCTTCGGAGCGTAAGTCCGGGCGCGCAGGTTCATCGTCGTCCTCGGCCTAGCCTGGGTAGCCAGCGGGGATCGCGAAAGTGCGCCCTGACGACGGCTATCAGCGCAGTTTCGCAGCGCTTCTCGTCCGAAATTGTCGCGAGTAGCTCGTGAGCGTCCCCGAGTTGTCCCGCGTCGTAGAGCGCCAATGCGCCATACATCGCGGCCAGGCATGACGCGCCTATCCTCAGCGCGCCTGCGAATCCGATGTCATTTTCGAAGATGAGGGCATCGTAAAGTCCTTCGTAACCCGTCTCCAGCGGCGCCCGCAGTTGGGATTGCGCCGCCGGCTTCCAGAGCCCGTCGATCGCATGGATGTCCCGCGCGAGCGCGTGAGCGAGGAGCTTCCCAGCGGTCACCTGTTCAGGATCCTGCCGTCTGAGCTCTTCGCAGGAGGGGCCGTGCAGATTGCAATGTTCGGGGTTGTGCCGTTCGAACGTCAGGCGCTCGCTCCTGCGCAGGGCGATGTCGTCCTCAAGCATGAACTCGGAAGTCAGGTGTCCCGCCCAAGACCATTCTCCATCAACAAATCGCAGCGGACCGTCGTCGCGTCTCGGATCGTATCGGAGCCCGCCTTCGGGCGGATCGTCCCGGTCGCTGATGAGAATGCGGAATGCCGTGGGAGTGTAGTCGGTGATCGCTTCGATCCAGAAGAACTTGCGGTCCCTGATGACGTCGTCCCACGCGAACTCGAATCCGACGGTGCCGTACATTGGTCCTCGGACCCAAGTGTTCGCCGACAACCAGGAAACGCCGGTCCCCAATCCCTTCAAGATGCTCCTGTCGCCGACCGGATTGGCTTTCACTTTCCGGTCTTCCACGATCCGCTTCGCTGAGGACACGTGGGCGACGTGGTAGACGCCCTCCATCTCCCGCCGACTGCCGGAGCGTATCCTGTAGGTCTCCCAAGGCTTCGTGGTCGGCATCCGGAGCTCGTACTAGGACCTGTTGTGATAGGCGACTTTGCCATGGAAACGTGACTAGGAGGCGGTTCAATTCGACCGGTTCAAGGCGCATCCGGAAGCTCGCCATCCTCGTGCCTGCCGATCCACACGTTCTGCTCGTTCGACGGCTTGGCCAGCTTCTTTGCGGCATAGGCCGCATCCGGCAGGAGGCGGAGTGCGCTGAGTACGGCCATGCGATGGGTGCCGTCGATCGGGCTCAGACCTTCGGGATGGCGCATCGCGACAGGCGTCACCGGAAACGAACCGTCGTTCAGGACGTAGCGGAAGATGTTGTCGAAGCGCCGCTTGGTCGTCGGGCTCGGCTTGCCGCTTTCCATCTCCTTGCGGATATCCATCGCGTCCGCCTTCGCCTTCGGTGTCAGCTTGTCGAGGCCGCAGTCAGTCTTCTCGAGCGTCCAGGAGCTTTTTGCCACCACGACAGGGAGCGCTGCCCAAGCAGCCTTCCCCAACGATGGTCGCCGTACGGTTCGGGCGGTGGCCATCCCATGTCCGGATCGTTAGCGAACTCGATCAGCCACGGCTCGATCACGCTGGCGGGCCAGTTCGGCAAATCTAATTGGATGTCAGCTACCATCACCATCGGATTGTCTCCGGTCTCGTCGCTCTATCGTACCATCCATCGAAGCCCTATGCCCAATGCGAGATACGAAACCGATCGCAACCACCCGGGGCGTCTTCTTCGCAGCGCGGCCGCCAACTCGATCCGCCGCTCATTTCTCTCGAGGAATTTGCGGCGCGCATTCTCGACGACGCGAGGCGCGCCTTCTTCGGAAGTCCAGATTGGCCCGCCGAAGTTCACGTTCGTCTCGGTCAGCTTCTTGAATAGTTCGTCGCGTGCCTCCTGTGCGATCTCCAACTGGTCGCAGACGGCGTCGAAGTCGGGCGCGTCGCCGACCATGCCCCTGATTTCGTCGTTGTGCAGTTTGGCATGCAGCACGATCTCGCCCTGCTTGGCGGCGAAGTTGAACAGCGCGGCCGCCTCCCGGCCGCCGCGGTCCCGATAGTCCCCGGCCGCCTTCACAAATTCTCCGTCGGCCCAGAGCGCCGGAACATTGACGATAACCTCGTCAGGACTCGGCTTGTGCTCGAAGTACGCCGCGGTCACGGCACCGGGCCTGACTATTCCCTTGAAGTCCTTGGCGAAGTCTCGATCCGTGGTCCAGCTTGCCACTCCGTCGTCGAGTCCGCCGAACATCATCAGCGGCTCCATATCCCCCTTATTCAGGAAGCGCTTCCGATAGCAGGTGTCCGGAACCGCCCGGAATTGGTTCGGCAGCTTTTTTGCCTCGGCCACAAGCTTCTCTTCTATGGGCTTTTTGAGGCCCATCTGCTCCCGCCAGCCACGCTGCCAGGCACCGAGCGCGTCCAGGAATTCGTCCGTAAAGATGTGGGTGTCGGTGTTGTCCCTGGTCACTGCAGTTACCTTCATCAGGTTGGGTCGGGCCTCGGCTTATTTATGCTCGGGCAAGGGTCGGCTCAACCGCCGCCGTCCGGACTCGCCTTCCATGACGGCGGGAAGTACGGTCGCGACGACCATCTCGAGTTGCGGCAGGGACGATGCCTTTCGATGACCTGATCGTGAAGCGGCAGCCGACGGCGGGCGCTCCGGCGGACGAGCCAGACCGGCACTTCTTCGAAGGCGCCGTCATGCTGGCTTACGCCATGCACCTGCTCGAGACGGAGCCGGTCCGGGAAATCCGCATCCATCCGGACGGGCAGCACGCGACCCAGTTCGACTTTCCCGGATGGCTGGCCAAGCGTGGCTTCGAACGGGTCGAGCATGGCCGCACTGCTTTCGGCGGAACGTACCGCCACACCGACGGGCGCAGTATCATCGTCCATTCGCGCCCCGGTATCGGCGACGTGGTCGCCGACGCCGACGGCGTCACGATCGAGGCCGAGTGCAAGGGCGGCGCGATCGAGACGCGCCACCGCGGCCGCCTCTCCCGTCTCGACAAGGGCCTGTGCGAGATCGTTGGACGTTTGATGTCAAAACCCTCGCTGGGCCGGCAGGTGGCGGTCGTCCCCAGGACGGCGGTGACGCTGCGGCTGGCGCGGAAGCTCGCGCCCCGCTGCGCGATCGCCGGCATCCAGATCGCGCTGGTCGGCGACCGCGGCGACGTCGAAGACGTGGAGGTCTAGCGCGGTGCCGTTCTTCAACCAGCAGGCCCTAGACGATCTGACTGCCGGCCTGGCGGAATTGCCGCCGCAGCTTCGCAGACTGAAAAGCGGCTGCGCCGGGCTCGCTCTCACGAATGATCGCGCCCGGGAATACCTGCAGCACGGACTGTCCCGTCGTCTCTCTACCATGGTGCAGATGGTGCAGACCGTGTTTGAACTGCTTCCGCCAGCCGACGAGGCCATTCCGGAGAATGTGACCGTGATGGCGGCCACTGCCTGCATCCAAAACTTCGTGATGAATGCTTTCGGCTGCCTCGAAAACCTCGCCTGGATCTGGGTTCTGGAGAAGGACATCCGCGGCAAGGGCGGCGCCGAACTCGGGAAGTACGATATCGGCCTGGGCAAGCCGTTTGTCCTCAAATCCTTCAGCGCCGAATTCCATGCATTCCTCGAAAGCAATAAGGATTGGCTGGGAAACCTGATCTCCTTTCGCGACGGACTGGCTCATAGGATTCCGCTCTACATCCCGCCCTACGTCATCGACGAAGCCGCAGCGGAGCAGTTCAAAGTCCTGGACGTCGCGGCAGTCGCGGCGGCTCTCGCTGGCGACCAGGCCGAATACGACCGCCTTCGCGGAGAGCAGAAAGCGCTTGGTCGATTCCGCCCATGGATGACGCACTCCATGCTGGACGGCGCCCCGACCATTCTCTTTCACAAGCAGATGCTACAGGACTACATCACGGTGGACGCCTACTGCTGGACGCTCATCGAGGAATTCGGGCGATAGCGTCTGGTCAAACCCGGCCGGAAAAGCGGGTGAAAGCTGTCAAAATCCGCGTCCTGCGATTCCTACCGCAGACGTGATCCGCCGCGCCGCTCATTTGCTGATTTCCCTGGAGTGATGCTGCAGGAATTCTCGGAGCACGCCAGCGAGATGCTTGATGTGATCGTTCTCCAAGCCCTTGTTGCCAATGATGAAGCTTACACTCGTCGAGAGCGATGAGGCGTCGGTCTTATGGGCTCGGCTTTCCATCTCTTCTATCAGCCTCGCCTTCGCCTGTTCGTTACCGAGATCAAGGGTGGGCGAGGCGAGGAGCGCGCGCAGCAGAACCAGTTCCGGGCACACCGCGTCCAGAAATCTGAGGCGATCGCTGGCCCATTTCAGATAACGCAACGCTTGAGCCGGGTCGGATCCGAAATGGTCGGGCGAGGTTCCGAGGTGTTCGTGAATCCACGCAGGCAGCCCCTCGATTTCCGTCTGGGTCATCGCGTTGAAGTCGGGGTATTGGATTGTCTGGTCGCCGTCGAGAATGACGTAGAAGTGCTGCTTCGAATTGATCCAGACCGGGATGTCGTGGGCGAGGATGGACGACGCACCCGCGGGAGGCGTGTGCAGACGGATCGTCTCGCGCTCGCCGGCGTCCAGATGCAGCAGCGCGAGCTCCACCATCGCCCTGAGCAGTTCGTCTTCGACCGCGATGTTGAGGAAGTTTCCGACGGCGCGACCGAGCCGATTGAACGCTACTTGCGGATGGGTGATCGGGACGATCCGGCATTTTGCCCCGTCGGTCTCTTCCAGAAGCTGGATGGCGTGAGAGGGCAGCAGATCGACCATCGTCGGCGAATGCGTGGACATGACGATCTGCAGCTGCTTCTGCCTCGACAGATGCAGCACGAAGGCCAGAAAATTCTTCTGTGCTCCCGGATGCAATGATGTCTCGGGTTCGTCGAGGAGGACGAGAGCGTTCTTTTCGCATGCGAGCAACTGTATCACCGCCCTTACGATCGCCAGTTCGCCGCTGCCGGCCGATGCTTCCGAATATTGAATCTCCTTCCGTCTGAACACCACCGTCGGACTTTCGCCCACGCCCAGCAGGCGATGCCGCACGTATTGCGCGCTGTCGTACTCGCGTCCCAGGATATAGCCGATCCATTCCAGTTCGTTGGGAGTGAGATCTCGGTTTTCGTAGACCGACTCCCTTCCCCCCGGCTTGTAGCTGTCTCGGCGGAGCCTGACGACGCTGTTCAGTCTTTCGGCTCGTTTGACGTACTCGTCCTGCTTCTTCTCCAGCGTCTGGCCATCTTCGAAATAGAAATAGCGATCGAACGCGCTGAACTCGGCCTTGAAGTTTATGTACAAGGGTACGCGCACAACCGGATTCCAGCGCTCGGCCGTTCGGTAGGGTTTCTCCTTGTCCTCTATGGGACCGAGAGCGTTCATGCCATCGCGCGTCAAGGCTCGGGCCGGCTCCCAATAACCGTGTCGCTTGGTGCCGCGGACCTTCCGGGTTTGAACAAACGTGTTCAGCTTGGGAATCCAATGCTCGTACCAATAGCTGGGCGGACTGTCTCCGGCGGATATCGGATCGACGGCGGTCGAAAACCAGAACCTGCTCGTACTGTATCCGCGAGGCATGCCCCACAGGGCATGGAGGATCGAGCTTTTGCCCGTGCCGTTGGCGCCGACGATCGCCGTGATTGGAAAGCGAAAGGCTAGTTTCGTGCCTGGCTCGATGTTCTTGAAGTTCGTGAACGTCGCTTCGCGGATGAAGCCGCTTGTTGGCCTGTCCGGATCGAATTTCTTCGCCTCCGCTATCAGCTTTTCGAGGTCTGGAGGAGTCATCCGTCGATCCGGCATTCTGGATTACAGCAGTGCCAACGCCTGTTGCGTTATGAACGGCGGAGGCAGCGCGTTGCCGATCATGAGCGCCAGCGTTTCTTTTCCCAGTTTCGGGTCGAACTTGTAGGTCGGCGGAAAGCCCTGAAGGATGGACGCTTCACGCAAGGTGATGGCGCGGTCTTCCTCGGGGTGGAGAAAGCGTCCTTTCGAAGGATTGGAGCACCCCGAGGTTATCGTCGGAGAGACGTCGTCCCACCCCATGCGGCCGAACACGTCGTTGAAGCCCTTGTAGTCTTGATGGCAGGTAGGACGCATCTCGCGCGGAAGGCTGGCCCTGCTTCCGCCGTCCTTCGGAATCGCGGCAATGAGGGATCTGATCCTTTCGGATCTCGCCTCCGGCAGATCGTGAAGAAGGTCGCCGCTCGCGCCGGCTTTGGGCAAGGCTCCGATCGCATCTCTCACGGTCACGCGCCGGTCCGACGGTTGGGCCATCGACGGCGCCTTGCCCATCGAAGCGATGAGGATCAACCTGGTCCGACGTTGGGGAACGCCGAACCTGGATACGTCAAGCACGCTCCATTCGTACACGTAGCCCAACCGCTCGATGCTCTTCTTGAAGGCGCGGAAGCGCGGATAGTCGGCCAACCCGGGCACGTTTTCGAGCATCAGGTTCTTGGGGCGCAACGTCTCGACGATGAGGGCGAAGTTGTCGATGAGCATGTTGCGCTCGTCCGCCTTCGCGCCCCGCCTGTTTTTCCGGCGTATCCTGGAGAAGCCTTGGCATGGCGGACAGCCCGCCAACAAATCCAACTCGCCTGGGCGTAGCCGCATTCGGCGCATGATCTCCAGCGGATCGGCATCACGGATGTCGTTTCCGAGGAAGGCCACCTCCGGGTGGTTGGCCCGGTAGACCTCTCGAGCCCGATCATCGATCTCGATCGCCCCGATCACTTCGACGCCGGCGTTCTTCAGACCGAGGGTAAGTCCCCCGCACCCGCTGAAGAGATCGATCGCTCTGCGCTTTTTCCCGGCCAACAGATTGCCCCGCAACGTCGTCCAGTCCGGACGCACCCGGAGGTAGTCTTGCCACTGATTCGGCGAGGACGACAGTGACTTGCTCAGCCGTGAGGGGCCAGTCGCCGGTCAAGTTATCCGCCTCTGGGGTCCCGTGCTGCCCGAAGGCTGACGATCGTTTAGACCCGGTCGGAGAATCGCGTGAACGCCGTCAGGCTCTGCGTCCGTGGCTCCACGTCGCGCAGGTAGATTTCCGCCCTGAGGAAGGCGATCTCCTGGTCGATAGCGGTCTCGCAGACGTCGACATACCAACTCTTCGGTCTTCCGTCCGAGCCGTCGCACCAGCGGTATCCGCGCCGCTTCAAGGAGTCCTTGAGTTCAAAGGGCGATTGCTCGGCCCAGACGCGCACGGTCGGCTTACGGGCGGTCTCCAGCAGGAGCGCGAGCGCCGGCGCGCCCGTGATCGGCAGTTCGAATGCGAGGACCTCGAGCAGTGCATGGCAATCGTCTACCGCTCTATGGGCGGCATGGAAGTAGCCGGCCCCGTTCAGGAGATAGCCCAACTGCGCGCCGGCGAACCCGTGCTTGCGCCACTCGATCTCTGTCGCGCTGCAGGCCCAGGCCTTTTGCTCGAAGACGGGCCAGTAACGCTCGGCGAACTTGCGGTCGAAACCGCTGTTATGCGCGATCGTGATCGCCGCGTCGTCTACGAATGCCCGCACGGCTGCCTCATCTATCCGATGCCCTGCGACCATGTCGTCGGTAATGTTGGTGAGCGCGGTCACCTCGGCCGGAATCGGTTTGCTCGGCTCGTTGAATGCGGAAAAGATGTCCCGCACGCCGACGATGCGGCCGTCGGGCAGGTAGTCGAATTTGACCATGCCCAATTCGATGATTTCGTCCTGACTGGAATCCAGGCCCGTGGTCTCGGTGTCGAGCAGCAGGGCGGTCTTCGTGTCCATGCCGACCGATGGCACGTACGGCGACCGCGGGACCAAACGCCGAAGGACCCGATAGTCCGGCGACAAGCTCAAGGTATCGGCCATCGCGGCCAGGTTGATGGTGTCCTGAAACATCGTTCTCGAAGGGGATTGCGGTGGGCGAGTCCAGTAATCTTGCACAATACCGGGGACGATGGCCGCGAGGTATCGAAAAGACAAGCGATTTACAGGCTTTTCGTGGATATCGGTCGGATTGGAAGGTGTTACGGGCAAGCCTCCTTCCAATCCCATATGCACTCGACGTGGAAGGCCCGTCGGTATTCAATACGTCCGAGGCGAGGTGAACGACGCCTGGGGGAGACGTCCGAACCATGCATCGTCGCGCGGAGAAGCTCGCAGAACGGTTTAACCAAGCCAGCACGCAACGCATGGCGAAGGGAAACGAACGTGGCGCGCCGACCGAGCCGCTCTTCCACTATACGTCGGTCGCCGCGCTTTCGGCCATCGTCGCGTCGGAGACCTTCTGGTTCACGAGTATCTACCACATGGACGACGATCAGGAATTGTCGTTCGGATTCGGGATCTCCCATGCTCTGCTGGCGGCTGCGCTGGAGCGCGAAGACGCCAACGTGAAGGTCTTCCTCAAGCCTCTCGTCGAGGACGTCGGGTTCACCAGGATCAGGAACCGGTTCGAATTCTACTCCGCCAGCTTCGGCCAGAAAGACGACGTCAGGCAATGGAATGATTATGCCGGCGGCGGCACGGGCGTTGCGATCGGCCTGGCGCCGAAATTCTTCGGCTTTATCAAAAAAGAGGATTACGAACCCTGGGAGAAGACCTTCCTCGGAAAGGTCGAATATGGTGAGCCGGCGGCGAAGGTCCGCCACGCCGCCATCGTCGACAGCGCCGTGCAGACGATCAGGCAGGCCCACAAGCAGGGGCTGCTGCTGAAGGCCGAAGACGAGGAGGCGTTCCTGCATCTGATGGCCGCCTACATGTACGTTGAGATCCTTTGGAATTCGGTCACAACGAAGTCCGACAAATGGTCGCATCAGATCGAGACGAGGCTTCTGGCCGTCAACGATCTCACGAATCCCGGAATCGAAATCAAGAACGCGCCGGCGCGCCCGCGCGTCGAGATTCCGCAGCCGCTGCTGAAGGCCAATATCACCGAAATCATGATGGGTCCAAAGGCGGACGGCGACGCCCAGGCAAAGGTCAGACAGTTCCTGGACGAAAACGGACTCGCGAGCGTCGCGGTAACGACGGCTTCCGCGGCCTGAGACCAGCCTGCGCCTCGCAAAAGCGCGATCTCGATCTCGGAAGCCGCGCAGCAGCGATTTGGACGGTTGCGATGGTCCAACTGGCGCGCCACGCGCCAAGCGAGTAGGCTCCGGTTCAAGCAATTTGAACCTGCAGGGGAGATGGTTGATGCGCTACGCGATGCCGCATTTTCCGTGCGAGTTCGAGATCCCCGACGATTGGATAGCCGAGGCGGGAGCGCAAGGTTTCTCGCCGGGCGCCGTGGCTTATAGGGCGTCCGCGCAGGCCTTTGATACTCCGTTGACGGAAGTTGAGCCGCCGCCCCGACTAGCGCACGTCCATCTGTCGTGGCGGGGCCTCGATCGCGATCGTTTCGTACGCGTTCTGAACTGGATGGTCCGGGGCGTCCCGATCGAGCCGGTCCCGGTTGTCGAGATGCCTTTCGTCGATCTTGGCCGTTCACCATACAAATTCCGCGTTCGCGACGGCGTGCATCGCTTCTACGCCTCGATCGTCGCCGGCTTCACCCACCTTCCGCTAGATCAGAGCCTCTAACGCCTAAAAGGCCCCGCCAAATGCACGGTGCACGATGAGCACGTCGTTTCTAGTCAGGAAGTTCGACGTCACGGTCGACGAAAGCACATGGCCGAAGAATGTGATCGACAAAAGGTTGAAGTCCGGCTCAGGCAGGATCGACATCGACTTGGGAGAGGCGCTTCATGAACTTGGCACGATAACGATGCCGAGCATCCTCTCGCCGGCGTCTCCGGCGCTGTTCTGGGCCTGGCTCCGGTACTACCTCGCCCCGTCAAAACATCCGGATCTCCGGCTCACGATGGACTTCTCGGATCTGGATCCCCATCAGAAGGGAATCTTGAGCGACGATTTCGGGGTGGCGTTGGCAACCCATTGGGTGCGGACGCGGCTCGGACCGCTTACGCAGATCGTGGACGGCCGCAAGTTTGCAAATCAGTTCAGGCATCTCCAACGCAAGCAGCACAAGTCGAAAGCTAAGGTCGGCATGAGCAAGGCGCCCGACTTCGTCATGCAGGACGCGACGGGCAAGTGGCACATCCTCGAATGCAAGGGGACGCAATCCAGCCGCGAATATCAGAAGAGCGTGCTGAAGACGGCGGTGGCGCAGAAGCATGCGATCCAACTGGTCGGCAGCGTGAAGGGCGAGCAATTGGCCTCGTCCGTGTATCTGACGAACGAGAACGGCAAGCCGCGATCCCACATGCTTGTCGTCGATCCGGACGAGGACGATCCTCTGATCCGGCTTAGCGGACAGGAGGCCGAGGAGATGGTCGTGAAGGCGAGCCGCTTGACAGTCGCGCGCGCGATGGGTGCCATCGGCCTCAACGAGGTTGCGATCGAAATGAGCCTGCCGCCAGACATCGATGCCGACAGCGAGCTGCTCATGCCGAGCGAGCGCGCGAGACTTCGGTCGGCTCGCGGCGACCGCTTGGCGCGCGCGACGGAGCGCGCCCGTGCCAGCACGCTCGAGGGCTTCGAACACGATGGCCGAAAGTATGAAGGGCGCGTCGGTTTGCTCGACCTGCCACCGGTCGGCCCGGAATTCCCATACCGCAAGGTGCGTGTGAGGCAGGGGGTGACGCCGGAACTCATCCGCGAGGTGTCCGAATCCGCGGTCCATCTCGAGGAAAGAGTAGACGATCTAATCCGGCCTTTCGTGCATTCGGCCCAGTTGGGAGTGCACGCGGTTCGAGATCAGACTTCGGTGTCCTACGGGGAGATGTTCTATTCCGATGTGGAGTGGATCAGGTGACCGGCCTCGCACACGCAGCGAGGCGAGCGTTGGTCGCCGAATTGGTGTAGCATCGGACGATGGCAAAGAAGGCTGACGGCTTCGAGTTGAAGTTCACCCATCGCGGAAGTTGGATGGTCCAGCGGATCGCTGCCGGCCGCACCATCGACGTGATTCCTGTGGCATGGGCGCGCGATTTCCGTCCGGACCCCGGAACCGGACGCAAATATCAGAAGGTGAACTATCAGGATGCCGGCGATATGGAGGCTCGTCTCGCGGACCCATCGCCGATGGTCTTCGCGCTGGCCGACGCCAAGGACTATGCCGTCATTCCCCATTCGGTGAAGGCGTTTCAAGGCGTCTACGAAGCGGTGGTCACCGGCCGAACCTTCTCGAATCGCAGCCTCGAAGTGGAAGTCCTCAGGAGGCTGAAGGCGGGTTGACGGCAGCCGCGGTAGCGCGTTGCATCAGACGATGTCGAGATCGGCCGGTCTGAAATCCCAGTATCGATGCGGCGTATCTTCGTCGGGGAAGCTGACGCCGTCCCGCATTAGGCACCAGGCGGTCCACTGTGAATCGATGGTCGTATCCACCAGCCAGAGCTCGTCGGGCCCGTCGATCCGTCCGGTCAACGCCGCTTCGGCGGCTTCCAGGATCACGACAGGGTTGGAAAGCGCGATGTCCCCGTTTTCGAGCACCAGGACAGACCGGGCACCTCCGCCTTTCCAAACCATCAGCTTCGGCAGCTTCTTCGCCATCGCCTTCTTGACCCGTTCGGCGCGGAGCGATTCGTAGTCCTTCGGCGCGAACCTTTGGATGAACAACCGTTTGTGGACGGTCTCCGGTTCGGCCCAATGGGTCTCCCGCTGCAGCAGCAAGTCGATGCCGGATATCGTGGTTCTGCGCTCATTGCGGAATCCGCCAGGCTTCCTGATCTTCGACGGTTGCTCCGGGTATTCGTGGTGAAGTTCGTCCGCCTTTTCTCCGACCCAGGCGATGATGGCCTGCTGCGCGGCCGAGATTTCTCGCGGCTTTAGGCCCTGGCTGGGGTTGATGGCGAAAACGAGAAGGAATCTCCCGGGCGGCGGCATGTGGTGGTCGAGGGCCGCGGCGATCGGCTCGATGAAGGATCCGAAATCAACACCGGTGTGGATCTGTCCGGTAAAGGCTTCAACGATCGTGTGTTCGATCGCGTACTGCACCCTCCCGAGATCAAAGACGTATTCAACGGGGGCCGGGTCTCCTCGATCCTCCGGGGAGTATGCATTTGCGCGCGTCGCGCCGCAAAGACTCTCGATGGCACGTCCGACCGCGTCGCAGGCCTTTCGCTCGTTATCGATCGGTCGTGTCGGCATTCAGCGGCCTCCCGGCGACACTGGGCCAGGATCCTCCTTGACGCCGCGGACGACGATCCGCAACGCCCCGTCCGCCAGCGGCCGCTGCAGCCGCAGCGCCTCGTCCGGAGACGCGGTCAGCCAGGTCTCGACCTCGTCGGGCGTCGTCAGGATGACGGGCATCGCTTTCGGATGGACGGCGCCGACCTCGGCGTTCGGCTCGGTCGTCAGGAACGCGTAGAGCTCGTTGACGGTCTCGCCTTCCTTGACCTTCCGGACCGACGTCCAGTTGGTCCAGATACCGGCGAAGCAGGCGAGCGGCCGCGTCTCGTCGAGCGCAAACCAGACGTCGCCGCCCTCGGTCTTGTTGAATTCGCTGAACGAGTTGAACGGCACCACACAGCGGTTCTCGGTGCCAAGCCACCTCGCCCAATGTTTGCTCTTCACGTTGCGGATGTTGGTCGTGCCGGCATCCGGCTCCATCCGGAGCAGTTCCTTGAAGTCGACCTGCTTACCCTTGGCCTGCAGCTTTTCCGCCCGTTTCTTGGTGGCGTCCATCAGCGCCTTTGACGACGATGGCATTCCCCACCGCGCGGTCGTGAGCTCACGGCCCTCGGCTCCGTTGCGCACGATCGGCGCCTTGTAGTCCGGAAACACGCCGGGCATCGGCGCCAGGTTGCCGACATACCGGTTGACCACACGGAAAAGCGCGCTGATGGCGGCCTGGTTGGTGGTGATCGAGTAGAGATTGCACATCGCTCAGGCTTCGGTTCGAGGATGACGCGGTTGCCATGCCAATTGTAGCAGGGTCGCCGCCGGCCGTCGGCCTGCCTTGGCGCATTTTCGGCAGCGCAGCCGGCTGGCAAGATCGTGGACGAAGGTGGTCGGCGGATGTTTCATAGCCGCTAGATCAACGTCGCTCGGTGTCTTGCAGCGGGAGCACCGGATCTCCAGCCATGGGAAACCGCCGTTGACGGCCTGGTCGACGGTCGGCGACGGATCGATCGGTTCACCGTCCGCCCACATCCGCTCGTTCCAGCTTTCGCAAAGCAGCTTGTCCGCGGTCCGGATCAGGGCCTCGCCCTTGGCCCGAGCCTCCACCGACTGCGCGGCGAGGATGTTGGTCATCGCCCGGGCCTTGCCGAGTTCTTTGTTCAGAGCCTTTCGGTCGCCTCCGGAGAGCGGGGTCGGGTGATATTTGGGCGCCATCCGGATATCCGTGATCCAGGGAGGGACCGGCGGCGCGCCGGCGACTATTCGAACGAGGGCCAGCACCCGTCGTCTTCATGGCTTCCTGTCCGGACCTGGCAGGTGTCGTCCAGCAGCCGTTGCCCGACGTCCTTCCAGACCGACGCAGGCCCATAGAGGCGTAGGGCATCAGCCTTCTGGATCTCGACGATTTGGGTGCAGCGGGAACAGGACACCCTCAGAATATGCTGGGGAATTTCGGACATCCGCAGCGCCCGGAGGGACGGGGCCGGCGGCGCAGGTCCTGAGCCGGCGCGCGGGTCCCGCAGGAGCGTGTCCCAGTATTCGGCTGGCATTGGATCGCCCGGACCCGGGTTCGGCGTGCCACGGGGCTTCCTACCGGCCGCAGCGGCCAGCTTTTCCATCTGCTTCGGGGTCGGCATGCGCCAGCTTGCGGGGCGATCGGTCATTGCTCGAATAGAACATATCAAGAACATGCGAGTTGAGTCCGTCCTTCGTTCGAAGCGCAAAAAAATGATCTTTGGGACAGGCGCCGAGGTGTCGGAACCAAGGTCCGCTGTTCGTCTTGAATCCGAACCGCCCTCGCTTCGGAGTACCGCGTACCATGGCCCCCCGCGCTAACTGGAAAGGCTTCCTGCGCCTTTCCCTCGTCAATTGTCCCGTCGCGCTGTATCCGGCGACGTCGGAATCCGAGAAGGTCTCGTTCAACCAGCTCAACCGGAAGACCGGCCACCGCATCAAGTACGCCAAGGTTGACGCGGACACCGGCGAGGAAGTCGCCAACGAGGATATCGTCAAGGGTTACAAGGTCGACACCGATACCTTCATCGAGGTGACCAAGGACGAGCTCGGAGAACGTCGCGCTGGAATTGACGCGGACCATCGAGATCGACGAGTTCGTCGACCGCAGCGAGATAGATCCGCGCTACCTGATCCGCCCCTACTATCTAACTCCGGACGGCAAGGTCGGTCACGATGCCTTCGCGGTGATCCGCGAGACCATCCGAGAAATGAACAAGATCGCGATCGGGCGCGTGGTGCTGACCAACCGCGAGCACATCATCGCGCTCGAACCCTTCGACAAGGGCCTGATGGGAACGCTGCTGCGCTATCCCTACGAAGTCCGTGACGCCGCCGAATATTTCGACGATATCCAGGACGTGAAGGTCACGAAGGACATGCTCGAGCTCGCCAGGCACATCGTGAACCAGAAGGCGGGCCACTTCGAGCCGGACAAGTTCGAAGACCAGTACGAAACCGCCCTGATCGACTTGATCAACCAGAAGCGCGCCGGCAAACCCATCGTCGCGAAAGAGCGTCCGCGGGGTGAGAACGTCGTCGACCTGATGGACGCGCTGCGGAAGAGCATCGGTGGTGGTGGCGCGGCCCGGCCGGAGACCTCAAAGAAGCCGGTGAAGAAGTCGAAGAAGGCTGCGCCGGGCCAGAAGGAAATGCTGATGCCGATCTCCGGCAAGAAGCCGGTCAAGGAGACCGCGGCGAAGAAGCCGGCGGCCAAGCCCCAGAGGAAGTCGGCCTGACGCATCGTGCAGCACCCCGTGACGCCGGACGGTCGCTACTTCGTCGTCCGCGGCAGGCTGTGGCGGATGGCGAACCCGGCCCTTGGCGAGGAGGACCGCTCCAAGCTCGTCCATAGGCTGATGGCAGCGCGTCGCGCCGTCCGCGACGCCAAACAGAGCGCCGACCTCCAAGCGGAAGCCGTCGCGCATAAGACCGTGGACGAGATCAAACGGGTCCTCGGCGAGCGGGGCCCGGTCTGGTGGGACGACGGTGGGCCGGACCTCAACCGACACATGGCCAAGAATACGCCTTACGCAGACTGGTACGCGAAGATCGGGCGGTCCCGCCCCGGAGAATCCTGAATGCCCAAAGCTGCGATTTTCGACGTTGACGGGACGCTTCTGGACTCGGTCGATCTGCACGCGCTCGCTTGGCACGAAGCGATGGTGAAGTTCGGTCACGACGTCAGCTTCGAACAGGCAAGAGGCCAGATCGGCAAAGGCGGCGACAAGCTGATTCCGCACTTCCTGACTGCCGAGGCGCAGCAGGACCACGGCAAGGAATTGGAGCAGTGGCGCGGCAAACGATTCAAGACCGAATACTTGCCGCTGGTGCGCCCCTTCTCCGCGGTCCCGGACCTGCTGCGACGCGTGCGCGACGCCGGGCTCCGCATCGCCGTCGCCTCCTCCGCCAAGAAAGACGAGCTCGAGAAGTACCTCGATATCGCGGGCATCGCCGATCTGGTCGACGTGACGACGTCGTCCGACGATGTCGAGGAATCCAAGCCGGCCCCCGATATCTTCGAAGCGGTTCTGAAGAAGCTCGGTATGGGAGGCGGCGACACCGTCGCGATCGGCGACACGCCGTACGACGCCGAGGCGGCGGGCAAGGCGGGCATCGCGACCATCGGCGTGCTATCCGGAGGCTTCACTGAGAAGTCGCTGCGGCAGGCCGGATGCGTCGACGTTTATCCGGGACCAGCAGCCCTCCTTGCTTGCTTCGGGGATTCCCTCCTCGCAAGATAGACCCATGGCGAGAAAGCTGAAGACCTACCAGACGTCGCTGGGCTTCTTCGACCAGGCGATAGCCGCCCCGTCGATGAAAGCGGCGCTGGAAGCATGGGGCGCCGACAGCAATCTCTTCCATCAGGGCGCGGCGAAAGAGAGTGACGATCCGGATGTCGTCGCGGCCACCATGGCGAAGCCCGGCGTCGTTCTAAAGCGCCCGGTCGGATCCGCCGGTCCGTTTCGCGAGCACGCAGAACTGCCCGACAAGTTGGGCGTCGGCGGAAAACCGGCGAAGGCTGCCCGCAAGCCGAAAGGCGTGAAATTGAAGAAGCTGCCCAGTCGGCCGGCCGACAAGGCTGCCGAGCGAAAGGCCGCCCTCGCCTACGAACGGGAACGGAAGAGCCGCGAACGCGAACAGGCCAGGGAAGAGGCGGCTCGTCAGAAGGAGCGCGAGCGCCGTCAGCAGGCCGTCGACAAGGCGCAGGCCGCATTGGACGTGGCGGAAGCGGAGCACTCAGACAGGGCGGCCGCCATACGCGCCGAGGCCGAGGCGCTGGAGAGACGATCGCAGGCTGAGGACGCGCGCTGGGAGAAGGAGCGGGAGCGTTTGACGGCCGCGGTGAAGCGGGCGCGAGGTTAGGATCGACCGCGGCCTAAAGATCCTCGCGCAGACCGCGGAAGAACGGGTGCCGGACCTTTCCCTCGGCCGATTTCGCGCGGTACTCGATCTCGGCCAGCAGCTTGGGTTCGACCCAGATGCCCTTATGCGCGATCCTCTTTGAGAACGCCTGCGTCTTGCGGACCAGCGGCGTCAGGCGCTTCTTCAGGTCGGCGGCGGAGACCTTATCGAAGCCGTGGTCGACCTTGCCGGCGTAGACCAGATCGTCGCCCCTGCGCCGGCCGACGTAGAGTCCGTCCCACTTGGTGCCGTCGAGCGCGAAGCCGGCGATGGTCAGGGTTTCCCGCTGCGCGCAGGTCTTCTTGACCCATTCGTTGCTGCGACCGGACGGATAGACGCTGTCACGGACCTTCGAGACGACGCCTTCGAGGCCGACCTTGCACGCGTGCGCGAGCATTTCCGGGCCATCGACCTCGAAGGATTCGCTGAATTGGATGTCGGTGCCGGCAATAATCTTCCTGAGCTCGGCCTTGCGCCGATGCAGCGGCAGCTTCCGGAGATCGCGACCGTTCAGATACAGCAGGTCGAAGGCGACCAGCGCGATCTTGGTCGACTGACCCTTGAGCTCGTTCTGCAGCACCGAGAAATCGGTGGTCCCGTCGGCGGCCGGCACGACGATCTCGCCATCGACCACCGCGGACGCTGCCTTAATGTGCCAGGCGTCGTCCGCGACCTTCTTGAAGCGTCGCGTCCAGTCGTGCCCGCGCCGGGTGAATATCTGCACGGCCTCGTTGGCCAGGTGGACCTGGACACGGTAGCCATCGAACTTGATTTCGTGAATCCAGCGGTCCCCGGACGGGACCTTTCCGATCGGGGTCGCAAGGGCCGGCTCGACGAAGCCGGGCAACGGTGCCTTAACGCCGACCGCCTCGGTTTTCCTGCGCTGAAACGCCACCAACAAACTCCACGCAACACGACAGCCGACTCAAACTGGTACGGCCGGATTCGTTCCGGAACCCGCGAATCCTTGTTGCGTTGCTTCAGTGCGTCAACACCCACATGAAGGAGATGGACGATGGCAGCGAAGAAAGCGGCAAAAAAGACGGCGCGCGGGCGGGCCCAGGACAGAGCCAGGGTTGCCGGCGGTCAGAAGTACGAGGTCGACTACGAAGCCAAGAAGACCGGCCGCTCGGCGCCGGCCGTGAAAAAGGCCGTCAAGAAGGTCGGCAACGTCCGCACGAAGGTCGAGAAGAAGCTGGCTCGCAAGAATTAGCCGCACCAAGGCCCGCCGTCATTGCGGCGGGCACTCGGGGCATGTGTCCCCGATGGAATTCAGCACCTCCTGGATCTCGGCGACCGCGGCGTCCGGAGAGAGGCCCGCCGGCGGATGCTGCCTGGCGATGTCGACGGCATGATCGCGGGCGTGCGGATCGGCCCGGTCCCGAGCCCAGCCGTGATATTCGCATTCGTGGATGGCGTGAACTTCCTCCAGCACGGATATTGCCCAGCCGCGAGGTGTCCGAAAAGGCATCTGTATCTTGTTAGTCATGATTGCTCCGAGTAGGGAGGAATCCACTGCGGGGCCGCACGTTCCCTGCAGCAGAGATTTTCCGCGAGGTCGGACGAAGCGGATTGAAAGCGACTAGCTTCCGCTCGTTGCCGGCGCTGGCGTCGTCAGGCCGGACTGCAGCGGCGGCGAGCCATGGATTTCCGGACTAGACCCGGCGCCGGAATCCGGAGGAGGCGGCTTGAATATGTCGTGCTCATGGAGGGCCGCCGGTCGGTACGGACCGACGGTCGCGCATTGCAGCACTCGAGTTGCTCATCAACTGTAGCGCGACTCATTTCGAGCCCCCGCGCGACACTTTTGTGCGGACAACACAACCTCGAGTATGCATCTGCCTTGAAAAGGCAGGCGATCCCAATAGGATGCGCCGTGGGCCGAGGGTGATTTTCCGCGTAGTGATTTCTTAACCAACCTGTTCCGTTAGCGTCGTTCCTCCCTACGCAGAGTCGGCCCGCTGCTCCACGCCCTGCCAGCAGACGGACGATCATGCCTTTACCCGACTTCAACATAGACGGTGTATTGCCTCCCTTCGTGGGTCCCGACGGCCCGGGTGGCTCACCTGAGGACCTGTCTCCCTTTCAGGTGTCAGTTCTGGAGGTCGTCCACGCCCTCTCCTTCAGCGAAGGAAGGAAGACGATTTTGCGTGGATGGCTGCTGCATCGGAAGGCGCTACGGGCGATCGGCTTTGGCGATGGATTCCAGTGGATTGACGGAAGCTTCGTTGAAAAGGGCAAGGAGCCTAAGGACATCGACGTCGTGGCGTTCTTTCGGCGACCGCCGAATGCGAGGACGGCGGCGGAGCTGCTCAAGCATCGGCAGGCCAATCTCGCCATATTCAGCAGGGCCCAGGTGAAATCTGTCTTCCACGTCGACTTCATGCCGATCGATCTCCAGGGAACGCCCGAGGTCCTGGTGGATTTGACTCGGTACTACACCGGCCTCTTCTCCCACCGCAGGGAGAACTTCCTCTGGAAGGGCATGCTTCAGGTGCCGATGGACGGATCGGACGATCAAGACGCTTTGGATTTTCTGGGTCTTGAGCCAACTGTGTCCGGCGCAGCAGTGGGATCCGCATCATGAGCACCGTTCGTAAACTGGAGCGAGACTTCCTGCGGGCGGACATCAATTCGATCGATTCTCTGATGAAGCGACTTGGCGAGGAGGATGTCATGGCCCGCCTGGGCCTCGAGGAGAGGCTGCTCGAACTGCAGGGCACGTTGGCGGGCCTCGAAGAGGCCGTTCCGGAAACGTCGGCGTCCGCTGCACTGTTTTTCGGGGGCAAACCGGTGATCGGATCACAGGGCATCGAAAGCGAATTCGCCAGCGCGGCCGTGGGCCAATTTCAAGATCTGATTGCGAAGGTGCTCGCGCACGACACCGGCAACCTGGCGGAGCGTGGCACCGTTCCCAGGAAAACATCGTCGACACTCCACATCACCAATATCGTTCGCGGCTCTTTCGGCTTTCTGTTGGAAGAGGTCCGGCCGCAACTGCAGATTTTGGACACGTCCTTGAAGACGGCGGTCGATGAAGCGACGCGGCTCCTGGATGCATTTGGCGAAGAAGATGAGGAGCAATTTCGAACCGCTGTTGAAGACATCGATCAGCGTGTGCTCGGGACGACGCGCGACTTCTTTGACTTGATGCGACGCAGCGGCGCGACGATGCGGTTGGTGGCGGGAGAGACCGACCGAAGCTTCGCGGCCGAGGCGGTCGCGCGTGCCGCAGAGCGTGCCAAGACCACGACTATCGAAGATCTTGACGACACGGCCATGGGGCAACTCGCGGGTGTATTGCCGGAGTCGCATCAGTTCGAATTCAGGGCCGGCGCCGACCGCGGCACGATCCGCGGAAAGGTTCATCGCGAGCTCACGCCTCACCAGCTTGCGCTGTTCAACAAGGAATACGTGAATGTGAACGCTCGCGCGGTCCTGAAGGTCAAGCGCGTTCTCAGGAACGGCGCCATCGTGAGGGAAAGCTTTACCTTGATGTCGATCGAACCGACTTCCGAATAAAAAAGGCTGTCGTCAGTCGCACCATTCGACACGGCCAGCGCGGAGCCAGAAATGCGATCGACAACCGGTCTGAAGCCAGACCGAGGGGCGCAGACTTGGACGTCCTTTGGAGTCCGTCGTGAGGTCCCACCGCGGTTTGGCCTCCGGGATCACCAGAAGCTCGATCTTCTGGCCGCAGCCGCAAGGGCAGTTGAGGCCGACGCACCAATCCTCGTCGCCTTCTCGCGCAAGCACCAGGTCACGCTTTGGTAAGCGTTCCGGCAGGCTGTCGCCCTCGACAATCATCAGGCGTCGGCGAGGGCCATACTTGTCCTTCGCTCGGCCCCACGTTGTTCCAATGCTCCGCAGCCACGCCGGGATTTTCATTTCTTGCATCCTTTCGGCGGCCCCAGGATCGGAAGTCCAAGCAGCGGCTCCTTGGCTCCTCGTCCTAGTATCGGGTTGGCTGCTGCGGAAAACTCCGCTTCCGCATGATATTCTTCCTCGCATGCTGCCAGGCTGAACCTGGTCCGCGCATACCGGTCGTTCGGTTCAAGCCGGAACGGGTACGCCCTTGCGATGAACTCGTTCACGCATGCAGACGCGGCACGCATGTTAAGCGTGATGACCGATGGCGCCTGCTCCATCAGTCCTTTGATGTACCCCGCTTCCAATTCCTGACGGTGTGCATCCGGTGCTACGGCTCTCAAATGCTCGGCCCTGACGGTTTCCGGCGAATAAACGTCGCGATCTTGCAGCGTAGAACGACCCGGTTGCACGTAGTCGATGCGCCCGCAGACGTCGGCGATGGCGACCCCTTCACCGTCCTTGGTCTTCCTAGTCGGAATGACGACGCCAACGTCGAATATCGGGATCAGGAACGCGCTGCCGATGAGGTCTGCGATTTGCCGCGCTTCAAGCGTATCCACGCAGCAAAACAAGACATCGCACTGGCTCGCCGCGAGCACGGCCTCGCGCGTCAAGATTGATGCCGGCACCGGCCATGCAATACCATTCCCTCTGTAGCCGGCGACGGCATCGGCGAACATCTCGACCTTCAGTCGCTCGTTCTCCGCGTCGTTTAGCGTGGAATTCAGGATGCGGTTCAAATTCCGGAGTTCGACCTTGTCGAAATCGATCAGCGAGATGTGTCCGAAGCCCAACCTGGCGATCTGTTCGCCGCTGACCGAACCGGTGCCGGAAACGCCGATCACTACGGCGGACAAGCGGTTGAGTTCGGCGGTCATGCCCGAAGTGAATGCGATCGGGCGGCGGGTTTTCTGGCCAAGCCTGGCGTCGCTCTCCCACCAAAACAGCAGGTCGTGACCAACTACGCTGACGAGGTCGACGGGACGCGGGTCCAGCTTGCTGTCGTACAGGCGGGCGCGGACCGCGCCGTCGGGCGTCATGATGGCGGTGCCGTGCAACGTGCCGAGCGCCTGGAACAGGCTCGGAATAACGGCTCGGTCGCTTGCGTCGTCGGCTCCGGAAAATGCGTATAGCCCGCCTGGATGTGAGTGGATGAGAACGATCGTCAGGTCGTCAGCTTCCGCTAGGTCGATCGCCTTCTCCAGATAGGCTCCGGGCCAGTAGATCGAATCCCTTTCCCGCACATTGCACTCGTCGTCCGGAATCCTGATGATTTCCCGCACCAGGAGGCGCAGCCTGGGTTCCGGCGTCCTCGCGCAAAGGAGGATAGCCGCCGATTCGAGATCGTCGCCCGGAAACAGGTGTGCCTTGACCAATTCGTGTAGCACACCCGGGAAGGTCAGCGTTGAGGGGGTCATTCGCCGATCTCTTTCGCGATGGCGGACTCGACCATCGCGAGCTGGGTCACGACATTGTCCACGGCGGGATTCCACGGCCGGTGTCGAGACCAACCGTTGAACGCTGCTCCGCGAATTGTTGCCGCCTGATTGGTCCGGTCGATCGCCCGTCCGGAGACCAGCTTCAGCGGCGGGTTCGTGTAGAACATGTCGATCGCCGCGGTCGGATACGTGGGCGGGACAAGCAGGGCGAGAACTACCGACCGCGAGGTGTAACCGGCCGGCACCGGATAGTTGTTGATCAACAGCCAGCGAACGTTGCCCTCGATCACGGTCTCCCAGTGGTAGCCCAGCGAATTGAGGTATGATTCATCGACGTCCAAGACCGCGAAGTCGCGCTTCGGCGAAGCGACCGCTTCGCCGTTGTGAACGCCCGAGGGCGTGAGCCGGAGCTTTTCGATGCCCGGAGTGCGCAGATCTACGGTATCGGTAAGCGTCACCGCCCTCTTCGGCTGTCCCTGAACGATCAGGAAAATCTGCCATCCCTGATCCGGGTTGAAGCCTGCATCGATGAGAGCCTGCCTGACCACGATCGTCGGCTGGTGCAGCTTCAAGACCACGCCCTGCACGTTCAGCTTCCAGGTCGGCTTGCGGCTGACGAACGCTTCGATGCCGCCTTTGCCGAGATCGACCAGGTCGCAGGGTTCGATGACCCGATCCGGCTCGTCGGTCCTGGCGAGGAGGAGTTCATCCTCGGAGCTCACCTTGCCGAGCCTGCGCACGACAGCGCCCGAGATCAGCCGGCTGGGCCACTCGAAGCGCTCGCCGTTGATCGTCAGCAGGTAGAGCCTGTCGGTCTCCACCACCACGAAGCGGCGGGCGCCGCCGGTCAGATCGACCGTCTGGTTGGGGCGGATATCCTCAAGTTCGCCGTCGGCGAGGAAGTGGAGCACCGTTGCCTGCTGCGCCGGAGTGAACCCCGCAGCGTGGGCGATCTGTGCGCCGGTGGGCGTCAAATCCGAGATAACTATCTGACGAAACATAAGATTCTGATCCGCGACCTCGATCGTGTGCTCCGTGGTGCGGTAGTCCGGAGCGGTTTCCTGGATGGTCATAGCGTCTCCTATCTCCGGACGTGCCGGCGTTAGTGGTTACGCTAATATGACCGAGCTTGCTAAATTCGTCAAGCAAAACTTAGCATGCTTGCAAAACTTAGCAGATAGCCTATGATTCAGCTAGGCCGGGACGGTCCCGGCCTCTTGGAAACCGGAGGATCGATGTCTGATGACAAACTTGATGAACCCAACAGGGCTGAGAGCCTAGGGCGCTACCTGAAGAGCGCCCGACTAGGAGGCAATATGACGCTGCGGGATGTCGAGGAAGCGACCGGCAAGGAAGTGTCGAACGGTTACCTCTCGCAGCTTGAGTCCGGAAAAATCACGAAGCCTTCCGTCCATGTGTTGTACGCCCTTTCGACCTCGCTCGGCGTTCCGTACGAAACGCTGATGGAGCGCGCGGGGTACATCGTTCCTTCTGGCCAGCGGGCGGAAGGACAAAAGCACGGAAAAGCAGCGACCTACTCGATCGACAATCTTTCTGGTGACGAGGAGAAGGAATTGATGGACTACCTCAACTACATCCGTTCGAAACGGAAATAAGCATGCAAAGGCCGGACGATTGCATCCTGACGCCCGGCCAGTTGGCCAACATCCGGAGGGAAGCCGAGCGCGCGCTGCGGGAAGCAGGCGCGCTCGGCGTTTTTCCGACGCCCATCGACCGCATAATGTCGGTGGCAAATGTCGAGGAGGTGCCGGAAGATCTTATGTCGCCGGGGCTTCTCGCCAAGATCCGCAACACCGCGGAAAAAGCCGGCGGCGTTTTGAAGCGCGCTCTCTCCAAGGTAATGGGTCTTTTTCACGCAAGCGCCGGTCTTGTCTACCTGGACCAAAGCTTGATCGAGGTGAAAAAGCGGTTCGTCCGCCTACATGAATCGGCCCACGGCTTCCTGCCTTGGCAGCGACCGCTGTACGCGGTCGTGGAGGATTGCGACAAGTCGCTGGATCCTGATGCCGCGGACCTATTTGACCGCGAGGCCAACGTCTTCGCATCGGAAGTGCTGTTTCAGTTGGACGCATTTCGGGACATGGCCGAAAGCCGGTCCTTCGAAGTATGGACGCCCGTGCGCTTGGCAAAGCAGTTCAACGCCTCGATCTACGCCTCCATCCGGCAATACGTCACCAAAAACCCCCGGGCATGCGCGGTCGTCGTTCTGGACATGCCGGCCCTGATCGAAGGCGATGGATTTCGCGCCAATCTCCGGCGTGTCGTGCAGTCCAGCTCCTTCACTACAACCTTCGGCACCGAGATGTGGACGGCATCCTACTACACGCCTTCAGACGAAATCGGACGCTTGGTCCCTCTCGGAAAGCGGAAATCCTCGGGGAAGCGGAACATGGTGCTAGTCGACCGAAACGGTATCAGGCACGAATGCATCGCGGAGTCCTTCACGCAGGGCCACCAGGTATTCGTGCTTGTCCACTCCGTGAAAACATTGACCGCGACGCTCTTCCTGATCTCTGCGTGAAAAGGCTCCGTCCCGTATGTACCAAGGTAAAGCCGCGGTCGCCCTATGGTAACAGCCCAACAAGCTCTGCGCGTTCTTCATCAAGTTCCTTCGACTTGCGCTTGAAGTCGGCTAGATCGAACGTCCCATAGACAACGTGGTTCTTGGACGCTTCGAGGAGCTGGCTCATGCGGGAAGTGATCGGGTCTAGATTATCATCCTTCCAGCCCGCAAGGTCCTTTGCATACTCTGAGTTGTCTTTATGGTTATCCCAAATGTAGTCCATGATGTCCACGTCGTGCATCATGATGTCTTCAGCGTAAGAGCGGCAGAGGTCGATCTGTTTCTCTGTTGCTTCGCCGATACCGAGCAAGCTTTTTCCAAGTGTCGAGAGACAAGCGTCTGTCGTTACTGAGACCACGTAAAAGCCGACAGAAAGGAACGCAAGATGATCGTTTGTAGCCTTGGGAAATATCTGCAGGTAGCGGTTGCGAATCATCTGAGCGCCGATCTCGGTCTTCGCCTTGTGAAGACAGACATACATGGTGCGCCAAACGATCTGGTTCATGATCTCGCTGAGGCAGGCAGCGCGCTGCATTGAGACTGTTGCGCCCTCTGCGATCTTGTCGAGAGCTGGCTTGAGGAATTGCTCGCGATAATATTCCGTGACAGTCATCGGTAAGCCGTTCACGTTGCAGAGTGTCCGGCCCATTGTAGCGAGCAATTCGGGAGGTACGGGCGGCTCTTTTATGAAACCATCGCAATAGCTGTAGATGTCGGCGCGCGAAAGCGGCCGGCCAGCCGACGTCTTGATTGAAAGCCCAAGGTTTTTGAGAAGCCCCATCAACACAGCCTAGACGCGCAATAAGTGGGTCAAAAGAGAGATGCGATTAGATAACTCATTGATTGAAACCCAAGCACGCCTTGGTTCGCAACCTTCACCTGGCCAACGCGCTGGAATGGAGGCGGTCCAACGCACGCGCTAGAAAGACGTCGGTGATCCTATCCTGTTGCGCCCGCGCCGTCAGTCGCGCCGCTTCGTTGACGACCCATGCGGCGTCGCTCATCGGACGCCCGGCAAGCGACAGGCTCGTGGCGGATAAATCCAACGTATCGTGCGGCCGATCTCTCAGCATGCCCTGGAGGGCCAGTTCGACCTCCTCCTTCGTGGGATAGTCGACGAGGACCGAGTGGTCGAAGCGTCCGGTTCTCAGCACGGCCGGGTCGAGCGCTTCCTTCCTGTTAGTCGTTGCCAGCACCAAGACGCCGTTCTTGGCGGCGGACTCGATCATCCTGAGGATCTCGGTCAGCTCCTCCACCTTATGATCCTGAGACATCGGGCCGCGCGCCGGTGCAACGGCATCGATTTCCTCTAGGACGAGCAGAGATGGGGCGCTGCGCTTGGCCTGTTCGAAGGCCTGCCGCATCTGCACGGTCGTCTGATGGATGAACGGGCTTCCCACCTGTCCGAGGTCCAGCCTGAAGGTCGGCCGCCGCAGCGCGGCGACGAGCGTATCGACCGCATGTGTCTTGCCCGACCCTGGCGGACCGTAGAGCAGGATGCCGTTCGGGAGCTGCACCCTGAGCGCCTGATACCTGTCGGGGTCGGCACTCGGCTCAATGACGTACTCACGGAAAAATGCCTCAAGGCCCGGGCGACCGGGCAGCGCGAACGCCTCGGGTGCGACCGACTCGGTGAATTCAGAAACGCCGAGTGCGTTCAGGAAAAAGCCGACGTTTTCGCCGGCGACCCATGGATTGGCGCTGCGGACGAACTCGACGTCGAGAGCCGGCAGCTGCGCCGATGCCGTCAGGATCTGAGCGGCTACCTGCCGCATGTCTTCCTGTCCCTCGGCGTCCTTCACCGAAAGACAGGCCTCCAACGGCGCCACGTAGAGAGCGCTCGCGACTTCGGTCCGCGGGGCGCGTCCTCGCATATCGGCGATCGCGTTGCCCAACGCCAGGACATCGTTCGTCGTCGGCAGTCCGAAACGCTTCGGCCACTGAAGAACGGCCACGGGCTCGACCGTCTTCGGCACCGACACCGTCAGGAACGAGCGGCCCCCAAAATCGAAGCCGACGAGCCGCGAGGCGCCGGGCGTCTTTACGGCATCGATCCCGGCCGGCTCGTCTGAGGCTAGAACGAGGACGAGAGCGTCGCTCGCCTGGTCCTGCAGCACCTGATAGCCGGGCCCCTCGCTTCTGAGGCGACCGACCGTGCCTGACGGAATGGCATGACCGATAGGAAACCAGGGAAATCCGGACATGCTACTTCATGAGACCGGCGAGAGCCGCGCTGGCCGCTTTCTTGGCGCTGGTAGGGATTTGGTTTTCAAGAATACGTCCTATTGTTCTGCGAAGGCCCTCGAGATCGTTGGTGTCTATGCAGGCCTGCCCTTCTGAAACAAGGCGATCGTGCAACACTTTGTCGATGGCCAGGTGACGTTCCCTTGCAAATGCGAGGAACATCTCGACCTGAAAGCCGGGGTGATCCTTAGCGTTTGCCATGAAGATAGCAAACATCTCGGAATGGGATTTTCGTGCGTCGTCGGCGCGTCCGTGGCGCAACGCTTCGCGCACTTGGCCCACCAGGCTGTCGAATCTGTCGTTCGTCGATTTGGACGCGTGCTGGCGGACGACCGCGTCGTAGTCGCGCACAAGACGGTCCGTTTCCTCGGCCACCACCGCGCCGAGGTTTTCAGGACGGTTCTTGATGCGGGAGATTTCCTGCCTGATGGCACGCCCCTCCTCGACGATTGAGCGACGGGTGTCGGCTTCGAAGGAAGTCTTGAGGTTCTCGCGCTGTTCGTGGAGTCGTCTATTAAGATCTTCCGTCTCCGTGCCGCTCTTCGTGCCCACGGCGCGCTGCAGCTCATCGAGCTCGCTTGCGGTCGTGTCGAGCACTGAGTTGGCTAATTCTTCGCCTTCCTGCCCTTCGAAGCTCCTCCTGGCCCCCTGATCTGTGAACATCTTGCCGGTATCGAAGCGACGGCCGATCGACGGCACTTCGAGAGCGCAGTTGAGCAGTCCGTTCTCGTCGAGATTCCAGTGGACGCGGACGATGTCTCCGCGGCGGATGATGTCACCGATCTCCAGTTGGCTGCCTTCCACGCGGAAGCTTCCAACGTGCAGGTTGAGCTCCGGATCGGTGACCCCTGCCTCCATCTGGTAGACCTCGAAATCCAGGCCTGCCCTGTCTCCTCCCCGCAGGTCGCTGGCAGCCCGGTAGTTCTCGGTGCCGCTCGCCGGTATCGACTGTCCTTTCGCCACCAGTTCGTGGAGGGTATTCCTCGCGAGGCCGCCGTCGCTTTCGACGACCTTGACCGCGATCGTGTGGGTGATCGGAGTGCCTGCCGACGAGGCATCGGTTCGCTTCACCAGGATCCTCGTTTCCGCGTCCCGAACCGGATTCCCCGCACTGTCGAAGACCATCACTCTGAACTGGTTGTCGCCCCGGTGCGCGACTGGAACGTCGTTGACGGACGTCGTGCCGTCGAGAGGAAGCTGCCCGCTCGTCCACCCCGCGTCGCTGTCGATCTGGAGGCGATAGCCCTTCCCCTGGGCCTCCGGCTTGGGTCGGACGCGGATCCGGATGCGCGCATCTGACGTCCGCTCCGGATAGCCGTACTCGATCTTGACCGCTCCCCCCGCGGAAGCCGTTGCCCGGGTCGGCTTGGCCGATACCGATTCGCCCGACCAGTCGCGACTTTCGGCGAAGATCGCCGCACCAAAGGCCACCGCAGTCATCGGATCTGAATCCAGATCGCCGGCGATGCCGAGTTGCTCGGGCACGCTCGATCGCACGATCGGCATGCGGGTCGGACCTCCGATGAACACAACGCGATCGATGTCGCCGGGCTGGTACCCGCTCTCCTTGAGGAGCTTCCGACAGGCGTCGATGGATCGCTCGATCTGATCGGAGACCAAACTCTCAAGTTGTGCTCTGTCGAAGGGAATATCGATGAAGATCTCCTTGCCGGCCTTGTCCCGGGACGACAACTGGCTCTCGTCGGCGGAAATCCGCGTGGTGGACTGTGCGGACAGGTCGATCTTGGCCTTCTCGGCGTAAAACCCGGCGATCCTCAGGACGCGCTGGTAGGTCGGATCCTTCTGCAGGTCCTCTGGCAGGTCGAACTGCTCCATGAGCCAGGGGCGGACGATCTCGTTTACTACGCGACGGTCGAAGTCAGTGCCGCCGAGCATGTTGATGCCGCCGTGACCGACGACGTTGACAGTACCGCCGACGCTCTGAACGATGGCGACGTCGAACGTGCCTCCACCCAGGTCGTAAACCAGGAACTGTCCGTCCTTGAGCGTCGAATTGCGTCTTTGCCGATCGGCTATCGAGGCCATCGCCGCCGCGATGGGCTCCTGGACAAGCCCCACCCTTCCGATGCCGGCAGCCTGGGCGGCCCGCATCGTCGCCTCGCACTGCATCTGGTTAAATGCGGCTGGAATCGTGATGACGGTCCCTTCGACGTCGAAATGGCCGGCAGCGAGTTTGGCCTGCGACAGCAACGCCTTCAGGACTTCGGTGCTCGCCTCCTCCGCGCTCATGGTCCGGGCGGCGCTTCTGAACTCGATTGGACTTGTTGTGCCCATCAGCCGCTTAAACTTCTTTCCGACATTCTCGGGCGAGAACGCGTCCTGTTCGTAGGCGCGTTTGCCGACGAACATGCCTCCACGGCGGTCGATCATGATCGCGCTTGGAAGCACGTCCGTGCCGTCGACCGTCTTGTGCAGACGAAGCTCGCGACCGTCGTTGCCGACGATGGCCGAGTTGGACGTTCCGAGGTCGATGCCGAGATACATGGTCACTCCTTGCTCGCAAGATAGACTTTGCCCATCAGTACGGGCCGCATGTCCGCGATGACCGCGGGTTCGATCGTGCGGGCTACGACCACGTCGGCGCGCCCCGGGAATTCGTCGCCGTTTACCGGAGAGGCTGGAAGATTTATCTCGAAGTCCATCCCGTCGAACGACTGTACCGACATTTTCCGCTCCTTGAGGAGGTCGTCTAGTCTGCCGGCCGCGTACCGCCCCTGTGATGCGTATCTTTCGCGCCGGTCCTCCGGAACGTTCTCCAGAGCCCGTTCGAGCACGCGAAGAAGCTTCCAATACTCGACGGCGAGGCGTGCCATGGTCTCATCGCTATCGATCATGCGTCCTGCTTTCCCGCGGCTTGAAGGGGGTGACTATTCTCGTGCGCCCGGCCGCGGTCATTGACCGCCTCGCGTGCCCGAACGCCAGGAAGCTGCAAGGGCGCGTCCTTCGGACTCGAGGGAGAAGCGCTTTGCGGCAACCTCGGCGTCGATGGCGTCCTTGTCACTCTGCCGGTAGCGATAATCGCTGCAGCGCGAGTTGAAGTCGTTCACCGCCGCGCTGAATCGCTGCGCCTGAGCGCCGGCTTGTATCGAAGGTCGAGCCGCTTCGATCCGAACCCGCTGGAAGCCGCAATATCGTATGTTGGATCGCGTCAGGGCCAAGCCGGTACCGACGGCAGGTAAGGTCTCGCCGGGGTCGGAACTGTCGCTCCTCGGGGCCGCCGGAGTCGTCGTCGGCGGCGGCCATGACGTCGTGTTCGTGGAGGGTGCTGAAGGCCGGTATTGGGTCGTCTGGGGTGCGGTAGTCCCGCTGTTCGCCACGAGGGCCCATATGATGCCGCCGCCGATCACAATGCCCCAGAACCAGAGAACCCGTTCGCCCGCCTTGCGCTTGGCGGATGCGCCCTCGCGGAGGCTGCGCACCAATTTGAGGTTTTCCTCGTCAGTCTCGAGGGTAAGAAGCCGGTCCGCGAGCTGCTCTGCCTCCTTCCACTTCTCGGCCTGCAGACTTTTGGTCAGGTCGTTCTCGACCTGATTCTTTCGGACCGTGCGCTGATCCTCCCTTAAGGCGGCCGCCATTTCGGCGGTCGGTGCCTTCAGCGTCGCATGGTCGAGTATCCCTTGAAGGAGCTTTTCTGCGGAGCGGGGAGAAGACGAATCGTTGTTGAGGGAGATCGCCACACCGCGGACCAGACGCCACGGAGCATCCGAGAAAGGCATCCCGGCCGTCGAATTAACGGTTGCGGTGAAGAGTTCGAACAGGGTTTTCGCGCTTCCGACCGATCCGACACCAAACCCGGCCTTAAGTAGTTCGGTCTCCAGGGCGCGATGCGCCTGGTTGGCCTTTTCGCACGCCTGAAACAACGGGGTCAGCAATTCGTCGGCGAGCTGATCGTTTCGCAATTCGACGAGTTGCTTCGCATCCTCCGCCATCTGATCGGCAGCGCGGGGGAGATGACCGAACACACCCGACGAGAGGGCAACGATCTTTCCCGCCCTTTCGAACTCCCGCTGTTCGTTGGAGAGATGGAGTGCGAGTTCCCGAACCTTTCCATACATTTCCCGCGCGGCCGGATCCTCGCGCTGTCGGTGTGTTTCGTACGCCTGCACAGGCCGCACCAATGCGATCCACGATTGGAGTGCCTTCTCGAGCTTCCCGTACGACGCGTCGGACTTTGGATGCCTCTTGATCGCGTCGCACGACGCCACGACGGCTTCGCTGCGCTTAGAAAGCTCGGAAGCTACCGATTGGCGGAACATGCCGATGTAAAGGTCGAGCAGAAAGATGGTCTGACTGTCCGCACCCGCGAAGATCTTCGAGACAAACCTTTCGAATAGGGCCACGGCGTCGTCCCCGATGCCCAGCGTTTCGATTACGGCCTTGGTTTGCCGGTCCCGCAGCTTCGCGAGCGCCTCGCTCACCGACTCTCTATCGACGCGACCGAGCCCGTTCTCCTGACGCACATCGTTGATGGCGTCGCATACCGCGCCTGGCGCGACGGCGGCTTGTGCCTCGATCAGCCCGCAAAGGTCGTTCAGCCCCGACGATCGAGCGGACCCGTAGTGTGCGATGACGTTTGACCTGGGCAGCGAGTGGAGCTTCGTCAACCGCTCTCCGATCTCCCCGATCGGCGTTCCCGAACGGATGTCGGAAACTATCTGCGCAGCCAGTCCGGGATCCACGTCGAGAAATCCGCCAACCTCCGCTTCGATCCTGAGGCGGGGCGTCAAAAGCGTCTGCTGGGCGCGCTGAAGTACGTCGGCGTCCTCAACGCCGTCCTCGACAGCGTCTTCGTATGCTTCCTTTATCGCTGCCGGTTTTGCTGTAGGCGACAACCCGAGCAGCACGAATGGGTTCGTGAGAATGTTGAAGTCGCCCCCCGCTATGGGAACCTCCGAATTTTCGGCGAGCACGCGTTCGCGATGGGAGCGAAATAATGCGGCATCCGGAGGGGCCAAGCGGATAGCATCGTCGAAGTCGCGCAGCGCTCGCTCTCGATCTCCCTTCTTGGCCCACACCAGTGCCCGGAGTCCGTACGCATGTCCGTCGTCGGGAGCGAGCTTGAGCGTGCGCTCGAAGTCCTGGAGCGCCTCGTCGTAGCGACGGCTGCGCGCTTTCAGGAGACCCCTCCGGCGATAAGACTTGGCGTCTCTGGGGTTGCGGGAAATGGTGGCGGAGAGCTCGGCGATTTCCGCGTCGATATCTCTTTGTGTCTGCGTGTCTGCGCCACCTGATGACATCAATCGACTCGAAATGCCGCCGTTGGAATGACTACTTCTTCCCGTCCGAATGCCTGTCGAGCCACTCCCTGGCCGCCTCTTCCAGGACCAGGGAGGCCGTCTTGTCTCTCAATGCGGCCGCGGCCTTGATCCGCCGGATGATCTCGGGGTCCATGGAAGTCAAAAACTGCTTCTTGGCGCCCGCCGGCGGTTTTCTTCCCGGTTTGCCGGCTGTCTTCTTGTCCGCCATCAATTTGATGCCTGTGCGTTGTGCGATCGGGGTCAACGTCCCATGGGTTGCGGAACCGGGCAAGTGGCCGCGTGGGTACGACAGGTCCTTTTCCCGTCGATAGGCCGTCAGCCGCTTGCATCGGAGGTCTTCCTTAATTGACGCGAAAATCGCCGAGAAATGATGAGGTCGATAGACCTATATGGAATAGATACAATTTGTCTATCTGGCTTATTGACTCTAAGGGCAACAGTCGTAAAAGAACAAAACAGGAACCGATTTGCGTTGAGTGAGGTGCGTGATGGGCGTCGTGCAGCAGGGGGACTGGCGGACCGAACTGACGGCGGTCCTTCCGCACTTCTTCGCTTCCGGGTCCGCGGTTGCCGCGAAGCGCACCGTGTGCACGATCGAATGCGGCCCCGGCTGGGCGGACATCGTCGACCGGCTCTGCGTCCGGATCGCGGCCACCCTGCAGGCGCGCGAGCGCTTCAGCTTCGTCAGCATTCGCCAGCGGGAGGGTGCGCTGCGCGTCGTCTGGGGTGGCCGGCTCTCGTCGGCGAGCGAAGCGGTGGTCCGGGAGGCCGTCGACCTGGCCGAGGCGCGCAGCGTCTGCGTCTGCGAACTCTGCGGCGGCCGCGGACGGCTCTACCGGGCCGACGGCATCCGGACGACGGCCTGCCCCGAACACGCGTCAGGCGACCGTGCGCTGCGGCCCGAGATGGAAAACCTCCATCTGCGGACCGTCGGCCGCATGCGGGTGCTGCTGGCGAGCCGCTACGACTACGGCACCGATTCCTTCGTCGACATCATCGCCGACGATCTCCCGTGCAGCCTCATGGAGCCCTGACCATGGTGATGCACTCCGAGGACTGGCGGCTGAAGCTCGTCGAATCCTTCGTCGACCTGTTCGGCACCGGCGATCCGCGCGAAGCCGCGGGCTGGCTGTCCTGCGGCGACGGCTGGCGCGGAATCCTGGAGCGTCTGTGCGGGCGTATCCAGTCTTCGCTCGGGCCGGGCGATACGGTCGTGGTCGACCGAGTCCGCCAGAAGCTCGGAGTCCTTCGTGTGGACTGGAGCGGTGACGCGTCGGAGCCGGCCGCCCAGGAAGTGATGGAAGCGGTGAACCTCGCGACCGCGGCATCCGCCTGCACCTGCGAATCGTGCGGGGCGGAGGGGCGTCTGTACCGCAACAGGGGATGGCTCGCGACGCGCTGCGCGGATCACGCGTGGGGCTACCCGGTTCCGCAGCGGTTCGGCATCGGGGCCACCCGCGCGTACCGGCGCCGGCGGGGCAGCACTGAGACGTACTACGCGCGCTACGACCGAGCGGGCGACGCGATGATCGAGGTGTCGCCGCACGAATTCGAGCGGGAGGATTGACGCATGCGCTTGTGGGTTTTGAACGACCTCCACGTGGAGCTCACGCGCGGATGGGATCTGCCTGCGCCGGCGGATCGACCGGATTTCGACGTCATGGTCGTCGCCGGCGACCTCATCCCGAAGTTGGAGCGAGGGGTGAGGTGGCTCGCCGACCGCGTGCCCGACAAGCAATCGATCCTGGTCCCGGGCAACCACGAATTTTACGGCTGCGATGTCGACCGCACCGTCGAGAAGGCGCTCGAAGCGGCCGAGGGCACGAACGTGCACGTGCTGCAGAACCGCGCGGTGAAGATCTTCAACGTCACCTTCGCGGGCGCGACCTTGTGGACGGACTTCGACCTGTACGGCGATCCCCGCCGCGCGATGGCGGTCGCTGGCGAGCGGATGAACGATTCCAAGAAGATCAGGAAGAAGAGCTACGCGGAGCGTTTCCTGCCGCGTGACGCGCTCGCCCGGCACAAGGATTCGCGCGCCTTCATCGAGGGCGAACTCCGCAAGGACCGCGCCGACGGCAAGCTGGTCGTCGTCAGCCACCATGCTCCGGTGCCGGACCCCCGCCTTCCCGCTGCGCCGTCCGGAGCCGGCGGGACGGTTTCCGACGAGAAGATGCTGGATGCAGCCTACCGCTCGGACCTCACGGCGCTGATGTCGCCGCAGCCGGCCGCCGACGGCCGCGGCGCGCTGCTTCCTGCGGACCTCTGGGTTTTCGGCCACACGCACGAATCCTTCGACGCCATCGTCGGCGGAACACAACTCGTGAGCAACGCAAAGGGCTACGGCCCGTGGCCGCCGAAGGAACGCACGTGGGAAAATGCCAGCTTCGACCCGAACTTCGTCATCGATATCTGAGGAGGACGACATGGATACAGACGACCACCGGCGCTTCGAGACCGCCCGTCCCGTCATTCAGGTTCAGAGGTCACCGACATGCTCGTCCGCAAGCCGCCCGGCCATCCCGACTTCTTCGTTTCCGCCAAGACCGCCATGCGGATCCCCGCGCGACATCAAGCTCTCAGGGAAGCTCTCGTCCGCGCCAGCCTGGATCCTTGCGTCCGTTCGATCACGCACGTTCAGGCGGCGCATGCTGCGTCCGCACCGCTAGATGTGGATATCGTCGTCGTCGAACGCGCCGATGGTCGCTTCCGGCTGGACGTGGTTCCGGCGCGCCGGGTCCGCGACGCGACCGAGCAGGGCCTGTTCCAGAGCGCGATGATCCGGCTGGATCTCGCGCCGATCCTCGTCACCGCGGAGGATCTCTGCGCGGAGCCGATGCGCTCGAACCGCGACCTCGTCTGGTCGCACCGCGGACGCGCGGTTTCTGTCGATCAAAGGCTGCAGATCCTGCGCCTGCTCGCCGACGACGGGCCGATGGTTCTCGACCGCCTGCTCGCAAGCGTGACGGGACGGGATCCGGCGGCGGCGGTGATGAGGCTCGCCTGCGACGACCTTCTTGAACTCGATCTCGAATCCGGACCGATCGGTCCGGCGACGGTGGTGAGGGCGCGCACGTGAGCAAGACGGAGAAGCCGGAGAATAAGAGTGTGTCGGCCGGACCGGCGGACGAGGCATCGAAGCTGCGCGCGGCCGCAGCGATGCAGGAGGCCTCCGACGCAGCCGGCTTCGACCTCGACGCAGAAGAGGAACAGGAAGAAGACGCGGCCCCGGCGTCGCACGATCCGCGGCCGACCGCCTTTTCGGCCATCGTCGGTGCGGCCTTCGAGGCGGCCGTCCGACGTGATCAGCGCCGGCGTCTGCAGCACGGCCAAGCCTTAGCCGCGATTGTTGTGGTCCCGGACACGACCTGGGTCGGGCCGGCCGCCGCCTACGCGAAGCACGAATATGGCTCCCGGTGGCGCCTGCAGATGCGCGACGGCAAGGACCGCCGCATCGACGCCTCTGTCGGCTCCGACGAGGTCGCCAGGGACCTGTCGTCGGGGCTGTGCGTGATGGGCGTCGCCGCCGACCTGACGCTGCTTCCGGCCTCGCTTCAGGGGGCCGCAGACATCGTGATCCGCATCGCGCGTCCGGACGGCGCGGTGCTGCGCAAGGCGATAACGAAATTCGCGCGCCGCTCGCCGGGCGAGATCGAGGCCGGCATCGGTGCTGGGCTCGACCTGCACAAGATGGCGGCCGCCTTCAGGCCCGGCACCGGTGCGCGCGCCATCGCGCGTCGGCTCGCGGCCGCTTCAGGCGCCGGCCGCGGCGGGTCGGACCGCGTGCCGGTCCTGGAAACCGCCGTCGAATTCGGCGAAGCGCGGACGTGGGGCCTCGACCTGGCGCGGGACATCGCCGACCCGGCCATCAAGTGGCGCGACATCGACCGCGGAATCTGCCTGGTTTCCCCGCCGGGCTACGGCAAATCGTGGTACCCCAAGGTCCTCGCCAAGGCCTGCGGCGGAATCCCGCTGGTGTCGACCAGCGTCGGCTCCTGGTTCGCGAACGGCCCCGGGTACCTGGATTCGGTGGTCAAGCAGTGCCGCGAATCGTTCGCCACCGCCGCCGCGCTCGCCTCTCCCGTCAGCCTGCTCCACCTCGACGAGATCGATGCGATCCCCAACCGCAGCACCATGTCCGATCGCGCCCGGGAATGGTGGAATGTGGTGGTCACCGACGTGCTCACGCTGCTGGATTCGACCCTGGGCGGGCGCGCCGACGCCAAGGTCGTGGTGATCGGATCGACCAACATGATCGAGCATGTCGATCCGGCGCTCCTGCGCGCGGGGCGCCTTGAGCGGGTCGTAGAGATCAAGCCGCCCGACCTCGCCGGCACGGTCAACATCCTGAAGTTTCACCTCGACGGCGAGATCGAAGGCGATCTCATGGCCATCGGCGCGCTGCTCGAGGGATCGACCGCCGCCGAGATCATGCACGCGGTCAGGTCGGCGCGGCGCCTCGCCAGGCACGCGGGTCGCCCGCTGACGGCCGGCGACATCCGCGACGCCGTGATGCCGCCCGAGACCCATCCGCCGAAGCGCCTGTTGCGGATGGCGGTTCACGAGGCGGCGCACGCGGTGGCCGCGATGGCGCTGTCGGCCGGCAGCGTCGACCGCATCGTGCTGCGGGCGAGCGGCCCGTCGGGCGGCCGCGCGGTCGTCACGTACTCCGACGACGATCTCGCGACCCGCGCGACGATCGAGGACCGGGTGACGATCGCGCTCGCCGCGCGCGCCGCCGAGAAGTTGTTCACGGGGGCGATGTCGATCGGCAGCGGCGGTTCTGCGACCAGCGACGTCGCTTTCGCAACCATGCACGTCGCCGCACTGCATGCGAGTTTTTGCGTGGCAGGCACGCCGCTCTACCTCGGCGAGGGTCCGGGCCTCCTGCAAGCGCTCGCGGCGGATCCCGCCCTGCGCGCCCGCGTGGCGGCCGATCTCCGCCGGCTGGAGCGGCGCGCGATGCGGCTCGTCGCGGCCAACCGCGACGCGGTGTCGGCGCTCGCCGGAAGCCTTGCCGAGAAGCGGCATCTCGACCGCGCCGAAATCGAGCGGACCGTGCGCGGACTTCTGGTGAAGACGACCGGTCCGGCGCGAAGGAAGCATGCAGGGAGGAACGGCGGATGCTGACGGTGACCATCACTCTGAAGGATTCGGACGCCCAAGGCTCCGCGCGGCAGTCGGTCGCGATCGTGCGGATCTCGGAGCCGGCCGACGGCTCGGACGCTTACGGCGTCTTCGCGCTCGAACGCGCGGAGCCGCGGATGAGGTGGCCCGCCCGCATGGCCGCCTGCACCGTGCCTGCCGCCGGGGGTGAGACCGTGCTGGCGCTGCTCGGGCGGGCCTGCCGCGCGCTCGCCGCGGCGGAGTGGGCGGAGCTCTAGCGGACCACGAACGAATCCTTAGGCCTCCGGTCGCACGCGGCCGCAGGCGCCACGAAGAAAGGAGACACCGATGGGAATCATACCGCGCCGCGTCGCCGCCCGGCCGAATCCTTGCGATTGGGCCGACGACGAACTGATGACGCTGGCCGAGGCCGCTGCGCTGATGTGGCCGCAGGGACCGCTGACGGCGTCCTCGCTGCGGACCGCGTACCGGGCGGGCGGGCTCGAAACGGTGATGATCGCGCGCAAGCTGCTGACGACCAAGGCGAACCTCGCGGCGATGACGAAGACCGCGACCAGCAGGGTCCGGACCTGAGCCGGCTCCGCGTCCGGAAGGGCAACGGGACCAAGTATAGGGAGGGGTCCGCAAGTATTGCGGAGCGCCACCGGAAACTGCGGCGGCGGTGCGCCGGCCGGAGCATGCACTTGTGTTCGCAGGAGAAATAAGCAATCCGTGCCGCCGCGCTTCCGCTCCATGCGGGTTGGCGGCGCGAAGAGTTCCGGGCGACCCCGGCGGACGAACCGCCGGGGGAGACGATCCGGAAAAAGCGAACGGCCCCGCCTTTCGACGGGGCCGCCCAACGGAGCGCGCGCACGGACCAAGCCTGGAAAGCAAGCCGTGCGCGCGTCCAGAAAGCGATACTAGCATGAACTACGTCGACCGACAAACCCACCGCACGGCGGTGGAACTCGCCGCCAGGCTGCCGCAGGTCGAGGAGGGCGGAAGCCTCGGCGGCGACCTCTGGACGGTCCGGCCCCGTAAGGACGGCAACTGGCGGGCCTACCTGAACGGCGACTACTGGGGAACGACCGGGGAGGCGACCCTCGAGGGCGCGCTGAAGTGGCTCGACATCCGGAGCAAGCAGCAGGAGGCCGACGAGGACGGCGCCCTCGACGTCCGCCGCATCCCGGTCGCGACCGTGATCGAGCAGCGCCAGAAGGCGGTCGTGAAGCGCAAGCTGAAGGGCGCCGCGGTGATCGTCTCGACGCTGAAGGCATTCAAGGATTACGCGCAGGATCTGCGCCTGCGCCACCTGACCGACGAGAAGATGGAGGGGATCGGCGGGGCGATGGTCGCGGACGGCTACACCCGCGAATACTACGTCAACGCCGCGCGCTTCCTCGCCACGGCCATCCGCAAGCACACCAGGAAGACGCACGGCGCCGAGTTTCTCCCCTACGACCCGCCGCCCCGTCCCAAGGGCCGCACCACGGTCGTCACCGCGGCGGAGCGCGACCGCGTCAAGGCCCGTCATGCCGCCGCCCTCGACCCGGACTCCGGCATGACCGCCAAGGAGCGCCGCGACGCGGAGGTCGCCTACATGGAGTTCTTCCTCGGCATGACCTTCGGCTCGCGACCCGGCGCCTACGAGAAGCTCGCCTACGAGCAGCACGACGAGGGAGGCTGGCTCGACCTCGAAGGCCGCGTCTTCCACCGCGTGCCGCCCGGGACCGTGACGCCGTCCAACAAGACCGCCGATCCGGTCGACATCCCGGCCGGGGTCCTCCCCGAACTGCGCCGCTGGAAGGCCCGGGCAGCGGGCAGCAAGTGGGTCTTCCGCACGCTGACGGGCGGCGGCCCCCTGTGCCAGGGCGCGATGGAGATCATCTTCAAGGCCGAGATGGCGAAGGCTGGCATGCCGCACGTCACCGGCCACGTGCTGCGCCACTCGTTCATCACCTGGGCGCTGATGGCGGGCACCGAGCCCGTGGCGGTCGCCGCCGTCGCCAGCGTCCTGCCCGAGACCATGTTCCGCCGCTACGCCCACCTCGTCCGCCGCCCGGTCCAGAAGCTGGCCCACGGCGCCATGGCCTCCATGATGACCGGCTAGAAGCTCCTTCCGGCCCTTCACGCGCTCCAAGGGCGCCGCGGTCCTCCGCGGCGCCCTTTTTCATGGCTTGACGGCGGCGCTCCCCACCCACCCGCGGGTCCGCGGGCCGTGCACGATTTCCGCACGGCGCCTGCCCGGTTGGGCGGCGCCGACGCGCCGGCAAGGCCCGCCGCACACCTAAGCGGCCATGGGGCTTCCGTCCGGTGGGCGGAACGCCTGAGGTTAACTTTCTTTGGTTCTTTCTTTAAATTCGCGGTTTTCGAGGTGTGTCGTCGAGGCTCAGGGCGACGAAATCGAGCTCAAACATCTCCGTTCAGGTCGTGGCCGCACGATTTCCGCACGATCCGCCAGGCGCGCAGGCGCATGTCAGCGGAGCCGCCAGCCGCGCCGTCGACCCGGAGAGATGGCGTGGGACTGCGGGCTCTCCGGATCGTAGGTCAGCCGCCTGCGCCGACGAGAGCGGCCTTCCACCGCCTGAGTTCTGCGACGGTCCCGTCGGCATCCTTCTCGAATGCGTCCACGATCTCGCGTGGGCCGTAGCCAAGCCGCTGGCAGGCGTCGATCAGGCGCGCCATCTCACCGTTGGCGTGGGCCTCCTCCTTCAGGTGGTGCCAGCGCAGCACGTAGCCGGGGTCCTGCTGCATCTGGCGACCGGAGCGCGGTTGCCGCCATGGGGCGCCGTGGTCACGGTGGGCTCTATAACCAAAGTAGATGGGCATGGGGGTTCGTCCTTGCGTTCGAGGGGACCATTCCTCCTCGCGCAAGCACCCTTTTCAGGTGCCATGTTCAGCCGTGTCCGGTGAGATTATTTTCAGGTGAGGATTGTCGGATCGCGCCAGCGAACCGCCGCCGTAGAAATTGTCAGATTTTTCGAAAAATGACGCGCTTGTGATCAGGTAGTTTCGAGGCAGTTCGTAAGTTTCCGATAGTATTTATGCCAGTTTGAATACATTCGGGCTCGCCCCACGTTTCACTAACCAAGGTCAAGTACAGATGTGCCTGTAGTAATCGAGGGGAAAAGCGGCCGTTATTACAACGCTAATTTTCGGATCTGAAAGTCCGTTGGCGGGGGAGACATCTGGCTGGCAAACGATTTCTTCAAGGCCAATGTACATCTCTACAAATTGGGACCGGCCTTGATGGCGCAAGGATACGATTTCTAAAAAGTCCGGACGGTCATCCGTGGCGTCAAGCGCGGAACCGCATTGGCGCCGTCACCACGAATCCTACGCAGCTGCAAACCCTCGGGCTGCGTCGGCGCCGTCGGCGCTGCGGGCGTCGTTGGGGACGTCACATGACGGATCCCTGTTGGCGTCTCGACGTGCGAATCCTACGCTGCAGCAGCGGCACGAACCATCTTTCGGAGACTCTTCACGATCGCGTTCGTCTTACAATTCCTCGGGCTGTCGGCGGCTTGCGCGTCCGCGGCCCCGTTCTCGTTCGTCGAGCTTACGCTTCTCGTGGGCAGAAAATGTCGATCGACCCTTCGAAGATAACCGCTTTTGCTTATCGACCTTGGGGCCCGCCGCCCGCCGTCCGCGGACAACAGCAGGCCCCTCCCCACGCCCGTCGTCATCTTCCCGCTGCCTCCGATACCCAAGTCACTTTTGGCATCTTCGCCCCCGGAAACGATGAAGACGCAATTGTGGGCGTTCTCGCGACCCTCATGCCGGTGAACGAAAAGGTGGAAGAGGTTCGGAAGATCGTCGACATCGGGCATTTCGTGAAGCTCACGCACGTCTCGGGCAACGAGATTTGGATGAGAGCGACGTCGATCGGATGGATGATGGAGAAATATTCGGGCCTAGACGATCCTCGCAGCAAGTGCGTCGTCAGCCTCAGCCTGGGGCGAGGAAGTCCGACGCCGGTTCGGGAAGATCTGCAGACGGTCAAGAAACTCGTCGAGGACATACGCAGCAAGGCGCCTACCGGGCCTTGAGGAGACCGTCTCGGCTGGTTAGGAAGGTGACGGTTGTGGGTCTACGAGCGTCACGAACGTCGCACCAGTCGATGCCGTCGGCTAGACGAGATCAACCTTCCAGAATTTCAGCACTTCCGTCACCTCCGACTTTGGATAGTGCAAGAACGCCGCGTTATCGAGTTCGGCGCGTATCTTCGCCTTCCTCTTCGCTACAGCCTTCTCGATCCTCATCGTGAACGGCGCGGTGCCGGGCGGCAATCGAAGCGGAGCGCTGCCGTCCGGCCACTCCGCCGGATAATCAGCCGGTATCCTACCGGATCTCACTTCGGCGGCCTGTCCAGCGACGGATTCGTGTTCGCAGGCCCAACCATAGAGGTGGTAGGCGCACGTGCGCAGCATTACCTTGATCTCCGGCAGTGTGTCGGTGAACCCTTTCAGCGACGTCGGCAGCCAGATCATGTTCGCGACGCACGAGAAGTAGCGTCGATCGCGCACGACGCCGGTGTGCTCGGCGAAGTTTGGATCGTCGTAGCCCCAGACGTGACAGACGGACCAGTTCTTCGGCCGCGGAAGTTGGACGTCCAGCGCGGCGAATAAGGACTGTGCCGCCGCTACGTTGCCCTCAGACTTTTCCGACGTGATCCCCGTTGCCTTCCGCGTGTTCGTGTAACGGCGCGACCATACTGCGTCGAAGAGCGGTTGACCGCGGGCGGCGTGGGGCGCCCAGACGGGTAGCGCGCGAAACGTGTCGGGATGGACCCATCGCGCGGTCCGCGCGATCATCTCGGCGACGGCGGGAATGTCCGGCTTCAGGATGTCGTTGCCGTCGGGTACCTGAAATCCTTTCGCCGTCGGCTCGGACATGGGGCCTCCCCTTCGTTTTACGCGCATCGAAGTGAGAGGTTCGGCAGGATTCGAAACGTCGCCGATCGCCTTCGATTGCCCCGACATTCAAGTCGAGAATCGCGTCGGAGCATGGCACAACCGGTGGAGAGTGCTCCACTCCAGTGCTCCACCGAAAACATCCGGCGCTCCTGCAAGCCATTGTTTCAGAAGGACTTATCCGCTTACAATTTTGGGTGGCGGAGAGGGAGGGATTCGAACCCCCGATAGGCTTGCACCTATGCCGCATTTCGAGTGCGGTGCATTCAACCACTCTGCCACCTCTCCAGGCGCCAAAATCAGGGCGAACGCCCTCGTGGTCGGGGCGTGTCATAGGCGAGGAATGCTGCCCAGACAAGGCGCGGAATGATAAATCGGCAGGGCGAAATCGTTGTCTTGCGGAAATTATCCCCTCATCCTGAGGAGCGGCGTTTTCGCCGCGTCTCGAAGGATGAGGCCGCGGTCGGGCCTCATGGTTCGAGACGCGTCGCAAGAGCGACGCTCCTCACCATGAGGGGTCAAGGAGGGAACGCCTGTGATCGAGCACCAGACGATCCGCGCCAATGGCGCCGACTTCCATGTGGCGCGGGCGGGTGCTGGTCCCCCGCTGCTGCTCCTGCATGGCTGGCCGGAATTCTGGCTGACCTGGGAGCCTGTCATGACGCGGCTCGCGGACCGCTTCACGCTGATCGCGCCTGATCTGCGCGGCTTCGGCGACAGCGATAAGCCCGACGGGGCGTACGGGCCCGACCAGCACGCATCGGACATGCTCGCACTGATGGACGCGCTTCGTCTGGAGCGCTTCGGCGTGGTCGGCCACGACGTCGGCGGCGCCGTGATGCAGCCGCTGGCGAGAGCTGCGCCCGCGCGGCTTGCGGGGCTGTTCTTCTTCGACTTCGTCTATCCCGGCATCGGGGCGCGCATGGGCGCGCCCGACCGGCTCAATCACATCTGGTACCAGTCGTTCCACCAGATGGAGATGGCGCCCGCGCTGGTCGGCGCGAGCCGCGAGAGCTGCCGCATTTATATCGGGCATTTCCTGAAGAGCTGGTCATATCGCAAGGATGCGTTCGACGGCGCGCTCGAGGCCTTCACCGACAATTTCATGAAGGCCGGCAATCTCGCCGGCGGCTTCGCGCATTACCGCGCGGCGCATGCCGGGCGCGTGAAGATGATGCAAGGCGAGGCGCCGTCGCTTGCGCGAATCGATGTGCCGACCTGCGTGCGCTGGGCCGAGCACGATCCGCTGTTTCCGTATGCGTGGACCGACCGGATGGGCGAGACGTTTACGCGGCTTGATCTGAAGATGTTCGAGGGCGTCGGGCACTTTCCGCATCGCGAGGATCCGGATCGGGCGGCGGAGGAGATCGCGGGGTTTTTTGCGCGGGTGGGGTGGGGTTGATCCCTCCCCCGCGAGCGCAGTGCGTCCCCCTCCCCCTTGCGGGGAGGGGTTAGGGGTGGGGGTCCACGGACAGAACTGTATCTGCGATACCCCCCTCCCCAACCCTCCCCCGCAAGGGGGGAGGGAGCGCACCGCCGATGCAGAAGCAATTCGAATTCATTGCGCCACGCGAAGCGGGGTGGGACCGCCATACGCGGCAAAACATCTGGCGGTCCCGTGCCGTCTCATTGCAATTGCTACCTTACGAGGTGCGGCCTCGCCGGGCAGCCGAGTGCGGCGGGATGCAAGCTAGCGAAGCTGATGTGGGTATCAACGCGATGTCGATTTTAACCTAAGCGATCAAGGTTACCGCCGTCGCTCGCTTCGCGAGCTATGGCGTGGCAAGCCCGCGCCGGAATCGTAGGGTGGGCAAAGCGACTCACGCCGGCAGTCATTCAACGAGCGACACTCGAAGCGTGCCCACCATCCGCGGTGTGCTCGTGAAGGTGGGCACGGCGCAACAGCGCCTTTGCCCACCCTACGAATCGCACTACGAAGTCGTCCGCAATGACGAGTCCGGCGTCAATCCTTGCCCTTCTTCTCTTTCTCGCCGTTCTTCTTCTCGGACTTGCCGTTGTCGCGTTTGCGGTTGGTGAAGCGCGCATTGCCAAGCCCGGTGCCGATGGTGAGCACGCCCCAGCGCTCGACGTCCTGCATGAACGGCACTTCGGCGAGCCCCTGCACCACGCCGTCATTATGCATGACGACGGCCGTGTCGTGGTCGCCAATGACCGGGATCGCCTCGACCAGGCTCGACGGCAGGTTGAACTTGCTGCTCTCCCAATTGCCCGGCAGGTTTTGGGCGCCTTTTTCAATCGAGCCGTCGTCGTTGATGACGCCGGGACAGGCGATGCCGATGAACGGCGCGAGCTTGAAGCCCTCCTCGTCGGCGGCGTCGATCAGATGCTTCAGCATCTTCACCAGTTTCTTCACCGCGCCCTCGCGGGTCGGCTCGTCGTCGGCGTGACGCCACAGCTCGGCCTTCCACACCTCGGCCTTCGACAGATCCTGCGCCTTCTTCCAGCGCGTTTCGACCACGCCGCAGCGGATATTGGTGCCGCCGATATCGACCGCGAGGATCGAGTCATGGCCTTCGAAAATCCAGGACGGCGCCAGATGCAGCGCGCCGATCAGCGCGGCCTCGTCGGGGTGAAACCGGATCGGCAGCATCGCGATCTTGAAGTCCTCGGACTTGAGGATGATCTCGGTGCGCGCGATAGCCAGTTCGCCCAGGCGGCTGTCGCGAAAGCCGCCGCCGACCACGATGGTCTCGGTCTTCGCCCAGGCCTTGGTCCTGAGGAAACGGCGGGTGACATGGGCAAGCTCCTGCGCGAACTCCTCGATCGCGCTGTGCACCACCGCGGACGCCTCGACGTCATCGCCGACCAGCATGTCGTCGAGCGCTTTCTTGCTGATGTCCTCGGAGGGCACGTCGCCGAACGGGTCCTCGCCGGACTTGCGCAGCGGCTTGCGCCAGCGGTCGAAAATCTTGCGGAAGGCGCCCTTCGACGCCCGGTCGCCGATAAAGCCCTCGTCGTCCTTCAGTTCGAGGTTGAAGCTGTCGACATCGACCGAGGGCAGCCGCTGCGACCCATGATGGGCGATGCCCGTGGTGGTAATGACGTCGTCGGCCATGATGGTCCCTGCCCGCTGCCAGATTCAGCGGAACAACGGCGATGGAACCCATTGGTTTCAAAGGGCCGTGCATCCCGCCGGCGGGCCTGAGAATCGGCCAAATCCTTCGATTTCCGCGCCTTTTCGGCCGCCTTTGCCTTGACTCCCCGTCTTCGGGCGCTATAAGTCCGGCCATCCCGGCGCGGGTTTTCCCGCGTCGATTGTTTTTGCGCATAGCCCCTGGGGCGCAGCGCGAAACACGTACCCATAACGACTGAACAAGAAGCCGGCCCGGGCTCAAGCCTGAGGCGCGGGATCGAACACGAAGGACCACAACGATGTTCGCAGTCATCAAGACCGGCGGCCGGCAATACCGCGTCGTTCCGGATGATGTGCTCGAGATTACCAAGATCGCCGGCGACGTCGGAACGATCATACAGTTGGGCGAAGTGCTGCTGCTCGGCGGCGACACGCCGACACTGGGCATGCCGACGGTGGCAGGCGCCTCCGTTGCGGCCGAAGTGCTGCTGCACAAGCGCGGACCGAAGGTGATCGCCTTCAAGAAGCGCCGGCGCAAGAACTCGCGCCGCAAGCGCGGGTATCGCGACGAGATCACGGTGCTTCGCATCACCGAGATCCTCGCCGATAACGCGAAGCCGACCATCGGCCCGCGGCCGAAACGGGAAAAGGTGGCGAAGCCGGCTGACGATGCCGACGAGGCGCCGAAGAAGGCAGCGGCCAAGAAGCCCGCTGCAAAGACCAAGGCTGCGGCGAAACCGCGCGCCAAGGCCGACACCAAGAAGCCGGCGGCGAAGAAGGCGGCTGCCAAGGGTAAAAGCGACAAAAAGTGATGCGCGTCGGAAAAGCGCGTGACAAAAAGTGAATGATTCCTTCAAGGAATTGACTTAAGAGACGGATAGGTTCGGAGACGGGTCATGGCTCACAAAAAAGCAGGCGGTTCATCGCGAAACGGACGCGATTCCAAGGGCAAGCGCCTTGGCATCAAGATCTTTGGCGGCGAGCGCGTGATTCCCGGCAACATCATCGCGCGTCAGCGCGGCACCACCTGGCATCCCGGCCTTAATGTCGGCATGGGCACCGACCACACTCTGTTCGCCAAGGTCGAGGGCCGCGTGGAATTTCAGGCCAAATCCAACGGTCGTACGTTCATCTCGGTACTTCCGATGACGGACGCTGCGGCCGAATAGACGGTGGACACATATGAGTCCGCCGGATCCTGACGAACCGGCGGGGCTCACCAAGGGCTCTCAGCAAGGGGAGGCGGGACAACCGGCCTCCCTTTTTCAATGCGCTGACGGAGCCCTTTCATGTTGCAGGATATTCCCACCCCGACATTGCGCGAGGCCTGTCCTTGCGTCCTCGAGACCGAACGGCTGACACTGCGCCGGCCGACGCTCGCGGACGTAAAAGCAATCGCGCGCCTCGCCAACGATCGCCGCATTGCCGAGAATACCCGCCTGCCGCACCCTTACGCCGAAGACCATGCGGTCGATTTCGTGCGCACAATGGCCACCGCCGCAAGCAGCATCACGCTGCTGATCGAACAGAACTTCAAGCCGATCGGCATGGTCGGCATCAACTGGCGCGACGCCGATAAGCCCGAGCTCGGCTACTGGCTCAGTCCCGCGCATTGGGGCCAGGGTCTTGGCACCGAAGCCGCGCGCGCCGCGATCGACTATTTCTTCGAGGAGGTCGACCGCGATCTCGTGCACGCCTACGCACGCGTCGCCAATCCGAGGTCGCGCAACATCCTGGAGAAGTGCGGCTTCCAGTGGACCGGCGTCGAGCTGCACCGCTTCGAGGCGCTGGGCTCCTCCAGCCCGGTCGACTGCTTCCGCCTGTCGCGCAGCGTGTGGTCGTCGCTGAAGAACTGGGCGAGCGCTTCTCGTAGGGTGGGTTAGGTGTGGAATCTCAACAGGTCGTCCCGCGGGAGAGCAAGGCGGCTGATGGGTGTTTTGGCTTGCAGGCTGCCATGTGGTCGATGCCAGTTGTAATGATGAAGCCAGATCGGCAGGTCTTTGGCACGCTGGTCTGAAGTTTCGTAAGCCCGAGCATAGGCCCACTCGCGTAAGACGGTTTGGATGAAGCGCTCGGCCTTGCCGTTTGTTTGTGGTCTGTAGGGCCTGGTGAAGATGTGTTTGAGGCCCAGCTTCCTGCACGCTTTGGCGAAGGCTTTGGCACGATAGCAGGAACCGTTGTCGGTCATGATGCCGGTGACCGTCATGCCGAGGCTGCGGTAGTAAGTGACGGCCTCGTTGAGGAAGGCGATAGCGCTCTCTTTCTTCTGATCGCGTCGGATCTGGGAGAAGGCCAGGCGCGAAGCATCGTCGATGGCGACGTGGACGAACTCGTGGCCTGCGCCGCGGCTTTCGCCCTTCTGTCGATCGCCGGTGATCCGGTGGCCGGGTCGTACAAACCTGCCGAGCTTCTTGATGTCGATATGGATGAGCTCGCCGGGATGTTCACGCTCGTAACGGCGCACCGGTACGGCCGGCTCGAGATATCGCATCCGGTTCAGGCCCAACCGGCACAGGACGCGGCTAACGGTCGCCGGCGAGACCTTCAGCTCGGCGGCAATACGCTTGCCGGTCAGACGCTGACGGCGCAACGCCTCAATCAGCGCACATGTGGCCGCCGGGGTTTGGCTTGGCGATGAATGGGGGCGTGAGGAGCGATCGCGCAATCCATCGACACCTTCCGCGCGGAACCGGCCAACCCATTTGGCGACCGTCTTCGCCGTCGTGTTGAAGCGAACCGCAGCCGCGGCGTTCGTCAAGCCGCCTTCCACCACGCTAAGCACCATCGCCTCTCGACCTTTTGGCGTCAGAGGCGCATTCTTGTGGGTGTCCATCTGGTCCCTCCGGTGATCACTGAAGCTTCGCAACCTCAGTTTCTTCGGTTCAGACCAGATGGACAACCTCCTGAAAGCTCAAAGTTAGGCGCGCCACAAGTTGTAGGGTGGGCAAAGCGAAGCGTGCCCACCTTCACAAGCGCGCCGAGGATGGTGGGCACGGCGCAAAAGCGCCTTTGCCCACCCTACATTCCATCCAACATCACGCCGGCGGATTGACCGCACTGTCCTCGCGGCCGAGCTTGCGCTCGCGCAGGAAAATGTAGAGCCCGGCGCCGATGATGATGGCCGCGCCGACGATCGTCGCAGTGGACGGCACGTCGCCGAACACGATCAGGCCGAACAACACGGCCCAGACGATCATGGAATACTGGTAGGGAACGACCACGCTTGCCGGCGCGAGTTTCAGCGAGCGGTTGACGCACAAGAGCGCGCTGACGGAGATGCAGCCGGCGGTCGCGAACAGCGCGAGACTAGACAAGCTCGGCGTGACCCAGCCGAACGGCGACATCGCAGCGCCCAGCAGGAAGGTGCCGACGAATTGTGTCGAGGCCATCACGATGTCGGGCGTGGCGCGCAGCGAGCGCGTGATCAGCATCAGGACCGAAAAGCACAGGCTGCCGCCCAACGCGATCATCGCCGGGCCGCTGAAGGTCTGCGCCGAAGGCCGCATGGCGATGACCACGCCGAGGAAGCCTATCAGGATCGCGCTCCAGCGCCGCCAGCCGACGCGCTCGCCCAGCACGATCGCCGACAGCGCGGCGACGAACACCGGGCAGGCGAGCCAATAGGTGATGACGTCGGCGAGCGGCAAATAGGCGACCGAAAGGAAGAAGGCGGCGACCTCGAGCGTCGACAGGATCACGCGAAGCAATTGAAGGGCGGGCCGCTCCATGCGGACGAAGTCCGTGCGGTGCCTCCAGATCAGCGGCGCCAGCACCAGCAGCGCCGCGCAGGCGCGCAGCAACAGCAACTGTCCGACCGCATAGGTCCCGACCATGTATTTGCCGAGCGCGTCGCCGAACGAGAACATGAAGATCGAGAACAGCATCAAGCCGATGCCGGCGAGCCGCGCGGAGCGTTCGTCGGAATGATCGGAGATTTTGGCGAGCAGGGACATGGCGCCGCCCTTTTAAAGACGCGGCGGCACCGCGCAAGCCCGATTGCCGCGGCATCACCCCTGCGATACCGATAGGCCTCGACACACAGGGATAAACGCTATGACCGAGTTCGATCCGCACAGGCATCGCATGGTGCCGCAGCAGCGCTGGTTCGAGGATTTTGCGCTCGGCGAGCGCTTCGTGATCCCGAGCCGCACCCAGACATCGGCGGTGTTCGCGGCGTTCCAGACAGCCAGCGGCGACACCCACCCGATCCATTACGACGTTGAATATTGCCGCGCCCGCGGTATGCCCGATTTGCTGGCGCACGGTTTTCAGACGCTGGTGCACACCGCGCCCGGCGCCGGGCTGTTTCCCTACGTCACCGAGGAGTCGTTGATCGGCTTTCTCGAACAGTCGAGCAAGTTTCTCAAACCGGTCTATGCCGGCGATACCATCTATCCCGCGCTCGAAGTCACCGAACTGACGCCGGGCCGCACCACCGGCGTGGTGACCTTGCGCTCGACCGTGCACAACCAGCGCCGCGAACTGGTGCTGGAGGGTATGCAGAAGTTTTTGATCAGGAAGCGGCCCACCTGATCTAATCGATCACATCGTCCGCGGTCGCAAGCAGCGTGGCCGATATCTCGATGCCGAGCGCTTTCGCGGTCTTGCGGTTGAGCACCATCTCGAACTTGGTGGCCTGCTGCACCGGCAAATCCGCAGGCTTCTCGCCCTTGAGCACGCGCGCCGCGTAGCTGCCGGTCAATTCCATGACGTTGTAGTAGTCCGAGCCGTAGCTGGCGAGGCTGCCCGCCTCGGCGTAATCGCGCACGTCATGGATCGTCGGCAAGCCTCGCGCCAGCGCGAGCTCGGCGATATGGGCGCGGTGCACGTAGAAGAAGCCTTCGGGGCCGAACACCATGCCGCAAGCCTGCTCCCGCGGAATTTGCGTGAAGGCCCTGTCGATCGCGTCCACCGTTTCGGCATTGAGCACGTCGACATGGATGCCGAGACCTGACGCCGCACTTTCGAGATCCTTGACGAATGGCGCGGCCAGTTCGGAGCCCGGCTTCACCAAAGTAAAATAGCGCTGCGTCTTCGGCGCCAGCTCGCGAAACAGCCCGAGTTGTTTCGCCGCGACTTCCGCATTGAGGGATGTGATGCCGGTTGCGTTGCCGCCGGGACGATTGAGGCTCTCGACCAGGCCGAGGCCGACCGGATCGGTGCCGGACGAAAACACGATCGGAATCGTCGCGGTCGCCTTCTTCGCCGCGACCGCAGCCGCCGTGCTGCCCGGCGTGACGATCACGACCACGCCCTTGCCGATCAGCTCCGCCGCCATGCCGGCCAGCAACTCGTTCCGGCCGCGCGCCCAACGATAGTCGACCGTGACGTTCTGCCCTTCGACAAAGCCGCCGGCGGCGAGACCCTTGCGGAAGGCGGCGATGCGCTTCTCGTTTTCGTCGGGAGAGCCGGCATGCAGGAAGCCGATCACGGGCGTTGCTTGCGCCCGCGCCGCGAACGGCGCGCTCGCCGCACCTGCAAGCGCGCCCAAAAACGCACGCCGCCTCATTCGATCACCTCGTCGGCGATCGAGAGCAGCGACGACGGAATTTCCAGGCCGATCGCCGCTGCCGTCTTCCGGTTGATGCAGAGCTGATATTTCGTCGGCGCCTGCACCGGTAGATTGGCCGCCTTCTCACCCTTGAGGATGCGATCGACATAGCCGGCCGCACGGCGGTTCTGGTCGGCAAGATCGATACCGTAGGAGATCAGCCCGCCGCTCTTGACGAAATTGATCCGGAAATAAACCGTCGGCAGCCGTGCCTTGGCGACCGCGGCGATGATGTTGTCGCGATGGGTCGAAGCCTGTGCGCTCGCGGTGACGATGACGCCGCCGTTCGGGCTTAGCGAAAAATTCGCGATCGTGCGCTCGATCTCGGCGACGTCGCGAACGTTCACCGGCGTGACCTCCAGCGCAGCCGCGGACGCGGTGGCCTGAATGACCGCGAATTGCGCCACGCCGGCCGTGATCGAGGGATCGCGGATCACGGCGACGCGCTTGACGCCAGGGTCGACCTGCCGGAGCAGATCGACCCATTTGCTGCTCAGGCTGTATTCAAACTGCATGAAGCCGGTGACGTTGCCGCCGGGATGAGCCAGACTCGCGACAAAGCCTGCGCCGACAGGATCGGCGACGTTCACGAATACGATCGGCAGATTGGCACCGGCCTGTATCATTGGCGCCATCGACGCGTTGCCGGATACGATCACGACATCGGGGTTGAGAGCGGCGAGTTCGTTGGCATGTTGGCGGATGCGCGCGGGGTCACCGTCGCCCCAGCGCCATTCGATCTTGAGATTGCGTCCATCGACCCATCCGAGCTGTCGCAAGGCCTGCGCGAAGGCGGTCGACGTCTCCTGCACGTCGGGATCGTTTTCGAAGAGCGCGTGAAGAAAGCCGATGCGGCGCAGGGTTTCTTGCTGCGCGCGCGCCGCGAATGGCAGCGCTGCCGTCGCGCCGGCAAAAGCACCTAAGAATTCGCGTCGCCTCATCGGCCCCTCGCCCGGCATTTGCGCTCCTTGCTATAGCACACCGGAAGGACGCATTTCGATGGATCATGAATCCTCGAAAATCAGGGCTTTTCGTGTGTTTTGAGCAATTGCGGGTTGCCGCGCCCTCGCCTCTGCCTTACTTACACCCCATGAAATTCCTCGACGAAGCCAAGGTCTATGTCCGCTCCGGCGACGGCGGCAACGGCTGCGTGGCGTTCCGCCGCGAAAAATTCATCGAATTCGGCGGACCCTCCGGCGGCAATGGCGGGCGCGGCGGCGACGTCGTGTTCGAGGTGGTCTCCGGCCTGAACACGCTGATCGACTACCGCTACCAGCAGCACTTCAAGGCGCAAAAGGGCGGGAATGGCATGGGCAAGGATTGCCATGGCGCCAACGGCAAGCCGACCGTGCTGAAGGTGCCCGTGGGAACGCAGATCTTCGACGAGGATCGCGAGACGCTGATCCACGACTTCACCAAGCTCGGCGAAAAATTCACGCTCGCCGAAGGCGGCAATGGCGGTTTTGGCAACGCGCATTTCAAGTCGTCGACCAACCGCTCGCCGCGCAACGCCAATCCCGGTCAGACCGGCGAAGAGCGCTGGATCTGGCTGCGACTGAAACTGATCGCCGATGCCGGCCTCGTCGGCCTGCCCAATGCCGGCAAGTCGACATTCCTGTCAAAAGTCAGCGCGGCACGACCGAAGATCGCCGACTATCCCTTCACCACGCTGCACCCGCAGCTCGGCGTGGTGAACAGCGACGGCCGCGAATTCGTACTCGCCGACATTCCCGGCCTGATCGAGGGCGCGCATGAGGGCGCCGGCCTCGGCGACCGCTTCCTCGGCCATGTCGAGCGCTGTCGCGTGCTGCTGCATCTGGTCGATGCGACGACAGAACACGCCGGCAGGGCCTACAAGACCGTGCGGGACGAGCTCGACGCCTATGGCGGCCAGCTCACCGACAAGATCGAGATTGTCGCGTTGAACAAGATCGACGCGGTCGATGCCGACGAGTTGAAGAAGCAAAAGGATCGCCTGAAGCGCGCCGCGAAGAAGACGCCGCTGCTGATGTCAGGCGTCACCGGCGAAGGCGTGAAGGAAGCGCTGCGCGCGCTGGCCGACATCGTCGGCGAGCAGCCGGTCTCCGACAAGGCGAAAAGCATCGCCGAAGCCGCGCCCTGGAGCGCCTGAGCCGCTTGTCATTATCAGCGTGATATCGCAGCATCGTCGGGAAACCGACGAGAAGAACCATGCCGCGTGCGAAAAACGTCCTGTGGATCATGTGCGACCAGCTTCGCTATGACTATCTGGGCTGTACCGGCCATCCTACGCTGAAGACCCCGAACATCGATGCGATGGCCAAGCGCGGCGTGCGCTTCTCCAACGCCTATGTGCAGTCGCCGATCTGCGGCCCGTCGCGGATGAGTTTCTACACCGGCCGCTACATGCGCTCGCACGGCTCGCACTGGAACGGCTGGCCGTTGCGCGTCGGCGAGCCGACCCTCGGCGATCACCTGAAAAAGATCGGCGTGCGCAACGTGCTGGTCGGCAAGACCCACATGGCGCCCGACCTCGAAGGGCTGAAGGCGCTCGGCATCGCGCCGGATTCGATTATCGGCGTGCATGTCAGCGAATGCGGCTTCGAGCCTTATGAGCGCGACGACGGCCTGCATCCTTCCAATCGCCCGCGCCCGCGCTACGATTCCTGGCTGCGCGAGCAAGGATACGACGCGCCCAATCCCTGGGAGCACTGGGCCAACTCCGGCGCCGACGCCAATGGCGAGTTGCAGAACGGCTGGCTGCTGGTGCATGCCGACAAGGCTGCGCGGATTCCGGAAGAGCTGTCCGAAACGCCTTACATGACGCGACGCGCGATGGACTTCATCACTGAAGCCGAAAGCGACGGCAGACCATGGTGCCTGCATCTGTCCTACATCAAACCGCACTGGCCTTATATCGCGCCGGAGCCGTACGCCAGCATGTACAGCGCAAAGGATGTGCTCCCCGCGATCCGTTCCGAGAAAGAGCGGCAGGAGGCGCATCCGGTGTTCGCCGCCTATATGGACATGCGCTACTCCCGCAACATGTCACGCGACGAGGCCCGCGAAAAAGTCATCCCGACCTATATGGGCCTGATCACACAGATCGACGACCAGATGGGCGTGCTGATGCGCTTCCTCGACGAGCGCGGCCTCACCGAGTCCACCATGATCGTGTTCACGTCGGATCATGGCGACTATCTCGGCGATCACTGGATGGGCGAGAAGGACCTGTTTCACGAGCAGTCGGCAAAAATTCCACTGATCGTGATCGATCCGTCGACGTCAGCCGATGCGACCCGCGGCATCGTATGCGACGCGCTGGTCGAGGGCATCGATCTCGCACCGACCTTCATCGATTATTTCGGCGGGACGCCGCCCGACCATATCCTGGAAGGACGCTCGTTGATGCCGCTGCTACGCGGCGAGAGCCCGCCCTGGCGCAAGGTCGCCTTCTCCGAATATGACTATTCCATGCAGGACGTGCGGCTGAAGCTGAACCAGCCGATCGAGCAATGCCGGCTGTTCATGGCCTTCGACGGCCGCTGGAAATACATCCACGCCTCAGGCTTCCGGCCGATGCTCTACGATTTGCAAAGCGATCCGCAGGAGTTCGCCGATCGCGGCGACGATCCGGCTTGCGCCGACGTGATCGCGCGGCTGCAGGCCGCTTTGTTCGACTGGGCGCTGCATCCGAAGATGCACATCACCACAGCGAATGCGCGGATTGCTGGTTACGCCGACAACCAGATGCAGGTGAAGGGCGGCATCCTGATCGGCATCTGGGACGAGGCGGAATTGGCCGCTATCCGCGCGCGGATCGCGGCGCAGTCGGGATAGTAGCAGTTTGCGTGTTACTCGATCACCTCGTCGGCACGCGCGAGCAACGAAGGCGGCACGGTGAGGCCAAGCGCCTTGGCGGTCTTTAGGTTGATAGTCAATTCGTACATGCTCGGCTGCTGCACCGGAAGATCGGCGGGCTTGGCGCCTTTGAGAATTTTATCCACGTAGCTGGCAATCGTGCGGCTACGCTCCACGTAACTGGCGGTGTAAGACATTAGAATTCCCGCCTGCACTGCGGATTTTTGGGTCGAGAGGGATGGCAGTCGGTATTTTAGCGCCAACGCGACCGTCAGTTTGACCGGAAGACTTCCCTGGATGACGACAGCGTCCACGCGCTCGTGGGCGATTGCCTCGAACGCGCCATTCAACTGGTCGCTACCGCGAACAATGGTCTGACGGACTTCAAGGCGCACGCCTGGGGCCGCGCGCTGGATTTGCTCGAAAAGGGGCTCCATGAACGGATCGTCGGCATTGCCCACGACGCCCACGCGGCGCGCCCCCGGTACGATCTCAGCGATCAGTTCGAGGCTCTTTGCCGCCGACTCAGCGGCGGTGGCGGACAATCCGGTGAGATTGCCATCTGGCCGCGCGAGGTTGCTGATCAGCCCCGTCGCGATTGGATCGCCTGCCATCACGACGATGGGAATGTCGTGGGTCGCATTCTTTGCCGCTTCGGCGGCGGGGGTCAGCACCGCGATGATGACATCGACTTGGCTGCGAACCAGATCAGCCGCCAGTTCGGGTAGGCGAGTGTCCTGCCCTTGCGCGGATCGAACCTCGATCTGGATATTCTTTCCCTCGAAATAGCCAAGATCGCCAAGCGCCTCGCGATACGGCCCCATGGGTTCTGGGCCATTGACGAGAAGAATGCCAATGCGCCGCATCCGATCGACCTGCTGCGCCCACGCGACTGGCCACGCGGCCGAACCTCCGACTAGACCAATAAAAGCGCGTCGTCGCATTTGCCCCCTGAAGTGCACCCAAGCGAACGATGCGCTTGTTGAGCCAAGAAGCATATACGGTTTGAGATCGTGCAGCGCAAAAAATGATCGCAAAAAAGCCCAACATGGCGACGGGGCGGACGTCCGTTTCGGGGGCCACGAACAGACCCCGGCCAGCGCAACGAGGAGGCCGCTTCACCTCAGAAAGCGCCGCCCTCACGGCACCGCAGGCACCGTGCGCGGTTGGCGGCGGCCGATGGTCAAGACGCAGATCACGCCGACCGTGGCTGTTGCGGCGATCGGCATGATCGCCAGCGGGAAGCTGCCGGTTTCGGCCTGGATATAGCCGATCAGATAGTTGAAGGCGAAAGCGGACAGATTTCCCAAAGCGTTGATTTGCGCGAGCCCTGCCGCGGCCGATGTCGCACCGAGCCATTCCGACGACAGCGCCCAGAACGGCCCCTTGCTGGCATAGGTGCCGGCCGCGATCAGCGTGAGCAGCGGCACCATCACCCAAAGGCTGCCGATCGCGAAGAACGTCGCGATCATGGCGAGAACCATCCATGCGAGCGGCAACGCGTTGTGCCACACCCGCTCGCCGGTCGAATCGGAGTTGCGGCCCCAGAACACCATCCACACGGCGGAGATGCCGAAAGGCACGGCGGTGATCAGGCCGGTCTGCCAGTTCGTCAGTCCGAACGACTTCACCAGCTGCGGCACCCACAGCGCGAGCGACGTCGAAGCGCCTGCCGCGCCGGCATACACCAGCGCCATGATCAGCACGTATTTGTTTGATATGACGCGCCAGACCGAGTCGTGGGAAATGCGCGGCGTGCGCTTGCGTTCGCTCTCCAGCGTGGCCACCAGCCATTGGCGCTGTTCGGCCGTCAGCCACGAGGCATGCTCCGGTCCGTCGGTCAGATAGACGTAGCTCGCGAGCCCGAGCAGCACCGCCGGTATGGCTTCGAGAATGAAAATCCACTGCCAGCCGCCAAGGCCGAGGGTGCCGTCCATATAGAGGATGGCGCCCGAGATCGGTGAGCCGATCAGGCCTGCCACCGGCAGGGCCACCATGAAGATGCCGACGATGATCGCCCGGTAATGCGCGGGATACCAATAGGTGATGAACAGGATCACGCCGGGGAAGAAGCCGGCTTCGGCGGCGCCAAGCAGGAATCGCAGCACCAGGAACGAGGTCGGGCCGCCGATCAGCGCGAATGCGCCGGAGACGAGGCCCCACGTGATCATGATGCGGGCGATCCAGGTGCGCGCGCCGAACCGCTGCAGAGCGAGGTTGCTCGGCACCTCCAGAATGAAATAGCCGAGAAAGAAGATGCCTGCGCCGAGGCCGTATGTCTTGGGATCGATGCCGACCGCCTTGTTCATTTGCAGCGCGGCGAAGCCGACATTCACGCGATCGATGTAATTGACGAGATAAGCCGCGATCAGGAACGGCATCAGACGCCAGGACACCCGACGGATGGTTTCCGATTCCAGTTTGCTGGCCACGGTTGACGTTGGCATTGCTGTTCCTCCACGACGTCCACGCGGGGGTTCTGGCGCCCCTCATGACGGAAGCCTGCCGCAACAGATCGTCATTCGACAAGCGCAAAATTGACCTGCCTCTAATGCGCCGGAATTGGACGATCCGCCGCCCGATGCTATGTTGCCCTGCAACTTTGAAGGAGAGCACGATGGCTGAAGCGAAACTTGCACCGAACCTGCCGGATTGGATGCTCAAACACGCGAACAGCTATATCGCCAGTGGCGGAACCGAAGGGCACATGTACAAGGTGACGCTGCCCCAGTACGGCGATGTCACGGCACCGGCGCTGCTCTTGACCACGACCGGCCGCAAGTCCGGCGACAAGTTCATCTTCCCGCTGTTCTACGGCACGGAGGGCGGCAGCTACTTCGTCATCGCCTCAAAGGGCGGCGCGCCGCAACATCCGGGCTGGTATCGCAACATTCTCGCCAACCCGGACGTCGAGGTGCAGGTCGGGACCAAGAAGTTGCGCGCGCGCGCGAGAACGATTGCGGCAGGCGCGGAACGCGACCGGCTTTGGAAAAAGGCGCTCGAATTCTGGCCGCCTTACGCCGACTACGCGCTCAAGACCGAGCGCGAAATCCCGGTGGTCATGCTGGATCCGGTTCATTAACGCGTCGGCTGGCCGTCCGTTGGAGTTTTTCCATGGCCAATGCAAGCCTCTCCGCGCAGGATGCCGAACGCCTGCGCCGCTTCGAGCGCGAGCGCCACGACAGCCTGGCTGCGACCTATCGTGACTTTTTCACGCCGATCACGGCGCTCGCCATTGGGCCTCTGCTCGATGCGGCCGGCGCCGGCGCGGAAACGAACCTGCTCGACATTGCAACCGGCCCCGGATCGGTCGCGGCGAAGGCCAGAGATCTCGGCGCTTCCTGCATCGGGGTCGATCTGTCGCCGGGAATGATCGCGTTGGCGCGGTCCTCGCATCCGGACATCGATTTCCGGGTCGCCGAGGTCGAGCACCTGCCCTTCGCCGAAGGGACTTTCGACGCGGTCGTGTGCAATTTCGGCCTGGGGCATTTTCCATGGCCCGAAGCTGCGGTCGCCGAATGCGTGCGTACGCTCAAGGCCGGCGGCCGCATGGCCTTTTCCTGGTGGGACCAGCCTGACAAGCAGCGTATTCAGGGACTGTTTCGCGAGGCGATCGCGGAAGTCGGCATCGCGCCGCCGCCCGAAGTGCCGGCAGGACATTCGAACTTGCGGTTTTGCGACACCGCGGAGTTTCGCAAACTGCTGGTCGGCGCAAGCCTGGACGATGTCAGGGTCGAGGACCACGCGACGACTTACGCGATCGCCGATGCCGACACACTGTGGAACGGCGGTCTTGGGAGCTTTGCGGTGACCGCCTCGGCAATCGTCCATCAGGACGCCGCAACACAGGCCGCCATTCGGGCGTCGCTGGAGCGGCGCGCGGCGGCCTATCGCACGCCGGCCGGGCTCGTGCTTCCGGTCGCCTTCAAGATCGGATCGGGGCGGAAGGCCTGATCGGTTTGGTTCACTCGATCTTGAGATTGGCGTCGCGCACCACCTTGCCCCATTTGTCGATCTCGAGCTTGATGCGCGCGGCGAACTCGTCCGGCGTATTGGCGACCGGCCGGAAGCCGAGTTGGGCAAGCCGCTCCTTGACCTCCGCCGTGCCGACGCCTTTGGCGATCTCGCGCGCGAGCAGCGCCACGATCTCCTTCGGCGTCGCGGCCGGCGCCACGATGCCGGTCAGCGTGTCGGCCTCCTGATCCTTCACGCCCTCTTCGGCAAAGGTCGGCACATCAGGGATCTGCGGCGACCGCTCGGTGGCGGCGATGCCGATCGCGCGCACCTGACCGGCCTGGATCGCCGACATCGACGATGGCAAGGCAGTGAACGCAATTGGCGTGTGACCACCGATGGTCGCCTGCACGGCGGGGGCCGCGCCCGTGAACGGCACGTGCACGAGGTCGAGCTTGTAGGTCAGACGAAACAGCTCGCCGCCGAGATGCGGCGTCGAGCCGACGCCGGGGCCGGCATAGCTGTATTTGCCGGGATTATCCCGGATCAGCTTGACGAGCTCGGGCAGCGTCTTCGCCGGCACCTGCGGATTGACCACCACGACATTCGGCGAGGCCGCAACCAGCGTGATGGGCGCAAAATCCTTGATCGGATCGTACGGCACCTTGGCGTAGAGGCTGGGGTTCACCATGAAGCCGGTCGAGATCGCCATGATGGTGTAGCCGTCGGGCGTGGCGCGCGCGACGGCGCCGGAGGCGGTGTTGCCGCCCGCGCCGGGCGTGTTCTCGACCACGAACTGCTGACCGAGGCTGTCGGAGAGTTTCTGCGCGACGAGACGCGCGATCACGTCGGTCGGGCCGCCGGCGGGGAAGCCGACGACGATGCGCACCGGCCGGGTCGGATATCCTTCCGCCCACGATGGCGCCGCACCTGACAGCAGCAGTGCGGCCGCGATGATCCCGTGAAAAATGCGCATCGTGGCGCTCTCCCTGATTCTTCTTATTGACTGCCGGCCCGCGCCATCATCGGCGCGGACGCCGTTGCTAACAAGTTAGTTGGTGATCTTGTAGCCGGTCGCTTTCACGATCGGCTGCCAGAATGCGGTGTCGGCGGCAAGCGCCCTGGTCAGTTCTTCCGGCGTCGAGCCGACAGGAATGAGAGAGACCCCGTACAGCTTCTCCTTGACCTCGGGCTTCGCCAGCACCTCGGCCGCCGCCGCGCTCAGCTTCTTCGCAAAGTCGGACGGACTGCCTGCGGGCAGCCACATGCCGTACCAGCCGTCGGCGACGATATCGACGCCGGCCTCTTTCAAGGTCGGCACTTCCGAGAGGAACGGGGAGCGCGTCGGCCCGCTCACCGCAACGATCTTGATGCCGCCGGAGCGATGCTGCGTGATGGTGTCCGACAGCGTCGTCACCGCGAACGGCAGGTTGCCACCGAGGAGATCCGTGATGATCGGCGCCGAGCCGCGATAGGGTACGCGGGTCATGGACAGGCCAAGCACCTTTTCGATTTGGAAGCCGGTGAAATGCGGAATGGTGCCGCTCGATGGCACGCCGTAGCTGGCCTTGGCGGGATTGGCCTTGATCCACGCCACCAACTGCTTGAAGTCGGTCACGCCGATCGAAGGACTGACGACCACCACGAATTCGAAACGCGCAAGCTGCGAGACCGGCACGAAATCTTTGCCTGAATCGAAGCTCGGCTGGGCCTCCACCATCGGCAGCAGATACATGGTCGGACCGGTCGTCACCAGAACAGTCGCGGTGTCCGGGCTCGCGCCCTTCACCGCGCGGATGCCGATCAGCCCGTCGCCACCGGTGCGGTTCTCGACGATGATACTGCGGTCGAGCATTGCCGGAAAATAATTCGCAAGCAGCCGGCACAGCATGTCGCCGCTGCCGCCTGGGGCGAAGGGAAAGATGATCCGGGTCAGCGGGCCGGATTCGGCTGAGGCCGTGCTCGTCTTGGCCGCGGCCGTCAGCGTAAGGCTTCCCGCAATGAATTCCCGACGGTTCATATGTTTCCTCCCAGCCATAGGCCGACCTTATGGCAGTCCGCCGCCTTGCGGGAATTGAACGTTTGGCCGGGAAAGGCGGCTTGCGCAGGCCCCGCCCCTGCTGCAAAACACCGGCTCTTTCGCACACCGCTTGGAGGGAAAGCATGATCGGCTATCTGACCGTCGGCACCAAGGACCTGAAAAAGGCCGGCGAATTCTATGACAAGGTCTGCGGCGAGCTTGGCATGGGCCGCTTCATGGCCAACGACCGCCTGATCGCCTGGGGCGGCCAGGGCCAGGGCGCCGGCTTCGGCGTCTGCCTGCCCCATGACGGCAAGCCGATGAGTTCAGGCAATGGCGTGATGGCCGCCTTCCACGCCAAGGACAAGGAGCAGGTCGACCGCGTCTACAAGCTCGCGCTGTCGCTCGGCGCGACCTGCGAGGGCCCTCCCGGCAACCGCAGCCCGCAATTCTATGCCGCCTATTTCCGCGATCCCGACGGCAACAAGCTCAATGCCTTCGTGATGCAGCACTGATCACGCCTTAACAATCGCCGTCATTGCGAGGAGCGAAGCGACGAAGCAATCCAGTTTTGTCGCAAAGATGGATTGCTTCGCTTCGCTCGCAATGACGGAAAACTTTGAACACGCCATGGCCCGCCGCCCGCAGCTCAAGAATTTTCGTCGCATCGTCGTCAAGGTCGGCTCTTCCCTGCTGATCGATTCCGACGCCGGCGAGGTGCGCGCGGCATGGCTGTCGGCGCTCGCGGACGATATCGCCAAACTTCACGGCGAGGGCCGGGACGTCCTGATCGTCTCGTCGGGCTCGATCGCGCTCGGGCGAGCCAAACTGAAATTGCCGCGCGGCGCGCTGAAGCTGGAAGAGAGCCAGGCGGCCGCGGCGGTCGGGCAGATCGCGCTGGCGCGCATCTGGTCCGAAGTGCTCGGCGCGCACGGCATCGGCGCGGGGCAAATCCTGGTGACCCTGCAGGACACCGAGGAGCGTCGGCGTTATCTCAACGCGCGCTCGACCATTGCCAAGCTGTTGGACTGGCGCGCGGTGCCCGTGATCAACGAGAACGACACGGTCGCGACCAACGAGATCCGCTATGGCGACAATGACCGGCTCGCCGCGCGGGTCGCTACCATGGCGAGCGCCGATCTCTTGATCCTGCTCTCCGACATCGACGGGCTCTACGACGCGCCGCCGTCGCAGAATCCGAACGCGAAGCTGATTCCCGTGGTCGACAGCGTCACCGCCGAGATCGAGGCGATGGCGGGCGAGGCCGAGTCTGAATTGTCGCGCGGCGGCATGCGCACCAAGATCGAAGCGGCGAAGATCGCGACGACAGGCGGCACGCATATGCTGATTGCCTCGGGCAAGATCGCGCATCCGTTGCAGGCGATCGCCGATGGCGGCCGCTGCAGCTGGTTCCTGACGCCGGCCAACCCGATCACCGCGCGAAAACGCTGGATCGCGGGCTCGCTGGAGCCAAAGGGCACGCTGACCATCGACGCCGGCGCGGTCAGCGCGCTGCGCGCCGGCAAGAGCCTGCTGCCTGCGGGCGTGATCCGGGTCGACGGCCAGTTCGCCCGCGGCGATGCCGTGGTGGTGCGCGGGCCCGACACGCATGAGATCGGCCGCGGCCTTGTCGCCTACGACGCCGACGACGCTGAGAAGATCAAAGGCCGCTCATCGCCCGACGTGATGGCGATCCTCGGCGTCAGCGGACGGTCGGAGATGATCCACCGCGACGATCTGGTGGTGGGGCCGGCCGGCGCCATCCCGGCCAAATAGGCCACTGGCCCAGTTCTCCAAGGGTGCCCCCTGCTCCCCTGCCATGCCGGTTCCGCGCCTCGCCAAGGCCCCGATTTCCGTGCTAGGACATGGCCTTAACGACAGGCCCAAATCCCGATGACTGCGCCCCTGAAAGCCATCGACGGCGACACCGATCTGCCGGCCCTGATGACCGACCTCGCTGCCCGCGCCCGCGTCGCGGCACGGGTGCTGTCGCTTGCGCGGGCCGAACAGAAGAACCGCGCGCTGGAGGCTATGGAGCGCGCCATCCGCGCCCACGCGGCATCGATTCTCGCGGCCAATGCCGATGATGTTGCGGAGGCCAAAAACGCCGGCATGACCGGCGCCTTCCTCGACCGCTTGACGCTGACCAAGGCGCGCGTCGACGCCATGGCCGACGGTATCGCAACGGTGCGCGCGATTGCGGATCCCGTCGGCGTCGTCACCGAAAGCTGGCAGCGGCCGAACGGCATGACCATCGAGCGCGTCCGCGTGCCGCTCGGCGTGGTCGCCGTGATTTTCGAGAGCCGGCCGAACGTCGCCGCCGATGCCGGCGTGCTGTGCCTGAAATCGGGCAACGCCGTGATCCTGCGCGGCGGCTCCGACAGTTTCCGCTCCTGCCGCGCCATCCATGAGTGCCTGGTGCAGGGCCTGCGCGAAGCAAACCTGCCCGAGGCGGCGATCACGCTGGTGCCGACCCGCGATCGCGCCGCGGTCGGCCTTTTGCTCGGCGGCCTCAATGGCGCCATCGACGTGATCGTGCCGCGCGGCGGCAAGAGTCTCGTTGCGCGCGTCGAGGCCGAGGCGCGCGTACCCGTGTTCGCGCATCTCGAAGGCGTCAATCATGTCTATGTCGACCGCTCCGCCGATCTCGACATGGCGAAGTCGATCGTGCTGAACGCCAAGATGCGCCGCGTCGGCGTTTGTGGTGCGGCGGAGACCTTGCTGGTCGATCGCGCGAGCGCCGCATCGACCTTGAAGCCGCTGGTGGCGATGCTGATCGATGCCGGCTGCGAGGTGCGCGGCGACGAGGCCGTGCAACATGCGGACAGCCGCGCAAAACCCGCCACCGACGAGGATTGGGACACCGAATATCTCGATGCGGTGATCGCGGCGCGCGTCGTCGACGGCGTCGACGAGGCGATCGCCCACATCCACAATCACGGCTCGCATCACACCGACGCCATCGTCGCCGAGGATAGCAAAGCGGCCGAGAAATTCCTCAGCGAGGTCGATTCCGCGATCGTGCTGCACAACGCTTCGACGCAATTCGCCGACGGCGGCGAGTTCGGCTTCGGCGGAGAGATCGGCATTGCCACCGGCAAGTTCCACGCGCGCGGGCCGGTGGGCGCCGAGCAGCTGACCAGCTTCAAATACCGCATCCACGGCACCGGACAGACGCGGCCGTGAGCACATCCTTGTTTCGGAGTCCGCGTTGAGCGAAGCGTCAGTTGCGTCGCCCTCGGTTGCCCAGGTTCTCCCGTCTTACGCCAACGGAATGCGTGTCGGGCTGCTCGGCGGCTCCTTCAATCCGCCGCATCTCGCCCATCGCGCCATCAGCCTGTTTGCGATCAAACGCCTCAGGCTCGACCGCGTGTGGTGGCTGGTCTCGCCCGGCAACCCGCTCAAGGACAACAACAGCCTCTACGGCCTCGAGAAGCGCGCGGAGGCCGCGCGCGTGATGGCTAACGATCCGCGCATCGAAATCACCTGTCTCGAATCCGTCATCGGGACGCGCTACACTGTCGACACGATCAATTTCCTGCGCCGGCGGATTTCCGGCCTGCGCTTCGTATGGATCATGGGCGCCGACAACCTCGCGCAATTCCATCGCTGGCAAAGCTGGCAGCGGATCGCCACCCAGGTACCGATGGCGGTGATCGATCGTCCTCCGCAGAGTTTTCGCGCGCTCGCCGCGCCTGCGGCCCAGGCACTCGCGCCTTATCGCCTGCCTGAGAACCAGGCAGGACGCCTTGCGACATATCGCGCGCCGGCCTGGGTCTTCCTGACGGGCCTGAAGATCGACCTGTCGTCCACGGGACTACGGAACCCGGACGGCAGCTGGAGGTAGCGGCAGTAAGTAGCGGGGGTACTGGATATTGAAACCATTAACCCCACATGCATAGAATGGTCAGCAGGCGCAAGATTCGCGCCTGCGATACAGTGAAAGGAATGGTCCCTGGCCACGTCTGTATTGTCCCAGTCAGTTTTACCCAAGGCTTCGAAGACCTCGTCTACCAAGACCTCGCGTAAAACCTCGACCAAAGCTGCGGCCTTGAAGGCGCAAAGCGACGCCGACAAGACGCTGAGTATGATCCTCTCCCGCCTCGACGACATGAAGGCGGAAGAAACGGTCACCATCGACCTTCGCGGCAAATCCGCATTCTCCGACTACATGATCGTCACCTCGGGCCGGGCCAACCGGCACGTCGGCGCGATTGCGGAAAACGTCATGAAGGCGCTGAAGGAAGCCGGTCACAAGAACCTTCACATCGAAGGTTTGCCCAATTGCGATTGGGTGTTGATCGATTCCGGCGACGTGATCGTGCACGTATTCAGGCCCGAAGTCCGCGAGTTCTACAATCTCGAGCGATTGTGGACTCAAGGGCCCACGGCGGCGAAGGCGGGCTAGACGATTCAAGCCGATGCGAATCGGCTGCAGCGCAGCTAATCTGCGCTGATGCGCCTCATCGTCATCGCGGTCGGTCGGATGAAACAGGGCCCGGAGCGGGAGCTGGCCGAACGTTACCGCAAGCGTTTCGACGAGATCGGCCGCAAGCTCGGCTTCCGCGGTCTCGACATTCGTGAAATCCCTGAAAGCCGCGCGCGCGATGCAGCGGCACGGATCGCTGAGGAAGGTGCCGCGATCGCAGCGTCAATTCCGCAAAACTCCGTGCTTGTGACCTTGGACGAACGCGGCGACAACATCGACAGCGCAGGCTTGGCGCGGCATCTGGCCCGCTTTCGCGACCAGTCAGCGGCCAACACCGTGTTCGTCATCGGTGGTGCGGACGGACTTTCGCCCGATTTGAGGGCCAAGCAGAAACTTGGACTGGCGTTTGGGACCGCGACCTGGCCGCACCAGCTGGTTCGCGTGATGCTTCTGGAACAGCTTTACCGGGCCGCGACCATTCTGTCGGGCCATCCCTATCACCGCGCTTGACGAGCGATCTTTGAACCGGACGCAGCACACGCCGATCATTCGTTCCTCAAGCAGGCTGCTTGCGCTCGCCGCTGTTTTGTTCGTCGCATCGGCGTCCGCGCAGACCGCGGCGCCGTCGCAAAATGCGTCCGCATCGCCCGACGCGATCAAGCAGCGCGCACAGGAGCTGGAGGCCGCGCGCGCGGCTCAAAAAGCCTCAGCCGACGCGCAGGCGAAGCTGAAAGCGGAGATATCGGCGATCGGCCAGGATCGCAGCAAGCTCAATGAGCAGTTGATCGATGTCGCGGGAAAGGTACGCGCGGCCGAGACCGGCATCGGCGATGCCGAGGCGCGGCTGCGCCCGCTCGATACGCGCGAGCAGGACATCCGCGCGTCACTGGATTCGCGGCGCAGCGAAATCGTCGAGGTGCTGGCGGCCCTGCAACGCGCCGGCCGGCGCACGCCGCCCGCGCTGTTGGTGCGTCCAGAGGACGCACTGCAATCGCTGCGCACCGCGATGCTGCTCGGCTCGGTGGTGCCCGATCTGCGCACGCGCGCCACGACCCTCGCCAGCGACCTCGGCGAACTGATTGCGTTGCGCAAGACGATTTCGGCGGAGCGCGACGCCCTCGCCACCGATCGCGACAAACTCAGGGTGGATCAGACGCGGCTCGCCGCGCTGGTTGACGAACGCCAACGTCAGCAGGGGGCGGTCGAAAAGAACATGGAGGCGGAAGGCGCGCGTGCCATCGCGCTCGCCAAACAGGCCGACAGCCTGCAGGGCCTGATCGCCAAAATGGAGCAGGAGGTGAACGCCGCCGCGAAAGCGGCCGCCGCCGCAAGCCAAAGTGGCAGGTCGGATCCGGCGCTTTTCAGGAACCCGAATCGCACCTCGCCGGCCCTCGCTTTTGCCTCCGCCAAGGGACTGTTCAAATTCCCGGTTAACGGCGCCAAAATCCGCGATTTCGGCGGTTCCGACGGCGCAGGTGGCATAGAAAAAGGCATTTCTTTGGCAAGCCGGCCCGGCGCGCAGGTAACAACGCCTTGTGACGGCTGGGTTGTTTACGCTGGTCCGTTCCGCAGCTATGGACAACTCTTGATCCTCAATGCCGGGGGCGGGTATCATGTGCTCATCGCCGGGATGGAGCGCATTTCGGTAAATATCGGACAGTTTGTGCTTACGGGGGAGCCGGTTGCGATCATGGGATCTACGTCCCAGGTTGCATCCATACTCGCAACCAATGCGAGCCAACCCGTGCTCTATGTCGAGTTCCGTAAGGACGGCACTCCAATCGATCCAGGCCCATGGTGGGCCGCAAGTGAAGGCGAAAAGGTTCGCGGATGATGCGCAAGACTTCTCTCATTCTCCTGAGCGCTGCCACGGGCGCGGCATTGACGCTGCTCGCGACGCAGCCGCGCTTCATCTTCATGGGCTCGACCGCGCGTGCCGCCACCTCCGACACCTATCGTCAGCTCAATCTGTTCGGCGACGTGTTCGAGCGCGTGCGCAGCGACTATGTCGAGAAGCCCGACGACAGCAAGCTGGTGGAGTCCGCGATCTCAGGCATGCTCGCCGGCCTCGATCCGCATTCCAGCTACATGGACGCCAAGAGTTTTCGCGACATGCAGGTGCAGACCCGCGGCGAGTTCGGCGGACTCGGCATCGAAGTCACCATGGAAGACGGCCTGATCAAGGTGGTCTCGCCGATCGACGACACGCCGGCCTCGAAGGCCGGCATCCTCGCCAATGACATTATCACCACGCTCGACGACGAAGCCGTGCAGGGCCTGACCCTGAATCAGGCGGTCGAGAAGATGCGCGGGCCGGTCAACACCAAGATCCGGCTGAAAATCATCCGCAAGGGCACCGACAATCCGATCGAGGTCACACTGATGCGTGACAACATCCGCGTCCGCTCGGTGCGCGCGCATGTCGAGACCGACGACATCGGCTACATCCGTATCACCACCTTCAACGAGCAGACCACCGAAGGCCTGAAGAAGGAAATCGGCAATCTGCAGAATCAGATCGGCGACAAGCTGAAGGGCTTCGTCATTGACCTGCGCAACAATCCGGGTGGCCTGCTCGAGGAAGCCGTCACCGTGTCCGACACGTTCCTGGAGCGCGGCGAGATCGTTTCCACCCGCGGCCGCAACGCCGAGGAGACCCAGCGCCGGTCCGCGCATCCGGGCGACCTCACCAAGGGCAAGCCGATCATCTTGCTGATCAACGGCGGCTCCGCTTCGGCCTCTGAAATCGTGGCCGGCGCGCTGCAGGACCACAAGCGCGCGACGCTCGTCGGCACGCGCTCATTCGGCAAAGGCTCGGTGCAGACCATCATTCCGCTCGGCTCTGGCAATGGCGCGCTGCGCCTGACCACGGCGCGCTACTACACGCCATCGGGCAAGTCGATCCAGGCCAAGGGCATCGTGCCCGACATCGAGGTGCTGCAGGACGTGCCGGACGAACTGAAGGCGCGCGTCGATACCAAGGGCGAAGCTTCGCTGCGCGGCCATCTGAAGAACGATGGCGACGAGAAGACCGGCTCGCAGTCCTACATTCCGCCGGATGCCAAGGACGACAAGGCGCTGAAGATGGCCGATGACCTCCTGCATGGCATCAAGGCCAGTTCCACCCAGACCCCGGGTGCGGGCTCGACCGACAAGGCCTCGGTCGACAAGAAGGCCGCGAACTAAGGCCGGTTGCAGCATAGGTTCCCGAAAAGGGCGGTCCCAAGGGCCGCCCTTTTTGCTTGTCCCGATTTTACCGGTGGCGCCTCTGACCTCGCCCCGCCGTGGTATCGTCGGCGATTGATTCGGGACCCCTGATGGCAGATGCGGCCGACGATCTGAGCGCCCCGCTCGGACAACAGACGGCGCGGCGCAAGCGTCGATTCCGCTTGCCGTTCACGGGCATGCAGGCGCTGGCGGTGGTGCTCGGCCTGATCCTGGTGGCGTTCGCGGGATTTGCCATCTTTGGCGACAATCCCTTAGGGGGCGAGCCGGTTGCCAATGTCGCCATGCGCCAGAAAGCGCCCGAGCAGGCAGCGGCCGCACCCGCTGCGGCGCCTGCACACGCCGCCAAGAGCGAACCGAAAGAGGCCACGCCCGGCGAGCCGCGCACGGTCACCATCATCGATGGCTCGAGCGGCAAGCGACAGGACGTCGTGATCGGCGGCGGCGAGGCTGCCACGTCCGACAAGCCGACCGCAGACAAGGCCGAAGGCGATTCGCCCGCGGTCCCGGCAACGACGATGGCCGGCGCCGACCCGCGACTGCTGGAGAAGACCCGCTACGGCATGATCCCGATCGCCGCGGAGAACCTCAAACCATTCACCGCCTATGCCGCGCCGTTCGACCAGGCCAAGGCCGCAAGGATGCCTGCCGTCGCCATCGTCGTTGGCGGCCTCGGCGTCGGCGCCGCCAAAACCTCCGACGCGATCATGCGGCTGCCGGGCGCCGTGACCCTGGCGTTCACGCCTTATGGTTCCGATCCCGGAAAACTCGCGGAGAAGGCCCGCGCGCAGCGCCACGAGATCTTCCTGCAGATTCCGATGGAGCCGTACGACTATCCCGACAACGATCCCGGCCCGCAGACGCTGCTTGCCACCCTCGGCGCCGAGCAAAATCTCGACCGGCTGTTCTGGCATCTCGGGCGGCTGCAGGCCTATGCCGGCATCGCCAATTTCATGGGCGCGCGCTTCGTCGCCACTGACGTGGCGATGGCGCCCGTAATCCGTGAGGCGGCCAAACGCGGGCTCGGCTATTTCGACGACGGCTCGGCCCCGCGCAGCGTCGCCGGCTCGCTTGCGTTGAGCCAGGCTATGCCGTTCGCCAAAGGCGATATCGCCATCGACGCGGTGCCTACCTCGGCCGAGATCGACCATGCGCTGGCCAAGCTCGAGGCGACAGCCAAGGAGCGGGGCATCGCCATCGGCACCGCCTCGGCGCTTCCGGTCTCGATCGAGCGGATTTCGGCCTGGACGCGGGGGCTGGAAAGCCGCGGCGTGCTGCTTGTGCCATTGACAACCGCCATCCTGAAATCAAAATCCAGCTGAACTGACCTGACCTTAGGCCGGGTGCACCGGACAGCCAGAAGGCTCTGACGGAATGCCGCGTTACGACGATCTGCCCTACCGGACCTGCGTCGGCATGATGCTGATCAACAAGGACGGGCTGGTCTTCATCGGCCGGCGCGCCTCGGGCATCGAGCATGTCGACGACAGCCATGTCTGGCAAATGCCGCAGGGCGGCGTCGATCCCGGCGAAGACACCTGGTCAGCAGCCAAGCGCGAGCTCTACGAGGAGACCAGCGTGCGCTCGGTGGAGAAGCTCGGCGAGGTCGCCGAATGGCTGATCTACGACATCCCGCGCACCGTGGCGGGGCGCGCCTGGAAGGGCCGCTATCGCGGCCAGCGCCAGAAATGGTTCGCCATCCGCTTCACCGGCAAGGACAACGAGATCAATGTCGCGAGCCCCGGCGGCGGTCACAAGGCCGAGTTCGTGAGCTGGCGCTGGGAGCCGATGAAGAACCTTCCGCAGCTGATCATTCCGTTCAAGCGCCCGGTCTATGAACGCGTGGTCAAGGAATTTTCCTCGCTCGCCGGACATTAGTTTGAGCGACAAGCCCTATCGTCCCAATGTCGGGATCGCATTGTTCAACGCTGACGGCCGCGTGCTGATCGGCCGCCGCTTTCGCGATGACGGGCCGGAGATCATCCTGCCTGGACTGGAATGGCAGATGCCGCAGGGTGGCGTCGACGAAGGCGAGGATTTGCGCGCAGCCGCCCAGCGCGAATTGTGGGAAGAGACGGGCGTCCGAAACGCGGACTATCTCGGCGAGACCGATTGGCTGACTTACGAGTTTCCGCCCTATCACGGACCGCAAACCCATCGCCTCGCGAAATTCCGCGGCCAGCGGCAGAAATGGTTCGCGATGCGCTTCACCGGTGACGACGCCGGGATCGATCCGCTGACCCCGCGCAACGACCAGCCGGCGGAATTCGACGCCTGGCGCTGGGAGCGTCTCGACCGCGTCGCCGATCTCGTGGTTCCGTTCCGCCGCGAGGTATATCGCGCGGTGGCGTTGAGTTTTGCGATGTTTGCAGCGAGCCAGGGTATGTAATCACAAGTCTGATGGCTCAGACCGCGTCGGTCCAGCTTTCCGAGAAGGCCAACGCCGATGTCGAGAAGGGCCGCCCCTCGCGCTCGCGCGGCCAGGACTTTCCCTTGGCTTCAATGCCGTTGCGGACGAGGCGCGTGCCGAGCGCTGGTATCAATACGGTGCATACGCCGTAGCGGCGGTTGGGGAGCTGGTTAGGCTGCGAGTGGATGAGCAGCGGCTCGCCGATATCGAACCAGGTGAGCGAGATGTCTTCGCCGTACGACTTGATGGACTCGGTCCAGAAGTAGCTGACATCTCCGGCCTTGGAAAACGTCGCCTCCGCACAGGGGATCGTCGTGTCCAAGAGTTCGGCGTTGAGCATGCCTTGTACGGTCGTCTGCAGCCAGCGCGCCATCGCGATGTTATCGGAATAGATGCGCCAGCGTCCTTCCGTCAGCTCGCTCTTCAGATAGAGGACATGACCGGGCCCGGCTGGCGAAAAGATAATCCGCCAATAGCTGGCATCCGTCGAGTTCGGATCACCGTCCTTCAGGCTCAAGCGGATAAACGGGTTCTCGCCCGTAAGGATCGTCTTGTTGGGATCGGCAATGCTCACTGTAACTCGCCTCCGTTCAGCTTCTCGCGCTAATTCGGTCCGACCGTAAACGGCCCGATCGCGATGACGTGGCAATCGCTGTCGCGCTTGACGCAATTGCCGAGCGACTCGTTGATAGCGTCCTGCTCGCTGGCCGCCTTCAGGCTCAACCCCGGGCGCCCTGCGCTGCCGACGGCGATCGCAGCCCAACCCGTTGTCGCTTCAGTAAGCTTGCGCATGACGTCATCGCGCTGATCGGCGGCGATCGAGGCGTTGTTTGCCGGGCGAAAAAACCCGGTCGCCTTCATCAAGGTCGGCACCGGAACGACGAAAACATCGTCGACCACGACGACCATGCAGGCCGCACCAACCACGGCACCGCAGGTCTCGAGGTTTCGCCGAACCGCGTCTTCGATATATTCCTGATTGAAATTGGAGAACATCTGGCCGGTCGGGCCGAGCACGATCGATTTCGACTTCTTGCCCGGCACGAACGCATTCTCGAGACGCGCCAGCCCGGCTTCGCGCAACATCGGCACAGCCTTCGGATCGAAGGGCCGCTCGATCGATGCATCGTGCTTGAACCACGGTGTCGGCGGCATCGGCGGTCGGCCGTGCTGATAGACCATGACGTCGCCGACCGCATAGACCTCGCAGCGCCGTTGCGGCGTAAAATTGTCGGCGCGCTTCTGGCACAGCTCGACCGCCGCGGTCTTGGCCGCCTCCTCGCTGGGCTGGCCGACGACAAAGCCGAATGTGCCGCCGACCGTCAACGCAAAGGCCTTGTAGGACGGGCCCGTCATGTACTCGTTCCCCAGGTTCACCCGCGCGCGGCCGCCGATGAATGGCACGCTATCGGCGACCAGCTTTTCACCGGAGGGAATCGGTGCCGGGCCGGGCGGCGGCGGAGGCGCCGGAGCCGCCAGCGACGGGCTCGGAACTGGAGCCCGCGACGGGCTCGGCGACGGAGCCTGTGTCTGCTGCATCGGAGCCGGCGCCTTGTTCGGCGCCGGCACTGCTGCCTTCTCAACAGCCGCGATATCTTTGGTAGCCGGGGTCAGCTCGAGCTTGGTGAAATAGAGAAAGCCGGCAACGCCGATGCCGACGATCGAGACCACGCCGACAACCGCGGGCCACATCCAGTTCGGCGCGCCGGCAGCCGCCTTGCTCGCGGGCTTCTTGAACTGCGGGGTCGAGAACGTCCCGTCCTCGCGCCGCATCGCAACCATATAGGCGTGCACGGGCGTCGGGATGTTCTTCACTTCCTGCGCGCCGATATCGGCAAACTGCACGGAGAGCTTGTTGGCCACCTGCTCGTGCACGGCGCGCGACACGCAGATACCGCCGACCTCGGCAAGCCCCTCGAGGCGCGCGGCGATGTTGACGCCATCGCCGAGCAGGTCGCCGTCGCGCTCGACAACGTCACCGATGGTGATACCGATGCGGAACGACATCTGCCGGCTCGACGGATAGGCCATGTTGCGGGTTCGCAGGCTTTCCTGGATGTCGATGGCGCAGCGCACCGCCTCGACGGCGCTCGGAAATTCCGCGAGCACCGCATCGCCCGCGGTGTTGAAGATGCGGCCGCCGGCCTTGGCGATAAAATCGTCGGTCACTGCGCGGTAGGAGGCGAGACGCCGCAGCGTCTCCTCTTCGTCCTCGGCCACGAGCCTGGAGTAGCCGGCAATATCAGCCGCAAAAATCGCCGCGATCTTGCGTTTCATGAATGCCAGCCCCGGACCACGATCTGCTCGCGCAGAATGCCGTCTTGCAGGCTACGGCGCAACCCGCGTTCCGGCACCCACCGTATGCGCGGGAGGCTGTTTTCATTCAGTTTTTGGACAGTGCCGAAACGATGCCTAGTGCATCGCGGTGGTTTCGACCTCGTGCTGGATGCTCTTGAACTGATCCAGTCGCGCAAGCGCGCCGTCGAGCTCGTGGCCTTCCTTCTCGGCGAGCTTCTCCTGCATCTCGCCGATCGTCGCCGCGAACTTGGCCTTGTCCAGTTCCTCGACCGTGGTCGCGACGTTGGCGAGCACGGTGAGGCCGGTATCGGACATCTCGGCCAATCCGCCGAGCACAATGACCTTCTGCCTGGTGCCGCCGGTGATGATCGTCAGGATGCCCGGACGCACCGCGGCCACGATTGGCGCGTGTCCGGCCAGCACGCCGAAGTCGCCCTCGGTGCCGGGGATGTCGACCTGATCGACTTCGCCGGAGAAGGTCAGCTTTTCCGGCGAGACAAGATCGAAATGGAAGGTGGCCATGGTCTGTCCGTTTTTTCCGCTGTCACCCGCGGGCTTGACCCGCGGGTCCATCACTCAAAAGCATTTCTCTTTCGATGGATTGCCGGGTCAAGCCCGGCAATGACGATATCATGAACCTTACGCTGCCTCGGCGGCCAGCTTCTTGCCCTTCTCGACCGCCTCTTCGATGGTGCCGACCATGTAGAAGGCAGCCTCGGGCAGGTGGTCATACTTGCCCTCGCAGAGATCGCGGAAGCCCTTGATGGTGTCGGCGAGCTCGACGAACTTGCCGGGCGAGCCGGTGAAGACTTCGGCGACGTGGAACGGCTGCGACAGGAAGCGCTCGAGCTTGCGGGCGCGCGCCACCGCAATCTTGTCCTCTTCCGACAGTTCGTCCATGCCGAGGATGGCGATGATGTCCTGCAGCGACTTGTAGCGCTGCAGGATCTGCTGAACCAAACGCGCCGTGTCGTAGTGTTCCTGGCCGACGACCAGCGGCGAGAGCATGCGCGAGGTCGAGTCGAGCGGGTCGACCGCGGGATAAATGCCCTTTTCCGCGATACCCCGCGACAACACGGTCGTGGCGTCAAGGTGCGCGAAGGAGGTCGCCGGCGCCGGGTCGGTCAAGTCGTCGGCCGGCACGTAGATCGCCTGCACCGATGTGATCGAGCCCTTATGCGTGGTGGTGATGCGCTCCTGCAGCGCGCCCATGTCGGTGGCGAGCGTCGGCTGATAACCCACCGCGGAGGGAATACGGCCGAGCAGCGCCGACACTTCCGAACCGGCCTGCGTGAAGCGGAAGATGTTGTCGACGAAGAACAGCACGTCCTGGCCCTGGTCGCGGAAATGCTCGGCGACCGTGAGACCCGTCAGGCCAACGCGGGCGCGCGCGCCCGGCGGCTCGTTCATCTGACCGAACACCAGCGCACATTTCGACTTCACGCTCGGATCCGGATTGTGCGGATCGGCGTTGACCTTGGATTCGATGAACTCGTGATAGAGATCGTTGCCTTCGCGGGTCCGCTCGCCGACGCCGGCGAACACGGAGTAACCGCCGTGCGCCTTCGCGACGTTGTTGATGAGCTCCTGAATCAGCACGGTCTTGCCGACGCCGGCGCCGCCGAACAGACCGATCTTGCCGCCCTTGGCATACGGCGCCAGAAGATCGACGACCTTGATGCCGGTGACGAGGATTTCGGCTTCGGTCGACTGGTCGGTGTAGGTCGGCGCTTCCTGGTGAATTGCGCGCCTGCCTTCGGCCTGGATCGGGCCGGCTTCGTCGATCGGTTCGCCAATGACGTTCATGATGCGGCCGAGCGTGCCCGCGCCAACCGGAACCTCGATCGGCTGTCCGGTATCGCTGACTTCCTGGCCGCGGACCAGACCTTCGGTGACATCCATCGCGATGGTGCGCACCGTGGACTCACCGAGATGCTGCGCGACCTCGAGCACGAGGCGATTGCCGCCGTTCTTGGTCTCCAGCGAATTGAGAATCGCCGGCAAATGGCCTTCGAACTGCACGTCGACGACGGCGCCCATGACCTGGGTGACGCGACCGATCTGGTTGGCTGCTGTAGCCATTCAACTGTCTCCTTACGATCCGAATTTCGTGCCGGTCAGACTGCTTCTGCGCCGGAAATGATTTCGATGAGTTCCTTGGTGATCTGAGCCTGACGCGTACGATTGTAAATCAGGGTCTGCTTGCGGATCATGTCGCCGGCGTTGCGGGTGGCGTTATCCATCGCGCTCATCTGCGCGCCGTAGAACGAGGCGTTGTTTTCGAGCAGCGCCCGGAAGATCTGCACTGCGAGATTGCGAGGCAAGAGATGGGTGAGGATCTCGTCCTCTTCCGGCTCGTATTCGTAGGAGGTCGAGGATGCCTTGCTGTCCTGTTCCTTGATCTCCAGCGGAATGATCTGCTGGGCGGTCGGCACCTGGGCGATCACCGAGCGGAAGCGCGAGAAGAACAGCGTGCAGACGTCGAACTCGCCGGCCTCGAAGCGGGCGATGATCTTCTCGGCGATGTCCTCGGCATTCTTGAAGGCAAGCTGACGGACGCCGCGCAGATCCAGATGCTCGATGATCTGCTTTTCGAAGTTACGGCGAAGCTGCTCGTAGCCCTTGCGGCCGACGCAGAAGAATTTCACTTCCTTGCCTTGTGCCATCAGGGCATTGGCGCGCTCGCGCGCCAGCCGCACGATCGACGAGTTGAACGCGCCCGACAGGCCGCGCTCGCCGGTACAGACCAGAAGCAGGTGGACCTGATCCCTGCCGGTGCCGATCAACAGCGGCGGTGCGCCGGGCGAGGACGCCGCGGCGCTTGCGATGTTGGAAATGACCGCGTCCATCTTCTCGGCGAAGGGACGCGCGGCCTCGGCGGCGGTCTGCGCACGGCGCAGCTTGGAGGCCGCCACCATCTGCATCGCCTTGGTGATCTTCTGCGTCGCCTTGGTCGAGGCGATGCGGACCCGCATGTCTTTCAGTGACGCCATTCGCTCAGCTCACCCCGCGATGGGATTCGACCCGATCGCCATCTCTTGTCTTCGTCATGCCCGGCCTTGTGCCGGGCATCCACGTCTTCTCTTCCACGCCACAAAGACGTGGATGGCCGGGTCATCTGCGCAAAGACGCGCTTCGCGCTTTTGCCCGGCCGTTACGACGTTACGCAAACGACTTCGCAAAACCCTCGACCACCGACTTCAGCTTGGCAGCGGTGTCGTCGGAGAGATCGCGGCTGTCGCGGATCGCATTGAGTATGTCGGTGTTCTTGCCGCGCAACAGCGACAACAAACCGTCCTCGAACGCGCGCACCTTGTTGAGCGGCAGCGGATCGAGATAGCCGTTGGTGCCGGCCCAGATCACGCAGACCTGCTCTTCCATCTTCAGCGGCGAGAACTGCGGCTGCTTCAACAGCTCGGTCAGTCGCGCGCCGCGGTTGAGCAGCCGCTGGGTGGTGGCGTCGAGGTCGGAGCCGAACTGCGCGAACGCCGCCATTTCGCGGTACTGCGCCAGCTCGCCCTTGATCTTGCCGGCGACCTTCTTGGTGGCCTTGGTCTGCGCCGACGATCCGACGCGCGACACCGACAGACCGACGTTCACCGCGGGCCGGATGCCCTGGAAGAACAGGTCGGTCTCGAGGAAGATCTGACCATCGGTGATGGAGATGACGTTGGTCGGGATGTAGGCCGACACGTCGTTGGCCTGGGTTTCGATGATCGGCAGCGCGGTCAGCGAGCCAGAACCGTGGTTGTCGTTGAGCTTGGCGGCGCGCTCCAGCAAGCGGGAGTGCAGATAGAACACGTCACCCGGATAGGCTTCGCGGCCCGGCGGGCGTCGCAGCAGCAGCGACATCTGACGATAAGCGACCGCCTGCTTGGAGAGGTCGTCGTAGATCATCACGGCATGCATGCCGTTGTCGCGGAAATATTCGCCCATGGTGCAGCCGGTGAAGGGCGCGATGTATTGCATCGGCGCCGGATCGGACGCGGTTGCGGCGACGATGATGGAATATTCCAGCGCGCCCTGCTCTTCCAGCACCTTGACGAACTGCGCGACGGTCGAGCGCTTCTGGCCGACCGCGACATAGACGCAGTACAGCTTGATCTTCTCGTCGCCGGTGGCGTTCAGCGGCTTCTGGTTCAGGATGGTGTCGAGCGCGATCGCGGTCTTGCCGGTCTGGCGGTCGCCGATGATCAGCTCGCGCTGGCCGCGGCCGATCGGGATCAGGGCGTCGATCGCCTTCAGGCCAGTCGCCATCGGCTCGTTCACCGACTTGCGCGGAATGATTCCGGGCGCCTTGACGTCGACGCGCTTGCGCTCGGTCGCCTGGATCGGGCCCTTGCCGTCGATGGGATTGCCGAGCGCGTCGACGACGCGGCCGAGCAGGCCCTTGCCGACCGGCGTATCGACGATGGCGCGGGTGCGCTTGACGGTCTGGCCTTCCTTGATCTCGCGGTCGGCGCCGAAGATAACGATACCGACGTTGTCGGTTTCGAGGTTCAGCGCCATACCGCGCGTGCCGTTCTCGAACTCAACCATCTCGCCGGCCTGGACGTTGTCCAGCCCGTAGACGCGGGCAATGCCGTCACCGACGGAAAGCACCTGTCCGACTTCGGAGACCTCGGCCTCCTGGCCGAAATTCTTGATCTGGTCCTTGAGGATCGCGGAAATTTCCGCGGCGCGGATGTCCATCAGCCTGCCTCTTTCATCGCGTGCTTGATCGAATTGAGCTTGGTGCGAAGCGAACTATCGACCATGCGGCTGCCGACTTTGACGACGAGGCCGCCGATGATCGAGGGATCGACTTTCACGTTGAGGGTGACGTCCTTGCCGGTCACTGTCTTCAGTGCCGATTTGAGAGCGTCGAGATTCTTGTCGGAGAGCGTTTCCGCGACGGTGACGTCGGCGCTGGCTTCGCCCTTGAATTTGGCGACCAGCGCGCGGAAGGCGCGGATCACATCGGTGACCGCAAACAGCCTGCGGTTGGCGATGAGCACCTTGAGGAAATTGGCGGAGATGCCGGAGATGCCGGCCTTGTCGAGCACCGCGTTGAGCGCCTTCGACTGCGCATCCGCCGAAAACACCGGACTGCGGACGAGGCGCTTGAGGTCGGCGCTGTCGCTGAGCATGGCATCGAATCTGTCGAGATCGGCCCTCACCGCATCGATGGATTTTTCATCGCGAGCCAACTCGAACAAGGCCGTCGCATAACGGCCAGACACACCGGAAACAGACGGATCTTCACCAGCCACGGACCAAGCTCTTTTAGCTGTCAAACTCGCAAGGGAAAAACCGTCGCCTTGATGCGGCGCCTAGCGATCCAAGCCCTTGGAATTCAAGCGGGACTTCGATTTTTCGACCGGCGCACGAAGGCACAGGTCCGTTAAAATCGCGGCTTTGCTAACATAGCGTGCGCGCAGGTGCAACATGACGGCGGCGTGCAATTCGCCGCTGTTGTTGGCTTCCCCACACCGCAGATTTCGCTGCGCATTTTCGCTCACCCGATGAGGGTGATTTTTGCACCCGATTCGCATCGTTCAGGTTCGGCTTGGCCGGTCGCGAGATCGTTCCATCGCCTGCTGCATGTGTGCCCTGAGGTGCAGGGGAACCGATAAGTCGCTCTCCACGCGCATTACTTGCCAACACATGGCCTTCACTCGGCTACACAATACTACACAGTATTAGTAAGTATTGTATTCATTAATAATTGGTTAAAGATCAAGATTACGGAATATCGAGTAATTATTCGGGCTAGTAACAAGATATTACAGCCTGAGACATCCGGCATTTACTGCCCAATTCACGCCATATTGCAACGCAACACGACCGGTTCTTCGAAACGGGACGGGGGTTCCACTTGTCACATATGTGGCAATACTACTCTAAGGGACAAGTAGATGCTTATAACCAAGAAGTCGGCGGCGGGATCCCTAACCCGCTCGAAAACGGCATTCGCGCTCATCGCCGCAACTCTCCTGGCCGGCTCGACCGCGCCCGACGTCGCGGCCAGATCCAGGCATCACGGCCGTCACACCATCCACCACGTCAGTCGGGATGCGGACGAGGGCTCCAAGGGCCCCTCAAAGGCCTCTTGGCGGGACGCCAATGCGAGCGTGTCGGCAACCTCTGGACAGAGCTTCTCCGGCGTGGCCTCGTTCTACGGCAACGAGTTGGGCAGCCAGACCGCGTCGGGCCAGCGCTTCAATGAGAACGCCATGACCTGCGCCCATCGCTCGCTGCCGTTCGGCACCAAGCTGCGCGTGACCCATGGCGGCCACAGCATCGTCGTCACGGTCAACGACCGTGGCCCGTTCGTGCGTGGTCGCGTGCTCGATCTCTCCACGGCCGCAGCCCGAGCGCTCGGCATCGAAGGCCTCGGTCAGGTGACCGCAGAGGTCGTTTCGTAAGGCTTCGCGCCTTTCTCTCAAACAGACCTGGCAGGTACCGCGTCCAGGACGGGCGCCGGAAATTCTGCGCGCCACAACAGCCCGCCGTCGCAAATGACGGCGGGCGTTTTGCTCTACCGTCATTGCGAGCGAAGCGAAGCAATCCATCGCGCCGCAAGCGGAAATATGGATTGCTTCGTCGCTTCGCTCCTCGCAATGACGAGCTACAAGAAACTCTGCGGGTCGACGTCGACCTCGAGTTTCAAATTGCCCTTCGGCTTCGGGCTCGCGGCGAGCCAGTGCCGTAAGTATTCCGACAGGTCGAAGCCGCGCGCGGATTTCAGCAGCAGGCGGAAGCGATAGCGGCCCTTGATGACAGCGAGCGGCGCTTCGGCCGGCCCCAACAACTGCACGCGCTCATCCAGCGGCGCGATCGCGACAAGCTTGCGCGCGTAACCTTCCGCAGTCGGGCGATCGCCGGCCGAGATGATCAGGCTCGCAAGCCGGCCGAATGGCGGATAACCGGTGCGCTCACGCGAGGCGATTTCGCTGGCATAGAACGCCTCGCGGTCGCAGGCGACCAGCGCTTTCATCACGGGATGCTCGGGCTGATGCGTCTGCAGATAGCCGACGCCCCTGCCCTGATCGCGCCCCGCACGCCCGATCACCTGATTGAGCAATTGCCAGGTGCGCTCGGCGGCGCGCGGATCGCCATTGCCCAATCCGAGATCGGCATCGATCACGCCGACCAGATTGAGCCGCGGAAAATTGTGGCCCTTGGCGACCAGCTGCGTGCCGATGATGATGTCGACGCGGCCCTCCGCGATCTCGTTCAACTCGCTGCGCATGGTTTCGATCGAGGTGATGAGGTCGCTCGACAGCACCATGGTGCGCGCGTCCGGAAACAGCTGCGCCGCCTCTTCCTGCAGGCGCTCGACGCCGGGACCGACGGCGACCAGCGATTCCTCCGCGGCGCAGTTCGGGCAGGCGTGCGGCCGCGGCATCGAGAAGCTGCAATGGTGACAGACCAGCCGTTGGCGAAAGCGGTGATCGACCAGCCAGGCATCGCAGATGGTGCAGGCGAAACGGTGCCCGCAGGCGCGGCACAAGGTTAGGGGCGCATAGCCGCGGCGATTGAGGAACAGCAGCGCCTGCTCGCGTCGCTCGATGGCGTGACCGATATGTTCTGCGAGAACAGGTGAAATAAAACGGCCGCGCGCGGGCATCTCGCGACGCAGGTCGATCGCCTCGATCTGCGGCATGTGCGCCCCGCCAAAGCGCGACGGCAGCACGATACGCTGATAGCGGCCCTTGCGAGCGTTGACCTCGGTCTCGACCGAGGGCGTTGCGGACGCCAGCACGACCGGGATTTTCGCGATATGCGCGCGCACCACCGCCATGTCGCGGGCGTGATAGTGCGCGCCGTCGTCCTGCTTGTAGGCCTGGTCGTGCTCCTCATCGACCACGATCAGGCCGAGATTGGCGTAGGGGAGGAACAGCGCCGAGCGCGCGCCGATCACGACCGGCGCTTCGCCCGCCGAAATCGCGGCCCAGTTGCGCGCGCGGGAGCGCGGAGTGAGTTCCGAATGCCATTCCAGCGGCCGCACGCCGAAGCGCGCCGCGAAGCGATCGAGGAACTGGCCGGTGAGCGCAATCTCCGGCATCAGGACCAGCGACTGCTTGCCGCGGCGGATGATCTCGGCAATCGCTTCGAAATAAACTTCGGTCTTGCCCGAGCCGGTGACGCCGTCCAGCAGCGCGACATGAAAGGTGCCGTTCGCCGCGAGCGCGCGCATGGCGTCCACGGCCGTGCGCTGCTGTCGCGTGAACTCCGGCTGTGCGTAAGATGGATCGGGCGCAGGAGGCGCAAGCGGGCGCGGCATCGCCTCGACGGTGAGCGTGCCCTCATCGACCAGACCGTCGATCACCCCGGCGCTGACACCGGCTTCCTTTGCGGCGTCGGACTTGCCGTGCAACAGGCGATCGCTGAGCACGTCGATCACGCGACGCCGCGCCGGTGTGAGACGTTTCGGCGGTTCGCCGATCAAGCGCACGCCCATGCGCATCCGCTCAGGCCCGAGATGCTCGCCCATCCGCAAGGTCATGCGCAGCACCATGCCGCGGGCGGACAAGGTGTAGTTTGAGACCCAATCGACCAGCGAGCGCAGCTCTTCCTTGAGCGGAGGCACGTCGAGCTTCTCGTTGATGTCTTTCAGCCGGTTGTGCAGCCGCGGATCGGGATTGGCGTTTTCGGCCCAGACCACCGCGAGCACTTCGCGGGGACCGAGCGGCACGCCGACGACATCGCCGGCCTTCAGTTCCATGCCGCGCGGCACGCGATAGGAATAAGTCTGGTTCAACGCGACCGGGACCAGCACATCGACGACACGCGTCGATGCGGCGGAGGAAGAAGTCTGGCGCGTGCTGTCGTCCATCGGAGAATCGGTTTGTGACGTCTCAAGGCTAACGCCTCGGCCATAAGTTAGCGAACGGTAAACGAAGAAGGTGCGATATAGTGAGGAGAATCAATTTGCTAAGTGCCAGATGGCCAAGACGTCCGTTCAACCGATCGAGCTCGACAGCGCCGACGACAGCGTCACGCTGCAGATGACGCGCTGGCTGACGCATCTGCGCAGCGAACGGCGGCTGTCACCGAAAACGCTGGAAGCTTATGCCCGCGACATCAGGCAATGCCTCGACTTTCTGTGCGAGCATTGGGGCATGCGGGTGAGTTTGGCGAAATTCTCAAAGCTGGAAGCCAGCGACATCAGAGCCTTCATGGCGATGCGCCGCGCCGATGACATCGCCGGCCGCTCGTTGATGCGCTCCTTGGCGGGACTGCGCTCCTTTGGCCGCTTCCTCGAACGCGAAGGCAAGGGCAAGGTCGGCGCGCTTTCCGCGATCCGTGCCCCCAAGGTCGGCAAGACCCTGCCGAAGCCGCTGCCGATGGCGGCGGCCAAGCGGCTGGCCGACGCCGACGAGCGCGCGGGCGAGACGCGCGAGACCTGGGTGCTGGCGCGCGACGCCGCCGTGATGGCGCTGCTCTATGGTTCGGGCCTGCGCATCTCCGAGGCGCTCGGGCTGAAGCGCCGCGATATGCCCGCGCCAGGCGAACGCGACGTGCTCGTCGTCACCGGCAAGGGCAACAAGACCCGCATGGTCCCGGTGCTGCAGAACGTGCTGCAGTTGATCGCCGACTATGCCGCGATCTGCCCCTATGCCTTGCCGCCGGACGGGCCGGTCTTCGTCGGCGCCCGTGGCGGCCCGTTGAGCCCGCGCATCATCCAGCTGGCGATGGCGCGGCTGCGCGGCATGCTGGGACTGCCCGACAGCGCCACGCCACATGCCTTGCGGCATTCCTTTGCCACGCATCTGTTGTCACGCGGCGGCGATTTGCGCGCGATCCAGGAATTGCTCGGTCATTCCTCGCTCTCAACCACGCAGATCTATACCGGCATCGACAGCGAGCGCCTGCTGGAAGTCTATCGCAGCGCTCATCCGCGCGGCTGAGCTTCATCTCTCCGTCACCCTTTAGCTCTTGCGCGAACGCCTATGTTCGGCAATCGTTGGCCGGTCAGGGACAGCGGAGGGAATCATGAGCGCACATGAGAGCATGGAGCACGCGGAGCACGCCGAGCATGCCGGCGGCGAGAATAAGAAGATCGCGCTGCTGATCGCGGTGATCGCACTGTGCCTTGCGCTGTCGGAGACGCTCGGCAAGGGCGCGCAGACCGAGTCCATCGCCAAGAATGTCGAGGCCTCGAACCTCTGGGCCTTCTTCCAGGCCAAGACCATCCGCCGCACCGTGGTGCAGACCGCGGCCGAACAGGCCAAGCTCGGCACGCCCAGTGACGATGCCACCAAAGCGGCGCTGCAGAAGCAGATCGACGACTGGCAGAAGACCGCCGCGCGCTATCGCTCGGAGCCCTCGACTCACGAAGGCAGCGAGGAACTGGCTGAACGCGCCAAGGACGCCGAGCACGAGCGCGACGAAGCGACCGCAAAGTACCACCACTTCGAGCTCGGCTCGGCCGCGTTCCAGATCGGGATCGTGCTGGCGTCGGCGGCCATCATCACCGGCATGATGGTGCTGGCCTGGATTTCAGGCGTGTTGGCACTCGCCGGCATCGCCGTCACGGCGCTCGGCGTCTTCAGCCCGCATATCCTGCATTTGCATTAGCGACGTCTCAAACTCCACTGTTATGCTCCGCGAAAGCGGAGCATCCAGTACGCCGCGGCCCATCGGCGCTATCCCTGCTGTCCCTGGAATGCTGGATCGCCCGCTTGAAGCGGGCGATGACATGCGGGAAGTGCGCGGAAAAAACTCAGCGCGCCTGATGCACGCCCCTGCGGAAGCGCTGGATCAGGCGCAGCGTCCGCGTCGACCAGCCATCGCCATCACCGCGCATCGTGTTGGCAATGCGCTGTTTGATCGGTTCGACCAACGCCTTGGCTTTTTCGCGCAGCGCCATGATGAATTCATAAAGCCGCTCGAACCAGTCCATTTCGAGGAGCTTCTCGCGCGTCACGTCGAAGATGAACGCGGTGACGCCGACACCGACGAATTTCGCAAACAAGATCGTGAAGATCGCGCTGGTCCAGTATTCATGGGCGAGCAGCCACAGGCCGACGAGTTTCAGCGGAAACAGCGGTATCACCGGAACGGCGAACACGATCAGGGTCATCGCAGGTGACAGCGCATCGACGCGATCGGCGAGCCATTGCTTGAAGGCCCGCATCGGAAGCACCGACACGAACCGGGCGACGATGGGCTCGAGGTGATCCCATAGCCAGGCCTCGATCAAGAAGACGATCGCGAGCAGGACCCAGAGCGGTTGCAGGAGGCGGCGCAGCATTACCTATCTCTACCCGGCTTGGCCCCGGGCGTCGATCACATATGGTCGATCACATATGGATGGCGCGCTTGCCGACCGCAAGCGCCGCTTCCTTGATGGCCTCGGAGCGCGTCGGATGCGCGTGGCAGGTGCGGGCAAGGTCTTCTGCCGCACCGCCAAACTCCATCAAAACCGCAGCTTCGTGAATCATTTCACCGGCTTCGATGCCGATGATATGCACGCCGAGCACACGATCGGTTTTCGCATCTGCGAGAACCTTCACGAAACCATCGGTGGTCTGATTGACCTTGGAACGGCCGTTGGCGGTAAACGGGAATTTACCGGAATTATACGGGACTCCCGCCGCCTTCAGCTCTTCCTCGGTCTTGCCGACGGATGCCACCTCCGGCGTGGTATACACAACACCTGGAATCACATCGTAGTTCACATGGCCGGCCTGGCCGGCGATGATTTCCGCGCACGCGACGCCTTCGTCTTCCGCCTTGTGCGCGAGCATCGGACCGGCGACGACATCGCCGATGGCGTATACGCCTTTCACGCTTGTGGAAAAGTGCGGATCGATCTGCACGCGGCCGCGATTGTCGAGCGCGATGCCAGCTTCTTTCAGTCCGAGACCGTCGGTGTAGGGTACGCGGCCGATGCACACCAGCACGACATCGGCGTCGAGCGTTTCCGCTGCACCACCCGCCGCGGGCTCGACCGATGCTTTCAACATCTTGCCCGAGGTGTCGACGCCGGTGACCTTGGCGCCGAGCTTGAACTTGAAGCCCTGCTTTTCGAGGAGGCGCTGGAATTGCCGCGCGATCTCGCCATCCATGCCCGGCAGGATGCGATCGAGGAATTCGACAACGGTGACCTCGGAACCGAGACGATGCCACACCGAGCCGAGTTCGAGCCCGATCACGCCCGCGCCGACGATCAGCAGCTTGCCCGGCACTTTGTCCAGGGATAATGCGCCGGTCGACGACACGATGCGCTTCTCGTCGATCTCGATGCCCTTTAGCCGCGCGATGTCAGAGCCGGTCGCGATCACGATGTTCCTGGTCTCGACCGTCTGGCTCTTGCCGTCGACGCCTGCGACCTCGACCTTGCCTGCGCCCAGGATTTTGCCCTTGCCGTGGATGACGTCGATCTTGTTCTTCTTCATCAGGAACTCGACGCCTTTGACGTTGCCGTCGATACCCTGCTGCTTGAAGTTCATCATCGCCGGCAGGTCGAGCTTCGGCGTCGAAACGCTGACGCCCATCTTGGCGAAAGAATGCGCGGCCTCCTCGAACATCTCGGAGGCATGCAGCAGCGCTTTCGACGGCATGCAACCGACATTGAGGCAGGTGCCGCCGAGCGTCGGGTTCTTCTCGACCACCGCGACCTTCATGCCGAGCTGCGCCGCGCGCACCGCGCAGACATAACCGCCGGGTCCGGTACCGATGACGACGAGATCGTAACTGGCCATGCTCTAAATCCTGTAGCTCAACTGTATGACAACGCTTTATCGTTTGCGCATGATCTTATCGGAAAACCGCTTCACACTTTTCCGGATCGTGCGCTACCGCCCGCCCGAGACGTCGAGGATGGCGCTGGTCACGTAGGACGCATCCTCCGACATCAGCCAGACGATGGCGTTGGCGACTTCTTCCGCGCTACCGACCCGCTTCATCGGCACCAGATGCGCCAGCCGGTGCGCACGATCGGGATCGCCGCCGGAGCCATGAATTTCGGTGTCGATCAGGCCGGGCCGGATTGCGGCGACGCGGATGCCTTCACCCGCGACCTCCTGCGCAAGGCCGATAGTGAAGGAATCGATCGCACCCTTGGACGCCGCGTAGTCGACATAGGTGTTGGCGCCGCCGAGCTTGGCCGCAGCCGACGACAAATTGACGATGACGCCGCCCTTGCCGCCATGCTTGGTCGACATCCGCTTCACCGCTTCACGCGCACAGAAAATGGCGCCGGTGACGTTGATCGCCATCACGCGCTGGATGCGCTCGATGCTCATCTCGTCGACGCGCACGCCGCTCTTGCCGACAATGCCGCCATTGTTGACGAGCGCACCGAGCGTGCCGAGCTTGTCGCCGGCCTCGAACATTTTGAGGATTTCGCTCTCCTCGGCGACGTCGCATTTCACCGCGACCGCCTTGCCGTTCGAGCGCTCGATGATCGAGACAACGTCGTTCGCGGCAGCGTGGTTGCTGGCATAACCGACCACGATCCTGTAGCCGCGCTGGGCCGCGGCAATCGCGGTGGCGCGGCCGATGCCGCGGCTACCGCCGGTGATAACAGCTACTTTGTCGGTCACTTCGGTCCACCCTTTGTCAGACGCTACTGGAACAGCCGGATCAGCATCGCGGCCAGTGCAAACATCGACGCGAACCAGACGAGACTCCGCGCGTAGGGAATCTGGATGAAATAGAGCGGCAGATAGAGAATCCGCAGGATCACCCAGGCTTCCGCGCCTGCCGCGCCCAGTCCGCCGTTTCGTCCGGTGACGACGAGCGCGAGCGCCAGCGCCGCGAACACCGGAAACGTCTCCAGCAGATTACGGAAGGCGCGCTCGGCGCGGCCCGCGAAGACACCCTGCAACGCGCGCCGCTCGTCGCGTGGGCCGGCCTTGTAGACGCCGCCCATTTCAGCGGTCGCGGAGACCGACTGCAGGAACAGCTGCACGAGCAGCAGCGCCACGGCCACGCCGAGCATCACGATTTCAATCGGCAATGGTGACATCCCGCCGCTCCCGCGCCGCTCTTCGAGCGATCAGAGGTCCAGCACCAGCCGCGCCGGATCTTCCAGACTCTCCTTGACGCGCACCAGGAAGGTCACGGCTTCCTTACCGTCGATGACGCGGTGATCGTAGGACAGCGCCAGATACATCATCGGCCGTATCTCGACCTTGCCACCGATTGCCATCGGGCGTTCCTGGATCTTGTGCATGCCGAGGATGCCGGCCTGCGGCGCATTGAGGATCGGCGTCGACATCAGCGAACCGTAGATGCCGCCATTGGTGATGGTGAAGGTGCCGCCCTGCATCTCGTCGATCTTGAGCTGGCCGTCGCGCGCGCGGCGGCCAAAATCGGCGATCGCCTTCTCGATGTCGGCAATCGATTTCTGATCGCAGTCGCGCACCACGGGCACGACGAGGCCCTTGTCGGTGCCGACGGCGACGCCGACGTGATAGTAGTTCTTGTAGATCAGGTCGGTGCCGTCGATCTCGGCGTTGACGGCGGGAATGTCCTTCAGCGCCTGCACGCAGGCCTTGGTGAAGAAGCCCATGAAGCCGAGCTTGGAGCCGTGCTTCTTCTCGAACACATCCTTGTAGTGCGACCGCAAGGCCATGACGTTGGTCATGTCGACCTCGTTGAAGGTCGTCAGCATCGCAGCCGTGTTCTGCACGTCCTTGAGCCGGCGCGCGATGGTCTGGCGCAGCCGCGTCATCTTCACGCGTTCCTCGCGCGCGGCGTCGTCGGCAGGCGATGGCGCGCGAACCTGCACGGCAGCAGCGGGCTGATTGACCGGGGTCGGTGCGGACGCGGCCTTCTCGATCGCAGCGAGCATGTCGCCCTTGGTGACGCGGCCGTCCTTGCCGGAGCCCGGTACGGTGGACGCGTCGACGCCGCTCTCCGCCGAGAGTTTTCGCACGGACGGCGCGAGCGGTGCATCTGACGGCGGCACCTTGGCTGCAGGCGCAGGAGCCGGCGCGGCGGCGGGAGGCGGCGGCGCAGCGGCTGGCTTGGCTGCGGCTGGCGCAGCCGCGGATGCTGACGCACCATCATTGATCCGACCGAGCAGCGCGCCGACGGCGACCGTGTCGCCATCTTTCGCCACGATTTCGCCGAGCACGCCGGCCGACGACGCCGGCACCTCGATGGTGACCTTGTCGGTCTCGAGCTCGACCAAGGGCTCATCGACCGCGACGGCTTCGCCGGCCTTCTTGAACCAGCGGCCGATGGTGGCTTCCGTCACGGATTCGCCGAGTGTGGGAACGCGGATTTCAGTCATGACTTTCTTCCTCAATCGATCCTGCTGTCATCGCCCGCGGAGGCGGGCGATCCAGTACGCCGCGGCCTCTCGATCAATCACAGCGGTCTCTGGAATAGGTTGCCCCGCCTTCGCGGGGCATGACGGATAGAAATTAATTCAGTGCCTCGTCCAGAAACGCCTTGAGCTGGGCGAGATGCTTCGACATCAAGCCGGTCGCCGTAGCCGCGGCCGCCGCACGTCCCGCGTAGCGCGGACGCCTGTTCGGCGCGTTGATCTGGTTCAGCACCCATTCGAGATAGGGCTCGATGAAGTGCCATGCGCCCATGTTGCGCGGCTCTTCCTGGCACCAGACGATCTCGGCGCCCTTGAAGCGGCCGAGCTCCATCACCAGCGCCTTCAGCGGCACCGGATAGAGCTGCTCGACGCGCATCAGGTAGATGTCGTCGATGCCGCGCTTCTCGCGCTCTTCGTAGAGATCGTAATAGACCTTGCCCGTGCACAACACGACGCGGCGGATCTTGCCGTCGCCCACCAGCTTGATCTTCTCGTCGGGCAACATTTGCGCGTCATCGTAGAGGATGCGGTGGAACGTCGTGCCCTTGCCGAGTTCGTCGAGCCGCGAGACCGCGCGCTTGTGGCGCAGCAGCGACTTCGGCGTCATCAGGATCAGCGGCTTCCTGATCTCGCGATGCAGCTGGCGCCGCAGCGAATGGAAGTAGTTGGCCGGTGTCGTCGGATAGACAACCTGCATGTTGTCTTCGGCGCACATCTGCAGGTAACGCTCGAGCCGCGCCGAGGAGTGCTCCGGCCCCTGCCCTTCATAGCCATGCGGCAGCAGGCAGACGAGGCCGGACATGCGCAGCCATTTGCGCTCGCCGGAGGAGATGAACTGGTCGAACAGCACCTGCGCGCCGTTGGCGAAGTCGCCGAACTGCGCTTCCCACATCGCGAGCGCATTGGGCTCGGCGAGCGAGTAGCCATATTCGAAGCCGAGCACGGCCTCTTCCGACAGCAGCGAGTTGATGACTTCGTAATGGCCCTGCTCGCCGCCGAGATGGTTGAACGGCGTGTAGCGGCTCTCGTCCTCCTGGTCGATCAGTACCGAATGGCGCTGCGAGAAGGTGCCGCGCTCGCTGTCCTGCCCGGAGAGGCGGACGTGATGGCCTTCCTGCAACAGCGTACAGAACGCCAGCGCCTCGCCGGTCGCCCAGTCGATGCCGGCACCAGAGTCGATCGCCTTGGTACGGTTGTCGAGGAAGCGGGCAATCGTGCGGTGAACGCGGAAGCCGTCCGGCACCTTGGTGATCTTGCGGCCGATCTCCTTCAGTTCCGAGGCATCGACGCCGGTGACGCCGCGGCGGGCATCTTCCTCTTCGCCCGCGATCTTGAAGCCGGCCCATTTGCCATCGAGCCAGTCGGCCTTGTTCGGCTTGTAGCCGACGCCGGCCTCGAACTCGGCATCGAGCCGCGCGCGCCAGTCGGCCTTGGCCTTCTCGACCTCGCCTTCGGTCATGACGCCGTCGGCAATCAGCCGCTTGGAGTAGATCTCGACCGTACCCGGGTGCGTTGCGATTTTCTTGTACATCACCGGCTGGGTGAAAGCCGGCTCGTCGCCTTCGTTGTGACCGTGGCGGCGATAGCAGAACATGTCGATCACGACCGGCTTGTGGAATTTCTGCCGGAACTCGATTGCGACCTTGGCGGCAAACACCACCGCTTCCGGGTCGTCGCCGTTCACATGGAAGATCGGCGCGTCGATCATCTTCGCGACGTCGGACGGATAGGGCGACGAACGCGAGTAGCGCGGATAGGTGGTGAAGCCGATCTGGTTGTTGACGATGAAGTGCAGCGAGCCGCCAGTGCGGTAGCCCTTCAGATCGGAGAGCGCGAAGCATTCCGCGACCACGCCCTGGCCGGCAAAGGCGGCGTCGCCATGCATCAACAGCGGCAGCACGGAGATGCGCATATCAGGGGGATCGCCATGCTGGTCCTGCTTGGCGCGGACCTTGCCCATGACAACGGGATCGACGATTTCAAGATGCGACGGATTGGCGGTCAGCGACAGATGAATGCGGTTGCCGTCGAACTCGCGATCCGATGACGCGCCGAGATGATACTTCACGTCGCCGGAGCCTTCGACCGCGTCGGGATTGGCGGAGCCACCCTTGAACTCGTGGAACAGCGCGCGGTGCGATTTGCCCATGACTTGCGTGAGCACGTTGAGGCGGCCGCGATGCGGCATGCCGACCACGATTTCCTTCACGCCAAGATTGCCTCCGCGCTTGATGATCTGCTCCAGCGCGGGAATCAGCGACTCGGCACCGTCAAGACCGAAGCGCTTGGTGCCGGTGAACTTGACGTCGCAGAATTTCTCGAAGCCTTCGGCCTCGATCAGCTTGTTGAGGATGGCGCGGCGGCCTTCGCGGGTAAAACTGATCTCCTTGTCCGGCCCTTCGATGCGCTCCTGAATCCACCCCTTGTGTGCGGCATTGGTGATGTGCATGAACTCGACGCCGAGCGTCTGGCAGTAGGTGCGTTCGCAGATCGCAACGATCTCGCGCAGCGAGCCGTATTCGAGGCCGAGCACGTGATCGAGGAAAATCTTGCGGTCGAAATCGGCTTCCGCGAAGCCGTAGGATCGCGGATCGAGTTCCTCGCGATTGCGCGGCGCCTCGATACCGAGCGGATCGAGCTTGGCATGGAAGTGACCGCGCATGCGGTAGGCGCGGATCAGCATCAGCGCTCGGACGGAGTCGCGCGTCGCCTGGTGCAGCTCGGCCGCGGTGACTTCGCCCTTTGCAGTTCCCTTGTCAGCTCCCTTGGCCTGCGCCTTCGCGGCGATCTTGTCGCCCATGACCTTCTCGACGGTCGCCCAGTTGCCGTCGAGGGCTGAGGTGAGGTCGTCGCGCGGGGTCAGCGGCCAGTTATCGCGCGCCCAGGACGGTCCTTCGGCATTCTTGCGGACGTCGTCGGGAGCATCCTTCAGGCTCTTGAAAAACTCCTGCCACTCGCTATCGACCGAGGCCGGGTCCTTCTCGTAGCGGGCGTAAATGTCGTCGATGTAGGTGGCGTTGGTGCCTTGCAAAAACGATGAAAGGGCAAAGGCTGCGTTCGCGTCCTGGCGAGACATGGATGGCGTCCTGGTGATCTGGGGTTCGCGCGTATTAGACGGCGCGGTGCTCCTTGGGGCCGATCCCGGCAGATCGGCCGCATTGGCGAAGCCATACCCTATTTAGGACGATTGTTCTTGCCGAAAAGAGCGAAGATATGAATTAGGATTTCAATTTTTCGGCAAGGGTCTTTCCGAGCCGCGCTGGCGACGGAGAGACGGTGATTCCTGCCGATTCCATCGCCGCCGACTTCGATCCGGCGTCGCCCTTGCCGCCGGAGATGATGGCGCCGGCATGACCCATGCGGCGGCCGGGAGGGGCGGTGACGCCGGCGATGAATCCGACCATCGGCTTCTTGCGGCCCCGCTTGGCCTCGTCTTTCAGGAACTGGGCGGCGTCTTCCTCGGCGCTGCCGCCGATCTCGCCGATCATGACGATCGACTTGGTGGCGGGGTCGGCGAGGAACATTTCCAGCACATCGATGAACTCGGTGCCCTTCACGGGGTCGCCGCCGATGCCGACTGCGGTGGTCTGGCCGAGACCTTCCTGGGTGGTCTGGAACACCGCCTCATAGGTCAACGTGCCGGAGCGGGAGACGATGCCGACCGAGCCCGGCTTGAAGATGTTGGCCGGCATGATGCCGATCTTGCATTCGCCGGCCGTCATCACGCCCGGGCAGTTCGGCCCGATCAGGCGCGACTTCGAGCCCGACAGCGAGCGCTTCACTTTGACCATGTCCTGCACCGGAATCCCTTCCGTGATGCAGACGATCAGCGGGATCTCGGCGTCGATCGCCTCGCAAATCGCATCCGCCGCACCGGGCGGCGGCACGTAGATGACGGACGCATCCGCGCCGGTCTTCTCGCGAGCTTCCTGGACCGTGTCGAACACGGGCAAACCGAGATGGGTCGCCCCGCCTTTGCCGGGCGAGGTGCCGCCGACCATCTTTGTGCCGTAGGCGATCGCGGCTTCGGAGTGGAAGGTGCCGTTCTTGCCGGTGAAGCCCTGGCAGATGACCTTGGTGTTCTTGCCGATCAGGATGGACATGCGTTCGAATACTTTCGCTGGCAGCGTAATGAGGCGGGATTACTTGAGGAGTTTATTTGGCACGCTTGTAAGTGCCTGTGAGCACGTCGTTCCAGCCCTCCGCGTCCGGCGAGAACTGGATCTTCATGTTGTAGGTGTTGTCGTCGACGACTTCGTAGACATGGCGCGCGTTGCCGCGCAGCGAGCCGCGTACCAGGATCAGCGACTTGGCCGCCCAACCGCCGGACGCCGGCGACGGCGGATAGTAGCCGAGCGAGTCATGCCAGAACAATTTGTAGGTCCGATCCTCGCGATCGTAGGTGAAGACGCCGTGGGTGGCAAAACTCTCCTTGCCGTCGCGCATCTGGCGCGTGTCCTGGATAAGGTAGAAGCCGTTGAGGTCCATGCGCGCCACGACCTTCGAGGTCGCGGGTCCGCCCGCATTCCAGCGCGACGGATACACCATCTCCTCACCGTTCCATTCGCCGGCGAACACCGAAAGCTTGCGGTGCTCCTCGAGCGGCGACGGCGCGGCGAGATGGTCGGCCATGGCGATCAGCTCCCTTTGACGGCCTTCACGATCTTCTGCGCGGCATCATCGAGATCGTCGGCCGGAAGCACGTTCAGGCCGGATTCGCGGATGATCTTCTTGCCCGCTTCGACATTGGTGCCTTCGAGCCGAACCACCAGGGGCACGCTGAGGCCGACGTCGCGCACCGCAGCCGTGACGCCCTCGGCGATCACGTCACACTTCATGATGCCGCCGAAAATGTTGACCAGGATGCCCTTCACATTGGGATCGGCGGTGATGATCTTGAAGGCGGCCGCGACCTTTTCCTTGCTGGCGCTGCCGCCGACGTCGAGGAAGTTGGCCGGCGCCATGCCGTAGAGCTTGATGATGTCCATGGTCGCCATGGCGAGGCCCGCGCCATTGACCATGCAGCCGATGGTGCCGTCGAGCGCGACATAGTTGAGGTCGTATTTCGAGGCCTCGATTTCCTTGGCATCCTCTTCGGTCTCGTCGCGAAGGGCTGCGACCTCGGGATGCCGGAACATGGCGTTGTCGTCGAACGACACTTTGGCGTCGAGCACGCGCAACTGGCTTTGCTTGGTGACGACCAGCGGATTGATCTCGAGCATCGCCATGTCCTTGGCGACGAACGCATTGTAGAGCTGGCTGACGAGTTTTTCGGCCTGCTTGGCGAGATCGCCGGTGAGATTGAGCGCCTTGGCAACCGTGCGGCCGTGATGGCCCATGATCCCCGTGGCGGGATCGACCGAGAAGGTGACGATCCTTTCAGGCGTCTTGTGCGCGACCTCCTCGATGTTGACGCCGCCTTCGGTCGACACCACGAACGACACTTCGCTCGTTTCGCGGTTGACCAGGATCGAGAGATAGAACTCCTTGTCGATGTCGGAGCCGTCCTCGATGTAGAGCCGGTTGACCTGCTTGCCGTGCGCGCCGGTCTGTACCGTCACCAGGGTCGCGCCGAGCATCTGCTTGGCGAACGCGCTGACCTCGGCGGGCGACTTGGCGATGCGGACGCCGCCCTTGTCGCCGGCGGAAGCTTCCTTGAACTTGCCCTTGCCGCGACCGCCGGCATGGATTTGGCTCTTCACCACATAGATCGGACCGGGCAGTTTCTTGGCCGCGGCCTCGGCGTCCTCGGCCTTCAGCACCGCCACGCCCTTGGAGATCGGCACGCCGAACTCGGAAAGCAGCGCCTTAGCCTGATATTCGTGGATATTCATTTAGGACGCTCCCCGAAGCCCTTTGCGGTGAATTCCGTTGAATTCACTCCGATTTTAGGTCTGGCATACCATATACCACAGGACTTGCAAGGGCTGAGATTGAATTCGTCTCGGCCCTTGGCTCGCAGAACTCACCGGCCGAGCAAATCGGGCGCGATCTTCTTGCAGGCGTCGACCAGGCCTTGGACCGCCGACACCGACTTGTCGAAGGCCTCGCGGTCCTTGCCGGCCAGATCGATCTCGACGATGCGCTCGACGCCCTTTGAGCCGATCACCACGGGCACGCCGACATACATGTCCTTCACGTTGTATTCGCCGTTGAGATAGGCGGCGCAGGGCAGCACGCGCTTCTTGTCCCTCATGTAGCTCTCGGCCATCGCGATCGCGGACGCGGCCGGCGCATAGAACGCCGAGCCGGTCTTGAGCAGGTTGACGATCTCGGCGCCGCCATTGCGGGTACGATCGACGATCTCGTCGATCCGCGCCTGCGAGGTCCAGCCCATCTTGACGAGGTCCGGCAGCGGAATGCCGGCGACGGTGGAGTATTTCACCAGCGGCACCATGGTGTCGCCGTGGCCGCCGAGCACGAAAGCGGTGACGTCCTCGACCGAGACGTTGAACTCGTCGGCGAGGAAATAGCGGAAGCGCGAGGAATCCAGCACGCCGGCCATCCCGACCACCTTCTTGTGCGGCATGCCGGAGGCCTTCTGCAGCGCCCACACCATCGCATCGAGCGGGTTGGTGATGCAGATGACGAAGGCATCGGGCGCGTATTTCTTGATGCCCGCGCCGACCTGCTCCATGACCTTGAGATTGATCGACAACAGATCATCACGGCTCATGCCGGGCTTGCGCGGCACGCCGGCGGTGACGATGCAGACTTTGGCGTTGTCGAGCGCCTCGTAGGAATTGGCGCCGGTATAATGCGCGTCGAAGCCGTCGACCGGCGAGGACTGCGCGATGTCGAGCGACTTGCCCTGCGGCACGCCCTCCGCGATGTCGAACATCACGACGTCACCAAGCTGTTTCAGGCCGATGAGGTGAGCCAGCGTACCGCCGATCTGACCGGAGCCAATCAAGGCAATCTTGTCGCGCGCCATGGGAAATCCTTTAGAACCCGAACGGGGAGAGGTGGGAAGGTGGGGTTTCGTTAGCCCTTTCGACCGGTGCGTTCAAGTCGGCGCTTACTGGTTGCAGCCCTGCCTTGATTTCAAGCATCGTCATTCCGGGATGCGCCGAAAGGCGCAGGCCCGGAATCCATAACCACAGCCGGTGGATATCGGATTCCGGGCTCGCCGCTTCGCGGCGCCCCGGAATGACGAAGGTCAGGTTTCCACCAGCCCCGTCGTGGCGCCGCTGGCGGACGAATCCTTCCGGCCGTGGGGCAGCGCCAGATAGGATTCCGAACTCATTTCAATCAGGCGCGATGAGGTGCGCTTGAACTCGTTGGCCTCATTGCCGTCGGCTGCAAGATAGAGCGACACCGGATCGGCCGCGGCGGATGCCATCAGCTTCACGGCGTTGTCATAAAGCGTGTCGATCAGCGAGATGAAACGCTTGGCGGCGTTGCGCTCGGGATAGTCCATTACAGGAATGTGGTCGACCAGGATGGTGTGATAGTCGTGCGCCAGCCGCAGATAATCGCTCGCCGCGAGCGGCGCCTCGCAAAGATCGGCGAAGGAGAATCGCGCCACGCCATGCGCGGAGCACGGCACATGCAATTTGCGGCCCTTGATCGCAATGTCACGCGGCTTGCACGGCGCGTTGCCGGTCATCTTGCTCCAGGCCTTGTTGAGCGCGCTCGAAGCCTCGCCGTCATCGGGCACCAGCCACATCTTGACGCCCGTCAACTTCTCGAGCCGGAAGTCGGTGCGGGCATCGAGCCGCATCACGTCCATATGTGCTTCGATCTGCGCGATGAAAGGCAAAAACAGCGCGCGGTTTAGCCCGCCCTTGTAGAGATCCTCCGGCGCGACGTTGGAGGTCGCGACAACAACCGTGCCGAGCTCGAACAGTTTCGCGAACAGACGTCCGAGGATCATTGCGTCCGCGATGTCGGTGACGTGGAATTCGTCGAAACAAAGCAGCCACGCCTCCTCGAAGATCGCCTGCGCGGTCAGCGCAATCACGTCGCCGCCGTTTGCGAGTTCACCGCGCGAAATACCCTGGCGATACGCATAAATGCGCTCATGCACGTCGGCCATGAACTCGTGGAAGTGTGCGCGGCGCTTGTGCTCGACCGGGCTGTTCTGGAAGAACAGGTCCATCAGCATGGTCTTGCCGCGGCCGACATCGCCATGGATGTAGAGACCGCGCTGCGGCTCCTCGTCCTTGTCGCGGAACAGCCGGCCGAACAAGCGTCGCTTGCGCGCGCGTTTGTGCCCGGCGAGCCGCTGATCCAGCGCGGCAAAAGCATCGACGATGCGCGCCTGCGCGGCGTCGCGCTCGATCGTGCCTGACGAGATCAGGGCCTCATAATGCTGCCGGAAGGAGTCGGGCGTGGAGAGCATGGCCCTTTACGGCCTCAGACGGGTGCAAATTGCAAGCGGGGAATCGGCGACAGGGGTATGCGCACTTCTCCCTCTCCCCGTTCTTACGGGGAGAGGTGAAAGAGAATTACGCACTCAGCTCGTAGGAATCCTCGACCACATAGGGGCCGCCGCCAGTGGAGGCGCGCGAGGAGAACAGCACGAAGCGGTCGGCGGTGAACACCTTGCTCGGGAAGTAACCGCGCACCGAGAGATAGTCGGCGACGTCCTGGCTCGAGGCATCATGCAACCGCGCCAAGGTCACGTGCGGCGTGAACTTGCGGCCCTCGGGATCGAGCCCGATCCGCTGCATCATCCGCTCCAGCTCGGCCTGCAGTTCGATCAACGGCCGTGTCGGCTCGACTGACGCGACCACCGCGCGCGGCTTGCGGCCGCCGAAGCTGGTCAGCCCCTGCACTTTCACCTCGAAGGGCCTGCGGTTCACCCGAAACAGCATCGAGGCGATCTCGTTGGCGGAGATGCCGTCGATATCGCCGATGAAGCGCAGGGTGACGTGATAATTTTCGGGATCGATCCAGCGGGCGCCGGGAAGGCCGCCCCGCAATCCGGAAAGCGTGTGGCCGATTTCGGCCGGGATTTCCAGTCCAGTAAACAAACGCGGCATCGTTGCGACTCCCGATGCTTGGGTTTGACGCCGCGAATCATAGCGCAAACCCCTAAACAATTCCCGGTGACGAATCACCGACGGCTCATTTTGTACCTGAGTTGTGTGACTCTGCGAAGCATGATGCGTTAAGGCTGCGGAAACCTCCGTTGATAGCGTTGAGGATCAGGGTTATCGTTGACTGCTTTCAGTGACCTTGCGCTTTGATCGTGCCGAGGAATGCCTCGACCGTAGGCATGATATTCTTGACGATGATGTCGACGCCCGCGGGCGTTGGGTGAATACCGTCGGCCTGGTTGAGCTTGGCATCGGCAGCGACGCCGTCAAGGAAGAACGGATAGAGCGGTACGCCGAACGATTTCGACAGCTCGGGAAAGATCGCGCTGAAGCGATCGGCGTAATCCTTGCCGTAGTTCGGCGGCGCCAGCATGCCGCACAGAAGCACGGCAACGCCGCGTGCCTTCAGGCGCGTCAAAATGTCTGACAGTGCGGACTTCGTTACGGCGGGATCGGTGCCGCGCAGCGCGTCATTGGCGCCAAGCTCGAGGATCACGCCCTGGGTTCCCTCCGGAACCGACCAGTCGAGCCGGTCGCGGCCGCCGGAAGCGGTATCCCCGGATACGCCGGCATTGCCGATGTCGACCGGTATCCCCTTGTCTTGCAAGGCTTTCTGCAGCTTGGCCGGAAACGCATTCGCCGCCGAAAGGCCTAAGCCCGCCGACAGCGAATCGCCGAGCACCACGAGCTTCACCGCCGCCGCCTCGCCGGCAAACGCCGCGCGCGCGAACGTCGTGTCCAGCGCGGTCAAGGCCAGTATCAACACAAGGATGTGCGCAAACCGACCGAGCCGCCCCTCGACCCAAATAGCGAATGTGCCATATGACCGGGCCATGGACAGCCTCATCGAATCTCCCTCGCTCGCCGGCGCGGCCGCCGACACCATTACCATCACCGGCGTCAACCTCTCACTCGGCAGCGGCGCCGCTCGCGTTCATATCCTGAAAGATATCAGCCTGCGCGTCGGCTCGGGTGAAGCGATCGGCCTGATCGGGCCTTCGGGGTCGGGCAAATCCACGCTGCTGATGGTGATGGCGGGCCTCGAGCGTCCTGATAGTGGAGAGGTGGTGGTCAACCGCACGCCTTTCAATGCCCTCGACGAGGACGCGCTGGCGCGCTTTCGCGGCCGCCAGGTCGGCATCGTCTTTCAGTCGTTTCATCTGATCCCGACCATGACGGCGCTGGAGAATGTCGCGGTGCCGCTCGAACTCGCGGGCGATGCAGACGCGAGCAAGCGCGCGGCGCAGGAGCTCACCTCGGTCGGTCTCGGCGATCGGCTGCATAATTATCCAACGCAACTCTCCGGCGGCGAGCAGCAGCGCGTCGCGCTGGCGCGTGCGCTCGCACCCGATCCCGCCATCCTCGTCGCGGACGAGCCGACCGGCAATCTCGATGAAACCACGGGAAAACAGATCGTCGATCTGCTGTTCACCAAGCATGCCGAACGCGGCATGACCTTGGTGCTGGTAACGCACGACACGTTGTTGGCGCAGCGCTGCGACCGCGTGGTGCGGCTGCGCTCCGGCCGCATCGAGCTGGCCAACTCCGATCACGCAAAGACTCCATGAGCGTCGCTTCCGAAAGCTTTGGCAGCGTCGACGCCGCGCCGGCGAGCGGCGGACGCATGGTTTCGCTCAGCCTGCGTTACGCCTTGCGCGAGTTGCGCGGCGGCCTGCGCGGGTTCTACGTGTTTATTTCCTGTATCGCGCTCGGCGTGATGGCGATCGCAGGCGTGGGCTCGGTATCGGCAAGCCTCAGCGATGGACTGGCGCGCGAGGGCCGCAATCTGCTCGGCGGCGACATCGCGTTCGTGCTGTTCCAGCGCGAGGCCAAGCCGCAAGAACTCGCCTTCTTGCGCTCGCGCGGCGAACTCTCCGTCATCGCGACCCTGCGCGCGATGGCGCGCGCGTCCGATGGCCGGCTCGCGCTGGTCGAGATGAAGGCGGTCGATGGCTTCTATCCATCGCTAGGTGAGCTGACTCTCAATCCCAAGCTTCCTATTCGTGACATCCTCGCGCGGCAGGATGGCGTGTTCGGCGCAGCCGCCGATCCGACCTTGTTGGCGCGGCTCGACCTGAAGGTCGGCGACAAGGTCAGCGTCGGCGAGGCCACGTTCCAGATCCGGAGCGCGGTTGAGGCCGAACCAGACAAGCTCGGCGTCGGCGTCGGCTTCGGGCCGCGCTTCCTGGTCAGCGAGGACGCGCTGCGCGCGACCGGCCTGCTGCAGCCCGGCAGCCTGGTTCGCTGGAATTACCGGCTGAAACTGCCCGAAAATGCCGCCGACGATCGATCGATGGCAACGCTGATCGACGATTCCCGCAAGGCGGCGCCCGAAGCAGGTTGGGAAGTGCGCAGCCGCGCCAACGCCTCCCCCGGACTCGAGCGCACCATCAATCGCTTCACGCAATTCCTCACCCTCGTCGGTCTTGCCGCGCTGCTGGTGGGCGGCGTCGGCGTCGCCAATGCGGTGAAGAGCCATATCGATCGCAAGCTCGACGTGATCGCGGCCTTCAAGGCGCTCGGCGCGACCGGCCGCGACGTGTTCGCGATCTACCTGACGCAAGTCATGCTGCTCGCCGGCGTCGGCTCGGTGATCGGGCTCGCCGCAGGCGCGGCACTCCCGTTCGTCATTGTCGGCCTGTTCGGCAAATTGCTGCCGCTGCCGGTGGTGCCGGCCGTGCATCCCGACGAGCTGGCGCTCTCCTTTGTCTACGGCCTGCTCACCGCACTCGCCTTCGGCCTGTGGCCGCTCGGCCGGGTCCACGACGTGCCGGTCGCGGCGCTGTTCCGCGAAGCCGTGGTCGCCGAATGGCATCGGCCGCGCTGGCGTTACCTCGCGCTGATGGCGGTGGTCATCGTGCTGCTGATGGCGGTGGTGATCGGACTTGCCTATGACAAGCGCGTCGCGGCCGTGTTCGTCGCGTCATCGGCCGTGGTATTTGCCGTCCTGCGCGGCGTTGCCTGGGCTGTCATGGCCGGAGCGCGTCGATTGCCGCGCACGCGTTCGACCATGTTGCGGCTTGCGATCACGAACATCCACCGGCCAGGTGCGCTGACGCCCTCCGTCGTGCTCTCGCTTGGCCTCGGACTCGCGGTGCTCGTCACCATCACCCAGATCGACGGCAATTTGCGCCGGCAATTTCTAGCGGCGTTGCCCGAGCACGCGCCGTCATTCTATTTCATCGACATCCCCTCCTCAGAGGCCGACCGCTTCGCGGCGTTCCTGCAGAAGGCCGAGCCGCAATCCACCGTCGAGGACGTGCCGATGCTGCGCGGGCGCATTGTCGCCGCGCGCGGCGTGCGCGCCGAGGAGCTGCACCCGTCGACCGATGCCGAATGGGTGCTGCAGAGCGACCGCGGCTTGACCTATACCGGCGAAGTCCCGAAGGGATCGAAGGTGGTCGAGGGCGAATGGTGGGGACCGGACTATAGCGGGCCGCCGCTGGTCTCGATCGAGAAGAAGATCGCAGACGGATTGACGCTCAAGCTCGGCGACGAGATCGTGGTCAACGTGCTCGGCCGCGATATCCCGGCGAAGATCGGCAACATGCGCAACATCGACTGGCAGGGCCTTGGCATCAATTTCGTGCTGGTGTTCTCGCCCAACGCCTTCAAGGGCGCGCCGCACACCCATATTGCGACATTGACCGAGCCGCATCCCAGCGCCGAGGAAGACGCGCGCATCATCAAGACGGTTGCCGACAGCTATCCGATGGTGACGAGCGTGCGGGTGCGCGAGGTGATGCAGACCATCGGCTCGGTCGTCACCAATCTGGTGCTGGCGATCCGCGGCGCCAGCGCGGTGACGCTGATCTCGGCGATCTTGGTGCTTGGCGGCGCGCTCGCCGCCGGCCATCGTCACCGGGTCTATGACGCCGTCATTCTGAAGACGCTTGGCGCGACGCGCGCGCGGCTGCTCGGCGCCTATGCGCTCGAATATCTCCTGATCGGATTGGCCACAGCCGTGTTCGGCGTGATTGCAGGTTCCATCGCAGCCTGGCTGATCGTCACGAGGCTGATGACGTTCAGTTTCGTCTGGGATGCCGGCAGCGCTGCCGCGGTGGTCGCCTCCGCGCTAGTCGTCACCGTGGGCCTTGGGCTTGCCGGCACGCTGCTCGCGCTGAACCAGAAGCCTGCGACAGTGCTGCGCAATCTATGACAAATTGAAGCAGCGATGCGGTGAAGGTTAACGCCGCGGCGCAACTGTTTTCCGGCGATCTTTATGAGATTTATATACCCCGCTGGATGCGGCATTCGCGGGGCGCGCGAGGCAATAGCGACAAACAGCCGCGCGTAGGAGCGGCACGCCGCTATGGTAGTTTCTACTGGAAATGCCCACATAGCAGCGTGGGTTAGAGCGCGGTTTGATGACACAAAATTAATGTCGGCAGGCCACGTAAATCTGAGATAGGGTTTCACCACCCGGCGGAACGAAAGCTTACACGAAGCTTACACGGGCGCACCCGCCGGACAACCAACGGGAATTCGACCATGTCGGACCTAGACCGTAACTACACATCTCCTTTTGGCCGGGCTGCCGGGCGCGCTGACGCCGCGGTCGTCGACGCTGGCCTGCGCGCATACATGCTGCGCATCTACAACTACATGAGCATCGGCCTGGCCATCACCGGCCTCGCCGCGCTCGGCGTCTACATGGCGGCCGTCACCGACGTTCCGACGCCGGAGGCCGTCCGCGTCGGCAAGATCTTCCTGACGCCGTTCGGCTACGCGATGTTCGTCAGCCCGCTGAAGTGGCTGTTCATGCTGGCGCCGCTCGCGATGGTGTTCGTGATTTCCGCCGGCATCAACCGCCTGGCGCCCGCGACCGCGCAGATGCTGTTCTGGGTGTTTTCGGCGTTGATGGGCATCTCGATGTCGTCGATCTTCCTGGTGTTCACCCACACCTCGATCGTGCGGGTGTTCTTCATCACCGCGGCGACGTTCGGCGCGCTCAGCCTCTACGGCTACACCACGCGGCGTGACATGAGCGGGATGGGATCGTTCCTGTTCATGGGCCTGATCGGCATCATCATCGCGAGCCTGGTCAACCTGTTCCTGGCAAGCTCGGCGCTGCAGTTCATCGTGTCGGTCGGCGGCGTGCTTGTGTTCGCGGGCCTCACCGCCTGGGATACGCAGCGGCTGAAGAACGACTACATCTACGGCTACGCCTCTGCGGGCGGTGACGTGGCGGAACGTGCGGCGATAACAGGCGCGTTGTCGCTGTACCTGAACTTCATCAACCTGTTCACGCTGCTGCTGCAGCTGCTCGGCCAGCGCGACTGACGCGCTGAACCGAGACGAACGTAAAGCCCCGGCCCATCGGCCGGGGTTTTTGTTTGGCGTTGATCGCGAGCGCGCGGCTGGTATCTTCCCCGCATGTCCTCCCCCGAAATCCGGTCCGCCACCGAGGCCGACCTTCCCGCCATCACCAAAATCTACGAGCACGCGGTGCTCCACGGCACCGCCACGTTCGAGCTCACTCCGCCCGATCTCGCCGAGATGACGCGGCGCTTCCGCTCGCTGATGGACGGCGGCTTTCCTTATTTGGTCGGCGTGCTTGATGGCCGCGTGGGCGGCTATGCCTATGCCGGACCCTATCGGCCACGACCCGCCTACCGTTTCACGGTGGAGAATTCGATCTATCTCGATCCCGCGATCCATCGGCGCGGCCTCGGCCTCGTGCTGCTGCGGCGGCTGATCGAGGAATGCGAGACGCGCGGCTACCGGCAGATGGTCGCCGTGATCGGCGATTCCGCCAATGCCGGCTCGATCGGCGTGCACACGCGATGCGGATTTGAGATGATCGGCACGCACCCGGATGTCGGGCTCAAATTCGGCCGCTGGCTCGACACCGTGATGATGCAGCTCCCGCTTGGGGAAGCTGCGAAGACGGTGCCGTCCGATCAGACCTAGACCACCGCCAGCTTGCGATCGATCGCGAGCAGCACGCGTTCAAGCTCATGTCCGCGGCGCAGGATCAGCCCGGTCGCCGAGATCACGCTGTACATGCCTTGCTTGCGCGCCAGCCGCGGATCCTTTTCGATCCGGTAGATCGGCATCTCGGAGGAGCGGCGAAACACCGAGAACACCGCGCGGTCCTTTAAAAAGTCGATCGCGTAGTCGCGCCACTCGCCGTCAGCGACCATGCGGCCATAGAGATTGAGAATGCGGTGCAGTTCGGCCCGGTTGAAAGTCACCCGGTTCGGCAGGGGACTGTGATTCGCAGCGGCCCGCGCCGCTGCGTGACTTCCGCTTGGATCGGCATCCTCCGACAGACTCATGGAGCGCCTCCTGTTGTCACGTCGCCGACATGATTGCGCTAACCGATGGCCTCCGCAAGGGTTCCTTTGGCGCATATTTGCGTGCCGAACGCGGCGAATCGTCCGATTTTCGCCGTCACGGGATCGTTAGCGGAATCACAATACAGCCCTTTTTCCGCCAACCGCCTGCCGCGCTGGATTGCGAGAAGAATGCACTGCGTTGGCCCGGTTCTTTCGGTTTCGGATTCCTCAGCCCCCAGCCCCCCGGGATCGTCGGGACCGGGCCTAGCGCAGCAAAAAAGGGCCAACATCAGTTGGCCCTTTTTTGTTGGCGCGTACTTCTCAGCCGAAACACGAACACGGGCGAATCGCCAACGGCCGCTCGGCTCACGCGACCCGAATCACACCCGGCGATTTCTGAAGAGTCAGTGCAGCGTCGTATAGGCCGCGCCCAGCATGGGGCCGGGCTTGTCGCGATTGCCGTCCTGGATCAGGACGGCGGCGCCGTCGATGCCATCATGCGCCACGCTGTCGAGCGAAACGGTCCAGCTCTCCGGCTTGCCGTTCCAGTCGCCGACCTTCACGAGATTGCGCACCACGTTGTAGTAGGTCAGCTCGCGCCCGCGATTCTCGCCGCGGCCGACCGAGATCGGCACAACCTTCGAGATTCCGCACAGCCAGACTTCGCCATGCGATGCGGCGTGAGTCTTGTTGGCCGCCGCAACCGAGACGGTGATCTGCTTGCCGGCCTGGGTCATGGTCACCGGCACTGACATTACGCCCTCGGTTTTGTTGGTGGCGCCGATCGCGGTCTCGATGCTCTCGCGGTCGCTGCCGATCACATGCGTCTCGCCGTTGATCACGGCTTGCGGCGTGTAGACTTCGCGGTCGCCGCGGACTTTCGAGTAGGCCTTCTGGCGGGCGGTGAAGCGTGAATCGGCGAGCGTGTCCTTCCAGCCGAGATAATCCCAGTAGTCGATCGGCATGCTGAGCGCGATGATGGAGGGATCCTTGGCAAGCTCGCCGATGATCTTGTCGGCAGGCGGACAGGACGAGCAACCCTGCGAGGTGAACAACTCCACCACAGCGCGCGGATCGGCGTGAGCAGGGCGGATGACCGCGACGACCGCGCAGATGCCGAGCGCACTCGACCAGCGCGAAATCGATTGATAGGCCATCATCGCTGTCATACTGCCACTTCTGTTTTCCGTGTTTTTACGGGGTCCGCGTGCCCCAAACGCAATGAGGCGGCCCTTGTCATAGGCCGCCCCATCTACAGTCGCTACTCACTTCGCAGTGAGGCACCGATCACTAGGCCGCGAGTTTGCGCAGCACATACTGCAGGATGCCGCCGTTCCGGTAGTAGTCGAGTTCGTCGAGCGTATCGATCCGGCACAGCAGCGACACGCGCTGCAGCGCGCCATCGCCGGAGACGATCTCGGCCGTGAGTTTCTGACGCGGCTTCAGGTCGCCCTGCAGGCCGCGGATCGTGACCTTCTCGTCGCCCTTCAGTCCGATCGATGACCACGAGGCGCCTTCCTCGAAAGTCAGCGGCAGCACGCCCATGCCGACCAGGTTCGAGCGATGGATGCGCTCAAAGCTCTGGCAGATCACGGCGCGGACGCCGAGCAACCGTGTGCCCTTGGCGGCCCAGTCGCGCGAGGAGCCGTTGCCGTATTCGGCGCCGGCGAACACCACCAGCGGCACGTTCTCCTGCTGGTACTTCATCGCGGCGTCGTAGATCGACATCTGCTCGCCGTCGGGCCAGTGCCTGGTGAGGCCGCCTTCCGGGATGTTGCCGTCGGCGCCCTTGAGCATGAAGTTCTTGATGCGGATGTTGGCGAAGGTACCGCGCATCATCACTTCATGGTTGCCGCGCCGCGTACCGTATTGATTGAAGTCGGCGGGCCGCACCTGATGCTCGCTCAGGAATTTGCCGGCGGGCGAGGTCAGCTTGATCGAGCCGGCCGGCGAGATGTGGTCGGTGGTGATCTTGTCGCCGAACATCGCGAGGATCCGCGCGTCGACCACGTCTTTCACAGGCTCGGGCTGTTTCTTCATGCCCTCGAAGTAAGGCGGGTTCTGCACATAGGTCGACGACATGTTCCAGCGATAGGTTTCGCTGTCGGTGGTCTTGATCTTGCGCCAATTGCCGTCGCCCTTGAACACGTCGGCATAGCGCTTCTTGAAGATCTGCGCCGTGACGTATTTCTTCATGTAGGCGTTGATCTCCTTCGTGGTCGGCCAGATATCCTTCAGATATACCGGCTTGCCGTCCTTGCCGGTGCCGAGCGGCTCGATCGCGAGATTCTTGGTCACGCTGCCGGCGAGCGCATGCGCCACCACCAGCGGCGGCGACGCCAGATAGTTCGCCTGAACGTCGGCGCTGACGCGGCCTTCGAAATTGCGGTTGCCGGAGAGCACCGCGGCGGCAACAATGCCGTTGTCGTTGATCGATTTCGAAATCTCGTCCGGCAGCGGGCCGGAATTGCCGATGCAGGTGGTGCAGCCGAACCCGACGAGGTTGAAGCCGACCTTGTCGAGATCTTCCTGCAGGCCGGAATTGGAGAGATATTCGGCGACGACCTGGCTGCCCGGCGCGAGCGACGTCTTCACCCAGGGCTTGGCCTTCAGGCCTCTCGCCGCGGCCTTGCGTGCCAACAGGCCCGCGCCGATCAGCACGCTCGGGTTCGAGGTATTGGTGCAGGAGGTAATCGCGGCGATCACCACGTCGCCATGGCCGAGGTCGAAGTCGCGGCCTTCCACCGCATAGCGATGGGAGGCGTCGGCGGCCTTCTTGTATTCGCTGGCCATCGCCGCCGCAAAACCTTCGCCCACCGAAGGCAGCGCGACGCGGCCTTCAGGGCGCTTCGGACCGGCCATCGACGGCACGACGTCCTTGAGATCGAGCGTCAGTGTTTCCGTGAAAACAGGATCGGCCGACTTGGCGTTGCGGAACAGGCCCTGCGCCTTGGCGTAAGCCGTGACCAGCGCGACACGGTCCGCCTTGCGGCCCGAGGTCTTCAGATAATCGATGGTGGCGGCATCGACCGGGAAGAAGCCGCAGGTCGCGCCATATTCGGGGGCCATGTTGCCGATCGTCGCCTTGTCCGCGACCGAGAGAAAATCGAGGCCGGGGCCGAAGAATTCCACGAACTTGCCGACCACACCCTGCTTGCGCAGCATCTGCGTCACCGTCAGCACGAGGTCGGTCGCGGTGACGCCTTCCTTCATCTGACCCTTCAGCTTGAAGCCGACCACGTCGGGCAGCAGCATCGATAGTGGCTGGCCCAGCATGCAGGCTTCCGCCTCGATGCCGCCGACGCCCCAGCCGAGCACAGCCAGCCCATTGACCATTGTCGTGTGCGAGTCGGTGCCCACAAGCGAATCCGGATAGGCAACTTCGAAATTGCCGGTCTTCTTACCGACCGTCAGCTTCTCCTTCTTGGTCCAGACCGTCTGCGCCAGATATTCGAGATTGACCTGGTGGCAGATGCCGGTGCCGGGCGGCACCACCGAGAAATTCGAGAACGCGCGCTGGCCCCATTTCAGGAATTCGTAGCGCTCCTGGTTCTGCTTGTATTCCTCGACCACGTTCTTGGCGAAAGCCTTGTTGTCGCCGAAGAAGTTCACGATCACGGAGTGATCGATGACGAGATCGACCGGCACCAGTGGATTGATCTTCTCGGCATCGCCGCCGAGGCTCTGCATCGCGTTCCTCATGGCCGCGAGATCGACCACGGCGGGGACGCCGGTGAAGTCCTGCATCAGCACGCGCGCCGGGCGGAACGCGATCTCATGTTCGAGCTTGCGCTTCTTCAGCCATTTCGCAAACGCTTCGATGTCCGCTTTCTTGACCGTGCGCCCGTCCTCGTTGCGCAGCAGGTTCTCGAGCAGCACCTTCATCGAATAGGGCAGCCTGGAAATGCCCTTCAGACCGTTCTTCTCGGCGGCAGGCAGGCTGTAATAGACGTAGGTCTTGCCGCCAACCTTGAGGGTCTTCTGGCATTTGAAGCTGTCGAGCGAGGTCATGTTAGGAATCCCAATCTATCGTTATACCCGGCAAGGGTACTTAAACACCGGCGGTCGGGCTTTGGCTTGATCGCTTGCAGGCGTGGATCGTGTGCGGCATCAAGTTCCCGGGCTTATAGAATCTTTCCAATCGCGCCGCCACACCTGCCAAAGCATTGGGCTACGGCGCACCCCCAAATTCTCTCGCGCTACCCGCCGTTTTCGAGAGGGCTCAGGCATGATCCGGAAAAGTGTGCAGCGGTTTTCCGAAAAGATCATGCCTAAAAAAGAATCTAAAGAGTAGGCAAGATGCGGCTCTCGGGACGTAGCGTCAGGTGTGTGCGCGGAGGCCGCGAGGTCTTTGCCAACCTCGATTTCGAGGCCGGCTTCGGCGAGGTGCTGGCAGTCACGGGTCCCAACGGATCGGGCAAGACCTCACTGCTGCGGCTGATTGCGGGGTTGCTGATCCCCGCGGATGGGGCGATCTCGCTGGATGGCGGGGAAGGCGACCTGACCTTGCCGGAACAGGCGCACTATCTCGGTCATCGCGATGCGCTGAAGCCGGCGCTGAGCGTGCTGGAGAATCTTTCGTTCTGGCGCGATTTTCTGGGCGGCGACGTCTTTGACGCCGGCGAAAGCCTGGCATCGGTCGAACTCGGCCACGCTGCGCATTTGCCGGCGGCGTATCTTTCGGCCGGCCAGCGGCGGCGGCTGTCGCTGGCGCGATTGCTGACGGTGCGGCGGCCGGTCTGGCTGCTGGATGAGCCGATCGCGGCGCTGGATGCCGCGGGGCAGAATCTGTTTGCCGGCCTGATGCGCGATCATCTGGCGCGCGGCGGGCTGATCGTCGCGGCGACTCATGGGCCGCTCGGGATTGCTACGCGTGAGCTGAGAATTGGGGGGGCGGGGTGAGGAGACATTTGCTCTCACCGCTCGCGCTGCTCGGACTCCCCTCCCCCTTGCGGGGTCCGAGGCGAGCGAAGCTCGCTCTCGAGGTTGGGGGTGGGGGTAAGGGTCGAGCACAAGTGCGCCGGCAAGACTGGTGCATCGCATGACCGCGCTCTCCGCACTCATCCGCCGCGACATCAGGATCGCGCTGCGCGTCGGCGGCGGCGCGTTGATCGGCGTGCTGTTCTTCCTCAGCGTGGTCGTGCTGATGCCGTTCGCGGTCGGACCCGACCTGAAGCTGCTGGCGCGGCTCGGACCCGCAATCCTCTGGCTTGGCGCGCTCCTCGCAAGCCTGCTCACGCTCGATCGCATGTTCACATCGGACCACGACGATGGCTCGCTCGATCTCATCGTGATGAGCCGCAACTCGCTGGAACTGGCCTGCGCCGCCAAGGCATTCGCGCACTGGATCGCCGCCGGCCTGCCGCTGATCGTGGCCACGCCTGTGCTCGGGCTGCTGCTCAATCTCGATGTGCCATCCACAGCAGCTGTCGCACTGACTTTGCTCGCGGGCACGCCGGCGCTGACCTTCACCGGCATGATCGGCGCCGCGCTCGCCGTCACCCTGCATCGCGGTGGACTCTTGCTCGCCGTGCTGGTGCTGCCATTGTCGATTCCTGTGCTGATCTTCGGCGTCGCGGCATCCGAAGCCGCAATCACGGGTCCGCAATCCTTCGGCGCGCCGTTTGCGATCCTGTGCGCGCTGTCACTCGTCAGTTTCGTAATCGGCCCGGTTGCCGCGGCCGCGAGTCTGCGGCAGGGGCTGGATTGATGCCGATCAACTCTTGCCGAACAACGTTATGTCAATTGCCTGCACCGCGGCCTGCGATTAACAGGATGCCATGTCGCTGATCGACCTTGCCAACCCCTCACGATTCCTCGCGCTGACCGCGCGCATCCTGCCGTGGCTGATGGCCGCGACCGCGATCCTCCTCGCTGTCGGGCTTTATCAATCCGCGACCGCGCCCGACGATTACCAGCAGGGCGCCACCGTGAAGATCATGTTCATCCACGTGCCGAATGCGTGGCTGTCGATGTTCGTCTGGGGCGTGATGTCTCTGGCTTCGCTCGGCACGCTGGTGTGGCGGCATCCGCTGGCCGACGTCGCCGCGAAATCCGCCGCCCCGATCGGCGCCGCCTTCACCTTTCTCGCGCTGGTCACGGGATCGCTGTGGGGCCGGCCGATGTGGGGCACCTATTGGGAGTGGGACGCGCGACTGACCTCGGTGCTGATCCTGTTCCTGATGTATCTCGGCCTGATGGCGCTGTGGCGTGCGGTCGAAGACCCCTCGCGCGCGGCGCGAGCCGCCGCTGTGCTGACCCTGGTCGGCGCCATCAACTTGCCGATCATAAAATTCTCCGTCGATTGGTGGAATACACTGCACCAGCCGGCTTCCGTGCTGCGCATGGGCGGCTCGACGCTTGACCGCGCCTTCCTGATTCCGCTGCTGGTGATGGCGATCGCGTTCACACTGCTGTTCGTCACCCTGCATCTGGCGGCGATGCGCAACGAAATCCTGCGCCGCCGCGTGCGCAGCCTGCAGATGATGCAGGCCAGCCAGAAGGCCGCGTGATGCTACTTGGTCCCTACGCGTCTTTCATCGTGACATCCTATGCGCTGGTGGCCCTGGTGCTGGTGATCCTGATCGGCTGGATCGTGCTCGACTATCGTAACCAGACGCAGCGGCTGCGCACGCTGGAAGAGAGCGGCGTGGTCAGGCGTTCGGGGCGCAGCGCGGTGGATCTGTGATGAGCGAGACGTCGACACCAGCGCCACGCAACCGGCTCCTGATGCTGCTGCCGCTGATCGTATTCGCGGGGCTGGCCGCCCTGTTCTGGCTGCGGCTCGGCAGCGGCGATCCCTCGAAGATTCCGTCGGCGCTGATCGGACGTCCTGCGCCGCAGACAACCTTGCCACCGCTCGCAGGCCTGACGGCTGCAGGAACGCAGGTGCCCGGGCTCGATCCGGCGATGTTCAAGGGCAAGGTCTCGATCGTCAACGTCTGGGCGTCATGGTGCGTGCCCTGCCATGACGAGGCGCCGCTATTCACCGAGCTCGGCAAAGACACGAGATTGCAGATGGTCGGCATCAACTACAAGGACGCATCCGACAATGCGCGGCGCTTCCTCGGACGCTACGGTAATCCATTCAACGTGGTCGGCGTCGACAGCAGCGGCCGCACCGCGATCGAATGGGGCGTCTATGGCGTGCCCGAGACCTTCATCGTCGGCCGCGACGGCACGATTGTTTACAAGATGGTCGGGCCGGTGACGCCAGAGAATATCGGGGTCGTGCTCAAGCCGGAGATCGACAAGGCGCTGGCGGCGGGATCGTAATCCTCGTCATTGCGAGCGAAGCGAAGCAATCCATCTTTCCATTTGTGGCGCCATGGATTGCTTCGTCGCTTTGCTCCTCGCAATGACGAAATCACCCCTTCCGCACATCGCCCTCTGACGCGTCGCTCGTTTCCAGTGACACCGGCTCCAGACCGTAGCGCTTGATCAGCGGCATCTGCGTGACCGCGAACAGCATGGTCAGCGGCACCACGCCGAACGCCTTGAAGCCGACCCAGAAATCCGTGCTCTGGGTGCGCCAGATCGCCTCGTTCAAGATCGCCATCGCAAAGAAGAACAGCGCCCAGCGCAGCGTGAGAATGCGCCAGCCCTGCGGGGTCAGGTTGAACATCTGGTCGAACATGATGGCGATGAAGGAGCGGCCGAACAACAACCCGCCACCAAGGACCAGCGCGAACAGGCTATAGATGATGGTCGGCTTGACCTTGATAAAGGTCTCGTCATGCAGCACCAGCGTCAGCGTGCCAAACACCAGCACGATCGCGCCCGTCACCAGCGCCATTATGGGAATGTGCTTCGTCACCACGTAAGACGCTATCATCGCCGCCACGATCGCGACCATGAAGGCGCCGGTCGCGGCGAACAGATGGAATTTCGCATTCACGACAAAGAACACGATCAGCGGACCGAGTTCGGTCGCCAGCTTGAACAGCGGATGCGGCTGGGTCTTGTCCATCAATTGTCCATTCCTGCGATAGCCCTCGCGAAATCCCTGGCGGTGAACGGCGCGAGATCGTCAATGCCTTCGCCGACACCGATGAAATGCACCGGCAGTTTGAATTTCTCCGCCAGCGCCACCAGGATGCCGCCGCGCGCCGTGCCGTCGAGCTTGGTCATCACCAGCCCCGTGACCCCCGCCGTGCGGTGGAAGGCCTCGACCTGCGACAGCGCGTTCTGCCCGACGGTGGCGTCGAGCACCAGCAGCACCGCATGCGGCGCCGAAACATCGACCTTGCGGATCACGCGGACCACTTTTTCCAGTTCGTTCATCAGCTCGGCCTTGTTCTGCAACCGGCCGGCGGTGTCGATGAGCAAAATGTCGCGCCTTTGCTCTTTCGCTGAGGTCAGCGCGTTGAAGGCGAGGCTTGCGGAGTCCGAACCCTGCGCGCCTGATATGACGGGCGCCTTGGCACGCTCGCCCCAGACCTTGAGCTGTTCGATTGCCGCGGCACGAAACGTGTCGCCGGCCGCCAGCATCACCTTGTGGCCCTCGGCGGCGAATTTCGCCGCGAGCTTGCCGATGGTGGTGGTCTTGCCGGAGCCGTTGACGCCGACCACGAGAATCACGAACGGCGCCCTGGCCGCATCGACCGCAAGCGGCTTGGCCACCGGCGCCAGCACCTTCTCGACTTCGGTCGCGACCACATCCTTGACCTCGTCGGCCGTGATCGCCTTGTCGTAGCGGCCGGCGCCGACGGCTTCGGCTATGCGCGCGGCAACCTCGGTGCCGAGATCGGCGCGCAGCAGCACGTCCTCGATGTCCTCGAGCATGGCGCGGTCGAGCTTGCGCTTGGTGACGAGATCGGCGACCGCGGTCCCGAGCGAACTGGACGTTCGCTTCAGTCCGCTGGACAGCCGTCGCCACCAGCTCAGCTTCGGCGTTTCTGTGGTGGTATCATTCATCGCGGGTGTGTTAGCCGTTTCGAGCACCAAACGAAAGTCTTGCCATTGCTCGATGTTCCCCAATTGACGGCGGAGGAAATCCAGGCGCGCGTGATTCATCGCGACGGGCTGATGCTGATCATCGACAAGCCGGCGGGACTGCCGGTGCATCGCGGGCCCAAGGGCGGGGCGAATCTGGAAGCCTCGTTCGATGCGCTGCGCTTCGGCCTGCCACGGCCGCCGGTGCTGGCGCATCGGCTGGACAAGGACACCTCCGGCTGCCTCGTGCTTGGGCGGCATCGCAAGGCGACTGCCTCGCTCGGTCTGTTGTTCAAGCACGGCAAGATCGAGAAGACCTATTGGGCCGTAGTCGAGGGCGGACCGGCCGCGGACGAAGGCACCATCGATTTGCCGATCGGCCGCCTCAATGCCGAGCGCGGCTGGTGGCAGAAGCCCGATCCCGACGGACAACCGGCGGTGACGAACTGGAAGGTGCTCGGCCGCAGTGACGGCCTCGCCTGGCTCGCCATGGAACCGGTGACCGGGCGTACCCATCAGCTGCGCGTGCATGCGGCCTCGCAGGGCTGGCCAATTTTTGGTGACAACATTTATGGCAACGGACCGCGGTTCGGCGAACCGCGGCTGCATCTGCATTCGCGTGCGATCGGCGTGCCCATTTCCAGGAACAAGGAGCCGGTACGCGCGGTGGCGCCGGCGCCGGAGCACATGCGCGAGCGGCTACGCGTGTGTGGATGGAATGGGGAGTAGTTTCGTCATTGCGAGCGAAGCGAAGCAATCCAGCCTATTTCCGAGGATGCAGTCTGGATTGCTTCGTCGCTTCGCTCCTCGCAATGACGATTAAATCGTCAACCGCGCGCCATCCTCGCCGGCAATCGACAACCGCCGCACCGCGCCCGGCGTCACACCGCTGATGGCCACTGGCAAATAATGCTCGGTGCGGCCGACAGTCGCGCTTTCGATCAGGACATCGCGCATCGCACCCACCTCGGCGGCTAACCGCTTGCGCAGCGCCACCTCGCCTGCCGCGCGCAATCGCTTTGCGCGTTCCTTGATCGCGCCGCCCGCGAGCTGCGGCATCCTCGCTGCCGGTGTGCCCGGCCGTGGCGAATAGGGAAACACATGCAGGAAGGTGAGATCGCATTCCTCGACTAGATCGAGCGAACGCGCGAACATCGCTTCGGTTTCAGTCGGGAAACCCGCGATGATGTCGGCGCCGAGTGCGATGTCCGGCCGCAGCCGCCGCACCTGCGTGCAGAATTCGATCGCGTCCTGCCGCGAATGCCGCCGCTTCATCCGTTTCAGGATCAGATCGTCGCCTGACTGCAGCGACAGGTGCAGATGCGGCATCAATCGCGCATCGTCCGCGATCGCATCGAGCAGATCGCGATCGGCCTCGATCGAATCGATCGATGAAATCCGCAGGCGTTTCAGCTCGGGCACATGGCGCAAAATCTGCTTCACCAGTTGGCCAAGCTTCGGTGCGCCCGGCAGGTCGGCGCCATAACTGGTGAGGTCGACGCCGGTCAGCACCATCTCGGCATGGCCGCGCTCGGCAAGCGCACGGACCTGATCGACAACTGCCTCCATCGGCACCGAGCGCGAATTGCCGCGGCCATAGGGGATGATGCAGAAGGTGCAGCGATGATCGCAGCCGTTCTGCACCTGAACGACCGCGCGCGGCAACCCGCTCTTGAAACCTTCGACGAGATGCGGCGTCATCTGCCGAACAGCCATGATGTCGCTGACCGCGATCTTTTCGCTTGTGCCAACATCAAGTGCGGCGCGGGCCTCGCGCCACGCGTCCCCACGGATCTTGTCTGCATTGCCTATGACGCGGTCGACCTCGCCCATATCGGCGAACATCCGGCTTTGCGTCTGCGCGGCGCAACCGGTCACCACGATGCGCGCATTCGGCCGCGCGCGCTTCAAGCGGCGGATCGATTGCCGCGCCTGCGCCACGGCTTCATTGGTGACGGCGCAGCTGTTGATGACGATGGTCTGATCGAGTCCGGCGTTCTCTGCTTCCCGCGCGATCACCTCGGATTCGAACGCGTTGAGGCGGCAGCCGAAGGTGACGACCTCGACGCTCATGCGACAGAAGCGAACAGCGAGGGTTCGAAGCGTCCCTCATATTCGAACGACGCCGGGCCTGTCATCAGCACATGGTCATCGCGCTCGCGCCATTCGAGCGCGAGCTTACCGCCCGGCAAGGTGATCTCGACATTGCGATTGCTGCGCTTGAGCCGCGCCGCGGCAACCGCCGTTGCGCACGCCGCCGAGCCGCACGCCCTGGTCAACCCCGCGCCGCGCTCCCAGGTGCGAATGGTGATGTGATCGCGGTCGACGATGTGGGCGAGCGTGATGTTGGCGCGCTCGGGAAAGATCGGATGGTTCTCCAGCAGCGGACCGAAGCGCTCAAGATCGTAGGCGTTGACGTCGTCGACCCAGAAGATCGCGTGCGGATTGCCCATGTTCACGGCCGACGGCGAATGCAGGATCGGCGCGTCGATCGGCCCGATCTGCAACTCGATGTAGCGGGTGTCGCGAAATTCTTCCGCGAGCGGAATGTCCTGCCAGCCGAATTTCGGCGCGCCCATGTCGACCGTGTAGAGCTCCGGCGACGGGCCTTGCCAGCAATTCAGAAGTCCGGCAGCGGTCTCGAACGTCACCGCGCTCTGCCCGGTCTTCTCGAACAGGCGGCGCACCACGCAGCGCATGCCGTTGCCGCAGGCGCCCGCTTCGGAACCGTCGCTGTTGTAGATTTTGATGAAGGCCTCGGTGCCGTCGAGCCGCGGCGGCTGCAGCAGCATGAGCTGGTCATAGGGGACCTTCGCCGCCACCGCGCGCGCGTCCGCGCCCGTCACCTTGCCGGCGGCATCGCGCAGGTCGACAACGACGATTTCGTTGCCGATTCCGTTCATCTTGGCGAAGGCGTGGTTGGCGAGCGCGCTCATGAAAAGCCCAAAATTCTGCCCGTGTTATATGGCGAATAATGGCCCGATGACCACCCCTGCAGGGCAGATGACCGATCTGTTAGGGGACGCTGGCCACACTAGCGTGTTAAAGGTTGCGCCACCCGGGAATCACGATCTTTCCGACGGAGACAACTGGATGACTCTCCCCCGCCTTCCCTACAAAACCCTGATCGCGTTGATCCCGATGGCCGCGATCTGGCTAGGCGTGGCACCCGCACCGGCCCAGCAGGCGTCACCCACTCCGTCCGCATCCGCAAGCCCGGCTCCATCGGCACCCGCAAGCCCCGCACCTGCCGCCTCGGCGTCGCCCGCACCTGCCGCGAGCCCCTCTCCTTCGCCGTCGGTTGCGCAAACGCCGGCACCCGCAGCACCCGTGCAGACTGCCGATCCCTTCGGCGAAGCCATCACGCTCGACGCCAAAAAGGTCGTGGTCGTCAAGGGCCAGGCCAACTGGGATTCGGCGTTCGATACCTTGATCGATTCGTTCAAGGCGCTGAATGCGCTGCTCGACAAGCAGGGCATCAAGCGCTCAGGCAATCTGATGATCGTCTACACCTCGACCGACGACACCGGCTTCACCTATCTTGCCGAGATTCCGATCGAGCAGGATCCGAAGACCTTTGGCAAGGACATGAGCATGGGCAAGTCGCCGGAAGGCAAGGCGCTGAAATTCGTCCATCGCGGATCCTACGACAACATGGACAACACCTATGAGGCGATCACCAATCACCTCGACGACAAGAAGCTCGAGGCCAAAGACACTTTTATCGAGGAATACATCACCGATCCCCTGAAGACCGCGGAGGACAAGCTGGTGATCAACGTCTATGTGCCGCTGAAATGAGAAGCGCTGTCCTCCTCATCGCCGTCCTGCTCGGCGCGCCGGCGCTGGCGCAGACGCCTGCGGCTTTTCCGGCGGCGATCTCGGTCACCGGCGAAGCGCAGATCTCGGTGGCTCCCGATATCGCTTTCGTCGATGCCGGCGTTGCGACCGACGCCAAGACGGCGCGCGAAGCCTCGGAGGCCAACAACAATGCAATGACGAAAGTGTTCGCGGCGTTGAAAGCCGCCAATATCGACGCCCGGGACATCCAGACCTCGCGGCTGTCGCTGCAGCCGCAATACGCGCCGAACCGCTCCGGGCCGTCGCCGGTCGTCGGCTATCGCGCCAGCAATCGCGTCACCGTGCGCATTCACGACGTGAGCAAGGTCGCCGGCGTCATCGACACGCTGGTCGGCGCCGGCGCCAACGACATCGGCAATGTCGCCTTCGAGGTATCGCAGGCCTCGAAGCTGCTGGATGACGCGCGGGAGAAGGCGGTCGCCGACGCGCGCCGCAAGGCGGAAATTTACGCCAGGGCTGCAGGCGTGACGCTCGGCGCACCCCTGAGCATTTCCGAAGGCGGCGACGCGCCGCAGCCGATGTTCCGCGCCAAGGCGGTGGGGGGCATGCCGGCCTCGCCGACGCCGATCGCGCAGGGCGAGGAGACGCTGTCGATCTCGGTCAGCGTCACCTGGGCGATCAAGCAGTAGGCCTTGCGGACGTAGCGTGTAGCCCGCATGAGCGCAGCGATATGCGGGTCACCCCGGGTATCGCTTCGCTCACCCGGGCTACGCTCCTCGCGATGACGATTAAATCTCGAAAGTCTGCCCCGGCTTCAGCACCGCAAACTTCTCTCGCGGAATCTTCGCTGCATCCAGCGCCTCGCCGAGCGCAATCGCGGGCGCATCCATCGCCTCGTCCGTGAGCTGGAAGGTGAAGTGATGATGCGCCAGCGCCTGCGCGGCGCCGCAATCGCCGAGCGCCTTGACCGCATCTTCCGGATTCATGTGCTGGTCGCGCATGAACCAGCGCGGCTCATAGGCGCCGATCGGCAGGATCGCGAGTTTGAGCGGCCCGTGTGTCTCCGCAACCTTTCGGAAATGCGTCCCGTCGCCGTAGCCGGAATCGCAGACGATGTAGAGCTTGCCGACGGGAGTCTCCAGCACGAAGCTCGCCCATAGGGTCTTGTTGCGGTCGAACACGCCGCGCGCCGACCAATGCCGCGTCGGCACCAGGGTCACCGCGACGCCATTGCCGAGCTCGACGCGATCCTTCCAGTCGAACCCTTCGGCCTTGATCGCGGCATCCGCATCGCGCATCACCGTGTCGTTGCCGAGCGGCGTGATCACGCGAGGTCCGAACTTCGCGGCCAGTTTCGACAGCGTCGGCACATCGAAATGATCGTAGTGTCCGTGCGACACCAGCACCACATCGATCTTCGGCAGCGCGTCGAACGCGATACCGGGATCGTTGTGCCGCTTCGGGCCGGCAAAGCTCACGGGCGAGACCCGCATCGACCAGACAGGGTCGACGAGGATGTTGAGTCCTGCGGTCTGGATCAACCAGCTCGCGTGTCCCACGAAAGAGAACCGCACCTTGTTGCCCTCGACGCGCGGCGGCGGTTTGTCGGAATGTTCATTCACGACCCAATCCGGCCAGGCATGGCGATTGCGCTCGCCAAATTGCCAGCGCAACACCTCGCTCAGTGATTTCGGCGGCATGCCGTCGCGGTCGAAGAAGCGCTCCCCGTCGAAATGATCGGAGACGGGACCGGAATAGGCTTTCATGCGGGAAATCCAGATAGTCGACACGCCGACGGCTGCGGCGCTACCGGCGAAAAATCCAAGAAGGCGGCGGCGGGTGATCGGCACGGGGGCGGGGCGGGATGCAATTCTGGAGTCGTAAGGGGTTATATGGCGTGGCTGCGCCGCAGGGGAACGCCGAGGCCCCATCAAAATGGGCTGGGTCAAAAACATCAGCTTTTGCAGCGTCTTATATTCCTTACTAAAATACCTACTATGAAGTTTGCTTGACTTTCGGCTGGCTCGGGCGTTTAACGCCGCCACTTCTCGAAGAGCTTTCTTCGACCCGCCGACCGGCTCTTGAGGCCGGAGGCCAACGCCCGACAGCGCGATGCGCCCTCGGGCGCGAAATGATTTGGAGCAACGGCCTTGTTCGACAATCTGTCGGAAAAGCTTGGTGGCATTCTCGATCGGCTGACGGGCCGCGGCTCGCTGTCGGAGGCCGACGTCGACGCTGCGATGCGCGAGGTGCGCCGCGCGCTGCTCGAGGCCGACGTCTCGCTCGACGTTGTCAGAGGTTTCACCGAGCGCGTGCGCGAGCAGGCGGTCGGCGCCACCGTGGTCAAGTCGGTCACACCCGGCCAGATGGTGGTCAAGATCGTCCATGACGAGCTGATCGCGACCCTCGGCTCGGAAGGACAGACGATCGACCTCAACGCGGTGCCGCCGGTCGCGATCATGATGGTCGGCCTGCAGGGCTCCGGCAAAACCACCACCACGGCGAAGCTCGCGCGCCGCCTGGTCCAGCGCGACAAGCGCAAGGTGCTGATGGCTTCGCTCGACGTCTATCGCCCGGCGGCGATGGAACAGCTCGCGGTGCTCGGCCGCGATCTGGACATTCCGACCTTGCCGATCGTCGCAGGGCAACAGCCGCCGCAGATCGCGCGCCGCGCACTCGAGGCCGGCAAGCTCGGCGGCTATGACGTGGTGTTGCTGGACACTGCCGGCCGCACCACGCTCGACGAAGAAATGATGGCGGAGGCGGCCTCGATCAAATCGACGGCCAATCCGCATGAGGTGCTGCTGGTCGCCGACGCGCTGACCGGCCAGGACGCGGTCAATCTCGCGCGCGCGTTCGACCAGCGCGTAGGTCTCACCGGCATCGTGCTGACGCGAGTCGACGGCGACGGCCGCGGCGGCGCCGCGCTCTCGATGCGCGCCGTCACCGGCAAGCCGATCAAGCTGATCGGCACCGGCGAGAAGACCGATGCGCTGGAAGATTTTCATCCCGCGCGGATCGCCGGGCGCATCCTCGGCATGGGCGACATCGTCTCGCTGGTCGAGAAGGCCGCCGCCAATATCGACGCCGAGAAGGCCGCGCGCACCGCCGAGAAAATGCGCAAGGGCCAGTTCGACCTTGGCGACATGCGCGAGCAGCTTTTGCAGATGGCGAATATGGGCGGCATCTCTGGACTGATGGGCATGATGCCCGGCATCGCCAAGATGAAGAACCAGATCGCGGCGGCGGGGATCGACGACAGGATCATCAAGCGCCAGGTCGCGATCATCGATTCGATGACGCGCGACGAACGCCGCCATCCCGACATCCTCAAAGCCAGCCGGAAGAAGCGCATCGCCGCCGGCGCGGGACAGAACGTCGAGCAGGTCAACAAGCTGCTCAAGATGCACCGGAACATGGCCGACATGATGAAGGCGATGAGTTCGGGCAAGCGCGGTCCACTCGCCGGTATCGCGCAGGCGATGGGCTTTGGCGGTGGCATGAAGCCGCCCTCGCCGGAGGAGTTGAAGGCGATGCAGGAGAAAATGCAGGGCGGCGGTGGCCTGCCGGGCGGCTTGCCGAACCTGCCGAAGGATCTTCCCCCCAGCCTGCGTCAGGGTCTGCCGAATTTGCCGGGACTCACGGGACTATCGGGCAAGCCGACACTGCCGGGCCTCGGCGGCTTTCCGGGCAAGAAGAAATAGCCGTTCACATCAATCCAACGACAAACACACTCAGGAGAACCAAATGCCAGTCGTTATCCGCCTCGCGCGCGCGGGCACCAAGAAGCGCCCCGTCTATCACGTCGTCGCCGCCGACTCGCGCTTTCCGCGCGACGGCCGCTTCATCGAGCGCCTCGGCCATTTCAATCCGCTGCTGCCGAAGGACAATGAAGCCCGCCTCAAGCTCGACATGGACAAGGTCAAGTCGTGGCTCGCCAAGGGTGCGCAGCCGTCGGACCGCGTGATGCGCTTCCTCGATGCTGCAGGGGTCAAGAAGCGCGAACCGCGCAAGAACCCGGAGAAGGCCGTGCCGCGCAAGGAGCGCAAGGCCAACGCTGAGGCAGCCGCCACGGCCGCAACAGCTTCCGCGGCAGCCGCCAAAACGGCAGCCGCCGCCGCAGCGGCCGAGAAGAAGTAAGCGCAACGGCGCGCCGCGGTGCCCGCGCAAGTCTGCGTCGCCAGGATCGGCGCTGCGCATGGCGTGCGCGGCGCTGTCAAACTGTGGACCTTCACCGAGGATCCGTTCGCAGTGACGCGCTACGGTCCGCTGCTCACAAAGGACGGCGCGCGCGCATTCGAAGTGGCGCACGCGCGTGAAGGCAAAGGCCATTTGGTAGCGACCTTGAAGGGCGTCACCAGTCGCAACGAGGCCGAACGCCTCAACGGCATCGAACTCTATGTTGCGCGCGAAAAATTGCCCGCAGCCGACGATGACGAATATTACCATGCCGATTTGATTGGGCTTGCGGCGGTCACCACCGCCGATGCACCGCTCGGCAAGGTGATCGCGATCCATAATTTCGGCGCCGGCGATATCATCGAGATCGCGCCGCCAAGAGGCGCGACGATGCTGCTGCCGTTCACCAACGCCGTGGTACCGACCGTCGACATCGCCGGCGGCCGTGTGGTGATCGAGCTGCCCGCCGAAATCGAAGGCGACGAACCGCCAACTCTGACGTGATGTGGCTTCGATGAGATTTCGATGACCTGGCGCGCCACCATCCTCACGCTGTTCCCCGAAATGTTTCCGGGGCCGCTCGGCGTCAGCCTGTCCGGTAAGGCGCTCGCAACGGGCATTTGGCAATTGGAGGCGCGCGACATCCGCGCGTCTGCGACCGACAAGCATCGGAGCGTCGACGACACGTCCGCCGGCGGCGGACCCGGCATGGTGCTGCGCGCCGATATCCTCGCGGCCGCAATCGATGCCGCCGCGCCCGCCGACCTGCCACGCCTGCTGATGAGCCCGCGCGGTCGGCCATTGACCCAGTCTCGCGTCCGCGAGCTGGCCACAGGGCTTGGCGCGCTGATCGTTTGCGGCCGGTTCGAGGGCGTCGACCAGCGCGTGATCGAGGCCCGAGGGCTCGAGGAGGTCTCGATCGGTGATTACGTCCTTTCGGGCGGCGAGATCGCCGCGATGGCGCTGGTCGACGCCTGCGTGCGACTGCTGCCGGGGGTGATGGGCAAGGCCGAATCCGGTACCGAGGAGAGCTTCTCCGAAGCCCTACTTGAATACCCCCAATACACCCGTCCGCAGACTTTCGAGGGCCGCCCGATCCCGGAAATCCTGATTTCCGGCGATCATGCCAAGGTTGCGGCCTGGCGGCGAGCCGAGGCCGAGGCCCTGACCCGCGCCCGCCGGCCCGACCTCTGGGCTCAGCAAAAGCCGCCAAACGACACGACAAAAGGGTGACAAGCCGCCGCCCATGCCTTATACGGGCGCCAATTCCGCAAGTGGACGGCAGGAACACGCGAGCCCGCACAAGGCTGGGCGCGCCGCCGATGGAGATTTCCAATGAACCTCATTCAACAGCTCGAAAAAGAGCAATTCGACAAGCTGTCGGCCGCCAGGGAGATTCCCGACTTCGCGCCCGGCGACACCGTGATCGTCAACGTCAAGGTGGTCGAAGGCGACCGCACCCGCGTGCAGGCTTATGAAGGCGTCTGCATCGGCCGCTCCGGCGGCGGGCTCAACGAGAGTTTTACGGTGCGCAAGATTTCCTACGGCGAGGGCGTGGAGCGCGTGTTCCCCGTGATGTCGCCGATGATCGACTCGATCAAGGTCGTGCGCCGCGGCAAGGTGCGTCGCGCCAAGCTGTTCTACCTGCGCAATCTGCGTGGCAAGTCAGCCCGCATCGTCGAGAAGCAGGACCACCGCACCGCCGTCGGCGAGTAAGCACTCCACATCGCAAGGAATCAAAAGCGCGGGATCACCCCGCGCTTTTTTGTTGCGCGACGTTCGCGCCCGCTGCCTCGCCGCGCGATGCGATGATCGCCGCCGCGATCAGAATCCCATAACAGGAGGCGGCGGTTCGATACACCATCCAGGTGTGGATCTGGGTGTGGTTGGAGAGAAGCTCGAACCATCCGAAGGGAATCAGCAGAGGCGACGACAGCAGCGCAAAGCGAGCGAGGTTCGACCACCGCACCGGCGCGAGCAGCGTTGGCAACAGGAGCGTCGGAAGCAAAATCAGAAACAGCATTGACGACCGCGTCTCATGATAGAGATAGTCGAGCACCTTGCCGGTCGGCGCGAGGAAATTGTGCCGGACGTAACCGGGAAGATCGCCGTTCAGGCGATAGGCGATCACTTCAAAGATCTCGCGCCATGACGCGCCGGCCGCAACGGCGATCGCCCACTTCGAGGCCCATGTCAGGGAATAGCCTGCGAACCATGCGATGACGATGGCGAACACCTCGGGCACGCGCCGCTTGGCCGCCAGCGCGATAAAGGCGATCAACATCGGCTGCCATGGCACATTGATGAGGAAATCGACGTAGTTGAACAGGCTGCCGCACAGCGCAGCGACCAGGATCAGGTTGCCGTCGGGGTCCCTGGCTTTGCGCGCGGCGACGGCGCTCCCGGCGAAGATGACGATGATAGCTACGGTCTGCGCCGCATAGTTCCAACTGATCCAGAGATCGGTGAGGACGATCGTCGGCACGATCAAGGCGAGCGCGGCGTCCGCGCCGACGAGAAGCCGCAACTCGAATGCGAACCATGTCAGCGCCGCGATCATCGCCGCCAGCATCAGGTAACGCACCGGATACATCGGAATCCACGCGGTCAGGGGATCGAGCACCACCCGGTAACCATGCCAATAGCGCGGATATGGCAGCCAGGTGACGCCGGGTTTCTGCGCGATCGTCGCCGGAAGAGAGTCGCAGGCCGTGCCCTCGGACAACGGGCGCGCCGCCATGATCGCGTTGTGCAGGCCGGCGCCGCCGGGCTCGAAGCCGATCGCCAGTGCAATGCAATCGAGAGGGTCGTTGCCCGGTGCCGGCGGTATTCGCTGCATGCGCTCCCGCCTGACCTCCGGCGGGGCCACGTAGTCGGTTGCGACGAGGGCGAGCAGATAGAACGGCTGCAGCGCGAGGACCAGCAGGGCGGCTCTGCACAGCCGTTTGAAATGAACTCTCATGGCGCGCGGACCCTAATTTGCGGCCCGACTGCAATCAACCCCGCTGAGTTATCGATAGCGGCGTTCCACGACTGGCCCGGCAGTCATGATCGGGCTCTTCGATTGATTGCCGGCCGACTGGACCCTATGTTAGAAGCGCTCAAGATGGCTCTCGCTCAAACCAGCATGCTCCGCCGGCGCGTCGTGATCGACGATCGTTCGCGCCTGCCCGGCCGCTTTTTCGGACGGTTCGCGACGTCAGCGACCTCGGAACTTGCGCGCGCGCTGTGAAGCCGCGCTGACGATTCCCTTATCCGGCGCAAATCCGCGCTAGAGCCGATCTCAAAAATTCCTGGAGCCCGACGCTCATGTCCAAACCAACCACCCTGTACGACAAGATCTGGAACGACCATCTGGTGCACGAAGCCAGTGACGGCACGTGCCTGCTCTATATCGACCGGCACCTCGTCCACGAGGTGACTTCACCGCAGGCCTTCGAAGGCCTGCGCGTGACCAAGCGCAAGGTCCGCGCGCCGGAGAAGACGCTCGCGGTCGTCGACCACAACATCCCGACCACCGACCGTTCCAAGCCGAACCCCGACCCCGAGAGCATCGAGCAGATGCGGGTGATGGCGGAGAACGCCAAGGAATTCGGCATCGAGTATTACAACGAGTTCGACAAGCGCCAGGGCATCGTGCATGTGATCGGCCCCGAGCAGGGTTTTACGCTGCCCGGCACCACCATCGTCTGCGGCGACAGCCACACCTCGACGCATGGCGCGTTCGGCGCGCTGGCGCATGGCATCGGCACATCGGAGGTCGAGCACGTGCTGGCGACGCAGACGCTGATCCAGAAGAAGGCGAAGAACATGCGCGTGAACGTCGACGGCAAGTTGCCGGAAGGCGTGACCGGCAAGGACATCATCCTCGCTATTATCGGCGAGATCGGCACCGCGGGCGGCACCGGCTTCGTGCTGGAATATGCCGGCGAAGCGATCCGCTCGCTCTCGATGGAAGGCCGCATGACCGTCTGCAACATGTCGATCGAGGGCGGCGCGCGCGCAGGCCTCGTCGCACCGGACCAGAAGTCGTTCGACTTCCTGCGCGGCCGGCCGAAATCACCGAAAGGCGCGGCATGGGATGCGGCGATGCGCTACTGGGAGACGCTGCGCTCCGACGACAACGCGCATTTCGACCACGAGATCCGGCTCGATGCGGCAAAGCTGCCGCCGATCGTGACATGGGGCACAAGCCCTGAGGACGTGATCTCGGTGACCGGCATGGTGCCCGATCCCGACAAGATCGCGGACGAGGCCAAGCGCCTCTCCAAACATCGCGCGCTGAAATATATGGGGCTCACCGCCGGCACCAAGGTCACCGACATCAAGCTCGATCGCGTCTTCATCGGCTCCTGCACCAACGGCCGCATCGAGGATTTGCGCGCCGCCGCCAAGATCGCCGAAGGCAAGACGGTGAGCGCGCACGTCAACGCCATGGTGGTGCCGGGCTCCGGCATCGTCAAGGAGCAGGCAGAGGCCGAGGGTCTCGACAAGATCTTCATCAAGGCCGGCTTCGAATGGCGCGAGCCGGGCTGCTCGATGTGCCTTGCGATGAACCCCGACAAACTGGCGCCGGAAGAGCGCTGCGCTTCGACCTCGAACCGCAATTTCGAGGGCCGCCAGGGATTCAAGGGCCGCACGCATCTGGTGTCGCCGGCGATGGCCGCGGCCGCAGCGATCGCGGGGCACTTCGTCGATGTCAGGGAGTGGCGGTAGCACGTTCACTCAAGCTCGACAGGCTTTGGCAACGGCTCCTTAACGGACCGGGCGCAGACTCCTTAGCTCGCGTCAGGAGCCTGCCATGGCCGACAAGAAGTCTGATCTCGTCGATCTGATCTCGGATGCCACGCGCCAGTACTGGCGGCGTCCGATCAAGCGCGCCGTCATCGAGGCCGCGCCGAAGGAAGAGAAGCGGCTCAGCAACTGGCCGCCCGAGCATCTGCAGCAATGGCGTCTGGAGAAGCTGACGCCGTGGAAGATGAAGCTGCACCACTGGAAGTTCAAGGACTGGACGTGAATTGACCAAGTCTCCTTGAAAAGGGCGCCTCGCGGCGCCCTTTTCAATTCTGCTACTCAATAATAGTGGTGCCACCGGTGCCAGTGGCGATGCCAGCAGACTCGGCGCGGGCCGTAATAGGTCCAGACGATCCGGCAGCGGTGATGATAGGCCGGATAGTAGTAAGGGTAGTAGCCGGCACGGACGAAGCGGCGATGATGGAAACCACGATGGAAGCCGCCGAAATGCGCGACGCGCGCGCCATGCCAGCCACCGCCACCGTGCCAGCCGCCGCCATGCCAACCGCCGCCTCCGACGTGACCGCCGAAATGGCCACCACCGATGTGACCGCCGCCCCCATGCCCGCCTCCGCCATGGCCGCCGCGGACCTGAATCGTCAAATCGTCCGTCGTCGATTGCGCCGCCGGCGCAATTCCGGGATTGATGGGCGACATCGCCGCCGCGCGCTCGATCGGCACGGCCGACAGCGCGAACACCGCAGCCGCGGCAAGGCACAGGCTGCGGACGAAGCCAGGTGTTGAGATCGAAATCCTTGTCATGAGTCCTCCTCGCATATTGCAGGCAACAGCAAGCCCTCAGGCAGAGTTGCCTGCGTCATGTCCCAGTGCTGGATACCCCACACTGGACGCTAGTGATCGCGAGGTGAATGCGGCATGAATGATGCGCGTTCTGCGCGATGATTAAATCAATCGGCGAAAATGCACGCGACGGAATAACAACCGATGCATGGTGTTCGCGCGGAATTTGCGCAAGCGTTTAACATGAGCTGAAGCGATCGTACTGCTCGCGAAAGGATTTACGCCGTGACGCAGCGAAAGCGCGTCACCACCACTCCCAACCATAGCCCCACAGCGGCGGGATCGGCAGGAACGGCGCCGGCGCATAATAAACGGGACGGCGGTAATACATTGGATAAGGAGTGTTGGGACGATAGACGTAGCGATAATGCCGGTGGCGCGCGCTGACATCGCTTGCGCCAGCCGCTTGCGTCTTCTTCGCAGCAAGCGCTTGCGCCGCTGCCGGCACCGAAACACCCAGCATCAGCGTCGCCGCGAGCAACGCCGCCTTGATCGATGCCTTCATAGAAACCACCCGTTCAAACCGTCATCCACGGTGCAAGCCTAGCACCTGATTTCGGCGGCATGAACGGAAAACAAGCCCGCAAGGCGGGCCTGTTTCGGTCTCAGACTCCCGCCGTTACCAATGACGGCGGTGCCAGCGATGGCGATGCCAACCCCAGTGGCGCCGATGATGCCATCCCCGGTGCCAGCCATGGTGACGGCCCCAGCGCACTTCGGTCGTGACTTGCCGCGCGTCATCCTGCACCGCGGTCGCGGCACCCGGATTAATCAGCGACACCGCGCTTGCACGCTGGACCGGCGACGCCACCACCAGAACCGCGGCGATCGCCGCAAGGCCCAAAACTTTCGTCCCGTTCATCTCGTACCTCCTTTTCGAATCACGCCTGCGCCGTACGACTTGCGAGCCGTGCCGCCGCGACGCAGATGGATTCGTAAAGTCGGTGACGTGAATGCGGACTGAATAGCTGCGTCATCAAGATGAATGCGCAAACGACGCAACGGTTCCGTTTCGCGGCGCGCGCAGAAAATCGCGGCGCGATTTTCAAAACCAGCGTAGACTGTCCGCGTATCTTCCAAGGGGCGTCTTGAGTGGAGACCGCTATGCCGTCGACAACAAGGAAGGCGCGCTGCGTCGGCGCAGCATCGTTTCTCGCCGCATCGTGCTGGGCAGGCACGACCCTGGCTTCGCAGGGTCCGGGCGCCGGCATGGGCACCGCAAGCAACCTCACCCAATTGACAATGGCGGTGCTGGTCTACGGGATGTCCGCGCTCGTGCTCGGCGCCGGACTCATCGGCGCGATCCGCCGACACTGAGACCGTGGAAATGTCAGTCCGCGACGGCTCGCGCGCGCGGATCATTGGTCCAGTGACATTGCATCTTGGGCACGATCACAGTGCCGCTCGGCCGAAACTCCTGCTCATAATGCGCATTGCAGACGCGCACGGCGTTCGGACCGGGGTTGTAGTGCGGATAGATCGAGTCGGGATCGTAATTGGGCGTGACACGTAAGCGGGCCTGCGGCCGGTAGGCGCGGCGCGGCGGCGCATCCGGTGGCGCCGCCTGTGCAAGGCGGATCACGGGCCGCACCTGCTCGGCTCGCGCGATCGACGCAGGGCCGATCGCCAACATCGTCAGAATGATTGCTGCGCCTGCCGTCCCGATCCGTCCCATCACGCTCACCACATCATCTGTTTGCGCGATGGTTCTAACATCCGCCTCGCGCCCCGGCCAGCCCCGTCACAAATCCGAGTTGGACTCTCCTGGAACTCTGGTTAAACAGGGCGCCATGTGGACCAGCCTGAAGGCGCCGTCGCTCGCCGAAATGGAAGCGATGGCGCATGAAGTTTTCGAGCGCCTGCCGGAACGCTTTCGCAAGATGTGCGAGGGTGTGATCATCCGCATCGACGATTTTCCGACGGAGGAAGTGCTCGACGAGATGCAGGCCGAGAGCGAGTTCGACCTCCTCGGCCTGTTTCAGGGCACCGGCCTGCCCTTCCGCAGCAATGACGATGTCGCACGCATGCCCAACATGGTCTGGCTCTACCGCCGGCCGATCCTGGACTACTGGGCCGAGCATGAGGAGGCGCTGGGCGACATCGTCCGTCACGTCCTGGTCCACGAGATCGGGCACCATTTCGGGCTGTCGGACGACGACATGACCGAAATCGAGGCCGGCGCTTGATCCCCGACATCGTCACCTACTGGCGCGGTCCGCTGGATCGGCTGCGGCAGACCTGCCTGAGGTCGCAGCTCGCCGCCGGACATAAAGTCACCGTCTACAGCTTCGACAGCATCCCCGGACTGCCAGCCGGCGTCGCCAGCGCCGATGCCGAGGCGATCCTGCCGCAGGCCTTCTCGGAGAAGCTGCGGCCACCGCAGCCTGATGGCTCCTGGCGCGACTGGACCACGTTGCAGTTTTCCGACTTCTTCCGGATGCGGCTGATGGCACGCGGCGCGGGGCTCTGGTTGGACGCCGACGTGCTATTGCTCAAGCGCATCGAACTCGATCAGGCGAGGCCATACTTCGCCTGGGAGCGCCCGCGCCAACTCGGCAACTCCGTGCTTTATCTGCCGCCCGACGATCCGATCGTCATCGCGTTCGAGGATCTGATGGAGCAGGAGGAGCTGACGCCGGACTGGCTGTCGATGAAGCACCGCATCACCTTCGCGCTGAAACGTTTGCGCGGCGGCTCGGACCGCGTAGCCGACGTCCGCGTGGCGATCTACGGGCCGGCAGCGCTGACCGCGCTCGCCAATCGCGCCGGTTCCTCGCGCGATGCGCTGCCGAAGAAATCATTCTACGCCGTGCATGCCGACCCGACGCCTTTCTTCGCGCCAAGCGATTTCGCCGCCCTGATCGCCGACCCCGAAATCATCGGTCTGCACATCTCGCCGAAAGGCCGTGGCAATTCGGTGCCCGTCCCCGGCAGCCTCTATGCGTGGGCGGTCGAGCGGTTTGGGTAGTCAGCTCATCTTCGCGATCGCATCCGATATCGCGATGGTGCGTTTCGCCATCTCCATGTGAAGCCGCTCCACCATGCGGCCGTCGAGCTGGATCGCACCGCGCGAGCTATTCTCGGGCAACGCAAACGCCGCGATGATTTTCCGCGCCTCGGTGACTTCTTCCGCCGGCGGCGTGAAGATCGCGTTGCAGGCCTCGATGTGGCTTGGATGAATCAGCGTCTTGCCGTCGAAACCGAGATCGCGGCCTTGCGCGCACTCTGCAGCGAAGCCGTCGAGATTGCCGATATCGCCATAGGGCCCGTCGAGCATTTCGAGACCATGCGCATGCGCCGCCAGCACGCAATGCGTGATCATAGGGATCATCGCTGTCCGTCCCGGCATCATCCTGATCCGCGTTTCCCGCGCGATGTCGTTCGGCCCGAACACGAAGCCGGCAAGGCGCGTCTTCGGATCACGCGAGGCTGCGGCAAGCCTGTCGGCATCGAGCACCGCGCGCGCGGTCTCGATCATCGCCCAGACCTTGACGGAAGCGGGCGCGCCGAGTTCGCTCAAGCGAGCGCCGATCTTGTCGAGCTCGTCCACGGTCGAAATCTTCGGGACGACAATGCCGTCGGGCTCGACCGCGCCGGCCATCGCGGAATCGTCCAACCACCAGGAGGTGTCGAGGCTGTTGGTGCGGATCAGGATCTCGCGTTTGCCGAAACCCCTGGCCTGCACGGCCTGCGCGATCTGCTCGCGCGCCTTCGACTTGGCGTCGGGCGCAACCGAGTCCTCGAGGTCAAGGATCAGGCAGTCTGCCGCGAGATTGCGCGCCTTTTCCAGCGCCCGTGCATTCGATCCGGGCATGAAGAGCAGGCTGCGGCGCGGGCGGATCATGGACGGTCCCTCACATTTTTCTGATCAGGCGATATCATTTCGATTGATGGTTCGGAAGCCTTGTCGCGGTCATCGGCATGTGGTTAGGCAGAGGCATGGACCTGTTCCCGAAGGCATTGATCGACGGCTACCGCACCTTTCGGGCGCAACGCTTGCCGACCGAGCAGTCGCGCTATCGCGACCTGTCGGTGCGCGGTCAAGCGCCGGAGACGATGGTGATCGGCTGCTGCGATTCCCGCGTCTCGCCGGAAGTGATCTTCGACGCCGGCCCCGGCGAATTGTTCGTGATGCGCAACATCGCCAATCTGGTCCCGACCTATCAGCCCGACAGCGCGGCGCATGGCGTCTCGGCGGCGCTGGAATTTGCGGTCAGCGTGCTCAAGGTCAAGCACATCGTGGTGCTCGGCCACGCCCAATGCGGTGGCATCCGCGCCTTCGTCGACAAGGCGGCGCCGCTCTCCCCCGGCGACTTCATCGGCAAGTGGATGGCGATGTTCATCAAGCCGGGCGAGGTGGTCGAGCAGCGCGAACATGAGTCGATGCAGCAATTCGTCACGCGGATCGAGAAGGCCGCGGTGTTCCGCAGCCTCGAGAACCTGATGACATTCCCCTTCGTGCGCAACCGGGTCGAGCGCGGCGATCTGCAGCTGCATGGCGCATATTTCGGCGTGGCCGAGGGCTCGCTGTTCGTGCTCGACCGGACCGCAAAGGAATTTCGCAGCGTCGTGACAGGCGCGCTCGCGTAGCTACCCCTCCTTGTCCGCCGTCCAGCGATCCGAGATCGCAAGCAGCAGCGCCGAGATCACGAACACCAGATGGACCGCGACCAGCCAGGTCATCTTGGTCGCGTCGAAATACGTGTCGATGTTGAGGAACGCCTCCAGCACGTGGATCGCCGAAATCGCGACGATCGAAGCGAGCAGCTTCTGCTTCAGGCCTGCGAAATCGATCTTGGTGATCCAGATCGGCCAGCTCGAATTGGCCGAGGTGTCGATGCGCGAGACGAAATTCTCGTAGCCGGAGAACACCACGATCAGGATGAGGTTGCCGACCAGGGTGACGTCGATCAGCGACAGCGCGTCGAGTATCGTCTCGCTCGATTTGGCGCCCGGCGCGTGCAGGATGAATTCCCAGAGCATGCGCAGGAATTTCAGCAACAGCACCGCGAGCGCGACCACCAGGCCGAAATAGAACGGCGCCATGATCCAGCGGCTGTTGAACAGCACGTATTCGATCACACGGAGCACAGGATTGCTGCGCGAAGGCGCCGGCTGGTCGGACATCGCTCTTCCCCCGCCCGGCCCCGGCCTACGCCGCTTTCTTCTTGGCGCTGAGCAGCTTGCGATTGATCAGGACTTCCGCGATCTGCACCGCGTTCAGAGCCGCACCCTTGCGAAGATTGTCGGAGACGCACCACAGCACCAACCCGTTGTCTACCGTGGGATCGGTGCGGATGCGGCTGATATAGGTCGCGTCCTCGCCCGCCGCCTCGTAAGGCGTGACGTAGCCGCCCGGCTCGTGCTTGTCGATGACGAGACAGCCCGGCGCGTTGCGCAGGATGTTGCGCGCCTCGTCGACCGAAATCGGATTTTCGAATTCGATGGTGACCGCCTCGGAATGGCCGACGAACACCGGCACGCGCACGCAGGTCGCGGTCAGCTTGATTTTGGGATCAAGAATCTTCTTGGTCTCCATCATCATCTTCCACTCTTCCTTGGTGTAACCGTCCTCCATGAACACGTCGATCTCGGGAATGACGTTGAAGGCGATACGCTTGGGGAATTTTTTGCTGACGAGTTCGCTGTTGGTGTAGACGGCTTTGGTCTGCGAAAACAGCTCGTCCATCGCATCCTTGCCGGCGCCCGACACCGACTGATAGGTCGAGACCACGACGCGCTTGATGGTTGCGGCATCATGCAGCGGCTTCAACGCGACCACGAGCTGCGCGGTCGAGCAGTTCGGGTTGGCGATGATGTTCTTCTTGGTGAAGCCCTTGACCGCATCCGCGTTCACCTCGGGCACGATCAGCGGCACGTCGGGATCCATGCGAAACGCCGACGAATTGTCGATCACGACCGCGCCGGCGGCGCCGATCTTCGGCGACCATTCCTTCGACACCGCGCCGCCCGCCGACATCAGGCAAATGTCGACGTCGGAGAAATCGTAATGCTCCAGCGCCTTGCATTTCAGGGTGCGGTCGCCATAGGAGACTTCGACGCCGACGCTGCGGCGCGAGGCAAGTGCGACGACTTCGTCGGCGGGAAATTTGCGCTCGTCGAGAATGCCGAGCATTTCACGTCCGACATTGCCGGTCGCGCCGACCACTGCGACTTTGTAACCCATCGTTCACTCTCCGAAGAAAAATGCTTCTCGCTCGCTGAAAGCGGAAAGGGAAGCGGCAGCGCTTCTATGCGAGAAACGCGGTCAACACAACGTTACCATGGCGCGGCGGCGTTTCATGCAGTCCTTTCCGGGCATTCCCGCCCGCTCGTTTTTTGCGGCCAGAATCCACCCCGCGTTGAGCAGCTTCACCGACGAAGTCTGCGCCACCATTGCGCGCCTGTTCGCCTATATGGGAACGCTGGCGCTGCTCGGCATCCTCACGATCCACGGCTGGGATCAGTTGCAGGACGTTTTGGCAGACGAGACCTCTTCGAAGCCGGGATGGACGACCGCCGATCGCTCGCATCCCGCTTTCGCCGTCAGTCAACAGGATTTGCACGATAAATCAGTGGTTTATACCATCCTTCGGCATCCCGCGGGCGGCCGGAAGGATATCATGCGCTGGACCGGGCCGGCCGGTGAGGTCGTGGCCGAGTTCGAAATCTACCGCCCCGGTTCGGAATTCGATCCGACGACGGCTGGCGCTGGACTTGACGCGCGGATGGGCGGGAGCGCGGAACTCGAGACATCCGGCGTGCTCGACAGCAAGTTCGGTGCCGTCGCACTGCTCCGCCAGGCCGGGCGTCCAGAGGCCAGTTCCTGTCTTGCCTTCTTCAAGCGCAGCGACGACCCGGCCCTGCAATTCTCGGGCTTTTCGTGCGAGCGCGACAGCCTGCCGGCGCGCCGCGCCGCTGTTGGCTGCATGCTCGATCGCCTGATTTTGCTGACATCGGGCAATGAGCCGAAGCTCGCCGAAATGTTCGCGCAAGCCGAGCTGAAGCGCGGTGGTTGCGCGCCCGCAGGCCTGATGGCGGACTGGATGACCTCGACCGAAAATCCGCAGCTGCGGGGCGCGTTTTGACGCGGCGGGCGCTCCGATTTCCGTGCAACATTTTGGCATCACTGGGCATTTATCTGGCCAGACGTGGCCGGATTGACCTTGTGGCGCCATATCTGCGGCAGATAGTCTCCCCGCAAATCGGGTTTTCGCGGCCGAGCCGGCCGCAAGGTGAGGATGCAATTACCCTGGGATTTTCGGCTATCGGCCGTTCCGCGCTGTTGCTCGCGGGCGCCGTGTTTGTCGCAAGCATGGCGACGCCGGCCGCCGCGCAGTCGGGCATGCAATATGACAAGCGCGGCAAGGTCTACTACGGACCGAACGGCCCGAACGTGCAGTACCAGCAGGGCAACACGCGCATCTATGTCAGCAAGCGCTCCTGGCTTGATGGCGGCACCGAGGTGCTGCCGGGCGAGCGCAAGTACACCGATTATGCGATCCCGCCGGGCCAATCGTTCGGCATGCAGAACCGCAACCGTCCGCTGGACCGCCAGCCGCTCAATCCGGCCTCGGATCTCGGTGGCGAGCCGACGCGCTTCCCGCTGTATTGAGCGAAGCGACAACGGACTGACGTCGTGATGGCCGGGCTTGTCCCGGCCATTTGTTTTCGTGGATTTGAATTTCAGACAGCACACTCGTCATCGAGTGAAGAACGTAGGGTGGGCAAAGGCGCGCTTGCGCCGTGCCCACCTTCACGAGCACGCCGAGAACGGTGGGCACGCTTCTGCCTTCGCATGTTGAGCTACGGTAGACGCGAGTCGCTTTGCCCACCCTACGTCTTCGCAATGACGAGCGTCCGCAATCCCGCGGCGCGTTTTTCGCCCGAGTGATGCATCGTCGTTGTCCCTCAGAGAAGAGAGGGCGCAGGGAATGCCGGGCGCTGGCCGCACCCGCAGCCTCGTGGGCAGAAAAGGGTAGAAGGCCCACAAGCATAGTCACTACAGGTATTGCCGAAACACTCGGACATTCCCTGCGCGATGTTTGACAGCTTACTCCGTGCTCTCCCCGGGGTACCGGGCTTGCTAGCCCCCGTCGCCTGACCGACTCGTAATCGGCAGACTTGATTCCAGCGTCGGGGAATCAGGACCACACGGCTTGACCGTACGCGTCAGTGTGCATCGTCCGCACACCAACAGCGTCCATCGCATCCCGCGCCCGACGTTCGTGACGATCGCGACGCGCCCTCATGTGAGCGCGGGACGGCGATAGATATAACACTGCTTCCGATTTACGGAAGCAATAAATACTGCGGCAAATTAACGCGACGTGCTGAAATCAACACGACGTGCAGAAAAAGACACAGTCGAGCCGCGGCGCGCGCTGCTCACCTCTCCCCGCGTGCGGGGAGAGGTCGAAGCCGGAGCGCAGCGGAGGCTTCGGGTGAGGGGGAGTCTCCGCGAGCTGAGACGGCGTAGTTAGCAAGAAAGTCGTCGAATCCGATGTAGCGACATCGCGGAGGTGCCGTGCCTTGCCCCTCACCCGCGCCTTCGGCGCGACCTCTCCCCGCAAAGAGCGGGGCGAGGTGAAGACCGCCCACGCTTCGCGGGGGACTGATAAGCACTACCCGTGCAGCTTCTGCATCTCGCCCAAAATCGCCTCACCCATCTCGGTGGTCGACGCCGCCTTCGTGCCCTCCGACTTGATGTCGGCGGTGCGCAACCCGCTCGCCAGCACGGCCGCGATCGCGGCATCGAGCTTGTCGGCCAACGTACCCATGTCGAAGGAGTAACGCAGCGCCATGCCGAACGACGCCAGCATCGCGATCGGGTTGGCGAGACCCTTGCCCGCGATGTCGGGCGCGGAGCCGTGCACCGGCTCGTACAGCGCGCGGCGCTTCTTGGTCTTGGCATCGACCTCGCCGAGCGAGGCCGAGGGCAACATGCCGAGCGAACCCGTCAGCATCGCCGCGATGTCGGACAGCATGTCGCCGAACAAATTGTCTGTCACGATGACGTCGAACTGCTTCGGCGATTTCACCAGGTTCATGCCGCCGGAATCGGCGAGCTGATGCTCCAGCGTGACATCCTTGTATTCGCGCGCGTGCAGCGCCGTCATCACCTCGTTCCAGAGCACGCCACTCTTCATGACGTTGCGCTTCTCCATCGAGGTCACCTTGTTGCGGCGCTTGCGCGCCAGATCGAAGGCGACGCGGCCGATGCGCTCGATCTCGTAGGTGTCGTAGACCTGGGTGTCGACCGCGCGCTTCTGGCCGTTGCCGAGATCGGTGATGGTTTTCGGCTCGCCGAAATAGACGCCGCCGGTGAGCTCGCGCACGATCATGATATCGAGGCCCTCGACCGCCTCGCGTTTCAGGCTCGAGGCATCGGCGAGCGCCGGATAGCACACCGCCGGCCGCAAATTGCCGAACAGGCCGAGCTCCTTGCGCAGCCGCAAGAGACCGGCCTCGGGCCGCGCCTCATAAGGCACGCTGTCCCATTTCGGTCCGCCGACCGAGCCGAAGATGATGGCGTCGGCGGCCTTCGCCTTCGCCATGGTGTCGTCGGTGATCGACACCTTGTGCGCGTCATAGGCGGAGCCGCCGACCAGCCTCTGCTCGGTCTCGAAGCTCGCGATGCCTTTCGCGTTGAGCCAGTCGATCAGGCGCTTCACCTCCGCCATCACTTCGGGGCCGATGCCGTCGCCGGGGAGAAGCAGGAGCTTGTGGGTCGCCATGGGTGTTTCCTCGTGGATTTTCGGCGGAGTGCTAGAACGCCCCGCGCAGCTTGGCAAGCTCGCGCGCGGGCCAGCCGCTGTTGCAGAACCTGCACGACACCTTTGCCGCGGACGTGTGCGCCCGGGCGCGGAAGCATCTCCATAAGAGAACGCAGCGTTGCCATGGGGGCGGTTGCGCGGACGCGGGCGCATCTCCATAACAGAGGCCTGCCGGAGCAAATTGTGCGAGCCCCCGATCCTCCCCCCACATACGCGCATCCCGCGCGGCTGATCCTGATCCTGTCGCTGGCGCCGACCATCGGGCTCGGCATCGGTCGCTTCGCCTATGCGCTTGTGCTGCCCGACATGCGCGACGCGTTGGCGTGGTCGTATTCGGCGGCCGGCTTCATGAACACCATCAACGCGGTCGGCTATCTCGCAGGCGCCTTGATGGCGGCGCAACTGATCAAGCGTTTCGGCCTGATCCGGAGCGTGCGCTGGAGCACGATCGCCTGCGTCGCTTCGCTGGCGCTGTGCGCCCTCACAGGCAATTTCCTCGCACTGAGTTTTGCGCGGCTGCTGTCCGGTTTCGCTGCGGCCTTCGGCTTTGTCGGCGGCGGCGCACTGGCCGCAACCATCGCGCAGACGCGGCCGATGCGCGCGAACTTCCTGCTGAGCCTGTTCTATGCCGGCCCCGGCATCGGCATCCTCGCCTCCGGGCTCATTGCGCCTTTCACATTACAAGCGTTAGGGCCGGGCTCGTGGTGGATCGTGTGGTGGGCGCTGACCTTGCTCTCGCTGGTCATGATCGCGCCGTTGCTGCTCGTGCGTTTCGGCGGCAACGCCCTGATCGAGGCGAACACGCGCATCCGATTCTCGGTCAAGCCGGTGCTGATCTATCTCACCGCCTATTTCCTGTTCGGCGCCGGCTACATCGCCTACATGACCTTCATGATCGCCTATGTGCGCGACGGCGGCGGCGGCGCGGCGGCGCAGGCGATTTTCTGGAGCTTGATCGGCGTCAGCGCTTTCGCCACGCCCTGGGTGTGGCGGCGCGTGCTCGCGCTCGATCGCGGCGGGCTGGCGATGACGATTATTCTCGGCACCAACGCGCTCGGCGCGGCGCTGCCGATCTTCGGTCATGCGCCGCTGTTGCTCGCGATCTCCGCGCTGGTGTTCGGCGTCGCCTTCTTCGCCGTGGTGGGATCGACCACCGCGTTCGTGCGGCTAAACTATCCGCCGTCGGAATGGCCGGCCGGCATCGCTGCGATGACCATTGCTTTCGGGATTGGCCAGACACTCGGCCCGATCGCCGTCGGCGCGGTCACGGACTGGCTCGGCAATCTCTCCTACGCGCTGAATGTCTCCGCGGCGTTGCTGGTGCTCGGCGCGGTGCTGGCGGCGTTCCAGAGGAAGCTGCAGGGATCCTGATCAAGGGCTGACTCGCGGCGTCGAATCTGCACTGCTAAGTAGGGGTTTATTTTCGGGGTGAGAAGATGATGGTTACGCCTTGCTAGCCCACCCTGCACTCATTCCGTCAGCTTCCGCTGAACGAATTGTAGCCCTGGTCTTCCCAGTAGCCGCCCTTGTACTCGTTGGTGACTTCCATCGACATCACGTATTTCGGATTCTTGAAACCGAGTTTGGTCGGCACGCGGATCTTCATCGGGAAGCCGTAGGCGCGCGGCAAGATCTCGTCGGCGAATTTAACGTCATCTGGGTCTGGGGATGCAGCGCGGTGCGCATGTCGAGCGGCGAATTGTAGCCGTCCTTGTCGGCACACTGGAACCAGACATATTTGCGCGCGCGTGTCGGCGCCGATCAGCTTGAGGAAATCGCGCAAGGGTGTGCCGGTCCAGCTTCCGATCGCGCTCCAGCCCTCGACGCAGATATGCCGCGTCACCTGCTTGACCTGCGGCAACGCATAGAGCTCGTCCAGCGTCCAGGACTTCTTGTTCTCGACGAGGCCGCGCACCTCGAGCTTCCAGCTCCTTGCCGTCGACCTCCGGCGCATCGTCCACATCGTAATAGCCGTTGAACGGAAACGGCTTGGTGATCGCGCTCTCCGGGAAGGCCGGCGCCAGCGCGTCCGGATTGAACATCCAGCCCTGCACGGCGTCGTTGAATTTCGAGATTTGCGCCAGCATCTTGTCGGCGGACTCGCTGTCGACGACGTCGCAGCCGGTCAGAAGCGTCAGCGCGCCGAAGCTGGCGCCGCCGGCGATGAAGCGGCGGCGTGTCAGGTCGGGCATCACCTTGATCGCATCCTTGACCAGCAGCTTCTTGTCGACGCCGGGAATCAGAAGCTTGCGCATGCGGCCCATGACTCTCCATTCGCTCCGTCAGCGTCCAATGATCATCGCGCGCAGGCTCTTCGGCACCAGCAGCGCCAGCGCGACATGGATGACGAGGAAGGCGACGATCAGCCGCCATGCAGAAGAAATGCACGTAGCGGGCGTGTCGTAGTCGCCGAACAGCGTCATCAGCCACTGCAACTGCACCGGCTTCCAGATCGACAGGCCCGACAGCACGATCACGATGCCGACGACGATGATGCCGGCATAGAGCAGCTTCTGCACGTAGTTGTATTTGGTGAGATCGTCATGGGCGAGCTTGAAGGTCAGCGCCGCCTTGACGTCGGAAGAACACGCCGCTCGGCGTGATCGGCAGCAGCTTCCGGCGGAAGCGGCCGGTGGCGAAACCCGTGATCAGATAGACGAGGCCGTTGACCATCAACAGCCACATCGCGGCGAAATGCCACAACAGCGCGCCGCCGAGCCAGCCGCCCAGCGTGATGCTGTGCGAGAACGAGAAGCCGAACAACGGCGAGGCATTATAGATCTGCCAGCCCGACATGATCATCAGGACCATGGCGACCGCGTTGGTCCAGTGCATGGCGCGGACCCAGGCCGGCTGGATCACCCTGGCCGGTTCCTGCTTCGCATAGTCCTCGGCGGCTGCCAGGCTCGACATCGCTTGATCCTCGCTCCAATCGCTCGACCCAATATACGCCTTACGGCTGTTTCGTTACCGTGGGGACACCGCCGGGTCGATACCTCACGGCCAGCGCCCGTTCACAAAAAAGCGAGCCGGGTTTCCCCGGCTCGCCGTCGCGCATCCCGGTCGGGACAGGAGATCCGGTGGCGCGCCGCTCAGGAAGCCGGCATCAGCACGGTGTCGACCACATGGATGACGCCGTTTGACTGCTTGACGTTGGGGATCGTCACCATCGACTTGTCGCCCTTGGCGTCGATGATCCAGACCTTGCCGTCGCCTCCTCGACGGTGAGTTCTTCGCCTTCGACGGTCTTCAGCTTCTTGCCGTCGTTGATATCGGCGCCGTCAGCTTGCCGGCGCACGACGTGGTAGGTGAGGATCTTGGTCAGCGTCGCCTTGTTCTCGGGCTTGACCAGGTTGTCGACGGTGCCGGCCGGCAGCTTGCCGAAGGCGGCGTTGGTCGGCGCGAAGACCGTGAACGGGCCCTGGCCCTCCAGCGTCTCGACCAGGCCGGCCGCCTTCACCGCGGCGACCAGCGTGGTGTGGTCCTTGGAGTTGACGGCGTTCTCGATGATGTTCTTGGAGGGGTACATCGCCGCGCCGCCGACCATCACGGTCTTCTCCTCGGCGCGCGCGGGCGCAACGAAGGTCGAGGTGAGGGCGAGCGCGCTAAAGGCGACGGCCGAGAAAAGTGCAATACGCTTGGACATGGAATGTCTCCCGATGTTGATGTGGCTGGCGGGTGTCCGCCGCCATGAAGGGTTCAACAACCGCGCTTTGGTTGATCGCTATCAGCGCCGTCGTTGCCCGAACTACGGGATGGTTTTGCCCGCAGTTTCCGAAAATAATTCTTTGTGATGGCTGAAACCTGCCGCGGCGTGTCCGTACCCGAGGCGCCTGGCAGCGCCGCCCGCAATTTCCATTCAACGGAATGGACGGTTGCGGCGCGGCGAGCAATTCGCTTGCCGGCCATCGCCGATTGGTTCAGCCTGAAATGACCGGCGCATCCTCTCAAAACGACGCCGGACACATCAGCGCCGATGACGACGCGAGGGGAGCAAATCATGAGCAGCATTACGGCGGACGGCATGTCCGCGCCTGCGGCTGATTCCGCAGGCAACGAAGTGGGACCGCTCGAACAACACCATCTGCAATACGCCAATTTCCGCGCCGTCAGCGACGGCACCGAGCTTTCGAAGACGCATTGGCACATCGCGCTGCCAACGCACTCGGCTGGGGTTTTGACGGCATGGACGGCGTGATCTTCGCGCTGATCTCGCCGATGGTGATCAAGGAATTTGCGTTGACCTGCCGCAATATCGCTCGGGCCTTCAGATCGCGCTCTTCGTCGGCATCGCCGGACTTTATTTCTGGCCGTGGCTGTCCGACCGGCTCGGCCGGCGCACGCTGCTCGCGGTCAATATCGCGCTGTTCTCGCTGTTGATGCCGGTCGCGGCGCTTTCGCCGACCTTCGCGATCTTCGTGGTCGCGCGCTCGCGTCGTCGGCTTCGCGCTCAATGGCGAATGGTCGCTCGGATCGATGCTGGTGGCGGAAACCTGGCCGGCGCGGTTGCGTGGCCGGGTGATCAGCGTGACGCGTCGACCTGGTGCCTTGGCGCCTCGCTTGCCGGCGGCATCACAGGATTGTCGCCGCCGATTTCGGCTGGCGTATCGCGGTCATGGTACCCGGCGTGATCGCGCTGCTTGCGATCTATGTCCGCGCCACCTGTCCGGAATCGCCTTATTGGGTGCGCGCGCAGGACCGCAAGCAGCGTATCTCGGAGACGCTGGCGCGCGGCGGCACGGTCAGCGACGACGACCAGCGCCTGGTTCGGCAAGGCCGCAGATCGGTCGGCATCCGCCAGGTTTTCCTGCCTGACGTGTTGCCCGCGACACTGGTCGCGTTGTTCGTGGCCTGCTGCAGCACCTGCATCTTCGGCACGGTCGGCGGCTGGATGCCGCTTTATCTCGCGACCGAGAAGCACTGGTCGACCGCCGAATACAGCCTGTTCTACGTGTTCTGGGGCATTTCCGGTTTTCTCGGCCTTTGCGTCGCCGGCTGGCTCGCCGACCAGCATCGGCCGAAGGCTCGCCTTCATGGTGACGCTGATCGAGGGCGCGTTCTTCATTACGCTCTGGGTCTATTCCGAGAACCACGTCTGCTATGGGTCGTTCGGCCTTGCCTGGAGTTTTGGCTTCCTCGGCTTCTGGGGCCCGAGCACGACGCTGACCGCCGAAGTATTTCCGACCCGCATTCGCGGCGCGCCAACGGCGTGGTCTGGGCCGATCGCCTATTTCGTCGGCTTCGTGCTGTTCCCCTTCGTCTCGGTCGCGCTGCAGCAGCACACCGGCTCGTTTGCGCTATCGTTCCTCTGCATCCCCGTGCTGATGGTCGCGATGGCGATCGGCGTGACCTGATGGTGCCGGAGCATTCCGGCAAGGAGCTGAACGAGATCAGCGAGTGAGCAATTGACCGTCAGACGACGGTGGCCGCGTTATTGCGAGGAGCGCAAGCGACGTAAGCAATCCAGTCTTTCCCCAGACATTCTCGATCGCTTCGTTGACGCTCGCGATACGACGGGGTTACGCTTCGCTGACATCACCCGGCGCCTATGTAAGCGCCGCAGGACGCGCGGCTAATCCCGTTCGCCGGCGTCTGAATAAATCCGCGATTCCATGGTCGGGCTGATCAGGATCTCGTTGACGCAGACCCGCGGCGGCAGGCTGGCGACGAAGGCGATGGTGCGGCCGAGATCTCCGGCTGCAGCATCTTGGCCTGCTCCTCCTCGCTCGGCACCACCGGGCGCTGCTTCAGGATCGGCGTTGCGACCTCGCCGCGGCATCAGGCAGCAGGCCCGCAAGCCGTTGACGCATTCATCCATGTTGAAGGAATGGGTCAACGCCAGCACGGCATGCTTGGTCGCGGTATAGGCCGGGCCCGGCATCTTCGGACGTGGCGGCCGGCCCAGGACGACACGTTGATGATGCAGCCGTCCTTCTGTTTGCGCATCGCCGGCAGCACGGCGCGCATGCAATAGAGCACACCGTTGAGGTTGATCTCGACGAGTTGTTCCAGCCCTCGATCTCCATGTCGGCCCAGCGGCGCTTCGGCACGTTGATCCCGGCACTGTTGACCAGGAGATCGATGCGGCCATGCTTGCGCGACGATCTGCTCGGCCACCTTCTCGACATCGGCGGCAACGCTGACGTCGAGC
>CAWCGA010000043.1:0-171701 GCA_963794775.1 uncultured Alphaproteobacteria bacterium | reverse complement strand
GCGAGTGACGCCCAGCACGAGCCCGACAATATTGCGTGGAAGCTGATGACATGCTCGGCCTCCGGCATGACCATCGAAGCGATTGCAGCCGAGTGAGGTGAATCGCCTACCCACGGCGCGTGAAGATGACGCTCGAGAAGATCGCGCCGGTCAGGCGCACAGCGTTCAGCACGTCCGAAAGAACATCCATTGCGGCGGGCCTCTCGTCCCGGACGATCGAGCAAGAAAAGCGGACAGCTCGGCATACCGTATGCCCGGATGCTTCTTACAAGTTACGGGCTGTATGTCAGCAAATACGCCGCGGGGCAGGTTCGGCGCGACAGTAGGAGACCGGCGAGATGGCACCGGCGGACGCGGGGAATCCCGTGGCGCATGCGCCGACGGGCGTGAACCATATTGCGCTGAACGTGCGCAACATGGACGAAAGCCACAAGTTCTGGACGAGGTCGTCGGTCTGAAGCTGGTTGGGAATTCGAGCAGCGCCCGAACCGTCCGCCCACACCCCGGATGCAGTTCTACAGCGGCATGCGTCCCGACGGCGCGCATCATCACGATCTCGCGCTGGTCGAAAATCCAGGCTTCCGCCGCCGCCTCCCGAGTGGAAGATGTGGGACATGCCGATGGCGATCAATCACATTGCCATCACCTATCCGAGCAGGGAGACCTGGTTGCAGCATCTCAGTCGTCTTCGGGATAAAGGCGTCAAATTCGACCGGCGGATCGACCATGGCATGACGCATAGCGTCTATCTTCATGATCCCAACGGTTATGGCGTGGAATTGGTCTATGACCTGCCACGCGAGGTCTGGGAAGGTGACATCGAAGGCGCGCTGAATTTTGCGCAGGCGCTCCCGCATGAGGGTGCAGAAGTCGTTGATCGACCAACCCGAGGTGCCGGTATTCGGCGCGCTGTCCGAAGGCGCGCGATAGCCCGCTATTGCTTGGGCACGCGGCCCATCAGGTAGAATTCCGGGTTGGCGCGCATGCCGGTGAAATGCGCCATCCGGTTCGACAGCGCGAAGAACGAGGCGATCGCGGCGATGTCCCAGATGTCGTCGTCGGAGAAGCCGTGGCCGGCCAGCACGGTGAAATCGTCTTCCGCGATCTGCTCCGCCTCGCGGCAGACCTTCATGGCGAAATCGAGCATGGCGCGCTGGCGCGGCGTGATGTCGGCCTTGAGGTAATTGACCGCGATCTGGTCCGCGATCAGCGGGTTTTTGGCGCGGATGCGCAGGATCGCGCCGTGCGCGATCACGCAATATTCGCAATTGTTGAAGCTCGAGGTCGCGACCACGATCATCTCGCGCTCGGCCTTGGTGAGCCCGCTGTCCTTTTCCATCAGCGCGTCGTGATAGGCGAAGAAGGCGCGGAACTCGTCGGGACGCCAGGCGAGTTTGACGAATACGTTCGGGATGAAGCCCGACTTTTCCTGCACGGCGAGCAGCCGCGTGCGGATATCGTCAGGAAGCTTGTCGATGGGTGGCGCGGCGTAGCGCGTTGCGGCCTGTGTCATGAGAAAGGTCCCGGCTGTTTGCAGGTCCGGGACCTTAGCGCATGATCCGGAAAAGTGTGTAGCGGTTTTCCGAAAAGATCATGCGCAAGACAAAGACGCCATCAGAAGCGAAGCCGCAAAGTTACCGCAGCGGCTTCTTCAGGAGCGAGAAGCGGTCGGGATCGAGCCCCTGCGAGGGCTGCAGCATCGGCGCGTCCACCGGCGAGAGCGTGCGCGCGGGCGTGGGCATCGGCCGCTCGTTGAACACGGGGTCGTTGGGCACGTCGCGCTGCGAGGTGGCGCCGCGCCAGCGCTCCAGCACCGCGCTGACGAAATGCATGTCGTGGCCGGCGGCAACCGACGGCACGGTGCGGATCGCGGATTCGCTGCGCGGCAATTGATGCGGCGGCACTTCCTTGAAGCGCAGCCGGGTCGGCAGCGCCACGCCTTCGCCGAACGCCAGCACCTCGCGGGTGCCGAGCGAGGGGATGAAGGAGAGCAGGTTGGCGGCGGCGTCCGACACCGCCGAGCGCAGCAGCGCCTGGTCGCGGTCGTTGGCAAGACGCATCGAGAACAGCGTGTTGCACTGGGAGATGATGGTGGCGTCGAGCTCGGCCGGACGCTGGGTCACGAGGCCGAGATAGACGCCGTATTTGCGGCCTTCCTTGGCGATGCGCGACACCGCCTTGCGGGTCGGCCCGAAGCCGATATTGCGGTCGGCGGCGGCGTAGCGGTGCGCTTCCTCGCAGACGAACAGCAGCGGCGAGACGCCGTCGCTCCACAGGCCGAAATCGAACGCCATGCGGCACAGCACCGACACCACGGAATCGACGACTTCCGCGGGGAAGCCGGCGAGCTGCATCACCGTCATCGGCCGCCCGTTGGCCGGCAGGCGGAACAGATAGCTGATCACTTCCGCCATGGTGTCGCCGCCGACGTTGGCGTTGTCGAACATGAAGGCGTAGCGCGGATCGTTCTTCACGGTATCGATGCGCGAGATCAGCTTGTGATAGATGATGCGCGAGGAGCGGTTCTCCAGCTTGCCCATGCGCTCGTCGATCAGCGAGACCAGGTCCTGCAACCGGTAAGGCACCGGCGTGTCGACGGTGTAGCCGATCTGCTTGGGATCGATGCGCTTCAATCCGATGCGGTCGGCGTTCTGGTACTGGGTGTAGATGCCCTTCGCCATCGGGATCACTTCGGCGAGGATGTCGAGCTCTTCGGGCACGCCGGGGCGGCCGGCAAACAGCACGTCGACGATTTCCTCGAAGTTGAACAGCCAGAACGGCAGTTTGAGGTTGCGCGGGTTGAGCACCAGCGCCTTGTCGCCGAAGCAGCGGCCATATTCGTTGTGGACGTCGAGCAGGAAGACGCGCAGGTTCGGCCGGGCTTTGAGGATTTCGTTGAGCAGCAGCGACACGCCGGTCGACTTGCCGACGCCGGTCGAACCGAGCACGGCAAAATGCTTGGACAGCATTTCCTCGACGTCGACATAGGCGATGACGGAGCGATCCTGCTGCAGGGTGCCGACATTGATCTGGTCGGCGCCGGAGGGCGCATAGACCGTGCGCAGCTCCTGGCTCGAGATCAGTTCGACGACGTCGCCGATGGTCGGATAGTGGGTGACGCCGCGCTGGAATTTCGGCCGGTCGCCGCCGAGGATTTCGCCGAGCAGGTCGACGCCGGCGGAGGCGATATAGGTGTCGGACGCCTTCATGTTTTCGGACGTGACGTCCGTGATCATGGCGACGATGGTGGAGCTGGCGCAGCGGATGCTGACGAATTTGCCGACGGTGCCTCGCACCTCGGAGAGCGGCATCTGGCCGTCGGCCAGCAGGCCGACCCGGGCAAGAGCGCCTCGCACCGAAATCACACGTCCGAATGATGTCACGGGTATTCTACCTGGCATTTCAAATGGTGGGTTCCGGGCACACTATGCGCAGGCCGGGCTGGACAAACTGTTAAGCCGTAGGGAACCGCGACCGCTCAAATCCGAAGCAATCCGGTGCAGTTAGCTGCACCACGTCAGCGGCAGTCGTAAATTCCGCTTGGAAAAGCAGGGTTTATTACGGCCACCTTACAGAGACGGCGCTTAACTTCCGATTTACCATTTTTGCGAACGGCGTTGCGTCGCACCCGCTGGCGTCGCCGAGGCCGCGCCGCTTGCGTCAATTGATGCCGGTCCACAGGCCGAGAAAAACGTGATACTCGATCACACAGCGGGGGTCTGCGGGAGAAGCAGGGGGCCATGGATCGCAGCGACGTCTTGATCATCGGTGGCGGCATCGCCGGCATCACCACGGCGCTCGAGCTGCTCGACGGCGGCAAATCGGTGTCACGCTGCTCGACCGCGACGAGGAGGCGGTGTTCGGCGGCCTCGCCCGCGAGAGCTTTGGCGGCATGTTCTTCGTGGACTCGCCGGAGCAGCGCCGACAGGGCATCCGCGACAGCGTCGATCTGGCGTATCGCGACTGGTGCAGCTTTGCCGAGTTCGGCAGCGACGATCGCTGGCCCAAGGCCTGGGCCGAGGCCTATGTGTCGCGCTGCACCGAGGACGTCCACAAATTCGTTCGCGGCCACGGCGTGAGTTTTCTGCCCGTGGTCAACTGGGTCGAGCGCGGCGAATTCGTGCCCGGCAATTCGGTGCCGCGCTTTCATGTCAGCTGGGGCACCGGCAAGGGACTGGCGGAGGCGCTGATTGCCGCTTTGCGCGGACACAGCAATGCCGGCCGCCTGACGCTGCGGTTCAACGCGCGGGTCGAGCAACTCGTCATGCAGGGCGGCAAGGTCGTTGGCGCCAGTGGCGTCGACGAAAAGACCGGCGCGCCGTTCGAGTTTTCGGCCGACGCGATCGTGGTCGCGGCCGGCGGCATCAATGGCGGCGATCTCTCGCGCGTGCGGGCGAACTGGCATCGCGACTGGAAGACGCCGCCGGAGACGATCCTCAGCGGCTCGCACCGCTTTGCCGACGGCAAGCTGCACGATGCGACCGTCAAGGCCGGCGGCGTGCTCACCCATCTCGACAATATGTGGAATTATGCCGCGGGCGTGCATCATCCGAAGCCGCGCAAGCCGATGCACGGGCTGTCGCTGGTGCCGCCGCGCTCGGCGCTGTGGCTGAATTGGCGGGGAGAGCGGATCGGACCGCAGCCGCTGGTCTCCGGCTTCGACACGCGGCGGCTCGTCACCGACATCTGCGCGCAGGAGAAGGCAGTATTCCTGGCAGCTGATGAACATGCGCATCGCGCTGAAGGAGCTGGCGATCTCGGGCGCCGAGCACAATCCGTCGATCCGCGAGAAGAAGCGGCGTTGGCTTCCTGCGCGATATCCTGTTCGGCAATCGCTGGCTGGTGCGCGAGATGATCGATCATTGCAAGGATTTCGTCACCGCCAATTCCTTGCCCGAGCTGGTCGAGAAGATGAACGCGCTGCAGGGCGACCAATCGGTCGACCTCAAGACGGTCGAGGACGAAGTCGCGCACTACGACGCCACCATCGCGCGCGGCGAAAAGCTGATGAATGACGAGCAGCTCCGCCGCATCGCATCGATGCGCAAATACAGCGGCGACCGCGTGCGGCTGTGCAAATTCCAGCCGATCGACGATGCAAAGGCATTGCCGCTGATCGCGGTTCGTGAATTCATCATCAGCCGCAAGAGCCTCGGCGGCATCCAGACCGACCTGGAGAGCCGGGTGCTGGATGCGGCGGGACGGCCGATCGGCGGTCTCTATGCGGTTGGCGAGGCCGCGGGCTTCGGCGGCGGCGGCATGCACGGCCTGCGCGCGCTGGAAGGCACGTTCCTTGGCGGCTGCATTCTCTCCGCGCGCATTGCGGCCGCGTCGATCGACGGGCGAACGTCTTTTGTGAAGGGTTGAGGACATGAAGAGAACGGGAGCCTGGCTCACGGTTTATGCGCTGGAGCAGATCGGCGCGCGCTTCACCTTCGGCATTCCCGGCGTGCACACCACCGAACTGTACGACGCGCTGAACAACTCCAATCGCATCACCCAGGTGCTGGTCACCCATGAGGGCGGGGCGTCGTTCATGGCCGATGCGGTCGGCCGGCTCTCCGATTCCATCGGCGTGCTCACGGTGGTGCCGGCAGCAGGCCTGACCCATGCCGCGAGCGGCATCGGCGAAGCCTTCCTCGACGGCGTGCCGATGCTGGTGCTGTCAGGCGGCCCGCGTACCGACACCGGCCATCGCTATCAGCTGCATCAGATGGACACCCACAAGTTCATGTCGGGGCTGACCAAGGCGACGTTCAAGGTGACGAGCCACGACGAGGTCGTGCCGACCTTGTTCAAGGCTTATGAGATCGCAACCTCCGGCGAGCCCGGACCTGTGTTCGTGGAATTGCCGGTCAATATCCTGCTGCTCATGGACGAGATCGGCGAACTGCCGCAATTCAAGCCTGCGCCTGCGCCGTCGTGTCGCCGCGACAACCGAGATCGCGCGCGCCGCCGAGCTGCTGGCTGCCGCCAAACATCCCTGCATCTTTGCCGGCTGGGGCACGCGCGATGCGAGCAACGAACTCATCCGGCTCGCCGAATGGCTGGAGGCGCCGGTCGCGACGACCCTGCAGGGGCTGTCGGTCTTTCCCGCCAATCATCCGCTGCATGTCGGTTTCGGTTTCGGCGCATCCGCTGTCCCGGCGGCGCAGAACGCGTTCAAGACTTGCGATTGCATGATCGCGATCGGCACGCGCTTCTCGGAGATCGCAACCGGCAGCTATGGCGCCGAAGTGCCGGAGAATCTCGTCCACATCGACATCAACCCTGATGTCTTCAACGCCAACTTTCCGGCCAAGGTCGCGATCGCAGGCGATGCCGGCGCCGTGCTCCGGCAGTTGCAGAAGGAGCTGGAAGCAAAGGGACCGCGTCGCACGTCACAAGGGAGCCTGCGCGAGCAGATCAAGAGCGACAAGGCCGCCTATCGCGAGAGCTGGTACCGCCATGATGCGGCCGGCATCGTCAATCCCGCGCGCTTCTTCGACGAGCTGCGCCGGCAGATGCCCGACAACGGCATCATCTCCATCGACGACGGTAACCACACCTTCCTGACCGCCGAGCTGATGCCGATCCACGCACCGAAGAGCGTGATCCTGCCGACCGATTTCAATTGCATGGGTTATGCTGTGCCGGCGGCGATCGGCGCCAAGCTCGCATGTCCCGATCGTACCGTGCAGACGATCGTCGGCGACGGCGCTTTCATGATGACCTGCATGGAGATCCTGACGGCCTCGAGCAACAATCTCGGCATCGTCTATTATGTCTTCAACGACGGCGAGCTCGCCCAGATCGCACAGGCGCAGTCGATTCCCTACGGCCGCAAGCCTGGCACGACCATCGGCAAGCTGAACATCGAGGGCGTCGCGCTCGCCACCGGCGCTGCCTACCTGCCGATGAACGACAATGATGCAATCGCCGGCGTCATCAGCAAGGCCAACGAGATTTCGGCCGGCGGCAGACCGGTCATCGTCGCGGTGCGGATCGATTACTCCAAGAAGACTGCGTTCACGCTTGGCGCGGTCAAGACCAATTTCGGCCGGTTCCCGCTGAATGAAAAACTGCGCTTCCTCGCCCGCGCCGCCGTGCGGCACGTCATCGGGTAGCTCCCGCGCTACCTGATATTTCATCACGTGCATTCAATTGCGCGCGAGCTCACGCGGCGATCAAAAGAGCCTGAACATCGCCGTTTCCTGAAATATGAGCCGGCTGACGGCAGTCTCCCTGTTGCGCGCAGATTGTGCCGCTTCGTAGCGAGGAGACGTTCGATGAAGAGCGTAATGTACGTTGGCCTGGCATTGAGGTTGTTCGTTGCGGCTGCATCGCCGGCATATGGCGCGCCGGCGCTGGTGACCCACGCGTGGAAGGCGGGAAGCGAAACGGCGACGCTTCCCTGGTCAGCGCCGCGAGGTCATCACCAGCCGCGATCTGTGGATATTCCTGCATCTCCGAGAGAGGACAATCCGAGCGAAGAAGACGCCAGAATTGACCGGATCGTCAGGAATGTTTGCCGGAATTGTTGATCAGGTTGACGCATGAGGTGACGTGGTGCACTGGTTTTGCAGGGTTGCGTTGCGCAGCTGCGGTTGACAGGGCGCTGCTCGGCGTTACCCTTTCCGCCAACACAACAAGAACAGGGTAGGGGTGGAACGCCGTGAAACGCGTCATCGCGTCTTGAGCGTGTCCGCGCGGCGTTCCGCGCTCGCTCCATTTGCCGTTAGAAGCTATCGCCTGCAGTGGCCATCCGATCTGCTCACCTCATGGGCCTTCGAGGTCGAGAACCTCGTGCTCGGCTGGTACATTTTGACCGAGACGGGCTCGGTGCTGCTGCTGACCCTGTTCGCATCGCTGAATTATGCCGGGACGCTGATCGCGCCGGTGCTCGGCATGATCGGCGATCGCGTCGGCCATCGCGATCTGCTGGCGGTCATGCGCTTCGCCTACACCGCGCTCGCATCGACCATCATGATTCTGGCGCTGACCGGTCATCTCACGCCGTTCAACGTCATGATCATCGTCTCGATCATGGGCCTGATTCGTCCCTCGGACCTCGGGGTGCGCGGCGCGCTGCTTGCCGACATCATGCCGCCGGAGGCGCTCGTTGGTGCGATCAGCGTATCGCGCACGACGCAGGACAGCGCCCGCATCGCCGGCGCGTTGACCGGAACCGGATTGTTCGCGGTGCTTGGCATCGGCTACGCCTATGTCGCAATCGCTTGCCTCTACCTCACGGCTGCCGTCCTGATGGTGTGCATGGCGCGGCCCCCAACGCACCGGAGCATGCCCGACCATCCGGCCGACGAGTTGCCTGGCTCGTCGCTGCTGCGCGACCTGAAGGAAGGCATCGTTTACGCCTGGAGCGGTCCAGGCATGCGCGCGGCGCTCTGCGTTGCGTTCCTCGTCAATTTCTCCGCGTTCCCGTTCACCAATGGACTTTTGCCCTATATCGCGAGCGACATCTTTCATACCAGCCAGGCCGGCCTGGGCTATCTCTCGGCGAGCTTCGCCTTTGGCTCGCTGATTGGTTCGATCACGCTGAGCCTCACATCCGGTGTGCGCGTCGCGCGACTCATGATTGGCGCGACGTTGTCCTGGTACGCAATGCTGCTGGTGTTTGTCGCCCTCAAATCCATGCCGGTCGGGATGCTCTGTCTCGTGCTTGCCGGCATGTCGCAGAGCCTGTCGATGATTTCGGCCGCCGTGATCCTGATGCGCACTGCAAGCGCCCGGTATCGCGGCCGCGTCATGGGTGTGCGCATGATGGTGATCTATGGCTTGCCGATCGGGCTGCTCGGTGCGGGCAGCCTGATCGATTTGATCGGCTATGGCGCCACCGGCGCGCTCTATGCGATCTCCGGCCTGATCGCGATGGCGGCGATCGCGCTGCACTGGCGCGCCGATCTCTGGCCCTCGCATGCGCCCGCAAATGCGGGCTAGCTCTTTACGACTGGTGCGAGGCTTCATAGGCTCGCCGGCGAAACGCGATCAAGGGAACTCTCATGGCAAAGACTGGTTTGGTGGTATCCGCCCATCCCGGCGATTTCGTCTGGCGTGCGGGCGGCGCCATCGCGCTGCATGCCAAACGCGGCTACCGCATGAAGATCGTCTGCCTCTCCTATGGCGAGCGCGGCGAGAGCCAGTTTGCCTGGAAGGAGGCGGGTGCAACGATGGCCTCCGTCAAGGCCGGCCGCAAGGACGAGGCCGAGCGCGCGGCGAAGATGCTGGGGGCCGAGATCGAGTTCTTCGATTGCGGCGACTATCCGCTGAAACTGAACGACGCGCATTTCGACCGCATGGTCGATATCTATCGCGAGCTCAATCCCAGTTTCGTGCTGACGCATGCGCTGGAAGACCCCTATAATTTCGATCATCCGGACGCCGCGCATTTCGCGCAGCAGACGCGTGTTGTGGCGCAGGCGATGGGTCACAAGCCCGACGCCAAATACCAGTACTCGGCGCCGCCGGTGTTCCTGTTCGAGCCGCATCAGCCGGAGCAGTGCAATTTCAAGCCGCAAGTGATCCTCAACATCGACGACGTCTGGGAGATCAAGCGCAAGACGTTCGAGATCCTTGCGGCACAAAAGCATCTCTGGGCCTATTACGAGCGCGTCGCGCTGAACCGGGGCGTGCAGGGCGGACGCAATTCGGGCCGGGCGATGACCTATGGCGAGGCCTATCAGCGGCTGTTCCCGATGGCGGTGGAGGAGTTGGTATGAGTAATGTTGTCGTTCGCAATATCAAACGCACCGATGCGGGACTGGTGAAGCGGCTCGGCGTACTTGGCGTCGCCACTGCGCACGAGGCTTACGGCCGCAGCGGGTTGATGAAGCCCTATATGCGCCCGGTGTGGCAGGGCGGCGAAGCCGCCGGCACTGCGGTGACCGTCCTGACCCATCCCGGCGATAACTGGATGATCCATGTCGCGGTCGAGCAATGCAAGGAGGGCGACATCCTCGTGGTCGGCTGCTCCGCCGACAACACCGACGGCATGTTCGGCGATCTGCTTGCGACGTCGTTGATGGCGCGTGGCGTCAGGGCGCTTGTCATCGATGCCGGCATTCGCGACGCCAAATCGCTGCGGGAGATGGGCTTTCCGGTGTGGTCGAAGGCAATCTCGGCCAAGGGCACGGTCAAGGCGGCGCTCGGCGCGGTCAACGTGCCCGTGGTCTGTGCCGGCGTGAACGTTATCCCAGGCGATGCCATCATCGCTGACGATGACGGCGTGGTCGTGGTGAAGCGCGGCGATGCCGCCGATGTCGCCGCCAAGGGCGAAAAGCGCCATGCCGACGAGGAGGGTAAGCGCAAGCGGCTTGCCTCCGGCGAGCTCGGGCTCGACATGTATGGCATGCGCGAGCCCTTGAAGAAGGCCGGGCTCACCTACGTCGACGAGTTGCCGGAAGATTAAAATGGCGATGCGACTACCTACGTTGCTCGGCGATTATCCCGGTACGGCTGCGCTGAAGACAGGCGCGATCAAATCCGATCTGGTCAGCTTCGACTTTGCGGACTATTCGCCGACGCACCGGGGTTTCAAGCCGATGGTGCGCGAGGCGGCATTCGACATCTCGGAGCTTGCGATCGTCACCTATCTGATGGCGAAGAGTTTCGGCAAGCCGATGGTGTTACTACCCAATGTGGTGGTGGCACGGTCCCAGCATGGCTACGCGCTCTATAACGCGAAGAAGGGCCCACTCACTCCGGCTAATCTCAACAGCAAGCGCGTCGGCATCCGTTCCTTCACCACAACGACCGGCGCGTGGCTGCGCGGCATTCTCGCCAACGATCATGGCGTCGATCTCGACTCCATCGATTGGGTGACGTTCGAAGACGCGCATGTCGCCGAATTCGTCGACACCACCAAGCGCGCTCCGGCCGGCAAGCAGATCGTGCAGATGCTGCTCGACGGCGAGCTCGATGCCGTGCTCGGGGAGAAGGCCGACCATCCGGACCTGAAGCCGTTGTTCGCCGACGTCGCCGCCGCGGAGAAGGCCTGGTCGGCCAGGCATGGCGTCTCGCCGATCAATCATATGGTGGTGGTGAGTGCGGATTTATCCCGTGAGCACCCCGATGTCGTGCGCGAGGTCCACCGGCTGCTCCGCGAGTCCGCTGCGGCAGTGCCGAGCGCGCCGCGTTTCACGGCGGACGAGATGTGCCGTTCGCTGCAGACGATCTCGCACTTTATCGCGCAGCAAAAGCTCATTCCGCGAGAATTCTCCGTCGATGAGCTGTTCGACGATTTGACGCGCGCGCTGATCTGATGGAGCAGCAGATGACTCCCGAGCCGATCTACGATCTCGCTCATCTCGGCCACATGGAATTGCTGACGCCCAAGCCGGAGCAAAGTCTGAAATTCTTCATCGACGTGATGGGCATGACCGTCAGCGGCCAGAAGGGCGAGTCCGTCTATTTGCGCGGCTGGGATGATTACGAGCGCTATTCGCTAAAGCTGACGGGCTCGAAGACCTCAGGCATGGAGCATATGGCGCTGCGCGCGCGCAGCCCGCAGGCACTGGAGCGGCGCGTCGCGGCACTGAAAGGTTCGGAGTTCGCGATCGGCTGGGTCGACGGCGACATGGGGCACGGGCCGGCGTTCCGCTGCCGGGATCCCGACGGGCACGTCATCGAGCTTTATTACGAGACCGAATGGTACCAGGCGCCACCCGAGCTCAAGCCGGCGCTCAAGAACCAAGCGCAGCGTTTTCCCGCGCGCGGCGTCAACGTGCGCCGGCTCGACCACCTCAATTGTCTGGCGGTCGACATCAAGGCGAACCGCCTGTTCTTCGAGAACTATCTGGGCTGCCGCACCACCGAGCAGATCATCCTCAACGACGGCACCGAAGCCGCGATGTGGATGACGATGTCGAACAAGAGCTACGATTTCGCCTATACCCGCGACCATTACGGCAAGAAGGGCCGCTTCCATCACGTCACTTACGCCATCGACAGCCGCGAGGAGATTTTGCGTGCTGCGGACGTGTTTCTTGAGCACGGCGTTCATATCGAGACCGGGCCGCACAAGCACGCGATCCAGCAGACCTTCTTCCTCTATGTCTGGGAGCCCGGCGGCAACCGCGTCGAGGTGGCGAACGCCGGTGCGCGGTTGATCCTCGCGCCGGACTGGAAGCCGATCGTGTGGACCGAAGAGGAGCGCAAGAAGGGCCAGGCCTGGGGTCTGAAGACCATCGAGTCCTTCCACACTCACGGCACGCCGCCGGTCGAGGGGGCCTGATCTGATCAGCAAAACACCAGAGACAGGATCTCTACAACCTGTTTGGCAGCATCTGTTCCTCTATATCATTGAATTACAAGACTAAATCGGCATTAGCGGTCGGTTCGCAATCTGCGGGACGATACGCGTTGCGTATGCATTGCGTATATATGTATTATTGGTTGTTTCGAAAAATATTGCGAGTTTTAGATGTCTTCAGAAACCAAGGACTTTGCCGAAGGCCAGTTCAATCGCGCATGGATAATATCGGCGGAAAATACAACTCGACTCAGGGATATCCTAACTCACATCACTGGAAAGCTGGGCTTTTCGCCCCAAAGACTTCAGGAGATCATGCTTTCTTATGCTCGCGACGGCTATGTGCCGTCTCATGATCTCATTACCCGATTCATTAAATCGACGAAGGCATCCAACCGGCGACCAGATAGCCAAATAATGCTTGTCTATCTCATTGGCCGTCTTCGCAAAGAAGACGGTCAACCGTTCGCACGCTTCGAAGAGCCAGATTTTGAGGACTTCGGGCGCTATTGCGAGCAATACTTTGAGAACATGTCGACTGACAGAAAATTTCGAGATCGCTATATCCTTCGTTACTCCGGCAATCGGGCGGTCAGCTCTTCCGGTGCGGCCTCTGAACTCGTTGCATTAATCAATAGCTTGTCGCTTCCGCAAAACTCGGTTTTTGGCATTGCACAAACGGTCTTTGGGCCGAAAAAAACTCGGCCCGAGAAGCTCGTGTCAAACTTCGTGACCTATCGATACGGCAGGGATTCCGATTTTATATTCAAGTCGCACACCGAGCTGTCCAGCAACGGGCTGGATAATTCTCCCGTAATTTATCGGAATGTCACCCGCGATCGCTTCAACAAACCTAGAGTATCTTCTGGATTTGTTCTGTGCCTGGCATCGAAGTTGTACTTGATTGGAAACCTTTATGAGGGCTCCGCGATAGAAGTCGTAGCGCTTTCGAATTTTGGCCCGCGCCGCGAAGTCGTGGGGGGCATGATTCTGACCACAAGTGCTTCAGGAGAACATTTGGGATCCCGCATCGCTTTGGTCAGAATTAAATGTCCGCCCAGTGAAAATGAGCTGGGTCGCAAAACATATGAGTCCCTTAAAGACGAACTCACCGACCTGAGTGAGATGATCGCAAATACGATAGATTTTAGCCTGACCAGGCCGATTTTTCTGGACAACAAGCCAATCAACCAAAGCCTGATGGTTCAAGAGGTCTCAAGACTGCTCAGAAACGAATATGGCCAGCCCAGGTTGACCTACGAAGATGGCACTGAATTCAACCCGGCCTCGTCCTCGGAATACACCTACAATAGCGCTTTGAGAGAATTCAAATAGCTCACAGCGTACGCAATGCGTCACCTTTGCCGTTTCTGCCCGCTGAATTACGCAGTAAGACTGAATTATGTGAATCGAAACCGGTGGGGTGGCCTCTCGACGTACAAAAAAGCTACACTCGAACACTTTCACTCAAAAATTCTGCATTCCTATTGATTGCGAGTCCTCAACTCGCGTTAGATGCTTTGTCGGGCTTCCTCGTTGAATCTTTTTTCTACGGGCAGTTATCGGCGGGTGAGCAAATCTCTCCCTCGCGCGGCCTATCAAAACGAACAAACACCATGGTTAAGAGTCGGCTCCATTCAAGAAAGATTCCGTGGCTCGCCTCTGCTGCGTTTGGGATTTCTTTGCTCTTTGCGTCCGAAGCGCATTCACAAGGCGGTAAGTGGTTTCTCTGCCTGGACGAACCCGCTCAGGCCCATTTTTTCCACGACTCGCAACCCTCGGATTGCCGCACCAGGATTGCGGTTAAAGCAACAGCATACATTACAGGTGGTGTAAACTTTGGCACGCGTGCGACAACGTCAGATGCAGGAAAATTTGCCGACGATAGTCACGATATCTATCTGCCTCGCGGCACCTCCGTCTTGCTGCTCGAAGACAGGCTGAGCGGAAAGAGGCTCGCGTACGCCTGGAACACGGCGATCTTTTTTTCGGTGGCGGCGTATTCGATGTCTGGATCGCAAAGGAGCTATGCCTGGCAGATCTTCGATGATGACGACGCAGACAAGCGGCGTGGGATCACCTTGAGAAAAACGACGTTTGAAAACGTTATGGCTGCTGCATCATCGGCGACCACGGAACCCTCAAGCAACGCGCTGCTTTCTCCCCAAGAGATTCCATCCGGGCGCGTCGTCGAAATGGGGGAGGTCGGGGATATTGAGGGCGTGGAGAAGCAGGAGGTCGACTGGGGTGTGTTTACCGGTCATGTCAACCTGCAGGATGTGCGACCGATCAATCGCCCGAAGCTGGACGTCAAATCGAAGTATTATGTTGGGAGCCAACTGGTTCGGTCCGCGGTCATCAAGGCATGCGACACTCCCGCGCCAACCTCGCGAGGTCGCAATACTTCCGGATCAGAGCCGACCACAAACGTTAAGCGCAAGGTCTACACGTATGGCATTTTTGCTGAACCGAAATCGTGGCAATCGCAGTTAAACCTGAACGGAGACAGGAAAGACTATGATTTCGTGAAGACGGTGTATTGCGATACCAAGAAGGTCGAGGTTGAGATCTCACAGGGAGCCAGACACGCCGTTCTTTCGGATGGATCAGGGATAGTGCGAAACGAGGAAGATTTTGAGAGGAATGCCGGTGTTCTGCGCAAGGCCGGATTTACGAATGATGAGGTGTTTTTCATTATCGCACGAGCCCTGAATGTAATGAGATGATTCGCGGTGGGGTCAGCGATCCGGCGCATTTCGTCGGGCGCCTCGGCCAGGTGGTCAACAAGGCGCCTTCGAGAGACGCGCGCGATTGCAATTTGGCGCGGACTCCCTGGTTCTTGCCAGACCGTGAGGCTTGCGGTTGTATGAGGAGGCATTGGAGTCGCCTCGGTGGGCAAGATTTTTCTGAGCTATCGTCGCAGGAATAGTCAGGCTGATGCTGGTCGAATCAACGACCGCTTGATCAAGGAATTCGGACCGGCTTCCGTATTTTTGGACGTAAATGGCATTCCGCTGGGGACGAACTTCATCAATTTCCTGAATCAGGAGGTCGCAGCGTGTGCCGCTTTGTTGGCAATCATCGGCGAAGGTTGGCTTGAAATTCGCGACGAGAATACGGGAGGTCGACGTATCGACGATCCGAACGATTATGTGCGCATCGAGATCAGTGAAGCGCTGGCGCGCCGAATTCCGATCATCCCGATTCTTCTCGACAACGCCGAGATGCCGAGACCGGAACAATTGCCGCCCGACATTAGGCCGTTGTCATCTCGAAATGCTCTGAGGCTCCACCACGAATTGTTCCATCGCGATCTTGACCCCTTGATTTGTGAGCTTAGTCAGTTGTCGGTATTTCGGGCCGGAGACGAGGCTTCCAAATCCGATTGGTCTCTTGCAGCATTAGTCGTATTTGCGATTATTGGTTTGGCTATCGGAACTACAACAGTTGGGCTTGTGATCCGATTGGCTATCGCAATAGAAAACAACTCATCCGGTATCGCGACCATCCTATTGGGTTGGTCGGCGGTTGTGTTTGCCCTCCTCATGATCTTTAGAAAGCAGGCGGCCAGCCAATCTCTCGGTTTGCGGACCGTGTTGGTTTGGGCTGTCACATCGAACATCATGCTTCCCATTTCTCTCGTTATTTTTTTTACATGGGCGGACGGACCAAAGGCCGGTCAACTGTTGATCTTCATTCCAGGCTTGCAGTTTTGCGGAACGATTGCGTTTGGTCTTTTTCTTGGACGGTTCTTGCGGTCATGACGGCCGGACCGGCTTGGAAATTGGCTGGCGCCAGCGGTCGTTCTCGAGTCTCCGATGGCCACATTCTCGAGTCCTTCCACACCCACGGCACCCCGCCGGTGGAATAGAAGCCTGCGACCGAAAGTATCAGGCGCGGTCGTTGGGCGTGACCTCCCCAAGTTGTATGATTGCCCCACAATCCGGAATGGACGAGGGGCCTACCATGCGGAAATTGCAGCCGGGCGGCGTGCTCAATGTTCGTGCGATCGCGGGATCGTATGTCGTCACGCTGGCGTGGGATTTTGCCGAAGGGCAGGACCAGAAGCGTGAGGGTTTGCTGGGATTTGCGATCGAGCGCTCGGAGCTCAAGCAGGGCGCGGTTGTCGAGCGTTACTTCCTGCGCGGCATCAAGCGGTTCAAATTCAAGGATGAAGGGCTCGCGCCGGGCACGCCGGTGCCGACCTCGGAGCATCCGGTGCAGTCGTTTCAGTGGGGCGATTACACGCCGAAGCCCGGCGTGACCTATCGCTTCAAGGTGACGCCCGTCTACGGCCAGCCGAAGCTGCTTCAGCTCGACGATGCGTCATCGACCACTGTCGAGGTGACGACCGAGACTGAAGATCAAGGCGCCAGCCCAGGCGTCATCGGTCACAACATCTACTTCAATCGCGGGGTCGCGGGATCGCAGGCGTTCGCCAGGAAGTTCGGCGACACCGAACTCGAGGAGGAGAATCCCCAACAAGACGCGATGGTCTGGCTGTCACGCGGTCTGTTCGAGGCGCTCGCCGGCTTCATCGCCCGCGCAGCCAAGGGCGATGCGGCGGACTACAAACTGCGGGCGATGCTTTACGAGTTTCACTATTTGCCGGTCGGGCAGTCTTTCAAACAGGCGGCCGACGCGGGCGCCGACGTCGATATCCGGTACGAGGCCCAGTCCTACAAGGACGTCAACGAGGCGATGATCCGGAAGGCCAAGATCAAGGATGTGTGCACGCCGCAGAAATCCCGCGGCGGTATCCGGCACAACAAGTTCATCGTGCTGATCCACAAGGACAAGCCGATCGCGGTGTGGACCGGCTCGACCAATATTTCGTCGGGAGGCATTTTCGGTCATTCCAACGTCGGCCACGAAATCTGGGACGAGGACATCGCCCAGCGCTTCCTCGATTTCTGGGAGCGCCTGGCGGCGCCGGACGTCAAGCCCGCGAAACTCAAAGCGGCGAATTTAGAGGTCGAGCCGACCCCGGAGCCCAAGTCGTTGCCTCCGAAAGACCGTATCCTGACCCTCTATTGCCTTCGCGACGACAAGGGTGATGAAAAAACCCTGCAATGGTATGCCGACCTTGTCGGAGGAGCAAAGCGGATCGCCTGCGTCAGCTTCGCGTTCAATCTGGACCAGGATTTCCGCGACGTCCTGATCCAGAACGACAAGACGCTACGTTATGCCGTGTTCGACAAGAATCCGGGGAAGGATTTCGAGGACGACATTGTTCAGGTCAGGAACACGGTCATTGCGCCGGGCGCCATCCTTAAAAAGGGAGATATGGAGAATTTCCTCGGCGAGCAGCTGACAGGCTTCAACAACAATCTGTACATCCACGACAAGTTCATCCTGATCGACCCGCTCGGGAACGACCCGATCGTCGTCACGGGAACGGCAAATTTCAGCAAGCCCTCGCAATACCAGAACGACGAGAACATGCTGGTGATCCGCGCCAACACCCGCGTTGCCGACATTTATTTCGGCGAGTTCATGCGGATCTTCGATCACCTTTATTCGCGCTATATCGTGAAAAAGCTGAAGGGCGAGGGCAAGCAGGATCCGGACGCCGGTTTCCTGAGGGAAGACTGGCAGAAGTGGGTTCCGCAGAATTTCAAGGACGGGCCGAAGCAGATGCGGCGCAAATATTTCATGGAGGGTTGAGCGGTCCAACTGGCGCCAAACCAGATTATCGCCTCAAAACCGATGGCCTCCGAGGAGGAGCGCAAGAAGGGGCAAGCGTGGGAGTTAAGACATCGAGCCCTTCCACACCCATGCCACGCTGAAGGTGTAGCATGCTCCGACAGACATGCGCAGCGGTCGCGGTGGTCACCTACCTTCGCAGCCGGGGACGTTCTCTTACATCTTAAGCCGGCGGGAGAGGGATTTCTTGCGTGATTTCTTCGAGAGGCGTTTCGTACTCTTGCGCGATCGGGAGTCGGAGGCTGACGGAGGAGGTTCGGCAACGGATATGCTCGAGTTCTTCCGCGAAGACTTTGATGGGCCAGGGCGGCGGTTGGGTTTTGGAGATGTTCGGTCGGCCTTTGCGCTCGTGGTGGTTGCTCGTGCTTGACCGGATTTTGCTCTCTTCTTGCGTAACCGCCTTTTCTTCACCTTTGGGTCGGCCCGTGGGGGCTTGGACGGCGGCGGCTCGACTGCGACCTCGCGGGCTTGAACAACAAGGCGTTGGCGCGATGAAAGCCGTCTTGCTGCCTCGCTCCGCATACCCTGGACGACGACATCGGAGAGCCGCCCCACAAGATCGGCAGCATTCGGAAGGCGGAGGACCAGACTGTCGGCCCTGACGTGGGCCGGCGCGAGTTGTTCGGTGGTCACGAAACTGGAAGGGAACGCTTCGCGGACCAACCGCAAATCTCTGGCATCAATAGGATAATTGCAGACGAGCATTGATTTGGGGGCGTTTTTGGCCGCGCTGCGCAGGTAGTAAACCAGAAGTCCGGTGAGGGCTTCAATGTATTCCGGAAACGTACGGCTCGTCGCGATGGATGCGTAAGAGTACCTGGGCCATCCATACGCGGAGGCCGTGAAGCGGCGAAGGAGAGATACGAAACGATTTGGACTGAAATTGACGTCAGCAACTCCTCGCGGAATTGTTGCGGTCGCGGGATTGCGAAGCCAATCCTCAAAGCTGTTAAGCTCTCCGAATTCCGCGATGAAAGCGAACATTTCCGACGGACGTGCCAACCTGGCAAAGGCGTCGAATAAGTTGGTCACCTTGTAGCTGGCTGATTTACCGTGCTTGGCGTCGGCAATAACTCCCAACAATTCGTCGGCGAACACTTTATCGGCTTCAAAGGGGTCCGCTCGGCCACTAAGATAGGGCACGGCATGCGATTTAAAAACGTATTCGCATTGAAATCGAACATGCTCGAAGTCGACAAACGCAAGGTCGTCGGGTGGTCTACTATCGTCGGGCGAGACGCGCTGGACCTTCTGCCCAGCTTGAGGCAACAGATTTATACCGAAAAAGGAACGATAGGTCTCTTCACGCGGTTGTGGCGTGAAAGCCCGGACGTGGAAGGCGAGCGCCAAGGCCTGAAGAACGTTTGCGAAGCCGGTGATGTCAGGCGGAAGACTGATGTTCCTACTGGCCGTTATTGACGGTTGCTCAGCGAGCGAATTGCTTTCGCGCCACAGTGATATCAATCTGTCGGCAAGCTGATCGATGGCGGTTTCGAAGGGAATATCCTCGGTGTTTATCTGCTCGATGTTCCGCAGCCACGGAAATTCGCCGACAAGCTTGTCGTAATCTCGAATCAGCCGATCCCCCTCCGGATTGAACAGGAGAACACGTTGGCGCATGAGAGGAGATTGCTTGAGCTTGGTTTCGATATTGGAAAGGGTATCCCATGACCAACTTGGCGACGTCAGTGAAGGTGTCATCGTCACCACCACGAAAGATGCCTGCGCGAGAAGCTCGGTTTGAATGGCGCGCCAAAGGCTCCGTTCGTGAGTATTTGCCCGGTTCTGCATGCGGCGCGAACACACGGCGATGGGCACGGCGTGGTGCAGTCCTGCGAGGCTCTTCAATCGCGCCTCCACCCTGCCACTGACGTCCATGGAATCTTCCTCAGCTTCCAGGAAGAAAACCCGCAATGGTACCAACGCGTCGGTCTCGTCAGCATCTTCAATCCGCCAGCGTTCGCCATTCTGGGCGAGGATAGTCGCGGCCATCGGCTTCGATTCCGATGTGGAGCTTGGCAGATCGACGGTCGAGTTGTGGATTGATGTCCAGACGGAGGACGGTGCCGATTTTGGATCGGCCTGGCACCAGGTCAGGGCTACGGCAGGCAATTGCGTGTCGTTGATTGCGAAGACCGCGCCATCGTCGCCGGGCCGCAGGCCACCGAACTTCAAACCGGAATCGGAGAAGTTGACTTCCACAACCATGCTCGATGATGAACTGGAAGGCTGCTCGCTAAATGCGGCGGTAATCCACGGAATTACCTCCCCGGTCAGTTGCACCGGAGCTTGGCGATCAGGCGGGCGCCCGGCACGCACCGAGGCGGCAAAGAGCAGCGCCTTGGCTGTTTCCTCGGCTTCCGCGGGGATTTCCAGGCCGATCTCGTAGAACGCATGGAGGGCCCAACGCGCAATGTCCATTGATTCACGCGGTGATCGTTGAATGAGACTTCGGATGACGTCTTTTAGCGATTCGCTGACCTGATGTCCCCAATCGTCGGGTCGGGAAATCTGGAGCGCGATGAGTTTTTCCTCCAGCCGCTGCAGCGTTGAGGCTTCCTGGCGCACTTCGGCGAGCACCTCATGGCGTCGATCATCCAGCTTGAACCCCTCGGCTCTCAATACATCGCGCCACCGACGCACCGCCGGCAAATTCCAGGTAACGGCGAGTTCACCCCGCGAATTCACGGCATCACCAAGCCAGAACTTCGCTTCAAGCGCGGGTGAGGAACCGGGCAGCACCGTCCGCCTCATGCGACGCAAGAGAGCCCTGTCGATTCGTGTCGCCGGTGCCAACGCTTTCGTCAGTTCATCGAGCTGGCTGGCGGTCTCGCGCCTGGTTTCGTCAATCGACTTGCTTCGGCTGGCGGGATGAACAAACTGCCGCGCGCGACGTACTGAGCGCGCGGAAGTCTCCCGTTCCCAGTGTACGAAGGTAAAAGCCCTCTCCAAACGCGGATCCCATGCTTCGGGCGGAAACGGGACGAGTCCGATCGGTTCGCAGCCGCCAGCCCGGATCGCGCGGCCGAACCTCTCCCATATCGACGGCGTTGCGCACGGCACCGACAGTCCGAAATCCGAAACTATCAGGATCGGGGTTCCGGAAGCGGGCAGCGCCAATGTCGCCTCCGATTTCGACGCGGCGCGACGAGACGGGATTTCGGGCGGCCAGCCAGCAAATGTCGTCAGAACGAGGCGATCGGGTCCGATCACGGTACGGAGGCTCTGAACAAGCGCCCCCACGTCGGCCCGGACCGAATCGAGGCCAGGGCCTGCATCGATAAGCACGAGGGTGCCGCGTGCGAGATTAAGGCCCATCCGCTGCGGCCATTGTGCGACCGGTTTCGCCTCAGCTAGGACCGTTATTGCCTTGTCGACGTCTACACGTGCGTCGGGATTTGGGGTCGCCAGCAGAGCCTTGAGAACGCCACGCACGGTCCGGACTGGAAACAGGGGATCCGGAACGCAAAGCGCGCCGCGCACGGTAGCCTGCATTGCTGGCGATTTGCTCACCCAGTCGGGTGCCGGCGTGCGGGGCTCGGGTGGCTGTGGGAAAAGTCGGATACGCCGGACAACGTTTTGCCGCGCATCGGATGGTTTGTCGTATTCCCCTCTCCGGTCGCCGTCGATATGTCTGACGACCGGCCTATTCCAGCTCTTTTTCATCGGAGGCACGTCTGTATCCCTTGACGGCGTCCCTGATCGATTGCTGCGAGCGGAGATACGCAATGCCTTCGCCACTTGCTCGCGCGCAGCGCGGTTGCGCGGCCGTAGCGCATGTATCGCTTTCACGACGGCATCAAGTTGCAGCGGTGGCGTTTCGCTCATGGCCCGTCTGACGCGTCCGATTATTTGCGAAGCAGAACTTTTTTCGCGATGCTCCAGACTTCCTTCCGCTCTCGCAAATTGGTGATCTTCTGAAGAGCTCGAAGAGTATCAAGATACTCAGCTACGCTTGGGGCCCTCCGACCTGCCGCGGGGGCCTCCCGGCGCAACGCGTCAACCTCATCGGCCACTTCGCCGATCAGTTTGGAAAATGCCTTCGTCGGGGAGGGGAAATGCGATTCGGCGATGTCTTCGAGCGTAACAGTACCTGTTTTGGCGGCCCGGCTTAGCGGCTCCGGTATCTCGAGCACGACGCATCGCCGCAAGAAAGCCGGCGGCAGTTCGCGCTCGCCGTTGCTGGTCATCACCAACAATACATTCAGGTTCTCGGGGGCTTCCACCGCAGGCCTGTCGGCCAGGGTGAGCGAAAATCTGCGCCTGTCGAGCGGCTCAAGCAGGTCGTTGGGCAAATCGGGATCGGCTTTGTCGATCTCGTCCAGCAGCACGACGACATCCTCGTTGCCGGAGTTTCCCTGGCTCGGATCGATGAGCGCCGCAGGCGCCAAATCTGCGGCCTGCTGTACGTCAGCTGCCGTGGCTCCACGCAACGCGGCCGTTTTTCGGTTGAAGGCCCACCAAAGCACGCCCGGACGCAAGTAAGCCCAATCAGGCGGCATTTTTCCCGTCTTGCTGGCGATCTGGGCGTCGGCCAGCCTTTGGAGCGAATCGACATCCGCCTGAAGGTTTTCGAGGCGGGTGCGCGACGTCACGGTCATTGACAGGAAGCGGCAGTCAAGCCCGGAAGCGATTGCGCGTGCCAGTGTCGACTTGCCGACACCGGGTTGCCCTGTCACCAGCAGCGGACGGCGTGAGGCGAGCGCGACGTCGACGGCGACCAAAATCTCATCGTTGAAAACATAGGGCGATGCGCCGTCCTTCGCGTTCGGCGGCGGTACCTTGAAAAGCTTTGGCTCGTACATGGCTTGATGACTTTCCTGGAAATTGCTTCAGGCGGGCATCCGCACGACTGCCTTGAGCGCGAAGGCGTCGGCGTATCGGCGATGCTCGACGTTGATATCCACTTCCGGATCAATGCGGCGTACCGAATCCGGTATCGCGGCCCCCTCAAGGGCTTCGCCGGGCCACAGCACAAAAACGATCGATCGGAACGTCGCCCGAAGTTCCTCGAGTTCCGCGTTGTCGTTTGGACCCGATACAAATCGCCTTGGGAGGACGCAGATCGTCGGAGCGCCTACCCTGGTCGTATGACTTACGATGTCCAATTCCACCAAAGGATCGAGTGTCCTGAACCGACTCATGATCGATTCGATCACCTGCTCCTTCGAGAGAACGCCATCGTCGCAAACGATCAGGACAAAATTTTCGGGTGCAAGCGCCCGATGCGCAAAAGCTTCGAGCGTGTACTTGGGCACGTAGCGGCCGTTTATGGCGACCAACCCGCCTCGATCATCGGCGGCGGTCAGCGCAGTGATTGGACAGCTGCCGTCCGAAACGCCGAGCCAATAGGCCTCTGCACCGAACACCAGGCGCAACAGTTCCTTCTGACGTCTGGAATTCTGAATGGCGCCATACAGAGGTTTGAAGAACTGGATGATGGGCTCTAGTCCGGCCTCCGCCTGATTGACAAACCAGGCCGCCAGAAGCCAACGCCGGCGCTCTCCGCGAATATCGGGCTGTAGTGCGCCGCTATTGTCGGCCATCAGCTTCCACATGTCACCGAAGCTGTGCCTGGTTTGGCGCATCGTAGTGTCAAGCGCGTTATCGAACGCATCGTCGCTGATCGCGTCGAAGCACTCCTTGAGCCCGAGGACCAGGCGTTGCCGGCGTGGATCGAACCTCTCAAGGTCGCCTCTTCCGATCTCAGCTTCGATCTCTTCGGCAAGTGCTTCGGCCAGCAGTATATCGCTTGCCATTTGCTTTGCGGTCGGCCGCCACATTTGCATGTCGCCAAGGCGTGCAGCGCGCAGGCTGCCTTTGCCGATACCGTCACTGACAATTTTCTCGTCCAGCATGACCACAAAGAACGAGAATGAATTCTCGGTATGGGCTCGATTCGACAGTACACTGACTTCGTGCCGAACGTAGTCGCTCTTGAGCGAAGCGGCGTCGAACAGAAGCACCGCGGCGTCGCAGGCTTTCATTTGCTTCTCGATTTGCTGATACCATTGCTTGCCGATTTTCACGTTCCTTTGGTCGATCCAAGGCGCGAAGCTCTTGCTGAGTGCATCGACAATAGTCCGCAGCCGGCGATCTGCCGCCGGGGTTGGAGAACTGTGGCTGATGAAAATCTTTGGCTTTGGCATGCGCGCAATCTATAAGTAGTTCTCGTAAAGGTAGCGTACCTTCGCCGGTAATTAAACCCGCTCCATGTATGGTTTCCCCAAAAGACGGGTCCGCCTGTCCGTCGACGGTAGCATAAGCTCGGCCGGCGGCGGTTTAATGCGCGATTTTCATGCGACCGATAATGGTGTTTTTCTCAGGAATCGTACCATCTGCGTGGCGGGACGATCGACCTGTGAGGAACAACGATGCCGCCGCGGATCGATTTCAAAAGCGAGGCTTTCCTTCGCGACCCCCGCGCAGGTGTCGCCGCGTTGCGCGCAGTCGGAGCCGCAGTCGAGACCCATTTTCCGATCGTGGGCAAGGTCTGGGTCACCATCACCTATGAAGGCAGCGCGCGCGTGCTGAAAGACAGCACGATCTTCTCCTTGCGCAAGGAAGGCGGCGAGGTCGCTGGTCTGCGCTGGTGGATGCCGAAGCTCGTGCAGACGCTCGCCGGCAACATGCTGACCACAGATGAGCCCGATCACACCCGCCTGCGCGGCGTCGTCGACGAAGCCTTCCGCCGCCGCGCCGTGGTCGCCATGGAGCCGCGCATCCGCGCCATCGCCGATGAATTGGCCGGTGGGTTGTTCGCGCAGGGAAGCCCGGCCGACTTGGTGGCGTACTATGCGCAAATCCTGCCGCTGTCGGTGATCTCCGAGCTGCTCGGTCTGCCCGAGTCCGACCGGCCGATGTTCATCGGCTGGGCCAACACGATGTCGCGGGTGAACAGCGCGATCGGCTTCCTGAGCGTGTTGCCCGCCTTCAGGAAAATGCGGCGCTACATGGATGAGCGCTTGCGCGCGGTTCGCGAACATGGCGGCGAGGGGCTGATCGCCGAACTGGTGCGGGTCGAGATGGAGGGCGGCCGCATCAGTCATGACGAAATGCTGGCGATGCTGTTCCTGCTGTTGAATGCGGGTTCGATCACCACGACGCATCTGATCAGCGGCGCGGTGTTCGAACTGTTGAAGGATAGTGAGCGGCGCGACTGGCTGATGGCGGATTGGAGTCGCGCCTCGCTTGCCGTCGAGGAATTCCTGCGCTTCGTCGCGCCGGTGCAGTTCTCCAAGCCTCGTCATGTGCGAGAGGATGTCGAGCTCGAGGGCGTCAGGATCAGGAAAGGCGAGCAGGTCATGGCGATGATCGTGGCCGCGAATATGGATGCCGAGGCGAGCCCGCATCCCGAGAAACTCGATCTCGCGCGCAAGCCGAACCGGCATTTGTCGTTCGGCACCGGTATCCATTTCTGTCTCGGCCATCAACTTGCGCGGATCGAAGCGATGGCGGCGCTGGAAGCGCTGTTCACGCGCTGGCCGAAGCTTGCGTTGGCGGTTCCTCCGTCGCAGATCCGCTATCAGCGGCGGCCGGGGCTGCGATCGATCGTCAAATTGCCGGTGACGGCAAGCGCATGATCCGGAAAAATGTGAAGCGGTTTTCCCTCGCGACAAACGCCGAAGGCGTTTGCGCGGAGATCATGCGCAAACTTTAAACCAGAACCGCGCGGAACTCGATGCCGTGCAGATTGATTGCCGGCGACATGCCCCAATGATTGCCGCCGAATACGCGCAGCCGGCGGTCGAGCTCTTCCTTGCTGATATCGAGCGGAATGTCGCAGATCGCCCGATAGGCGCGGCGAGAATGTTTTCTGTTTCCCCATTGCAGCCCGGAGTGCGGCAGCGGATCGGTCGCCGTCGCCAGATATTTTGCCAGACGCCAGAACGATTGTGCGAGATGGGCATAGGCAAGGCCTTCTAGGCCCTGCACCCCGATGTCGGCAGGAATCGGGAAATGCACGCCTTCGACGATCGGCCCGGAATCGACGCGCGTCGTCATCGCATGCACGGTGGCGCCGAACTCGGCCGCGCCTTCATACAGCGCGAAGTGCGCCGGCGCCCAGCCGGGGTAGGCGGGCGGACCCGGGTGAAAATTGTAGGCACCATAGCCGAGCGCATCGAGCACGCCTGCAGGGACGATCACCGGCGTTGCGAACGCAACGAGGCGCGTGCGCGCCAGCGTGTCCGCATCGAAGCGGGTGAGGTCGCCGGCCGACGCCGCCCAGTGAACGGCGAGCTTCGGATTGTGCCCAAGCAGCGCCGCCGTCAGTACGGTCTGCTCGACCGGTCCCGTCAACAGAATGATCGTATCGAACATCGCTTGTCTCACGCCGCAATGCTCGCCCCTGAGTCACTATGTCGCAACAGGCGTTAAAACCGTGTTAACCACTTTTGATGGTGAGGGCTTTTTCGGGGGCAGCGGCTCCAGCATGTTTTTGCCGATCTCTTCAAACCATTTCTCAAGCGCGACGTCGTCGGAGTTCGCCATGTCGCCGACGATCGCGGGCAGGAACATCTTGTCGCCGACGTGCTCGCCCAGACTGCGATAGGCTTCGAACTGGGCCTCGCTGAAAAACTGGTTTGCGGTCGAGGTGTGCGGGAAGGCCGGCTCGTCGAGCTTGTAGCGCTTGATGAACTCGCCCTCGTTGCCGGTCAGCGACAGTTTCAGATACAGCAAATAGCCGTAGCTCTCTTCGCCGCCGCGTTCGTCCCGCGGATACCTGATCCGGCAAAAGGCGAAATGCGAATGGCTAAGGCCGCTCGCAGCCGCCAGACGTAGCGCGTCGAGCCCGACGTCGATCGTGACGCCGAGATCGATATAGGCAAGCCGCAGCAGCGTGGTCAGGCCCTGGAAGGTCATCGCCTGATCTTGCTCGCCATCGATGGCGACGATGTATTTGCAGCGGCGACGGAGCAACTCGTAGACGCCGAGGTTTTCGATGTGGCCGCCGTCGGAGACGTTGACGTATGCCCGTTTCTCGTTGGCTTTCCCGAACATCTCACGAAGGAGGTACATCAATCCCGGCGGGCTATAGAGCACGCTCTTGACGGCATTGCGGATCACTTCGGGAATGCTTTCTCGCGACGAAGTGGATGGCGTTGTTGCAGCCGCAGCCGCGGCTACCACAGGCGCGGTCACGGCGGGCGCCGGTGCCGCGGGGGTGGTCTTCCTCTCAATCGTGATTTTGGGTTTCTTGACCCAGAAGCCGAGACGAATATTGAACAGCGCCATCCAGAAGCTCAGGTTCTTGATGGTGCCGAGGCCCATTTGGGGTGCCGCGGCGGCGCCCGAGATCGCCATTGCCGTGCCAAGGTCGAGACCCGGATTGAGGCCCTCCCATGTCGTCGTGAATTCGTAGCCAGTTAGCGGGCTCCCGCAAAAGTCGCGGCTGAAGAGAAAGAATTCGGTAAGCCGTCCCTGCATCCTCGGATTGTCCGATGCCGGCACGTTGAGAGCACAGTTCACGAGGTGATATGGCGAACGGTTCCTGTCGTTGCACTCGGACAACTTCAGGCTCACGTTCTTGCGAAGCAAAGTCGGGTCGGATGAATCTTCGGGCCGAACGAGATAGGCCTCCCCGAGCTTCTGCTTGTAGAAGCGGTGCGGAGCGGTGAAGTTGATGTCGAACAAGCGCCAAAACAGCAAGTAGCCCAAAACCGCGATGACGATTGCGTAGGTCGTCTCAATCGCTTTCTTGTCGAGCCAATCGTAGAAGAGGAACTCGATGCCGAGGAATAGCAATGGTGCAGCGACGGCTGCGATCACGGTCAGGGGAATCCTCACGACCATTGAGAGGCTGCCGATCAGCGCCAACGCAGCAGAGGCGACCAAAGGAAGGGCGGCGAGGAGAATCAGCCAGGGCCACACTTCTTGTCTGGAGTGAACGGCTAGCCAGTCATGAAGATAGCTCAGTCCTTTCCAGGCCAGCAACCCCAGAAATATCAGGAGGGACAACGCGAACAGCGCATCCGTTCCTTGTTTCAGCACCGGTAGTCGGCGGAACAGTGGAATGAGCAGTGCAACGGCGGCAATTGCGCCCACCGAAATGACGATCAGACATTTCCAGGACGACACGTCCGGCAAGTGCGAACGGATGATTTGCTCGACCAACGCAACGACGAAGGCGAGGTAGGCGAAGCCAAGCCAGTTCATCGCCATTCCATAGACCTGAGCGCTCGCCATCTGTAGCCGCTCCCACAGTCGGCCCGTCGCCAGATATTTGCTGTGGTGGCGCACATGCCGTAAGGCCGCCGGTTCTCCATCCTTGCGGCGAAACGGCAGATCTTCGCGCCCAAGCCCGATTTGCGGCTTCGGGCTGATCAGCGACGTGCTCAGGAATGTTGTCAGGAACGCCCCGAGATAGCCGCCACCCGACACTGTCGAGAGATAATCGAACTGGTAGAGAAGATTGCGCCGTGCCAGCGCCGCCAGCACCCCAAGGGCAAAGGTGGCCGAGCGGATGCCGCCGCCGGAGATCGCGAGAGCGGTCGCGTGCGACCGTGCCGCCCATGTCTCGGCGGCTTCGGCGACGGAGATGAGGTCGCGTCTGCCGGAATAGTGCGCGCGGCGCGCATTCACGGCGATCTTTTCCTTGGCATTGATTGTCTTGGCCGTGCTCTCGTCGAGCCCGCCGAGCTTTTCATCAATCTTCCAGCAAAGCTTTCCTTGCATCTCTGCTTCGATTTTAGCCTCGCGTCCGGTGTTTCCCGGTTCAGAGACCGTGACTGTGTCAGCCTCATCACGAATGGCCACCAGCAGCGCGTCGAAGCGGACCAGGTATTTCTGCAAGACCGTGAGTTCGTGCCGGAAAATGTCGGTGGCATCGAGGGCCGCCAGCGCGCCGCGCTCGCTCTGGCGGTGCCACTTGGCCGTGAAAAGCCGCACGCGAGTGTTCATGACATGCCAGACGACGGCGTCGGTCACGCCGCTCTTGGGATGTTTCTTGAATACCTCGCGCGCCTCTTCGAACAACTTGTAGACGCTCGTGAGCGCCGTGACTTCCTCGCCATCGATGTAGGGCAGGCGCTGCGTGGTGATGCGCGACACCAATTGGATGTGCAGTTTCGCCGCAGCGAGTTGATCGTCTTCATTGACGACGATCGAACGGCCCGTCCATTGGTCGCAAAAATCTTTGCCGAACAGGACGATACCGTCCGGATCGTCAGGCATTCCGTTCTCGGAAGCCTTGTTCTCGCTATTGCCGTCCTCATTCTCAGGAGCTTTGTTTTGGAAGAGGGCTTCCTTTGGAGGCTCTGTCTCAGGGGCCTGCCTCTCGGAGGCCACCTGACCCGAAGTCTCCACCTCAGGGGACTCCTTTGCGGAATCCTTCTTGTCGTTGCAGGACCGAAGAAGCGCTACCCATGCTACATCGGTCATCGGGCGGGGTTGCTTTGGAGAATTGTTGCTGGTCATGGGATTACCGGCTGGACGGTTGTTGAGATTTGCGTCGCAAAAACACCATGGATCAAAATTCAACGGATCGCAGGAAAGCTTTGGTGCCAGCAAAGCACAATTCGCTCCGAAGTTGAATGACGCTATCCAACCGCCGCGGAGGCCGCGCTTGCCGAACTGTTACCGGCTGCGTGCGCTCTTGCCGCGGTTCATCGGCTCACCCGAGATGACCGGCGAGCGTCGGGTGATGCAGTCTTCTCGGCAGCGTGCGCCACAGGGGTGCGCGGTCCTGGGGATCAGTTTACACCCTTGCCAAGCGCGGCAGCGAGCGAGTAGAACGGCGGCCGGCCGGTGGGTCGCGATTTTCCGCCCGGGGCCGATTGCCGAGCAGTTCCGTAAACGATTGAACTTGCTCATCAATCCATTGGGGAATGGTGTAACGGTAGCACAACAGACTCTGACTCTGTTTGTCTTGGTTCGAATCCAGGTTCCCCAGCCAATCCAAAGACTCTTAATCATGTGCTTTGGCGATTGAAGCCGCGCCGCGCGCCTGGCGCGCAACATGCGCGGTGCCGTCTGTGCCGCATCGAAATTCAACGTCGCCCATTGCTGCGGCAACCCCATGCCCCATCGACCAACTGCTTAGCCGGTGCGTCAAGCGCGGTTCCAGCGCTGCCTTGCCCCTCTCAGGCCGCCATGCGATGTTTGTCGGGCCAACAACAGGTGAGGGTGCAATTCGCGAGCATTCGCGTGCGCGTCTTCCGATAAATCGGCATCAGGGGCTTTCGGAGAACCATCACTATGAATTTCAGGACACTACTCGGGCTGTCGTGCGCCGCCGCGATGTCGTTCGCGCTCGCAGGCCATGCGTCCGCCGAGGACAAGGTCAAGATCGGCGTTATTTTCCCGCTGACTGGCAACGCGGCAAGCGCCGGCCTTCATGGCAAGGCCGGGCTCGAGGTCGCGGCCGACATCATCAACAACGCGCATCCCGAGCTCGGCAATTTCCCGCTAGCCAAGAATGCCGGGCTCGCCGGTCTCGGCAACGCCAAGATCGAGCTGGTGTTCGCGGATAACCAGGGTAGCCCCGCGACCGGCCAAAACCAGGCGCTGCGCCTGATCACCGAAGAGAAGGTGGTCGCGCTGACCGGCGCCTACCAGTCCGGCATCACGCTCACGACCAGTGCGATTGCCGAGAAGTACGGCATTCCCTTCGTCAACGGCGAGTCGGTCGCGGCCAATCTGACCGAGCGCGGCTTCAAATGGTTCTTCCGAACCACGCCGATCGCGACGGATTTCGCGAAGGTCTATTACGACTTCCTCACCGACATGAAGGCTTCCGGCGCCAAGACCGACAGCATCGCGCTGGTGCATGACAACACCGAGTATGGCAAGTCGGTCGCCGACACCATCACCGCTGCCTTCAAGGAAAAGGGCATCGCGATTGCGCTGGACGTCGCCTACGCCTCGAATGCGACCGACGTGCAGAGCCAGGTGCTGCAGATGAAGGAGAAGAAACCCGACGTCGTGCTCATGATCTCCTACACCTCGGATGCGATCCTGTTTGCAAAAACCTTCCAGGCGCAGGACTACAAGCCCGCAATGCTGATCGCCGACGATGCCGGCTATTCCGATCCGTCCTTCATCAAGGCGGTCGGCAAGATCTCGCAAGGCGCGTTCAACCGCTCGTCCTGGAGCGTCGGGCCTGCCGGCTCGCCGACCGCGATCATCGCCAAGATGTACAAGGAGAAGAGCGGCGATGAGATGGACGACACGGTGGCGCGGCAGATGACCGGCCTGTTCGTGTTGGCGGAAGCGATCGATCGCGCTGGTTCGACCGATCCCGCAAAGATCCAGGCGGCATTGAAGGCCACCGACCTCAAGCCGGATCAGCTCATGATCGGCTACAAGGGCGTCAAGTTCGACGACAAGGGCCAGAACATCCTGGCGTCGGGCGTCATCATCCAGCTGCAGGACGGCGAGAACTACACCACGGTCTGGCCGAAGGCCAACGCGGAAAAGCCGCCGGTCATGCCCTACAAGGGCTGGTAAAATAAAAGAGGGCGGGACAAAATCCCGCCCTCATCTTCGTCAGGTGTACTTCCTCGCAACGACGCGCGGCTCATGTCCTTTGTTATCCTCCAGGTGATCGTCGGCGGACTCCTGCTGGGCGCGGTCTATGCGTTGTTCTCCTCGGGCCTCACGCTGGTCTGGGGCATGATGAACGTCGTCAATTTCGCGCATGGCGATTTCGTCATGCTCGGGATGTACGTCGCCTACCTCGTCTACACGCTGTTCGGGGGAGGGCCGCTGATCGGCGCGCCGATGGCGATGCTGGTCCTCGCCACTGTCGGCATCATAGTCTATTTCGCCCTGATCCGTGAGGTGATGAAGGGGCCGATGCTGGCGCAGATCCTCGGCACCTTTGGCCTCGCACTGCTGCTACGCTATTCCGTGTTTTGGTGGTTCGGCGCCAACTTCCTGACGCTGCCGGAAAGCCTCGTCGGCGGCACGCTCGATCTCGGCGGCATCCGCGTTCCCGCCGCGCGCCTGCTCGCAGGCATCGTCGCCCTGGCGGTGACGTTCGGTCTGCATCTGCTTTTGACCCGCACCTCGCTCGGTTCGAAGATGCTCGCGGTCGCCGAGGATTCCACCGCCGCGCAGCTGATGGGCATCCGGCCCGATACGATGCAGGCGATCGCCTGGGCGATCGCGGCCGGCGCCACCGGTCTTGCGGGCGCACTGATTGCGACCTTCTTCTACATCGTGCCGACGGTCGGCGAGACGCTCGCTATCGTTGCCTTCGTGACGGTGTCGCTCGGCGGCTTCGGCAGTGTGCCCGGCGCCCTGGCCGCGGGGCTCCTGATCGGCGTGATCGAGTCGCTGTCCGGTTATCTGATCGGTGCCGTCTACAAGGACATCGTGGTCTACGCGCTGTTCGTTTCCTTCCTCTGGTTCCGGCCGCAGGGCCTGATGGGCAAGTCATGATGCGCCGCCTGCTCTGGCCATCGGTAGCGCTTGCGCTGGTGATCGCCTATCCGCTGCTTTTCTCGACGCCGTTCCAGCAGCGGCTCGGCGCGCTGGTGCTGCTCTATGCGATTGCGGCCTCGGCCTGGAATATCGTCGGAGGCTATGCCGGTCAGGTCTCGGTCGGCCATGTCGTGTTCTTCGGCTGCGGCGCCTACGCCGCGATGGGCTCCTACGCGCATTTCGCCCTGCCGCCGCTGGTCGGCATTCCGCTTGGCATCGTCATCGCGGTGGCTATCGCCGCCGTCATCGGCACGCCGACCTTGCGGCTGTCCGGTCACTATTTCAGCATGGCGACGATTGCGGTCGCGGAGCTGGTGCGGCTCGTCGTCACCAACACCGAATATCTCGGCGCGGCCGTCGGCCTCTCCGGTCCCACGGCGCCGCGCACCGTCTTCGATCTCTCCTTCGTCTCCGCGCTGCCGTACTACTATCTGTTCCTTCTCGTCCTCGCGATTACGCTCGGCATCACCTGGTGGATGACCAACAGCCGCATGGGCTTTTACCTGCGCGCCATCAAGGATTCCGAGCGTGCGGCGCGTTCGCTGGGAGCGCCGGCCGCGCGCACCAAGCTCCATGCCTACATGCTGAGCGCGGGCCTGACCTCGGTTGCGGGCGCGCTCTATGCCATGATGTTCGGCTTTGTCGATCCGGAGTCCGGGCTCGGCATCCTGATCTCGGTGAAGATCCTGATCATGGCCGCACTCGGCGGCGCAGGTCTGTTGTTCGGCCCGCTGGTGGGCGCGGCGATCCTGGTGCCGCTGGAAGAAATCTCCAACAGCAAGTTCGGCGGGCAGGGGGCGGGGCTCACCTTCGTGGTGTATGGCGCGATCATCATGCTGATCGCGCGCTTCCAGCCCGGCGGCCTGTTGACGCTCGCCAACCGGATCATGGAGCGGCGCGCCAAGGCGCGCGAGACGGCAACAACTGCCACGACCGGAGCCGGTCATGCTCCTTGAGGCGCGCGAGATCACCAAGGCGTTCGGCAGTTTTCGCGCGGTAGACGCGGCCTCGGTGACGCTGGAGCAGGGCGACATCCTCGGACTGATCGGGCCGAACGGCGCCGGCAAATCCACGTTCTTCAATTGCCTGACCGGCGATCTCACCTCGACCTCCGGCAAGGTGTTCTTCGAAGGCCACGACATCACCGAGCTGCCGCCGGAAGATCGCGCACGGCTCGGGCTGGCACGCACCTTTCAGGTGCCGCAGACCTTTGAAGGCATGACCGTGCTGGAGAACGTGATGATCGGCGCGTTCCTGCGCGCCTCGCATCGCACTGAGGCCGAAAGCAAGGCTCGCACGGTGCTGGAGCGTGTCGGCATGGCGCGGCTGGCGGATGCGCCGGCGCGCTCGCTCGGCACGCCCGGCCGCAAGCGGCTCGAGATCGCGCGTGCGCTCGCGACCGAACCAAAGGTGCTGCTGCTCGACGAAGCCATGGCCGGTCTCACCCAGCGTGAGGTGCAGCTCGCGATCGAGCTGGTGCGCGATATCCATCGCTCCGGCGTCACGCTTGTCATCGTCGAGCACATCATGGAAGTCATCATGTCGCTGGCGAGTCGCGTCATGGTGTTCCACCAGGGTAAGGAGATCGCCCGCGGCAGTCCGCGCGAGGTCACCTCCAATCCCGACGTGATCGCGGCCTATCTCGGCACCCGCGCGGCCAAGGCCGCGGCGGGCCATACGCCGATCGAGCTGATGGGCGGGCCGATCTCGTGAGTGTACCGCTGCTGAAGATCGAGCATCTCGAGGTCCGTTACGGCGATTTGATCGGCGTCTCCGACGTGTCGCTCGAAGTGCCCGAGGGCAGCGTGGTGGCGCTGCTCGGCTCCAATGGCGGCGGCAAGACCACGACCCTGAACGCGATTGCCGGCCTGATCCCGAGCCATTCCGGCTCGATCAAATTTCGCGGCGAGGAAATCGGGGACGAAAGCGCGTTCGCGATCGTGCGCAAGGGCCTTGCGCTGTCGCCGGAGGGCTGGCGGCTGTTCGTGCAGCAGAGCGTCGAGAACAACCTGTTGCTCGGCGCCACGCCGCTAAAGGACAAGTCGCGCAAGTCGGCGCTTTTGGAACGCGTCTATGAAATCTTCCCGCGGCTGAAGGAGCGGCGCAGCCAGCGCGCCGGCACCATGTCCGGCGGCGAGCGGCAGATGCTCGCGGTCGCCCGTGCGCTGATGAGCGACCCGAAACTCCTGATGCTGGACGAGCCGTCGCTCGGGCTGGCGCCGGCCGTGGTGGAGTCCATGTACGAGACGTTTGGCCGGCTGCATCGGGAGGGGCTGACCATCCTGCTCGCCGAGCAATCGATCGAGCTGGCGCTGGAAGTCTCCGATTTCGCAACGGTGTTGCAGGTCGGAAAAAGCGTGCTGTCCGGCACGGCCGCTGATCTGGCGCAGGACCCGCAGGTGCAGCACGCCTATCTCGGCGGTGCGTGAGGCGCCGAGACTAGAAACTCGGTACCAACCCCTCTTTCGGGCTTACGTCACCCGAAACAAGCCGCTTCCAGCACGCGAGGATCTGATCTGCCCCGCGGAGATGCTGAAATCGTCAGGAACCGGCGTGAGGCCGGATAGAACGCCCGCATGTCCTGCGGCACGGCCGCACTGAGCCCGGGGTCTTCGCGATGACGGGCATCGCGATAGCCTGGCGTGAAAAATATTTCGGGCGTTGGCCCCTTGACCGCGGACTTGACCGGTTGAACGCCGCCGGGCTTATCCGACCAATCAGTCGCACCAAACAACACGCTGCGTCTCAGATTTTTTCCGACGACATCATGAACCTTCGTTGTCAGGCTTTCGCGTCCGAGAAAATCCGCGTAGATCGTGGGTGCGCCGGTCGCTAGCGAGGCGACGTCCTCGTAGTCGAGAACTCCGTCATAAAACGCGGTGTCGCGTACAAACGAGATATTTCTACTCGATGTTAGACCGATAAGCCGGTGATTGCCGAGCTTTCGCAATTGATGAGCCGTGGCGAGGGCCGACTTGGACGAGGCGCTCGACATCACCACGGTGTGGGGGTTATCGCGATGGATGAGATCGGCGAGCCACCAGCCCGAGGCGAATGTCGGTCGAAGAAGAACTTGCTCGGGTTCAAACTCCGGATCGTAAAGCGGGTCGGCGCTCGTGATGAGGTATCGATTGTATACGGCCGCCTTGTTTGCGCGATGAGCGGCGCCGTCGGTGAATCCGCTTCCACTTACCTTGATTGGCAAAACGTCGATTGTTTCTGCGATCGGAAAGTAGCCGTAGTAGCGCGAGCCTGCCACGACACCGGGGATGCGAGAACTCCGTGACTTTGGCAAAGCCCCAGCAGGGCGGACAGCCCCATTCCGGGGCGACAGGGAAGAAATCCCAATATCCGGCGACGCCGTCGCCCATTGCGGCGTAGGTGACGTTGTTGGCGGACAGCCCGAAAAGTTCGACTTGCAACCGGGCGGCGCCCTCGGCGAGAGGCAAAGGCGGGTTGGGGACCGCGCGAGCCGTGCTCAGGTCGTCCCTTCTGACATGAAGTTGGATCATTCGTCCCCCAGAACCCGCTGCAGCGCGTCAGGCGTCTAGCGCTTGCGCGGACGCGGCAACAGAAAAACCAGGCCGCTCACGACAAAGGCGGCGCCACCGACGATCAACGCCAAACCTAAATGATCCATCCAGCGGGTCCTGAGGTGGTGCAATAGCTCGACCCATCATACAAGATATGATGTGAAAGAGCGAACGGCGGATCAACCGCCATCGGAATACCGGGGGAAGCGCATGGGCAACGACAAGCCGTTTGGCGGCACTATTGGCAAGACGGTGAAGGAATCGAAGCCGTGGTGGCCGGATGCGACCAGGCCGCCGCAAGGTGCGCCCAATATTCTCGTCATCCTGTTCGACGACGTCGGCTTCTCGGATTTCGGCTGCTACGGCTCGGCGATCAAGACGCCGACCATCGATCGGCTCGCGGCCGAGGGCCTGCGCTATTCGGGCTTCCACACCACCGCGATGTGCTCGACCACGCGCGCGGCGCTGCTGACCGGCCGCAACCATCATTCGGTCGGCGTCGGCTGCCTGGCCAATTTCGATTCCGGTTATCCCGGCTATCGCGGCAAGATCGCGCGCGAGGCCGGCACCATCGCCGAAATGCTGCGCGCGCACGCCTATCGCAATTACATGATCGGCAAATGGCATGTGACGCCGTTGACCGAAAGCGGCGCCACCGGTCCGTTCGACGGCTGGCCGCTGGGTCGTGGTTTCGACCGCTTCTACGGTTTCCTTGACGCCGAGACCGATCAATACGCGCCCGAGCTCGTTGCCGGCAACGCGCATATCGATCCACCCGGTACTTATGTCGACGGCTATCACCTCACCGCCGATCTCGTCGATCAGGCGATCCGCTTCATCGGCGATCACATCGCCGACCGCCCCGATCTGCCGTGGCTGACCTGGGTTGCGCTCGGCGCCTGCCACGCGCCGCACCAGGCGCCGCCGGATATCATCATGAGCTACGACGCGGCGTTCGCGCATGGTTGGGACGTCGAGCGCGAGCAGCGGCTGGCACGGCAGAAGAAGATGGGGCTGGTGCCATCAGATACGAAAATGCCGCCGCGCAATGACGGCGTGAAGGCGTGGGACGAGCACAGCACCGACGAGAAACGCGTCTTCACCCGCCTGCAGGCGGCCTTTGCCGGGATGCTCGATCATGCCGACCGGCATCTGGCGCGGCTGATCGCCTTCCTTGAAACAGCCGGCGTGCGCGACGACACGTTGATCATCGGGATGTCCGACAATGGCGCGAGCCAGGAGGGTGGGCCGCTCGGCTTCATCAACGCGATGGGCCCATTCAATTTCCGCCCCGAGCCGATGCCGGAGAAGGTCCGCCGCATCGACGACATCGGCGGGCCCGACACCCACAGCAACTTCCCGCATGGCTGGGCGATGGCATCGAACACGCCGCTGCGCCGTTACAAGCAGAACACCCATGGCGGCGGCATTCGCGATCCCTTCGTCATCTCATGGCCGAACCGGATCAAGGCGAAGGATGAAATGCGGCATCAATTCGTGCATGCCTGCGACCTCGTGCCGACCTTGCTGGAATTGATCGGATTTCAGGCGCCGGGCGCGATCGCCGGTACGGCGCAAATGCCGCTTGAAGGCGAGAGCTTTGCCGCTTCGATCGCCAACGCTTCCGCGCCGTCGAAATCATCGCCGCAATATTTCGAGATGTTCGGCCATCGCGGCCTTTGGCACGGGGGCTGGAAGGCCGTCTCGTTCCATCCCTCCGGTACGCCGTTCGAGAACGACAAGTGGGAGCTGTTCCATCTCGATCGCGATTTTTCTGAAGTCGACGACCTTGCGGCGAAAGAACCGCAGCGCCTCGATGATATGATCAAGCTGTGGTGGCGCGAGGCCGAGAAACACAATGTGCTGCCGCTCGACGATCGTTTCGGGCCGCGCTTTGCCGAGAATGCCGCGCGATTCCATGGCACGCGCCATCAGTTCACCTTCCATGCCGGCATGGGCCACGTGCCGACCGATGTTGCGCCCGACGTGCGCAGCCGCAGCTACACCATCGAGGCGCATGTCGAAATCGATGGCAATGCCGAGGGTGTCTTGATCGCGCATGGCGATGCAACCTCAGGCTACAGCCTCTACATCAAGGACGAGCTGCTCGTGCACGATCTCAATATCGGCGGCGGCCATGAGATCGTGCGCTCCACCCGCAAGGTGCCGGCGGGCGCCCGCCGGCTCGGCGTTCACGTCGAGAGACTGGTGCGCACGGAGGCGCCGGCCAAGGGCTCGCGCACCGGCATCAGCGAATACACGCTGCTGATCGACGGTGAGCCCGCAGGGACCCTGCAGACGCAGCTCGGCTTCCACACGCTGATCTCCTGGTCGGGCCTCGACATCGGCCGCGACCGCGGCAGTCCGGTCTCACACTACGATGCGCCGTTCGAGTTCACCGGAAAACTGCTCAAGGTCACCGTGAAGATGCACAACGACCAGACGCTCGACGGCGAGGGCGTCGGCAACGCGCAGATGGCAAGGCAGTGACGAAGTCTATTTGATCTTCTCGTACGCCGCGGCGAAATCGGCAAGCGGCATCGGGATCGTGATGACTTCCTTGTTGAGGTTCTGGAAGGCGACCTTGAGCTGCTTGCCGGACTTCAGCGCGGCGAGCAGCTCCGGCGAGACCGGCGTGTTGGAATAGCAGCCGCGGTTCTCGCAGGTCTGGATCTGCAGATCGATCACCTTGCCCTCGTCGACCTGGAGCTTCGCGCCGGCCGGCAAGTTCAATCCGAGCGGCAACTGCACCAGCGCGACGGGTTGTCGTGTGTCGCTGGCGACGCGGATATTGACCAGCACGATCAGCTGTCCGGTCTTGGTCAGCACCGCGGTCTCCTCGACGGAGCATTCCAGCGGCGCATCACGACTGGCGGAGCCACAGCGCGAGATCCAGCCCGGCGCCGGCGGTTGGGCCGCCTGCTGCTCGGCCGGGGACGGCGAGGCGGCCGGTGCCGGCGTATGCGCGGGGGCGGGCGCCGCGGGCGCGGCTTTCTTCGGCGCTTGCGCCGATGCAGGCGCGCAAGCGAGCGCGCTGAGTGCGAGAAGTACGGCGGCGATCCTGATTGAGGTCACTGGTGCGGCTCCCGGGTTTTGTCTTCCGATGTGCCGGGCCGTCCGCAAAGTCAAGCTATTCGGCGGCTTCCTTGACCTCGTCACGCTCGCTGGCGTGCTCGTCCTCGTCCGCATCGGTGCGGCCCCAGCCGGCGAAGGCGTTGGAGAGCCTGTCGAGATAGAGATAAATTACCGGCGTGGTGAACAGCGTCAGCGCCTGGCTGACGATCAGGCCGCCCACCATGGCATAGCCGAGGGGCTGGCGGATTTCAGACCCGGTACCGGTGCCGAGCATCAGCGGCACGCCGCCGAGCATCGCTGCCATGGTTGTCATCATGATGGGGCGGAAGCGCAGCAGCGCCGCCTGGCGGATCGATTGTTCCGAAGTGAGATGCTGATCGCGTTCCGCCGCGATTGCGAAGTCGACCATCATGATGCCGTTCTTCTTCACGATGCCGATCAACAGAATGATGCCGATCAGCGCAATCAGGCTGAAATCGTAGCCGAACATCATCAGGATCGCGAGTGCGCCGACGCCCGCCGAGGGCAAGGTGGACAGAATCGTGATCGGGTGGATGTAGCTCTCATAGAGGATGCCGAGGATCAGGTAGACCACAACCAGCGCCGCCAAAATCAGCAGCGGCACGGTGCCGAGCGATTGCTGGAAAGCCTGCGCGGTGCCCTGGAAGCTCGAATTCAGCGTGGCGGGCGCGCCGAGATCGTTCATCGCCTTCTGCACGGCTTCGGTGGCCTGTCCGAGCGCTACGCCCTGGGCGAGGTTGAAGCTGATGGTGATCGCGGGGAATTGACCCTGGTGACTGATCGACAGCGGCCGCACTGGATCGCTGGTCCAGGTCGCAAAGGTCGACAGCGGCACCTGGTCGCCGGTGGTCGGCGACTTCAGATAGAGCTTGTTCAGCGTATCGAGGTTGCCCTGCAGCTCGGGGAGGATCTCCATCACGACGTGATAGCTGTTGAGCTGGGTGAAATATTGCGTCACCTGGCGCTGGCCGAAGGCGTCATAGAGGGTGTCGTCGATCAGCTGCGGGGTGATGCCGTAGCGCGAGGCGGTGTCGCGGTTGATCTTCAACTCCAGCGTGGTGCCCTGGGTCTGCTGGTCGGTGGCGACGTCGCGCAGCTGCGGTAGCGTCTGCATCTTGCCGAGAATCTTCGGCGCCCACTCGTTGAGCTCGGCGAGGTTGGCGTCCTGCAGCGTGAATTCGAACTGGGTGCGGGTCGGCCGGCCGCCGAGGCGCACGTCCTGCGCCGCCTGCATATAGAGGTTTGCGCCCTCGACCTTGGCCAGTTTCGGGCGCAGCCGCGCGATGACCTGCTGGGCGGAAGCGTCGCGATCTTTCAGCGGCTTCAGCGTGATGAACATGTTGCCGTTGTTGCCGGCGCGGCCGCTGCCGCCGATCGCCATTGCGGCCGTATCGACGGCGGGGTCTTGCAGGACGATGTTGGCGAGTTGCTCCTGCTTGGCTTTCATCGCCTCGAAGGAGATGTCCTGGTTGGCTTCAGAGGTCGAGGTGATCAGGCCGTTGTCCTGCTGCGGGAAGAAGCCTTTCGGGATGATCACGAACAGATAGACCGACAAGGCCAGCGTGGCGAAGAAGATCAGCAGGGTGGTGCGCTTCCAGCTCAGTGCGACGTCGAGCGCGTATTCGTAACCACGCAGCATCGCGTCGAAGGCGCGCTCGCTCCATTGATAGAGCTTGCCGTGATGGGCATCGTGGTGCGACCGCAGGAAGCGCGAGGCCATCATCGGCGTCAACGTCAGCGACACCACCATCGACACGAAGATGGTCATCGCCAGCACGACCGCGAATTCGCGGAACAGGCGTCCGATGATGCCGCCCATCAGCAGCAGCGGGATCAACACCGCAACCAGGGACACGCTGATCGAGACGATGGTGAAGCCGATTTCCTTGGCGCCCTTGAAGGCGGCCGCCATCGGCCGTTCGCCCTCCTCGATGTAGCGCGAGATGTTCTCGAGCATCACGATGGCGTCGTCGACCACGAAGCCGACCGCGATGGTGAGCGCCATCAGCGAGAGGTTATCCAGCGTATAGCCGAATACCCACATCAGCGCGCAGGCGCCGAGCAGCGCAAGCGGAACGGTCACCGTGGGGATCACCGTCGCCCAGAAGCTGCGCAGGAAGACGAAGATGACCATGACCACGAGGAAGATGGTCAACAGCAGCGTGAACTGCACGTCTTCGACCGCGGCGCGGATGGTCGTGGTGCGGTCGGAAATGATTCCGATGTTGATGGTCGGCGGGATCGCCGCGACCAGCCGCGGCAGCAGGGACTTGATCTTGTCGACGGTCTCGATGACGTTGGCGCCGGGTTGCTTGTAGACCACCAGGAACACGCCGCGCTTGCCTTGGGACCAAGCCGCCTGTTTGGCGTCCTCAGGACCCGTCACCGCCTTGCCGATGTCGCGGATGCGCAGCGGGCCGCCGTTGCGATAGGCGACGATGACGTCGTTCCATTTGTCGGCGTCGAGCAGTTGGTCGTTGGCGTAGATGGTGTAGGCGCGCCTCTCGCCGTCGATGTTGCCTTTCGGGCCGTCGACGGTGGTGAGCGCGATCTGCGCGCGGACGTCTTCCAGCGACAGGCCCTTGGCGACGAGCTTGGCCGGATCGATCTGAACGCGGATCGACGGCTTCTGCTGGCCGCCGATCACCACTTGGGCGACGCCGGAAATCTGGCTGATCTGTTGGGCGAGCTGGGCGTCGACCGCATCGCTCACCGTGGTGATCGGCAACGTGTCCGATTGCGCCGACAACAGCAGGATCGGCGAGTCCGCCGGGTTGACCTTGCGGTAGGTCGGCGGCGAGGGAAGGTTTTTGGGCAACTGGCCGCTGGCGGCGTTGATGGCGCCCTGAACGTCGTTTGCGGCGCCGTCGATGTTGCGGTTGAGATCGAACTGGATGGTGACCGCCGCGGTGCCGAGATAACTGGTCGAGGTCATCTGGGCGATGCCGGGGATCTGCGCGAACTGGCGCTCAAGCGGCTGCGCCACGGAAGAGGCCATCGTCTCCGGGCTCGCGCCCGGCAAGGTCGCGGTGACCTGGATGGTCGGGAAGTCGACCTGCGGCAGCGGGGCGACCGGAAGCAAGGGATAGGCGACGAGACCGACGAACAGGATACCCGCCATCAGCAGCGAGGTGCCGATCGGGTAGCGTATGAAGGGCGCGGAGATTCCAGCGCCTGTCGATCCCGCTGGGCCGCTCATTCCTGCTTGACCTTGGCTTGCGCCGGATCGGAGCTCGCAACCGCGCTGGAGACGACCGAACCGGGCTGCACCTTGAACTGACCGCCGGTGATGACGCGCTCGCCGGGCTTCAGCCCTTCATCGACCACCGATCGTCCGTCGATGGAGTAGCTGACCTTCACCTTGCGCAATTCCGCCTTGTTGTCGTCGCCGACGGCATAGGCATAAAGGCCGCTGGTTCCGTGCTGAACCGCATCGTCAGGCACGACAGTCGCATCCTTCAATGTGCGCACCAGCAGCCGCGTCGACACCGACTGGCCCGGCCACAATGCGTGGTCCTTGTTGTCGAACACCGCCTTCAGCCGGATAGTCCCGCTGGTGGTGTCGACCTGATTGTTGATGACGTCGAGTTTGCCGTCCGCCAACGGCTTCTTGCCGTCGGTGGTGATCGCGATCACCTTCAGCGCGCCCGCCTTCTGGCCCTCGCTGATATAGGGCAGTTGCTCCTCAGGTGCGGTGAAAATCACCGCGATCGGCTCGATCTGGGTGACCGTGACGATGCCGGTCTGTGTGGCGGAATTGACGATGTTGCCGATATCGACCTGGCGCAGGCCGGCCACGCCGGTGATCGGCGCTTTCACCTGGGTGTAATCGAGCTGGGTCTGCGCATTGGAGATGGCCGCGTCATCGGCGGCGATCTGGGCGGTCAGCTGCGCGACGGTGGAGCGCTGGGTGTCGGTCTGCTGGCGCGTCGCGAACTCGCCGAGCTTGGTGTAGCGCTGCAGGTCGAGATTGGCGTTGGCGAGGTTGGCCTCGTCCTGCACCTTCTTGGCCTTGGCCTGGTCGAGCGCGGCCTGGAACGGCCGCGGGTCGATCTCGGCCAACAGGTCACCCTGCTTGACCGTCTGGCCTTCCTGGAAGGCGATCTTGTCGATCTGGCCGTCGACCCGGGTCCGGACCACCACGGTGTTGAAGGCCTGAACCGTGCCGAGCCCGGTCAGGTAGACCGGGAAATCCTTTTTTTCGACCGCGGATAGGCTGACGGGAATGGCAGGCCGGCGCGCGGCGGCCTTCTGGGCATTCTCGGCCCGCTGCACGCCGTCCTGGTAGCGCTGCCAGCCGTAATAGCCGCCGCCAATCACGGCGATCAGAACAATCCACCCGATAGTCCGCGACGTCTTCATGCTCGTTCGTTCGCTGAGTTAAGAGACAATAACGGGAGTTTTACGCGGTTCCCAGCCGGACAGCATATAATATGCATGCAATTTATATGTAAACACACTATAGCTTGAGGTTCGAGGCCAATTCCTAAACTATTGGAAAGGTTTGGGGACAGTTTAACCGATGTCACTCGACCTGAAACGCCAGCTCGTTGCACAGCTCGTAGAGAGTTCGAGGCTGCTGCGCAACTATATCGACCACCGCGCCAAGGAGCGTGGGACCACGCGCGCCCAGTGGATCGTATTGTTCAGGCTGCGCCAGAATGAGGGCCTGTCCCAGGTCGACCTCGCCGATGTGCTGGAGTTGCAGCCGATCTCGCTGGTGCGGCTGCTCGATCGTCTGGTGGAGCACGGCCTGCTCGAGCGGCGTCATGATCCGAAGGATCGCCGCGCCAACCGCCTGTTCCTGACCGCCAAGGGCAAGAAGCTCGTCGACGATCTCGACAGCCTGCGCGATGCGATCGCGGTCGACATGTTCCACGACCTGCCCGACAAGACGCTGCAGACCAGCCTCGATACGCTGCGCGAGGTCAAGGAGCGCATCAAGGCGCTGTCCGATCACGGCGGACACGTCGCGGCGAAGTGAGGGCGCGGCCGGACTCACTTGGTGCAAAAAAGTAACGCTCAAGAACAATCAGAAGTGCAGGTTTTAGAAGGGTTTTTAGAACTGTTTTGATCTGGATGGATTCTGGATTTTCGACGCCGTATTCGCGTTGACCCAAGTTCTCGCGACCGATACCGCTGCGTCATTCCTGCAAGTGAATAGCAATTGCAGGCATGGGTTCGGGGCGCGTCAAATGACAACAGAAAAAACGCTGTCGCTGCGTTCGATCGCGGTGGCCAACTCGATCAATGCAGCCGCAATCAGCAGCCGGCATTTTCTTTGCGCTGCGAGCGCGATTGCAGTTCTTGCCGCCGGCATGAGCCAGGCCTCGGCGCAGGCCACGGCGGAGGCGAAACCCGGCTCTGAACTGCCTGCGATCGGTGTCACCGCGCCCGAAGCCAAGCCTGCGGCCGGTACGCCTGCGCGCAATGCGGGGGCGGGTGCTGCAAGGCGCCGTCAGCAGGTGGTGCGCCAGGTGCAGCCGGCGGCGCAGCCAAAGCCGTTTGCGCAATCTCAGGACGCCAGGACCGGTACGGTCGGCTACTACACAAACAGCACCTCGGTGGCGACCAAGACCAACACCCCGCTGGTCAACATCCCGCAGTCGCTGACCGTCCTGACCAAGGAGTTCATTCGCGACCAGAGTTTTCAGAACCTGACCGACGTCGCGCGCTATGTACCCGGCGTCTCGGTGCACCAGGGCGAAGGCAACCGCGACGAACTTGTCATCCGCGGCGTGGATTCCAGCGCCAACTTCTTCGTCAACGGCTTCCGCGACGACGTGCAGTATTTCCGCGACACCTACAACGCACAGAGCATCGAGGTCCTCAAGGGGCCGGCAGCCATCACCTTCGGGCGCGGTGCCGGTGGCGGCCTGCTCAATCGCACTTTGAAAGAGGCCGACGGCAACCGTGTCTATGAGGCCACCGCGCAGACCGGCTCCTGGGGCGATCGCCGTGTGACGCTGGATGCAGGGCAGGCGATCAACGAAAACGTCGCAGCGCGGCTCAACCTGATGTACGAGGGCGCCGATGGTTTCCGCGATTTCAACCATCTCGAGCGTTACGGCATCAACCCGACGGTGACGCTGAAGCCGGACGACGTCACCAGCGTCAAGCTGTCCTACGAATATTTCCACGACGACCGCACGTCCGATCGCGGCAACCCGTCGCAGGCGCTGCCGGGCTTCACCGGTCCCGCGACCGGATCACGCTTCAACCCCACGACCCCATTCGCGCCGAATGGCGACTACTCGGTGTTCTTCGGCAGCCCTGCGTTGAACAAGGCCATTGCGACGGTGCAGACCGGGATGGCGATCATCGACCATGACTTTGGCAACGGCCTGACGGTCCGGAACGGGACCATCGCTGCCGACTACAAGAAGTTCTACCAGAACGTCTATCCAACCGGCGGTCCGTACAATGGCGGCGTGTATCCGGACGACAGCTTTTTCAATCTCGGCGCCTACAATCACGTCACCAATCGCGACAACGTCTTCAACCAGACCGACTTCGTCTACAAGACGCCGTTCGGCGGATTCTTCCACACGGTCGGTTTCGGCACCGAGTTCGGCCGACAAACCGGCGTGGATATTCGCAACACCGGCGTATTCCCGAACGGCACCCCGTCCGGGATCAACACCATCATGGCGAACCCGTTTGCGCCGACCTATTTCGGGCCGGTGACGTTCGTCCATCACTATGTCAACAACACCCTGGCTCCCGACGGAGTCACGACGGCGGACTCCAACAGCAAATACGCCCTGAACGTTCGATCCGCCTATTTCCGCGACACCGTCGATATCTCGAAAGGCCTGCAGTTCATCGGCGCAGTGCGCTATGACCGCTTCGACATGGCGGCGCTCGACATGAACACCAACATCAATCGCGGGCGTGTCGACAATCTGGTCTCGCCGGCGGCGGCCGTGATCGTCAAGCCGAGGGATTTCCTCTCGATCTACGGCGCTTACAGTATTTCCTATCTGCCCTCGGCAGGCGACCAGTTCAGCGCGCTCAACCCCGGCACGTTGGTTCTCATGCCGCAAAAGTTCGAGAACAAGGAAGTCGGCTTGAAGTGGAACATCAATCCGAAGCTGTTGTTGCAGACCGCGATCTACGAGCTCGATCGCAGCAACCAGCCGGTCCCGGTGCCGGGTGCGCCGCCCGGTTCGGGCCTCGCTTTTCCGAACGGGGCGAGCATCATCCGTGGTTTCGAGCTCAGCTTGCAAGGCTACGTCACCGATCGTTGGCAATCGCAACTCGGTTACGCCTACACCAACGCGAAGGTGGCCAACGACTTGACGCTTACCGCGATAACGCCAAACTCGCTGCCGATTCTCGCCGGCAATCGCGTGCAACTGGTGCCCCTCAACCAGCTCGCCTGGTGGAACAAGTATCAGTTCACGGACATGTGGAGCGCCGGTCTCGGTATCATCTATTTCGGCGATTCCTTTGCCACCAGCGACGATACCGTGAGGCTGCCTGCCTTCTGGCGCTTCGATGCCGGCATCTACGCCAAGATCGACGAGAACTGGAAGGCGCAGCTCACGGTCGAGAACATCTTCAACAAGGGCTACTGGGCCTCCGCCGACGGCGACAACAACATCTCGCCGGGACAGGGGCGCACGTTCCGCCTGAAGGCGATCTACAAGTTCTAGGCGACGTTTCCTGGCCTGCGCGAATGAGAGCGGTTCTGTTTCAACCGGAACCAATTCCGCTCTAGACCATCCCTGTATCTGAGAGGCACAAGGCTTGGCGTGCGCTTCGGGAATTCTTCCCGAGGCGTGTCGCGGATCTGACGTTCGTATCAAACTGTAGCGAATGTACTGATGCATCAAGTGCTTTTGTCCGATGCCGTCGGGGAATTGTCCTTGAAATGGCCAACCCAACCGGCATAACCAAAGCGTGGCAGGTCGGAGAGAGCGCGGTGATGTTTAGAACCATTCTTAAATTGCTGACAGCGCTCGCGCTCGGCACGTTTGCCGCCTCCGCTTTCGCGCAACAGAACGCCGCGCCTCAGCCGGTGCCCTATTTGAACGCGCAGGCTGCACCATCAGCAGCGGCAGCTCCTTCCGCGCCGGCCGTCCCGCAAGCTGCGGTGCCGGCAGCGGCACAGTCTGCACCCGCAACTGCCGCACCCGCTGCGTCAACGCCTGACGCCGGTGCGTCGTTGAAATCGACGCTTCTTGTGCCCCACGATCTTTCACCGTTGTCGATGTTCCTGTCGGCCGATGTGATCGTGAAAGCGGTCATGATCGGGCTTGCCTTCGCCTCGCTCATCACGTGGACTATTTTCATCGCCAAGATGTTTGAGCTTGCTATCGCAAAGCGGAAGCTGCGCACTGCACTCCGCAAGATCGCCGACGTCCGCTCGCTCGCCGAAGCGCAGTTCGCGCTGGCATCGAAGACCGGCGTGCTGTCGGGATTCCTGGCGGCGGCGATGCGCGAGGCGCGGCTGTCGGCCGGCATCTCCTCCGATACCGGCATCAAGGAGCGCGCGGCCACGAGCTTTGCCGAAATCTCGCGCGCCGAGGCGCGCCGCATCCGGCTCGGCATGGGTCTGCTTGCCACCATCGGAGCCACGTCGCCCTTTGTCGGCCTGTTCGGCACGGTCTGGGGCATCATGAACAGTTTCATCGGCATCTCGAAGGCGCAGACCACCAACCTGGCGGTGGTCGCGCCCGGCATCGCCGAAGCCTTGCTTGCCACCGCGATCGGCCTCGTCGCCGCGATCCCGGCCGTCATCATCTACAATCACTTCGCCCGCGTGACCAAAACCTATCTCGAGCAGGTCAGCCGCGCCTCGGGCGCTGCGGCCCGTCTGTTGTCGCGCGATCTCGATCGCAGCCACGGTGGCACGCACGTGCGGGCAGCGGAGTAGGCCGAGGAGCTGAATCATGAGCGCTTCACTCGTTGAAGGCGGCTTCGACGACGACGAGGATTTCGCGGAAGCCCACGAGATCAACGTCACGCCGTTTATCGACGTCATGCTGGTGCTGCTGATCATCTTCATGGTGGCCGCACCGCTTGCGACCGTCGATTTGCCGGTCGATTTGCCGACCTCGACCGCAACCCCGCAGAAGAAACCCGACAAGCCGACCTATGTCAGCATCCAGCCCGATCTCGCGGTCGCAGTCGGGGAGACACAGGTCAAGCGCGTCGATCTCGTCAGCACGCTGGACGCCATGGCAGACGCCAGCAAGGACAAGTTCATCTTCCTGCGCGCCGATCGCGCGGTGCCCTATGGCGAGCTGATGAACGTGCTCGAAATCCTGCGGTCAGGCGGGTATTCGAAGATCAAGCTGGTGGCGCTCGAAGGCGTGGCCGAAGCGGCCGCGCCTGCCGCAGCGTCAAAACCGTAAGCACGCGATGAGCGACATCGACCTCGAGCAGAAGCCTTCGCGCCGGCTGTGGCTGTTTGCCGGCACGGCCGCGTTGGCGCTGCATCTCGGCGGTGCAGCGTTTGCGGTCGCCTATCTCAAGGATGTTGACGACGAGGCGCTCGGCGCGTCCGCGATCGAGATCGGGCTGGAAATGGCCTCGACCAAATCGGAGGAGACCGACCTCCCGCCGGGGCCGGACTCCGATGCCTCCGTGGCCTCGCCCGCGCTCCCTGAGCAGAAGGCCGAGGTCAAGGAGACCGACCTGCCCAAGGACATACCGACCGACGAGGCGGAAGCGGATCGGATGGTGACGCCGAACGACGTCAAGAAACCGATCCAGGAGGAGGAGAAGGTCGCGAAGGTCGAGACCCAGGCCTCGCAGGAGTTGGTCGCCGCTGAAGCCACCGCCCTCCAGCCGTTGGATAATGCGCGCGAGGCCAACACCGTGGCCGCGCCCAATCTCGGCATCGGCAAGGACCGGCAAATCATGGCCGTGAAATGGGAGAGGCAGATCAGCGCCTACTTCCAGAAGCATTTGCGCTATCCGGACGTGAATCAGACCAAGGACGCCAACGTGGTGGTCAGCATCGTGCTCGACCGCCGTGGGCATGTTCTCTCGTTTGAAATCGTGGAGTCGTCCGGGGATACCCGCTTTGACGATGCGACCTCAGCGATGATCCGCCGCGCCGATCCGGTGCCGAGCCCTCCAGCGGCGCTGAGGGATGACACATTCACCTTCAGGCTTCCGGTCAAGTTCAACAGGCGCCGGGCTGGCTAGCGGGGACCGAATTCGCGGGGCCCCGACCTTGCGACGAATTCACTAGGCTGACCGCTCCCTGCCGCTATTCTCCGGCGTGAGGCAGGGGATTTTGCATGACCGTGACGCATTCGGTTGCGGCCGCGTCGCGAACGTGGGGGATCGAAGCCCTCAAGGCCGACATTGCACGCCAGCCGGCGGTGTGGATCACGGCTATTCTCGTCGCGCTGGTGCATGCGGCGACCGCGGGCCGCTACGACGCGCAGCGCAACGAACTCTACTTCCTTGCTTGCGGCTGGCATCCGGATTTCGGCTATGTCGACCAGCCGCCGCTGGTGCCGCTGATTGCGGCCGCGACGCAGATCTTCGGCGTCAACATCTGGATGCTGCGCCTGCCGGCGACAATATCAGCTGTCGCGATGGTGTTCCTTGCCGCGAGCTTTGCGCGCCTGCTTGGCGGCGGCATCCGCGCGGCCGCCTTCGCCGCGATTGCAGTCAGCATTGCGCCGGGATTGGCGGGGCTCGCCTCGCATCTGACGACCTCGACCTTCGAGCCGATCGCCTGGACTTGTGCGGCCTTCCTGTTGGCCCGCGCGCATTTGCACGAGCGGCGCAATGATCTGATCTGGACCGGCATGGTCGCCGGCCTTGCGATGGAGGCCAAATGGGGCATCGCGATCTTCCTGGTCGCGCTCGGTGTCGGCGTGCTCGCGACATCCGCGCGGCGGATGCTCGCGTGGTGGCAGCTCTGGCTTGGCGTCGCGATCGCAGCCACACTGTTCGCGCCGAACCTGATCTGGCAATGGCGGTATGGCTGGCCGTTCTTCGACGTGATCCTGCCGCATCTCGAGAGCCAGAAAGACTATACCGGCCCGTTCTGGCTGTTCGAATGGCGGCAGGCGATGTCGATGAACGTCGCTCTCGCGCCGTTGATCCTGGCCGGCGCGATCGGACCGTTCGTCGACGAGAGGCTCACGTCGGCGCGCTTCCTGACTATCGGTTTCATGCTGACGACCGCGTTCTACTTCTTGCAGCGCGGCACCAACTACTATCTGTTTCCGGTCTATCCGACCATGTTCGTGGTCGGCGCGGTCTTTGCCGAGCAGCTCGGAATCTGGATCACGCGCGGCTGGATCGCGGCGGCGGTCGCGGTGAGCGCGGTCTTTGCGCCGGTGGCCCTGCCGATCCTTCAGCCTGCGACGCTGCAGAGTTACATGACGATGCTCGGCATCAAGCCCGTGCCGATCGAAGCGGCAGGCGTCGGCGCGCCCTTGACGCAAAGCCTGTCCGACGAGTTCGGCTGGCGTGAGCTCGAGCAGAAAGTCGCGGCGGTCTACCACGGCCTGTCGCCGGAAGACCAACAGCGCGCCGCGATCCTGGTCGCGCATTACGGGCAGGCGGCGGCGATCGACGTCTACGGCAAGGCCGATGGCCTGCCGCCGGCGCTCAGCGGCCACAACCAATATTGGCTGTGGGGACCGCGCGGCTACGACGGCTCGCTGATCATCCATGTCGGCGGCGATCCCGAGCGGTGGCGGCGCGGCTGCGGCTCGATCGAGATCGTCGACAAGACCGACAGCCCGTTCGCCATGCCCTACGAGAACGGCCGGCCGATCTTCATCTGCCGCAATTCGCGGCTGTCGCTGGCGAAGTTGTGGGATCGCCTGAAGCGCTACCGCTAGCGCATGATCCGGATAAAGCCTGCCCCGCACTTGATGCGGGGTGTGCAGCGGTTTTCCCTCGCGACAAACGCGGAACGCGTTTGCGCGGAGATCATGCGCAAACAAAGAGTTTATCACCGCCACAAAAGGCGGATGCCGACATAGACCACGACGAGGCAGGCGAAGATCAGCGCCACCGGCAGTTTGGTCTTGGCGTCGGTCGGCCGCGCGGCCGCCGTCGGCTTTGGTCGGGTGGGGAGCTTGCGGAAGGCGGTAACATTATCCGCGACCGGCTCGACCGGCGCGAATCGCACTTCGGGCGGCGCGCCGACACCGCCCATCTCGGCATAGTAGGTCTTGTACATCAGCTGGATGGTGGCTTCCGTCGCATCGCCCTCGCTCATCCTGCCGAGCAGGGAGCGATAACTCGCCAGGAAATTCTGCGCTTCGGCTGTCAGCGACGAGGCGCCGTTGAGCTTGGCAATCATCTTCCAGGTCGCAAAGTCCGCGCGGGCCCGCGTATCGGCTCGGCGCGCAATCAGCATGTCCGCAGCTTTGACCAAGACGGCCTCAGGTTCCCTGTCGTTCGCCTGTGGTTTCAGGCGTATCCGGTGATCAGCAGAATGAACCGAATGATGAAATCAGTCGATGCCCGCATTATCGCCGAGATAACATCAAGATTTAGACCGAACTGCGAACCCACAAGCGGCAGCAGGATCAAAATTCCGATCAGGATCAGCATCCCGAACGGCTCCAGCCGCGCCAGTGGTATCGCGAGCGGGCGCGGGAGCAATCCAACCGCGACCCGGCCGCCGTCCAGCGGCGGGATCGGCAGCATGTTGAAGATCGCCAGCACGACGTTGATCAGCAGCATGTTTTTAAGGTTGTCGGCGACCCATTGGGCGTAATCGGCGGGCACCAGCGGGACCAGGCGGAAGCAAGCCGCGGCTGCGATGGCGAGGATGATGTTGGTCGCTGGTCCCGCCAGCGCCACCAGCACCATGCCGATGCGGGGATTGCGCAGATTGCCGAACCTGACGGGAACCGGCTTGGCATAGCCGAACAGGAACGGGGAGTGCGAGAGCAGCAGGACGCCCGGCAGCAGGATGGTTCCGAAGGGATCGATGTGCCGGATCGGGTTGAAGGAGACCCGGCCGAGATTATAGGCGGTGTCGTCGCCGAGCCGATGCGCGACGAAGCCATGCGCGGCCTCGTGAAAGGTGATGGCGATGATCAGCGGCAGCACCCAGACCGAAAGCTGATAAGCGGTGATGTTCAAGGGGAAAGCTCCGGGACGACATCCCTCTATATAGCGCACTCCCGCGATATCACGAGGGCGGCGGCCCTTCCGGATATTGCGGCAAACCGTCGTCGAGCCTGACCCAGTTCATCTTTTCGGAGATCCAGATGTGCTCGGTCGGCGCGAACGCATGGCGATCGTCGAATACGGCGAGCGCCACCCCGGCCGCGCTGCCGTCCTTGCGCCAGGTGAACAGGCGGGTGCCGCACGTCTTGCAGAACACGCGGTCGAGCCGCTCGGAGGTCGGATAGCGGTCGGTCTCGCCCTGCACCGTGAGCGCGGTTTGCGCAAACAGCGCACGCGCGAAGAACGGCGAGCCCATCGCCTTCTGGCAGTTGCGGCAATGGCAGAGGCGGACGTTGATCGGCTCGCCCGCCGCCTTGAACCGCACCGCGCCGCACAGGCAGCCGCCTTCACGGGTCATGATATCTGCTCTCTGTTCTCGAGGCGGGCATCATGCCCTACCTGAAAATAAGTTGAAAGAAGCCGTCGCAAGAGACCAGCCATGTCTGGGAATAGACGGACATTTCATTGGTTTTGACATGCGTGTATCCTGCGCGCGCCGAGCGGGGTTTGCGGGCCGCGCTTCACCATAAAATTCGAGGGAAGAAACAATGAACAGAAAACTGACGATACTCGCACTCGGCGCCAGCCTGTTCGCCGGCCTCGCAGCGCCCGCGCAAGCCGCCGATGTGTCGCTGCTGCGGATGGCCGATTGCGGCACGCCGCAGGTGCCGACCCCCGTCAATCAGCGCTTCTCGGACACCTATGCCTTTGGCGAACTGAAGGTCCAGTTCGTCTTCAGCTGCTATCTCATCAAGCACGGCGACGAGTACATGATGTGGGACACGGGCCATGCGATGACGGCGCCGAATGTCGCCCCGAAAACCAGCCTGGTCGATCAGTTGGCTAAGGTCGACGTCAAACCCGACCAGATCAAGTATGTCGGCATCAGTCATTATCACGCCGATCACACCGGCCAGGTCGAACTCGTTTCCGAACGCAACGCTGCTGATCGGCGCCAGGGAATGGGAGGCAATCACCGCGCCCAACCCGGCGCAGGGCGTGAACTTCAAGCCGTTCGAAAGCTGGATCAAAGGCGACAGCAAGGTCGAGCCGCAACCTGTCGACAAGGACGTGTTCGGCGACGGCTCGGTGATCGTGCTGCGCACGCCCGGCCACACGCCAGGCCATCAGAGCCTGCTGGTCAAGCTGGCGCAGATGGGGCCGGTGATCATTACCGGCGACGCCGTGCACTTCCACGAGAATTACGATTCGGACGGCGTGCCCTGGTTCAATTTCGATCGGGCTCAGACCGTCGCATCGATCGAGCGCATCAAGAAGATCGCGGCGAACTTGAAGGGCAAGGTCATCATCCAGCACGATGCGCGTGACGTCGACATGCTGCCGGCGTTTCCGACGTTTGCGAAGTAACGATCTGCGCAGGAATGCGAGGCGTTGCCCTTCGGGGCAGCGCCTTTTGCATTTATGCCGGCGGCAGCTTCCGCTCCGCGATGACCCGCACAGGCAGGAATTCGACGCAATCGACGACGTCGAACAGCACCTCGAAGCTCCGGTTGAGCGTGCGCGCGAAGGCGATCGCATCGTTGCGCCTGTTGTCGGCGATGCGCATGCCGAGCGTGCAATGCGGCGTCCACGCTTCGGGCCGGTAATGCGGCCGACAGCGAGCCGGGTCGATGACGGTAGAGATCGAGGCGTGCATTCTATCCAGCGCCGCTTCGTGCGACGGCTCGGCCCAGATCACCAGCGGCGAACCTTCGAACCAGCGGATACGGCTGAACACGATGCGCAGCTGCGTTTGGCCCAGCGACGCGCGCTGCATCGCCTCGCGGGCGGTTGCCTCGTCGACATCATCGTAGATCGCGAATGTCAGGTGGGGCCGGTATCCGAGCGCGCGCATCGACGGCGCGTCCTCAAACGCGGCGACCTGGTCCCACAACCGTTCTATCTCGCCGGCGGAGGGGTGGTTGGAGCGGATGTTGATCGCGAGAGCCATTGGCCGGGCTATTCGATGACCTCGTCGGCGAGCGCCAGGATCGTCGGCGGGATGGTCAGGCCGAGCATCTTCGCGGCTTTGAGGTTGAGCACCATCTCGAACTTGATCGGCTGCTGTACTGGAAGGTCGGCCGGCTTCTCTCCTTTGAGGATGCGGCCGACATAGACACCCCCCTGCCGTTCGACCGCCGCGAAGTCCGCGCCATAGCTCGACAGGCCGCCTGCATCGCAAAACGCTCGGCGGAAATAATTGGCCGGAATGCGCAAGCGCTCGGCATGCGCGATGATCCGGTCGCGGTTGAGGGTGAATATCGGAGCGGGACCACCCAGGAGCGCGTCGACGTGTTGATCGGCGGCCTTGGCAAACGCCGTATCGATCTGATCCCCGTTACTGGCGTTGAGGACGACGAACCGGCGTCCGACGGCGGCGGCTGCCGCTTCCATGTCCGCTAGGTTCTCGCTGCTGGTCTGGATGCCGGGATCATTGAGGAATCCGATCATGCTTGCGGAAGGTGCGAGCTTCGACAAGAGCTCGAGGCGTTTTGCGACGATACCGCTGTTGTAATACATGACGCCGGTGATGTTGCCGCCGGGACGGTTGATGTTGTCGACGATGCCCGACTTGACGGGGTCGCTGCCGTTCACGAACACGATCGGAATCGTCGTGGTCGCGGCCTTGGCTGCCAGCGCCGCATTGGCGGATCCCCAGGCGAAGATCGCGGCGACCCCGCGGCGGACCAGATCAGCCGCGAACGGCGCGAGTTGCTCGTACCGCTCCGCGGCGTGGATTTCGATCGCGAGATTTTGCCCGTCGACAAAGCCGGTGTTGCTCAGGCCCTTGCGGAACGCGGCGAGCGAGGCCGGGTTCGGCGGCCCTCCGGTCGACAAAAAGCCGATGGTCGTGACCTTGTCGGCCTGCGCACGCGCCATGCGCGGCCAAGCCGCGGCAGCGCCAATCAGACCGATGACCTCGCGCCGTCTCACGGCATCCCCCTAGGCCGACGCGGCGAGCCTACCACATCCGCGATGCCGGGGATGCGGGAGCGCGCGTCAATACGTCGCCCGCCCGCCGGAAATGTCGAAGACGGCGCCGGTCGAGAACGCGCAGTCTTCGGAAGCGAGCCACGCCACCATGGCGGCCAGCTCTTCCACCAGCACGAAGCGGTTCTTCGGAATCTTCGACAGCATGAAGTCGATGTGCTGCTGCGTCATCTGGTCGAAGATCGCGGTCTTGGCCGCGGCCGGCGTCACCGCATTGACCAGGATGTTGTGGGCGGCGAGCTCCTTGCCGAGCGATTTCGTGAGCGCAATGACCCCGGCCTTCGAGGCCGAATAATGCGCGGCGTTGGGATTGCCTTCCTTGCCGGCGATGGAAGCGATGTTGACGACGCGGCCGTAGCCCTCCTTGAGCATCGTAGGCACGATCGCCTTGCAGCAGATGAAGGGGCCGTCGAGATTGATGCGCAGCACCTTGCGCCATTCGTCGAGATCGGTCTCCCACACGGTCTTGTTGATGCCGGCGATGCCGGCATTGTTGACGAGGATGTCGATCTTGCCGAACGCCTTCAGTGTGTCGTCGCGGGTTTTCTCGACGGCGGCGCTGTCGGTGACGTCGACCTTGAAAGCGGACACCGCGTTGCCGATGTTTTGCGCGGTCTTGTCGGCAAGCGCCTTGTCGTGGTCCCAGATTGCGACCTTGGCGCCGGAAGCGACGAAGCGTTCGGTGATGGCCTTGCCAAATCCCTGCGCGCCGCCGGTGACGACCGCGGTCCGGCCATTGAGATCAATCTTGTTCATGCGAAAACCTTCCGATCGGATGTCAGAGCATGTAGCCGCCGTCGACGACGAGGTCGACGCCGGTGGTGAAGGCGGCCTCATCGCTGGCAAGATAGACGGCCATGTCGGCAATCTCCTGCGCGGTGCCGAGCCGGCCCATCTTCTGCCGGGCGACGAACTTTTCGCGGCCGTCTGGACCGGCTGTGGCCGCGCGCGAGAGCATCGAGGGCGTTTCCACCGTGCCGGGGCAGATGCTGTTGCAGCGGATACCCTGATTGATGAAATCGAGCGCAACTGCCCGCGACAGCAGCGAGACCGCACCCTTGGACGCGCTGTAGACATAGCGGTTGGCCGGCGGGCGCAGCGCCGCGCAGGACGAGATATTGACGATGCTGCCGCCGCCGCCCGCGATCATCGCCGGCAGGAACGCTCTTATGGTCCGGTGCATCGATTTGACGTTGAGGTCGAAGGAGAAGTCCCAGTCGTCTTCCGAGCAGTCCATGATGGTGCCGTGATGCACGAAGCCCGCCGCATTGAGCAAGATGTCGATCTTGCCGACGCGTTTGGCGAAGGCGTTGACGTCGGCGGTGTTGCGAACGTCGAGCCACGTCGCCTCGGCAACGCCTTCGCTTTTCAGCGTGGCAAGGCCTTTTTCGTCGATATCGGTGGCGATCACGGTTGCGCCCTCGCGCGCGAATGTGACCGCGCAAGCGCGGCCGATGCCGGCGGCTGCGGCGGTCACGAAGGCGCGTTTGCCTTTGAGACGGTCTGACATTTGAATTTTCCTTGGTGCTTCTTCGTAGGGGGGGGCAAAGCGAAGCGTGCCCACCCTCACGAGCTTGATGGTGAAGGTGGGCACGGCGCAAGCGCGCCTCTGCCCACCCTACGCTCTTCGTGTCAGTGATTATCCCTGGCCACGCCGATCTTGCCGGCGATGTCATGATAGCGCGTGGCGAGCTCCATGCAGGCGCCGGTGGCGTGCTGGCCGACGGTCGAGCGATACAGCTCCTGCCACGGCGTTTGGTTCGCCGGGTGCGGGAAGCCGCCCTTGGCCTTCAGCTCGGCATGGCGTTTCTTGATCTCGGCATCCGAAATCAAAATGTTGGCCGAGCCCTTTTTGAGATCGATGCGCACCTGGTCGCCGGTCTTGAGGATCGCAAGCCCGCCATTGGCCGCGGCTTCCGGGGACGCGTTGAGGATGGATGGCGAGCCTGATGTGCCCGACTGCCGTCCGTCGCCGATGCAGGGCAGGGCGAGGATGCCGCGTTTGATCAGCGCGGCCGGCGGCTGCATGTTCACGACCTCGGCGCCGCCGGGATAGCCGATCGGCCCGGTGCCGCGCACGAACAGCATGCAATGCTCGTCGATCTTGAGTTTGGGATCGTCGATGCGATCGTGATAATCCTCCGGCCCCTCGAATACGATGGCGCGGCCCTCGAAAGCGCCGGGGTCCTTCGGATTGCTGAGGTAACGGTCGCGGAATTCCTTGGAGATCACGCTGGTCTTCATGATCGCGGAATCGAACAGGTTGCCGCGCAGCACCAGGAAGCCGGCATCCTTCACCATCGGCTTGTCATAGCTCCAGATCACGTCGCCGTCGGGCTTCGGCGCCTCGCGGCAATTCGCGCCCATGGTCTTGCCGTTCACCGTCAACACATCCTCATGGATGCGCTTGTGCTTCATGAGTTCACGGACCACAGCTGGTACGCCGCCGGCGCGATGATATTCCTCGCCGAGATAGAAGCCGGCCGGCTGCATGTTGACCAAGAGCGGCACGTCATGGCCGTGCTTCTGCCAGTCGTCGATCGAAAGCTCGACACCGATATGACGGGCGAGCGCATTGATGTGGATCGGCGCGTTGGTCGAGCCGCCGATCGCGGAATTGATCACGATGCAGTTCTCGAAGGCCTTGCGCGTCAGGATGTCGGAGGGCTTCAGATCCTCCCACACCATCTCGACGATGCGCTTGCCTGTCTCGTAGGCGATCTGGCCGCGCTCGCGATAGGGTGCGGGGATCGCTGCGCAGCCGGGCAGGGACATGCCGAGCGCTTCGGCGAGCGAGTTCATGGTCGAGGCCGTGCCCATGGTGTTGCAGTGGCCGACGGAGGGCGCCGACGACGCCACGATCTCCAGAAATTGTTCGTAGTCGATCTCGCTGGCGGCGAGCCGCTCGCGCGCCTTCCAGACCACGGTGCCGGAGCCGGTGCGCTGGCCCTCATGCCAGCCGTTGAGCATCGGCCCGCCCGACAGCACGATCGCCGGCATGTTCACGGTCGCCGCCGCCATCATGCAGGCCGGCGTGGTCTTGTCGCAGCCGGTGGTCAGCACCACGCCGTCGAGGGGATAGCCGAACAGGATTTCGACCAGGCCGAGATAGGCGAGGTTGCGGTCGAGCGCCGCAGTCGGCCGCTTGCCCGTCTCCTGGATCGGATGGGTGGGAAACTCCATCGCGATGCCGCCGGCCTCGCGGATGCCCTCGCGAACGCGGTGCGCCAGTTCGAGGTGATGGCGGTTGCAGGGCGACAGGTCGTTGCCGGTCTGGGCGATGCCGATGATCGGCTTGCCCGACTGCAGTTCGTGGCGGGTCAGGCCGTAATTGAGGTAGCGCTCCAGATAGAGCGCGGTCATGCCCGGATTGGTCGGGTCGTTGAACCATTCGCTGGAGCGGAGTTTGCGGGTTTTTCCGCTTCGTGCGGCATCATGCCCGTTGGACTGGGGTTTTTTCATTGGTTTTCTCCCGGCGCGGCCCGTTTGAGGCTCTGACTTCTACTCTGTTTCTATCATGCGCCAGTCGGCGCGCATGACAAACCCGCTTGTTGACTTGGACATTAGTTTAAGAAGCTTGGTTGCGCTATCATTTTGTCTTTTTCGACCGCTGTTCGGCCCCGACCGGACATCGAGAACCATCACGGCCGGGTCGAGCTTTCCCGCTGCACGATACTGAAGCCGAGATCGACGACGCCCCGTTCGGGCCGCCGTCCTTCCAGCGTTTCGATCACCATCGCCGCGGCGTTCCTGCCCATCTCATAGCGGTTGGTGCGCACGCTCGTCAGCGTCGGCACGCTTGAGGCCATGAATTCGAGATCGTTGAAGCCGACGATCGCCATCTGCTGCGGCACCGACATGTGCCGCCGCCTGCATTCGAACAACGCACCGAGCGCAAGGTCGTCATTGACGCAGAACACGGCATCGATGTCAGGCGCCTTTGCGAGCAGGTCGGCGAACAGCGTTCCACCCAGGGTCATCGAGGTCGGCACTGCCGTAGTCACGATCAGCCGCTCGTCGAACAAGCCGGCCTCGTTCATCGCGGCGCGATAACCTTCCAGCCGGCGCTGCACCCGCGGATCCATGCGTGCGCCGAGAAAACCTATTTTCCGGTATCCCTGTCCAAGCAGATGCGAAATCGCGGCTTTTGACGCGTCGAAATGCGAGAAACCGATCATCATGTCGACCGGCGAGGGACCAATCTCCATGATCTGCACGATCGGGCAATCCACGGATTCCAGGATTGTGCGGGAGTCCGGCGTCTGGTTGATGCCGGTCACGATCAGGCCCGCCGGCTTCTGCGCCAGGAACAGCCGTAGCAGCCGCTCCTCCTGCAGGATGCTGTAGCGGGTGTTGGCGAGCTGGATCGAATAGCGGCTGCCGTCGAGCGCGTCATAGATGCCGCGCAGCACGTCGGAGAACACGTTATTGGTCAAGGATGGGATCAGCACGCCGATGACTTCAGTGCGTTGCGAGGCGAGCGCGCGTGCCGCAAGGTTCGGCACATAGCCGAGCTCGTTGGCCGCGCTTTCTACCCGCACGCGTTTTCCTGCCGACAGCGCTTCCGGCGTCCGGAAGAAGCGCGAGACCGTGATCGGGCTGACACCGGCGAGCTTGGCGACTTCGGTGAGCCTGATCTTGCCGGTCTTGGCGCGTTTTCGTCCCATTGAAGCCGCTCATACCATAGGCAGAGACCGGGACAAGCGATATTGACAGCGCTACCAACCGGTTGCTAATCGACCAATTGCCAAAACCGTATAAACTGCGGACAATATAGCCGTCCGATCGGGCTTCCGAAGCGCGAAGTCAGAACAAGAACAGAAACGGTCACGGCACTCGTCGAACGTCGCCGGGAAACTTGAGGGAGGGAAGTGGATGTCGTCCGTCAGTATTCGCGACGTGCGCAAATCATTCGGTGCTTTTGAAGTCTTGCACGGCGTGACCGTCCCGATCGAGGATGGCGAGTTCGTGGTGCTGGTCGGTCCCTCCGGCTGCGGCAAGTCGACCCTGCTGCGAATGCTCGCAGGCCTCGAAAACATCACCTCCGGAACCATCTCGATCGGCGACCGCGTCGTCAACAATGTCCAGCCCAAGGAGCGGGACATTGCGATGGTGTTCCAGAACTACGCGCTCTATCCGCATATGACGGTGGCCGACAACATGGGCTTCTCGCTGAAGCTGCGCGGCGCCAAACAGGACGAGATCAAGAAGGGCGTGGCGCGCGCCGCCGAAATCCTGGCGCTGACGCCGCTGCTCGAGCGCTATCCGCGCCAACTCTCCGGCGGCCAGCGCCAGCGTGTGGCAATGGGCCGCGCCATTGTCCGCGACCCGCAGGTGTTCCTGTTCGATGAGCCCCTCTCGAATCTCGACGCCAAGCTCAGGGTCGCCATGCGCACCGAGATCAAGGAATTGCATCAGCGCCTGAAGACCACCACGGTCTACGTCACCCACGACCAGATCGAAGCCATGACCATGGCCGACAAGATCGTGGTGATGCATGACGGCATCGTCGAGCAGATCGGCTCGCCGCTCGAGCTCTACGACAAGCCGGACAACCAGTTCGTCGCCGGCTTCATCGGCTCACCCGCGATGAATTTCCTCAAAGGCAAGGTCAAGGCGAACGGCAGCGTCGGTTTCGAGGGTCCCAATGGCGTCAAGCTGCCGCTAAAATCCGCGCCTGCCAATTCCGACGGCAAACCCGCGGTATACGGCGTGCGGCCCGAGCACTTCACCATCGCCGATGACGGCGCGGAGGCCGAGATCATCGTGGTCGAGCCTACGGGCTCGGAGACTCAGGTGTTCGCCAATCTCGGCGGCGAGCAGGTCGTCGCGGTGTTTCGCGAACGCCACCAGTTCAATCCGGGCGACAAGATCCGCCTGAAACCCGATCCGTCGCTTGTCCATCTGTTCGATGAGACCACGGGCAAGCGGCTGAACGACTAAAAAACAAAACACACACACCAAGGGAGAGAAGACCATGCATGACTTTACCCGACGCAGGCTGCTTCAGAGCGGCACCGCGCTCGCTGCCGGCGCCGCGCTGTCCGGCGAGGCGCTGCTCGACTTCGCCAAGGCCTGGGCCGCGGATTCGCCGTGGAAGCCCGAAGCCGGCGCCAAGCTAACCTTGATGCGCTGGAAGCGTTTCGTGCCGGCGGAAGACGAGGCCTTCAACGCCATCGTCGCGGCGTTCGGGAAGGCGACCGGCACCGAGATGAACGTGTTCTCCGAATCCTTCGAAGATCTGCAGCCGAAGGCATCGGTCGCCGCCAATACCGGCGCGGGCCTCGATATGGTGTGGGGCACGCATACGCTGCCGCAGTTGTTCCCCACCAAGGTCGTCAAGATGAACGACGTTGCCGATCATCTCGGCAAGCAGTACGGCGGCTGGACCGATGCGGCGGCTGCGACCTGCAAGCAGGGCAATGACTGGCTCGGCATTCCCATCGCCACCGTCGGCGGCTATCTGACGTATCGCAAGTCGGCGGTCGACAAAGCCGGTTTCTCCAAGGGCGTTCCCGCCGACTTCCCGGCCTATCTGGAGCTCTGCAAGGCGCTGAAGGCCAACAACACGCCGGCAGGCTTCGCGCTCGGCCATGCCACCGGCGACGCCAACGCCTGGGTGCACAACATTCTTTGGGGCTTCAACGGCTGGACCGTCGACAAGGACGACAAGGTCATCATCAACTCGCCGGAAACCGCGAAGGCGCTCGAATACGCCAAGCAGCTCTCGGATACGTTCATCCCCGGTGTGGCGTCCTGGAACGATTCCTCGAACAACAAGGCGTTCCTTGCCGGCGAATTGTACCTGACCTCGAACGGCATCTCGATCTACATCGCCGCCAAGGACGATCCGACCAAGAAGGATCTCGCCGAGGATACCTATCACGCGCTGTGGCCGGTCGGCGCGAACGGCAAGCCCACGGAGTTCCAGCTCTGCGTTCCGATGCTGGCTTTCAACTTCACCAAATACCCGAATGCCTGCAAGGCCTTCATCGACTTCATGTTGTCAAAGGAGCAGTTCGACAAATGGCTGACCGCCTCGCGCGGTTATCTCACCCAGACGCTCAACTCCTACGAGTCTTCGCCGATCTGGACGGCCGACCCGAAAAATGCGGTGTTTGGCCAAGCCTCCAAGCGCACGCTGACCGCGGCCGGTATCGGTCATGTCGGCGAGAAGGCGGCGACGGCGGTCGCCGACTTCATCGTGGTCGACATGTTCGCCAACTACTGCACCGGTGCGAAGGATGTGAAGACCGCCATGGCGGAAGCCGAGCGGCAGTTGAAGCGCATCTATCGCTGACAATAACGGGGCGGGCGGCATCGGTGCCGTCCGCCCCTCTCCCAAGGAAGACGGGATATCGCCATGGCTGATATTGCTCTCGCCCCCCAACGCGCCAAGACGGAAATCCGCGAGGCGACGAGGTGGGATCAGCTCAAGCACAACAAGAACTGGCTCGGCTTCTGGTTCATGCTGCCGGCGATGGGATTCCTGGTCCTGTTCCTGGCCTATCCGCTCGGACTCGGCATCTGGCTTTCCTTCACCGACACGAAGATCGGCCGAATCGGACAGTTCATCGGCGTCGAAAATTACGACTGGCTTTGGGACGACGCCATCTTCTGGCTGTCGGTCTCCAACACGCTGATCTATACCTTCTTTGCCTCCGCCTTCAAATTCGCGATCGGGCTTTATCTCGCGCTGCTGTTGAACGAGAACATGCCGTTCAAGGCGATCCTGCGCGCCGCGATCCTGGTTCCTTTCATCGTACCGACGGTACTGTCGGCGCTGGCGTTCTGGTGGATTTTCGATTCGCAATTCTCGATCATCTCATGGTCGCTCAAGCATCTCGGCTTGCTGGATCACAACATCAATTTCCTCGGCGACACCACCTGGGCACGGATTTGCGTGATCTTCGCCAACATCTGGCGCGGCGTGCCGTTCGTCGCGATCACGCTGCTCGCAGGCTTGCAGACGGTGTCGCCCTCGCTTTATGAGGCGGCGACGCTCGACGGCGCCACGAGCTGGCAGAGGTTCCGCCACATCACCTATCCCTTGCTGACCCCGATCATCGCGGTCGTCATGACCTTCTCCGTGCTGTTCACCTTCACCGACTTCCAGCTGATCTGGGCGATGACCCGCGGCGGCCCGGTCAACGCCACCCATCTGATGGCGACGCTGTCGTATCAACGCGCGATCATCGCCGGACAATTGGGCGAGGGCGCTGCGATCTCCAGTGCCATGATCCCCTTCCTGCTCGCCGCGATCATGGTGTCCTGGTTCGGCCTGCAGCGGCGCAAGTGGCAGCAGGGAGAGAACAATGACTGATCTTCCCGCCACCAAAGTCGACCTCAAGTCCATCCTGTCGACGCCGGGGCGCGTCGATCACAGCGAGGGCATGAGCTATCTGCAGTCGGTGCCGCGGCGGCTGGTGACGCTCTATCTGCCGCTCTCGATCATCGTCATCGTGCTGTTGTTTCCGTTCTACTGGATGGCGCTGACCTCGATTAAGCCCGACAATCAGCTGCTCGACATGGAGACCTACAGTCCGTTCTGGGTCTGGCACCCGACGCTGAAGCATTTCCACAAGCTGCTGTTCGAAAGCTACTATCCGCGCTGGCTGTGGAACACGATGTATGTCGCGGTCGGCGCCACCGTGCTGTCGATCATCGCGAGCGTGCTTGCGGCCTACGCCATCGTGCGGCTGCGCTACAAGGGCGCGCATCTTGTCGGCGGTCTCATTTTCCTCGCCTATCTCGTGCCGCCGTCGATCCTGTTCATTCCGCTCGCCACCGTCGTGTTCCAGTACGGCCTGTTCAACTCGCCGCTGTCGCTGATCCTGACCTATCCGACCATCCTGATCCCGTTCTCGACCTGGCTGTTGATGGGCTACTTCAAGACCATTCCGTTCGAGCTCGAGGAATGCGCGCTGATCGATGGCGCGAGCCGCTGGCAGATCCTGACCAAGATCGTGCTGCCGTTGGCGATCCCCGGGCTGATCTCGGCCTTCATCTTCTGCTTCACGCTGTGCTGGAACGAGTTCATCTACGCGCTGACCTTTCTGCAATCGATGCCCAACAAGACCGTGCCGGTGGCGATCGTCAACGAGTTCGTCGACGGCGACGTCTATCGCTGGGGCTCGCTGATGGCGGGCGCGCTGGCCGGCTCGCTGCCGCTGGTCATCCTCTACGCTTTCTTCGTCGAGCACTATGTGTCGGCGATGACCGGCGCGGTGAAGGAATAACCAGCCTGCAATAATCAAGAAACGTCAGGAGTCCAACTTGCACATTCTGGTTCTGGGAGCAGCCGGCATGGTCGGCCGCAAGCTGGTCGAACGCCTGTTGCGCGACGGCCGTCTCGGCAAGGCCGACATCACCAAGCTGACGCTGCATGACGTGGTGGCGCCGGCGAAACCGGAGAAGCCGGGCTTTCCCGTCGACGTGCACGCCGGCGATTTCGCAGTGGCAGGCGCGGCCGAGAAGCTGATCGCTGGGCGACCCGACGTGATCTTTCATCTCGCCGCCATCGTCTCCGGTGAAGCCGAGCTCGATTTCGACAAGGGCTATCGCATCAATCTCGACGGCACGCGGATGCTGATCGACGCCATCAGGCTGGCCGGCGGCGGCTACAAGCCGCGGCTCGTGTTCACATCCTCGATCGCGGTGTTCGGCGCGCCGTTCCCGGAGGCCATCGGCGACGAGTTCTTCCATACGCCGCTGCTCAGCTACGGCACCCAGAAGGCGATCGGCGAACTCCTGATATCCGACTATTCGCGCAAGGGTTTCCTGGACGGCATCAGCATTCGCCTGCCGACCATCTGCATCCGCCCGGGTGCGCCGAACAAGGCGGCGTCGGGCTTCTTCTCCAACATCCTGCGCGAGCCGCTCGCCGGCAAGGAAGCCGTGCTGCCGGTGTCGGAAGACGTGCGGCACTGGCACGCGACGCCGCGCTCGGCGGTCGGCTTCCTCCTGCATGCTGGCACCATGGATCTGGCCACCGTCGGTCCGCGCCGCGGCCTCTCCATGCCCGGTCTATCGGCGACCGTCGGCGAGCAGATCGCGGCCTTGAAGCGCGTCGCGGGCGAGAAGGTTGCCGCGCGCATCAAGCGCGAGCCCGATCCCTTCATCGTGGGCATCGTCGATGGTTGGCCGCGCAATTTCGAGACCAGGCGCGCGCGCCAGCTCGGCTTCACCACAGCCGAGAACACTTTCGACGATATCATCAGGATTCACATCGAGGACGAACTCGGCGGCAAGTTCGTCAACTGAGGACGCATCGCCGATGACCCGCGTCGCCAGCATCGGCGAATGCATGATCGAGCTGAAGCAGGCGGGCGGCGGCCTGTATTCGCGCGGGTTCGGCGGCGATACGCTCAACACATCAGTCTATCTCGCGCGGCTCGGCGTTGCCGTGGACTACATTACCGCGCTCGGCGACGATCCCCTGAGCGCCGAGATGATTGCGGGCTGGGTGGCCGAAGGCGTCGGCACCGGCAAGGTAATGCGTCTCTCCGGCAAATTGCCCGGCATCTACCTGATCGGCACCGACGACAAAGGCGAGCGCCGCTTCTTCCATTGGCGCGAGAGCGCGGCGGTGCGGAGCCTGCTCGATTTGCCCCAAACGGCAGACCTGCTGCAATCGCTTGGCGACTACGATCTCGTCTATCTCTCGGCCGTGACGCTCGGCATCTACCGCGATGAAGGCAGGGCGCGGCTGCTCGCCGCGCTTCGCACAGCACGAGAGAGCGGCACCCGCGTTGTGTTCGATACCAATTTCCGTATCCGCCTCTGGCCCGATCTCGCTGTCGCGCGAAGCGTCTATGCGCAGACCTTCGAGACCTCGGATATCGTGCTGGCCTCGACGGAAGACTTGCAGCCGCTTTATCCGGACCAGGGCTCTGAGGCATTGCTCACGCGCATTCCCGCTGACGAGGTGGTGCTGCGCATGGCCGAGCCGGTGAGCATCGTTCGCGCTGAAGGCGCGACGGAGATGCTGCGAGCTGAACCGGTTGTTAAGCCGGTGGTCGACACCACGGCGGCCGGCGACAGTTTTGCCGCCGCCTATATCGCCGCGCGGCTTTCAGGCGCCGATCCGATCGACGCCGCCCGCGCCGGCCATCGCCTCGCCGGCGTAGTGGTCTGTCATCCCGGCGCGATCATTCCACGCGCGGCGATGCCGGCTGAGGCAGCAATCCCGCGCAAGGCATCGCGATGACCAGGCAGGACAAGCTGCTGGCGCTCTTCAAGGCCGCGTGCGTCGTGCCGGTGCTGACCATCGATCGCGTCGAGGACGCCGTGCCGCTGGCGCGCGCGCTGGTCAAGGGCGGCGTGCGCACGCTTGAAGTCACGCTGCGCACGCCGGTCGCGGTCGCGGCGGCGAAGGCCATCATTGCCGAGGTGCCCGATGCCATTGTCGGCATCGGCACCATCCTCGATGCCGACGACCTCGCGCGTGCCGAGGCGCTCGGCGCTAGGTTCGGCATCAGTCCCGGCGCGACGCCTGAGCTGTTGAAAGCCGCGGCAGCCAGCCGCCTGCCATTCGCGCCGGGAATTGCCACAGCCTCGGAGCTGATGGCCGCGCTGGCGCACGGCTTCGATCTGGTGAAATTTTTCCCGGCCGAACAGTCCGGCGGTATCAAGGCACTTCGCGCACTCGCGGGTCCGTTTCCGCAAGCAAAATTCTGTCCGACCGGCGGCATCGGCGAGGCCAATGCGTCCACTTGGCTCAGTGAGCCCAATGTAATCGCTGTCGGTGGTTCCTGGCTCTGCCCGCCGGCCGAGGTCAGGTCCGGCAATTGGGCCGGCATAACGGCCATCTGCGAGGCGAGCATGAAATCCCTGAAAGGCGAGCCTAAATAGGCTACAAGCACCCAACAGTTTTTAGGGAGATCACCAAATGACCGCCAGCATCGTCGGATGGGCGCATACGCCGTTCGGAAAGTTCGACACCGAGACCGTCGAGAGCCTCGTCGTCAAGGTCGCCAATGAGGCGCTGGCCGATGCCGGCATCGCAGCCGGCGATGTCGACGAGATCGTGCTCGGGCATTTCAACGCCGGCTTCTCGCCGCAGGACTTCACGGCGTCGCTGGTGCTGCAGGCCGATCCCAATTTGCGCTTCAAGCCGGCGACCCGCGTCGAGAATGCCTGCGCCACGGGCTCCGCCGCCGTGCATCAGGGCATCCGCGCCATCGCGTCGGGCAATGCCAAGACCGTGCTCGTGGTCGGCGTCGAGCAGATGACGCGCACGCCCTCGGCCGAGATCGGCAAGAATCTCTTGAAGGCCTCTTACCTTCCGGAAGATAGCGACGTGGTCGGCGGCTTTGCCGGCGTGTTCGGCAAGATTGCGCAGAACTATTTCCAGAAATATGGCGACCAGTCCGATGCGCTCGCGATGATCGCGGCCAAGAACCATAAGAATGGCGTCGCCAATCCCTATGCGCAAATGCGCAAGGATTTCGGCTACGACTTCTGTCGCGTCGAGAGCGAGAAGAACCCCTTTGTCGCAGGACCCCTGAAGCGGACCGACTGTTCGCTGGTGTCGGACGGCGCCGCCGCGCTGGTGTTGATGGATGCCGAGAGCGCCAAGGGTATGAAGAAAGCCATCAACTTCCGCGCAGTCGCGCATGCGCAGGATTTCCTGCCGATGAGCAAGCGCGACATCCTGCAGTTCGAGGGCTGCACGGTGGCCTGGCAGCGCGCACTGGAAAAGGCCGGCGTGAAACTCTCCGATCTCTCCTTTGTCGAGACGCACGATTGCTTCACGGTCGCCGAGCTGATCGAGTACGAAGCGATGGGCCTGACGCCGAAGGGGCAGGGCGCGCGCGCGATCAAGGAAGGCTGGACCCAGAAGGACGGCAAGCTACCGGTCAACGCCTCCGGCGGGTTGAAGGCCAAGGGCCATCCGATCGGCGCCACCGGCGTGTCGATGCATGTGATGACGGCGATGCAGTTGGCCGGTCAGGCGCCCGAGGGCATGCAGCTCAAGAGCCCGCAGCTCGGCGGTATCTTCAATATGGGCGGCGCGGCGGTCGCCAATTACGTCTCGATCCTGGAGCCGGCGAAGTAACAGGCGCAATAGCGTAGATGCGTAGGGTGGGCAAAGCGAAGCGTGCCCACCTTCACGAGCACGCCGAGAATGGTGGGCACGGCGCAAGCGCGCCTTTGCCCACCCTACAATCTTATCTCACGCCGCTTGCGCCACCACCTGCACCGCGCCCTTGCCGCGCACTTCAGCTTCCTCGAATTCGGCGGCTGATATCGCCCGGTCCAGCGCGGCGCGCAGCTCCTTCGCCGTCTCTAGCGTCAGCTCGATCCCGGCGCGGGCGCCGGGTTCGAGCGCGGCATTGATGAAATCGAGCGTGATGACATCGCCGAGATGGGCATGGCGCGCGTGGTCGTAGGCGACCACCGCGTGTGAGAGCGGGAACCACTCATCGCCGCGCTTGGCCATGCCCTCGGCGCCGACGACTTCGATGATCGACGTGCACATGTCCGACTCCTACTTCGCCAGATGCTTGCCGTAGAACGCGAACACCTTGCCCCAACCGTCCATCGCCTGCTCGGGCCGGTACAGCGGCCGGTGCCAATAGAAGAAGCCGTGGCCGGCGCCGTCATAGCGGTGGAACTCGTAAGTCTTGCCGTGCTTCTTCAGCTCGGCCTCGTGCTGATTGACCTGCTCGGGGCTCGGCGCGCGGTCGTCATTGCCGAACAGGCCGAGCAGCGGGCAGGACAAGTCCTTGGTCATGTCGATCGGCGCCGTCGGCGTCTTGTCGTTGAGTTCTTCCTTGCCCATCACCACGCGTCCGCCCCACAGCTCGACGCAGGCGTCGACGTCCTTTTTCTGGCAGGAATAGATGAAGGCGTGACGGCCGCCGGAGCAGGAGCCGAAAATGCCGACCTTGCCGTTATGGTTTGGCTGCGCGCGCATCCATTTCACGGCCGCCTCGGTGTCGCCGACCATCTGGGCATCGGGGATGCCGCCATCGGCGCGCACCTTGGCGGCGACGTCGTCCGGATTGCCCGCACCTGCGCGCTCATAGAGGTTGGCGCAGATCGCCATATAGCCATGATGCGCGAAGCGCCGCGTCGTTTCGATGTAGAGCTCGCTCCAGCCGGGTAGATGGTGGACCAGCACCACGCCGGGAAACGGGCCCGCGCCGGATGGTTTTGCGACATAGGCTTCGATCGGCGTGCCCTTGTCGCCCTTGATCGTCACGTTCTCGCAGGTCATGCCTCGGTAAAATGACATTGTCTTCTCCCTGAGCCGGTTTCTTGTTGGGTTAAGGCGGCGGGAGTATTCGCCAGTGGGGTAGCAAGTGCAATACGCGAATGCTCAAAACAAAAAGGCCGCCCGCGAGGACGGCCTTTGTCATTTGAAGATTACGGGAGCCTCAGTAGCAGCGGATGACGTTGACCGTCTTGCCGCCGCCGACATCGACGCTCTCCGAGCCACAGCCGGGCACATAGGGACGATCCGACGGCGTCACATTCGGCGGGAAGCGATGCGCCCAGTCCCAGGGCACGTCTTGTATGGTGGTGTAACGGACCTCGTCCGGTCCCGAGAGCGGCCCCTTGAGCGGCGTCGCAACCGGTTCGCCGGTCGGCGCATAGGCGCCATAGGCGTCGCCATAGCCGGGCCAGTAGAAGCCGCCGTTGAACCTGTTGCGATTGCGGAAGCCGTGCACCGCATGCGGCACCGGACGCACCGTGCCGACACCCGCGTGCGGCGTTCCTGCGACGCCAACGCCGCCGGTCCGCGCGACCGTCTCGTTCGTCGCAAACGCCAGCGCAATCGCGCCGACGGCAGCCAGCGCTGCAAGCTTCCTGTAGGTCATGATGCGCACCAATTCTTTGTTTGTTTGACAGCCCTTGGCCGCACGCTAGGCGGGCCATTTCGCGCCCGCAAACGCATGTTTAATTTTTAGTTAAGATGTAATCTTAATGAGGTCAGCTCTCACACCCGGCCGCGGAGTTCACGATGAAAATGCACATTCTCCCCGGCGGCCGTGTCAGAATGCGGCGCGCGGTCTTCATCCCCGACGCCGATCGCAGCGAGATGATCGATCTGCCGGTCTCCTGTGTGCTGCTGCGCCATCCCCAGGGCAATGTGCTGTTCGACACCGGGTGTCATCCCGATGTCGCCACCGATCCGCAGGCGCGATGGGGCGCGCTCACCAAGTTCATGACGCCGGTCATGTCGCGTGAGGACAACGTCGTCAGCGGCTTGAAAGCGATCGGCCTTGACCCTGATGACATCGACGTCGTCGTCTGCTCACATCTCCATACCGATCATTGCGGCTGCAATGCCTTTTTTCGGCAGGCAACAATGTTCGTGCATGCCCTTGAGATCGAGGCTGCCAATGCGCCGGGCGCGGAAAAGATGGCCTATCTTGCCGCGGACTGGGATCACCCGATGCCGATGCAAACCTTCTTGGCGCAGACCGACGTGATGGGTGACGGACGGATCGTGCTGGTGCCGCTTCCCGGCCACACGCCGGGCATGACCGGCGCGCTGGTCGCACTCGATCGCAGCGGACGTTTCTTGCTGGCGTCGGATGCGCTCAGCGTGCGCGAGAATCTCGATCGCGACATCATCCCGCGCAACATGGTCGACGCGGAGACAGCCGCGCGCTCGTTCGACGAGATCAGGCGGCTGGAACGTGCGGGTTACCAGGTGATCTGCGGTCACGATGCCGCGCAATGGGAGCAATTGCGCAAGGGTGCGGAGGCGTATGAGTAAGCCGGTATCTTGACGCGTCGTCATTGCGAGGAGCGTAGCGACGAAGCAATCCATGGCGCCGATTGTACCTGTGGCGGGATGGATTGCTTCGCTTCGCTCGCAATGACGAGGGAACCAATTCGCATACCCCCATACTCGCTCCGCCCTTGATCTCCGTCGCGGCCTGCTCTTACGTGGCCCTAACAACATCCGGGAGCGAACGACGCCATGGGCCCATTGCAAGGCATCAAGGTCATCGACATGACGACCGTGCTGATGGGCCCTTATGCGACCCAGATTCTCGGCGACTATGGCGCCGACGTCATCAAGATCGAGTCGCTGGACGGCGACGTGACGCGACTGATCGGCCCGACCCGCCATCCCGGCATGGGCCCGGTGTTCCTCAACACCAACCGCAACAAGCGCTCGATCTGCCTCGATCTGAAGAAGCCCGCCGGCCGCGACACCGTGCTGCGGTTGGTCGAAACCTCCGATGTCCTGATCTACAACGTCCGTCCGCAAGCGATGGCGCGGCTCGATCTCGGCTATGACGTCGTGAGCAAGCGCAATTCGCGCCTGATCTATGCCGGCGTGTTCGGCTTCGGCCAGGACGGTCCTTATGCGGCGAAGCCCGCCTATGACGATTTGATCCAGGGCGCGACCGGATTGCCGGCGCTGATGGCGCAAACCTCCGACGGCATCCCGCGCTATGTGCCGAACGCGCTGGTCGACCGCATCGTGGGCTTGACCGCAGTCGGCGCGGTCTGCGCCAGCCTGGTGCATCGCGAGCGCACGGGGCGGGGCCAACGCGTCGACATTCCCATGTTCGAGACCATGGCAGGCTTCGTCATGGGTGACCACATGGGCGGGCTCACCTATGAGCCGCCGCTCGACAAGGGCGGTTACGCGCGGCACCTGTCGCGCGACCGCCGGCCGTACAAGACCAGCGACGGCTATCTCAGCGTGATCGTCTATAACGACAAGCAGTGGGAGAGCTTCTTCAAGGCCACCGGCCGCGACGATCTGCGCGCGGATTCCAGGTTCGCGACCTTCGCGGGCCGCGCCACCAATATCGACGTCGTCTATGGCGAGCTCGCGCGCATCTTCGAGACGCGCTCGACCGCGGAGTGGCTGGAACTTTTGACCACGGCCGACATTCCCGTCATGCCGATGCACGATCTCGAAACCATGCTGGCCGACCCGCATCTGACCGCGACAAATTATTTTCCGGTGGTCGAGCATCCCAGCGAAGGGCCGATCCGCAGCATGAAGGTGTCGGCGCGATGGTCGGAGACATCCGCCGAAACAACACGGCTCGCGCCGAGGCTCAACCAGCACGGCGAGGAGATTCTTCGCGAAGCGGGCTTCACGACCGATGAGATCGCGGCGATGGTGCGTGACGGCGTGACAAAAGCGATACAGGATTAGCGCGATGGATTTTGCACTGACCGCCAACCAGGAATCGATCCGCGACCACGTCGCGAAAATCTGTTCGCGCTTCGACGACGCCTATTGGCTGAAGAAGGATAAGGAAGGCGGTTTCCCCGCCGACTTCCACAAGGCCTTAGCGGAAGCCGGCTGGCTCGGCATCTGCATCCCTGAGGAGTATGGCGGCTCCGGCCTCGGCATCATGGAAGCCGCGATCATGATGCGCACCATCGCGGAGTCCGGCGCCGGCATGTCCGGCGCGTCCGCGATCCACATGAATGTGTTCGGGCTCAATCCGGTCGTGGTGTTCGGCACCAAAGAGCAATGCCGGCGCATGCTGCCGGGCATCGTGGAGGGCAAGGAGCGTTCATGCTTTGCCGTTACCGAGCCCAACACCGGCCTCAACACCACGCAGTTGAAAACCCGCGCGGTGCGCAAGGGCGATCGCTACGTCGTCAACGGCCAGAAGGTCTGGATCTCGACCGCGCAGGTCTCCGAGAAGATCCTGTTGCTGGCCCGTACCACGCCGCTGGAGGAGACGCGTAGCGCGACCCACGGCCTCAGCCTGTTCTACACCGATTTCGACCGCAAGACGATCGCGGTGCATGAGATCGAGAAGATGGGCCGCAAACCGATCGACTCCAACGAGCTGTTCTTCGCGGATTTCGAGATCCCCGTCGAGGATCGCCTCGGCGAGGAGGGCAGGGGTTTCGAATACATCCTGCACGGCATGAATCCCGAGCGCATTCTGATCGCGGCCGAGGCGGTCGGCCTCGGTCATTGCGCGGTGACGCGCGCGTCCGCCTATGCCAAGGGCCGCGTCGTGTTCAACCGCCCGATCGGTATGAACCAGGCGATCCAGCATCCGCTTGCGAAAAACTGGATGGAGTTGGAAGCCGCCTGGCTGATGACGCTGCAGGCGGCATGGCAATACGACCAGGGTCAGTCCTGCGGGCCGGCGGCCAACTCGGCGAAATATCTCGCGGCCGAAGCCGGCTTCCATGCCTGCGAGCAGGCGGTCATGACCCATGGCGGCTTCGGCTACGCCAAGGAGTTTCATGTCGAACGTTATTTCCGGGAGTTGCTGATCCCGCGCATTGCGCCTGTCAGCCGCGAGCTGATCTTGAGTTTTATCGCCGAGAAGGCGCTGGGCCTGCCGAAGTCGTATTGAGAGTGAGAGTTGTGATCGTGAGGGACGCACACTGCTTCCGTTCCCTCCCCCCTTGCGGGGGAGGGTCAGGGTGGGGGGTACCCAGCAAAGACTCGTCGTGTGATTACCCCCACCCCCCAGCCCCTCCCCGCAAGGGGGAGGGGAGCGCAGCGGTGTTCGCGGTGACAGCATGAGCTACATCACCGGCGTCGGTCTCACACCCTACGGCAAGCACGAAGGCCTCACCTCGCTCGACCTGATGAGCAAGGCTGCCGAGCTTGCGATATCCGATGCCGGCCTGAAGCGCAGCGAGGTCGACGGCGTGCTCTGTGGCTATTCCACGGTGTCGCCGCACATCATGCTCGCCACCGTGTTCGCCGAGCACTTTGGCATCCGCCCTGCCTATGCCCATGCGGTGCAGGTCGGCGGCGCCACCGGACTTGCCATGACCATGCTGGCGCACACGCTCGTCGATGCCGGCGTGGCCAAGCACGTGCTGTGCGTCGCCGGCGAAAACCGCCTGACCGGCCAGAGCCGCGACGCATCGATCGTGGCATTGGCGCAGGTCGGCCACCCCGATTACGAGGTGCCGCTAGGCCCGACTATTCCCGCCTATTACGGGCTCGTCGCTTCGCGCTACATGCACGAATACGGCGTGAGCGAAGAGGACCTCGCCGAATTCGCGGTGCTGATGCGGAAGAATGCGCTCACCCATCCCGGCGCGCAGTTCCACGAGCCGATTACGGTCGCCGACGTAATGGCGTCCAAGCCGGTGGCCTCGCCGCTGAAATTGCTGGATTGCTGTCCGGTGTCGGATGGCGGCGCCGCCTTCATCATCAGCGGTGAGCCGACCAATCAGAGTCGCGTGCGCATCCGCGGCTGCGCGCAGGCGCATACCCATCAGCATGCCACCGCAGCGCCGGCCTTGAGCGAACTCGGCGCCGAGATTGCGATCGCGAAGGCCAAGGCCCACGCGGGCGTCGAGATTTCAGATGTGCGCTACGCGGCGGTCTATGACAGCTTTACCATTACGCTTGCGATGCTGCTGGAAGACCTCGGCCTCGCCAAACGCGGCGAGGCGGCCGGCCGCGTCCGCGCTGGTCATTTCAATCGCGACGGCGCTATGCCGCTCAACACCCATGGCGGGCTTTTGAGCTATGGCCATTGCGGTGTCGGCGGCGCCATGGCGCATCTGGTCGAGACGCAGTTGCAGATGACCGGGCGCGCCGGCAACCGGCAGGTGCGCGACGCCTCGCTGGCGCTGCTGCATGGCGACGGCGGCGTGCTGTCGTCGCATGTCAGCATGTTCCTGGAGCTGATACGATGACGAAACCTGCCGACTGGACTGGCGGACACGAGGCCATCTTCTATCAATCCTGCGAAAAATGCGGGACGGCGCAATATTTCCGTCGCGGCTTTTGCGCAGCCTGCGGTTCATCCGATCTTGCCGATAAGCGTGCGAGCGGAAAGGGAACGGTTTACGCGACATCCGTCGTGATGCGTGCGGCGACGCCGGAGACCCGCGCGCATGTGCCCTACAATATCGTGCTGGTCGATGCGGCCGAAGGCTTTCGCATGATGGCGCACGGCGCCAATGATTTGCGGATCGGCGATTCCGTCACTGCGCGCTTTGCGCAGTTCGCCGGACGGCTGGTGCCGTATTTCGAGAAGGTGAGATGAGCAGGAATTCGTCATTGCGAGCGAAGCGAAGCAATCCAGTCGTGAGGAGCGGCAGACGCGTAGCCCGGGTGAGCGAAGCGACACCCGGGTCACCGGCATATCGCGGAGTTTATCATCGGGCCGGCCCAACCGGGCCGGACCCGTTGGCTCATGCGGGCTACACGTTGGCCTCACCGCCCATAAAACAATATGCTGGCGATGACGAGCATTGCCGTCACCGCCAGCATATGCGCGAGCGCTTCCGAGGTCGCCCTCTTGGTGGCTTCCTTCATGCCGGTTTTCTCCCTAAACCCGGGCGTGACTCATCGTGGCGCGAAGAACGCGCACGACCGTCAGAATTTTTACTCGGAACACCCCGCGACGATGGTCCGCCTCGTTTTGTAGTCCCCACGAGGCGAATATCGACTGTGCCAGTCTCGAACGCTATTGAGGCGGCAATTTGACTCCGGCGTGTCGGCAGACGGATAGTGTTTTGGCAAAAACTCGCTTTTGAAAAATCAACGGCAGGAAAATCTCAAGGAAAATCCCAAGGAAAATCATGGCCCGCATCGACTATAGCGATCCCGAAAAACACAATGACCGCACCCGCGAGCTGCTCGGCAAGAACCGCAACGCCAATATCTTTCGTATGATGGCGCACTCGCCGAGCTATCTCTCGCAGTACTGCCGGCTCGGCGGCGCAATCCGCAACCGCGGCGAGCTCGATCCCGTCGTGCGCGAGCTCGCGATCACCCGCACCGGCATCCTTTGCGAGGCGCCCTACGAGATCGTCGCGCACAAGCGCATCGGCAAGAGCGTCGGCGTCACCGACGAGCAGAACGCGGCGCTGGATGACTGGCAGGCGGCGAGCTGCTTCAACGAGGTACAGCGCGCCGCGCTCGCCTTCACCGACGAGGTGGTCAAGCTGAGGAAGCCGACGGATGCGACCTTCAATGCGATCAAGGCGAAGCTCACGCCCGGCGCGCTGGTCGAGTTGCAGCTCTCGATCGGCTTCTACATCATGACCTCGAAATTCCTGGAGACGTTTGCGATCGACATGCAGCCGGTGAACGAGGTCGTCGGCTAGGGAAATCCCATGCTGTTCTGGATCGCGAGTGTAATGGGATTGGCGATCGCCTATCTCTTCGGCTCGTTGCCCACTGGCTATCTGGCGGGGCGGCTGCTTGGGGGTATCGACATCCGCGAGCATGGCTCCAAATCGAGCGGCGCAACGAACGTGTTGCGGACGCTCGGAAAGTGGCCTGCGTTGGTGGTGCTGTTGGTCGATGTGCTGAAAGGTGCAGCGGCGATCGCCTTTGCTCTGTGGTTTTATCCGTGGCTCCAAACATTGCCGTCCGTCACGCCTCCGGCAGCGCCTGATCTGCAAACCCTGGTGCCGTGGGCTGTTTGCCTGTCCGGACTTGCCGTGTTGGTGGGGCACAGCCGCTCGATCTGGTTGGATTTTGCAGGCGGCAAATCCGCGGCGACGGGGCTCGGCGTGTTGCTGGCGATGTGCTGGCCGGTGGGTCTGGGCGCGGCCGCGGTTTTTGGCGTTGTGCTGGCTGTTTGCCGGATTGTGTCCCTCGGCTCGATGATGGCGGCGTTGGCTGCGATCGTTCTTATCTGCGCCCTGGAGCAACCGTTGCCGTATCGGTTGCTGGTGATTGCGGGTAGCATCTACGTGGTCGCGCGCCATCGTGCCAACGTCCGGCGACTGCTGGCCGGGACGGAGCCGCGCCTCGGGCAAAGTAGCCCGGAATCAAAAGCAGAATTGAACGCCTAATTTGCGGTCAGCAAATTCACTTTGGTATTCGCGACGATCAGGCGATCGGCAAGGATTTGCGCAAGGTTTCGCATGATGCGCTCGCCGGCCTTGGGATGGCGGTCGCGGAAAAATTCAAAATCGGCAGTCGCGATTTCGACCGCGGTCGCCGACGCGTCCGCCAGCACGTCGGCAGAGCGCACAGGCTCAAGCAGTGCCATCTCGCCGAAGGCCATGCCGGCGGTCAGGGTCGCCAGCCGCACGCCGTCGGGCAGGGTGACGTGAACCACGCCGCTCCTGAGAAAGAACAGGGACGCGGCAGGCTCGCCAGCGCCAACGATCTTTTCGCCGCGCCGGTACGTCCCGGTCGTGCCGAGCTTGGCCAGTTCGGCAAGCTCCTCAGCCGACAATCCCGCGAGCAGCGGCTGCTCGAACAGTGCGGTCATGTCGTGGAAATCGATTGCGCCGCCATAGCGATAGACCACCTGGTCCTCGGCCCATTCGATCGCGGCGTCGAGCAGATAGAAGTCGCGCAGATTGGTGAGACCCTCGGTCCACTCCCGCACCATTTTCCACTCGGTGGAGGTGCGCTTGATGCCGGACAGGATCGCGGTGACATGGAAGTTTGCGAGTTCGCGCAGTTCCTCCGCGATCAGCCGCGCGCCGGCCCGCGTTACCGACGAGACGCGGCGCAGATCGAAGATCACGAATTGCGGCCGCGGTCGCGCGGCGAGCCTGCGCGAAATATAGTCGACGCTGGCGAGCGACAGCGTGCCGACCAGCTCGATGACACGGACGTCGTCATGGTGCGCAGCCAGGATATCGCGCTCGCGCGTCCGGCGGCTGCGCCGCGAGGGGCTCTTGCCGATGGTGTAATCGGCGATGATGGAGTTGCGCGCGTCGTCGCTGCGGTTGAGCATGTGCAGGTCGTAATGCGAAGAGATCGCCTCGCAGACCTTGATGCCGCGCACGCTGTTGCCGTGCTTGTCGAGCCGCGGCGAGTAGCTGCCGAGCCCGAGCCGGGCCGGCAGTGCCGCGAGGATGCCACCACCGACGCCGCTCTTGGCGGGAATACCGATGCGGTAGATCCATTCGCCGGCATAGTCGTACATGCCGGACGAGGTCATGACCGACAATGTGCGCGCAATCGCGTAGGGCGTCGCTGCGTGCTCGCCGGTCACCGGATTGACGCCGCGATTGGCGAGCGTCGCCGCCATGATGGCGATGTCGCGAGCGGTCACGAGAATGGAGCATTGCCGGAAATAGACGTCGAGCACGGCGGCGACGTTGTCTGTGATCACGGCATTGGTGCGCAGCAGATAGCCGATCGCGCGGTTGCGATCGCCGGTCTTGCTTTCAGAGGTGTAGACCGCTTCGTCGACATCGAGATCGCGGCCGGCAAAGCGCGACAGCTCGCGCCTGATATGTTCGAAGGCATCAGCGCCTTTCGCCTCATGGATCAGGCCGGAGCAGGCGATGGCGCCGGCATTGACCATCGGATTGAACGGATGGTTCTCGGCGTTGAGGCGGATCGAATTGAAGGGATCGCCGGAGGGTTCGACACCGATCACGCTCTCGACTCGCGCCGCGCCAAGACTGTCGAGCGCGAGCGCAAAGACGAACGGCTTCGACATCGACTGGATCGTGAACGGCGCCCTGGTGTCGCCGGCCTCATAGACATGGCCGTCGAGGGTGGCGAGGCTGATGCCGAAATGATCGGGGTTGGCCTTGGAGAGTTCGGGAATATAGCTCGCAACGTCGCCACTGGTCTCTTGCAAAAAATCAGCGTGGCAGCGGTCGAGAAACCGCTGCAGCGGCGGCTTCGAGTTGGCCCAGGTCGAGGGAGAGTGCGCTTTCATGGACCGCAGTTTTGCCGCGCATTCGTGACGCAAGCAACCGGCCCGCGAAGCGGGCAGGACACGCCCTCAAATTCGGCTTGCTTTTCAGGTCTCGATGACGGCGACGGCCTGGCCTTCGGCGACGACATCGTCGATCGCAACCAGCAGCGACTTCAATTTGCCCGCGGCCGGAGCAGCCACGGGAATTTCCATCTTCATCGCTTCGATAAAGGCGATGTCGTCGCCATCGCCAACGCTCGCGCCTGCTGCAACGGGAAGACCGCACACGCGTCCGGCCACTTCGGTGACGACTCTGATATCTGGCATACCAACTCGCTTCTTGTTGTCGGGTCAGATTGCCTGAGGTACCGTGATCCGCAAGTGGAATTTCATTCCGCTGTGCGGAACAGGTGGGCAACGATGGGACGGCGCTCTGAACGCCTGAGCAGGCAGGGAATGCTCGCGGGTGATATCGCGGGCGAGGGTGGCGATGTCATCCAGGTGGTATCTCGCGCGTTCGACGTGCTCCGATGTTTCGAAGGCCACGAGGCCCGGCTCGGCAATCTCGAAATTTCCAATCGCTGCGGGCTGCCGCGCTCGACGGTGTCGCGCCTGACCCACACGCTGACCCGGATGGGCCAGCTCGTCTATCTGCCGCGCGACCAGAAATATCGCATTGGCCCGAGTGCGGTGGCGATGAGCACCGCGATGATGAAAGGCCTGCAGCTGCGCAATTTGATCCGGCAACGCCTGCAAGATGTCGCCGAGCAATTGCCGGGCACCGTCGGCTTCGTGATCCCGGATCGTTTCCATCTCGTCTATCTCGAATATGCCCGCTCTCCGAACGCGCTGGGCCTGCATGAATCGACCGGCAGCCGCATCGCGATTGCGACCACCGCGGCCGGCCACGCCTACACCGCCGCGCTGGAGCCGCCGGTCGGCGATGCGCTGATCGCGGAGATGGAGCGCGAGATGCCCGACTGGGGCAAGCTGTTGCGGCCGCGCATCGAAAACAATCGCCGACTGCTGCGCGAGCAGGGTTATGTCGTAGCTTGCGGTCTCTGGAGCCCGCACATCAACGGGCTCGCGGTGCCGCTGTGGTCGCCGCAATATCAAACCTTCGTCGTGGTGACGATCGGGCTGTTGTCTGCGATGTACGACGAGAAGCGGCTGTACAGGGATGTCGCACCGCAGATGCTCCAGTTGGGCGCCGCGGTCGAGGCGCTGCTCGAAGGCGGAGAAGGCGATCTCTTCAATAACCGGCTCGAGCGGAAGGCGATTCCGGTCCGGACCGACAAAAATATCGCCAAGACGGAGGAGACGAATGATCTGGAAGCCCGAACTCGACGAGCTCGCTCGGCGCGAAGCGTTCGCGCGGGAGATGGGCGGCGTTGAGAAGGTCAAGCGGCAGCGCGACCAGGGCCGGCTCACCGTCCGCGAGCGCATCGACAGGATGGTCGATGCCGAGACTTTTCACGAGATCGGCGCCGTCGCCGGCATCGGCGAATATGACGAGAAGGGCGAGCTCAAGCAGCTGACGCCGGCCAATTGCGTGTTCGGCCGCGGCAAGGTCGACGGCCGCACCGTGGTGGTGGTCGGTGACGATTTCACCGTGCGTGGCGGTTCGGCCGACGCGTCCATCTCGGCCAAGCCCTTGATGGCGGAAGAGATGGCGCATGACTTCCGCCTGCCCATCATCCGCATCATCGAAGGATTCTGGCGGCGGCGGCTCGGTGAAGACCATCGAAACCAAGGGCGCGGCCAATCTGCCGGGCGGCATCGGCGGCAATCGTGCGTATCGCCTTGTGACGGAAAATCTGTCTCATGTGCCGGTGGTTGGCCTCGGCCTCGGCTCGGTCGCGGGGCTGGGCGCGGCGCGGTTGGCCTCGAGCCACTACTCCATCATGACGCGCGACTCCGCGATGTTCGTCGCCGGCCCGCCCGTGGTGAAGCGGCTGGGGCAGGATCTGTCCAAGCAGGAACTCGGCGGCGCCGACATCCAGACCCGCGCCGGCGGCGTCGACGATGCCGTCGACACCGAGGAAGAAGCGTTCGCGCGGACGCGGCACTTCCTGTCGTATCTGCCGTCCTCGGTGTTCGAGCTGCCGCCGACCTTGCCCTGCACCGACGATGCCGAACGCGCTGAGGAATCGTTGATGAAGGCGGTGCCGCGCAACCGCCGTCAGGTCTACAAGATGCGCCCGATCATCGAGGCCGTCGTCGACAGGGGTTCGTTCTTCGAGATGGCCTCCAATTTCGGCCGGCCGATGATCGTGGGCCTTGCTCGCATCGAGGGCCGCGCCGTGTTCGTGCTGGCGAGCGACCCGTTCCACTATGGCGGTTCCTGGACTGCGGACGCTTGCCAGAAGGTGGTGCGCTGGGTCGACTTCGCGGAGACCTTCCATCTGCCGATCGTCTATCTCATGGACTGCCCCGGTTTCATGATCGGGCTCGAGGCGGAAAAGGCGGCAACCATCCGCCATGGCGTGCGCGCGATGGCGGCGGTCAACCAGACCACGGTGCCTTGGTGCACGGTGATCGTCCGAAATTCCTTCGGCGTCGCCGGTGTGGTGCATCAGCCGGCGGATCGTTTCTCGATCCGCTACGCCTGGCCGTCGGCCTATTGGGGTTCGCTGCCGCTGGAAGGCGGCATCGAGGCGGCGTATCGCGCCGAGATCGACGCGGCCGATGATCCCGGCGCAAAACTGAAAGAGATCGAGGATCGCCTCAACAAGCTGCGCTCGCCATTTCGTTCGGCCGAGAAATTCTGGGTCGAGGAGATCATCGATCCCAGAAAGACCCGCTCGCTCTTGTGCGAGTTCGCGCGGCTCGCCGAACCATTGCGCACGCCGGGTTTGCCGAGGGGGATGACGACTAGGCCGTGACCGGTTTCGGCCGCGAGATCGACAGCGCGAGCAGTGCCGCGATGACGCAGAGCGCACCGGCGACGAAGAACGCCGGCAGGTAGCTTGCGAGCACGGTGCGCGACAGCCCGGCGCCGAATGCGGCGGTACCGGCGCCGAGCTGGTGCCCGGCAAAAATCCAGCCGAACACGAGGTTGGCGCGCTCCGCGCCGAAGCGCTGCGCGGTCAGGCGCACCGTCGGTGGCACGGTCGCGATCCAGTCGAGGCCATAGAACATCGCGAACAGCGACAGGCCGTAGAAGGTGAAATCGGAGAACGGCAGGAACACCAGCGACAGCCCGCGCAGGCCGTAATACCAGAACAACAGCCAGCGATTGTCGTAACGGTCCGACAGCCAGCCCGACACGATGGTGCCGAAGAAATCGAACACGCCCATCGCGGCAAGCAAGCTCGCGGCCTGCACTTGCGGGATGCCGAAGTCGAGGCACATCGGGATCAGATGCACCTGCACGAGGCCGTTGGTGCTTGCGCCGCAGATGAAGAAGGTCGCAAACAGCGACCAGAACACCGGCGATTTCGAGACGTCGCGCAACGTGCCGAGCGCGGCAGCAACGATGGACGTGGTGTTGGGCGGCGGCGCGGGCAGGGGCTCCGTGCCGGTATCGCCGAACGGACGCAAGCCGAGATCGCTGGGCCGATCGCACATGAGCATCAGCACTGCAAGAGCGGAGACGCCAAGCACGATGCAGACCAGCGCGAGCGCGGTGCGCCAGCCAAGCCGCTCGGTCAGGGAAGCCAGCAGCGGCAGGAACACAAGCTGGCCGGTGGCCACGCTTGCGGTCATGATTCCGACCACGAGACCTCGCCGCGCGACGAACCAGCGCGTCGCGATGGTAGCGCCGAGCACCAGCGCGGTCATGCCGGTGCCGATGCCGATCACCACGCCCCACAGCAGCATCAATTGCCAGAGGTGGCTCATGGCGAGCGAAGCGACGAGCGCCGAGACCACGATGAGCTGCGCGGTCAGCGTAACGTTGCGCAGGCCGTAGCGATTGAGCAGGGCAGCCGCGAAGGGGGCCATCAGCCCGAACAGGATGAAGCGGATCGACAGCGCCGACGAGATCTCGGCGGTGGTCCAGCCGAACTCGCGTTGCAGCGGTATGATGAACACGCCGGGCGCGCCAACCGTGCCGGCGGAAATCAGCGCGGCGAGGAAGGTCACGCCGACCATCACCCAGCCATAGTGGATGTTGCGGCGGGCGAGGGTCGCGGACAGCCAATTGGAGATCATTGGGCCTCAGGAGGTTTGCCAGGAAGCTCCATTTGGATCCTTTCCCGGAAATTTGCTTGAAGGGTTGCTTGAGATTTTCTTGAGTTTCGCCTGACGCGCTTATTCTGGCACATGGCCTGCTCGGCCGAAATGCTGTACTTCCCTCATTTTAGGACATGCACAACGTCAGTGCATGACGCGCTCGACTGCGATCGCGGTGGCTTCGCCGCCGCCGATGCAGAGCGAGGCGATGCCGCGCTTGAGATTATTGGCCTCCAGCGCATGCAGAAGCGTCACGATCAGCCGCGCAGCGGTCGCGCCGATGGGATGGCCGAGCGCGCAGGCGCCGCCATTGATATTGAGCTTGTCGCGGGGGATGCCGAGGTCCTTCGCCGCGGCCATCGCGACCACGGCAAACGCCTCGTTGATCTCGAACAGGTCGACGTCGCCGACGCTCCAGCCGACCTTGTCGAGCAGCTTGCGGATCGCCGGGATTGGCGCGGTCGTGAACCATTGCGGTTCCTGGCTATGGGTGGCGTGACCCCTGATCTCGGCCAGCATCGGCAGGCCGCTGCGATCGGCGAGCGAGCGCCTGGCGAGAATGAGCGCGGCGGCGCCATCGGCATTGGCCGAAGAGGCGGCCGGCGTGATCGTGCCATTGGCGCGGAACGCCGGCTTCAGGGCCGGGATCTTGGCAGGATCGACCTTCAGCGGATGTTCGTCATTGGCGATGATGCGCGGGCCCGCCTTCTCGGTCAGCGTAATCGGAGCGATCTCGGCCCTGAAGGCGCCGCCCTCGACCGCCTTGCGCGCACGCGTCAGCGTCTCCATCGCATAGGCGTCCTGATCCTTGCGCGTGAACTGATAGGCCTCCGCGGTCGCCTCGCCGAAATCGCCCATCGAACGGCCGCTCTCATAGGCGTCTTCGAGACCGTCCATCATCATGTGATCGATGATGCGATCATGGCCCGCGCGATAACCGGCCCGCGCCTTGGGCAACAGATACGGCGCATTGCTCATGCTCTCCATGCCGCCGGAAAGGACGATCTCGGCAGAACCCGCATTGATGATGTCATGCGCCAGCATGGTCGCCTTCATGCCGGAGCCGCAGACCTTGTTGATGGTGGTAGCGCCGGTCGCATCGGGAAGACCCGCGCCGCGCGCGGCCTGACGGGCCGGCGCCTGGCCCTGACCGGCCGGCAGCACGTTGCCCATGAAAACTTCGTCGATCTTGTCTGGCGTGAGCTTGGCCCGCTCCAATGCGGCGCCGATCACATGGGAACCGAGCTTGTGCGCACTGAGCGGCGACAACTCGCCCATGAAACGGCCGAGCGGGGTCCGCGCGGCAGAGAGGATGACGACAGGATCGGAGCTGGCGGCCATGGCGGTCTCCCAGGAATCACGGAGAAATCTATTGCATGACAATCATCATATGATGCATTGCAAAAAATGCAACGCGCGCGGTCATGACAAAATGTCGTGATCGGATTAGCGGAGTTTATCGTTTGCGGTTGATGAAACCCTGCATCAGCCGCGTTGGCTCATCCGTGAGGAACGACTTGCCGAACACGCCGACACTGAGATTGACCAACTCCGTCAGCGGCAGTTCTTCCCAGGCGCGCAGTAGCGCCTTTTGCGACCGCAGCGCTTCCGGTCCGCATTCGAGCAGCGCCTTCACAGTATGCTCGACCGCCGCATCGAGGCCGCCGGGCGGAGCGACCGTGTCGACCAGGCCCCAGGCGAGTGCGGTCGGCGCGTCGATAGTCTCCGCCGTCATCACCAGCCAGCGTGCACGGCCCCAGCCGATCAGGCGCGGCAGGAGGGCTGCATGGATCACCGAGGGAATGCCGACGCGCACCTCGGGCATGCCGAATTTGGCGTCATGCGCGGCGATCCTGATATCGCAGGCAGCCGCGACTTCCAGTCCGCCGCCGAGGCACCAGCCAGGCAGCCGCGCAATGACAGGCGCCGGAAACGTGCGCACCGCCTCGCAGAGGTCGCGCAGCCGCGTGATGAAAGCTTCCGCCGATGTCTGGTCCAGCCTCGCCATCTCCTTGATGTCGGCGCCGCCGATCATGCTCTTCTCGCTTTGCCCTGCGAGGATCACCGCACGAATCGCCCTGTCGGAGGCGAGCCTCTCGAAACCCTCGCGGACGCCATCGATGACAGGGGAACCGAGAATGTTGAGCGAGCCGGCGTTGCAGATGGTCAGGCGCACGACGCCGCGCGGGTCGCGCGTGACGCCGCAATAATGATTGAGCATTTCCATCAGCAAGCTCGCTTCCAAGAGGGTATCCTGTGCCAGTTCCCGGCAAATGGTCGTTTCGTCAAGTTTACCGTCAAAAGATGGGATATTCCGTACACTGCCAAATAAATACTGCAGCTTTTGCGAAGCGAAACTGCTATTATATGACTGTAAACATTCCATAGGACACCCCATGCGCTATTCCCGGGAACACAAGCAGGACACCCACGACCGCATCGTGCGGAAGGCGTCCGTGCGGCTACGGGAAAAGGGTGCGCATGGCATCGGCGTCGCCGACCTGATGAAGGAAGCCGGGCTGACCCATGGCGGTTTCTACGCCCATTTCGATTCCCGCGAGGCGCTGGTGATCGAGGCTTTCAGCTATGCCATGGATCGCTCGATGGCGCATTGGCGCAAGGCGGCCGAGCAGATGGCTCCTGAGAAGCGGCTGGAAAGCACCGTCAACTCCTATCTGACCTCGGTGCATCGCGACGATCCCGGCCGCGGCTGCGCGCTGCCGACGCTCGGTGCGGAGATCGCGCGCGAAAGCCCGAAGACGCGCAAGGCGTTTGCCGCCAAGCTCGACCAGATGATCGACATGCTCGCCGAGCAGATGCACGGTGTTGCGCCGAAGACGGCGCGCAGGCAGGCGGTGGCGACGCTCGCGACCATGATGGGAACAATCGTGCTGGCGCGGATTGCCGGAAGCGGCGAATTCTCTGACGAGGTTCTTGGTGCCGGCCGTGAGGCCGCGTTGGGCAAGCCGGCAGCGAAGAAGCCGGCTGCAAAGAAGGCGTCTGTGGCCCGTCACTAACGAGGTAATCGCCTACGCCCTTCGTCGAATGCCGGTGCTGCCAAGACCGTCGTTTTTCGCCGTTCTGAGGGTCGCGGAAAAACCTTCCCAAACGCCATAAAGACTGCAAGATGCCGCCCAAAACCGGCTCTCGGTGAGGTTTGGGAGGATCACATGCGCTCAATCGGTCATTTCATCGGCGGCAAGGAAGTTCAGGGCAATTCGGGACGCACCGCCGACGTGTTCGAGCCCATGACCGGCGACGTCCAGGCCAAGGTGGCGCTGGCCTCGAAAGCTGAAGTGCGCGCCGCGGTCGAGAATGCCAAAGCGGCGCAGGGCGAATGGGCCGCGACCAATCCGCAGCGCCGCGCCCGCGTGATGATGAAATTCCTCGAACTTGCCCAGCGCGACTATGACAAGCTCGCCGAACTGCTTGCGCGCGAACACGGCAAGACGGTGCCCGACGCCAAGGGCGATATCCAGCGCGGCCTCGAAGTCGTCGAGTTCGCGATCGGCATTCCCCACCTGATGAAAGGCGAATACACCGAAGGCGCCGGCCCAGGCATCGATATCTATTCGCTGCGCCAGCCGCTCGGCGTCGTCGCCGGCATCACGCCGTTCAATTTTCCGGCGATGATCCCGATGTGGAAGTTTGCGCCGGCGATCGCCTGCGGCAACGCCTTCATCCTGAAGCCATCAGAGCGCGATCCCGGCGTGCCGATGAAGCTTGCCGAGCTGATGATCGAGGCGGGCCTGCCGCCCGGCATCCTCAATGTCGTCAACGGCGACAAGGAAGCGGTCGACGGCATCCTCGACGATCCCGATATCAAGGCGGTCGGCTTCGTCGGCTCCTCGCCGATCGCGCAATACATCTATGAGCGCGCGGCGGCGAGCGGCAAGCGCTGCCAGTGTTTTGGCGGCGCCAAGAACCACGCCATCGTCATGCCCGATGCCGACATGGATCAGGCGGTCGATGCGCTGATCGGCGCGGGCTATGGCTCGGCGGGCGAACGCTGCATGGCGGTTTCGGTCGCCGTTCCCGTCGGCAAGACCACGGCCGACCGGCTGATGGCGAAGCTGATCCCGCGCGTGGAGAGCCTGAAGATCGGCACCTCCGTCGATCCGTCCGCCGATTACGGTCCGCTGGTGACGCGCGAAGCGGTCGAGAAGGTCAGGAATTACATCGACATCGGTATCAAGGAAGGCGCGACGCTCGCGGTCGACGGCCGCGGCTTCAAGATGCAGGGTTACGAGAAGGGCTTCTATCTCGGCGGGTCGTTGTTCGACAACGTCAAAAAGGACATGCGGATCTACAAGGAGGAAATCTTCGGGCCGGTGCTGTCGGTGGTGCGTGCGAAGGATTATTCCGAGGCGCTGGCGCTGCCGTCCGACCATGACTACGGCAATGGCGTTGCCATCTTCACCCGCGACGGTGATGCCGCGCGCGATTTCGCGGCACGCGTGAATGTCGGCATGGTCGGCATCAACGTGCCGATCCCGGTGCCGATCGCCTATTACACGTTCGGCGGCTGGAAGAAGTCCGGCTTCGGCGATCTCAACCAGCACGGTCCGGATTCGATCCGCTTCTACACCAAGACCAAGACGGTGACCTCGCGTTGGCCGTCCGGCGTCAAGGAAGGCGCGGAGTTCTCGATCCCGACCATGAATTAGTCGCCTCGCAATCGGCCGGCAAATGCAGTTCACGCTCAACGAGGACCAGATTGCGGTTCGCGACATGGCGCGCGATTTCGCTGCCGAAAAAATCGCGCCGCATGCGTTGCGCTGGGACGAGGAGAAGCATTTCCCGGTCGAAGTGATGCGCGAGGCGGCGACGCTGGGCATCGGCGGCATCTACATCCGCGACGATGTTGGCGGCTCCGGCATGACGCGGTTCGACGCGGCGCTGATCTTCGAAGCGCTGGCGCAGGGTTGCCCCACCACCTCGGCATTCATGTCGATCCACAACATGGCGTCATGGATGATCGACGCCTACGGCAATGACACCCAGCGCCACAAATGGCTGCCGAAACTTTGCACGATGGAGCTGATCGCGAGCTACTGTCTGACTGAGCCCGGCTCGGGGTCGGACGCCGCGGCGTTGCGCACCCGTGCGGTACGCGATGGCGATCATTATGTGCTCAACGGCCAGAAGCAATTCATTTCGGGCGCGGGCGGCGGTGACCTCTATGTGGTGATGGTGCGCACCGGCGGCGAGGGTCCCGGCGGCATCTCGACCGTCGTCGTCGAGGATGACACGCCCGGCGTCTCCTTCGGCGCCAATGAGCGCAAGATGGGTTGGAACGCGCAGCCGACCCGCGCTGTGATCTTCGAGAATGCCCGCGTGCCCGTTGCAAATCGTCTCGGCGACGAAGGCATCGGCTTCAAGATCGCGATGGCCGGCCTCGATGGCGGTCGGCTCAACATCACCGCGTGCTCGCTCGGCGGCGCCCAGAGCGCGCTCGACAAGGCGCGCACCTACATGAAGGAGCGCAAGGCGTTCGGAAAACGGCTCGACGAATTCCAGGCGCTGCAATTCCGCCTCGCCGACATGGCGATCGAGCTCGAAGCGGCGCGCACTTTGCTGTGGCGCGCGGCGGCCGCGCTCGACCGCAAGGACCCGGACGCCACCATGCTGTGCGCGATGGCCAAGCGCTTCGGCACCGATGTCGGCTTCGAGGTCGCCAATCAGGCGCTGCAGCTGCATGGCGGCTACGGTTACCTCAGCGAATACGGCATCGAGAAGATCGTGCGCGATTTGCGGGTGCACCAGATCCTCGAAGGCACCAACGAGATCATGCGGCTGATCGTTGCGCGCAAATTGATCGAGGGCGCGCGATGACCGAGGCCAGCGTGGTCGAGCCCGACCTGATTACGCGGCGCGAAGGTTCTGCCGGCATCATCCGGCTGAACCGGCCGAAGGCGATCAATGCGGTGACGCTCGAGATGTTTCGCGACATCGACAAGGCGCTCGACCAATTCGAGGCCGATCCTTCCGTCGCCGTGATCCTGCTGGAAGGCGCGGGCGAGCGCGGGCTCTGCGCCGGCGGCGATATCCGCGCTCTCTGGGAGAGTTCGAAGGTTCAGGGCGATCTGGGCGCGATCCTGTGGCGCGAGGAATACATCCTCAATGTCCGCATCAAGAAGTTTCCAAAACCCTACGTCGCCTTCATGGACGGCCTTGTCATGGGCGGCGGCGTCGGGCTGTCGGCGCATTCCAGCCATCGCGTGGTCACCGAGCGCACCAAGCTCGCGATGCCCGAGGTTGGGCTCGGGTTCTTCCCGGATGTTGGCGGCACATATCTGCTGTCGCGCTCACCCGGCGAGATCGGCACCTATTTCGGGCTGACCGGCACGACCATGAACGGGCCTGACGCGATCTATGCGCGGTTTGCTGATGCGGTGGTGCCATCCGCGAAATTGCCGGCCCTGCGCGAGGTGCTGACCGGGGTGCGCCCGGGCACGCACTCGGGCGAGGTGAGGGCGCTGATTGATGGCTTTGCGACCGGCGAGAAGGTCGGGCCTGTGGCGGCGAAGCAGGCCGAGATCGATCGCCTGTTCGGTCATGACCGAATGGAGGATATCGTCGCCGCGCTGAAGCGCGACGGCTCGGAGCTGGCACAGTCGGCCCTGAAGACACTTTCCGAGAAATCGCCGCGCGGCATGGTCGTGACCTTGAAGCTGCTGCGGCTGGCGCGCAGCGCGCGCTCGCTGGAAGAATGCCTGGTGCGGGAGTATCGTGCGGCGTTGGAAGTGTTTCGCAGTGACGATTTCCGCGAGGGCGTGCGCGCCGCTGTGATCGACAAGGACCGCAATCCGCGCTGGTCGCCGCCTGATATCGAGGACGTGACGCCTGACATGGTCGCTCCATACTTCGCCGAAATCGGCGCCGACGAATTGAAATTCGAAACGAGATAAAAGCTCCGGGAGGAACTCATGGCAACCATCGCATTCATCGGCCTCGGCAACATGGGCGGGCCGATGGCCGCCAATCTGGTCAAGGCCGGCCACAAGGTGGTGGCGTTCGACCTGGTCGCGTCGTCGCGCGATCAAGCCAAGTCCGATGGCGCTGCGATTGCCGAAAGCTCGGTCGTCTCGGTGAAGGGCGCCGACGTCGTCATCACCATGCTGCCCGCCGGCAAGCATGTGCTATCGGTCTGGAACGAGGTCGTCCCGGCCATGACCAAGGGCAATCTGATCATCGATTGCTCGACCATCGACGTCGAAAGCTCGAAGCAGGCGCACGCGCTGGCCGCCAAGCACGGCGTGGCCTCGGTCGATGCGCCCGTCTCCGGCGGCACCGGCGGAGCCAAGGGCGCGACGCTGACCTTCATGTGCGGTGGCGAGGAGAAGGCGTTCGCTGCAGCCAAGCCGGTGCTGGAGAAGATGGGTAAGAAGATCGTGCATTGCGGCGCAGCCGGCGCGGGCCAGGGCGTCAAGATCTGCAACAACATGATTCTCGCAATTTCCATGATCGGCCTCGGCGAAGCCTTTTCGCTCGCAGAGCGGCTCGGGCTGTCGCATCAGGCCGTGTTCGACGTGGTCTCTACCTCGTCGGGTCAGTGCTGGGCGCTGACATCATATTGTCCCGTGCCCGGTCCGGTGCCGACCTCGCCGGCCAACAATGACTACAAGCCGGGTTTCGCGGCGGCGCTGATGTTGAAGGACCTCACGCTGGCGCAGGATGCCGCCAAGGCGTCGGGGACCGCGACGCCGCTCGGCAAGCAGGCGCAGGAGATGTTTAGGGCGTTCGATGCCGCCGGCAATGGCGGCATGGATTTTTCGGGCATCATCAATCACGTCCGCGGCCTCGCCGGAAAGTAGCGATGACGACATTCAAGGACGCGCGCGCCTTTCTGCTGAAGCATCGCACCGACTACGATGCCGCGGTGAAGGGATTCCGCTGGCCCGATCCTGTGCCCTTCAACTGGGCGCTGGACTGGTTCGACGCGGAACTGGCGCGCGACCCCGCGAGTAAGGACCGCACCGCGCTCTGGATCGTCGACGCCGGGCAGGACCGCGAGACGAAACTCTCCTTTGCGACGCTGTCGCGCCGCTCCAACCAGGTCGCGAACTTCCTGCGCGCGCAGGGCCTGAGGCGCGGCGACCATCTGCTGCTTTTGCTCGGCAACGTCGTGCCGTTGTGGGAGACCATGCTGGCGGCGATGAAGCTCGGCGTGGTCGTGATCCCGGCAACGACCCTGCTCACGCCTGATGAGTTGCAGGACCGGCTCGACCGTGGCCGCGCCAAGGCTGTGGTGGCGACGCAAGATCAGGTCGCAAAATTCGCGAGGCTTCGCACTAACAAGTTGGTGCAGATCGTCGTTGGCGCGCCGTCAAAAGTCGATGGCTGGTTGCCGTTCGAACAATCGGCCGACGCGTCCGAAAGTTTCACGCCCGACGGACCGACCGCGGCCGACGAGCCGATGCTGCTTTATTTCACCTCGGGCACCACGGCCAAGCCGAAGCTGGTGCGGCACAGCCAACGCAGCTATCCCGTCGGCCACCTCTCGACCATGTACTGGCTCGGCTTGCAGCCTGGCGACGTGCATCTCAATATTTCTTCGCCCGGCTGGGCCAAGCACGCCTGGAGCTGCTTCTTCGCACCCTGGAATGCGGGCGCGACCATCTTCATCGCCAACCAGCCTCGCTTCGAGGCCAAGCAGCTGCTGTCAATCATGGGTCGTTGCGGCGTCACCACGCTTTGCGCGCCGCCGACGGTGTGGCGGTTGTTCATCCAGGAGAAGCTTGCCGATTTCAAGATGAGCCTGCGCGAGGTCTGCGGTGCCGGTGAGCCGCTCAACCCTGAGGTGATCGATCAGGTCCGAACCGCTTGGGGCCTGACTATCCGCGACGGCTACGGGCAAACCGAGACCACGGCGCTGGCCGGCAATCCGCCGGGGCAGAGAGTGAAGGTCGGCTCGATGGGCCGGCCGCTGCCCGGTTATCGCGTCGTCATCCAGGATGCCGACGGACATACGGCGAAAGAGGGCGAGGTCACGCTGGTGCTCGGCGCCGACAGGCCGGCGGGTTTGATGCAGGGCTATCAGGGCGGGGACGGCAAGCTCGCTGGCGCCGATGGCGATCACTATCGCAGCGGCGACGTGGTGTTCGTCGATGACGACGGCTATTTCACTTTCGTCGGCCGGTCCGACGACGTGTTCAAATCGTCCGACTACCGCATCAGCCCGTTCGAGCTCGAAAGCGTGCTGATCGAGCATGAAGCAGTCGCGGAAGCCGCCGTGGTGCCGAGTTCCGATCCGATTCGCCTGGCGATCCCCAAAGCCTATGTCCTGTGCACGGCCGGTGTCGAGCGCACGCCGGAAACCGCGCTCTCGATCTTCAAGCATTTGCACACGCGACTGGCGCCGTTCAAACGCATCCGGAAGATCGAGCTGGTGACCGAGCTGCCCAAAACCATCTCCGGCAAGATCCGGCGGGTGCAGCTGCGCCGGCTGGAACATGACGACAATCGGGAGGACACGCTTCGCGGCAAGGAGTTCCGTGAGGAGGATTTTCCGGAGCTGGCGAGGATACGCGCCGCCGGATCGGAGTCACAATAAATGAACGAAGTCTGGAAGAAACCGCCAGTGTCGCTTGCAGCCTATCAGGCCATGGTCGGCAAGGAGGTCGGCGTGTCGTCCTGGCATGTGGTCGATCAGGGCCGGATCAACGTCTATGCCGACGTGATCGAGGATCACCAGTTCATCCACATCGATCCCGAGCGCGCCAAGCGCGAGACGCCGTTCGGCAGCACGGTGGCGCACGGCTTCCTCACGATGTCGCTGATGTCCATCATGTCCTATGAGGTGATGCCGGTCATCGAAGGCACCACCATGGGCGTCAACTACGGCTTCGACAAGCTGCGCTTCATCTCGCCGGTGCGCGCGGGCCGGCGCGTGCGCGGCCGTTTCGTACTGACGGAGGCCAGGCTGCGCAAGCCCACGGAATTGCAATCGCGCACCAATGTCACGGTAGAGATCGAAGGCGAGGACAAGCCCGCGATCGTCGCCGACTGGCTCGGCCTGATCTATTTCGCTTAACCGCCGCTCGTCATCGCCGGGCTTGACCCGGCGATCCATCACTGGTGAAAAAGCACTTCGTTTTTTGATGGATGCCCGGGTCAAGCCCGGGCATGACGAGAAAAGAAATCCGGGAAACAATTCATGACAATCAGGTTTGACGGACGCGTGGCCATCGTGACTGGCGCGGGCAATGGTCTCGGGCGCGCGCATGCGCTGGGGCTCGCAAGCCGCGGCGCTAAAGTGGTGGTGAACGATTTCGGCGGCGCGCGCGACGGCAGCGGCGGCTCGCTGACGCCGGCGGAGAATGTGGTCGAGGAAATCCGCAAGGCCGGGGGCAGCGCGATGGCCGACGGCGCCGATGTCTCGAATTTCGAGCAGGTTCAGGCGATGGTGGCGCGCGCGACGAAAGAGTGGGGCAGCGTCGACCTGCTCTGCGCCAATGCCGGCATCCTCAGGGACAAGTCGTTCGGCAAGATGGAGCCGGCCGATTTCGAGAAGGTGCTTGGCGTGCATCTGGTCGGCAGCTTCTACTGCTGCAAAGCGGTGTGGGACGGCATGCGCGAGCGCAATTACGGCCGCATCGTGCTGACGACGTCGTCGTCCGGTCTCTATGGCAATTTCGGCCAGGCCAATTACGGCGCGGCGAAGACGGGCATGGTCGGGCTGATGAACGTGCTCGCTGAGGAGGGCCGCAAATACAATGTGCGCGTCAACACGATCTCGCCGACCGCCGCGACGCGCATGACCGAGGAATTGCTGCCGCCCGAGCCGCTGAAGCTGATGCGGCCCGAGGCGATCACGCCGGCGGTCGAATATCTGCTGAGCGAGGATGCGCCGACCCGCACCATCATGGGCGCCGGCGCCGGCTCGTTCGCGGTGATCAAGGTCGTCGAGACCGAAGGCATCAATTTGCCGCCGTCGGAGTGGACGCCGGATGCGGTCGCGGCGCGCTTCGCCGAGATCAGCGACATGACAACCGCGAAGGCGCTGGCAGGCGCGTTCGAGCAGACCCAGAAATATGTCGGACAGGCCGCCGCGCGGGCCGGCGTGAAGCTGTAAGTCATGAACGCAGCCGTCATCGGTGCCGGCCCGGCCGGGCTGATGGCGGCGGAAGTGCTGGCGCAGGGCGGCGCACGCGTGACCGTGTTCGACGCGATGCCGTCGGCGGGACGCAAGTTCCTGATGGCGGGGCGTGGCGGACTGAACCTCACCCATAGCGAGCCGTTGCCGCGATTCCTTGCGCGCTATCGCGAAGCGATGACGAAACTGGAGCCGGCGATTACTGCGTTTTCGCCAGACCAGTTGCGCGCATGGAGCGAAACGCTCGGGCAGAAGACGTTTATCGGCTCCAGCGGGCGGGTATTTCCGGAAAGCTTCAAGGCGTCGCCGTTGCTGCGTGCCTGGCTGCGACGGTTGGACTCGACAGGTGTGAAATTCACGTTTCGCCATCGCTGGATCGGCTGGGACGATCGCGGCGCGCCAATATTTCGGACGGTGGACGGCGAACGGACGATCGAGGCGCGCGCGACAGTACTGGCGCTAGGCGGCGCAAGCTGGCCGCGGCTTGGCTCCGATGGATCGTGGGCGGAGTTGCTTGCGGCCAAAGGTGTGAACATTTCGCCGTTGCGACCGGCCAATTGCGGCTTCGCGGTTGCGTGGTCCGATGTCTTTCGTGATCGCTTCGAGGGCCAGCCGCTCAAGGGAGCGGAATTCAAATTCGGCGATCAGGCCATCCGCGGCGAGGCCACCATCACGCGACCGGGCATCGAGGGCGGAGCGATCTATGCGCTATCGGCGGAATTGCGCGAGGCGATTGCTGGAGCGGGCGAGGCAACCTTGCAAATCGCGTTGCGGCCCGATCTCGGCGCAGACGATCTGGTGAAACGGCTCTCCGCGCCGCGCGGCAAGCAATCTCTGTCCAATTTCCTGCGCAAGGCTGCGAATCTTTCGCCGGTCGCGATCGGGTTGCTGCAGGAAGCGACGATTGCATCCTGTCAGTCGCTGGCGTCGCTATCGCCTGAGCGACTTTCCGCACTGATCAATGCGGTTCCGATCAGGCTCACCGGCGTCGCGCCAATTGCGCGCGCAATCTCGACCGCGGGCGGCATCGCCTTCGACGAACTCGATGACCATTACATGCTGCGCAAATTGCCCGGTGTGTTCGCGGCCGGCGAGATGCTGGACTGGGAAGCGCCGACCGGCGGCTACCTGTTGCAGGCCTCGTTCGCGACGGGCGCGGCGGCGGGGAGGGGTGCACTGAGGTGGCTAAACGATTCGTAGGGTGGGCAAAGCGAAGCGTGCCCACCACTTTTGCCGAAACAAGGAAGGTGGGCACGGCGCAAGTGCGCCTTTGCCCACCCTACAAAATCAACGCAACTTCCCCCGTGCCGCGACCGGCAGCACGCCGATGATCTCGTCACCGCGTACCATCACTACCTCGTCCATCATGTTGACGACCACGCAGACATGGTTGGGCACGATCCGCACGACGTCGCCGACATTGGGCCTTGTGTTGCTGCGAGTGAGATCGAGGAAGCCGTGCTCCTCGGCGAACTTTGCGATCTTCGCCTCAGGATGCTCCAGGATCAGGCCATGGCCGTCGAGTTCCGCCGCCGGTGTCCGAGGTCAGCGTCTTCGAACCGGCATCGAGGATGCCGCGCTCGGGGCCGGCGCGGCTGACCACGGTGGCATAGATGTTGAGCGCGCAATCGTCCCATGTGGCGACGCCGGCCGCGACCTGCATGCGATCGTTGTAGATATAGGTGCCCGGACGATGCTCGGTCGCGCCCTTGAGCTTGCCGACGTTCTTCATGTTCGGCGAACCGCCGGTCGAAACCATCGTCACGTCCAGCCCGTGCGCGCGAACGCCGGCCAGCGCTTCGTCGTAAAATTTCTGCGCCTCGGCCCAGCCGGTCTCGGTCGGGTAGAGCATGAAGCCCGCAAATTGCAGACCTGGTGAAGCGGCAATCGTGCGCGCCAGCGCGATCGCTTCCGCAGGGGTCTCGACGCCGGCGCGCTTGCGTCCGGTGTCGCACTCGACCACGACCGAGAGCGGCCGGCCTGACGCGGCAGCCGCCTTGGGCAGATCGGCGACCACGGTCGGATTGTCGGCGGCAACGGTCATGTTGGCCTTGGCCTGCAGCGCGCCGAGACGCGCCATCTTCTCATCGCCGAGCAGATTGTAGGAAATCAGGATGTCGTCGATCCCGGCGTCCGCCATGATCTCGGCCTCGCCAAGCTTCTGGCAGGTGATGCCCCGCGCGCCCGCCGCGACCTGCATCTTCGCCAGCATCGGGCTCTTGTGGGTCTTGATATGCGGCCGGTTGGCGACGCCGGCCGCCTCGCAGGCGGCCTGGACCCGCGCGATGTTGCGCTCGACCTTGTCCATGTCGATGACGGCGCAGGGCGTGCCGTACTCTTTGGCGATTTTGGCGGCGAGGGGAGTGGTCATTGTTGCAACCTCAGTTTCATCTACATCGTCATTGCGAGGAGCGAAGCGACGAAGCAATCCAGGCTTTCTTCGCGGAAGATTTTGGATTGCGTCGCTTCGCTCGCAATGACGAGTTCTCTTCATGCCTGTTCTATTTCTTCGCGCAAAACTTCAAGCTCCAGCCAGCGGTCTTCGGCCGCGGCCAGCTCCTGCTGCGCCGTGGCCATGGCGTTGGAAGCCTCGTCGAATGTCTTGCGATCCTTGGCATAGAGATCGGGATCGTCAAGCCTGCGCTGCTGCCTGATAATCTCGGCATGCAGCTTTTCGATGGTCTTCGGCAGCGTTTCCAGCGCATGTTTCTCGTTGAAGCTGAGCCGGCGCTTTGGCGTGGGCGTATCGGCAGGCGGCTTCGCTTCCTTCTTCTCGACGACAGGCGCCTTCACGGTCTCGCGCTGCAGATCCGCGCCGCGCTGGCTCAGCATGTCGGAGTAGCCGCCGGCATATTCAATCCATTTTCCATTGCCGTCGGGCGCGATCACTGACGTCACGACGCGGTCGAGAAAATCGCGGTCGTGGCTGATCAGGATCACTGTGCCTTCGTAGTCGCCGAGCATCTCCTCGAGCACGTCGAGCGTTTCCAGATCGAGGTCGTTGGTGGGCTCGTCCAGCACCAGCAAATTTGACGGCTTCGCCAGCGCGCGCGCCAGCATCAGACGGCCGCGTTCGCCGCCGGACAGCACTTCCAGCGGCGTGCGCATCTGCTCGCGCGCGAACAGGAAGTCCTCCATGTAGGCGACGACATGTTTCGGTTTTCCCCCGACCATCACGTGATCGCCGCGGCCGCCGGTCAGGGCTTCAGCCAAAGTCGATTTGGGATCGAGGCTTTCGCGATGCTGGTCCAGCGTGGCCATCTCGATATTGGCACCCAGCCGCACGCTGCCGCTATCGGGACTGTCCGCGCCGGTCAGCAAATTCACCAGCGTGGTCTTGCCGGCGCCATTTGGCCCGACAATGCCGATCCGGTCGCCGCGCTGGATACGGATGGAGAAGCCATCGACGATCTTGCGCGCGCCAAAGGACTTGCCGATACCCTTTGCCTCGATCACGAGGCGTCCGGATTTCTCCGCTTCCGCCGCAGCCAGTTTCGCATCGCCGGCCGCGCCGCGATAGTCCCGTCGTGATTGCCGCAGCGCATGCAGATTTGCGAGCCGCTTGACGTTGCGCTTGCGTCGGCCGGAAACGCCGTAACGCAGCCAGTGCTCCTCGTTGACGATCTTTCGGTCGAGCTTGTGCTGCTCGCGTTCCTCATCAGCCAGCACCTCGTCGCGCCAGGATTCGAACGCTGAGAAGCCGCGATCGATCTGCCTGATCTGTCCACGATCCAGCCATGCCGTCGCGCGCGAAAGATTTTCCAGGAAACGGCGGTCGTGGCTGATCAGCACCAGCGCGCTGCGGCGGCTGTCGAGCTCGCGCTCCAGCCATTCGATGGTGGGGAGATCGAGATGGTTGGTCGGCTCGTCCAGCAGCAGGATATCGGGCGAGGGCGCCAGCACGCGAGCCAACGCGGCGCGGCGCGCTTCGCCGCCGGAAAGACTTGTCGGGTCCTCGTCACCGCGCAGCCCGAGCTGTTCCAGCAGGTAGCGCGCGGCGTAGTGGTCATCGCCCGGCCCAAGGCCGGCCTCGACATAGGCGAGCGTGGTGGCATGACCGGCGAAATCCGGCTCCTGCGGCAGATAGCGGATGGTCGAACCCGGCTGCACAAAGCGCGTACCGCCATCAGTTTCGATCAGCCCGGCGGCGATCTTGAGCAGGGTCGATTTGCCGGAGCCGTTGCGGCCGATCAGGCAGACGCGCTCCTCCGGCGAGACCGAAAGCTCGACGCCAGATAGCAGCGGCGTACCGCCGAAGGTCAGGCGGATGTCTTTGAGCTGAATCAGCGGCGGCGCCATCAGCTTTGACCCGGTGCCGCCTGCTCCGCGCGGCGGCGCTGGATGCGGCGGATGGTTTGGTCGAGCGCCGACAGGAAGGTCGAGCGGTCGCGCGGCGAGAAGTATTTTGGCCCGCCGGTGATCTCGCCCGACGACCGCAGGTCGGTCATCAGGTTGCGCACGGCAAGCGTCATGCCGATGGATTGTTCGGTGAACGGCTTGCCGTTCGGCGCAATCACTTCGGCCCCGGCCTTGACGCAGCGGCTCGCCAGCGGAATGTCCGAGGTGATGACGACATCGCCGGGCTTGGCGCGTTCCGCGATCCAGTCGTCCGCGGCGTCCATGCCCGAACCGGCGGCAATGCGCTCGATCAGCGGGTCCTGCGGCACCCGGATGAAATTGCCCGCCACCACGCTGACGGGCACGCCGAGACGGGTGGCGACGCGGTAAATCTCGTCCTTGACCGGGCAGGCGTCGGCGTCGACATAGATACGAGTGGTGCTGGTCATCGGCGGACCCTGTACTCCATCGGGGTCAGAATTGCGAGGCCAAGCCGGGGCTTGCCAGCGCAGTTCCCAAGGGTACGATCAGCACAGGAAACGACCGGAAAACAGGGCAACAAGCATGGCAAGCCAAGCCTATCGCGTCTCGGCCTACAACACGTCGAAGCATTCCGAGAACAAGATCCACGACGACACGGTTGCGCGCAAATACGGCTTCTCCGGCGGCCTCGTGCCCGGCGTCGATGTGCTCGCCTACATGCTGCACATGCCCGTTGCGAAATGGGGCAGGGATTTCCTCGCGCGCGGGCTGATCGAGGCGCGTTTCATCAAGCCGGTCTATGACGGCGAGATCGCGGAAGTGAGTGCGATCGAAGACGCCGGTGGCTTGACCATCGAAGTGCAGAGCAAGGGCGATTTGTGCGCCACGGGCACCGCCTCATTACCGGCAGCTGCGCCGGGATACGCGTTGAACGATTTCGTTGCGGCCGATGCGGTGAAAGAGCGCAAGCCCGTCAGCGCCAGTTCCTATGAAATGGGCAAATGGCTTGGCTCCATTCCGCGCGACTGGGCAGCCGATGCGGCAAAAGAATATCTCGCCGATATCAGGGAGACCGATCCGATCTACGCACGCGACAATCTCGGGCATCCCGGGCTGCTGCCGCGGATCATGAACAAGGTGCTGGTCGACAACGCCATCCTCGGGCCCTGGATTTATGTCGGCAGCCGGATGCAGCTGTTGTCAGCAAGCAAGGTCGGCGACGAGCTGACTGCACGGGCGAAAGTGGTCGGCAACTACGAAAAGAAGGGCCACCGCTTCGTCGAGCTCGACGCGCTTGTGGTTGCCAACGGCACCAAGCCGCTGGCGCATATCTGGCACATCGCGATCACCCAGCCGCGCGAGCAGGTGGCGGCGTAAGGGTGAGGCCGCCCTTTCGGGCCGCAAGCGTGATCGAGATGTTACCGGCTTGCGCCGGCGCGCCGTTTTCGATAATTTGTCCGCACCATGATGATCAGCACTCTCAACATCGCTTCGGGTTTCTTCCTGCTGAGCCACTAACGGCTCGCCTGCACCTTTTGCGGGCAGGAATGGAGATCGTCCTCGCATGCCACGTCATGCGAGCGGCGTCTTCTTGATCGAACCGACCAACACCCTGCAGTCCCGCACGACGCGGCTCGCAGGTGCTGGCACCTAGAGAAAGCTCTGTCATGTCCCCCCTCAACGACGACCAACTGCGCAGATTCGCAGAACGCGGTTCTGTGGTTATTCCCGACGTCGTCCCAGTGTCGCTGATCGAAGCGGCTATGCAGAAGATCGACCGGTTGGTCGAACAAAATCCACCACCGGCCGACCGTCGCGGCTTCCACTTTTACTGGCAACAGAATCCGGCCGACACCGATCCGCTGGTCGCTCTGCTGCACGAGAGCGATGCCCGGGAGATCGTCGAAAGCCTGATCGCGCCACTGGCCCTCGCCAAGCTGACGCAAGTTCAGGTCTCGCTGAATATTCCGGTCTGGAATCATCGACCTGGTGGGCCACACATCGACGGGCTCAAAATCGTTGAGCCAGGCGGACGCCCCGGAACGTTCACATTGCTGGCTGGCATATTCCTGACCGACCAGACCGCGTGCGATATGGGCAATCTCTGGGTCTGGCCCGGCTCGCACAACGTTGCGGCGTCCTATCTGTGCGAGCACGGGCCCGATGCGCTGTTAAGTATCGAGCACCCGACCTACCCAATGGCGTCGCCCGAACAGGTCTTGGGACGGGCCGGCGATCTCTTTCTTGGAAACTACCTGCTCGGCCACAATATGGGTGGAAACACGTCTGCGGTGGTCCGGCGCGTCGTCTATTTCCGTCTTCAGGCGGAAGGCCATCGGGAGAGATGGCGCGACTGTGTATTGGATCCGTTGCTGGAATTTGAGCCTGCACGAATGGCTCTTAACCGCGCTCGGTGACTATGGGAAAGGGCGGGTCATCAGCCCGCCCTTCCTCAAATCGGTTGTTGTCGCGCCGGCGCGCAAGGCCGGGCGATGACAGCGAAGATTGGGGCTGCCGCCTCACATCTCGAATATCCGGCCCGGATTGAGAATCCCGTGCGGATCGAGTGCGCGCTTCAGCGTGCGCATGGTCTCGATCTCCTCCGCAGTGCGGCTGAGCTTCAGGTACGGCCGCTTCAACAGGCCGATGCCGTGCTCGGCCGAGATCGAGCCGGCGAAATCGCCTGTAATGCCATAGATCAGCTTTGTGACATCTTCGGTGCGATCCATCGTGGCCGGATACTTCGCGTTGACATGCAAATTGCCGTCGCCAGCATGACCGAACACGATGGCGTAGGCATCCTTGTCGATCGTCTTCATCCTGGCTTTGACCGTGTCGGCAAACGCCTCCATCCTGTCGATGGCGAGGCTGATGTCGAAGCCGACGCCGTGCGGGCCGAGCGCACGCGACAGTTCGACCGAGGAGTTGCGGATTTTCCAGATCGCGGCGGCGGCAGCGCCGGAGCTCGCAATCGTGGCATCGAGAATGATGTCCTGCTCCAGCGCGTGCTCGAGCAGGTCTTCCACGTCGCCGCGGATGCGCTCGGCGTCGCTGCCAGAGGATTCCATCAGGACGTAGAAGGGATGATTGGTGGGCAGCGGCGCGGCCACGCCTTTCACCAGTTCGGTCGTCAGCCGGTAATACTCGTTCCACATCACCTCGAACGCCGTGAGGTCGCCACCGAGCCGTTTGCGCGCCAACTCCAGGAAGGCGCGAACCTTGTCGAAGCTTGCGAGCGCGCACAGCGCCACCTGCTGCTCGGCCGGCGCGGGGAAAATCCGCAAAGCCGCGCGCGTGACGACGCCGAGCGTGCCCTCGGTGCCGACGAACAGCTGCTTCAGGTCGATGCCGGTGTTGTTCTTGATGTATTTGCGCACGCCTTTGAGAATGGTGCCGTCGGCGAGCACCGCCTCGAGCCCGAGCACGAGATCCCTGGTCATGCCATAGCGGATCACGCGATTGCCGCCGGCATTGGTCGAGATGTTGCCGCCGATGGTGCAGCTGCCGCGCGCGCCCAAGTCTAGCGGAAACATGAATCCATCGTCACCGACACGCTCCTGCAGTTTCTGCAGCGGCACCCCGGTCTGGGTGATCACGACCCCGCCGCCGGTGTCGACCTCCTCGATCGCGGTCATGCGCTCCATCGACAGCACGATCTCGCCTGCCAGCGGCATGGTGGCGCGCACGAGGCCCGTCATGCCGCCCTGCGTGGTCACGGACACGCGCGCCTTGTTGCAGAGCTTCAACAGCGTCGAGACATCCTCGGTGCTGCGCGGCCGCACCACCGCGAGCGGCGGATCGACGGGAATGCCGGCCATGTCGGTGTGATAACGCGGGTCGATCTCGTTGCCGGTGAAAACAGTCGTTGCGTCGAAGGCGGCGCGCAACTCGTCGATGATAGCTTGCATCGTCAGGCTGCCTTCGTCTTGGCGTTCTCTATTGCGCGCCAGATCTTCTCCGGCGTCAGCGGCATATCAAGCTGCTTGATGCCATAGTCCGACAGCGCGTCGATCACGGCGTTGGCGACGCAAACGAGACTGCCGGCGCAGCCGGCCTCGCCGCAACCTTTGGTGCCCAACGGATTGGTCTTGGCCGGCGAGGGGTGATCGCCGATCGTCATCGACGGAATGTCCTCGGCGCGGGGCAGCGCATAATCCATGAACGAGCCGGTGATCGGCTGGCCGCCATCGTCGTAACTGATCTCTTCCATCAGCGACTGGCCGATGCCTTGCGCCACGCCGCCGTGCAGCTGGCCCGCCACGATCATGGGATTGACGACGGTGCCGAAATCGTTGACCGCGGCATATTTCACCACGCGCACCACGCCTGTATCAGGGTCGACCTCGACCTCCGCGACATGGCAGCCGTTCGGAAAGGTCGAGACCGTTTCCTTGGTGTTGTGATCGACGTCGAGCGAGGAGGGCGTGCCCTCGGGCACTTTGCCGTCGCGCAAGCGCTCGGCGAGCTCCATGATGCCGATCGAACGATCGGTGCCGGCGATGGTGAAGCGCCCGCCGGAAAACTCGATGTCGGCCTCGGCCGCTTCGAGGAAATGCGCGGCCGCCTTCTTGCCTTTCTCGACGACCAGCGCGGAAGATTCCACGATCGCCTGACCCGTGGCAGTAATCGAGCGCGAGCCGCCGGTGCCGCCACCGACGCGCACGAGGTCGCTGTCGTTCTGCTCCAGCGTGATCTTTTCGAAGGGCACGCCGAGTTGCGCCGACAGCACTTGCGCGAACGGCGTGGCGTGGCCCTGGCCGTAATCCAGCGTACCGGTGGTGAGCTTCACCGTGCCATCGGGCTCGAAGGTGATCTTGCCGAGCTCACCGTTCGGCGGCGCCGTCACTTCCAGATAGGAGCCAACGGCGATGCCGCGCAGCAGACCGTGCTTGCGGCTCTCCTTCCTGCGCTTGCCGAAGTTCTCGTGGTCGGAAATCTCCAGCGCCTTGGAAAACACGGCGGCGAAATCGCCGCTGTCATAGGTCATGCCGGAAGCTGCGGCGTATGGCAGTTGCGCGGGCTTAATGAAATTGCGCTTGCGCAGGGTGAGGCGGTTGATGCCCATTTCGTCGGCGGCGCGGTCGATCAGCCGCTCCATGTAGTAATTCGCTTCGGGCCGGCCGGCGCCGCGATAGGCGCCCATATGAGTGCTGTTGGTCAGCACGGTCTTGATGTCGACGCCGAGTAGCGGCGTCTTGTAGACGCTCTGCAGGTTCTTTGCGGTGTTGAGCGTCAGGGGTCCTGGCGCGACGCCGCTGATGTAAGCGCCGAGATTGCCGTAGCCATTGAGGCGCACCGCGAGGAACTTGCCTTCGGCGTCCAGCGCCATCTCGGCATGGATCAGTTGCGCGCGGCCCTGGCTGTCCGAGAGGAAACTGGTCGAGCGTTCGTCGGTCCATTTCACCGGGCGCCCGAGCCGCTTCGACGCATGCAGGATGCAGGCATATTCGGGATAGGCCAGGTTCTTCATGCCGAAGGAGCCGCCGACATTGGCGGTGAGGATGCGCACCTTCTCGTGCGGAACGTTGAGGATGCGCGCGAGCACCACCTTGTTGCCGGCCACGCCCTGGGTCGGCACCTGCAAGGTGAAACGATCGGTTGCCTTGTCGTAATGGCCGAGACCGACGCGCGGCTCCATCGCGACCACGGCGATGCGGTTGTTGACGATGTCGAGCCTGGTGACATGCGCGGCGCCGGCGAAGGCCGCGTCGATCTTCGCGGTGTCGCCGAAATGGAAATCCAGCGCGACGTTGTTGGGGATGTGATCGTAGAGTTGCGGCGCGCCGGGCTTGGCCGCGTCGGCCGCACTGGTCACCGCCGGCAGCGGTTCGATATCGACTTGAATTGCTTCGGCGGCATCGCGTGCCTGCGCTAATGTCTCGGCCACGACAAAGGCGACGGCGTCGCCGACATAACGCACCTTGTCCGACACAAGCGGCATGCGGTTGGTCTGCAGCAACGGCGAGCCGTCGCGACTCTTCAGCGGCAGCCCGCACACGAACGGCTTGTAGCCGGCGGCCACGAGATCGGCGCCGGTCCACACGCCGAGCACGCCGGGCATCGCCTTGGCCGCCGCGATATCGATACCCTTGATGACGCCGTGGGCGTGGCTGGAGCGGACCATCCATGCATAGACCTGTCTCGGCAGGCTGAAATCGTCGGTGTACTTGCCCTTGCCGCGGACGAGGGTGTCGTCTTCCTTGCGCCGCACGGGCTGGCCGACCCCGTATTTTTGCAGTGCGATAGCGTTCTCGACCGACCGGGGCGACGTACGTTCTTGCATCGGAAAGTGCCTGATTTTGCGCGGTTTCGCTGGGTTTCGCAGAGATAACGCACCGCACAGGCAGCCACAACGCCCCATTTGGACATAGTCCTATGGGGTTGTTGCACAGGCCTTTGGCGCTGCTAAGGTTTCAGGCGAAAAAGCCATTCCATGCCGGCCAGAGGGCCGCGGAAAGACAGTTTGAATGAATGACGACACGCGGCTCCGCGAGGGTTCGACCCCGCGCGGAGACCCTGCCGCGGGGCCGCCTGCCGCCAGCCACGCGCAGGCGACGGGAACCGCGGTTTATGCGGCGCTCGATCTCGGCACCAACAATTGCCGTCTCCTGATCGCCTGTCCGACCGGCGACAGCTTTCGCGTGATCGACTTTTTTCGCGGATCATCCGGCTCGGCGAGGGCGTCTCCGCGACCGGTTGCATCAGCGAGGCCGCGATCGATCGCGCGATATCGGCGCTCTCGATCTGTCGCGACAAGATCGAGGCGAAGCGCGCGAGCCGGCTCCGCTTGATCGCGACCGAAGCCTGCCGCGCCGCGTCCAATGCCGACGGCTTCCGCGATCGCGTCGCGACCGAGACCGGCATTCGGCTCGAGGTGATCGACCGCGAGACCGAGGCCGCGCTCGCGGTGATCGGCTGCTCGCCGCTGCTCGACCCCAGAGGCCGCGGCGCCATCCTGTTCGACATCGGCGGCGGCTCGACCGAACTGGTGCGGATCGAACGCGATCCGACCGAACCGAATACGGAGCCGCGCACAAAAGCGTGGATGTCGATCCCGCTCGGCGTAGTCACGCTCGCCGAGCAATTTGGCGGCCGCGACGTCACCAAAGAGTCCTATGCGAAGATGGTCGCGGAGATCGCGCAGTACATTGCGCCCTTCGCCGCCGAGCACGGGGCGGATTTGCGCGACATGCATCTGCTCGGCACCTCCGGCACCGTGACGACGCTCGCCGGCATCCATCTCAAGCTGGTGCGTTACGATCGCCGGCGCATCGACGGCGTCTGGATGAACGACGCCGATATCTCCGCGACGATCGACAAGCTGCTCGGCATGACGTATCAGGAGCGCGCCAGCAACAACTGTATCAGCGTCGAGCGCGCCGATCTCGTGCTGGCCGGCTGCGCCATCCTCGATGCCATCCGCAACGCGTTCCCGCTGCCGCGGTTGCGCGTCGCCGACCGTGGCCTGCGTGAGGGCATGCTGGTCGAGATGATGCGCGAGGACGGCGCGCTCAGGACTTAGAGACTATGGCAAAAGACACGACAGGGCGGATGCATGTCCAGGTCAGGACCGGGGGCAAGCGCAAGCACTCGTCGAAGCTCTGGCTCGAGCGCCAGCTCAACGATCCCTATGTCGCCAAGGCCAAGCGCGAAGGCTACCGCTCGCGCGCCGCCTACAAGTTGATCGAGATCGACGACAAATATCGCCTGCTCAAGCCCGGCCAGACTGTGGTCGATCTCGGCGCGGCACCCGGCGGCTGGAGCCAGATTGCGGCAAGGCGCGTCGGGGCTGCCGAGGGTAAGGGCAGGGTGGTCGCGATCGATCTTCTGGAGATGGGCGAGATTCCCGGCGTTGAATTCGCGCAGCTCGATTTTCACGCCGACGACGCGCCGGACCGTTTGCGAACCATGCTCGGCGGCCGCGCCGATGTGGTGTTGTCGGATATGGCGGCCAACACGACCGGCCATCGCAAGACTGATCAGCTGCGCATCGTCGGCTTGGTCGAGATCGCCGTGTCCTTTGCATCGGAGATTCTCAATCCCGGCGGCGCGTTCCTGGCAAAAGTGTTCCAGAGCGGCGCGGACGCCGATCTGCTGGCGCAGCTGAAGCGCGATTTCGCAACCGTGCGCCACGTCAAGCCGGCCTCAAGCCGGCAGGACTCCTCCGAGCGCTACGTGCTCGCGACGGGGTTTCGGGGCGGGCCGAAGTCCGCGTAAGCGAAGGTTCGGGCCGATACATGTCTTCTGCTGCAACCATGTTTTCACAATCGTTCTTTCACGGCACGCGGGCCGATCTGAAGCCGGGAGACCTGATCGTCGTCGGCCACCAGTCCAATTTCACCGACGTTAAGCCGCTTTCCTGGGTTTATTTCGCAGGCACCCTGGATGCCGCGATCTGGGGCGCCGAGCTCGCCGCCGGCAACGGACGAGAGCGAATTTATGTTGTCGAGCCGACGGGGCCGATCATGGACGATCCGAACCTGACGGACAAAAAGTTTCCCGGCAATCCAACGCGTTCCTATCGGTCCCGCGATCCGCTGCTGGTCATTGCCGAAGTTACGCTGTGGCAAGGGCATTCGCCTGAACGGCTGCAACAGATGAAAGATGGTGTCGCCCGCGCGAAGGCGGAGGGCAGACATATCATCGACTAGTGGCGCGAGCCCACGCGACGAGGTTTCGAGGCGGACAGAACTCCGTGTCCTGCCTGCCGCCGCCTATTCGATCACCTCGTCCACACGCAGCAGGAACGGTTCGGGCACCCGCAGGCCGAGGGCTCTTGCCGTCGTGAGATTGAGGACGAGTTCAAACCGCGTCGGCTGTTCGACCGGCATGTCCGCGGGTTTGGCGCCCTTCAGAATTCGATCGACGTAGTCGCCGGCGCGGCGAAACAGGTCGACATAACTTGGCCCGTAGGACATGAGTTCCTCCGGAACTGACGAAATCGCGGGTGCTGTAGATCATCGGCAATCGCGCGCTCAGCGCGAAGGTGAGGATGCGGTTGAAATTGGCGACGACGAGCTGATCGACCACGACATAGAGCGCGTCGGCGCGCGGACTGAGCTTCTCGAACGCAGGAGCGATGTCCTGCAGGCGCCGGATTTCGAGCAGGGCGACGTCGAGCTTGAGTTCGCGAGCCGCGGCCTCGGTGTCGCTCATTTCGAGCTTCGTCTGGTCGTTCTCTCCGTTGAAGATGATCGCCAATCGGCGGAGATCGGGGATCAGCTCGCGTAATATTTCGAGGCGTTTTCCCGCAAGATTGGTCGCCTGCAGCGACAATCCGGTTACATTGCCTCCGGGATTGGCGAGGCTGGAGACGAGGCCGCTGCGCACGGGGTCGATTGCAACGGCAAACACGATGGGGATGGAGCCGGCCGCCTGCCTCACCGTGGGAACGGCACTTCCAACCGTGACGATGACGTCCACCTTCTGGCGGGCGAACTCAGCCGCGATTTCCGCGTAGCGTTCGGTGCGTCCTTCCGACCATCGATACTCGATTGCAACGGTACGGCCATCGACCCAACCGAGTTCGTGCAGGCGCGCCACGAAGGGCGCCGTCCACGGCGCGAAGCCGGCCGGATTCGCGCCCAGAAATCCTATCGTCGGCAGCCTTGCCTGCTGGGCACGTGTCGCGCCCGGCCCAACAATCGCGCCGCCAATAGCAGCGATGAAATCGCGTCGCCGCATGCCTGCCCCCAAGCTCGGTCGACGCATCATAGCTATGGAACCGGCTCACTGAACAGAGGCCGAACCGGCCCGACGTTGAGTACGTCGACTACATCTGCCGCGCTTCTCCCGATACCCGGATGCTCGATCCGGGTTCGGAGTTGATCTCGGCTTTCAGCCGCGAGGGCACACCCATGTCCTCACCCTGCAGGATTTCGATCATGCCACCATGAGGCCATCCAAGATCGCGCAGATACCCCGCGAGGGCCGCCGCCGCGGCTCCCGTCGCCGGGTCTTCGTAGACGCCCCCCGCTGCGAAGGGATTGCGGGCATGGAAGAGTGTGTTGGTTTCCGCATGGACGAGACTGATTGTCACGATCCCAGTTGCCGTCATGAACCGCCGCCCTTGCTCCAGGTCATAGTGCATCGCGGCCAGCTTCTGCCGGTCGGTCAGGGCCAGGACGAGATGCCGAGCACCAGCCTCGGCAATTGCGGGAGGCAGACGCGGATCGAGATCGGCAACAGTATAGGAGAAAAGGCCGAGCGCGGCTGCGACCAACTCTTTGGGCGCTTGTTCGCTGCGGGTGCGCGGTGATTGCAACGCGGCCATGAGCATGGGATCCCGCCGTCCCGTTACGGTGATCCGCGTGTCGTTGAGTTGCAGCGCGAAGGTGCCGTCGCCATGGGCAAGCGCAAGGGCGGCCCCGAGCGCGATTGTTGCGTGGCCACAGAACGGCACCTCGATCTCAGGCGCGAAGTAGCGTACCCGCCAGCCATCCTCGCTCGGGGCGGCGAAGACCGTCTCCGAATATCCGACCTCCGCCGCGACCGCCAGCATCCGGTCGGCGGAAGGAAGCGCTTCGCAAAGCACGACACCGGCAGGATTGCCGCCGCTCGTTCCCTGCGAAAAGGCGGCGATCCGCTGCACGACCATCTGTCTCTCCGGCTTATCGGTGCGTCATCCCAACCTTTGATCGCGCACGTCCTGGGTGCCCTCGGTAGCGACGACGGCAGCTTCCTGCGCCGCGCCCTTGGCCGCGCCCTTGCGGCTTGCGAGTGCCAGCGCCTTGCGGCCGGAGATTTCGTGACCGGCATCGGAAGGCATCTGCCAGAAGAAATACGATGACGCCGCCGAGACCAGCGACACCACGAGGAAGGCCGGCGCGAACACGTCGGCGGACAATTCAGTCAGGTGGCGCACCCACAGCGTCGACTCCACGCAGGCTGCGCCAACGGCGACGCCGGCCGAGACTGCGAGCTGCTGGTTGACGCTGACGATGGTGGTGGCGCGGCTCATCTGGCCGGGCTCGACCTCGGCATAGGCAACCGTGTTGATCGCGGTGAACTCCAGCGAGCGGAAGAAGCCGCCGACCACCAGGATGATCATGATCAGCAGCAACGGCGTTGTCGCCGTGAACAGCGCGCAGGCCGCCAGAAACACCGCGCTGACGAGCGCATTGACGGTCATCATGTTACGGAAACCGAAGGTGCGGATGATGCGCGCGGCCAGCGTCTTCATGCCCATCGCGCCGACCGCGGAGCCGAACGTCACGAGACCCGACTGGAATGGCGACAGACCAAATCCGACCTGCATCATCAGCGGCAGCAGGAACGGCAGTGAGCCGATGCCGAGGCGAAACATGAAGCCGCCGATAACAGCCGCGCGCAAGGTGGGCAACCGCAGCAGCGTGAAGTCGAGCACCGGCGAGCCCGTTCGCCGCGCATGGAAGACGTAGAGCGTCATCGAGATCGAACCGATCCCGACCAGTGCGGCGACGACGCTCCAGGGCAACAGATTGAGGCCCGCGACCGACAGTCCGAACGCGATGCCGCCCAGGCCAATGCCGGCAAGCATCAGTCCCTTGAGATCGAATTTTTCTGGGTCGACGCTCTTGATCGGATCGATGTACTTCAGCGCCATGAAAATGCCGAGCAGCCCGATCGGGATGTTGATCAGGAAGATCCAGTGCCAGGAGAAATAGGTGGTGATGAAGCCGCCGAGCGGCGGCCCGATCACCGGGCCTATCAGCGCCGGCACCGTCACCCAGGCCATGGCATTGACCAACGCGCTCTTGTCGATCGAACGCAACAACACGAGGCGTCCGACCGGTGTCATCATCGCGCCGCCCATGCCCTGAAGGATGCGCGCGAACACGAAATGGGTGACGGAGGTGGACAGTGCGCAGCCGATCGAGCCGACCATGAACACGCCGACGGCGAGTGCAAAAACCATGCGCGCGCCAAACCGATCGGCGGTCCAGCCGCTGGCCGGGATGAAGACGGCGAGCGACAGCAGATAGGAGGTGATCGCGAGCTTCAGCGTCAGCGGGCTGGTGCCGATATCGGCGGCGATCGCGGGCAGCGAGGTCGCGATGACCGTCGAGTCCATGTTCTCCATGAACAGGGCGGTGGCGACGATCAGCGGAATGACGCGTTGTTTGTTCATCAAATCAGGGGGATGCAATAGGAGGTGAGGTGGGCTGTAACACCCTCCCGCTGTCCTAGCTATTGCGGAACGGGATGGCAGACCTAAATCTGCCGTACGGAAAAAGCGCCGGAGGCGTCGGTGATCTACATCCTTGCAGCGTTGTTGCCGCCGGTCGGCCTGCTCCTCAACGGGCAGCCGTTTTCGGCGCTGTTCAACCTCGTTCTGATCGTGTTTTGCATCATTTTCGGACTGGTTTTCCATGTCCTGCTGCTGGTGCCGTCGGCGCATGCGCTGGTCGCGGTCCATATGAAGCGGGAGGAGCGGCGGCACCGCGAGGTCGTGGAGGCGATCCGCCGGCACGGCCCGCCCCCCGGTTACTACCGCTGAGGAGGCGCAGGGCAGGGTCGAAGAAAAGGCTGTGCATAGCGCTTTGATTCGCTGCCAGCCCATGCTATCGACCCTCGTCAACCCCCCTGATGGGCACCAATTCGACGGCCGGAGCGCAAAGCTTCGCCGCAGGCGGCGCTTATCTTTCAATTTGCGGCCAATGGCCGCCGGAAGGAGTTGACGATGGCGCAGGGATTTCAGGGATTTCGCGAAGCCTACACCTTCGATGACGTCCTGTTGAAGCCGGGCCCTTCGGAAATCCTGCCCTACGAGGTGGACATCCGCTCCCGCATTACGCGCGCCATCCCGCTCAACATCCCCATCATTGCGTCCGCGATGGATACCGTCACCGAGGCACGCATGGCGATCGCCATGGCGCAGGCCGGCGGCGTCGGTGTCATTCATCGCAACTTCGATCCCGAGGGACAGGCCGCCCAGGTACGGCAGGTGAAGAAGTATGAATCCGGCATGGTGGTCAATCCGCTGACCATTGGGCCCGATGCGATGCTGTCGGACGCGCTGGCGCTGATGAAGGATCACGGCTTCTCCGGCATTCCCGTGGTCACCGGCGCCGGCAAAGGCGTTCCGGGCAAGCTCGTCGGCATCCTCACCAACCGCGACGTGCGCTTCGCCACCGATATGCGGCAAAAGGTTTCCGAGTTGATGACGCACGAGAATCTCATCACGGTGAAGGAGGGCGTGAGCCAGGATGAAGCCAAGCGGATGCTGCATCAGCATCGCATCGAGAAGCTGCTGGTCGTTGACGACCAGTATCGCTGCGTCGGCCTGATCACCGTGAAAGACATGGAAAAGGCGGTGGCGCATCCGCTCGCCTGCAAGGATGCGCAAGGCCGTTTGCGGGTCGCGGCCGCGACGACGGTAGGAGATAGCGGCCACGAGCGCACCGAGCGGCTGATCGATGCCGGGGTCGATCTGGTCGTGGTCGATACCTCGCACGGCCACTCCGCGCATGTGCTCAAGGCGGTCAATCGCATCAAGCGTCTATCCAATGAGGTGCAGGTCATCGCGGGCAATGTCGCTACCAAAGAGGGCGCGCAGGCGCTGATCGATTCAGGCGCAGACTCGATCAAGGTCGGTATCGGCCCGGGTTCGATCTGCACCACGCGCATCGTCGCCGGCGTCGGCGTGCCGCAGCTCACCGCGATCATGGATGCGGTGGAAGCCGCGAAGAAGGCCAACGTTCCGGTTATTGCCGATGGCGGCATCAAGTTTTCGGGCGATCTAGCCAAAGCGCTCGCCGCGGGCGCCGACATCGGCATGGTCGGCTCGCTGCTGGCCGGTACCGACGAGACACCGGGCGAGGTGTTCCTGTGGCAGGGCCGCTCCTACAAGGCCTATCGCGGCATGGGCTCGGTCGGCGCGATGGCACGCGGCTCGGCCGACCGCTATTTCCAGCAGGACATCAAGGACACGCTGAAGCTCGTGCCGGAGGGCATCGAGGGCCAGGTGCCGTATAAAGGTCCGGTCGCCAATGTCATGCATCAGCTCTCAGGCGGCCTGCGCGCGGCGATGGGTTATGTCGGCGCCAAGGACCTCGGCGAATTTCATGAGAAGGCGCAGTTCGTGCGCATCACCGGTGCGGGCCTGCGCGAAAGCCACGTCCACGACGTGACGATCACGCGCGAGGCGCCGAACTACCCCGGCGGGATGTAGTTCTCGGGTCTAAATTGAAACCGCAGGGGATGGGTTGCGCATGAAGCTTGGGGCTTGATTCCCTCGATTTCGCATGCATCGGCCGACGCATCGGGCGCATGTTACGATTTCAATGCCCCATGCCAGGCATAACGGTGCCGTTGTAGATATCGGGATTTGGCGCACCCTCGACGATCAAAAGACCGGCAAGACCTCGCTCCACGCGGGCCAGCGCGTGATCCACGATCGTGTAATTTCCGGGCACATGAAGCTTGAACTCGGTGATCACGGCGCCGCCGGGCGCCACTGTGACGGTCTGAATACCTTCGAGTGGCGGGTTAGTCAGACCGCCCAGGTTGTAAACCTTGTCGAAAATTTCCCCGATGACGTGGAAAGACGACGTGAAATTGGGACCGCCCACGCCGAAGAAGAGTCTCACTGTTTCGCCGACCTTGGCATGCAGAGGATGCAGTTTCGAAATCGCGCCCACCGAGCCGTTGAAGACGAAATATTCGGGCCGTTCATTCAATAGCTTCTCGACGCTGAACTCCTGACTTCCGTGCTGACCGAACGCCGCCTCCGTATAGATTTCGCCCTGCATGACATAAAATTCGTGGTCGACCGGAGCAAGGCCTGCCTCGGGCTCGACCAGGATCAATCCATACATTCCGTTGGCGATGTGTTCGGCGACCATGGGTGTTGCGCAGTGGTAGACGTAAAGGCCGGGAACCAGCGCTTTGAACGTCATCGATTTTTCAGTGCCCGGATCGACCTGCAAAGCCGCAGCACCTCCTCCGGGTCCGGTTGCCGCATGAAAATCCACCGAGTGGATCATATTGCTGTCGGCCGAATTTTTCAGATGGACGTCGACGGTGTCGCCAACGCGAACGCGGACGAAGGGACCCGGTACTTTGCCATTGAAAGTCCAGTAGCCAAATGTGGTTGCTTCCGCGAGCCGGCCTTCTTGCTCAACCGTGAACAAATCGAGCCTGACGGTCTGTGGATCTCGCTTGCCGATCGGAGGCGGAAGATCGGTGGGTTCGCGAGAAATGTCGGCTTCGACCAGCGTCTGCGGGGCAAGGAGAGGCGTTACCAGGAACTGACCCTGCATACCCGCCAATTGGTGACCGGGAACGCTGCAGAAATAAAGAAAGTCTCCAGATTTCGTCGCGCGGAACACGATGGTCGTACTCGCGCCCTTGCCGTTCACCCGTGGCGACTTCGCGTCCTGATCGGGAAATACGATGTCATGTTCGGTGCCCTCTCCATTGATCAAGGTGAGTTGCACGATTTGTCCTTCGGCCGCCGTCAGAACGGGGTTCGCCTTCCCATCGATCGAACCGCCAACACCCAGAAAGACCATTTTTCCTTCCGCAATTCCGGTGCGCAGGGTGTATTTCGCGTCCGATAGATAGGCGGGGTTGCTTGATTGCACTTGCGGCGCGGCTGTTGCGGAAGCGGTCGGCGCGGCGGCTTTCGCAGCGGTCGGCACGACAGAAGCGGGAGCGGGAGCTGCAAGGAATGCGATCACGTCTTTGCGGTCATGATCTGTCTTGAGGCCGGGAAACGGCATTCGGTTGCCGGGCACGATCTTCTGGGGATCCATCAAATAGCTGTCGAGTGTGGCCAGGTCCCAGGTCAATGCTGCCTGCTTCATAGCCGGCGAATAGTTGAAATCAGGTTCAGCGCCCGACTTTCGGCCGACAATCCCGGCCAGGCTCGGACCGAGGATGGTCTTTCCAGGGTCCAGAGAATGGCACGCCTGACACTTCTTGAAGACTTGGCGCCCGGCAACGGCGTCGCCTTGCGGGCTTGCGGCATCGGCTTTTTGCGGTTCTTTGTCCGGCTTTACGGAGCCTTGAACCGGGGCAGGCGCAGCAACAACCTCAGCTTTGACCATGGCATGATCGTGGATCGGGGCCGGCTTAGCCGCTTGGCTTGTGGGGGCTGCCGGAGGGGGCATTGGTGGCGCGGGGACTTTCGCCGGCCTGTCTGCGACAGAAGAAGATTGAGGCGCAGCCGCTTGAGAAGGAGGTGCGGGGGCGCCTTTCTGACCGTTGGCTGCTACTTGAGTGGATTGCGTTGACGGCATCTCAGCCGGTCTCGAATTGGTCTCCGTCCGGGAATTCGCGGCCACGACCACCAACAGAATGACCAAGGCAATCCCGACGGCTCCGGGCACCCAGTTTTTCAAATGCTCCCAATCGAGACGCGGCTTCCATCGGCGCATGCTGAATTCTCGTCATTTCAAGAGACGGCCACTTGAAAGCGGCCGTCGCGACTACGCGCATCTCGGCCGAGCGATTATCTCAGGTGGCTTCCGCGAGTCGCGGCTGCTAAAGCACTAGGGATCCAAGGCTGCGGAAATGTTCAACGGGCATCGTGGACTCGCGTCGCTGCGGCCCATCACATCCCCGGCGCGTCAGGCTACACCCGGTATCAAACAGGGTCTGTATAGAATTGACCACCATTCCCGGCCGCGGTCGTTCATCTATCTCGAACCGTGCCTAAACTCCGTTCCTGCACCAAGCGGTGGGGAACCTCGAGTTCTACGGCGATCGGCTTCGATCTGATCGCCTCGGGATGGCGCGTTCGTGACTACATGAGGGAGCTGCGCATGCCGCGAGAAAACTCAGATACCTTGAGCGACCGCGATCAACGTCAACGCGCTCTGTCCAGATGGGACAACGAAGGAGGCGCGGGGCCCGAGGGACCCGCCACGGGTTCGGCGCTCGACACCGGACGAATTGCAATTCCGGATCTGACCAATGCCGAACTCGTGACACTGCGCATCCGCGTCATCGCGTTGGAGAATCTGATGATTTCCTTGCTTGCAACGGCCTCGGATGACCAACTCCGATTGGCTCGTGAAATGGCAAGCTATATCTCCCCGCGGCCCGGCTTCACCCAGCATCCTTTAACAATTCATGCAGCCGCTCGCATGATCGATCTCGTCGAGCGCGCCAATCATTTTCGGGGACTCTAAATCCTGATGGCTGCTCGTTCAGACGGTCGCTCGTGCCTTAACAACAGACGCGGCACTCGTTAAGGGTCTTTGACGAGACTTGCTGCCAAATTTGGCAATCCTGCGGGCGTGCTCCCATAGCTCGACATTGCTAACGTCGGTCATCTGCTCAGCGCGTATCTTTGCCGAGTCATCGTCGACACACTCAAGGTCGACAGCTTTAATGTGATGGCCATCAGGGGCGATAAGATACGCTTTATAGTGTGACATGGCCGACGCTCCTCGGTCAGGCGGGAGCATGCAGGACTCTCTGTCACCGATAACAGCCAACAGCATGCGGTGATGGGATCAACCTGCTCCGCCTTTATGTTCAGAACACGGCCCAAGGGAACTTTAAGAGGATTTCTTTGGTCGAGCGACGCTGAAGATGATCGTGAACGGACGTTTGCGTTTCACAGGTGCGCAATTGCGCACCATGGTTCGATGCTGCGCGTCGCCCCGGAATCACCGCCCTCAGGGTTCTCTTCCTCTGCGACGACTTCCCCGCTACATGTCGGTCATCAGACAATAGCGGAGTATCCCCCATGGCCCAGGCCAAGCGTATCGTTCTGGCATCGCGTCCCGTCGGCGAGCCCAAACCGTCCGACTTCCGCATGGAAGAGCTGCCGGTGCCGACGCCGGGCGACGGACAAGTGCTGTTGCGCACGATCTGGCTGTCGCTCGATCCCTATATGCGCGGGCGGATGAGCGACGGCCCGTCCTATGCCGCGCCGGTGCCGATCGGCGGCGTCATGGAAGCGGGCACCGTCAACGAGGTGATCGCCTCGAACAACCCGAATTTTTCCAAGGGCGATGTCGTGCTGGCCCGCGCCGGCTGGCAGACCCATGCGCTGTCCGACGGCAAGGGCCTGAACAAGATCGATCCAAAACTCGCGCCGATCTCGACCGCAATCGGCGTGCTCGGCATGCCCGGCATGACCGCCTACACCGGCCTGCTCGATATCGGCAAACCGCAGGCCGGCGAGACCGTCGTGGTCGCGGCCGCCTCCGGCGCGGTCGGCTCCGCGGTCGGGCAGATCGCGAAGATCAAGGGTGCGCGCGTGGTCGGCATCGCCGGCGGCAAGGACAAGTGCGCGCACGTCAAGAGGGACCTGGGCTTCGACGAGTGTCTCGATCACAGGGATCCCGACCTCGCGGCCAAGCTGAAGGAAGCCTGCCCGAAAGGCATCGACGTCTATTTCGAGAATGTCGGCGGCGCGGTGTTCGAGGCGGTGTTTCCGCTGCTCAACGCTTTCGCGCGCGTGCCGGTATGCGGCCTGATCGCGCATTACAACGACACCGAGGCCAAGCCGCCGAAATGGGCGGCCGCGATGATGCGTGCGGTGCTGACCAAGCGGCTCACCATTCGCGGCTTCATCGTCAGCGATTTCGCCGCGCGCCATGGCGATTTCCTGCGCGACATGTCGGGCTGGGTTCGTGAGGGCAAGGTGAAGTACAAGGAGTTCGTCACCGAAGGGCTCGACAGCGCGCCCGACGCCTTCATGGGGCTGTTGAAGGGCGCCAATTTCGGCAAGCAGCTGGTGCGGGTCGGGCCGGATAAGACTTAGGTCTTAACGGGCGTATCCGAAACGCAACAGTGGTGCGTGAATGACACGTACTCCACAGCAGGCTGCTTGACGGCCGAGCCAAGGCATTGAAAAATCGTACCAATTTCTGGTGTGGCAATGCTCGAAATCGGTATTTTGGTATTCATTCTGCTGGCGGTTGGCTACTGGGCGACCCTGTGGATCATGGGGCGCCGAGACGACGTTTTGCATGGCCAGTTCGTCGAGTTCGAAGGCGAGGACGAACTGGCGCCCGCGATGGCGGTTGCTTCGCCCGTTCCGACCCGCCCGAAGCCGACTCGCGCTCGCATGCCAGTTGCCGCCGACCCGCCGCCCGATGACGCGGCGCTGCAGTCGCTGCTGACGTCAATCAAGCAGGAATTGAAGAGCGCGGCGAAGATCTAGGGCATTTGCTCAAAACCGCGCGCTAACGGGCGGGATATCTGCTTACGCTTGTCAGCGGACATCGACAGCACCGGTCCAACGCAAAAGGCGAGCAGCTGTAGTATCTTCGTCACTTCAGAATTACTGCACCAAGGAAATACGAAATTGCCGCGTCTCTTTACGACCGTTGGCGCTCTTTTCGACCAGGACGAGGCCTCACCGCTGGAGTGGAACACCTTTGATGACGAGTTGTGGAGCCTTCTCTGTGATAGGATTACCGATCCGTCCGAGTTTGATAATTGGCCGCGCCCGGTGAGCGTCTACATCGCAACGCGATGGCTTCAATGGGAGGTCGGCAACGGGGGGTTCGCCCAAGCTGCCTACAACCGGCCAGAATGGTTCGAGATGGCGGCAATCGGCTACGCGGAACTCGGCAAACCCAAAGCAGTCGCTTTGATCAAGGAAGCGCTGCAAATGCTGAGCAACGAGCGTGACACCCTGATGCGCAAGGGCCTCAATGACCCCGCCTTGCTTCAGCGCTCCAAAGGACAAGACGAGGCGATTGGTGAGGTTTTCCGCCATTTCAGAGAAAGCGATATGGCGGCGCTTGATGACCGGATTCCCGACGATGAGTGGTGGATCGATGAACAGAGAAGTCGCATACGTTCGAAAGAACCGAGATGTCTTTCGCGGCATCAAGTAATGTATGCGAGGGCTAGCGAACCTACACGGCCCGACGCGCCATCAAGAGTTCATCGAGATCGACGTCGACCATGCCGGGCGCTCGGACGTGGCGCACCTCGAAACTATCCGGTGTGAAGCGGTACTCGACGAGCCCGACTTCCTTCAGCGCGATGCGCTCCTGCCGCTTGTCCGAGATGATGAAGCCAGCCGAAGGCGCCCAGATCTGGCGCAGGCCGCGATAGCTGAAATCGCGCCGCTGATGCACATGGCCGCTGGCGACCAGGCGCAGGTCGACGCCGCGCAACATCTCGAGCAACCGCCGCCGCGGCGCCGGCGGCACGTAACGGATCGCGCTCGCTGCGAGTTCGGGATCGTCGGGCGCGTCGAGATAGAGCGGCTTGTGCAGGAACAGCGCGACGGGCTTAGCCCGCGCGCTTGCGAGCTCGGCGGCGAGCCAGTCGAATTGCTCGGCCTCCGCGACGAGCCCCGAATTCATCACCAGCGAGTTGAGACCGATAAAGCACCAGCCGGTCGCCTCGAAACGCCAGCGGTCGTCGCCGAAGGCGGCGATATAGCCCTGCCGGTCCTTTTCATTGACGACGTGTGACGGGCGCGGCCCGGCTTGCGTGGGATTATCGCCGATGTCGTGATTGCCTGGTAGATAGCGGCACGGCACCGGCAGCGCGTCGTGCAGCGTGCGCGCGAATTCGAGATTCTCTGGATTTGTCCCATCGAAGGCGACATCGCCGCTGTTGACGACGAGATCGGGCCGCGTCGCGTCGATGTAATCACGCAAGTGGTCGAAATTTGCAGTCAGCTTCGAGAAGTGGCGGGCGAGATGCGTATCTGAAATCTGGGTCAGTCGAAATTCGGTCATGGCAATCATCCTTCCAAGACCAGAGCATATTACAGCCCGGCATCGGAATCATGACGCGATCCGTTTCATACTTTGTTTTGAACGCTTACAGCACGCGATAACGGATCGCGAACGATGAATGCGCTTCTGTAGCTTCGCCTGGTGTCGAAAGCGCGACGCGATCGGCAAGATGCCACGGCGAGAATTGCGCCTGATGGCTCGGATCGGCGGCCAGCCGCAGCTTGAATTCGCACTGGGCCTTGCCCGGCAGGTTCAGCACCATGATGCGGTCGGTGGTGCGATAATCGAGCCGCACGGTCCCGCGCAGCACGCCGCGACTGTCGTCGAAATCCGCCGCGCCCTGAACCTGCGCGAGGCTCTGGTTCCGGTCGGTATGCAGCTCGATCTGGCTATCCGAGATCTCAGACATTGCCGCCTTGGGCATGCGGATCTCGAACTCGACCGCCGGCTTCTCGGGATTGATGCCGAGATAGGCCAGCGCCGCATGGCGCATGTCATAGGCGACGAAGGCGACCAGTCCGAGCACGAGAACCGCGGCGAGGCCGTGCTTCATCACATCCCGCGCCGTACGGTAACCGCTGCGGAAATAGACTGTCAGCGCGATCGCGACCGCCAGCGCGGCGGCGGCGCCGGCCAGCGCCGACATCAGGATGCCGAGCCCGCCATCCGGGCCGTCATCAAATAAGCCGGTAAAATCGCCGACCTTCAACAACAGCGAACTCACGGAATCGCCGGGCAACGAGGCGGCTTGCCCAATTCCCTCGGGGAGCGGGGAGGTGATGTTCATCGGGTCTCGCTAAGGATGCGGAACTTCCGGCATTTGGTCGCCGCCAACAGGGGGATGGTTCAACTGGCTTTGTTGTCAGGGCAGGGTGCGGCGGTTAATACCGTTTTGGCTTCAGCTGGGAGTTGCCCTATGTCCGTTCAAATGGTCTTGCTGCCCGTTTTCGTGCAGGTCGGTCTCGTTTTCGCTGTTCTGTTGGGGATGATATCTTTCCGCACCCGGTCGATTGCCAGCGGCGAGACCAGGATTCGGGACATCGCGCTGCGCCAGCCGAACTGGCCGGAGCGCGCGACCGCGATTGCCAACTGTTTTTCCAACCAGTTCGAAATCCCGGTGCTGTTCTACGTGCTGATCGCGCTGGCGCTGCCGCTGCGGCATGCCGACCTCGTCATCGTGATGCTGTCCTGGGTGTTCGTGGTGACGCGTTTCGCCCATGCCGGCATCTTCGTGACCTCAAACGACGTGCGGACGCGCTCGCTCGCCTGGTTCGCCGGCGTGCTTGTATTGTTTGCGATGTGGGTCTACTTCGCGCTGAAGATCCTGTTGCTCATTTGACTCTTAGAGCAATTCCTCAATCGAAAGCATGAAATGACCCCGGCCGCCCGGCTGTCCGCCGCTATTGAAGTCATCGATACCATGGAGTCCCAGCGCGTACCGGCCGCGCAAGCGCTGAAGGAGTGGGGATCTGCGCATCGCTTCGCGGGCTCCGGCGACCGCGCGGCGATTGCGGGCCTGGTCTGGGACGTGCTGCGCCGGCGTGCGTCGAGCGCCTGGATCATGGAAAGCGATACGGCCCGCGCGCGTGTGCTCGGCATGCTCAAGGTCGAGCGCGGCCTGGATGCCGATGCGATTGCAGCACTCTGCGATGGCTCTCGCTTTGCGCCTCAGCCATTGACCGACGCGGAGCGCGCTGCGCTGGCCTCGCGCACCACCGACAACGCGCCGCCGCCGATTGCCGGCGATTACCCGGAATGGCTCGATGCCTATCTGGCGCAGATGTTCGGCGATGACCGCGCCGCGGAGGCTACCGCGATGGCGAGCCGCGCGCCGCTGGACCTGCGCGTCAACACGCTGAAAGCCAAACGCGAGAAGGTGTTGCGCTCGCTCGCTCACCTCAATGCAAAGGAGGCGCCGTGGTCGCCGCTGGGCCTGCGCATCGAACTCGGCGCCGACGCCCGCAATCCCGGCATCCATGCCGAGGAGGATTTCATCAAAGGCGGCATCGAGGTGCAGGACGAGGGCTCGCAGCTTGCCTCGCTGTTCTCGGCCGCCAAGCCCGGCGAGCAGGTCATCGATCTCTGCGCCGGCGCCGGCGGCAAGACGCTGGCGCTGGCGGCGATGATGGGCGGCAAGGGCCGGCTGATCGCGACCGACCGCGACAAGCGGCAGCTCGCGCCGATCCATGAGCGGCTGTCGCGCGCGGGCGTGCACAACGCGGAGGTGCGCGCGCCCAAAGGCGAGGCCGAGCCGCTCGCCGACATCAAGGCGAGCGCCGATCTGGTCGTGATCGACGCGCCCTGTTCGGGCACAGGCACCTGGCGCCGCAATCCCGACGCCAAGTGGCGGATACGCCCGGGCGCGCTCGAGATCCGCTTGAAGGATCAGATCGAAGTGCTTGATCGCGCAAGCGCCATGGTGAAAGCGGGCGGACGGATCGCCTACATCACCTGCTCGGTCCTCCCTGCGGAGAACTCCGAGCAGGTTCAGCGCTTCATCACGCGCCATCCGGAGTTTACGGTGCAGGCGCCCGAGGAGACAGCGTCCGTGCTGTGGGATAAGGCCGAGGCGTTTTCCGAGGCCGCGCTACGGACGGACGAGGGCTGGCTGATGACGCCGCGCCGGACGGGGACGGACGGGTTTTTCGTGTCGATCCTGCGCCGAACCGGCTGAATTCTGCCCGCGAAAAGGCGTGGATGGCCGGGTCAAGCCCGGCCATGACGGGGCTGGGAGGGTTGCGAGGCCGCCCCCGAGCGCGTAATTCCTGTCCATGACAGCCGCACAGAAAGCACAGCAGTCGACGCCAGAGATGGCCTCGGCGCATGACAAGATTCTGATTGTCGATTTCGGCAGTCAGGTGACCCAGCTGATCGCCCGCCGCGTCCGCGAGCAGGGCGTCTATTGCGAGATCGTTCCGTTCCAGAAAGCAGAAGCTGCGTTCAAGGAAATGCGCCCGAAGGGCGTGATCCTCTCCGGTGGACCGGAGTTGGTGCACGAGGCCGGCTCGCCACGCGCGCCGCAGCTGATCTTCGATTCCGGCGTACCCGTGCTCGGCATCTGCTACGGCCAGATGACCATGGCGGCTCAGCTCGGCGGCGAGGTCGAGGGTGGGCATCACCGCGAGTTCGGCCGCGCCGATGTCGAGGTGAAAGCCCAAAGCGCGCTGTTCGACGCGGACTGGTCGCCGGGTGCGAAGCATCAGGTCTGGATGAGCCATGGCGACCGCATCACCAAAATGCCGCCGGGCTTTGCGGTGGCCGGCACCTCGGCGAATGCGCCGTTTGCGATCATCCAGGACGAGAAGCGCAAATATTACGGGCTGATGTTCCACCCCGAGGTGGTGCACACGCCCGACGGCGCGAAACTGCTGCGCAACTTCGTCCGCAAGATCGCTGGCCTTACCGGCGACTGGACCATGCGCGCCTTCCGCGAGGAGGCGATCGAGAAAATTCGCGCGCAGGTGGGCAAGGGCAGGGTGATCTGCGGACTCTCCGGCGGCGTCAATTCCGCGGTCGCGGCCGTGCTGATCCACGAGGCGATCGGCGACCAGCTCACCTGCGTGTTCGTCGATCACGGCCTCTTGCGGCTCAACGAGGCCGAGACCGTCGTCGACCTGTTCCGGCATCACTACAACATTCCGCTCGTGCATGTTGATGCCTCGAAGCAATTTTTGGGCGAGCTCGAAGGCGTCACCGATCCGGAAGCGAAGCGCAAGACCATCGGAAGACTCTTCATCGACGTGTTCGACGCGGAAGCAAAGAAGATCGGCGGCGCCGAGTTTCTGGCGCAGGGCACGCTTTACCCCGACGTGATCGAGAGCGTGTCGTTCACCGGCGGACCGTCGGTGACCATCAAGAGCCATCACAATGTCGGCGGGCTTCCGGCGCGCATGAACATGAAGCTGGTCGAGCCGCTGCGCGAACTGTTCAAGGACGAGGTGCGCGCGCTCGGCCGCGAGCTTGGGCTGCCCGAGATCTTCGTCGGCCGCCATCCGTTCCCCGGGCCGGGCCTAGCGATCCGCTGCCCCGGCGACATCACGCGCGAGAAGCTCGACATCCTCCGCAACGCCGACGCGGTCTATATCGACGCGATCCGGAAAGCGGGCTTGTACGACGCGATCTGGCAGGCGTTCGCCGTGCTGCTGCCGGTCAAGACCGTCGGCGTGATGGGCGACGGCCGCACTTATGAATATGTGGTGGGGCTGCGCGCGGTGACATCGACCGACGGCATGACCGCCGACTTCTACCCCTTCGACATGGGCTTCATCGGCCACGTCGCCACCCGCATCATCAACGAGGTCAAGGGCGTGAACAGGGTGGTGTATGACGTGACGTCGAAGCCGCCGGGGACGATCGAGTGGGAGTAGGGGAGTGATCCTCGATTTCTTGGAGATTCCGTCGGCCAAAGGCGGTTCCGCCGGGGCGGATGCGTTCGAGCAATTTGCGGCGGAACTCTTACAACATATTGGGTACAATCAAGTGCGCGGTCCGAGCCGCGGGCCTGACGGCGGTAGAGATTTGATTGTTGAGGAAGTCCGCAAAGGGATTTCCAGGAACACAAGAGTTCGTTGGCTCGTGAGCTGCAAGCATTTTGTGCATGGCGGCAAGGCTGTGGGCCTAAGTGATAAATCCGACATCTCTGATCGCGTCAACCAACACAAGTGCAGTGGATTCTTGGGTGTGTACAGCACGCTGCCGAGTACGGCGTTGGAAGAGCGTCTGCAGCAGCAACCGTTTGAAATCCAGGTTCTCACGCCGGAGCAAATTGAAAAATACCTTCTCGATAGCGCCGAGGGGATTAAGTTGGCGGAGCGCTTCTTTCCTATATCAATTCGAACTTGGTCAACCGAAAATCCAAGACCGGCTGATTTGTTTTCAGAAAGGATTGAGGTTCGCTGCGAATATTGCGAACGCGACCTGCTTGAGGAGGGGGCAAACGGGATATTCGTAGTTCTCTATAAGTATGACGACCAAAAACGGATTACGGGCTTTTACACCGTTTGCAAGGGAGACTGCGATCGTCAGCTAGTTCATCGCGTACGTAAGCCCGGCGAAGTAGATGGCTGGGATGACATCGACGATCTCAAGATTCCGGTCGTTTTTTTACGGAAAACCTTCGGAGTGATGAACTCCCTTCGTGAGGGGGAAACATGGGAGGAGGAAGCGTACGCGAAGTATCGTCGCCTCCTAACCGAGATGGCTAGATATAGCATGCGCTCGCTTACACAAAGCGAGAGAGAAAAGGTTCGCCATTTGAAGGTAATGTGGGATACGGGCCTTTTCTAATGCGACATTTTTATCCATACGCTCGCGCTCCCAAGTATGGACGCGATACCGTGAGCCAGATCGCGATCGATGAGGATTGGTCGGCGCTCCGCCTGAAGCGTGCTTGAAGCCTCACCTCCGCCCTAGCTTCTCAAACCGCTTGACCAGCCTCTCCCGCTTCAGCCGCGACAGTCTGCCGATCCAGAACGTCCCGTTGAGCTGATCGATCTCATGCTGGTGGCAGACGGCTCGCAGGCCGTCGGATTCTTCGATCTGCAAGTTGCCGTAGACGTCCTGATATCTGATGCGGACGCGTGCGTGGCGTTCCACCTCGTCGTTGACGCCGGGCATCGAGACGCTGCCTTCGCGGTGCAGGATCATCTCGGATGATGTCCAGATGATCTCCGGATTGACGTAGGTGAGGGCGCCCTTGATGTCGCCGAGGTCGAGCACCACGACCCGCTGGAAGACACCGACATGCGGCGCGGTGATTCCGATGCCGGGCGCCGCGCGCATCGTCTCGAGCAGGTCGTCCGCGAGGTCGCGCAGCGTGTCGTTGAAATCGGTCACGGGCTCGGCCGGGACGGCAAGCCGGGGATCGGGATAGCGGACAATCGGGCGAATGGTCATTTCACGATTGTCATAGTCCGACGAACAACGTCGGAATCTCGGCCCGCCACCGCTCTCGATACGTTATCGCCATGCTGCATCTCTGTTATCGCTAGTTGCCGTCAGGCAGACAATCATTCAGGGCCGCGCGCATCGTCTCCGCCTCTCGCGTCATGTCCGTTGATGACCTTCAGGAATGCCTCGCCGTAGCGCGCGAGCTTGACCTCGCCCGCGCCGGGAATGGCAGCAAACTCGGCGATCGACCGTGGAAGGCGCGCGGCCATTTCCGCAAGCGTCTTGTCGTGGAAAATTACGTAGGGCGGCACGTTCTGCGCCTTGGCCAATTCCAGCCGTTTGGCGCGCAGCTTTTCGAAAAGGGCACGGTCGGCGGCGGGAAGTGCTTGCTCCGTCGCGCGACGCGCGGATTTCCGATCTCGGCTGGCCTTCTTCAAGGCGCGCAGGCTCAAGGCCATCTTCTCGCGCAGGAACTGCCGGCCCTGGCCGGAGATCGACAAGCCGCCGTGGCCCGCCACGTCCACCGCGACAAGCCCATGCGCGACGAGCTGGCGGATAATCGAGCGCCAGGCGTTGCGGTCGTGCTCCTTGCCGATGCCGAACGTGGAGAGCGTGTCATGGCCCAGGCGCACGATGCGCTCGTCGGTCTCGCCGAGGAGAACCGAGACGACATGCGCCTGCCCGAAGCGTTCGCCGGTGCGATAGATGCAGGACAGCAGCTTCTGGGCGGCGACGGCGCCATCGAACGTCTGGGGCGGATCGAGACAAACATCGCAGTTGCCGCAGGCTTCGCAGTCGTCGCCGAAATAGCGCAACAGAACCTGCCGCCGGCATTGGCAGGATTCGGCGAACCCCAGCAGGGCATCGAGCTTGCGGCGCTCCATACGCTTGCGTGCATCGGGAGTGTCCGCCTCGTCGATGAAGCGGCGTCGCAGCGCGATGTCGCCCGCGCCGTAGAGCATCAGGGTTTCGGCGGGCAGGCCGTCGCGGCCGGCGCGGCCGGTCTCCTGGTAAAAGGCTTCGATGCTGCCAGGCAGGTCCACATGCAGCACGAAGCGAACGTCGGGCTTGTCGATGCCCATGCCGAAAGCGATGGTGGCCACCATGATCAGCCCTTGCTCGTGCTGGAAGCGGCGCTGGTTGTCTTCCCGCGCTTTCATCGCCATTCCGGCGTGGTAGGGCAGCGCGGTGAAGCCGCGGGCGTTGAGGGCCACCGCGACTTCGTCCGTCTTGCGTTTGGACAGACAATAGACGATGCCGCTTTCGCCCTTGCGGGGTTCGAGGAAGCGCAGCATCTGCTGCATCGTGCTGGTCTTTTCCGCCGCGCTATAGCGGATGTTGGGACGGTCAAAGCCGGAGATGAAGCTGTTTTCGGCGCCGATGTTCAGATGCTCGACGATTTCCGTCCTCGTGGGCGCGTCTGCCGTGGCTGTCAGTGCGATGCGCGGCACGCGAGGGAACAGGTTCGCAAGACAATCAAGAGCGCGGTATTCGGGCCGGAAATCATGGCCCCATTGCGAAAGGCAGTGCGCCTCGTCGATGGCGATCAGTGACAGCTGCGCGGATTTCAGCCGGTCGATGTTTTCCGGCTTCAAGAGCGTTTCCGGGGCCATATAGAGCAGGTCCAGTTCGCCCTGCGCGATGTCGCGCCAGAGCAGGTCCTTTTCCGCGCCCCACAGCCGCGAATTGAGCGCCGCCGCCTTTACGCCGGCCTGTCTGAGCGCCGCAACCTGGTCTTCCATCAGCGCAATGAGGGGAGAGATGACGAGACCAATGCCGGGGCGCGCCAAGGCTGGAATCTGGTAACAGAGCGACTTGCCTCCGCCGGTCGGCATCAGGACGAAGGCGTGGTTGCCTGCGATCGCGTGCTCGATGATCTCCAGCTGCCGCCCGCGGAAGGCGTCATAGCCGAATACGGTCTTGAGGATGGCGAGCGGGTCGGCCTGGTTCGATCTTGAAGGGATCATCCTTGTTGAATACCGGGTTTCTTCCGTGGGCGCACCGTCGCACAATCTCTTGTGGCCGACCTCCATTGTAACGGCCTTTCAGAAAATCTGCGATCGCCTGTCGGGCCGCGCTTCTCTCGTTCGTCCTTGGGCCACAAACCAACAACCAGCAGAGTTCCTCAAGATGCCCAGCACCGTTCGTCTCCACCGTGTCCTCGCAACCAAGCCCGAGAAAGTCTATCGCGCATTTCTCGAAGCGGACGCGCTCGCCAAATGGCTTCCGCCCAACGGCTTCACCTGCACCGTGCATCATCTGGACGCCAAGGTCGGCGGCACATTCAAAATGTCGTTCCGGAACTTCACCACGGGCAACGGTCATTCGTTCGGCGGGGAGTATATCGAGCTCGTCCCGGGCGAACGCTTGCGTTACACCGACAAGTTCGATGATCCGAACCTGCCGGGCGAGATCACGGTGACGGTGACACTGAAGAAAGTGCTTGTCGGCACCGAGGTGAATATCGAGCAGGCCGGCATTCCCGACGCCATTCCGCCGGAGGCTTGCTATCTCGGCTGGCAGGAGTCGTTGCGAAACCTGGCGAAGCTCGTCGAGCCCGAGATCAATCAATAGTTCACGCGACCGCCTTTCCATCGGCGAGTTCCATCATCGGCGGGTTCCACTTTTGCTAGTCGGTTCCACGCGCCTCAACACAAAGTAGAGGCCGGCTTGTGCGCGCATTCGCCGTGCTGCATGGTCTTTCGAACGCGTGGCTCTCTGTTGCGCAACTGAAAGGTGGGTTCCATGAAGCTGACCGACGATGAGGTCCAGGAATTCATCTGCAACGGGACGCGATTTCTCCGCATGGAGAGCGCCGCCGATCGCCTTTACGCGGTGGTGGTTCCCGGCTTCCTCGCCGAGTCCAAAGATGCCGGCAACATTTGGAGCCCGGTTCAAAAGCAGCCGACCGCCGACTTCCTTTCCGACTTGACCGTCAGCGCGGCCGGCGACCGGATTTGTGTCACGACCGACACCGACGTCTGGAGCACGTCGGACGGCTGCCATAGCTGGAAACAGATTCCTTTGCCGACGGAACTGGCGGCGCCGGGACAACCACCGCTTTGCGCGATCGAGCTTCTGGATGATGGTTCGCTGTTCCTGATCGGCCCTCAGGCCAACAGCGCCCCCGCTCAATTGCACATCTATGCGATGACCGCGCCCGGCACAGCCTGGGAGAAGATCGGGTCGCATGTCATAAATCCCGCATTTGCCGGTATGTTTCATCGTCCGCTGAGCGTGCAACCGGATCAGTCGGTGACCGTCGGCTGCTTCCCCGCCGTCTATCGACTGCGCAAAGCCTCGAACGGCTACGGTCCGATCGAACATCTGTTTCCAAAAACCAAGAACAAGCCTGCGCCGATCTCGGATGGGTTTGACGTCGCTGTGATCGAGGCGCTCGCCGTTTCGGAATCGGACCCGTCGCTGATGGCCGTTGCCGCCTCGATTGAGCTGCATACGCACATCCATATCAGCCTGGACGGCGGCGCCACATGGACGACACGGGATCCGCTGCCGCTGGGCTTTCTGGTCGACGACATGATTTTCGAGGGCACGACCCTTTACGCCAAGGTCGGCGGATCCATGATTCCGGGGAAAGGTTTTGAGCAGTTCATCATGGCCACTTCCGACAAGGGCGTCACCTGGCGCGATCTGACCACGCCCGAGGTGGCGGCGACCCTGTCGCGCGAAGCCAGCATGTTCCCGTTTATCGGCGTTACTCGCCGCTCGGGCCTGACCGCCGCCGACGGGCAACTGCTGATCTATTCGCCGACGATCCCGCTGCAGTCGGTCGCGATCCCCGTGCAATGAAAAATTGACGAGCCGCGATTTGCAGCTCGCTCCGCTTTCGCCAACCCAATCGACCGGCTACTCTCGAATAAAATCAAGGGGGGAGTGAGGTCGTGTCCAAAAGCCAGGTTTCCCGGCGTGCGCTGTTGGCTGGAATCGCCGCCGCGCCTTTCGTCAGCAACGCTTCCGCCCAAGCCGCATATCCCACGCGCACCGTCCAGGTGATGGTGCCGTATCCGCCGGCCGGCGGCGCCGACACCACCGCGCGCATTCTCTACGCCAAAGCGGGTGCGATGCTCGGCCAGAATTTCGTCATCGAGAATCGCGGCGGCGCGGGCGGCACCATTGGGGAAGCCGTAGTCGCGAAGGCGTCGCCCGACGGCTACCAGATCCTGCATGACGGCACGGCGTACTCGATCAACGGCGCGCTCTATTCCAACTTGTCGTTCGATTACACCAGAGATTTCGATCCGGTCGCGCTGGTGTCGCTGGTGCCGAATATCCTGGTCGTGACGCCGTCGCTACCGGTGAAGACTTTCGCCGACGTCATCGCCTATGCCAAGGCCGCACCCGACGGCATCGACATGGCCTCGTCGGGCAACGGCACCTTGCAGCATCTCTCGCTGGAAATGTTCCGCTTCATGACCGGCACCAAGGTCAACCACGTGCCGTATCGCGGCGGCGGTCCGGCGCTCAATGATGTCATGAGCGGGCAGGTGAAGCTGTTCTTCTCCAACGGCTCGTCGGTGGTTGGCCTGATCCAGGCCGGCACGGTCAAGGCGATCTGCCACACCGGCAAGGGCCGGCTGAAAAGCCTGCCCGATATTCCGCCGGCCTCCGACACCGTGCCCGGCTTCGAGGCCTATGAATGGAACGGCGTGTTCGTGCCGCACGGCACGCCTGCGGACATCGTGCGCAAGCTCAACGCTGCCATCAACGAGGCGATCGTCTCGCCCGAGGTGAAGGAGCGTTTCGAGCAGCTCAACATCGAGACGCGCGCCAACACGCCGGACGAATTCCGCGCCTTCGTCGCTGACCAGATGGCGCGCTGGGGCAAGATCGTGAAGGACGCGAATATCAGGCTGGGGTGACAACGATTGTCTTTGCGCGCTCTCGAGGTATAAACCGCAACAGGTTATGAGTGGTTTCGGAGGTGGCGCATGAACTTCAATCTCTACCTCGATGATAAAACCGCGGATGAGCTGGACCGAACCGCCAAGAAATTCGGCGAGACACACAACGCTTTGATCTGCAGGGCGTTGCGCGAATGGCTAGATGAGAAAGCGCCGGGCGGTCCCGCATGGCCGTCGCCAATTTTGGAGTGGCAGGGCGTGCCCGATATGCCGACGTTCGAGTCGCACCGCGGTGAGTTGCTATTGCCACGAGCGGTGAACTGAACGTGTGGTGCGGCTTCGCGGGAGCCACGTTGCGGCTAGCGGCCTCGTTCCGCAACGCGGGTCACGCTTGGGCGACTTGCGATCACCAGAGAGTGCGATTTTTGTATCTGGGACTGTTTTGGGCGGGGCATGAAGCCTGGAGAAGTTCGCATGGTACGCCCGCACTATGAAGACAACCTTCCATCAAAGAGCGAGATAATTGACTTCTGGAAGGATCGTATTGTCGATGTCGTGAGGTGGATCGATTGGGGTGAGCCGGGCTGTTGGGCTTGCCGATTTCACTACAGGGCGAAATACGACATCAAACGGTCGGACGCGAGTTGGGATGAAATATTTCAATGCTGGAACGACGTCCCTCTTCAACGGTGTCACGTCGTTGCACGGTCGCTCGGAGGCTCCAACGAGGTTTCAAACCTCTTCTTGATGTGCCGGGAGTGCCACGACCGGATGCCGAATACCGCCATTCCCGAAATATTCTTCGAATGGGCTCGCGCTCAAAACTGGGACGCGCGCGAGAGCGCCAAGATATTGGACGCCATGAAAGCATTCGGCATCAAAGAAGCGGATTGGCCGGACCTCGTAAAGGTAATGGCCTCTGAACAGTTTGAGATTTGGTCGGACGGCAAAAGGGGCCTGCACTGGCCTCAATCGAATTATGCTTCGATCTCGTCACGCTTGACGCCCGCGACATCCCTTGGACTCGCCGTCTACTTTCTGCGCAACTTCGGAACTCGCCAGTGCCAAGCTCGCAGGTCGGATTAGGCGAAGCCGTAATCCGCCGTCTCTTGTCGCAACGCGTCGTTTGATCGGCGGGTTAGGCTATCGCCAACCCGCCCTACGTAATCGTGATTGAATATTAAACCATCCGGTTGACAATGCCGGCGCCGCCCGTATATTAAACCACATGGTTGAATTAGCGACCCCGCAGATGAACTCGGTGTTCCACGCGCTCGGCGACACCACGCGGCGCAAGATGTTGCGCGATCTCGCCCGCGGCGAACGCACCGTGAGCGAGCTTGCGGAGCCTTTCGAGATGTCGCTGGCTGCGGCCTCCAAGCACATTCGTGTGCTGGAGCATGCCGGCCTGATCCGCCGCGAGGTGAGGGGCCGCACGCATATTTGCCGGCTCGATCCCGGTCCGCTCGCCAGCGCCCATGAGTGGCTCGGCTTCTACGAGCGCTTCTGGACCAGCCGGCTCGACGAGTTGGAGCGGCTGCTGCGCAGCGAAGACGCGGCCAAGTCGAAGATTCGCAAACCCAAACCACGCAAGAGTTGAGGAGACGAGCGATGAACAAGTCCGCTACGCGCGATGCCTATGGCACGCTGATCGAACCGACGACGCTGAAGATGCAGCGCCTGCTGCCGGGGCCGATCGAGCGCATCTGGGCGTATCTCGTCGAGAGCGACAAGCGCCGCAAATGGCTCGCCGCCGGAACGATGGAGCTGAAGGTCGGCGCGCCCTTCGAGTTTGTCTGGCGCAACGACGAGCTCACCAATCCGCCGGGCAAGCGCCCCGATGGATTCGACGTCGAGCATCGCATGCCCGGTCATATCACCGCACTCGATCCGCCGCGCAAGATCGCCTTCACCTTTCAGAACGACACAGAAGTCTCCATCGAGCTGGAAGTGCAGGGCAGCGAGGTGCTGTTGACCCTCACTCACTATCGCTTGCCCAACCGCAATTTCATGCTCGGCGTGTCCGGCGGCTGGCACGCCCATCTCGACGTGCTGGTGGCGCGTGTGCGCGGCGAGGAGCCGGCGCCGTTCTGGGACGGCATGATGAAGCTGCGCGGCGATTACGACCGGCGGCTGCCGCAGTAACACCACGCTCAACAACAGCAATAGCAGGAGTTTGCGATGAAACCCGACATCGTCTCGGCCCAGGAATGGACCACCGCATGGCAGCAGATGCTCGTGAAAGAGAAAGAAGTCATGCGCGCACGCGATGCGCTCGCCGCCCAACGCCGGCGCATGCCATGGCAGACCATCGAGAAGGCTTACGCCTTTGACGGGCCTAACGGAAAAGTGAGCCTGCTCGAGCTGTTCGAAGGCCGCCGTCAGCTCATCATCTACCGCGCCTTCTTCGAACCCGGCGTGCACGGCTGGCCGGAGCATGCCTGCATCGGCTGCTCGATGGTGGCCGACCAGGTTTCCCATCTCGCCCATCTCAACGCGCGGGACACCACGCTCGCCTTTATCTCGCGCGCGCCGCAGACCGACATCAAGCGGCTCAAGTCGCGCATGGGTTGGGAGCACATTCCCTGGTACAGCGTCACGGACAGTTTCGACGCCGATTTCGGCGTCGACCAGTGGCACGGCCACAACGCGTTCTTCCGCGAAGGCGATCGCGTCTACCGCACCTACATGATTAACAGCCGCGGCGACGAGGCGATCGGCACGGTCTGGAGCTATCTCGACATGACCGCGCTCGGTCGTCAGGAAGAATGGGAGGATTTGCCGGAGGGCTATCCTCGGAGCCGGCCCTACAAATGGTGGAATTGGCACGACAGCTACGTCCCGGGCGCGGCGCCCGACCAGCGCTGGGTCGAGGTCTCCGATGCCGGCGAAGCGGCGTTCAGGACTCGCGAGGTGTCGTGAGCGGCCCGGCGGACATCATGCGAGGCGCGAGCATAGCCGGTTGGCTGTCGCTCGCGGCCGCGCCGACCTTCGCGGTCATGGCGTTCCTTGCCGCCATCCATGGAAGCATGCCGGATATGATGTGTTTCTCCGCAGCCGGGTCGCCTCTATCCGGAATGGCGACCATGTACCTCTTTATGAGCGCGTTTCATCTGGGACCCTGGTTGCGGCTGCTCTCTCGCGGATAATTTGTTGCGGGAAATGTCGGATATGGTCGTCCTCGTTCGTCTTGCAACCAGAGCCTTGTAGGGCGGATTAGGCGCAGCCGTAATCCGCCGCGATCTTTTGCCGTGTCGAGATGGCGGGTTACGCTATCGCTAGCCCGCCCTACGCAGGACTGAGAGAACGCAGAACGGAGTTTCGGAATGAACGGTTCAAACTATCGCTGGGTCATCGTCGCCGCCGGCGGCCTGCTCGGCTGTGTCGCGATCGGCGGCATGTTCTCGCTACCGGTGCTGCTGCAGGCCATTGCACACGACACCGGCTGGTCGGTGGCGGGCATCTCCACTGCCATGACCATCGGCTTCCTCGCCATGGCCTTCACCAGCATGATCTGGGGCACACTGTCGGACAAGTTCGGGCCGCTGCCGGTGGTGCTGACCGGATCGACCGTGATCGCCGTCTCGCTGGCGCTGGCAAGCCGCGCCACCTCCCTGATCGAGTTTCAATTGCTGTTCGGCCTGATGGTCGGCAGCGCCACGGCGGCGATCTTCGCGCCGATGATGGCAACCGTCACCGGCTGGTTCGATACTCATCGCAGCCTCGCGGTGTCGCTGGTCTCGGCCGGCATGGGCATGGCGCCGCTGACGATGTCGCCGATAGTGGCGTGGCTGGTGTCCACGCATGATTGGCGCACCACCATGCTGATCGTGGCGGGCATTGTCGCCGCCATCATGATCCCGGTGTCGCTGCTCGTCCGCCGTCCGCCCGCGCTCGCCGCCAACGCGCCTGGGCCTGTCGGCAATCTGCCGCAGCCGGAGCTCACCCGCAGCGAGGCGATCCGCTCGCCGCAATTCATCATCCTGCTCGCCACCAACTTCTTCTGTTGCGCCACCCATTCCGGCCCGATCATCCATACCGTGAGCTACGCCATCAGTTGCGGCATTCCGCTGGTCGCGGCGGTGTCGATCTACAGCGTCGAGGGGCTGGCCGGATTGTTCGGCCGCATCGGCTTTGGTCTGGCCGGCGATCGTTTCGGCGCCAAGCGCGTGCTGGTCATCGGCCTGCTGGTGCAGGCGTTCGGCGCGCTGGCCTACGCCTTCGTGCACGAGCTCGCCGGGTTCTACTCGGTGGCGGCGCTGTTCGGCTTCGTCTATGCCGGCACCATGCCGCTCTATGCCGTGCTGGTGCGCGAGAACTTTCCGCTGCGCATGCTCGGCACCGTGATCGGCGGCACCGCGATGGCCGGCAGTTTGGGCATGGCGACCGGGCCGCTGGCCGGCGGGCTGATCTACGACACCTTTGCGAGCTACGCTTGGCTCTATATCGGCTCCTGGGCGTTCGGCCTCGGCGCCTTCTTCATTGCCATGACCTTCCGGCCATTTCCGAAGATCGCGCCGAAGGCTGTGGCGGCGCCGGCATAGAAGGTATCTCCGCGACGGGATGCCAAAGCCGCTGCGATATGGCAGCATCCCCCAAAGGAGGATGCGGCCATGTCACGCGTATCGATCAAGACCCGGGATGATTTGCCTGCGGAGCTGAAACCGCTCTGGGACAAGATGACGACCTATGGCGCCTTCGAGAACCAAGCCGGCGTCATGGCGCAGCGGCTGCCGATCTTCAAACACATGTGGTCGCTGCTGGTCGACCTCGCCGGCGAGGCTGACCTGTCGAAGCGCCATCTCGAGCTGGCGCTGGTCACGGTGTCGCTCCTGAACAAGTGCGACTACTGCGTCTCGCATCACGCACCCAAGCTCGCGATCCAGGGCGTTTCGGAGGAGGGTGCCGCGCGGCTGCTCGACTACAAGGATCATCCGGAGCTCGATGCGGTCGACAAGCTCGTCGTCGAATATGCCATCGCCGTCACCAACAACTGGAACAAGACGCGCGACGAGATCTTTGCACGGCTGCACGAGCATTTCTCGGAGGCGCAAATCGTCGAGCTGACCTGGCGCATCGCGCTGTGCGGCGCCTTCAATCGCTTCAACGATATTCTGCAGCTCGACATCGAACAGGGCGTGCCGCATCGCGAAGCGGCGGAGTAGAGTTTCAATCCTTCAGCAGACGGGAATTCCAATGACACGCAGGCGCTGTATCACCGAGATGGGTATGGGCGTCGACGTCCATGGCAGGGACGCGACCAAGGCGGCGAAGCGCGCGGTGTCGGATGCGATCCGCCATTCCAGCATCAGTTTCCCGCGCGTCATGGGCAAGACCGCACATGACATGTTCGTCGATGTCACCATCGGCGTGCCCAACCCCGAAGGCGTCGACACGGCTGCGGTCGCGAAGGAGTTGCCGTACGGCAAGGTGACGGTGACCGCAGTGAAGGGCGGGCTGGAAGTGCCGGCCGAGCAGGGCGGGGATTCCATCCTGATTGCGAACGCGGCAGTAGTGGTCAGTCTCGACGTCGACGACGCGTAGGCGGGACTTCGAATTCAACGTCCAGTAACTCCGTGGTCATGCCCCGCGAAAGCGGGGCATCCAGCACGCCGCGGCCCGTCGGCTCAAGCACAGCCGTCTCTGGAATACTGGGTCGCCCGGTCCTGATGCGCAATTGCGCATAAGGCCGGGCGACGACATCGTGGGCGAGAGTGTTGCTCCGGCGACACGACGGGTAAAACACTTCGGCTATTCATAAATGGCGCGCGTTGTCTAGCCCCTCCCGCGAAAATAATTACCTTTCCGAAAGACGGAAATTATGATTTAACGAAGAAGTTCCGCGCCACCCAAGGGGCGCTTCGCGGTCGTCACGAGACGCGGTGCGGGATGCGATGGACGCGTGGCGACGCAAGGCGTGCGGCGCAATGCGTACGGTCAAGCCGTGTGGTCCCGTCCCCTCGACGCTGGGGTCAAGTTCGTGGACGATTTCACGAGCGACGGAGGCTATCAAGCCCGACACTCCGGGGAGAGCACGGAGCAGCCGTAAAACCATCGCGCAGGGAGTGCCGGATCGTTCGGCCAACCTGTGGTGACTATGCTTGTGGGCCGCCTATCCTTTTCTGCCCACGAGGCTGCGGGTGCGGCCAGCGCCCGGCATTCCCTGCGCCCTCCATTCCCTGGAGGGACGATATCGATGCACAACCCGGACAAATCATGCCGCGGGAATGCGAAGGCGTGTCATTTGCCTTACCCGTGCTTGCGCCGCTTCGTGCGCCGGCTGTCGGGATCGATGCGGGTTCGTCGCGCGGCGTCCGAACGGCTCTTCACGTGATCGATGAACGCACGCAGCTTGGGCAGCATTTGCCGATTGCCGGGATGGTAGAGAAACATGCCCGGCGCGGTCGGCACATATCCCCCGAGGACGGACACGAGCCGCCCGGCGGCGAGGTGCTCACGGACGACAGGCTCGGGCAGCTGCGCGAGGCCCATGCCCTCCAGCGCGGCGGCGAGCAAGGTAGCGAAATCGTGGGCGATCAGCGGCCCCGACACCGCGACCTCGATACCGCGGCTATTATCGTTGAGCTGCCACAATGCGAGCGCGCCGTTGGATCGCCGGAAACGCAGGCATGCGTGATGGCGCAGATCGTCCGGCCGCGCAGGGCGGCCGGCGCGCGCGAAATAATCGGGGTGGCCGACGACCAGGAGACGAAACGGAGGCGTGAGCCGCACCGCGACCATGTCAGCGGCGATGAGCTGGCCAAACCGGATGCCGGCGTCAAAACCTTCCTTGGCGATATCGATCAGCTCTTCGCGTGCGGCGAGTTCGATTTCGACGTCGGGATAGTCGCGGCAGAACGACGCGATCAGCGGCTCCAGCAGGACTGGCACCACCGCGCGCGGCACCGACAGGCGCAGCAGTCCGGCCGGTCGCTGTCCGAGGTCACGCGCGGCGGCGCTCGCCGCGACAAGCTCCTCGAAGGCGGGTTTGGCGCGGAGGAGGAAGCGTTCGCCGGCTTCGGTCAGGCCGACACTGCGCGTCGTGCGAATGAACAGCGCCGCGCCGACGCGCGCTTCGAGCGAACGCACGGCCTGGCTGATGGCCGATGGCGTCACGCCGAGTTCGGACGCAGCCCGGCGAAAGCTGCGGTGTTGCGCGACGGCAAGCGCCGCTTCGACGCCGTCGAGCGCGCCTTGTCTGATTGTGAAGTTACGCTTCATGGCCCATTGATATTATCGCGGATAATCGCTCGCGGAAAGTGCGCCTATATTGGACCGCAAATCGGCAGCCACGCCGACCGGGAGAATAGACAATGACCGATGTCCTCGATGATGTGCGCGACCACTATCGCGCGACCGGCCTGACCGAACGCCTGAAGGCCGCGCTTGCGGTCTTCGGGCCGGAGGACCAGCGGCTGACGCCGCAGCAGCTCGCCACCGTCGACCAGTTCCATACAAGGGGGCTCGTTGCGACCGCCGAGCTTGCGAAGCTCGCCGGTATCGCCCCCGGCATGGCGGTGCTGGATGTCGGCTCGGGCGTCGGCGGACCGGCGCGGTATCTCGCCGCGAACTGCGGCTGCCAGGTGACGGGCATCGACCTCAGCGCGCCCTTCGTGGACGCCGCACGCTATCTGACCGAACGCACCGGGCAGGGCGCGCTTGTATCGTTCCAGACCGGCAGCGCGCTGGAGCTTCCCTTCGACGACGGCCGTTTCGACGCCGCGCTGCTGCAGCATGTGGCGATGAACATTTCCGATCGGCCGCGGCTCTATCGTGAAATCCGCCGGGTGCTGAAGCCGGGGGGCAGGTTCGCGACCTACGACGTCGTACTCGGTGACGGCAAAGTACATGAGGATGTGCACTATCCCGCGCCTTGGGCGCGAACGCGCGCGACCAGTTTCCTGCTCACGGCATCAGCAACGCGCGAGGCGATCGAAGCAGCCGGATTCCGCACCCTTGTGTGCCAGGACGACAGCGCCGCCGCGAAGGCATGGGTTGCGCAGGTGCGCACCTCGCCACCTGCGTCGCCCAACCTCGGAGTGGTGATGGGCCCGGATTTCGCGCAGCTCGCCGCCAATCTTGGACGAAACATCGTCGAGGGCCGCGTCGGAATCCTGAGTGCGGTGTTCGAAGCGTCCGCGGTCAAAGCCTGAGAGGAGAAGCATATGTCAACGGAAACCGTGTTCCGGATCCATCTCGTCTCCGGCTATGTCGCCTGGCTGCTCTGCTTCGGTGTCTACATCCTGCCATGGCTGCGGTCGATGGAGCGCTTCGAGGCGCACCGCATCATCGCGACCTTGCACAGCTTCCGCTTCTTCGGGCTCGTCTTCATCGTGCCCGGCGTGGTCGGCGCCAATCTACCCTCCGGCTTTGCGATCCCGGACGCCTACGGCGACTTCGCGACCGGTGTGCTCGCCATGCTGGCCCTCGCCACTGCGAGAATACGTCCATTGTTCTGGACGTTTGTCGTCGCCTTCAACGTGGTGGGGTTCGCCGACCTCGTCATGGACTATTACGACGCGACCCGGGTCGGCCTTCCCACACTCGCCGGCGAACTCGGCGCCACCTACGCAATACCGATCCTCTATGTGCCGCTGCTGATGATCACCCACGTCGTCGCGCTGTATTGGCTGTTCCGTCCGCAAGCGATGGTGGCCCCGGCGCTTGGCGCCGCAGCCGCGCCGTAGGTGGGTTCGAGATGATGATTCAGATGTGACCGCGCTTCGGCTTGCGGGGCTAAAAATCGTTCTGTAGCCTACCCGCAAAAGTTGTCCATTGCCAAATTATCATCCGGTGCATCATGACGGCACTCACGCTCTTCATTATCCGCCACGCTGAAAAGCCCGACGACACGCAGCAGCAGCTTGGCCCGGGGCTGATGGAGAATGGAACGGTTGACACGGAATTGCTGGTCATTCGCGGCTGGCAGCGCGCCGGCGCCTGGGACAGCCTGTTCGGGGCCGGCCTGGGAGCTAAGGATTATCCGCCGCCGGGCAAAATCTATGCGGCGACGCCCGGCGCAGCCGGCGATCCGAACCAGGGGCCGAGCCGACGCCCCGCCGAAACCATCGCGCCGCTTGCGGCGCGCCTTAAGCTGACGGCGGATGTGAGCATTGGGAAGGGCGACGAAAAGCATCTGGTCAAGAAGGTGCTGGAGCATGACGGTGTCGTGCTGGTCTGCTGGGAGCACAAGGCGATCGTCGAGGACATTCTGCCCAAACTCCCCGTGTCCAACCACAAGGACCTGCCCTCGAAATGGTCCGGCGATCGCTTCGATGTCGTTCTGCGATTCGACCGCGCCAAATCCACCGATCAGCTGGTTTTCAAGCCGCTCTATCCAAAACTGCTGTCGGGCGATTCGGACAAGCCCGTCGATCAACATCTGTAACAGGTAGGGTGGGCAAAGCGATTCCAGCGTTCGATGTTTCAACACGCGAAGGCGGAAGCGTGCCCACCATTGAGAGCACGCTGGGGATGGTGGGCACGGCGCTGCGCGCCTTTGCCCACCCTACGTTCTCTCTCACCCTCTCTTCGTCACCACGCCCGTCGGCGTCGCAAATCCATCCATCGTCCTGATGCGTTTCTCCAGCCACCAGCCAAATTCCGGCGACCAGTCCTCGAAGCGGCGGTTGATGTCGAGGTCATGCGCCCAGTGATGCGCGATGTTGGGATTGAACTGCGACTGCCGGCCGACCGCGATCAGGTCGGCCTGGCCTTTTGCGAGGATCGCTTCAGCCTGCTGCGCTTCGAGAATGATACCGACCGCCATGGTGGCGATCTCGGCTTCCTTGCGCACCCGTTCGGAAAACGGCACCTGGAAGCCGAGCGCGCGTGTCACCTGCGCCGCAGTCGCCGCACCCGCGATGCCGCCCGAGGAGCAATCGATCACGTCGACGCCGCGCGCCTTCAGCTCGCGCGCAAAGACGACGGTGTCGTCCATGTTCCATCCCTCTGCCGTGCCGTCGACGGAAGAGACGCGCACGAACAGCGGCATGTCCGCGGGCATTTCCTTGCGTACGGCTACCGCAATCTCGAGCGGCAGACGCATGCGCCCGGCGCGGTCGCCGCCATATTCGTCGTTGCGGGTGTTCGATACCGGCGACAGGAACGAGGCCAGCAGATAGCCGTGCGCGGTGTGGATTTCGATAGTGTCGAAGCCGGCCTTCACCGCGTTGCGCGCGGCGTTGGCCCAGGTGCCGACCATCGCCTTGCATTCGGCGGTCGTCAGTTGACGCGGCGTCAGCCAGCCCTTGGCGACCGGCTCGGCTGTCGGACCGACCGGCTGCCATTTCTTCGCACCGGCCTTCAAGTTTTCTTCCGTCAGCGGACCCATGCCCTGCATCGCCGTCTGCGACGACGACTTGCGGCCGCCATGCGCGAGCTGGATGCCGATCGCGGTGCCCTGGCGCTTCATGAAGGCGATCAGCGGCCTGAAGCTTTCGACCTGCGCATCGTTCCAGATGCCGAGATCGTGCTCGTTGATCAGGCCGACGTCCTCCACGCCGGTCGCTTCGACAAAAACGAGGCCGAAGCCGCCGAGCGCGTAACGGCCGAGATGCACGACATGGAAAGTGCCGCAGGTGTGGCCTGCCTCGGCGCGATAATGCACCATCGGCGGCACCACGAGGCGGTTCTTCAGCGTCAGACCGCGGATCTTGAATGGTTGGAAAAGCCTCGGTTGCGGTGCCTGTCCGCCGTTGGTGGCTCCGTCACTCACTCGCGCATCTCCCTTCGTCATCGCCGGTCTCGGGCCGGCGTGGCCCGGAACATGCCGCTAAAGCGGGGAGTGATCAACCTTGCCGCACGCAACGCACGCTCTACATTACGCCGGTAACAACAACCAAGAACGAGCCCTCATGTCCGATCTCTCCGCATTCCCCATCACCAAACGCTGGCCGGCGCAGCATCCCGATCGTCTGCAGCTTTATTCGCTGCCGACGCCGAACGGCGTCAAGGTGTCGATCATGCTGGAGGAGATCGGGCTGCCTTACGAGGTTCACCTCGTCGATTTCGGCAAGGACGATCAGAAGACACCTGAATTTCTCTCGCTCAATCCGAACGGCAAGATCCCGGCGATCCTCGACCCCGACGGGCCCGGCGGCAAGCCGCTGCCGCTGTTCGAGTCCGGCGCGATCCTGCAATATCTTGCCGAGAAGACCGGCAAGCTCTTGCCTAACGACCCCGCGCGGCGCTGGCAGACCATCCAGTGGCTGCATTTCCAGATGGGTGGCATCGGGCCGATGTTCGGCCAGGTCGGTTTCTTCCACAAATTCGCCGGCAAGGATTATGAGGACAAGCGGCCGCTGCAGCGCTACGCGACCGAGGCGAAGCGCCTGCTCGGCGTGATGGAGACGCATCTCGATGGCCGGCAGTGGTTCATGGACGACGAGTATACCATCGCCGACATCTCGATGCTCGGCTGGGTGCGCAATCTGGTCGGCTTCTACGGCGCGCGCGAGATCGTCGAATTCGACAGCTTCAAACATGTCCCGGCCTGGCTGGAACGCGGACTGGCGCGTCCTGCAGTGCAGCGCGGCCTTGATATCCCCAAGCGCCCGTGAGCTTTGGAAGAATGATTTCGAATAATGAGTTGTCTGTTGGCGCGCGCCATCCCATGATGGCCGTCACTTAAACAGCAGCGAGCGCGCCATGCCGACTGACACGCCCAGCCCCGCCGTCCCTGCCCATCACAAGCCCTGGTACAAGGTTCTCTATATCCAGGTTTTGATCGCGATCTTCCTCGGTATCCTGGTCGGGCACTTCAATCCAAACCTCGGCAAGGAGCTGAAGCCACTCGGCGACGGCTTCATCGCTTTGATCAAGATGATGATCGCGCCGGTCATCTTCTGCACCGTGGTGCACGGCATTTCATCGATGGGCGATCTGAAGCGCGTCGGGCGCGTCGGCCTGAAGGCGCTGATCTATTTCGAGGTCGTTTCCACCGTGGCGTTGGCGGTCGGCCTGATCGTCGGCGAAATCCTGAAACCCGGCGCCGGCTTCAATATCGATCCCGCCACGATGGATGCGAAGGCGGTCGCGACTTACGTTACCAAGGCCAAGGAAGACGGCATCGTCGCCCATTTGATGGGGATCATTCCCGACAGTTACATCGGGGCGCTGGCGCGCGGCGACCTGTTGCAGGTGCTGCTGATCTCAATTCTGTCGGGATTTGCCATCGCCTTGCTGGGCAAGGCCGGTGAGCCGATTTCGCACGCGATCGACCAGGCAGCCAAAGTGTTCTTCAGGATCATTGCCATGATCGTCCGCATCGCGCCGATCGGCGCGTTCGGCGCCATGGCATTCACGGTCGGCGCCTATGGTATCGCATCGCTCTGGAACCTGGTGCAGCTGATCGGTACGTTCTATCTGACCAGCCTGCTGTTCATCCTGATCGTGCTCGGCTCGATCGCACGGCTGTCCGGGTTCTCGATCCTGCGTTTCATCGCCTATATCAAGGATGAACTCCTGATCGTGCTCGGCACCTCGTCGTCGGAGACGGTGCTGCCACAGATGATCGAGAAAATGCAGCATCTCGGCGCTTCGAAATCCGTCGTCGGTCTCGTGATCCCGACCGGCTACAGCTTCAATCTCGACGGCACCAACATCTACATGACGTTGGCGACGCTGTTTCTCGCGCAAGCCACCAACACGCATCTGACGATCTGGCAGGAGCTCGGCATCCTCGGCATCGCCATCATCACGTCCAAAGGCGCCTCCGGCGTGACCGGAGCCGGGTTCATCACGCTTGCTGCGACGCTCGCGATCGTGCCCGACATTCCGATCCAGTCGCTGGCGATCCTGGTCGGCATCGACAAATTCATGAGCGAATGCCGCGCGCTGACCAATCTCATCGGCAACGGCGTCGCCTGCGTCGTGATCAGCCTGTCCGAGGGCGAGCTGGACAAGGATGCGCTGCATGAGACCATGGCGCATCCGATTGCATTGGGCGAGGCGCTGGAGCCGGGCGGCGCTTAGGGAATATTCGGCGAGCATGGCAATCACGATCTACGGCATCAAGAACTGCGACACCATGAAGAAGGCGCGCGCCTGGCTCGACAGCCACGGCGTGGCCTACGATTTCCACGACTACAAGACGGCGGGAATCGCCAAGGACAAGCTCAAGCAATGGAGCGACGAGGTCGGCTGGGAATCGCTGCTCAACCGCGCCGGCACGACGTTCCGGAAATTGCCCGATGCCGACAAGGACGGCCTCAACGAGAAGAAGGCGCTGGCGTTGATGCTGGCGCAGCCCTCGATGATCAAGCGCCCGGTGCTCGATCTCGGCAAGAAGCGGATCGTCGGCTTCAAGCCGGAGGTTTACGCCAAGGAAGTGAAGGCAAAGACGTAGTTTGCTAGACGACTTCGACGATGTCGTCGGGCTGCGCGACGGACCGGCGCGCGATCTCCTGATCGATCACGGCGTTGATGGCGACGACAGGCAGGCTGTGCGGCCTGATGCCCATGAGGTTGTTGACCTTGAAGCCGCCGTCGAAGCTGATCGCCTTGTAGGAGCCGACGATCTGCTCGACCCGATCGGCGGGGCCGAACGGCAGCAGCAGGCGTTCATAGGAGACGTCCTTGCCGTCGCCATCCCTGACCATCGAGATGGAATAGGTCGGCCGCCGCAGGGAAATGCATGCACGATAAGACGGCACCACGCGCCCATAGCGGTCGGGACCGATGGCGTCGTCGAGATAGCGGTTGGTGCGCAAGGCCGGATCGATATGTTCGTTGCCATAGGTCGCGGTCAGCCGCGAGCCTTCATGGGTGATGACGTAACGCGCGGTCTCGCCGTCGCCTTCGACGTTGAAGCCCATCATGTCGGAGAGCTCGTCGTCGTTGATCCGGTCCGGCTTGAAGTCGAGCAGCGAGGGCAGGGGCTTTGGCTTGCGCAATGCCCGCAGCCAGGTGTTCAGAAGCTCGCGCTGCCGGATCGATTTGACGATCGACGGGTTGGCGCTCTGGAATTGTGTGTCCACGGGCGTCAGTTGAATTCGAGGAGGTCGCCGGCCTCGATGCGGCCGGGCGCGCGATGGAACAGGTCCTGGTCGATCACCGCGCGCAGCTTCGGCGTCGGCAGCACGTCGTTGCCGCGCATCAAATTCTTGATCTCGAAGCCGCCGTCCTCGCTGATCGTCTTCAGGGAGGCGATGATGTGGGTGACCTCGGCGCCTGTTTCCGCGAACGGCAGCAGCAGCCGCTCATAGGCGACGACACGGCCATAGGCGTCGTCGATATGGGCGATGGTGTAGATCGGAAGCTTGCGCTGGATGCAGACATGGTAGACCGGCATCACGATCGGCGCGAGGCGCGGCCCCAGATACTCGTCGAGTTGCTTGCCCTTGCCGGTGTGGCCATAGGCGGTCGACATCCGCGTGCCGTCGCTCAGGATGGTCAGGCGCGGCGGCCGCGACGGCGGCGTCGATGCTATAGTAGACGAGGTCGGGCGCCTCGTCCTCCATCCGCGCCGGCTGGTATTCGTCCATCCGCGGCATGGCTTGGGCGCGCGCATAAAGGCGCAGCCACGTGTTCAGGAGATCACGCTGCTTGATCGACTTGACGACCGAGGGTTTGGCGCTCTCGAATTCCAAGGGGGAAATCCATTCTGGATGCAAACGCCAAATTGTCGGCCCGGATGGGAAATTTTCGGTGAAGGCAGGTGCTCGCGCCAAATCAGCGTTAACGAAACGCTAGCGGAAGGCCGTCGCGGACGAAAGAACGCCGCATGTTGGCCGTTCGACTAAGGGCCAATTTTCGCTCCAGCGGCGCCTTATGCCGCAGCCGCTTTCCGCCTTGCTTTGGGTGCGCCCTTGACGGCATATTCCGGCCCCGGAGGCGGCGGTTTCGGGACGGTTTCCAAGGCTTTCCCGGAGAAACCTGTCGGACTGGAAGAACAGCCATGTACGGTTAGCGTGCGCGGCGGGGGGAAGTTTGTTTGGCTGATGAGTTCATTCTCGAAACCCACGGATTGACCAAGGAATTCGCGGGATTTTTCGCCGTACGCGATGTCGCACTCAAGGTCCGCCGTGGCAGCATTCATGCGTTGATCGGTCCGAACGGGGCCGGCAAGACCACGTGCTTCAACCTGCTGACCAAGTTCCTCCAACCGACGGCGGGAACCATCACCTACAAGGGACAGGACATCACGGCGATGGCGCCGGCCGACGTGGCACGCCTCGGCCTCGTCCGCTCCTTCCAGATTTCGGCGGTGTTTCCGCACCTTACTGCGCTGGAGAACGTGCGGGTCGCGCTGCAGCGCCAGCACGGCCATTCCTTCGATTTCTGGCGTTCCAAATCGGTGCTGAACCGCTTCAACAACCGCGCGCTCGAACTGCTCAACGACGTGGGCCTGAGCGAGTTCGCCAAGACGCCGGCGGTCGAGATGCCCTATGGCCGCAAGCGCGCGCTCGAGATCGCGACCACGCTGGCGCTCGATCCCGAGATGATGCTGCTGGACGAGCCGATGGCCGGCATGGGCCATGAGGACATCGACAAGATCGCCGCGCTGATCAAGCGCATCTCGGCGAAGTACACCATCCTGATGGTGGAACATAACCTCAGCGTCGTCGCCAACCTCTCCGACATCATCACGGTGCTGACCCGCGGCCAGGTGCTGGCGCAGGGCAACTACGCCGAACTGTCAAAGGACGAACGCGTCAAGGAAGCCTATCTGGGGGCCGGTCATGCCTGAGGTGAAAATGGCCGGCGCCGCAACCCAAGCCGCAAACAGCCAGGTTCTGTCCGTGCAGAATCTCGAAGCCTGGTACGGCGAATCCCACATCCTGCATGGCGTCAATTTCAACGTCGGCGCAGGTGAGGTGGTGACCCTGCTCGGGCGCAACGGCGCCGGCAAGACATCGACGCTTGAAATCGATCATGGGCATCATCGGCAAGCGCACCGGCTCGATCCGCTTCAACGATGCCGAGATCATCCGCACCTCGTCCGACCGCATCGCGAAAATGGGCGTCGCCTTCTGCCCCGAGGAGCGCGGCATTTTCGCAAGCCTCGACGTGCGCGAGAACCTGCTGCTGCCGCCGGTCGTGAAGGAGGGCGGGCTCACGCTCGACCAGATCTTCGACCTGTTCCCGAACCTGAAGGAGCGGCTGAAGAGCCAGGGCACCAAGCTCTCCGGCGGCGAACAGCAGATGCTGGCGATCGCCCGCATCCTGCGCACCGGCGCCAACTTCCTGATGCTGGACGAGCCGACCGAGGGGCTTGCGCCCGTCATCATCCAGCAGATCGGTCAGACCATCGCGCGGCTGAAGAAGCAGGGCTTCACCATCCTGCTGGTCGAGCAGAACTTCCGTTTCGCCGCCACCGTCGCCGACCGCTACTACATCGTCGAGCACGGCAAGATCATCGACGGCTTCGCCAACTCCGAGCTGCAGTCCAACATGGACAAGCTGCACACCTATCTCGGCGTCTAGTTTCAACAAGAAGGAAGAAACATGAAGACCAAGCTCATCGCGTCACTGTTGCTCGGCACCGCGCTGTCGCTCGCCTGTGCGGGCGCGGCCTCCGCCGACGACAAGGTGGTCAAGATCGGCGCGCTGTCCGACCAGTCCGGCCTCTATGCCGATCTCGGCGGCCCCGGCTCGACGCTTGCGGCGCAGATGGCGGCCGAGGATTCCGGCCTCAAGGCGAAAGGCTGGACCATCGACATCGTCTCCGGCGACCATCAGAACAAGCCCGACATCGGCACCTCGATTGCGCGGCAATGGGCCGATGTCGACAAGGTCGACGTCATCGTCGACGTGCCGAACTCGGGCGTGGCGCTCGCGGTCAACAACGTCGCCAAGGAAAAGAACCTCGTCTACATCAACTCGGGCGCTGCGACCTCCGATCTCACCAACGCGCAGTGCACGCCGAACACCGTGCACTGGACCTACGACACCTACATGCTCGCCCACACCACCGGGCAGGCGCTGGTGAAGGCGGGCGGCGACACCTGGTTCTTCCTGACCGCCGACTACGCCTTCGGTGCGGCGCTGGAGCGTGACACCACGGCGGTCATCACGGCGAATGGCGGCAAGGTGCGTCGGCGGCGTCAAGCATCCGCTCAACACCTCGGACTTCTCGTCCTTCCTGCTGCAGGCGCAGGCGTCCAAGGCCAAGATCATCGGGCTAGCCAATGCCGGCGGCGACACCACCAACACCATCAAGCAGGCGGCCGAGTTCGGCATCGTCAAGGGCGGCCAGAAACTCGCGGCGCTGCTGTTGTTCCTCACCGACGTCAAGGCGATCGGCCTCGAGACCGCGCAGGGCCTGAACTTCACCGAGACCTTCTACTGGGACATGAACGACCAGACCCGCGAGTTCTCCAAGAAATTCGCCGCGCGCATGAAGAACGGTGCCCCGCCCACCATGGTGCAGGCCGGCGTCTATGCCGGGCTGATGCATTACTTCAAGGCGCTGGAGGCGCTCGGCGGCAACCCGCATGATGGCGTCAAGGTCGTCGACAAGATGAAGTCGATGCCGACTGACGATCCCCTGTTCGGCAAGGGCGCGGTGCAGCCGAACGGCCGCGTGATTCACAACGCCTATCTGTTCGAGGTGAAGAAGCCCTCCGAATCCAAGGCGCCCTGGGATTTCTACAAGCTGGTCGGCACGGTGCCGGGCGACCAGGCGTTCACGCCGCTCGCCGAGAGCAAGTGCGTGCTGTTGAAGAAGTAAGGATTGCCCGCCGGCGCAGGAACCAGCGCCGGCGGGTTGTTTATCGAGGATTGAGCGGGGTCGATCGATGCAGGCTCTCTATGCACAGCTTCTGGTGGGACTGATCAACGGCTCGTTCTACGCGCTGCTCAGTCTCGGGCTCGCCGTCATCTTCGGCATGCTCAACATCATCAACTTCGCCCATGGCGCGCTCTACATGATGGGCGCGTTCTGCGCCTATTTCCTGCTCAATCTTTCCGGTATCGGCTACTGGTGGGCGCTTCTGCTTGCCCCAATCATCATCGGTATTTTCGGCATGATCCTGGAGCGGACCATGCTGCAGTGGCTAGCCGGCCTCGACCATCTCTACGGCCTGCTGCTGACCTTCGGCATCGCGCTGATCGTGCAGGGCCTCTTTCAGAACTATTTCGGCTCCTCCGGCCTGCCTTACGCAATCCCCGACTATCCGAAGGTCGGCGACTGGAACGGCCTGCAGGGCGGCATCAATCTCGGCTTCATGTTCCTGCCGATCTATCGCGGCTGGGTCGTGATCTTCTCGCTGGTCATCTGTATCGGCACCTGGTTCCTGATCGAGCGCACGCGGCTCGGCGCTTACCTCCGCGCCGCCACGGAAAACCCGACGCTGGTTCGCGCCTTCGGCATCAACGTGCCGCGCATGATCACGCTCACCTACGGCCTCGGCGTCGGCCTTGCCGCGTTGGCCGGTGTGCTGTCGGCGCCGATCAACCAGGTGCGCCCGCTGATGGGCGCCGACCTCATCATCGTCGTGTTTGCGGTGGTGGTGATTGGCGGGATGGGCTCGATCATGGGCTCGATCATCACCGGCTTTGCGCTGGGCGTGATCGAGGGAATGACCAAATATTTCTATCCCGAAGCCTCCAACACCGTGGTGTTCGTGCTGATGGTGCTGGTGCTGCTGGTGAAGCCCACGGGTCTGACGGGAAAGGCGGCGTGACATGACTGCATTGACCGACGATACCCTGCCGGCAACCCCGCAGGCCGTGCGCGACGAGATGATCGTGTTCGTCATCATGGCGGTGCTGTTGGCGGCGGTGCCCTTCAGCGGCATCTATCCGTTCTTTGTGATGCAGGCGCTGTGCTTCGCGCTGGTCGCCTGCGCCTTCAACCTGCTGATCGGCTATGGCGGCTTGCTGTCGTTCGGGCACGCGATGTTTTTGGGGACAGCCGGCTATTGCAGCGCGCATGCGCTGAAGGTTTGGGGGCTGCCGCCGGAACTCGGCATCGTGGTCGGCACGGCGTCGGCCACCGTGCTCGGCGTGATCACCGGCTATGTCTCGATCCGCCGCCAGGGAATCTACTTCTCGATGATCACGCTGGCGCTGTCGCAACTGCTCTACTTCATCTATCTGCAGGCACCGTTCACCCATGGCGAGGACGGCATCCAGGGCATCCCGCAGGGGCACCTATTCTGGATCTTCGATCTCTCCAAGCCGACCGTGCTGTATTACGTCGTGCTGGCCGGCTTCCTCGCCGGCTTCCTCCTGATCTTCCGCACCATCAACTCGCCGTTCGGCGAGGTCCTGAAATCGATCCGCGAGAACGAGCAGCGTGCGATCTCGCTCGGCTACAAGACCGATCAGTACAAGCTCGTCGCCTTCATCCTGTCGGGAACCATCGCCGGCTTCGCTGGATCGCTGAAAGTGTTCGTGGCGCAAAACGCCTCGCTCACCGACGTGCACTGGAGCATGTCGGGCGAGATCGTGCTGATGACGCTCGTCGGTGGGCTCGGCACCGTGTTCGGCCCTGTGGTCGGCGCCTTCGTGATCATCGCCATGCAGCAATATCTGGCGAGCTTCGGCCAGTGGGTTCAGGTGATCCAGGGCGTGATCTTCGTCGCCTGCGTGCTGCTGTTCCGCCGCGGCGTCATTGGCGAGATCGCGCACTTCCTGAAGCGGTCGCTGTAAACGCTGGCTTTTTCGGACCTTTTCGACCGCATAAAGTCGTGGATGACCCAACCCCGGTGGCCGGGTGCGTGCCCCTTTGCAACGAAATCGGTCTATGACAGTTCTGTGACGGGCTGGCCGGCGGCCGCTCGCAAGTGGATGGACCCTGCCCATGATGCGTTGGTTTCGCGCGCTCTTGCCGAGGGAGGAGCGCTTTTTCGACCTGTTTGCCCGGCATGCCCAGACCGTGGTGAAGGGCGCCGAGGCGCTGCAGGACATGCTGCGCGGAGGCGACGAGACGCCGGTGTTCTGCCAGCGCGTCAACCAGTATGAAAACGACGCCGACAACATCACGCGCGAAGTGCTGACCGCGATCCGCCGCACCTTCATCACGCCGTTCGACCGCGGCGACATCAAGAACCTGATCACGGCGATGGATGACGCCATCGATCAGATGCAGCAGACCGCCAAGGCCGTCATCCTGTTCGAAGTCCGTACTTTTGAGCCGCCAATGCGCGAGATCGGAACGTTGCTGGTGGACTGCGCGAACCTTGTCGTGCGCGCGCTGCCGCTGCTGCAGTCGATCGGCCAGAATGTGGCTGCGCTGAACGCGATCACCGAAGAGCTGACCAAGCTGGAAGGCCGTGTCGACGATCTCCACGACATCGGGCTGAAGGAGCTGTTCCTCAAATACCGTAGCGCCAACACCATGGATTTCATCGTCGGCGCTGAAATCTACGATCATCTGGAAAAGGTCGCTGACCGCTTCGATGACGTTGCCAACGAGATCAGCTCGATCGTAATCGAACAGGTGTAGGGCAGTGGATACCGCACTGGGCCTCCCGGTTCTCACCATCCTGATCGGTGTTGCGCTGCTGTTCGACTTCCTCAACGGCTTGCACGATGCCGCGAACTCGATAGCGACCATCGTGTCGACGCGGGTGCTGCGCCCGCAATATGCGGTGGCCTGGGCCGCGTTCTTCAATTTCATCGCGTTTGCGGTGTTCGGGCTTCACGTTGCCAACACCATCGGCACGGGGATCATCGAGCCCTCGATCATCGATGCTGCCGTAATCTTCGCGGCGCTGGTCGGCGCGATCGTGTGGAATCTGATCACCTGGGCGCTCGGCATTCCATCCTCCAGCTCGCACGCATTGATCGGCGGTCTCGTCGGAGCCGGCATGGCCAAGGCCGGCCTTTCGGCCGCGGTCTGGAGCGGGCTCTCGAAGACACTGGCTGCGATCGTGCTGTCACCGCTGGTGGGGTTCGTGCTTGCCATGGTTTTGGTCGCGGTCGTGACCTGGGCCTCGGCGCGCTCGACGCCGTTCACTGTCGACCGCGCCTTCCGCATCCTGCAATTCGCCTCTGCCTCGCTCTACTCGCTCGGCCATGGCGGCAACGACGCGCAGAAGACCATGGGCATCATCGCGGTGTTGCTCTATTCGCAGGGCCATCTCGGCTCGGAGTTCTCCGTTCCATTCTGGGTCGTGCTGGCTTGCCAGGCCTCGATGGCGCTGGGCACCTTGATGGGCGGCTGGCGCATCGTGCGCACCATGGGATTGCGCATCACCAAGTTGACGCCGATGCAGGGTTTCTGCGCCGAGACCGGAGGCGCCATGACCCTGTTCATGGCAACCGCGCTCGGTGTTCCCGTCTCGACCACCCACACCATCACCGGCGCCATTGTGGGCGTCGGCGCCGCACGGCGCGTCTCGGCAGTGCGCTGGAACGTGGCGAGTTCGATCGTCTATGCCTGGGTCATCACCATCCCGGCCTCGGCCATTGTCGCGGCGCTGACCTATTGGGGCACGCTGTTGTTCCGGTGAGGCATGCTTCCTATATGCGTGGAAGTGCCTGCAGGCCTTGATCGCCTGGCTTTTCCCTCTAAAAGCACCCCCAATGACCGATGTTGCCGTCAGGACCAATTCGCCGCGCCCATCGCCACTGTCACAAGAAGTGGCGCGGCGGCGCACCTTTGCGATCATCTCGCATCCCGATGCCGGTAAGACCACGCTGACCGAAAAGCTGCTGCTGTTCGGTGGCGCCATCAATCTGGCGGGTCAGGTCAAGGCCAAGGGCGAACGGCGCAACACCCGCTCGGACTGGATGAAGATCGAACGCGAGCGCGGCATTTCAGTCGTCACGTCGGTGATGACCTTCGAATTCGAGGGCCTCGTGTTCAACCTGCTGGACACGCCGGGCCACGAGGATTTCTCCGAGGATACCTATCGGACGCTGACCGCGGTCAACTCCGCCGTCATGGTGATCGACGCCGCCAAGGGCATCGAGGCGCGGACGCGGAAACTGTTCGAGGTCTGTCGTCTGCGCGACATCCCCATCATCACATTCATCAACAAGATGGACCGCGAGAGCCGCGATACCTTCGAGCTGTTAGACGAAATCGAGAAGACGCTGGCGCTTGACACCACGCCGATGACCTGGCCGGTCGGACGCGGCCGCGACTTCCTCGGAACCTATGACGTGAGAAACGGCGGCGTGCGCCTGCTGGAAGGCGGCGGCGCCAAGACCGGACAGGCCGAGCAGATCGAGATCACCGACTTGGCGTCCCGCAATCCCAATCTCGACATTGCCGCCATCAAGGACGAACTCGCACTGGTCACCGAAGCCTGCAAGCCGTTCGAGCTGGATGCGTTCCGCGAGGGCCATCTGACGCCGGTCTATTTCGGCAGCGCGCTGCGCAATTTCGGCGTCGGCGACCTGCTCGAAGGGCTCGGGCAATTCGCGCCACCGCCGCGCGCGCAGGACTCCGACCTGCGCAAGGTTGAGGCGGCCGAGCCGCGCATGAGCGCCTTCGTGTTCAAGATCCAGGCCAACATGGATCCGAACCATCGCGACCGCATCGCCTTCGCGCGGCTCTGCTCGGGCAAACTCAGCCGCGGCATGAAGGCGAAGCTGGTGCGCACCGGCAAAAGCATGCCGCTGGCGAGCCCGCAATTCTTCTTCGCCCAGGACCGCTCGGTGGCGGACGAGGCCTTTGCCGGCGACGTCGTCGGCATTCCCAACCACGGAAGCCTACGGATCGGCGATACCCTGACCGAAGGCGAGGATTTGACCTTCGTCGGCGTTCCCAGTTTTGCGCCGGAAATCGTGCGCCGTGTGCGGCTGACCGACGCGATGAAGGCCAAGAAGCTGAAAGAGGCGCTGCAGCAGATGTCGGAAGAGGGCGTCGTGCAGGTATTCCGCCCGCGCGACGGCGCGCCGGCGCTGGTCGGCGTGGTCGGTCCGCTGCAGCTCGACGTGCTCAAGGCGCGGCTCGATGCCGAATATTCGCTGCCGGTCGAATTCGAGGTGAGCGAGTTTCAGTTGGCGCGCTGGGTTTCCTCCGCCGACCGGAAGAAGCTCGACGCCTTCATCGCCGCCAACGGCTCCGGCATCGCCGACGACGTCGACGGCGATCCCGTGTTCATGGCGAAGAACGAGTTCTATCTCGGTTACACCAAAGAGCGCGCCGAGGGCATCGAGTTCTCGACCGTCAAGGATGTGAAGAAGAAGGCGTAAAGCCTGCGAACGCGGGGTTGTGAACGGCCGCCGCCTTGATGCCAGCGCTGGCGCGCACCATTCTCGGGGCCTGTTCGAGGCCCCTCATGCTGCGGCGCGTCGTTGTCATATCAGCAGTTTTGCTTCTCGCTATCGCGACGATGAGCCATGCTGACGCGCGGCGTCGGCACCAGATCAATCCGATCCCGTTCTCGCATGAACCCTGCAGCGTGCTGGACGGGTGGCCGTGCACGCCGACTTTTTGCAGCGTATTCAACCACGGTCCGTGCATTCCCGAGATCTTCTATCCCTATGGCGAGAATTTGCAGCTGACGATCCAGACCGTTCCGGCCAAGGAGGAAGTGGAGAAATACCGGCGGCCCGACCACGACCTCGACAATATCGGCGATCTCTTCGCCGAGTTGCGGTCCTGCTGGTTGCCGCCGTCGCCCGATATTGCGCGCGAGGGCATGCAGATGTCGGTACGGTTCAGCTTCAAGCGCTCCGGCGAGATGATCGGCCCGCCGCGCATCACCTTTGCGACCGCGGGCGTGCCGTCAGACACGCGCGAGACTTACCTGAAGGCGATCAACGCATCGCTCGACGCCTGTATCCCAATGAAATTCACCGACGGCCTCGGTGGCGCGCTGGCGGGACGCCCGATCGCGATCCGGTATGTGGATAATCGCGAGTTGGGCAAGGCCTCCGACGGCAAGTGAGCATTGCTGTTTCACCCCCGAAAATGATACGCGAATAGCAATCCGAGCGCGCCACAGGAGGGCATCGTGGGACTGCTTGTCATGATCGTCGGCCTGATCCTGTTCCTCGGCGTGCACACGCTGACGACACAGCGCGGCATGCGCGCGCAATGTATCTCCGCGATGGGCGAGGGCGGCTACAAGATCGGTTATGCCGTGGCGTCGTTCGCAGGCCTCGCGCTGATCGTCTGGGGCTTTGCGCATTACCGCGCTGACGGCATGATCCCGGTGTGGTCGCCGCCGACTTTCCTCAAGCATCTCAACGTCGCGCTGATGCTGCCGGCGGTGATCCTGGTGGTGGCGTCCTATCTCCGCGGCCGCATCTATACGGCGGTGAAGCACCCGATGCTGGCTGGCGTGAAGCTCTGGGCGTTCGGCCATCTCCTTGCCAATGGCGATCTCGGCGGCATTATCCTGTTCGGCTCGTTCCTCGCCTGGGCGGTGTTCGATCGGATTTCGCTCAAACATCGCGCTGATGCCGGCGCGCCGCCGATTCCCGTCGGTGGCGTCACCAATGATGCGATCGCGGTGGTCGTCGGTATCATCGCCTATCTCGCGCTCGCCTTCGCGTTCCATCCGGTCGTGATCGGCGTGCCCGTGATCGGGACTTGAGGTATGGACTGGTCGAGATTTTCGATTCCCGCGATGCGGCAGGAGCAGCGCTTCGGCGATCGCGTCGTGCCGGCATTTTCCGATCGACCGCGCAATATCTGGGACATGGTCGCGCGGGCAGCGGCGAAAAGTCCGGACGCGGAGGCACTGGTCTGCGGCGAAAAACGGATGAGCTGGCGCGAGGTCATTCAGGAATCGCAGCGCATTGCCGGCGGCTTCCGCAAGCTGGGGCTGAAGCCCGGCGACCGCGTCGCAATCCTGCTCGGCAACCGCATCGATTTTCCGTTGATCCTGTTTGCCGCCGCGCAGCAGGGGCTGATCACCGTCCTGCTCGGCACGCGTCAACAAAAGCCCGAGATCGCTTATGTCCTGAACGATTGCGGCGCGAGCTGTCTCATCCATGAAGCCTCGCTCGCCGATCGTGTGCCCGATGCAAAGGATGTGGCTGAGCTGAAGCATCGCATCGCCGTCGACGATGACCCGAAGCAATCGGACTTCGCGCGTCTTGCCGACAATCCGCCGCTGTCGGAAGCCGCCGCGGTCGGCGAAGAGGATACCGCGATGATCCTCTACACCTCAGGCACGACCGGGCGACCGAAGGGGGCGATGCTCGCCCATTGCAACATCATTCATTCCTCGATGGTGTTTGCGTCGAGCATGCAGCTCACGTCAGCCGAGCGTTCGATCGCCGCGGTGCCGCTCGCCCACGTCACCGGCGTCGTCGCCAACATCATGACTATGGTCGCCTGCGGCGGCGCCCTCATCATCGCCGCCGAATTCAAGGCAACAGATTATCTCAAGCTCGCCGCGCGCGAGCGCGTCACCTACACCGTGCTCGTGCCGGCGATGTACAATCTCTGTCTCTTGCAACCGGACTTCGACAGCTACGACTTGTCATCCTGGCGCATCGGCGGTTTTGGTGGCGCGCCGATGCCGATCGCGACCATCGAACGGCTGGCGACGAAACTGCCCGGCTTGAAGCTGATGAACTGCTATGGCGCGACCGAGACCACCTCGCCCTCGACCATCATGCCGGGCGAATTGACCGCTGATTACATCGACAGCGTCGGCTTGCCCTGTCCGGGTGCTGATATCATCGTGGTTGATGCGGAGGGACGCGAACTGCCGCGCGGCGAGATCGGCGAGATCTGGATTCATGGCGCCTCCGTCATCAAGGGCTACTGGAATAATCCGAAGGCGACCGCCGAAAGTTTCACGGGCGGCTTCTGGCATTCCGGCGATCTTGGCTCCATCGATGCCGACAATCTGGTGCGGGTGTTCGACCGCCAGAAGGACATGATCAACCGCGGCGGACTGAAGATCTATTCCGCCGAGGTGGAGTTGGTGCTTGCCGGACATGACAGCGTGGTCGAGAGCGCGATCATCGCAAAGCCGTGCCCCGTGTTGGGCGAGCGCGTGCACGCGGTCGTCGTTATCAGCAGCGAAGTTTCGAGCGAGACCTTGCGCGCCTGGTGCGCCGAGCAGCTCGCCGACTACAAGGTGCCCGAAACCATGGCGCTGACGCGCGAGCCGCTGCCGCGCAACGCCAATGGCAAGGTGATGAAGCGCGTGCTCCGCGAAACCATGGGGGCCTAATGCTGCCTCGGAACAGGGCACCGTTAACACTTTGATCCGACTGGCTTTGCCTTGCCAGCGCCATATCGTTAGGGTAACGCCGCCGCGAGATGCTGGACTTGGCCCTTCCGGCATGCCCGGCCGCGGGGATGGGGTACACCTAAGTGTCTGAATTATTTGATGAAGTAGACGAGGAGGTCCGTCGCGAGCAACTCAAGAAGCTCTGGGACAAGTACTCGCTCTATATTATCGCCGTGGCGATCCTGATCGTCGCCGCCGTGGGTGGCTGGCGCGGCTACCAATATCTGGAAGCCAAGAAGGCCGCCGAAGCCGGCGACGCCTTCAGCAAGGCGGTCGACCTTTCCGAGCAGAACAAGCACAGCGAGGCCGAGACGGCTTTCTCCGATCTCGTCGCCAAGGGGCCCTATGGCTATCGCCTGCTGTCGCGGTTTCGTCTCGCCGCGGAAGTGGAGAAGCGCGATCCAAAGGCCGCCGTCCAGATGTATGACGAATTGGCCGCCGATCGCAGCATCGGCGCCGAACAGCAGGAACTGGCGCGCATTCGCGCCGGCGGCATCCTGGTCGACAGCGCAAATTATTCCGACATGAAGCAGCGGCTCGAGGCCGAAACGGCAGCGAATGCGACCTTCCGTCATGTCGCGCGCGAATTGCTGGCGCTGTCCGCCGTTCGCGCCAGTGATTCGAGCGCGGCGCGGCAATGGCTCGATATGATTTCGGGCGATGCCGACACGCCGCCGAGTGTGCGTTCGCGTGCTGAAGCGCTGCAAGCCTTGCTGCCGCCGGTCGCCAAGAGCTGAGAGGCGGATTTGAATCTCGAGAGATCGACCATGCGCCGACCGCAACGTCTGATCGCAGCCGCCGTCCTGATCGCGCTGTCCTGCGCGCTCGCCGGCTGTGGCGGCGGTTTCGGCAGCAACTTCGATCCGACCGATCTACTCGACTGGCTCGACACCAAGAAGAAGCTGCCGGGCAAGCGTGAGCCCGTCTTCCCTGACGGCGTCCCCGGTCTCGAGCAGGGCGTGCCGAAGGACCTCTACAAGGGCGCCCAGCAGCAGCGGGACGTTCCGCCTGTTGCCGCGGCCCCGCAACCTCCGCCGCCGGAGCCCAGGCAAGTCGCCAAGAAGGGCAAGGGCAAGCAACCCGCTGCGGCCCCGACCGATCAGGCGGCTGCGCCGGCCGAGGTCGACGGCGAAGCTGCGGCGACGGAAGAGCCTGCCGCCGCGCCTCCGGCGCCCAAGCCGAAGAAGATCGCGCGCAAGCGCACCACCGCGCCGCCGCCCGATCCCAACACGCCGCCGCCGCAAGCCGCGCGGCCTGCCCAGCAGCCCGCGGCCCAGTCGGCGCAGCAATCGCCGTCGCCTTTCCCGGCGCCGCTGCCGGGCGGCACTTTCACGCGCTGATTTCTGCCGTTCATTGCATTTGACACGCACCCGCGAACACGGGCACGGGTAGGCCATGCCGTTCACCATCGCCATCATCGGCCGGCCCAATGTCGGCAAGTCGACACTGTTCAACCGTCTGGTCGGACAGAAGCTCGCGCTTGTCGATGACGAGCCCGGTGTCACGCGCGACCGCCGGGAAGGCGAGGCGCGGCTCGGCGATCTCGAATTCACGATCATCGATACCGCCGGCCTCGACGAGGGCGCGAAGGGTTCGCTGACGGCGCGGATGCAGGAGCAGACCGAGACCGCAATCGAGCTCGCCGATGCGCTGATGTTCGTAGTCGATGCGCGCGCCGGCCTGACGCCGACCGACCGTACCTTCGCCGATGTCGCGCGTCGCGCCGACAAGCCGGTGCTGCTGCTTGCCAACAAGAGCGAGGGCAAGCATGGCGATGCCGGCGCCATGGAGGCCTACGCGCTGGGGCTCGGCGATCCCATCCAGATATCGGCGGAGCATGGTGAAGGTCTCAGCGAGCTCTATGACGCCTTGCGCGCGCTGCTGCCTGAGCCTGCCGATGAGAACGAGGACGACGTGGAAGACGATTTCGCGACACGCCCGATCCGTGTCGCGATCGTCGGCCGGCCCAATGCCGGCAAATCCACGCTGATCAATCATCTCATCGGCGAGGAGCGGCTCTTGACCAGCCCCGAGGCTGGAACGACGCGGGATTCCATCGCCGTCGAGATCGAATGGAAAAGCCGTGCTTTTCGCGTGTTCGACACCGCAGGTCTGCGGCGCCGCGCCCGCATCGAGGAGAAGCTGGAAAAACTGTCGGTGGCGGATGCGCTGCGCGCGGTGCGCTTTGCCGAAGTCGTGGTGCTGATGATGGATTCGCAGAACGCCTTCGAGGAACAGGATCTGCGCATCGCCGACCTGATCGAGCGCGAGGGCAGGGCGCTGGTCATCGCCGTCAACAAATGGGATCTGGTCGAGAGCAAGGGCGGGCAAATCTCCGCGCTGCGCAGGGATGCCGATCATTGGCTGCCTCAGGTGACGGGCATGCCGGTCGTCGCGGTTTCGGGCCTGATGGGCGAAGGCATCGATCGCTTGATGCAGGCGATCGTCGATGCCTACGCGGTCTGGAACAGGCGCGTGGCGACGGCGGGGCTCAATCGCTGGTTCGAACAGGCGGTCGCTGCCAATCCGCCGCCGGCAGTGTCGGGCCGCCGGCTGAAGCTGAACTACATCACGCAAACCAAGGCGCGGCCGCCGAGCTTCGTGCTGTTCTGCTCGCGCGCGGATGCCGTGCCGCAATCCTATTTGCGTTACCTGACCAATTCGCTGCGTGAGGCGTTCGAGCTGCCGGGTACGCCGGTGCGGATCACGCTACGCGAGAAAGCCAATCCCTTCGCGCACAAGAGGAAGCGATTGTCATGAGCGGGCAGGAGGCTACGGTCGAAACGCAGGCGCCGAAAGGCGCGGCCGTCGCCTTCATCTTCGTCACCGTGCTGCTCGACATGCTGGCGCTTGGCGTCGTCGTCCCGATCCTGCCGAAGCTGATCGAAGGCTTCGTCGGCAACGACACCGCAAGCGCGGCGCGCTACTTCGGCCTGTTCGGCACCGTCTGGGCACTGATGCAGTTCGTGTTCCAGCCGGTGGTCGGTAGCCTGTCGGATCGCTTCGGACGGCGGCCAGTGGTGCTGCTGTCGAATTTCGGTCTGGCCGCCGACTACGTGCTGATGGCGCTGGCGCCGTCATTGTGGTGGCTGTTCATCGGCCGCATGATTTCGGGCATCACGTCGTCGAGCATCTCCACCGCCTTCGCCTATATCGCCGACGTCACGCCGCCAGAGAAACGCGCGGCCGTGTTCGGCAAGATCGGTGTCGCCTTCGGCGCGGGGTTCATCCTCGGGCCAGCGCTGGGTGGCCTGTTCGGCGACGCTTCGCCGCGGTTGCCGTTCTGGATCGCGGCGGGATTGAGCTTCCTCAACTGGCTCTACGGTCTGTTGATCCTGCCGGAGTCACTGCCGAAGGCGCGCCGCACGGCGTTCCATTGGCGCAGCGCCAATCCGGTCGGTGCGCTGCATCTGCTACGTTCCGACCGCATGCTTGCGGGATTGTCGCTCGCCAATTTCTTCGCGCAGCTTGCCCATGTCGTGCTGCCGTCGGTGTTCGTGCTCTACGCCGGCTATCGCTACGGCTGGGACGTCAAGACGGTGGGGCTCGTGCTCGCCGCCGTCGGCGTGCTCTCGATGATCGCGCAGGGTTTGGCGATCGAGCCGATCGTCAAGGCGTTCGGTGAACAAAAAGCGTTGCTGTTCGGATTGGCTTGCGGCTCGCTCGGCCTGTTCATCTATGGCGCGGCGCCGACCGGGTGGTGGTTTTGCCTGGGCCTTCCAGTCAACGCATTGTGGGGCGTGGCGGGCGCTGCCACGCAAGCATTGATGACGCGGCGGGTCACGCCCGAGCAGCAGGGCCAGCTGCAGGGCGCGACCTCGAGCGTGCAGAGCGTGTCGCAGATGCTCGGGCCGTTCCTGTTCACGCTGACGTTTGCTTACTTCATCGGAGAGAGCGCGCCGGCGAAATTGCCGGGCGCTCCGTTCCTGCTTGCCGGCGCATTGCTTGCGGTGGCGCTTGTTGTTGCCGCGCGGACGTTGATGAAGAAATTGTAGGGTGGGTTAGCCGAAGGCGTAACCCACCGCTTTTCTTTCTGTTTCGAGATGGCGGGTTACGCTTCGCTAACCCGCCCTACGCTCTGTCACTTCTTCACGAGCGGGCATTCGCTGGCTTCGAGCGGCTTGGCCGCATCTTCCGGCGAGATCGTCGCGATCAGCTTGTAATAGTCCCAGGGTCCTTTCGACTCTTCGGGCTTCTTCACCTCGAACAGATAGGCCGGAATGATGCGGCGGCCGTCGGCGCGCAGCGGGCCCTTTCCGAACAGGGGATCGTCGGTCGGCAGCTCCTTCATCTTGACGACGACCTTGGCACCGTCATGCGGATTGCCGCCGAGCGCGTCGAGCGCTTTCAGATAGTGCAGCACTGCGGCATAGTTGCCGGCCTGGGTCATCGACGGCATGGCGTGATTGGCCGCCTTTTCCGAGAAGCGCTTGGCGAAGGCACGGGTGCCGTCATTGAGGTCCCAATAGAAGGATTCCGTAAAGGTCAGGCCCTGCGCCACCTTCAGGCCGAGCGAATGCACGTCGTTGACGAACAGAAGCAACGCGGCGAGCTTCTGGCCGCCTGCGACGATGCCGAATTCGGCCGCCTGCTTGATCGCGTTGGTGGTGTCGCCGCCTGCATTGGCAAGCCCGATGATCTTTGCCTTCGACGATTGCGCCTGCAGCAGGAATGACGAGAAGTCGGACGTGTTGAGCGGATGCTTGACGCCACCCAGCACCTGGCCTCCGTTCGCCTTGACGACCGCGGTGGTGTCGCGCTCCAGCGCGGCGCCGAAGGCGTAGTCCGCGGTCAGAAAAAACCAGCTGTCGCCGCCGGCCTTGGTCAGCGCCTTGCCGGTGCCGGTGGCCAGCATGTAGGTGTCGTAGGTGTAGGAAATCGTGTTGGGGGTGCAGGCCTTGCCGGTGAGATCTGCGCTGGCCGCACCGGAGTTGAGCAGGATTGCGTTCTTCTCCTTGACGAGATTGCTGATCGCAAGCGCCACGCCGGAGTTCGGCGTGTCGGAAATCACGTCCACCTTCTCGGTATCGATCCATTGACGCGCGATGTTGACGCCGACGTCGGGCTTGTTCTGGTGATCGCCGCTGAGCACGTCGATCTTCCAGCCCTTGGCGCGCATTCCGGAATCCTCGACCGCCATGTTGATGGCAGTGACGGCGCCGGGGCCGTTGATGTCGGCATAAAGGCTCGCCATGTCGGTCAGGACGCCGATCTTGGCGACTTTGTTGTCGGCGAATGCCGCAGTGGCTGCGAGCGCAATGAGCGCGACCGCGCCGCGCATGAAGATGGTTTTCATGATGTTCCTCCAGATGAACCGGGTTGACTCTCTTGGACGGGGCCTTGTCACCGGCAATTGTGCGATGCCGGTTTCCCGATAGCGTTTCTGTTCCGCCCCGGCAATGCGCCTTTATGACCGCGCCGTGCCGCCTCGATCTGTGCCCAGCGTTTATGCAGCCGCGGAGGTATCGGGGCGCTTACGCAGGCGCGTGAAAGCTCACCAGCTTGCGCGTCTTGAAGTCGAACAGCTTGCCGGTCTCGCTCCACGCAGGCGCGCACATCGGCAAGATCAACTCGGCTGCTTGCTCCGGCGTGTCGAGCGTCATCGGGTCCTCACCCGGGAAGACCGTTGCGCGCATGCGGGTGCGGATTGGTCCGGGGCTGAACAGGTTCACACGGATCGGCGTCAATGCGGTTTCCGTGGCCCACACTCGCACCAACGTTTCCAGCGCGGCTTTCGAGGCCGCATAGGGGCCGCGATAGCCGGGCGCGCGTTGCGCGGAGCCAGCGGTGATGAAGACCGCGCGCCCCGCGTCGGATTTGCGCAGCAGCGGCTCCATGCAGCGGATCAGCTGGAAATTCGCGGTGAGATTGACTGCGATCACGTCGTTCCACGGCTTGAGATCGACATGGCCAAGCGGCGAGGAGGGACCTGCGACGCCGGCATTGCCGACGAGAATATCGATCTTGCCGTGGCGCTCGTGGAGCGCGGCGCCAAGCCGCGCGAGGCCGTCGCTGTCGGTCATGCTGAGCGGCACCAGCGTCGCCGAACCGCCGTCTTTTCTGATCTCGTCGTCGAGCTCTTCAAGTCCGCCCTGTGTGCGCGCGACCGCGACGATGTGCGCGCCGGCCTTGGCGAGCGCGCGCGCGGTGGCGTAACCGATGCCGCGGGACGCGCCGGTCACGACGGCGATGCGGGAGGCAAGATTTGGGGACATTATCAAGATGATCGCATTGTCGATGATGTATAGTGCCTAGCGAAACAAGGATGCAGGGACAAGCCCCGTAGGTGGCGGAGGACACGATGGGACGTGCTCTTGTTCAACCAATTGGAATTTTGGTGGCGGCAGCAGTGTGGGGCTTCTCCGGCGACATCGCCGCATCCGCAGAACCACAGACAGGCACCAAACCGGTCCAATCCCAAAGGCGGTTTGAAGAAGCAATCCGCGATAATTCTACGTCGCCATTCTTTATTGTAGTAACGATTGTCGACGACCGGACGGGAGTTCGCGCGCGAAACTTGCATCACGGCAAACCTGTTCCGCGGCGCAATCCATCGGGAATATGGTTTAGCTTACGATAGAGCTGCCCTGGAAAAGGTGACCGAGATCGCGCTGTCCGCGCCTGACCACGTCTTTCATTTCAGCAAACAGGAAGCGTTGGATAACCTCCCTCGCTATTCGGACGAAGAGTTGGCTTCCGCGCGAAAAACAATTGATGGGCTGGATGAAAACCAGCTTGCCGGGCCGTTTTTTCGGAACCAAGCAGTCGGATGCGCCCTGGTCGAGCGCGGCCTGTCCGCCCGAATGGGCGATAGGGGCGGCGAGATCAGAGGGTTTCGTTGATCGACGTTTTGCGCAAGCCTTGCGTGCACGGATCAACGCTTCGCGTCAGCTCGCCTCCGCCAACAGCGAGAGCTGCCGCGGCAATACCTCGACCTGGGCCTGGTCGGTGAGCGTGGTCGGATAGTCACCGGTGAAGCAGTGATCGGCGAATTTGGGATTGGCCGGATCGCGGCCGGGATAGCCCATGGCGCGGTACATGCCGTCGATCGTGAGGAACGCCAGCGAGTCCGCGCCGATGATCTCGCGCATCTCCTCCACCGAATGCGTCGCCGCAAGCAGGCCGCCGCGGTCGGGCAGGTCGATGCCGTAATAGTCGGGATAGAGGATCGGCGGCGAGGCGAGGCGGAAATGCACCTCGCGCGCGCCGGCATCGCGCATCATGCGCACGATCTTCTTCGAGGTAGTGCCGCGCACCAGCGAGTTGTCGATCAGGATGATGCGCTTGCCCTCGATCGCGGCGCGGTTGGCGTTGTGCTTCATCTTCACGCCGGACTCGCGGATCGCCTGGGTCGGCTGGATGAAGGTGCGGCCGACATAGTGGTTGCGGATGATGCCGAGCTCGAACGGCACGCCGGAGTGCTGGGCGTAGCCGACCGCGGCGGGCACGCCGGAATCCGGCACCGGCACCACCACGTCGATCTCGACATGGCTCTCGCGCGCGAGCTGCGCGCCGAACGCCTTGCGCACCTCGTAGACCGAGCGGCCGTGAACGATGGAGTCCGGACGGGAGAAGTAGATGTACTCGAACACGCAGGGCCGCGGCGGCTTCGGCGGGAACGGCTTGTGGCTCTGCGCGCCGCGCTCGTCGTAGACGTAGATTTCGCCCGGCTCGATATCGCGCACGAACTTCGCGCCGATGATGTCGAGTGCGCAGGTCTCCGAGGTCAGGATCGGGCAGCCGTCGAGCTCGCCCAAAACCAGCGGCCGGATCCCGAGCGGATCGCGCGCGCCGACCAGTTTCTTGTTGGTCATCGACACCAGCGCGTAGGCGCCTTCGATCGTACGCAGCGCCTCGATGAAGCGGTCGATGAAACGGCTGCGCTTGGATTGTGCGACCAGATGCAGGATCACCTCGGTGTCGGTGGTCGATTGCATCATGGCGCCGCCGCGCACCAGTTCGCGGCGCAGCGCCAGTCCATTGGTGAGATTGCCATTGTGGCCGACCGCGAAGCCACCGGCATTCAGCTCGGCGAACAGCGGCTGCACATTGCGCAGGATGGTGGCGCCTGTCGTGGAATAGCGGACATGGCCTACCGCGAGATGGCCGGGCAGGCGTTCGATGACTTCGCGGCGGGAGAAGGTGTCGCCGACGAGGCCGAGCCGGCGTTCGCTGTGAAAACGGGAGCCGTCGAAGGAAACGATGCCGGCGGCTTCCTGGCCGCGATGCTGCAGGGCGTGCAGCCCGAGCGCGGTGATGGCGGCGGCCTGCGCGTGGCCGAAAATGCCGAACACGCCGCACTCTTCGCGGAGCGTGTCTCCCTCGAGGTCGTCCTGCAGCTCGATTGCGGCGGCGCCGAATTTGAGATCGAGCTGGGCGTCCTGATCGGGGTTTTGCATCTGGTCTACCGCGCCTCGTTTGGAGTTAACTCGCCCAACTGGTTGCGTTACCGCCCTTACTTGGCCCCGGACTTTTCGATCTGCTTCTTCAGGCCGTCACGCGCCGATTTGCTGTAGCCCTCGGCAGCGCCCGGCTGGGCCGAATTGGTATCGGCCGTATCGTCTTCGGGCTTATTCTTCTTGAATCTCTTTAAAATGGTGTTCTCGGGGTCGTCGGGCAAGAGCGACATCAGCCAATCGCCGGTTCCCTGCAGCACCACCCGGGACTTGGCGCCCGCCACCCAATCCGGGCGCTGCTTCTCCGGCACCAGCCAGCTGAAGAACAGGAAGGCCACGACCACGATCAGGAGGCCGCGGGCGAGCCCGAACAAGAAGCCCAAAGTGCGGTCCAGCGCGCCGATCCGGGAATCCAGGATCATGTCGGAAATCTTAACCGTGATGATGGAAACGACGATCAGCGTGCCGACGAAGACGCCGGCCACCACCACGACGGCGGCCACGGTGTCGTTGTTGAAATAGGTCTTGGCGGTCGGCAGCAGCTTGCCGAACGAATACAGCGTCGCCAATGCCGCGCAGCCCCAGGCCGCGATCGACAGGATTTCGCGCATGAAGCCGCGGACCATCGCAAGCAAGCCTGAAACCAGCATGACGCCGAGCAGGATGAGGTCGAGGATCGTTATCGGCATCGGCTGGTCTGGTCCGCTGGCAAGTCGAAAATGTTCCGAATCGGCGCCTCAACGCCGTCCTACCTGAGGGACATACCGGGCGTCCGGCAAGACCGGAAATCACCCTGTCCCGTGCGCGGGTTGTATAGCGGCGAGGGGGCCAAACGTCACCTCCGGCTAGCCCTCGGAACGGCGGAATCTCGCAGGTGTGGTATTTTTTTCGGTCTCGGCGGTGCGGTTTCCCCGAGGGCTGCCGCGGGCCGCAATTTCGGCCACCAGCGTGGTCAGCGAGCCGATGGTATTGAGAGAGAGGCCCGCATCGCTACCGATCTCGCCCCGGGCCGATTCCGGCAGTACAGCGCGGCCAAAACCGAGCTTTGCCGCCTCTTTCAAGCGGCTTGCGGCCTGCGCCACCGGCCGGACCGCGCCGGATAGCGAAATCTCGCCGAAATAGACCGCATCGGGCGGAAGCGGCGCATTCACCAGCGAGGAGACCAGCGCGGCTGCCGCGGCGAGGTCCGCCGCCGGTTCCTGGATGCGCAGGCCGCCGGCGACGTTCAAATACACGTCATGACCACTGAGTTTCACCCCGCAATGGGCCTCCAACACCGCCAGCACCATGGAAAGCCTGCTCGGATCCCAGCCCACCACCGCGCGGCGCGGCGTGCCGAGCGAGGTCGGGGCCACCAGCGCCTGCAGTTCGACCAGCACCGGGCGGGTGCCCTCGATGCCGGCAAACACCGCCGTTCCCGGTGTGCCGAGATCGCGTTCCGACAGAAACAGCTCGGAGGGGTTGGTGACCTCGCGCAAGCCGAGGCCGGTCATCTCGAACACGCCGATCTCATCGGTCGGGCCGAAGCGGTTCTTCATCGCGCGCAGGATACGGAAGTGCTGCGAGCCTTCACCCTCGAAGGAGAGCACGGCGTCGACCATGTGCTCGACCACGCGCGGGCCGGCGATCTGGCCGTCTTTGGTGACATGGCCGACCAGGATGATCGCCGCACCGGATTTCTTGGCGAAACGTATGAGCGCCTGCGCCGAGGCGCGGACCTGCGTGACCGTGCCGGGTGCGGATTCCACCGTGTCGGTCCACATGGTCTGGATCGAGTTCGATCACGATCAGGCGCGGCACCGCGCCTTCCGACAGGGTCGAGATGATATCCTCGACCGAGGTTTCCGCCGCGAGTTGCACAGGCGCATCGGCCAAGCCGAGCCGCTCCGCGCGCAACCGCACCTGCGCGACCGCCTCTTCGCCTGAGATGTAGACCGCGCGATGCCCGGCGCGCGCGAGCAGGCTCGTTGCCTGCGTCAGCAAGGTCGACTTGCCGATGCCGGGATCGCCGCCGACCAGAAGGACCGAGCCGCGCACAAAGCCGCCGCCGGTGACGCGGTCGAGTTCGGCCATGCCCGAGGGCAGGCGAGGGGCCTCATGGCTCTTGCCGGTCAGCGTCTCCAGCGCGAATTGCCGGCCCTTGCGCTTGCTGCGGATCGAGACCGGCATCGAGGTCGCCCCGGTCGTGTCTTCCTCCGCGAGCGTATTCCACTCGCCACAGGACTCGCACTTGCCCTGCCAGCGGTTATAGGCCGCGCCGCAGTTCTGGCAGACGAAGGAGAGGGTGGATTTGGCCATAAAAAAGGATGAATCAGATTGCGTTGTTCCTATTTTGTTCTATATCTCATCCGAGTCAATTTCGCGATAGAAAACTCACTTCGTGCGGCGCGCCGCGCACAGGTTCGTTCTTCTAGACCGTCACTGCTAATGGCGGAGAATTTCGTGCGAAGTCGCGCCGAAAGACCGGTTGTCGAAACCTACTTGTTGATCGAGACAAACGGTACGGCCGAGCCCGGCACCATCGTGGTCGGCAGCACGCCGTTCCAGCGTTCGGCCTGCGTCAGTGCGATGATGTTGGGGTTCGAGCCGAGCGCTTCGGCCCGTGCCTTGATGGCGGCGGCTTCGGCTTCACCCGTGACCTTGATGTTGGACGCGCGCGCTTCGCCGTTCAGCTTCGTGGCTTCGGCATTGGCCTGGGCCTCGGCGCGAACCGCATTGGCCTTCGCGGTGGCCTGCGTGACCGTGATCTGCGCCTGCACCTTCTCGCGTTCGGCATTCTGCTGCAGCTTCTGCACCTCGACCTCCGCCAGCATGCGCTGCTCGATCGAGTGCAGATAGTTCTGGCTGAACTCGATGTTCTCGAGTTGCACGGAGTCGATGATGATCATGGGATCGTATTTCAGCGTGTCCGTGATCGCATCCTTGATGGCGCCATTGAGCGCGCCGCGCTCCTGGATCGCCTTGACCGCGGTGTAACGGCCGAACACCACCTTGACCTGCTGGTTGACGACGGGGCTGACCACCTGGTTGACCGCGGCGTCGAGCCTGCCGAACTTGGCATAGAGGTCGGCAACCTTTTCGGGCGCGGCGTGCAAGGTCACGCTGATCTTCAGGTCGGCCGGCTGCTGGTCGTAGGAATAGGAGTTCATCTTGTCCCAGGAGTAGGTTGACGTCTTGACGCTGACCTTCTCGACGCTGTCGAACAGCGGCAACTTGAATCCGAGACCAGGCTGCGCGGTGCCGATCACGGCGCCGTTGCGCAGGAGAACGCCGCGCTCGGTCTGATCGACCGTGTACCAGCTGCCGCCGGCAATGATCAGAATAACAATGAGGGCGACGACGACGCCGATAATGCCCCGGTTCATTCCTGTGCTCCTGGTTGTCGTGCCGCCAATACGGCGCCAAGCCTAACGAAGGCCTGACATGGGTCGGTCAAGCCTGAGACTTGGTTCAGAACGAATAACCTGAATTGCCAGAATTTTAGGAAGTCGCCGCGGTCCAGAGCAGGGACAGGCCTGCGGCCAGCATGATGCCATCCATCAGCAAGCGGAAGCGATCCGGCGCGAGATGCAGCACGAAGCGCTTGGCGATGAACGCGCCGAACATCAGCGACGATCCGGCGATCAAGCCCTTGAGCGCGATGTCGGCGTTCAGAGCGCCGAAGCGTTGGAAGGTGACGGATTTGCTGAAATAGAGGCCGAGCGAGCTTGCGGCCTCGGTAGCGAGGAACGCACCCTTGGAGAGGCCGTAGAACAGGAACAGCGGCACGCTGAGCGGTCCCGTCGAGACAACGATGCCGGTGAGAAAGCCGATGATCGCGCCGCCGATCGCAAGATGCCAGAGATTGGCCTTCAACTCGTGGCGCGCCAGCCAGTGCCGCACCGGTACCATCGCGATCAGGAACAATCCGATGGCGATGTCGACTGCATGGGACGGCAACGCAAGAAGCGTGCGCGCGCCGAGTGCCGCGGCTGGGATGCCCGTCACCGAATAGGCGAGGCAGGCGCGCCAATCGACCTCCCGCCACCAGGCGAGAATGCGCGAGATATTGGCGAGCACCGCGGCGATCGCCATGATCGGCACCGCCTCCTTCGGCCCGTATTCATAGACCAGCACCGGCATCAGCATGATCGACGAGCCGGTGCCGACGATGCCGGAGATGGTGCCGGCGATGAGGCCGACGACGAGGATGAAAAGGAAGCCCACGCGAATCGTCTCGTTGTGAGCGGCTATTTCAGCACAATCCACGCCGGGGCGTGATCGCTGGCGCCGTCCTCGCCGCGGATTTTGCGATCGACACCGGCCTTGGCGAGCCGCGATGCGAGCGGCGGGCTGAGCAGGAGATGGTCGAGCCGCAAGCCGGCATCGCGCGGCCAGCGGTTGCGCTTGTAGTCCCAGAAGGTGAACATCGGTTCTGAGGGATGCAGTGTGCGGATCGCGTCGGTCCAACCCTGCGTCACCAGCGAGGCAAACGCGGCGCGGCTCTTCGGCTGGATCAGCGCGTCCTTGTCCCAGGATTTGGTCGGATAGATATCGAGTGGAGTGGGCGCGACATTGTAGTCGCCGGCCAGCACGACCGGCAGTTCGGCCTTCAGCAATTTCGCGGCATGCAGCTTCAGGCGTCGAAACCAGTCGAGCTTGTAGTCGAATTTCGGACCGGGCTGCGGATTGCCGTTCGGCAGATAGATGCACGCGATAATTATTCCGTTGACCGCCGCCTCGATATAGCGCGCCTCGTGGTCGCCGCGCGCGCCCGGCAGCTCGGTGCGGGTCAGCACCGGCTCGGACTTGCGCGCGAGGATGGCAACGCCATTCCAGGTCTTCTGCCCGCGCCACACCGCGCCATAACCGGCTTTCTCGATCGCCCGCAGCGGAAACTCGTTATCCGCAGCCTTTAACTCCTGCAGGCAGACGACGTCGGGTTTTGCCGCGCGCAGCCATCGCAGCAAGTTCGGCAGGCGGCGGTTGATATTGTTGATGTTGAAAGTCGCGATCTTCATGGTCCGGGGCGGCGCTCATCAATGGTCGTCGGATCGGTTAGAGGCATTGACCCAATTCCGGCGCTTACGGCTACGCAAATTTCACCACAAATGGCCGCCTAACGGACGTTGTGCGGTCGGACAGCGCACCCATTGTGGCAAAATGTCCACAAACATTTGCCCACTCTGCGAAAGTGGGCAGCGACGCCCTGAAATCGCCTTCGCCTTCAAATCTCCTTGCGAACGAGTCACAACTTGATAGGATTCGCGTCTCTCGACTTCGCGATGTCTTCTCTTCGCATCACTCCTCTCAAGCTGACGCGACACGGTCAATAACAATAAACCGCCGGCTTTGCTCACCGCATGTGGCGCTGATCGTCGACTGGCAGCCAGTTTCAGGCAACGCCACGCGCTGAGAGGCGGCAGCTCCGTGGCCCCAGATATCCGCCATCGGAGGAACTCATGGTCACCGTAAAAGTGAATGGACAGGAGCGCTCGTTCGACGGCGATACGTCGATGCCGCTTCTGTGGTTTCTGCGCGACGAACTCGGCCTGACCGGTACGAAATTCGGCTGCGGCGTTGCGCTCTGCGGCGCATGCACCGTGCATCTCGACGGCGAAGCCGTCCGCGCCTGCGGCGTCGCGATGTCCGACGTCGGCGGCAAGGCTGTCACAACGATCGAAGGCCTCCATCCGACCGGCGAGCACGCGGTGCAGGTCGCCTGGCGCAACGTCAGCGTCCCGCAATGCGGCTACTGCCAGTGCGGCCAGATCATGCAGGCCGCGGCGCTTCTGGCGAAGACACCGGCACCCACCGACAAGCAGATTGACGACGCCATGTTCGGCAACATCTGCCGCTGCGGTTGCTACCAGCGCATCCACACCGCGGTTCGCGCGGCTTCGAAGGGGGCGTGACATGACCTATCAGCGCAATCAGCAAAACGTCGTCATCACCAATGTCAGCCGCCGCAACATGCTCAAGGGCATCGCCGGCACGGGCGTGTTCGTGCTCGCCGCGCAATTCCCGGCGATCCGCCCCGCGATGGCCTACGCCACCGGCGCCGAAAAGATGCCGCATGGTGTGGTCACCAATCCGCACATCTTCGTCTCCATCGACAAAGACGGCATCGTCTCCATCGTGGCGCATCGCGCCGAGATGGGCAACGGCGCGGCCCGCACCTCGCTGCCGATGATCGTCGCCGACGAGCTCGATGCCGACTGGGCAAAGGTGCGCGTCGTGCAGTCGTCCGGCGATGAGGAAACCTACGGCAACCAGGACACCGACGGCTCGCGCAGCGTGCGTCACTTCATCCAGCCGATGCGCCAGGTCGGCGCCGGCGCGCGCAAGATGCTGGAGCTCGCGGCCGCCAAGCGTTGGGGCGTCGACCCCAGCGAAGTGCAGGTTCGCCTGCATGAGGTCGTGCACAAGACCTCCGACAAGAAGCTTGGCTTCGGCGAGCTCGCGGCGGATGCCGCGGCGTTGCCGGCGCCGGCGCTTGATACGCTCAAGCTGAAGTCGCCGAGCGAGTTCCGCTACATCGGCAAGGGCACGATCTCGATCGTCGACCTCAACGACATCACCACCGGCAAGGCGATGTACGGTCAGGACGTGCGATTGCCCGGCATGCTCTACGCCTCGATCGAACGCACGCCGGTGGTCGGCGGCAAGGTCGCGAGCCTCGACGATAGCGCGGCGATGAAAGTCCCGGGCGTGGTCAAGGTGGTCAAGATCGCCGGCACGCCTGCGCCTGCGGCATTCTCGCCGAAGGAAGGCGTGGCCGTGATTGCGAAAAACACCTGGGCGGCGATGAAGGGCCGCGAGGCGCTCAAGATCACCTGGGATGACGGGCCGAATGGCACGTTCGATTCCACCTCCTACAAGGCGATGCTGGAAGAGAACGTGCGCAAGCCCGGCCGTCTCGAGCGCGCCGAAGGCGACGCCGATGCGGCGTTGAAGTCGGCGGCCAAGGTGGTGACGGCGGAATATTATTCGCCGCATCTGGCGCATGCGACGATGGAGCCACCGGCGGCGACCGCGCGAATCGCCGACGGCAAGCTCGAGATTTGGACCTCGGTCCAGAGCCCGGGCGGCGCGCGCGACGACATCGCCAAGCGCATGGGCTTCGACGTGAAGAACTGCGTCCTGCACTGTACGCTGCTGGGCGGCGGTTTCGGTCGCAAGTCGAAATGGGATTTTGCCATCGAGGCCGCGCTACTGTCCAAAGCCATGGACGGCGCGCCGGTCAAGGTGGTGTGGACCCGCGAGGACGACATCAAGCACGGCTTCTACCACACCGTCACCGCGGAGCGGCTGGAAGCCGGTATCGACAAGGACAACAAAGTCGTGGCCTGGCGGCATCGCAGCGCGGCGCCGAGCCTGTTCGCGAACTTCAAGCCTGACGACAAATATCCGGGCTTCATCGAGCTCGGCATGGGCTTCGTCGATACGCCGTTCAACGTGCCGAACGTCCGGCTGGAGAGCGGTGAGGCGCAGTCGCATGTCCGCGTCGGCTGGTTC